>NZ_JBHTFL010000007.1:635594-1468464 GCF_042666175.1 Nocardioides sp. GCM10028917
CTCGGCTCACCTGCCGCGGCGAGCGCGGGAGCCTCGACGTCGGCGACGCGGACCTGGCCGGCGACGGGCGCGGCCGTGGGCGAGGTCGCGGACCACTCGTAGGTGCCGCCGTCGAGCCCGGCGAGGACGAGCCGGTTGCCGTCGCGGCTGCGGACGACGACGCTGCGTACGACGCTGTTGCCGGACGGTCCGGCGACCTCGAACCGGACCCGGGCCGGGCGCTGGGTGGCGCGGACGACGAAGGCCGCCGCTCCGTCGACGGCGGCGACCGGACGCACCAGGACCTCGCGGGCGGCCGGAGCCCGGCCGTCCCCGCCCGACTCGGCGGGCGATCCGGTCGGCTGGTCAGCGGTACCACCCGCAGGAGCCGGGGCGGGCTGCTTGCGGTCAGGGCCAAGGTTGGCGATCGACAGCGACGCTGCCAGGACGAGTGCCGCCCCCACCGCGACCCGGGAGGCGGTCGCCCGCCAGGACGATCCGGCCGGCCCCGTGGGGGACAGGGAGATCGGTGGGGGCGGTGGTCCGGGGGGTGGGGCGCGCCGCGGGGCGGGCACGGCCACGGGAGGAGCGGGCCGCGCCACTGATCCCGGGACCGCGACCGGGACGGCGACGGGGGCGGGGACGCGGACGGTGGTCGGGACCCGCGCAGCGACCGTGACAGCGACCGGCGCGGCCTCGACGAGCCTCACCAGCGCGGGCGACGGCACCACCCCGAGCTCGGTGTGGACGACCTCGCGGTAGCGCTCGAGCTCGCGCACGGCTCCGGCCCGGTCGTCACGTCCGAGGAGCGCGCGGATGACCAGCGCGCTCGCCGACTCCCGCAGCGGCTCGCGGCGGGCCACGGCTCGCGCGGCGTCCTCCGCGAGCCCGGTGTCGCCCTGCTCGAGCGCCCGAACGGCGAGGCGCTCGAGTGCGTCGACCCGCTGGCGCCTGAGGTCGTCGCGGTGCTCCTCGACCCACGCGTCGTACCAGCCGGGGAGCAGCTCCTCCCCCTCCAGCGTGACGAGCAGCGACCGCTCGGCCACCGGCTCGGTCACGGCCGCCCGGAGGGCGTCGACGTCGACCACCACGTCGGCGGCGAGCCCGATGCTGGTGCGGTCGGCGGCGAGCAGCCCGTCGCAGCGCTGGTGGGTCTGTGCCACCGCCCGTCGGAGGCTGGCCAGCGCACGTGCGTCGGTGCTGTCCGGCCACAGCGTGCCGGCGACCTGCGCGCGGGCTCGCGTGCCGCTGAGCGCGAGCAGCGCGCACAGGCGCTGCTCGCGGCCGCCGAGCGCGACGATGTCGCCGTCCACGACGAGCTGCCACTCGCCGAGGAGGCTCAGGCCACGGCTAGTGGCGACTCTGGTGGCGCGACTGGTCTCCCGCATGGTCGATCACCGAGACATCCCTCCCCAGCACCGCGCCTCGCGTCTGAGGCGCGGTCATCCCGTGCGGGCAGCCTGACGCGCTTCCACCCCTACGGGCGAGCGGCCGACGCGGATCTCCCCACGATTGGGGTCGACGTCTGGACCGGTCACGGTCCAGGACCCGGCTGGTCCTCGGTGGTACGGCGCGGTCACGCAGGAGTCACGCGAGGTCGTGTCCGATGTCCCCGCCAGACCAACCGCACCCAGAGGGGAGGTGAACATCATGCGGGAACTGTCATTCGCCGAGCTCGACACCGAGCGCACGGAGCTTCTTCCGACCCGGGAGACGCTGACCTTCGGCAACACCAACTTCGCCAACCTCGTGGCGAACAACTCGTCCATGGCTCTCAACGCCGCGACCTTCTACTCCTCCGCGAACAGCGGAGCGTGGCAGGCGATCACGGTCTACCAGGGCTGACGACCGCGCGTGGCCTCCCTGCGGAGGGGGAGGCCACGCGAGGGTCATGGTCCTCCGTTCCCGACCAGCACGAGAGGAGGTGAACCGGCATGGTCCGACCCGAGCTCGCCATGGCCGACCTCGATGCCGAGACGGCCACGCCGCTGCCCCGACGGGAGACGTTGAGCTGCCAGTTCGCGTGCGTGAACGTCACCAACGTCGTGGGCGTCAACCTCGCCCTCGCCGTCAACGCGGCCACGATCGGTTCCCAGGCCAATGCACTGGCGTTGCAGTACCTCGCCTCGGTGCAGATGCACATGCCGTGAGACCCGGCGGCGGGTGCGTTGGCTCTGGCGCACCCGCCGCTGTCACCCGATCCACATCCGGAGCACAGAGCAGACAGAGCACCCAGAGCGATGAACCTGACGACCGCAGACCACCGGACGACCACGCCACCACCCGCCACCGGGCAGCGGTGGCGGCAGGCGCGCGGCCTGGAGTTCCTGGGCCCCGTCCAGGGATCCGGCCTCAAGGACCCGACCTTCCTGGTGCGGCGGGTGGACGACCAGGTGGTGCAGCTGTCCGAGCTGCTCCACCTGGTGGTGCGCGCCGTCGAGCCACCCCGCCCGGCCGAGCAGGTGGCCGACGACGTGAGCGCGGCGTACGGCCGGACGTTGAGCGTCGACGGCCTGGCCCACCTGGTCACCACCCGGCTCGAGCCGCTCGGGCTGGTGGTCCCCGACGAGTCGCCCGAACCGACGCGTTCGGTGCGGGCACGGCCGCTCCTGGTGCTGACCGCCAAGGGCACGCTGGTGCCGGCCCGGATCGTCGACAAGCTGGCCCGCGTCCTGGTCCCGGTCTTCTGGCCGCCGCTGGTGGCGCTCGTGCTCGCCGCGCTCGTCGTCGCGGACGTCGTCCTCGTGATGCGGGGCGACTTCTGGGCCGCCATCGGGGAGCTCTTCGCCACCCCGACGATCGCCCTGCTGATCTACGGCATGCTCACGGCCGCGGCCATCGTCCACGAGCTCGGGCACGCGGCCGCCTGCCGCTACGGCGGTGCGACCCCGGGCGAGATCGGCTTCGGGCTGTACCTCGTCTTCCCCGCCTTCTACACCGACGTGACCGACTCCTACCGCCTCGGCCGGGTCGGCCGGGTGCGCACCGACCTCGGCGGGCTGCACTTCAACGCACTCACGGTGCTGGTGCTCGCGGCGGCGTACGTCGCGACCGGCAGCGGCGTGCTCCTCCTGACCGCGCTGGTCCTGCAGTTCCAGATGCTCCAGCAGCTCATCCCGGTCGTCCGCTTCGACGGCTACTACGTGCTCTCCGACCTCGCCGGCGTGCCCGACCTGTTCGCCCGCGTCGGTCCGGTGCTGCGGAGCCTGCGTCCGGGGCACCCCACCGACCCGCGGGTGACCGAGCTGCGTCCGCGCTCCCGCCGCTTCGTGACCGGCTGGGTGGTCGTCGTCGTCCCGCTGCTGATCGGCGCGTTCGCCTGGGCGATCTGGTACCTGCCGGAGTTCCTCGAACGTGGCCGCGACGGAGTCCGGTTGCAGCAGCTGGTCTTCGACCTTGCCTGGGAGCGACGCGACTGGGCGGCGATGGCGCTGGCGGTCGTGTCGATCGCCCTGCTGCTGCTGCCGATCCTGGGCGTCGTGCTGGCGCTGTGGCGGGTCGCGGTGAGCCTGGTCCTGCTGGTGCGGAGCAGGCTCGCGGCGCGCCCGCAGGAGACGTACGAGCCGAGCGTCGCGCCCGACCCGCCCCGGGTCGTCTCCGCCGCCGACTTCACCGACGAGGTGATGTACGCCGCTCCGGCGCCGGTCCCGACGCAGGGCTGGCGCGGCGCGGTCTACCGCGGCAGCGGCCACGTGCTCAACCCCGGGCCGAGCCTCCCGGAGCAGCGCCGCCGCGAGCTCGAGTGCCGGCTGCGCACGCCGATCGACGGCTCCCGCCGGGTGGTGGTGATGAGCCGCAAGGGCGGCGTCGGGAAGACCACGATCACGCTCGCCCTGGGCAGCACCTTCGCGCTGCTGCGCGGCGACCGCGTGATCGCCGTGGACGCCAACCCCGACGCGGGCAACCTCGCCCACCGGGTGGCGCCGCCGCACGACCGCACCGTGACCGACGTGCTGCGCGACCTCGACCGGATCACGACGTACGCCGCGCTGCGGCGCTACACCTCGCAAGGCCTCCAGTCACGGCTCGAGGTGCTCGCCTCCGACGACGACCCCGGCATCGGGATGGCACTGGCGCGCGACGACTACCACCGGCTGATCGGGCTGCTCGACCGCTTCTACAACCTGATCCTGCTCGACACCGGCACCGGCATCCTCGACAGCGCCAACCAGGGCCTGCTGACCGAGGCCGACCAGGTCGTGCTGGTGGTGCGGGCCGGGCTGGACGGCGGGCGGGCCGGGGCGCTGACGCTGGACTGGATGGACCAGCACGGGTTCGACGACCTCGTCGCCCGGACGGTCGTGGTGGTCAACGCGGAGAGGCGCGGGAGCGAGCCGCCCGAGCCGATGAGACGGCACTTCGAGAAGAGGTGCGCCCGCGTCGTCACCGTCCCGTGGGACGACGCCCTCGAGCCCGGCGCGCTGACCGACATGTCCGCGCTGCACCGTCGTACGCGCGACGCGCTGGTCGACATCGCGGCCGCGGTCGCGGACAACTTCGTCGTCGAGGACCAGGCATGACCGCGCGCGCCGTGCTCGCCCACGCAGTCGTGGCGACGCTGCTGCTGGCCGGCGCCGCCGAGGCGACCGCGCGGGGGCCGGTCGACGAGCGCCGCCACCTCGACCTCGTCGCCAGCGCCCAGCCGAGCGACCAGCGCCGCGACGACCGCGACGTCGTCGTCGACGAGGTCGTGGTCCGCGAGGGCGACCTGAAGGCCGATGTGATGGCGACCACCGTGACCACCTGCCATGGCTGCCGCGGGGAGAGCGCGGTGCTGCAGGTGATCTACGTGCCCGGCCCCGCCGCGGCGCGCTTCGACAACGTCGCGTCGGCCTGGACCCAGGACTGCTGGGACTGCCGGGCGACGGCGCTCGCGGTGCAGGTCATCGTGATCGGGCCGGGCACCCGGGCGCGGCCGACCAACCGCGCGCTGTCCGTCGGCGCCTCGTGCGCCACCTGCGTCACCGCGACGGCGGCGTTCCAGGTCGTCGCGCAGGTCGACGCGGTGGGGCCACTTCCCGACCCGGCCCTCGCCGAGATCACGGGGTGGTTCGAGGCGCAGGCGGCCGCCCTCCGCGACGCGGTCGTGGCCCCGCCGGCACCACGTCGCGCGGAGCGGGCGGCGACCCGCTCGCTCGGCGACCTCCGCCGGGTCGTCGTACGCGCCCTCGACGGCCGCACCCGGTCCGCCCGGGTGTCCGTCACCCGCTGACCCGCTGCCCTCCCCCGCCCTGCCCTGCCTCAACCGGCCTCACCGGGGGACCAGGGGCAGCCGCGAGCGGGCGGTGAGCCCGACGACCGCCGCGGTCAGCAGCGGCAGGCGATCACGATCGTCACCCTTCCTGGCGTTTGACCGCCGCGCTTCGGGGCAGGAAGCCACCGCACCCCACCCAGCCCAGGAGGATCCATGTCGCAACCCGACCCGCAGAACCCGTACGGCGACCAGCCCACCGTCCCCTACGGCCAGACGCCCTCCTCGCCACCCAGCGGGTCCTACGGCGGGAGCTCCTACCCCGGCGGAGGCTCCTACGGCGGCGGCTCCTACGGCGGCGGGGGTGGGCCGTACGGCGGCGGCGGGCCGCCCGTGGGGCAGCCGAGCACGAAGGGGTTCTTCGGCGCCCTGTTCGACATGAGCTTCACGACGTTCGTGACGCCCATGATCATCAAGGTCGTCTACATCATCGGCCTGATCGCGATCGGGCTCGGCACGCTGTTCTTCGCCGTCAGCGGCTTCTTCGGCGACAACCCGGGCGTCGGCATCGTCACGCTGATCGTCAGTCCCCTCGGCGGGCTGCTCTACCTGTGCTTCTTCCGCATGATGTGCGAGTTCTACGTCGCGATCACGCGGATGAGCGAGGACATCAACCGGCGGCTCCCGCAGTCCTGAGGCCGCTCATCCGCGACTTGTAGGGGAAGTCCGTCACCTGGAGGCCGTTGCAACGGCCTCCAGGAGTCGGTTTCCCCGCTCGAGCGGGGAAACCGACCAGAGACAGACCAGACCCAGGCCAGACCTCACACGGCGGCGACGGTGAGCACGACCCGTGCGCGCTCGTCCCCGTCCAGCCAGCGACGGCGGGCGCGGAGGAGGCGACGGGTCGACCAGGCGAGGAAGGGCACGGCCGCCACGGCGGGCGCCCAGGCCCACGGCAGCGCGGCGAGGGCGGTGAAGAGCATCGCGGTCAGCGTGGTGATGAGCGAGAGGCGCCCGGCGTAGCCGGCCATCGCGGCGTGCGGCGCGGGCGTCGCGCGGGGCGAGGACAGGTCGGCGGAGTACGGCGACCGGACCGACCAGGTCATCACGATCGCCAGCACCTGCACGAGGACGACCAGCCAGCACGACGCGACGGCGACGCCGGTCACGAGCGGCGGCAGGCCGTTGCGCAGCAGCGCGAGCACGACGGTCACCCCCGACACGGCCGCCATGCACTCGGCGACCACGAGGGCGCGTACGTCGAACACGTCGGCCGAGGACACCGGAAGGGTCTCGCGCCAGATCATGCCCTTGCCGTCCAGGCACCAGGCGTTGACACCGAAGAGCAGCGCTGCGCCGCTCGCGGTCAGGCCGGGGAGCAGCAGCACGGTCCCCCACTCGAGTCCGGCGACGAGCGCGACGAGACCGGGGCCGATCCCGAGGACCATCAGCCCGCGGCGCATGCCGACCGATCGCCACACCGACCCGCGGTCGAGACGGCGCAGGAGGGCGCGGTCGGCGGAGCCCCAGCGCGGCTCGGGCACGGGGCGCGCCTCGTGCACACCCGACTGCACCCGCAGCTCCTCGCGCGGCGGCAGCCCGAGCGCCCAGGACGCGGGAACGCCCCCCACGGCGACGGCAAGAACGGCGACAGCGACCAGACCGAGGGCCGCAAGGGGCCAGCGGTCGTCCTGCATGGCCTCGGCGAGCCACGTCGTCGGCAGCGCCTCGACGACCGGTCGCAGTCGCCCGGTCAGGTGCAGGGCGACGACGACGAGCGCGAGCGCGATGCCCGCGACCCGAACGGTGAGCACGCCGTGCGGGGTCCGTCGTACGCCCTCGACCGTCCAGCCGACGACCTGGCCCAGCGCGGTCGCCGCGAGCACCCACGTCACGACCACCACCTGGGCGCCCAGACGTGCGGCACCGGGCGTGACGAGCGCGACGACGGCCAGCAGTCCCCAGACCTGGATGATCCAGGCGAGGTTGAGCGGGGCGAGGGCGAGGGCACCCAGGTGCTCCGTGCGCGGGCTGAGCGGGTGGATGGAGGCCTCGCTGCGCGAGAGCAGCTCGCGGCCTCCCCCCGAGCTCGTCGACGACACGACGGACAGCAGCAGCGTTCCCGCCATGGCCGCACCGATGTTGCCGCGCAGGGCGTCGACGAGGGTGTCGAGCACGTCGCCCAACGCCCCGCCGGCATCGACGTCGGCGGGACCGACGGCGAAGAGGACCGTCAGCAGCAGCACCCCGCCGGCCCCGAGGAACGCAGCACCGCGACGGCGTACGGTCCGGGCGCGGAACGCGACGAGGTGACCGGCGTCGCGCAGCGCGTCCCCCCAGCCGCCGCTCGCGCGTGCGGGCTCAGTCGAGGAGGGCACGGTAGGCCTCGCCGGTGAGGTCGCCGGCCTGCATGGCGGCGACGCGGTTGCCGCCACGCAGCACGACCGCCTCGCCGCAGGCCTCGAGCGCGAGGTCGCGCAGGTGGGTGGAGAGCAGGACGCAGGCGCCGCGGGCGCGGGCGTCGGCGACGACCTCCAGGGTCGCCTCGACGCCGAGCGGGTCGACGCCGTCGAAGGGCTCGTCGAGCAGCAGCACGTCCGGCTCGTGGAGGGCCGCGAGCACCACACTGAGGCGGCGGCTCATGCCGTGGCTGAAGCCACCGACCACCCGGTGTGCGACGTCGCCGAGCTCGAAGCGCTCGAGGAGGTCGCGTCCGCGCTCCTCCCAGTCGTCCATCCGCCGCAGGCGCGCGCTGAGCTGCAGGTGCTCCCACGGCGTGGCCCGCGGGACCAGGCCGCCGACGTCGGGGCAGTAGCCGACGGCGCGCTTGACGCCGAGGGCGTCGGTGGCGGCGTCGTGGCCGGCGACGGTGACCACACCGGAGGTGGGCGGCACCACCGCGGCGAGCACCTTCATGGTCGTCGACTTGCCGGCGCCGTTGCGCCCGAGGAGGGCCGTGGCGCGGCCGCTGTCGGCGGTCAGGTCGACGCCGGAGACGGCCTCGACGTCGCCGAAACGGACGTGCAGGTCGCGGACGACGACGACGGGGGTCTGGCTCACCGCACGATTCTCGCCGAGTCGGCGCATCCTCGCCCCGGAAACGCGTCGAGTCGGCGCATCCTGATCAGGCTGCGCCGACTCGACCTCCGGGTCAGGCGGGGAAGGTCTCGCCCTTCGCCGCGAGGTCGCGGAGGTACGCCGTCGGCCGGAAGCGCTCGCCGTACGCCTCGGCGAGCTCGTCGGCACGGTCGAGGAAGGCCTGCAGGCCCACCGGGCCGGCACCGTGGCCGGTCTCGTCGAGCGCCTGCCAGCCGGTCATGAACTGCGCCGCTCCACCGGTGAGCGCCGGGAAGCCGATGCCCATGATCGAGCCGATGTTGGCCGCGGCGGCCGAGGTGATCACACCCTCCTCGAAGCACTTCGCCGTCTCGAGCGCCTCGATGAACAGCATCCGGTCGCGCACGTCGCGGATCGGCGGCTGCTGCTCCGCGACCGGGAAGTGCTCGGCGAGCCCGGGCCACAGCGTCGTACGACGTCCGTCGCCGTCGTAGTCGTAGAAGCCCGCGCCCTTGAGCCGCGAGGGCCGGCCGAGGCCGATCATCGTCTCGACGACCGCGGTCGACGGGTCGGCGGCGACGTCCCTGCCTGCCGCCTTCCAGGCCGCCTCGTTGGCGACGCGGATCTTCTTCATCAGCTCCATGTTCAGCTCGTCGCTGATCTGCAGCGGCCCGACCGGGAAGCCGGCCGACGTCGCGGCGCGCTCCAGCGAGACCGGGTGGACGCCCTCGGCGAGCATCGCCAGGCCCTCGTTGATCTGGGTGCCGATGACGCGCGAGGTGTAGAAGCCGCGCGAGTCGTTGACGACGATCGGCGTCTTGCGGATCTGCTGCACGACGTCGTACGCCTTCGCCAGCGCGGCGTCGGAGGTCTCCTTGCCGCGGATGATCTCGACCAGCGGCATCTTGTCGACCGGGCTGAAGAAGTGCAGCCCGATGAAGTCCGCCGGGCGGTCGACACCCGTCGCGAGCTCGGTGATCGGCAGCGTCGAGGTGTTGGAGCACAGCAGCGCGTCGTCGTCGACGTACGGCGCCACCTCGGCGAAGACCTTCGCCTTGAGGGACGGGTCCTCGAAGACGGCCTCGATGACGAGGTCGCAGCCGGCCAGGTCGGCCGCGTCACCGGTGGGCGTGATGCGGCCGAGGAGCTCGTCAGCCTTGTCCTGCGTGATCTTCCCGCGCTCGACGCCCTTGGCGTTGAGCTTGGCGGTGTAGGCCTTGCCCTTCTCGGCCGCCTCGAGCGAGACGTCCTTGAGGACGACCTGCATGCCGGCGCGGGCGCAGGAGTAGGCGATGCCGGCGCCCATCATCCCGGCGCCGAGGACCGCCACCTTCGTCGCCTGCCAGCGCTCGATGCCCTGCGGACGCAGCGAGCCGGAGTTGATCGCCTGGAGGTCGAAGAAGAAGGCCTGGATCATGTTCTTGGCCTGCTGGCTGACGACCAGGTTGGTGAAGTAGCGGCTCTCGATGCGCGACGCGGTGTCGAAGTCCACCTGTGCGCCCTCGACCGCGGCGCTCATGATGGCGCGCGGCGCGGGGTAGACGGCGCCCTTGGTCTGCTTGCGGAGCAGGGCCGGGAAGGCCGGCAGGAACTGGGCGAGTGCGGGCGTCCTCGGGGTGCCGCCGGGCATCTTGTAGCCCGCGCGGTCCCAGGGGTTCTTCGCCGCGTCCTCGTCGTCGCGGTGCTCGACGATCCACGCCTTCGCGGCAGGGACGAGCTCCTCGCGGGTCGGCACGACGGCGTCGACGAGGCCCTTGGCCAGCGCGCCCTGCGGGTCGAACTGGGTGCCCGGCATGAGGACGTCCATCAGCGCGGACTGGAGCCCGAGCATGCGTACGACGCGGGTGACGCCGCCGCCGCCGGGGAGCAGGCCGAGCGTGGCCTCGGGCAGCCCGATCTTCACCGAGCGGTCGTCGACGGCGATCCGGCGGTTGGCCGCCAGCGCGATCTCGAGGCCGCCGCCCAGCGCGGCGCCGTTGATGGCGGCCACGACGGGACGGGGGAAGGTCTCGAGGCGGCGGAGGCTGGCCTTGACGGCCTCGCCCATCGCGAAGATCTCCTCGGCGTCGTCGGGCGTCGCCGTCATCATGCTCTTCAGGTCGCCGCCGGCGAAGAAGGTCTTCTTGGCGCTGGTCAGCACGACGCCGGAGACGTCGTCCTGCTCGTCGTGCAGCCGCTGGACGGCGGCCTCCATCGATGACTGGTAGAGCTCGTTCATCGTGTTGGCGCTGGCCGTCGGGTCGTCGAGCGTCAGGGTGACGATGCCGTCGCTGTCGCGGTCGTAGCGGACGGCGGTCTGGGTGCTGGTGTCGGTCATGTTCTCTCGCTGGTCGAGTAGGGCCGAGGAACGAGGTCCGTATCGAGACCTGGCACTCGGTAGGGGTTGCTTGTCAGTGGATCGGGTCTCGATACAGCGCCATCACGGCTTCGTCCCTCAGCCGTGGGCGCCACTCGACCACCGATGACGGTGTCGGAGCTGGTTTCGGCGCTGCGCGCCTCACACCATCTCCACCACGGTCGCGATCCCCATGCCGCCGCCGACGCAGAGCGTGGCGAGGCCGCGCTTCTGGTCCCGCCGGGCGAGCTCGTCGACGAGGGTGCCGAGGATCATCGCGCCGGTGGCGCCGAGCGGGTGGCCCATGGCGATGGCGCCGCCGTTGACGTTGGTGACGTCGTGGCTGATGCCCATGTCGCGCATGAAGCGCATCGCGACGGCGGCGAAGGCCTCGTTGATCTCCCACAGGTCGATGTCCTCGACCTCGAGGCCGGCGCGGGCGAGCGCCTTGCGCGCGGCGGGGGCGGGGCCGGTGAGCATGATCGTCGGGTCGGCGCCCGAGACGGCGGTCGAGATGATCCGCGCCCGCGGCGTCAGGCCCAGCGACGTACCGACCTCCTCGGTGCCGATCGCCATCACGGCCGCGCCGTCGACGATGCCCGACGAGTTGCCGGCGTGGTGGACGTGGTCGATCGCGGGGATCCAGTGGTACTTCTCGAGCGCCACGTCGTCGAAGCCCGCGTCGCGACCGATCTGGGCGAACGACGGCTTGAGCCCGGCGAGGCCCTCGACGGACGTGTCGGGACGGACGGTCTCGTCGCGGTCGAGGACGGTCACGCCGCTGAGGTCCTTGACCGGGATGACGGCGCCGTCGAAGTAGCCGTTGGCCCACGCCTTGGCGGCGCGGTGGTGCGACTCGGCGGCGTAGGCGTCGACGTCCTCCCGGTTCCAGCCCTCGATCGTCGCGATCAGGTCGGCGCCGATGCCCTGCGGCACGAAGCCGGTCTGGAGGGCGGTGGCCGGGTCCATCGCCCAGGCGCCGCCGTCGCTGCCCATCGGCACGCGGCTCATCGACTCGACGCCGCCGGCGATGACGAGGTCCTCGAACCCCGAGCGCACGCGCTGGGCGGCCTGGTTGACCGCCTCGAGGCCCGAGGCGCAGAAGCGGTTGAGCTGCACGCCGGCGACGGTCTCGGGGTAGCCGGCCTTGAGTGCAGCGGTCTTGGCGATGTCGCCGCCCTGGTCACCGATGGGGGTCACGACGCCGAGCACGACGTCGTCGACGCGGGCCGGGTCGAGCGTGGGGTTGCGGGTCTTGAGCTCGTCGAGGAGTCCGACGACCAGGTCCACCGGCTTCACCTCGTGCAGCGAGCCGACGGCCTTGCCGCGGCCGCGAGGTGTGCGGATGTGGTCGTAGACGAATGCTTCTGCCATGTGGCTGATTGTGACACCATTACTGTCACAGTCCAACAGGTGTGGCGCGCGTCACCCACCCGACGGGGTCTCCAGCGGGAGGGGCTGCTGAGGAGAGGATGGTCCGGTGGAGACCGAGCTGCATCCCGGGCACGACGACGAGCTGCTGACCCTGGACGAGCTGACCGAGCGCACCGGCGTCAGCGCACGCAACGTGCGGTTCTACGCCTCGCGCGGCCTGGTCCCCTCCCCCGTACGACGCGGCCGCTCCGGCTACTACGGGCCCGACCACGTCGCCCGCCTCGAGCTGGTCCGCGAGCTGCAGGGCCACGGCTTCACGCTGTCGGCGATCGAGAAGTACGTCGAGCAGATCCCCGACACCGCCACGCCGTCCGACATCGCCCGCCACCTCTCCCTGCTCGCGCCCGTCACCGGCGACCGCGACGTCGACGTGCCGGGCGGCCTGTCGGGCATGGGCATCTCCCCCGATGCCGCGCAGGCGGTCGCGGAGGTCTACGCCGAGCACGGCCGCCAGGTCGCCGAGGAGCTCTCCGAGATCGTGCGCACCAAGGTGTGGCCGCAGTTCCGCGAGGCGGGCTACACCGCCGAGCAGCTGCGCGAGTTCATCCACCGCCTCAAGCCGCTGACGATCGCCGGCCTCGTCACCGCCTACGAGCAGGCGATCGACGACAGCCAGGCGGCGTACGACGGCAGGCGCGCGCGATGACAGGGGGTGCGGTCTACTTCCTGCTCGGGGGGTCGCTCCTGCTCGCCATCGTGCTGCCCCACGCCACGCGCCGGATCGCCCTCTCCCCGCCGATGGTGCTGGTGGGCGTCGGCATGGCCTTCGGCCTGTTGCCGATGGTCGACGAGATGAGCCTCGATCCGCAGGACCACCGCGACCTCGTCACGCACGTCACCGAGTTCACGGTGCTGGTCTCGCTCATGGGCGTCGGCCTGGCCATCGACCGGGTGCTCGAGGCGAGGTCGTGGACGTCCTGGCGGACCTGGTCACCGGTGTGGCGGCTGCTGCTCATCACCATGCCGCTCACGATCGCCGGCACCATGCTGCTCGGGTGGTGGGTGGCCGGCCTGGCGCCGGCCGTCGCCCTGCTCCTCGGCGCCACGCTCGCGCCGACCGACCCCGTGCTGGCCTCGGACGTCCAGGTGGGCGAGCCGCTCACCGAGGACGTCGACCGGCCCGAGGGCGAGGACCCGACCGAGGCGCCCGACGAGGACGACGACATCCGCTTCGCGCTCACCGCGGAGGCCGGGATGAACGACGGGCTCGCCTTTCCGTTCGTGCACCTCGCCCTCCTGCTGCTGGCGGGTGGGTTCGGGCTCGCCGACGCGGTCGAGTGGGTGGGCTGGTACGTCGTCGGCAAGATCGTCATCGGCGTCGCGGTCGGCGTCGTCGTCGGCTGGCTCCTCGGCCGCCAGGCCTTCCACGCGCGGGCCGACACCCTGCGCCTGGCCGAGGTCGGTGAGCCCCTGCTCGCGCTGGCCGCACTGCTGGCGTCGTACGGCGCCGCGGAGCTGTTGGGCGGCTACGGCTTCCTCGCGGTCTTCGTGTGCGCGATCCGGCTGCGCGACTCCGAGCGCAACCACTCCTACCACCGGGCGATGCACGGTCTCGTCGAGCGCCTCGAGCGGCTGATGACGCTGCTGGTGCTGCTCGTCCTGGGCATGGCGATGACGCAGGGCCTGCTCGAGCACCTGGACTGGCGCGGCGTCGCCGTCGCCCTGGCGCTCGTGCTGGTGGTGCGCCCCGTCACCGGCTACCTCGCGCTGGCGCTACGGGCCCGCGACGGTGAGAAGGACGGCGGGCTCGACCGCGGCGAGATGGTCGCGGTCGCCTTCTTCGGCGTCCGTGGCGTCGGCTCGCTCTACTACCTGGCCTACGCGACGAGCCACGAGCACGTCCCCGACGAGCCGTGGCTCTGGTCGACGGTCGCCTTCACCGTCATCGTCTCGGTGCTCCTGCACGGGATCACCGCGACCCCGGCCATGGCGCGCATCGACGCGCGCCGGGGCCGCACCCCCGCGCAGGTCTGAGGCATCGATGCGGGCGCGGCTGGCAGAGTAGGGACATGTCGACCGTCCTCGTCACCGGCGCCACCGGCTTCATCGGCCGCCGCCTCGTCCCCGCCCTGCTCGACGCCGGGCACGACGTCCGGGCGATGACGCGGCGCCCGGAGTCGTACGACGGTCCGGGCGAGCCGGTCGGTGCGGACGTCTCCGACCCCGCGTCGCTCGAGGCCGCACTGGCCGGGGCCGACGTCGCGGTCTATCTCGTCCACTCCCTCGACGACCCGGACTTCGAGCGCAAGGACGCGCAGGCCGCGCGCAACTTCAGCGCCGCAGCAGCCGCTGCCGGGGTGAGGCAGATCGTCTACATGGGCGGTCTCGGCGACGACGACGAGGACCTCTCCGCCCACCTGCGCTCACGACGCGAGGTCGAGCACCTCCTCGGCCAGGACGGCGTACCGGTGACGGTGCTGCGCGCCGCGATCGTGGTCGGGCACGGCGGCATCTCGTGGGAGATCACGCGGCAGCTGGTGAAGAACCTCCCGGCGATGGTCGTGCCCAAGTGGGTCCACACCCGCACCCAGCCGATCGCGCTCGACGACGTCGTCCGCTACATCGTCGGCGTCGTCGACGAGGAGCAGGCGATGGGGCGGGTCTTCGAGATCGGCGGCACCGAGCAGCTGACCTACCTCGAGATGATGCGGGTGGCCGCCGAGTCGATGAACGGCCGCACCATCCCGATCGTCACGGTCCCGGTGCTGACGCCGCGCCTGTCGTCGTACTGGCTGGCGCTCGTCACGGACGTCGACGCCACGACCGGGCGCAACCTCATCGACTCGATGTCGCACGAGGTGGTCGTCAAGGACACCTCGATCCGCGACGTCGTGCCCGGAGAGCCGCTGTCCTACCGCGAGTCCGTACGTCGCGCACTGGCCGAGCGCGAGACCTCAGAAAAGTAGCGGCAGCAGGAACAGCATCGACAGCGACCACGTGATGTGGGTCAGGATCGGGGCGAGGATGCCACCGCTGGCCCGCCGCTCGAGGCCGCAGACCGTGCCGAGCAGGATCGCGGCGAAGGCGAGCATCACGTTGCCGGTCGCGAGCGTGGCCACGACGTAGGCGATCGTCGTCCAGAGCACCGGGTGGCGCGGGATCGCGGCGTACATCGCGCCGCGGAAGAACAGCTCCTCCGCGATGCCGTTGACGAAGGTGATCGCGGCGAGCAGGACCAGCGAGCCCTGGTCGGCGTACTCCAGCACGCTGCGCACGTAGTCCGCCAGCGGCTCGATCTCGCGTACGACGAGCGCGCCGAGGACGAAGACCCCGACCATCAGCAGGCCGAGCATGATCGGCGCCAGGATCGGCCGGATGAACACCTCGCCCTCGCCGGCGATGCGACCGAGGTGGAGGCGGCCGGACAGGAAGGCACCGGCCGCCCAGACGCCGGCCAGCACGACGGCCGCGACGTAGAAGAGGTTGCCGCCCGGCTCGAGCCGCAGCGACCAGCCGAGGACACCCGCGCCGACGAGGACGACGACCGCCGCGACCACCTGGCGTCGACGGAAGGCCGTGGGGGTGTCTCGTTGGTCGCGCGGGACGACGTCCCACAGCGATCGCTGGATCCAGGAGCGCATGCGAGTCAGCCTAGGAGGGCGCCTCTAGGAGCCCGCTCCCGCCCGCAGGAGCTCGCGGACCCGCGGGATGACTTCCTCGCCGTAGAGGCGCACGGACTCCATCCTCTGGTCGTGCGGGAGCGAGCCGACGGAGTACTTCAGCTGGAAGCGGCTCAGGCCCAGGGTGCGTGCCGCCCACGCGATCTTCTGCGCGACCGTCTCCGGGGATCCGACGAACAGCGCGCCCTCCCGCGAGGCCGCCTGCTCGAACTGGATGCGGGAGTACGGCGGCCAGCCGCGTTCGCGTCCGATGCGGGTGTAGAGCTCGGCCTGGTTCGGGTAGAGCTGCTCGCGGGCCTCCTCGTCGGTGGCCGCCACGTGGCCCGGGGAGTGCATGCCGATCGGGAGCTCGGGCAGCTCCAGCCGGCCGAGCGCCTCACGGTAGAGGTCGGCGAGCTGGACGAAGCCCGCCGGCGAGCCGCCGATGACGGCCAGCATCAGCGGCATGCCGTACTGCGCGGCACGCACCACCGACTGCGGGGTGCCTCCGACGCCGATCCAGGCGGGCAGGCGGCCCGCGGCCGTCGTCGGGTAGACCCGCTGGTCCACCAGCGGCGGGCGGACGGTGCCCTCCCACGACACGGGACCCTCGTCCTGGAGCGCGGCGAAGAGGTCGAGCTTCTCGGCGAACAGCCGGTCGTAGTCGGACAGCTCCAGCCCGAAGAGGCCGAACGACTCGACGAACGACCCGCGGCCCAGCTGCACCTCCGCGCGACCGCTGCTCACCGCGTCGAGGGTGGCGAAGCGCTGGTAGACCCGGATCGGGTCGTCGGAGGACAGCACGGTGACGCCGGTGCCGAGCCGGATCCGCTCGGTCTGCCCGGCGATCGCCGCGAGCACGACGTCGGGCGCCGAGATGGCGTAGTCGGGGCGGTGGTGCTCGCCCAGTCCGACGTAGTCCACGCCGACGCGGTCCGCGAGCACCGCCTCCGCAACCGTCTGCCGCAGCGTCTCGGCGTGGTTCGCCGGCGCGCCGTCGAGCGGTGCGTCGCCGAACGTGTCGAGGCCCAGCGTGGGGTGCTCACGCGTGCCGAGCACGGAGAAGTCGAAGTCAGGCATCGGTCCCGCCCTCCTGGTTGGTTGAAGGATGAACCAGCGTGGGCCGCGCGGCATTCCGTGACGGCGTCGCCCGACTCGCCGACGGTGCCGGTGGAGGCCGCGCAACGACGTACTGGCCCGTGAGTCTCCCAGAGACTCACGGGCCAGTACGGGTGCTTCAGGGCCGGGCGCGCGACACGCCCGGGATGCACGTTGAGTCTCTCGCAGACTCAGTGGCGAGTACGCCGGTCAGCGACCGCGGCTGAACGACGCGGCGCTGTGGCCGCCGCTGCGGGACTGGCCGCCCTGGCCGCCGCCCTGGCCGCCGCCCTGACCGCCGCGACGACGACGGTTGCCGCCGCCGCCCTGACCGCCGGAGCCGCCCTGCTGACCGCCACCCTGGCCGCCGCCGGAGCGACGACGCTGGCCGCCGCCGGTGGGCGACCCGCTGGGGGTCTCGCTGGTGTAGCTGGTCGGGTTGCCGCGGCGCGACTGCCCGTTGGTCTGGCCCTGGCTGCGAGCCCGCTTGCGCTGGGCGTTGGCGCCGGTCGAACGACCGCCGCCGCCCGAGGTGGGCACGTCGATGACGAGGCCGCCGGGGGTGCTGCGCTCACCCGGGGCGAGCTGGACGAGCATGGGGTGACCGGGGCCGTGGACCTTGGTGGTCGTCGGCTTGATCCCGGCCAGGCGGGTCAGGTCGCGCACGTCGCGCACCTGCTCGTCGGTCATCAGCGTGATGACCGTGCCTTCGGCGCCGGCGCGGGCCGTACGACCGGAGCGGTGGAGGTAGGCCTTGTGCTCGACCGGCGGGTCGGCGTGGACGACGAGCGAGACGTCGTCGACGTGGATGCCGCGCGCCGCGATGTCTGTCGCGACCAGGGTGGTGGCGCTGCCGGAGTGGAACGCCTCCATGTTCCGGGTGCGGGCGTTCTGCGACAGGTTGCCGTGCAGGTCGACCGTGGGCACGCCGCTCTTGTTGAGCTGGCGGGCCAGCGCCTTCGCGCCGTGCTTGGTGCGGGTGAAGACCACCGTGCGTCCGGGCGCGCTGGTCAGGTCGACCAGCACGGGCACCCGCTGCTCGCGGCTGAGGTGCAGCACGTGGTGGTGCATCGTGGCGACCGGCGACTGCGCCGAGTCGGCCTCGTGGGTCATCGGCTTGTCGAGGTAGCGCTTGACCAGCACGTCGATCGCCTTGTCGAGGGTGGCGGAGAACAGCATCCGCTGGCCCTGCCGGGGCGTCTTGTCCATGATCCGGCGCACGCCGGGCAGGAAGCCGAGGTCGGCCATGTGGTCGGCCTCGTCGAGGATGGTGACCTCGACGGCGGAGAGGTCCGCGTAGCCCTGGCCCATCAGGTCCTCGAGGCGACCGGGGCAGGCGATGACGATGTCGACGCCCTTCTTCAGCGCGGTGACCTGCGGGTTCTGGCCGACGCCGCCGAAGACGGTGCGCGTCGTCAGGCCGGCGGCCTTGGCAAGAGGAGCGAGGGAGGCCTCGATCTGGCCGACGAGCTCGCGCGTCGGGGCGAGGATCAGGGCGCGCGGCTTGCGCGGCATGGCCGGGAGCTTGCTCGCGTCGAGGCGGGCGACCAGCGGGAGGAGGAAGGCGTACGTCTTGCCGGAGCCGGTGCGGCCACGGCCGAGGACGTCGCGGCCGGCGAGGCTGTCGGGCAGCGTCGCGGCCTGGATAGGAGTGGGAGTGGTGATGCCCTGCTGCTCCAGGATCTGGGCAAGCGAAGCGGGCACGCCGAGTTCGGCGAAGGTCATGTGAGTTGCTTTCGGTAGGCGTCTCGCCACCGTGAGCCGCTGTATCTGCTGCGGCGTACGTGCCTCAAGTGCTGAGGAAGGGTGTCGCATTTCCAGCGACGACCTGCGCCCGGGGCAAGACCGGCCGGGCGACTGTGGGCACAACGCTAGCGGTACGGGAGGTGTTCCCGTGAATTGCGTGACGTGTGAGCCCCGACTCAGCCTGCCTCGGGCGCAGGTCGCGACACCTTCCTCGGGTCAGGCACAGCAGGGCTGGGCATCCCCGGTCAGCTGCTTGCGCGACTCCTCGACCACCACGTCGGCCGGGTCGGCCAGGTCGTCGGTGATCGCGTAGACCTCCCAGCGCTCGCCGTCCGGCGTGCCCTGCACCCAGAACTTGTCCTGCTTGGCGTAGCAGCAGGTGGTGTCGCGCTCCTCCGTCGTCGCGAGGCCCGCCGCGGCGAGGCGGGTCAGCTCGGTGTCGACGGTGTCGACGTCCTCCACCTCGACGCCGAGGTGGTTGACGCTGCCGCCGTGGCCGGGGTTCTCGATGAGGACCAGCTTGAGCGGCGGCTGCGCCACGGCGAAGTTGGCGTAGCCGGGGCGGACCTTGTGGGGCTCGGCGCCGAAGAGCGTGGAGTAGAAGGCGATCGACGTCTCGAGGTCGTCGACGTTGAGGGCGAGCTGCAGGCGGGACATGGTGGTGCTCCGTTCATATTGATGGTTGTCGATGTGTTGAGATTGCACTACACATCGATGTCTGTCAATATCGACCTGTGTCGAAGTCTGAGTTGACCCTCACTCCCGTCGAGACGGTCGCGTGCTGCTCGCCCCTGGTCCGGGCGCCGCTGTCAGCCGACCGCGCCGAGCGCGTGGCGCCGCTGATGAAGGCGCTCGCCGACCCGGTCCGGCTCCGGCTGGTCTCCATCGTGGCGGCGAGCGACGGAGGCGAGGCCTGCGTCTGCGACCTCAACGACGCCTTCGACCTGTCGCAGCCGACCATCAGCCACCACCTCAAGGTGCTGCACGAGGCCGGGCTGCTCGACCGCACCAAGCGCGGCGTCTGGGTCTACTACGCCGTCCGTCGCGAGGTGCTGGCGGACCTCGCCACCCTCATCGGCGGCAGCGCATGAGCGAAGGGGCCGCGGCAGGACTCTCCACCCTCGACCGCTTCCTGCCGCTGTGGATCGGTCTCGCCATGGCCGCCGGGCTCGTCCTCGGTCGAGCGGTCCCGGCTCTGGACGACGTGCTCTCCGCCGTGGAGGTCGACGGGATCTCGCTGCCGATCGCGGTCGGCCTCCTGGTGATGATGTACCCCGTCCTGGCCAAGGTGCGCTACGACCGCCTCGACACGGTCACCGCCGACCGCCGCATGCTCGTCGCGTCGCTCTCCCTCAACTGGGTGCTGGGACCCGCGCTGATGTTCGCGCTGGCCTGGCTGATGCTTCCCGACCTCCCCGCCTACCGCACCGGGCTGATCATCGTCGGCCTCGCCCGCTGCATCGCGATGGTCATCATCTGGAACGACCTCGCGTGCGGCGACCGCGAGGCCGCCGCCGTTCTGGTGGCCCTCAACTCGGTGTTCCAGGTGATCGCCTTCGCCGGCCTGGGCTGGTTCTACCTCGAGGCCCTGCCGGTCTGGCTCGGGCTGGAGGGCGCCGCGCTCGACGTGTCGGCCTGGCAGATCGCGAGGTCGGTGCTGGTGTTCCTCGGGGTGCCGCTGCTGCTCGGCTGGCTCTCGCGCACCTACGGCGAGCGCCTCCGCGGCCGCGAGTGGTACGAGTCGACCTTCCTCCCGCGCGTGAGCCCGTGGGCGCTGGTCGGCCTGCTCTTCACGATCGTCGTGCTCTTCGCCCTCCAGGGCGAGCAGGTCACCAGCCGACCGCTCGACGTCGCACGCATCGCCCTTCCGCTGCTGGTCTACTTCGCGGTCATGTGGGGCGGCGGCTTCCTGCTCGGCAACGCGCTCGGGATGACGTACGAGCGCACCACGACCCTCGCCTTCACCGCGGCGGGCAACAACTTCGAGCTGGCGATCGCGGTCGCCATCGCGACCTTCGGCGTGACTTCCGGACAGGCGCTCGCCGGCGTCGTCGGACCCCTGATCGAGGTGCCGGTGCTGGTGGCCCTCGTCTACGTCAGCCTCGCCCTGCGCAAGCGCTTCCCCGACCCAGCGCCCGCCCGGTCCATCCACGAGAGGGTTCGATGACCACCCCCACGCCAAGCGCCACCGTGCTCTTCGTCTGCGTCCACAACGCCGGCCGCTCGCAGATGGCCGCAGGCTGGTTGAGGCACCTCGCGGGCGACCGGGTCGAGGTGCTCTCGGCCGGCTCGGCGCCGGCCGGGACGGTCAACCCGGTCGCCGTGGCGGCCATGGCCGAGGTCGGCATCGACATCGCCGCCCAGCAGCCGAAGCTCCTCAGCGACACGGCCGTGCGGGCCTCCGACGTCGTCATCACGATGGGCTGCGGCGACGCCTGCCCGTTCCACCCGGGCAAGCGCTACGAGGACTGGCAGCTCGACGACCCGGCCGGGCAGGGCATCGAGGCGGTCCGGCCGATCCGTGACGAGATCCGGCGACGGGTGGAGGAGCTCCTCGAGTCCCTCGCCTGACCCTCAGGCGCTGGCCCGTCGGATGAGGGTCGGCGGGATGATCACCCGCATCGGGCGGCTGGAGCCGGGCTCGTCGACGCGCTCGAGCAGCAGCCGGGTCGCCCGCTCGGCCATCTCGTCGACCGGCTGCCGGACCGTGGTCAGGGCCGGGGAGGTGCGCTCGGCGACGCCGAGGTCGTCGAAGCCCACGACCGCGATGTCGTCGGGCACCCGGCGACCGAGCTCGGCGAGCACCTTCAGCGCGCCGGCGGCCATCAGGTCGGAGGCGACCACGAGGCCGTCGATGTCGGGGTGGCGCTCCATGAGCGCCCGGGCCGCGGCCTCGCCGCTGGCCTCGGTGAAGTCGCCGTGCTCGACCGCGTCGGCGGCCAGCCCGGCCGTTGACATCGCCTGCCGCCAGCCGGCGATCCGGTCCTCGGAGGCCGTCATGTCGGCGGGCCCGGCGATGGTGCCGATCCGCGTGCAGCCGCGGGCGACGAGTGCCTCGGTCGCCTCGCGCTCGCCCGCCACGTTGTCGACGTCGACGTACGCCACCCGGTCACCGCCGGTCCAGGGACGCCCGCCGAAGACGCAGGGCAGACCGATGTCGGCGAGGTGCTCGGCGAGCCGGTCGTCGCGGTGGTGGGAGACGACCAGGGCGCCGTCGACGTGGCGGTTGGTGAGGTAGCGCAGCGTCCGCGCCGTCGACGCGCCCGGACGGGCGAGCAGCAGCACGAGCTGGATGTCGCGCTCGCCCAACACCCGCGTCACGCCGCGCAGCGTGCCGGCGAAGAACGGGTCGGAGAAGACGCGGTCGTCCGGCTCGGGGACGACGACGGCGATGGAGTCCGTACGTCGCGTGACCAGGCTGCGCGCCGCCGGGTTGGGGACGTAGCCCAGCGTGCGCACCGCCGTGTCGACGGCCGACTGGGCCCGCGCGCTGACGCGCTGGCCGCCGTTGATCGCACGCGACGCCGTGGCGCGAGAGACGCCCGCGACCCGGGCCACCTCGTCGAGGGTCGGCTGACCCGCGCTCACAGGGCTGCGCGAGGTGGTCACCCGCGCCACGCTAGTCGTCCACGGCTGGGGGCGCGGGCAGGCTCCCGGTGCGGGCGAGCTCGGCGTACCAGTGGGCGCTCGACTTCGGGGTACGACGCTGCGTCGCGTAGTCGACGTGGACGAGCCCGAAGCGCTTGGCGTAGCCGAAGGCCCACTCGAAGTTGTCGTAGAACGACCACTGGAAGAACCCGCGGACGTCGACGCCCTCCTCGATCGCCCGGTGCACCGCACGCAGGTAGGAGTCGAGGAACGCGATCCGGTCGGGGTCGTGCACCCGTCCGTGCTCGTCGAGCCGGTCGTCGAAGGCCGCACCGGTCTCGGTGAGGTAGATCGGCAGGTGCGGGTAGTCGTCGTGGAGGCGCCGGAGCAGCCAGTGGAGGCCCTCGGGCTGGATCTCCCACCCCATGGCGGTCAGCGGCAGCCCGCGGCTGGGGAAGGTGACGTGCTCGGAGCCGGGGAACGGCGAGAGCGCGACCCGGTCGGGGTGGTCGGCGCCGATGCCGACGACGTCCGTGCGCGGGTGACCCGAGACCTCGTTGCCGTGGTAGTAGTTCACGCCCAGCACGTCGATCGGCGTCGAGATGATCTCGAGGTCGCCGTCGCGCACCACGTCGAGCCAGGGCCGGTCCTGCCACGTCCGGTCGGCGGTGTCCTCGAGCACGTCGGCGGGGTAGGCGCCGCGGAAGATCGGGTCGAGGAAGAACCGGTTGTGCATCCCGTCGATGCGGCGGGCGGCGTCGACGTCGACCGGGTCGGTGGGGTCGCTCGGATCGGGCACCGTCAGGTTGAGGCTCAGCCCGAGCCGGTCGGCGCCGCGGCTGCGCAGCTCCTGCGTGGCGAGGCCGTGCGCGAGCATCAGGTGGTGACCGGCGACGAGACCGGCAGCCCCCTCCTGACGGCCCGGCGCGTGGTGGCCCGCGGAGTAGCCGAGGAAGGCCGAGCACCACGGCTCGTTGAGCGTGGTCCACGTCGGCACGCGGTCGCCGAGCGCCTCGTGCACCGAGACGGCGTACTCCACGAACCGGTGGACGGTGTCGCGGTTGGTCCAGCCGCCGGCGTCCTCGAGCACCTGCGGCAGGTCCCAGTGGTAGAGCGTCAGCCACGGCGCGATCCCGTGGGAGAGCAGCTCGTCGACGAGCCGGTCGTAGAACGCGAGGCCGGCCGCGTTGACCGGCCCCGCGTCCGGCCGCACCCGCGGCCACGCCACCGAGAAGCGGTACGACGTGGCACCGAGGTCGGCGAGGAGTTCCACATCGGCTGGCATCCGGTGGTAGTGGTCGCAGGCGACCTCTCCGGTGTCCCCGCCCAGGATCGCTCCGGGGACCCGCGAGAAGGTGTCCCAGATCGAGGGGGTGCGCCCGTCCTCGGTGACGGCGCCCTCGATCTGGTAGGAGGCGGTCGCCATGCCCCACACGAAGTCGTGCGCGAAGTGCGCTCGCGGCGACGACTCGACGGTGGAGGCGGGCGTGGTGTGGGTGGTCATCCCTTGACGGCTCCTTGCATGATGCCGGACACGAGCTGGCGGCCGGCGAGGACGAACAGGACGAGGAGCGGGATGGTGGCCAGCGTGGTACCGGCCAGGACGAGGCTGTAGTCCTTGAAGAACCCGCTCTGGAGCTGGTTGAGCGCCACCTGGATGGTGGGGTTGCTGTTCGGCAGGGCGATGAGCGGCCAGAAGAAGTCCGTCCACACCTGCATGAAGGTGAAGAGCCAGAGGATGGCGGCTGCAGGTCGGGCGGCGGGCGCGGCGACGTGCCAGAAGATGCGGATCTGGGAGCACCCGTCCATGCGGGCGGCCTCGACCAGCTCGTCCGGCACCGCGTCGACCAGGTACTGGCGCATGAAGAAGACGCCGAAGGCGGTGACCAGCCACGGGATGATCACCGACGTGATGCTGCCGGTCCAGCCGAACTCCGACATCAGGATGAACATGGGTACGACGCCGAGCTGGGTGGGGACCGCCATGGTGGCGATCACGAAGACCAGGAGGGGACCCCGACCACGGAAGCGCAGCTTGGCGAAGGCGTAGCCCGCCAAGGTGCAGAAGAACACCACCGAGCAGGCCGTCACCGTGGACACCATCAGGCTGTTGCCGATGGCCTTCCAGAAGGGGATCGTCGTCATCGCGCGCTCGGCGTTGGACCAGAAGTGACCGCCCGGCAGCAGCGGCGGGACGCCCTGTGCGGCGATCTCCTTCGTGTGCGAGCCGAGCAGGAACGACCAGTAGAGCGGAGCGGCTGAGCCGACCAGGAAGGCGGTCAGCAGGCCGTAGACGAGGAACCCCGGACGGCGCGTCATCGGTCTCCTCCCAGGGCTCCGATCCTGCGGATGAGCAGGAAGTTGGCGATGCCGAAGGCGCAGATCACGACGAAGAGCAGCCAAGCCGTGGCCGAGGCCCGTCCCAGGTCGCGCAGCTGCCAGCCGAAGTCGTAGATCAGCATGGTGATGGTGCCGAACTGGCGGTCGCTGCCGCCGTTGCGTGCGTTGGTCTCGTCGAAGAGCCGGGGCTCGGCGAAGATCTGGAGGCCGCCGATCGTGGAGGTGATGACGACGAAGATCATCGTCGGGCGGATCATCGGCAGCGTGATGCTGACGAACTGCCGCACCCGGCCGGCGCCGTCCATCGCCGCCGACTCGTAGAGCTCGCGCGGCACCGCCTGCATGGCTGCGAGCAGGATGAGAGCGTTGTAGCCGGTCCAGCGCCAGTTCACCATGGTCGCGACGGCGACGTGGCTGGCGAACCGCTCGGTGTGCCAGCCGACGGGGTCGATGCCGACGTGCCCGAGCAGCTCGTTGATCAGGCCGTAGCGGTCGCCGTACAGGCTGCCGAAGATGATCGCGATGGCCACGGGGGACACGACGAACGGCAGCAGGATGCTCATCCGCCAGAACGTGCGGCCGCGGAGCTGGTTGTCCAGCAGCGCCGCCAGCACCACGGCGATGACGATCTGCGGCACGGAGGAGAGCAGGAAGATGCTGATCGTGTTGACCAGCTGCTTGGTGAAGTAGGGGTTGCCGAGGACCTCGCGGAAGTTGTCGAGACCGACGAACTCTCCCTTGCCGCCGATCAGGCTCCACTCGTGCACCGACACCCACGCCGTGTAGGCGAGCGGGAACATGCCGACGACCAGGAACAGCAGGAAGAAGGGCGAGATGTAGAGGTACGGCGAGAGCCGGACGTCGAGCCGGGTCAGTCGCTGGCGCCACTCGGGCCGGGGCGTTCGTCCGGTGGGCCCGGACGCGGCGGAGGAGCCCTCCCGGGTCGGGGACACCGTCTGGGTGCCCCCGCCCCGGGAGGTGGTGGAGTTGCTCACGAGGAGTCCGTCGGTCCGATCAGCCGAGCGCTTCGACGTCGGTCACGAACTGGTCCCACGACTCGGCAGCGTCCTGGGATCCGTCGTCGACGCGAAGGACCGCAGCCTGGAAGGCCTGGAGGATGTCGGAGTACTTCGGGCCCTTGTAGGGCTGCACCGTCACCGCCTGGGCGCGCTCCGCGAGGATCTGACCGGTGGGCGCGTCGTTGAAGAAGGCGTTCGTCGCGCTGGTCACCTTGTCCGACTCCAGGGCGTCGACCTGGCTGGGGAAGGTGCCCTTGGCTGCGAACGCCTTGACCTGCTGCTCCGGCGCGGTCAGCCAGGCAGCGACCTCCTTCGCCTCCTCGACGTTCTCGCCCTGGGACGGGACGGTGAGGAACGAGCCGCCCCAGTTGCCGCCGCCGCCGGGGAAGACGTTGGCGATGTCCCAGCCCTCGACACCCTCGGCGTTGCCCTCGACGACGCCGAGCATCCAGCCGGGGCACGCCATGGTGGCGAAGCCGTCGTTCTGGAAGGACGCGGTCCAGTCGTCGCTCCACTGCGGGAGCTTGGTGGACAGGCCCTTCTCGATGTTGCCGGTGACGTCGGCCCAGACGGACTTGAGCTCGTCGTTCTCCACCTCGACGGTGTTGTCGTCGGTCTCGAAGGGGTTCGCGACCTGGTTGAGCATGGCCTGCGCGAGCCCGCCCGAGGAGTCGTACCACGCGGTGTCGGGGACCTTCTTGAGGAACTCCTCGCCGAGCGCGAAGTAGTCGTCCCAGGTGCCCATGAGCCTCGCGACCTCCTCGCGGTCGGTGGGGAGGCCGGCCTTCTTGAAGAGGTCGGCGCGGTAGCAGATGCCCTCCGGGCCGATGTCGGTGGCGTAGCCGATCATCTGGCCGTCGGCATTGAGGGTCTTCTCCTCGACCCACGGCAGCCAGCGGCCTTCGAGCTCGTCGTCGGTGAGGTCCTCGAAGGCACCCTCCTCGGCGAGGATCGCGGGCATCGCGTCACCCTCGATCGCCTCGATGTCCGAGAGGCCCGAGCCGGCTGCGAGCTTCGTGTAGAGGTTGGCCTTCGCGTCGTCCCACGTGCCGACCTTCACCTGCTCGATCTTGATGTCGTCGTTGGCGGCGTTCCACTCGTCGATGAGCCCCTCGTAGCCGAACTCGTTGAACGTCGCCACGGTGACCGTGGTGACGCCGTCTGCGGTCGTCCCGTCGTCGTCACCGCCGCCGCACGCGGCCGCGGTCGTCGCGAGGGTGAGCGCCATCAACGCGCTCGAGGCGAGCCTGAATCGCCGGGTCCTGGATGTCTGCACCACTGCACTCCTGCCGTCCTGGGTCGCCGGGCTCTCTGCCCGGCCGGAAGGTGGACGTGAGCGGTGTGAGAGCGCTTCCACTTCCGTCCGGCTGCCACTATGACGCCGGTCACACATCCCTGTCAACGGTCGCGGGGCAGCGCGACCCACAAATGTGGGAGCGCTTCCACCGAACGCGCTCAGGTCCAGCGCAGGACGCCGTCGTCGAGGCGCGCCCTCCGGATCGTCCGGGCGTCGTGGAGGTAGCTCTGCTTGAGCGACCACGGGGCCCGCGTGCCCTGCCGGGGAAGGGTGTGGACCACGCGCTGCACGTAGCCGGCGTCGAAGTCCATCAGCGGCACCTCCTCGACGTCCGGGTCGCGCACCGGGACGACCGACCGGGTGCCGGTCGACCGCAGCCGCTCGAGCAGCCGGACGACGTACTCCGCGACGAGGTCGGCCTTGAGCGTCCAGGAGGCGTTGGTGTAGCCGATGGTGAAGGCGAAGTTGGGCACGCCCGAGAGCATCATCGCGCGGTAGGCCATCGTGCGGCTGGGCTCGACCACCTCACCGTCGACGCTCAGCTCGGCGCCGCCGAACACCTGGAGGTTGAGGCCGGTCGCGGTGACGACGACGTCAGCCTCGATCCGCTCCCCCGACTCCAGCTCGAGGCCGGTCTCGGTGAAGGTGGCGATGCGGCCGGTGACCACGTCGGCCCGCCCGTCACTGATGGCGCGGAACAGGTCGCCGTCCGGCACCAGGCACATCCGCTGATCCCACGGGTCGTAGCTCGGGTTGAAGTGGGTGTCGACGGCGTAGCCGGGCGGGAGCTGGGCGACGTTGGTCCTGCGGACGAGGCGGCGCACGAGGTCCGGGCGCCGCCGGCTCGCGCGGTAGAGCGCGGACTGCAGCGCGATGTTCTTCCACCGCGTCGCGACGAACGACCGCTCCTCGCCGACGAGGCGCGTCAGCCGACCCTTCACCGCGTCCTTGGCCGGCACCGAGAGGACGTACGTCGGTGAGCGCTGCAGCATCGTGACGTGCGCGGCGCCGTCCCGGGCGAGGGCGGGCACGAGCGTCACGGCGGTGGCGCCCGAGCCGATGACGACGATGCGCTTTCCCGTGGGGCCGAGGTCGTCGGGCCAGTGCTGGGGGTGGACGACCCGGCCGCCGAAGCGCTCCTGGCCCTCGAAGTGCGGTGTGTAGCCCGCGTCGTAGTCGTAGTAGCCGCTGCACGCCCACAGGAAGTCGGCGGTCATCGTCCGCCGCTCCCCGCCGACCTCGGACGTCACCGTCCAGCGCGCGGTGCTCGAGTCCCAGTCGGCCCCGACGACACGGTGGCCGTGGCGGACGTGACGGTCCACGCCGTACTCGCGCGCCGTGTCGCGGAGGTAGCCGAGGATCGAGGCGCCGTCGGCGAGAGCGGTGTCGCCGCGCCACGGCCGGAACCGGTAGCCGAGCGTGTGCATGTCGGAGTCGGAGCGCACGCCCGGGTAGCGGAACAGGTCCCACGTCCCGCCGCTGACCTCGCGCCGCTCCAGGACGGCGTACGACGTCGTGGGCAGGTCCTTGGCGAGGTGGGCCGCCGCGCCGATGCCCGACAGGCCGGCCCCGATGATCAGCACGTCGACGTGCTCGACAGTCGTCACGCGACGAGCCTAGGTCAGCACCCGGGGAAATCGTAACCGCGAGTTACACACCGGCTCAGGTGCGCGCGTACAGCTCCACGAACCGCGCCAGCAGTCGCACCGGCTCGGTCACCATCGCCTCGCGGGCGGCGGCCTTGAGGTGCTCCTGCTCGTGCGGCTCGTAGTAGCCGTGGGCGCTGTAGGCGTCGATGCGGTCGCAGATCGCGACGGCATCGAGCTCGGGGTGGAACTGGGTGGCGTAGACGTTGCGGCCGATCCGGAAGGCGTGGACCGGGCAGGTGTCGGTCGAGGCGAGCAGCACCGCGCCGTCGGGCAGCCGTGCGACCGCCTCCTTGTGACCGAGGTACGCCGTGAACTCCCCGGGCAGCGTCCCGAAGAGCGGGTCGTCGCGGCCCGCGTCGGTCAGCCGGACGGGCAGCGCGCCGATGGGCTCGCCGAACGTCCGGTCGACGACCCCTCCGGGCAGGGTGCCGAGCACCCCGATGCCGTAGCAGGCACCCAGGAACGGGACGTCCGCGGCGACCACCCGTTCGGCGAGGGCGCGGAGCTCGGCCTCGGCCCAGCGCTGGGCCGGCGACTTCGCGTTCTCGTGGTCGGACATGTTGTAGGGCCCGCCGCCGAGGATGATCCCGGACCAGTCGTCGAGGTCGACCTCCCCGAGCGGGCCTGCCTCGAGGCGGACGCGCACCAGCTCGTCGGGTCGCAGGCCGCAGCCGGCGAGCACGGCGTCGTACTCCTGCTGGGCGACGTCGTCCTCCGCGCGGGTGCCGAGGAAGAGGAACGGCCTCACGGTGCCGACGCCTGCGCCGCCGCCCCGCCGGCGATCAGGCCGTCGACGTCGGCGATGCCCCAGGCGGTGAGCGCCTCGCGGGTGTGCTCCCCGGGCAGCGCGGGCGCGCTGCTGATGGTGGACGCGGTCCGCGAGAAGCGGGGCGCGGGCGCCGGCTGGGTGACGCCGGCGTGGTCGACGAAGGTGCCGCGCGCGGCGAGGTGCGGATGGGCGGGCGCCTCGGCCAGGGGTACGACGGGCGCGACGCAGGCGTCCGTGCCGTCGAAGACCTCGGCCCACTCGGCCTGCGTCCGCTCCTTGAACCGCCTGATCAGGGCGCCGCGGATGGTGGCGTGGTTCGCCGGGTCGTCGCGGTCGGGCAGCTCGACACCGATGCGCTCGACGAGCGCGGCCCAGAACTGCGGCTCGAGCGCCCCGACGCTCACGTGGCGGCCGTCGGCGGTCTCGTAGACGTCGTACCAGGGCGTGCCGCCGTCGAGCAGCCCCGAGCGGCGCATGCCGGTGTCGAGGCCGAGGGCGGCGAAGGTCGAGGCCATCGCGTTGAGGTGGGCGGTGCCGTCGACGATCGCGGCGTCGACGACCTGGCCGCGGCCGCTCGTGCGGGCCTCGAGGAGCGCGGCGAGGATGCCGATGACGAGGTAGGTCGAGCCGCCGCCGAAGTCTCCGAGCAGGTTGCTCGGGAAGTGCGGCCGGTCGCGGTCCTGGCCGAGGCCGTGGAGCGCGCCCGTGATCCCGATGTAGTTCATGTCGTGGCCCGCGGCCTGGCTCCACGGCCCGTCCTGGCCCCAGCCCGTCATCCGGCCGATGACCAGCCGCTGGTTGCGGGCGTGGCAGGCCTCCGGCCCGAGGCCGAGCCGCTCCATCGCACCCGGCCGCATGCCCTCGACGAGCACGTCGGCGCGCTCGACGAGGTCGAGCACGACCCCGATCGCCTCCGGGCGCTTGAGGTCGAGGGCGACGCTCGGCCGGCCGCGGTTGAGCACGTCGGCCCGCCCGCTGGCGAACATCCCGCCGCCCGGCCGGTCGATGCGCACCACGTCGGCGCCGAGGTCGGCCAGCAGCATGCACGCGTGCGGCCCTGGACCGATGCCGGCCACCTCGACCACCCGGACGCCCCGCAGCGGCCCGGTCCCCTGCCCCAGCTCGTACGTCATGCGCCGATCATGACACCGCCGCTGTCAGGGTCGCGACGGTCGTCTCGCGGCCCGTGACCACAAGCTCGAGGTTCGCTCGTGCCATGTACGAGCGAACTTCGAGCTAGCCACCTGTGACCGAGCATTTGGACGAGCACGGCGTCGGCTCACCCTGCCATCCGCCGACCTGCAGGAGTCGAGCGACGGCGGCAGCCGCCCGGCAGGGCCGGTCGTAGACCTGCCCCCATCCCAGGCGCACCGTCCGAACGCCGCCGACGGCCGTTGCCAGGTCGCGGTCGAGGTCTCGGTCGCGGTCTGTCAGCGCACTGTGGTCGAACCGGCCGTCGAGCTCCACGTCGAGGTCGTACGCCGGGTACGCGGCGTCGCGGTACACACGAGCGCCGCCGACCCGGTCGGCCCGCTGTCGGTCGGCGCGGGGCAGGCCGTGAGCCCGCTCGACCCGGCGGAGGTAGCCGTGCTCGAGGACCGAGGCCGTGCCGCCCGCCACGTCGGCCAGGACCCGCAGCAGCCAGGCCCGTCGCGGGAACCGGCTCCGGGCCGCGAGCGCGGCGGACAGCCGCTCGGCGGTGGTGCAGCGACTCCGCACGGCCGCGGCACAGCACTCGATCATGTCCCACTCACGCGAGAGAGAGGCGACCACGTCGAGGACCGCCTCCTCGTAGCGGACGCGCGGAGGCGACGTGTTGGCACGCACCCGGGGTGCCAGACCAGCCATCCGGCGTACGGACACTCCAGGCTTGCTGCGCACCGTACGGTCGACGTCGACCGCCACCTCGATCGGCGCCGACTCGTCGAAGTCCCGCAGACCGGGGCCGTTCTCGGCGCGCAACGCCGACCGCCCGGCGAGGGCCGCCGGCCAGCACGAGAGCACCGCCACCCACGCGCGCTGCTGCCAGGTCTGCGGCCCGTTGTGGACCACGTACACGCCGGGAAGCGCGACGAACAGCTCCCGCCGTCGCAGCAGGCGCTCGATGTCGTGCGGTCGGCAGCCCGCTGACACGAGCTGGTCCCGGGAGACGACCCCGTCCTGGGCGGCGAGGTGGGCAGCCACGGTCGAGCCGTACGGCGAGGCGCGCGGCTCGGCGGTCATCTGTCCACCGTCGGGGAGCAACCCCGGCGGCGCCACCCGCGGCCCCTCATCTGTGGACAGCCACTAGGTCGAAGTTTGCTGGCAACTGCGACGAGTGATCTTCGACCTAGGCCCTTGCAACTCGTTGCATAGGTCGGGCACCATGGCCCGCATGGCCCTCGAGCACGCCCTCCTCGTCGCGCTCAGCGAGCGCCCGGCGAGCGGGCTCGAGCTGACCCGGCGGTTCGAGAAGTCGCTGGGGTTCTTCTGGCACGCCACCCACCAGCAGATCTACCGCGTCCTGGCGCGGATGGAGGCCGACGGCTGGGTGGGCGTCGAGGTCGTCGAGCAGGAGGGCCGGCCCGACAAGAAGGTCCACACACCGTCGACCGAGGGGCGGCGGGTGCTGGCCGAGTGGCTCGCCACGCCGATGCCGATGGAGACGTTCCGCAGCGAGCTGGCGGTCAAGCTGCGCGGGGCGTCGTACGGCGACCGCGCCGCGCTGACCGCCAACCTCCTGGCCGCCCGTGCCGACCACGCGACGCGGCTCGCGCACTACGAGGAGCTCGAGCGCGAGCAGTTCCCCGACCCGGCCGGCCTCGACGGCGCCGCGCTCGACCAGTGGCTGGTGCTGCGCGGCGGCATCCGGCTCGAACGCTTCTGGATCGACTGGATCACCGACTACCTGCACGCCCACGCGAAGGACTGAGATGACGCACCCCCGCTATCCCCACCTGCTCGAGCCGATCACCCTCGGCACCGGGCCGGACGCGCTGACGCTCCGCAACCGCGTCGTCATGGGCTCGATGCACACCGGGCTGGAGGACCATCCGTGGGACATCGACAAGCTCGCGGCGTTCTTCGAGGAGCGGGCGCGCGGGGGCGTCGGCCTGATCATCACCGGCGGCTACGCGCCGACCAAGCGCGGCTGGCTCAAGCCGTTCGCGTCCGAGATGACCAACCGCCTCCACGCGAAGCGGCACGAGCGGATCACCGGCGCCGTCCACGACGCGGGCGGCGCGATCGCGCTGCAGGTGCTGCACGCCGGTCGCTACGGCTACCACCCGCTGTCGCAGAGCGCGTCGGACAAGAAGTCGCCGATCACGCCGTTCAAGCCGAGCGCCATGTCGAGCAAGGAGGTCGACCACACCGCGACCGCCTTCGCGAAGAGCGTCGCGCTCGCCCGGAAGGCCGGCTACGACGCGGTCGAGATCATGGGCTCCGAGGGCTACCTCATCAACCAGTTCCTCGCCGCGCGCACCAACGACCGCGACGACCAGTGGGGCGGCTCGGCCGCGCGCCGCATGCACTTCGCCGTCGAGGTCGTACGCCGTTCGCGCGAGCTGGTCGGCCCGGACTTCCCGATCGTGTACCGGATCTCCCTGATCGACCTCGTCGAGGGCGGGCAGACCTGGGAGGAGACCGCCGAGCTCGCGCTGCACCTGCAGGCTGCCGGCGTCACCGTCTTCAACACCGGCATCGGCTGGCACGAGGCACGGGTGCCGACGATCATCACGCAGGTGCCGCGCGGCGCCTGGCGCTCCCACACCGCGCGCCTCAAGGAGGTCGTCGACGTCCCGGTCTGCGCGTCCAACCGGATCAACACCCCCGAGCTGGCCGAGGACATCCTGGCCGCCGGCGAGGCCGACCTCGTCTCGATGGCGCGGCCGTTGCTCGCCGACCCGGCCTTCGTCGCCAAGGCGATGGACGAGCGCGCCGACGAGATCAACACCTGCATCGCCTGCAACCAGGCCTGCCTGGACCACGTCTTCAGCAACGAGCGCGCCTCCTGCCTCGTCAACCCGCGCGCGTGCCACGAGACCGAGCTGGTGCTGATGCCCACGCTCCGCAAGCAGACCGTCGCGGTGGTCGGCGCCGGCCCGGCCGGCCTGGCCGCCGCCACCTCGGCGGCGGAGCGCGGCTTCGCGGTGACCCTCTTCGAGCGGGCGCCCGAGCTCGGCGGCCAGTTCCGCCTCGCGATGGCGGTTCCCGGCAAGGAGGACTTCGCCGACACCCTGCGCTACTTCACCCGTCGCCTGGAGGTCCTCGGCGTCGACGTACGCCTCTCGACGGCCGCGACCGCCGACGACCTCGCCGGCTTCGACCAGGTGGTCGTCGCGACCGGCGTCACCCCGCGCCTGCCGGAGATCCCCGGCATCGACCACCCGAGCGTGGCGTCGTACGCCGACGTGCTGAGCGGCGCGGTGGTCCCGGGCAAGCGGGTCGCGGTGATCGGCGCCGGCGGCATCGGCGTCGACGTGAGCGTCTTCCTCACCCACGAGGAGGAGGACCTCGACGACTGGATGGCCCACTGGGGCGTCGGCGACCCGGCCCTCCACGAGGGCGGCCTGACCGAGGCCAAGCCGCGCACGCCCGCGCGCGAGGTGACGCTCGTGCAGCGGAAGACCACGCCGATCGGCATCGGGCTCGGCAAGACGTCCGGCTGGGCGCACCGCGCGGTGCTCAAGCAGTCGCGGGTGACCCTGGTCAGCGGGGCGACGTACGACCGCATCGACGACGAGGGCCTCCACGTCACGGTCGACGGCGCCACCCGCGTGATCGAGGCCGACACCATCGTCGTGTGCGCCGGTCAGGACTCCGTGCGCGACCTCTACGACGGCCTCGGGCGCGAGGCGCACCTCATCGGAGGCGCCGACGTGGCCGCGGAGCTCGACGCCAAGCGCGCGATCAAGCAGGGCACGGAGGTCGTCGCCGGGCTGTGAGCCGGGCCCGCGGACCGGCCGCGGCCGCACCCGGTCCGAGCGATACGTTGGGAGCGTCGCGGCTCCCCGCGACCCTCCATGACGGATGGACGTGAGGAACACCGTGCCGGCTCAGCAGCCCCCGTGGGCAGACTCCTACGCGCCGGGCGTGCCCCTGCACCTCGACTACGGCGACACCACGGTGCTCGACCTGTGGGAGAGCGCGGTGCGGCAGCATTCCCACCGCCCGGCGCTGGACTTCCTCGGGCGCGTGTCGACGTACGCCGAGGTCGACGAGGAGGTACGCCGCGTGGCCGGCGGCCTGCACGCGCTCGGCGTACGCCCCGGCGACAACGTCGCGCTGGTGATGCCCAACTGTCCGCAGAACGTCATCGCCTTCTTCGCGGTGCTGCGCCTCGGTGCCGCCGTCGTCGAGCACAACCCGCTCTACACCGCCGCTGAGCTGCGGCGCCCGTTCGTCGACCACGGCGCCCGGGTCGCGATCGTGTGGGACAAGGTCGTCCCAGTCGTCGAGGAGCTCGTCGCCGGCTCGGCCCTCGAGCACCTGGTCGCGGTCGACATGACCACCCGGCTCCCGTGGAGCAAGCGGCTCGCGCTGCGCCTGCCGATCGCCAAGGCGCGCACTGCGCGGGAGCAGCTGACGTCGCCGGCGCCCCAGGTGATGCAGTGGGCCGACCTGGCCTCCGCCGCGCCGCTGGACGACTCGCACCCCCGACCGCACCGGGACGACGTCGCGCTCCTGCTCTACACCTCCGGCACGACCGGCGTGCCGAAGGGCGTACCCCTGCTGCACCGCAACCTCGTCGCCAACGTGCTGCAGGGGCGCGCCTGGGTGCCGGGGCTGGAGGAGGGCGAGGAGTCCTTCCTCGTGGCGCTGCCGTTGTTCCACGCCTACGGCGTGACGGTGAGCGTGCTGCTCGGCGTCGCCCTCGCCGCCAAGCTGGTGCTGCTGCCCAAGCCCGAGATCGGCCTGATCATGGACGCGGTCGCCCGCGACGTGCCGAGCTTCGTGCCGGCGGTGCCACCGCTCTACCAGCGCATCGTCGACGAGGCGGAGCGCCGCAACGTCTCGATCAGGGGCATCCGCTACGGCCTGTCGGGGGCGATGCCCCTTCCCGCTGCGCTGGTCGAGCGGTGGGAGGCCGTCACGGGCGGCCTGCTCGTGGAGGGCTACGGCCTCACCGAGACGTCACCGGTGATCGTCGGCAACCCGATGACCGGCGCGCGTCGCCCGGGAGCGATCGGGGTGCCGTTCCCCGACGTGGAGATCCGGGTCGCGGACCCGGACGACCTCGACCGCGAGGTGCCCCAGGGCGAGCGGGGCGAGCTGCTGGTGCGGGGCCCGCAGGTCTTCGCGGGGTACCGCGGCCTGCCCGACGAGACGGCGGCCGCGTTCCACGACGGGTGGTTCCGCACGGGCGACGTGGTGACCATGTCGCCCGACGGGTTCCTGACGGTCGTGGACCGGATCAAGGAGGTCATCATCACCGGCGGCTTCAACGTCTACCCCTCGGAGGTGGAGGCCGTGCTCCGCACGCACGCCGAGGTGGTGGACGTGGCGGTCGTCGGCCTCCCGCACGAGGACGGCGGCGAGGAGGTCGTCGCTGCCGTCGTGCTCGTGGAGGGCGTACCGGTGCAGCCGGACGAGCTGCGCGCGCACACGCGGCAGGACCTGACGCCCTACAAGGTGCCGCGCCGGGTGGTGTTCGTCGAGGAGCTGCCGACCAACCCGATGGGCAAGGTCCTGCGGCGCGAGGTCGTGGCCCGGCTGCGGGACCCGAACGCCTGACGTCCCCTCTCCCCCACGGGGCTGGGAGGATCTGCGGGTGACCCGTCGCGCCCTCGTCCGCCGCCCCAGCCCCCGCCTCGCCGAGGGCCTGCTGACCCACCTCGACCGCGTCCCGGTCGACGTCGACCTCGCGCAGCGCCAGTGGGAGGCGTACGTCGCCGCGCTGCAGGCCGAGGGCTGGGAGACGATCGAGGTCCCGCCGGCACCGGACTGCCCCGACTCGGTCTTCGTGGAGGACACGGTGGTGATGTACGGCGACCTGGCCGTCCTCACCCGTCCGGGCGCCGACGAGCGCAAGGCCGAGGTCGCCGGCACCGAGCGGACGCTGCGCGACCTGGGCCACCGGATCGCGCGCATCGAGTCGCCCGGCACCCTCGACGGCGGCGACGTCCTCAAGCACGACGGCACGGTGTGGGTCGGTCTCGGCGGGCGCACCAACCAGGCCGGCATCGACCAGCTCGCCGCGCACCTCGCACCGCTCGGCGCCACCGTGGTCGCCGTCCCCCTGACCAAGGCGCTGCACCTCAAGTCGGCGGTCACCGCCCTGCCCGACGGCACCGTCGTCGGGTGGGAGGAGGTCGTCGACGACCCGTCCGTGTGGGGCTCGTTCCTCGCCGTCCCGGAGGAGCCGGGCTCGCACGTCGTGCTGCTCGACGAGGCGACCGTGCTGATGTCGTCCGCGGCGCCCCGCACGCGCGCACTGTACGAGAAGCGCGGGCTGCGGGTGGTCGCCGTCGACGTCACCGAGTACGAGAAGCTCGAGGGCTGCGTCACGTGCCTGTCCGTGCGCCTGCGCGGCTGACGATCTTCCGGTCCGGACCGGCCCGGGCCTTGTCAGCAACCATCGGCGGGGAGGACTCTGGCCGAAGGGCTTGGACAGAGGGAGCGGGACGCGGATGGGCGAGCCGTCGCTGGAGCTGACGCCGCAGACGGCCGCGCTCGCCGGCGCCGCCGACGCCCTGCAGTCAGCCGGCCTGGAGCACTGGTTCTTCGGCGGCTGGGCCGTGGACCTGTGGGTCGGTCGCCTCACCCGCGCGCACGACGACATCGACGTCCTCGTCCGGCGCGCCGACGAGGCCGGCGTCGATGCCGCGCTCACGGCGGCAGGCTGGGTCCACACGCCCCGTGACGACGACCTGGTCGGCACGGAGTACGCCGGGGACGGGTACGCCCTGCAGCTGACGTTCGTCGAGACCGACGGCGCGGGCCGGGTCGTCGTACCGGTGCCGGGACACCCGATCGTGGTCTCCGACGGGCCGCTGGACCACGCCCGCCGCCCGCTCGGGCACCTCCACGTCCGCGTGCTCACCCTGGAGAAGATGCTCGAGGGAAAGGGCGTCGCGCGGCCCGACGAAGCGGGCGGTGCGAAGGACCGGGCGGACCTCGCCGCGCTCCGGGCCGTCGTCGCGACGATGTGAGCCGGAACGCTCGCTGACCTCTCATCCCGGCGGGAAGCGCGGGGTACCGGGCGCCATGACGCACCTCCTCGACGCCACGACCTACGACCCGGACGACGAGGTCAACCTCGGCGGCTACGCCGACAGCATGGCGGTCTACGTCGCCAGCGTGACCGGCCTGCTCGCCCTGGGGCGCGCGACCGGCCGACAGCTTCCCGAGCACTACTCGCTCCGGGACCTCACCCTGGGCGGGATCGCGACCCACAAGCTCACCCGGCTGCTGAGCCGGGCATCGGTGACCAGCCCGCTCCGGGCCCCGTTCACCCAGTTCGAGGAGGCGGCCGGGTCCGGCGAGCACGTGGAGAAGCCCCGCGACGGACACGGTGTGCGCCACACCGTGGGCGAGCTGCTGACCTGCCCGTTCTGCCTCGGGGTCTGGGTGGGCACGGCGTACGTCGCCGGGATGGCGTTCGCTCCCCGACCCACCCGCGCCGCCGCGGCGGTGCTGACCGTCGTCGGCGCCTCGGACGCCCTGCAGCACGGCTACTCCCGGCTGCGCGGCGACTGACCGCCTGTGCGAGCGCCCGGCACCGGCGGGCCGGGTCGGAGACCCGGCCGCCGGGCAACCCCTGCCGATGTGGTCGGACCACTGTTCACGGATCACGGTCGCCGCGCAGGTCGGGCCTGCGGAGCCCGTCCGACCCAGGGGTGAGGCGAGGCCTCGAGGCTAGCCCGCGACCGTGCCGGCGCGCACCCGAGTTGCGTGGCGCGGATCCACGTTCCTCGGCGCCCCTACTGCGCAGTCCCTGCGTGCTGGCCGACGGCCGCCAGGTCCTCCTCACGGGTACGCATCGTGCCGCGGCCCGTCAGGATCCGCTGGCGAAGGCTGTCGGTGATGTAGTGCCGCCAGGCGTCGTGGCAGACGTCGAAGCACTCGTCGCCCGCCGCTAGGCCCTCGTGCGTGAAGGTCACCCGCGTCCGGCCGTCGTCGGCGGCGATGTCGAAGCGGCCCGTCGTCCCGATCCACTCGCCCTTGTCGGCGATGAATCCGAGGTGCCCGTCGGTGAACTCCCACACCACGCGCTCGCCGGGGACGAGCTCGGCGGTGCGTTGCTTGGAGAAGTGGAGGTCCGGCACCAGGTAGAACCAGTCGCCTCCCAGCCGGTCGGTGGCGCCGACGATGTTGGTGGCGCCCCACCAGGAGCGGACGTCGATGATGGCCTCGTAGGCCTCCTGCGGCGTCGCGTCCACGGTGAAGGTGTGAGTCAGGTCGTTCATGGTCGATCCTTTCGTGATCGGGCGGCGGATCCGCGCTCGTCCTGCAGCGCCTCGGCGAGGCGCTTGATCCGTCGGAGCCGTCCGTCCCATGCCGTGCTGACGGCGTCGAGCTGCGCCAGCGCGCGGGCGAGCTGCTCCTCGTCGATCCGGTAGTGCCGCTCGCGGCCGGCCGTCTGCCCGTGCACGAGACCGGCCCTGTCGAGGACGGCCAGGTGCTTGGCGACCGCCTGTCGGGTGACCGGGAGCCGCTCGCTCAACGACGTCGACGTGGCCGAGCCCGCTGCGAGCAGCAGGTCGATCAGCTGCCGCCGGGTGGGGTCGCCGATCGCCGACCACAGCACGTCGTCGACCGGTCCTGTCATGGCCGGTCGTGTCATGGCCGGGCTTCCAGGGCCGCGGCGTGCCTGACCAGGCGCGGCAGGAAGTAGTCCCACCCGTGGACGTGGTCCTCGTACGTCGCCTGCGACACGGCGGCACTCCAGCCCCTCTCGCGGAAGCCGGTCTCCCGGAAACGCACCAGCGTGCCCGTGCCGTGAGGGACGAGCTCGAAGGTGACGAGCAGCGAGTTGCCCTCAACCGCCTCCTCCCCCGCCGGGTGGGTCCACCGGAAGGAGAAGCGGGTGGGCGGCTGCACCTCCACGACGGTGAACGCCTCGACCTTCCCCCCGTCGGCGTCGGCGAACAGGATCTCGCCCTCCGACCCGACGACGGTCTCGTAGCGCGCGTCGTCGGACCACCACTGCTCCACGTGGGTCGGGTCGCTCACCACCTCGAAGACGACCGCGGGGGGCGCCTCGACGTAGAGCTCCCGCTCGATGGTTCCCAGCTCCATGACGTCCTCCCGCAACCCTTGGTTGCTCGTTACGGTACGCCGATCGCCGCCGTCGTGCAACCATCAGTTGCGCGCCAGGTGCCCCGCGCTCGCTCCCACCACCCGTCGACGTACAGTCCCCGGCATGCCGTCCCGCACCTGGCCCGCCGGCGCCGCCGTCCTCTCCGCCACCGGCCTCTGGTCCCGTGCCGCGACCCACGACGACGCGCGTGACCTCGCCCGCCCCGACGGCCCGCCGACGCCCTGGACGATGCTCGGCGAGCTCGCGGCGCCACTCGACGCGGCCCGCCTGGTCGCGGCCCTCCCCCGGCTGGCCGCGGCGCCCCGCGGCGACGGCCACCTCGTGGTCGACATCCCCGGCTGGAAGGCCCCCGAGCTCACGGGCGCGCCCTTGCGCGCCTACCTCACCCGGCTCGGGTACGACGCGCGCGGCTGGGGCTTCGGCACCAACACCGGCGACCCGCGCCGCGACGTCGAGCGGCTGTCGGCCCGCGTGCTCGAGCTCGTCGAGGAGAAGGGCCAGCCGGCCTCGCTGGTCGGGTGGAGCCTCGGGGGCGTCATCGCGCGGGAGGTGGCGCGACGCCACCCGGACGCCGTACGACGCGTCATCACCTACGGCACGCCGGTGGCCGGCGGCGCCCGCCACACGAGCGTCGCCCGCTCCTCGAACGCCGGGGCCGACGCGCACGCCGACCGCGTCGCCCGCCGGCTCGACGCCTCCTCCCCGATCCGCGTGCCGCTCACGGTGCTCTTCTCCCGCCGCGACGGCGTGGTCGCGTGGCAGGCGTGCATCGACCGCGCGACGCCGTCGGCCGAGCACGTCGAGGTGTCGTCGACGCACCTCGGGATGGGGTTCGACCCGGACGTGTGGACCCTCGTGGCGGACCGCCTCGCGCGTCCGTCGGACGGCGCAGCTCCCGCCTAGCCTCAGGGCACGAGCACGAGCTTCCCACCGGGGTGCTGGCCCATCAGCACCTCGGTGGCGGTGAGCGCGTCGGCCAGCGGGAACGAGCGGGCCAGGGGCACGACGAGCTCGCCGGCTCCCGCCCGCCGCACCAGGTCGGCCCGCACGGACGCGCGGAAGTGACGGCTGGCGGGGCGCGCACCGGCGATCGCCAGGAAGCCTTCGTCGCGTGCCCGATCCGCTGCCGCGATCGTGACGATGCGACCGCGGTCGGTCACCAGGGACAGCGACACCGCGACCGCTTCGTCCGTGCCCACGCAGTCGAGGGCCGCGGCGACGCCCTGCGGCGCGGCGGCGCGCACGCGCTCCGCGAGCCCGTCCCCGTAGGCGACCGGCTCACCGCCGAAGCGGCGTACGACGTCGTGGTTGGAGGGGCTGGCCGTGCCGACCACCCGTGCGCCGATCCACGCGGCCTGCTGGAGCACGCTGACGCCCACGGCACCGGACGCACCGTGCACCAGGATCGTGTCGCCTCGGGCGACGCCGACCACGTGCAGCATCTCGGCGGCGGTCGTGCCGGCGAGCAGCAGGTTGGCGGCCTCGCCGAAGGACAACGACGGCGGCTTCGCGAAGACGTCCTGTGCCGGCACGGTGACCTCGGTCGCCCAGCCGCCTCTGATGCGGAAGGCGAGGACGTCGTCACCCACCGCCACCGGACCCGAGCCGATCCCGGTCCCCGGTCCGATCGCGGAGACGACCCCGGCGACCTCGTACCCGATCGCCCGCGGGAAGTCGCCGGCGCCGGTGGCCACGTGCTTGGCGTCCGCGGGGTTCATCCCCGCAGCGCGGACGGCGATCGTGACCTCTCCCGCCCGTGGGGCCGGGACGTCGTGCTCCTCGAACGCGAAGACGTCGAGGCCGCCGGGACGGGTCGCGATCCAACGATGTGCCATCGCCCGAACCTAGCCGGGACGCCGAGACGCGGAGCCCCGGACCGGGGCCTACACCTGGGCGAGCGGCGGGACGGTGACGACCTGGCCGGCGTAGCTCAGTCCGGCTCCGAACGCGATCAGGAGCGCGGTGTCGCCGGCCGACGCCTCGCCCTTGCGGAGCATCGCCTCCATGGCGAGCGGCACCGACGCGGCCGAGGTGTTGCCCGAGTCGACCACGTCGGTGGCGATGGCGACGGAGTCGGGGAGCTGGATGTTCTTGGCGAGGGTCTGGGTGATCCGCAGGTTGGCCTGGTGCGGGATGAAGGCGTCGAGGTCCTCGACCGAGACGCCGGCCAGGTCGAGCGCCTCGTGCGCGACCTTCGCCATCGCGAACGGCGCCCAGCGGAAGACCGCGGTGCCCTCCATCTGGACCACCGGGTGGTCGGCGTGGCCGCCGAGGCAGCTCGGCGTCTGGGTGATGACGTGGGCCTGCGAGCCGTCGGAGCCCCAGGCCGTGGGACCGATCCCGGCGGTCTCGGACGGACCCACCACGACCGCACCCGCGCCGTCGGCGAAGATGAACGCGGTGCCCCGGTCGGTCGGGTCCATGAAGCGGCTCAGCTGCTCGACGCCGATGACGAGCACGTGGCTCTCGGCGCCCGCGCGCACCATCGACGCGGCCAGGTTGAGCGCGTGGCAGAAGCCCGCGCACCCGGCGGAGATGTCGAACGCCGCCGCCGTGATGCCGAGCGCGGAGGCGACCTGGGGAGCCGAGGCGGGGGTGTGCTCGGGGTGGGTCGAGGTCGCGACGATCACGCAACCGACCTGGTCCGCGCCCACGCCGGCGGCCTGCAGCGCCTTCTCGGCCGCCGAGATCGACATGCCGATGAGGGTCTCGTCCTCGGCGGCGAAGCGCCGGGTCCGGATCCCCGACCGGGTCTGGATCCACTCGTCGGAGGAGTCCAGGACCTCGCAGACCTCGTCGTTGGTCACGACCCGGGCAGGTCGGTGCACGCCGAGGCCCAGCATCGCGGCGTGGGTGAGGTCGGTCGACTGCTGGATGGTCATGGGGCGAGCATAGGCAGGACTGCGGCGACCGTTACCGGTCGCCGGCCGGCTGGGTCTCGGGGATGGGCGAGTCGGGCACCTCGCCCGGGTCGATCGGGTCGAGGCCCGGGTCGCCGGAGGGCACGATCTCGGGGTCGGACTCGGGCTCGGCTGGTGTGGTGGTCATCCCCCAGTCCTACGCCGAGCGAGCGGACGTGGCAACGTCCACCCACCCCGAGTGATGGGACGGGCCGGGGCAGGCCCACCCCGCGGGCGACGACTCAGCCGAGCAGCTCGATCGTCCGCTCGTCGGGCGCCCCGTCGAAGAAGCGGTCCAGCACGTCAGTGAAGACCGCCTCTTCGGGGTAGGCCCGGGCGAAGAGCGTCATCGACGAGCGGAGCTTGACCGCGTCGATCGATCCACCCGAGGACCTGCTCGGCGCTCGTGCGCGGGAAGCCGAGGAGCGCGCGACAGCACTCCAGCAGCCGCGGACCGAGCACGGCGTGGCCGAGGTAGGCGCGCGCGTCGTGAAGACCGGCAAGCGCGTAGTGCTGCGCGGTGGGCTGCGGCCCAGGCCCGCCACCTGCGACCAGTGTCGCGTGACCCCGCCCCTGACAGGGACGGGGTCGCGCGTGGTGCTGGGTCAGTTCTGGGTCAGCTCCAGGTCAGCGCAGGACGCCGCACAGGGCGGGGTCGGTCGCCTCGGCCGGCAGGCTCGGGTCGAGCTCGCTGGCGCCGGCGCCGGCGAAGTCGTACGCGCCGTTGCCGTTGTGGTCGACACCGTGGATCACGATGACGCCCTTGCCGCTCTTGATCGCCCGCAGCACGGCCCCGGGTGCGAAGTTGACGACGCGCTCGTACTTCTCGAAGCCCTTCGGCGTGGTCGGGAAGCGGTCGACGGCGAGGCCGCTCTTCGGGCTCATGTCGCCAGTCGTCGTGAGGGACTTGAGGATCGGGCCATAGTCCGGCACGCCCTCGGCCACGTTGAGGCGCAGGTCGTTGTTGGCGTCGTCGAAGACGTTGGGGCACTCGTTGCGCGCCTCAGCACCGAAGTGCAGGTGCTGGGCGTGCGGGAGGTTCTTGGCGAGACCGCGGGCGTTGATGCGCACGTCCGCCTTGCGGCCCTTGAACTCGGCGTGCACGTGACCCGACGCACCGGAGTCGTTCAGGGCGTCGAGGTCGGCCTGGAGGTGCACCCGACTCGGAGCGGCCGCAGGCTTCTCGGACTCGGTGGCGCTGCTGGCCTGGATGCCGGCCACTGCTGCCGTGCCGGCGAGGAGCATGCCGCCGAGGCCGGCGTAGAGCTTGCGATGCTGCATGGGAACTCCTGGTGATCGAACGTCGGCCGTTGTCCCGGCCCTCGTGCTCCGTTCGTCACCGGTCGCTCCGCGGATTGGTCGGACCGACGCGCGCCACGCCAACGGTCGGCGAGGTGAGGTCCCCGGCTCAGTAGCGCTTGCCGCCGCGGCGCTCCTGCACCTTCTGCACGGCCTGCTTGATCTTGGCCTGGTTGTGAGGCTTGCGCGCTTCGTCGTAGACCTTCTTGGCGATGCCGAAGGCCGCGATCTTCTTTGCCATACCCATGTCCGGACCGTACCCAGCGGCGGCAAGGCGATTCGTCGCAATCCGTGACCCGCCTCACTCCGAACCACCGGGGAGCCGCCGGTCCCGGCGGACATGCCGACGAAGGGTCCCAGACCGATGCGCCTCCCCTCTCTCCGCCGCCCCTCACCCTCCATGGCCGTCTCCGTGATGGCGCTGGTCGTCGCGTCCACCGGGACGTCGTACGCGACGGGGCTGATCGGCTCCGACGACATCCGCAACAACGCGGTCCAGTCCAAGGACATCAAGGACCGCACCATCAAGGGTCGTGACATCAGGAACGACGTCATCGGGTCGAACAAGGTCCGCAACGGCTCGCTGAAGGCGCGGGACTTCACGGAGGGTCAGCTCCCCGCGGGTGCGCAGGGTCCGGCCGGCGTCGGGCGGTGGGCGCTCGTGGACGCGACCGGCGCCATCGTGGCGCAGTCCGGCGGCTTCACCGTGACCGCCGCCTACCCGACCCTCGCCGCGGCGGGCGCCGACACCACCGGGCTTCGTGCCAACGGCAACGTCTACATCGACGCCGGCGAGAACCTCACCAACAACGGCGTGCTGGCCGTCGTCGCCCTGCAGAACACCGTGGACCAGAACGGCGACGCCGTCACCAACGGCCGCGCCACGGCCGCGGACGCCAACCCGGAGTTCGCCGGCGAGATCTCGGCCGCGATGTGCCAGCCCGGCGTGGTCAACTGCGCGCCCCCCGGCACCGCCAACACCAACCACCTGGTGGTCAGCCCGCGCAACAGCGACGGCACCGTCACCGCCGACGGCACGCGCAAGAGGTTCTACGTCGTCGTGACCGGGGACTCCTCCGAACGCGGCTGACCCGCCCGCCCGGGCAGGCGCGGTAGACATGCCTCATGCGCCTGCTCGAGCACCTCTGGGTCCTCGCAGCCGACCTGGTGCGGGCCGCCGTCGCCCGGCGGCCCCACCAGGTCTTCGCGCCTGCTGAGCTCACCGCCACCCGTCGCGACCTCCACCGCGACCTCCACGCCGGCCTGATCCAGCCCGACCGCACCACGTGCGGCTCGGCCTGCCTCGTCGTGGCGCGGATGCTGGGCGACCGCGACTACGCCCGGTGGCTGGAGACCGGCGAGGTCGCCGGCCGCACGCGCGACCCGCGACCGCGTCGTCGCCGTTTCGCCGACGAGGTCCTCGCCACGCACGTGCGCACCAACCGCTGGTACGGCGCCTCCGGCGCCAGGCAGGTCGCGTGGCCGCGGGCCCTCGGCACGGCTCCCTGGGCGCTCGCCCACGAGCTCACCGTCACCGGCGGGACGTCCGCCCCGGGCACCCGCCACCACGTGCTCGTCATCTCGCCGCGGCGCCGAGGTGAGGCGTACGACGACGTGGTGGGCGCCGTCGGCCGGGGTCACGCCGTGCCGCTCTACGTCGGCAACCGGACGCTGCCGCGCCACGTCGTCCTGGTCGTCGGAGGTGACGACGCCGCGCTGACGGCGTACGACCCCGCGAGCGGAGGGCCCGTGACGATCACGCGCGACGCCTTCGACCGCGGCGCCCTGCGCGTCGCGGGCTGGTCGGAGCCGTGGTTCGCCGTCGTGCCTGTCGGACGTACGGCAGACTGACCGCGTGACCACGAAGATCTCCGTCGCGGGCCTCGGCTACGTCGGCCTGTCCATGGCCGTGCTGCTCGCCCGGCACAACACCGTCGTCGGCCTCGACCTCGACGCCCCGCGGATCGACAAGCTGCGCCGCGGCGAGAGCCCGATCCACGACGACGACATCTCGCGCTTCCTGGCCGAGGAGGAGCTGGACCTCAGCTTCACGACCGACGCGGAGGAGGCCCACACGGGCGCCGACTTCGTGATCATCGCGACGCCGACCAACTACGACCCGGTCACCAACTACTTCGACACCAGCTCGATCGAGGGCGTCATGCGCGACGTGCACCGCATCGAGCCCGGCGCCACGATGGTCGTGAAGTCGACCGTGCCTGTGGGCTACATCGACGACGTGCGCGAGCGCCTGGGGATCCCGGACGTGATCTTCTCCCCCGAGTTCCTGCGCGAGGGGCGCGCGCTGCACGACAACCTCCACCCGGCGCGGATCGTCGTGGGCGAGGACTCCGCGCGGGCGCGCGCCTTCGCCGAGCTGCTCGTCAAGGGCGCCGACGCCGACGACGTCCCCGTGCTCTTCACCGAGCCCACCGAGGCCGAGGCGATCAAGCTCTTCGCCAACACCTACCTCGCGATGCGGGTCGCCTACTTCAACGAGCTCGACTCCTTCGCCCTCTCCCGCGGCCTCGACAGCCGGCAGATCATCGACGGCGTCGGCCTCGACCCGCGGATCGGCACCCACTACAACAACCCGTCCTTCGGCTACGGCGGCTACTGCCTGCCCAAGGACACCAAGCAGCTGCTGGCCAACTACTCCGACGTCCCGCAGACCCTCATCTCCGCCATCGTCGAGGCCAACACGACGCGCAAGGACTTCATCGCCTTCGACATCCTCGACCGCGCTCCGGAGGTCGTGGGCATCCACCGGCTGATCATGAAGGCCGGGTCGGACAACTTCCGCGAGTCGTCGGTGCAGGGGATCATGAAGCGGCTCAAGGGCAAGGGCGTCGAGGTCGTCGTCTACGAGCCCGAGCTCGACGTCGACTCGTGGTTCGGGTCCGAGGTCACCGCCGACCTCGCCGCCTTCAAGGAGCGCTCCGACGTCATCGTCGCCAACCGGATGGTCGACGAGCTCCGTGACGTGGCCGACAAGGTCTACACGCGCGACCTCTTCGGCGGTGACTGATTGCGCCTCGCTCCGCTCCGGCGCGTGTCCGCCCGTCCCAGCTGAACTGACCTCAACTCAATCCGGGCTACCGACGGGGGGAGCCGTCCGCGTCGCGGCGGCGCCTGCAGGAGGAGGGCTGCGTCCGGGGGAGCGAAGCGGAGGAGGGCGCAGCAACGACGACGAAGGCGCTGCCTCGAGCGACGCGGACACGCGCCGAAGCGAAGCGGAGGCGCAAATAAGTCACCTACGCCGACCGAAGAGCCCGCGGCGGTGCTCCTCCTCGACCGGGGCGACGGCGGGCCCGGGGGCGTCGATCGAGCGTCCGGCGGCCTTGTCGAGGGACTTGCGCAGGCGCTTCTCCGACTTGTCGGGGTCCATCGGCGGGCGGGCGCCGAGGACGAAGCGCTCGACCACGCGGTCGGCGACCGGGACCCAGCCGACCGACGTCGCGGGATAGGTCTTCACGCCGAACGACTCGTCGAGCAGCGCCTCCCGGTCGTCGTCGGGGCCGGCGAGGCGGTCGACGCGGGCCAGCGCCGAGGTGCGCTCGAGCCGCGCGGCCGCGCCCGAGTCGTACGACAGCACGCGGGCGCCGTGGTGGGTGCGCTCGAGGTCGTCGAGGAGTGCCGCCACGGCAGCCGGCTGCGGGGCGAGCGAGACGTCGGGGAGGGTGAGCACGAACTCCGCGTCGGAGCGTGACGGCGCCTCCTCGACCAGCCGCACCCGCGGCTCGTGGAGGAAGGACCGGTGTACCAGGCGGGTCTCCAGCACGGGGTCCTCGACCGGCTGGACGCGGTCGTCGTGGACGCTCGACCACGGGCCGACGACGCTCACCCGGAGGTCGGGGACGTCGCCGTCGAGCAGCGAGTCGACGAGGTGGATCGTCTCGTCGGCGGGACCTGCCTCGAGGACGACCTCGAGGTAGGGCACCTGGTAGGCGCGCCCGTGGCGGTTGCGCTTGGGGCGCATCGTCGGCACGAGGTCGGCGAGGTAGGGGTCGTTGAACCGGTTGACCTGCTCGGCGCGGCGCAGCACCTGCGACCGGCCGAGGTGCCAGCTGCGCGCCTCGCGGTCGACGACGAAGACGCCACCGGCCTGGGCGAGCGAGTGGCCGAGGTGCATGTCCTCGCCGAGGCGCAGGGTGCGGTCGAAGCCGTCGGAGTCGAGGTAGAGCGCCTTGGTGACCGAGCCGGTCATGCCGATGTGGAAGCGCTGGGCGCGCGGCCCGGCCTCGCGGAGGTCGTGGGTCTTGGCCCAGTAGTCCTCGACCCACTGGTGCGGCTCGTGCTCCTGGCCCGGGAAGAGCTCGCCCGCCTCGCCGGCGGCCACGCGGTCGCGGACGACAGCGGGGTCGAGCTCCAGCAGGGAGGCCGGGTCGACGAAGAGCTTGTGCCCGCCCGGGACGGCGTAGTCCACGAGGTGGTGCCAGCGCGCGTGGGCCTCGACCTCCTCGCGGTGGGCGAGCATGTCGGCGTCGTACCAGTGCAGGACGTCGCCGTCGGCCGCCAGCGCGCCGAGGTGGCACGCGTTGGCGCGCCCCCAGCCCTCCTCGACGCGGATCAGCCGCGTGCTGTCGGGGCGCACCTCGGGCAGCTCCTGCGGCGGCGAGCTCTGGTCGTCGACGACGAGCACCTCGAGCAGGTGCGAGGGGTAGGACTGTCCGGCGAGCGCCGCGAGGACGTAGGGCAGCGTGCGCTGGTAGTTGAACGTCGGCACGACGACCGTCACCGACAGCGTCGGCTCCCACCCACCGAGGATCGGCGGGGTGAGGGTCCCCCAGTCGTTGTGGCGCACCACCGGCTGCCGTGCCATGTCCTACCTCCCCCCGTCAGGCCGGTCGAGCGGGTCGACCTCGAGCGCGAGGCTCGGCTGGAAGCCCTCCCACTCGGAGGCCACGATGTCAGGTCGGCGGAACTCCTCGTCGTCACGCTGCCAGGTGTGTCCCGCCCCGGTGCGCCGCAGGACGTAGCCGAGGCCATGGGTGCGGTAGATGCGGCCGCCTGACGCCTCGACCCCGGCGAGCAGCTGGGCGTCGACGAACTTCCGCACGCGGCGGAAGTCGCCGAGCGAGCGGAGCAGCCCGCGCTCGAGCAGGAGCGTGCCGCCGGCGACGAAGCGGGCGAAGAGCTCCGAGGGGTGGTTGCGCCGGACGGTGAGGTCGTCGCGGTCGTCGTTGGCGTGGAGGTAGACGAACTCCGACGGCATCCCGACCACGTCGGCGCCGGAGAACCGGCGGGCCATCAGCAGGTCGTGGACGGCGTCGGGTGAGTACCAGTCGTCGTCGTCGACCTTGAGCAGGACCTCGCTCGACGCGGCCCGCACCGCGGCGGTGAGGACGTCGCCGAAGAACGTCGACCCGTCGAAGGTCAGCACCTGGTGTGGACGGTCGCCGAGCGCACGGCGTACGGCGTCGCGGTCGGGCTCGAAGCCGTGCGCAGCCAGCACCAGCTCGACCTCCGCGCCCCGCTGCCGGGCCACCTGCCGCAGCGCGAAGTCGAGCATCTCGGGCCGCTTGGTCGACAGCAGCGCGCTGACCGCCGGGAGCCCGACGTGGCGCACGCCGGCGCGCGAGGCGAGCGCCGAGCGCCAGGCCAGGGTGGAGTGGTGGTCGAAGGCGGCGCGACGCACGGCGAGGCTGTGCTCCTCGCGGCGCAGCGGGTCGTCGAGGTCCACCGTCGCGTCGAGCGCGGCAGCCAGCGGCGGGGCGACGTCGAGCACGCCCTCGGTGACCACCGGCACCCCGGAGATCGCCAGTGCCAGCAGGTCGGCGGTGCTGGTGTCGGCCGGCAGGCGCACGCCCTGGAAGGCGCGCGCCGCGGCGACGACGTCCTCGGTGACCGGCCCGCGACCCGGACCGGCGACCAGCCGGGCGAGGTCGACGACGGGGTGGTCCCAGTCCTTGCGGAAGCCGATCGGGTTGAAGACCAGCTCGTCGACGGGTTCGGGGCCGGGGTCGGTGACGACGGTCGGCGCGCGGTCGATGACGTGGTGCTGCGCGACGCTCTGCTGGGAGGAGGCACCGCGGCGGGCGACGACGACGTCGGGGGGCACGTCGCGCTCGGCGTCGCCGGCCCCCGAGACGTCGGGCAGCAGCACCGCGCGGGCGTCGAGACCGGGTGCGGCGGGGCGGCCGGCGTACGACACGATGAGGCCACCGTGGGTGGTGTCACCGGGGCCGGCGGCCTGGCGGGCCATCTCCATCACGACCAGCTGCGCGCGGGCACCGGAGGCGAACCGGGCGACGGTGAGCACGCCGCGGTCGTCGGCCTCGCGGGCGGCGAGGTGGACGAGTCGCGGCCACTCCGGGCGCGGCACGAGCACCCACGGCGTGGGGGCGTCGGTGAGCCAGCAGGCGACGGCCTTGCACTGGCCGAGGAGGGGTACGGCGCTGGCCATCCGCCGCAGCCGGGCGCGGTCGGCGGCGACGACGAGCACCGAGCCCCAGCCCTTGCGGGGGCCGTCGAGCGCGGACAGCGGCACGATGGTCGGCTCGATGCCGGGCAGGTCCTCGATGCCGTGCAGCGCGTCGAGCGCGAGGCTGTCCGAGTCGTCGACCAGGACTAGCGTGGGGGCGGGCAGCCGGAGGTCGTGGAGGGGGTGCGTCACGGTCGTACGCGCTCCTTGAGGTCTGGGCTGGGGTCTCGGTGCTTGAGCGTGGCAGGAAGCGAGTGCTGCACGAGGGGGCGGGGCTGGCGCCAGAGCCAGTCGCGGCTGACGTGGTCGATGATGTGGACGCCCTCGGGGGCGGTGACCTTCACCAGCCCGCCGAGCGCCTCGGGGTCTCCTTTGCGGATGGCCTCGTCGACCTCGAACTCCCGCAGCTTGCGGTAGAGCCGGGTGTTGGTGAAGTCGACGCCGTCGCGCCGCCAGTGGGCGTACTCGTCGGCGTCGAGCCACTTCACCTCGAGGACCAGGCCCTGCTGGAGCACGATGCGCTCGACGCCCGGTGGGAACTCCCGGAGCTCCCAGTCGAAGGCCTTCACGAAGGTGAAGTCCGGCCCCATGGGGTAGATCCACGGCTCGAGGAACCGCAGCGACAGGTCGAGCCAGCCGGTCGACTCGTCGACGACGGTCAGCGGGTGACGCGGCATCGCGACGATCGCGCGGGTGGACTGGAGCTGCCACGAGAGGTCGCGCAGGATGCCGGTGCCCTCCGGGGTCAGCACCATGTCGCCGTCCCACTTCATCGAGTACGTCGTGCGGACGTGGGAGAAGCACCAGTTGTAGAAGTGGGCCAGCGAGTGGACGCTCGTCGCGGGTGTCGCGAGGTGCTCACCGCCGGCGCGCGAGACGCGGTGGGGGTAGTCGAGGACGGTCAGCCGGTCGGCGGCGCCGCACTCCGCGGCGACCGCGCGGGCGACGTCGGCCGTGCCGTCGTCCGAGCCGTTGTCGACGAGGAGCACGTGCTGGACCGCTGCGAAGATCGGCGGCAGCACCCACGGCAGGTTGCGCGCCTCGTTGCGGACCCGGAAGACGCACGTCAGCCCGGGGACCAGCGGTTCGCCGGACGTCCAGGGCCACGTGACGTCGTACGCCGGGTCCCCCTCGAGGGAGGCGATGTCGGGCATCAGTCCCGATCCTGCTGGGACGCGCGCTCCCGGCCGATCGCCTTGCGCAGCTTCTGCCGGGCCGCCGGCGGGACCATCGCCCGGACGGCGTGGGGCACGCGGTCGGCGCCGCTGCGGTGCTCGCCCGTCGCAGACGCCTCGCGCCGGGCCTCCGCGGCGGCCGCGCGCCGCTGGGCGACGACGGTCGAGTGCGCGAACGCCTCGGCCTCGGCGTACTGCTCGGCGTAGGCGGCCCGCAGCTGGTCGCACCGCTCCTGGTGGGCGGTCGAGTCGTCGCGGGCGATCGCGTCGAGCGCCTGCCAGGTCTCGTCGGCGAGCTCCCGAAGCCGCGTGGGGACGCCGATGTCGTCCCACGTCATCGTCACCCGTCGCAGCGACGGGTCGATGAACCGGTGCACCTCCGCGATGTCGACGGCCATCGCGGTCTTCACCGCAGCGAGGTCGAAGGCCTCCCCGAGGGCGAACACCGGCTGCGTCCAGTCCTCCAGCAGGTCGCCGTAGTGGACGAACGCCCGCTGCTGGCCGCGCGTGGCGCGCTCGGTGTGGAGCATCATGTTGATCCAGGCGGCGGTGCGGGTGACGGCGCCCTGGTCGGAGCCGGCGCCCATCCGGCCGTAGTAGATCTGCTTGGAGCCAACGACCTCGGTGACCGGCCGCAGCATCGTGACGTACGACGACGTGGCGCCGCAGCGGTCGGCGGCCGCCCGCCACAGGCCGAGGAACCAGGCCCCGCGCGGGTCCTTGATGACCAGCTCCTCGCCGACCGCGAGCTGCTCCTCGAGCCAGTCGGCCACCCGCGCGCGGGTGGCGTGGTCGCCGCTGGTGGTGCCGGTGTCGAGCCAGGCGCGGGGCCGGGCGTCGGAGACCTGCACGTTGCTGCGGGCGAGCAGCTCGGTGTGGAGGTCGACCACCCAGCGGGGCTCGCCGAACCCCTTGGGGTTGGTCGCGTCGGCGACCACCTCCGGCTGGGGCACGTGCAGGCCCAGGGTGCGCAGGGTGCCGGCCATCGTGCTGGTGCCGCTGCGGCCCGAGCCGACGACGAACACGACGCGGCGGCTGGTGGGCTCGGTCATGATCGGAGCCTATCGGGGGCGCCGGGCACCGATCAGCGCTCGGGGGTGGCCCACTCCTGCTGAGGCGGGGAAACCCGCGTCAGACGGGCGATTCGTGCTTCGTGGCCCTCGACCTCACCCGGAACCAGCCGGCGACCATCGCGAGCAGGGCGACCATCCCGAGGGCCCACCCGAGCGTCGATCCCCACGCCCGCTCGTCCGTCGTACGCCACTCGCCGTCCTGCTGGTAGACGGTGACGGTGTCGCCCTTTTCGGCCTCTCCGAGGCGGCGCAGCTGGTAGAGCGCGGAGGCCTCCTCGCCGTCCTCGAGACGGAAGTGGATCGAGGCGTACTCCGGGGACCCGTCGCCCGGCCGGCTCCGCCCGAGCTCCTCGAAACCGAGCACCGACGCCTCCTGCGCCTGCGAGCCCGCGGGCGCCTGCCGGCTGTCCCAGAACTCGAAGAGCCGCCACCCGCAGACCAGCACCATGAGGACCAGCAGCACGAGGGCCACCCACGTCATGCCGTAGCTGTCCTCCGCCGATCCGGCGGACAGTCCCTCGTCACGCATCCCCGTCGGGTCGGGGACAGGTCGGTCCGGGACGGGTCGCTCGTCGGCCATGCCGGAAGTGTGCCAAATGGCAACCCCGTTGGTTGAGGAGGTCGCGCAGCGACCGTCACGAAACCTGGCCAGCCGTCCGATCGGGTCGTGCCGTCACAGGTGCTGGGGCTGGGCCTTGATCAGGTCGGCGTACCAGTGGAACGACTTCTTGCGCGTCCGCTCGAGGGTGTCGTAGTCGACGTGCACGAGGCCGAAGCGCTGGGAGTAGCCCTCGGCCCACTCGAAGTTGTCCATCAGCGACCAGCAGTAGTAGCCGCGGACGTCGACGCCGCGCTGGATGGCCTCCGAGACGGCGTTCACGTGGGCGCGGAGGTAGTCGATGCGCGCCTGGTCGTCGACGACGCCGTCCGCGTCGGGGCCGACGTTGTAGCTGCAGCCGGACTCGGTGATGACGATCGGCGGCAGCGCGGCACGGAAGCGGGCGCGGAACATGACCAGCCACTCGCGCAGGGCGTCGGGCACGATCGGCCAGCCGAAGTCGGTGGTCGGGTAGCCGACGACCTCACGCAGGTCGAAGGGGATCTCGGCGTCCTCGTCGGCCGCGGCGACCTTCATCGGGTTGTAGTAGTTGACGCCGTAGAAGTCGAGCGGCTGGCGGATCGTGGCGAGGTCGCCGTCGGACATGACGTCCTCGAAGAGCGGCATCAGGTCGACCGGGTAGCGGCCGAGCAGCATCGGCTCGAGGAACGTGCCGTTCCACAGGGCGTCGAAGATCTTGCTCATCCCGACGTCGGCGTCGTCGTCGCTGGCGGGCCAGATCGGGGCGTGGTTGTTGGCGCACCCGACCGACGTGGCCCCTGCCTTGCGCAGCTCGATGGCCGCGCGGCCGTGGGCCAGGAGCAGGTGGTGGGCGGCGGGCAGGCAGTCGAACAGCATCGCCTTGCCGGGGGCGTGCGTGCCGAGCCCGTAGCCGAGGATCGAGGCGACGTTGGGCTCGTTGACCGGGATCCAGTGCGCGACGCGATCGGCGAACCGCTCGCCCACGATCGCGGCGTACTCGGCGAAGCAGTCCACCGTGTCGCGGTTGAGCCAGCCGCCGTCGTCCTCCAGCGCCTGCGGGAGGTCCCAGTGGTAGAGCGTGACCATCGGCTCCTGGCCGTTGGCGAGCAGGGTGTCGATGAGCCGGTCGTAGAACGCCAGGCCCTTCTCGTTGGCCGGTCCGCGGCCGGTCGGCTGGATGCGGGGCCAGGCGATCGAGAAGCGGTAGCCGCTCGTGCCCAGCTCCTTCATCAGCGCGACGTCCTCGTCGACGCGGTGGTAGTGGTCGCAGGCGACCTCTCCGGTGGCGCCGCCGGCGACGCGCCCCGGCTCCGCGGCGAAGGTGTCCCAGATGCTCGGGCCCCGGCCGTCCTCGGCCACCGCGCCCTCGATCTGGTAGCTCGCGGTGCTCGTGCCGAAGCTGAAGCCCGGAGGGAGCGAGGGGAAGTCGTGCGGGACGACTGCATGCGGGGGTGCCACATCCGCGAAGATATCGGCATGAGCATGGCCCTGTACGCCGGTTCGGACAGGTCGTCGGAGACTGTCAAGGGGCGCTTGACAAGCCATTCCTTCTCCTTCGGGCCCCACTACGACCCGACGAACCTCGGGTTCGGACCGCTCGTGTGCCACAACGACGACCTGCTCGATCCGTCGGTGTCGACGGTCGCGGGCTACCCCGAGCACCCGCACACCGAGCTCGAGATCGTGACCTGGGTGCTCGAGGGGGCACTCGTGCACACCGACTCGTCGGGTCACCGGCACGTCGTCGAGGCCGGACGCGCCCAGGTGCTCTCCGCCGGCACCGGCGTCCGCCACAGCGAGATCGCCGACGCCCGGTCGGGGCGCTGCCGGTTCGTCCAGGCCTGGCTCACCCCGTCGGCGCCGGGGACCGTGCCGTCGTACGTCCTGGGCGAGGCGCCCCCTCCGTCGTCGGAGCTGGTGGTCGTGGCCGGCGGCGACGGCCTGCGGGTGGGCACGACCGGCGCCCGGCTCCTCGTGGCGCGCCTGGCCGCGGGCGAGTCGGTGGCGCTCCCCGACGACCCGCGCCAGCACGTCTTCGCCGCGACCGGGGCGGCCAGGCTCGACGGTCTCGACCTGCACCGCGGCGACGCCGTACGCCTCACCGACGAGCCCGGTCACGTCGTCACGGCGACCGCGGACACCGACCTCCTGGTGTGGAGCTTTGCTTGATTTGCGCCTCCGCTTCGCTGCGGCGCGTGTCCGCGGCGCTTCGAGGCAGCGCCTTCGTCGTCGTTGCCGCACCCTCCTCCGCTTCGCTCCCCCGGCTGCAGCCCTCCTCCTGCAGGCGCCGCCGCGCCGCGACGGCCTCCCGTCCCGGCTGAACTGACGTCAACTCAATCCGCGGACGACCGGCGGGGTCATCCGAACACGCGCCCATACCCCCCGATCCGTATGACGTAGCCCCGGACTCACCCCCGAGCGTCATACCGACCCCGACCAGTAGGTGACCGTTCGTATGACGCTGCGGGCGCTAGGGGATGAGCACGCCCGGGTTGAGGATCCCCGCCGGGTCGAGCTCGGCCTTGACCGCGCGGAGGACGCGCACCCCGACGTCCCCGATCTCCCGGGCGAACCACGGCTTGTGGTCGGTGCCGATCGCGTGGTGGTGGGTGATCGTCGCGCCAGCCGCGATGATCGCGTCACTGGCCACGGCCTTGGCCGCCTGCCACTGGGCGATCGGGTCGTCGCCCTGCCGCGCGGCGACGGTGAAGTAGAGCGAGCAGCCGGTCTCGTAGACGTGGGAGACGTGGCACAGCACCAGCGATCCCTCGCCGAGCGACGCGGTGAGCGCGGCCTTGACGTCGGCGTACAGCCGCTGGCGGTTCGACCAGAAGGTCGCGGTCTCGAGCGTCTCGACGAGCACGCCGTGGTCGAGGAGCGCGTCACGGAGGTAGGGACCGTCGAAGCGGCCGTCGGCCCACTTCTCCCCCGGATCGGTGCCGAGCGCGGTCCCGCCGAGACCTTGGAGGACGACGGCGACCGCGGCGCGCCGGGTCGCGACCTGCTCCCCGGTGCCTTCATGGCCGATGACCATCAGGCAGCCGGGGTCCTCGGCCCCACCGATGGACGAGGGGTCGGCGAGGTTGATCGCCGTCTCGGACTCGTCCGACAGCCGCAGCACCGTCGGCATCAGACCGGCCTGCGCCAAGGTGCGCATCGCGTCGGAGCCGGCGTCGAAGGACGGCCACCGCCAGCCCTCGTACGACGTCACGGCGGGCGCGCGCCGCACGCGCACCGTGACGGAGGTGATCACGCCGAAGGCGCCCTCCGAGCCCAGCAGCAGCTGGCGGAGGTCGGGTCCGGCGGCGTTGGCCGGCGCGGAGCCGAGGCGCAGCGTCCCGGTCGGCGTGGCGGCGGTGAGGCCCACCACCATCGCGTCGAAGCGTCCGTAGCCGGCGCTGGACTGCCCGCTCGACCGCGTGGCCGCGAAGCCGCCGATCGACGCGTGCCGGAAGGACTGCGGGTAGTGACCGAGCGTCAGCCCGTGCTCGGCGAGGAGGGCCTCGGCCTCCGGACCGCGCAGCCCGGGCTCGAGGGTCGCGGTCATCGAGACCTCGTCGACGGCGAGCAGCCGCTTCATCCGCACCAGGTCGAGGCTGACCAGGCCCGCGAACCCGTCGCGACGCGCGGCGAGGCCGCCGGTGACCGAGGTGCCTCCACCGAAGGGGACGACCGCCACCCGGTGCTCGACCGCCCACGCCAGGACGGCCTCCACGTCATCGTGCCCGTCGGGTCGCACGACGGCGTCGGGTGCGTCGTCGAGGTCTCCGGCGCGGGCGCGCAGCAGGTCCGGGGTGGACTTGCCGCGCGTGCGGAGGGTCCGCGTCACGTCGTCGGTCAGCACGTGCTCGGCGCCGACGACCGCGCGGAGGTCGTCGAGCAGCGCCTCGTCCAGCGCGGACGGCGGGGGCGTGGCGCCGGCGACCGGCGGACGGTCCTGCAGCCCGAAGGCGAGCTCGACGAGCCCGAGCGCGGAGTCGGGCAGGACGGTGGCGGCCGCGGGGTCGCCCCAGCGCTGCGGGTGCATCTCGGTGGGGGTCGACTGGGTCGGCATGCGTTACAGTGTGACACATGACGTCACTTCGTCACACCACGAGCGCGGCCGCCGACCCGCGTCTGGACGGATACCTCGACGCCGCGCGCGCCTGCATCCTCGACGTCGGCTGGCGGCGTACGACGCTGACGGAGGTAGCGAAGCGGGCCAGCGTCTCGCGGATGACGATCTACCGCGCGTGGCCCGACATGGGTTCGCTGCTCGGCGACCTGATGACCCGCGAGTGGGTCGGCATCGCCGCCGCGACGCAGGGCGCCGCCGCCGACACGACGACCCCCGACGGCATCGCCGAGGCCGCCCTCGCGACCGTCCGGGCGCTGCGCGACAACGAGCTCTTCGTCCGGATCGTCGAGCTCGACCCCGACCTGATGCTGCCCTACCTGCTCCACCGTCGCGGGCGCTCGCAGGAGGCGCTCGTCGAGATCCTCGCGGCCGAGATCGCCAGCGGCCAGGCCCACGGCGCCATCCGGTCCGGCGACCCGGTGCTGATGGCGCGGTCGCTGACCCTCGCGGGCCACGGGTTCGTCTTCTCGGCGTTGACCATGACCGACGACCGGGTCGGGCTGGACGACCTGGACGCGGAGTACGCCCGCGCCGTCGCCCGCGCCCTGGAGCCCTGATGCCCCCGGCCCGCCGCATCGTCCCGGGACTCGCCGGCGTCCCCGACGAGGTGGACGTCGTGGTGGTCGGCCTCGGCATCACCGGCGCGGGTGTCGCCCTCGACGCCGTCACCCGCGGCCTGACGGTGCTCGCGGTCGACGCGCACGACCTGGCATTCGGCACGTCGCGCTGGTCGTCCAAGCTCGTGCACGGTGGCCTGCGCTACCTCGCGCAGGGACAGCTCGCCATCGCCCGCGAGAGCGCCGTGGAGCGCGGCATCCTCATGGAGGTCACCGCCCCCCACCTGGTCCGCCCGCTGCCGATGCTGACCCCGGTCAACGACGCGATGCCGCGCAGCCGGACGGCCTTCACGTGGGGCGGGCTGCAGGCGGGCGACGCGCTGCGGCGCAGCGCCCGCACCACCACCCGGACGCTTCCGCGCCCGCGCCGCCTCAACTCCACCGAGGCGCTCGGCCTCGCCCCCGCCCTGCGCGCCGACACGCTGCGCGGCGGGCTGCTCGCGTGGGACGGGCAGCTCGAGGACGACGCCCGCCTCGTCGTCACGGTGGCCCGGACCGCTGCGTCGTACGGCGCCCACGTGCGCACCCGTGCCCGCGTCACCTCCGCGACCGGCGCCGGTGTCACGATGCGCGACGAGCTCACCGGGACGACGTACGACGTCCGCGCGAGGGCGGTCGTCAACGCGACCGGCGTCTGGGCCGGCGGCCTCGACGAGCAGGTGCGGCTGCGACCGAGTCGCGGCACCCACCTCGTCCTGCGCGGGTCGGCGCTGCCGCACACCCGCGTCGCGGTGATGGTGCCGATCCCGGACACGACGTCGCGCTTCGCGATGGTGCTGCCGCAGCCCGACGGCACGATCTACGTCGGCCTCACCGACGAGCCCGTGACCGGACCGGTGCCCGACGTGCCCGCGGCCAGCGAGGCCGAGATCGACTTCCTGCTCGGGGTCGTGGCCACCGCCTTCACCACTCCGCCGACGAGGCGCGAGGTCGTCGGCGCCTTCGCCGGCCTGCGGCCGCTGCTCGAGGTCGCCGGCACGGACGCGACGTCCGACCTATCGCGCCGCCACGCCATCCTCACGTCCACCACCGGCGTGACGACCGTGGTGGGCGGCAAGCTGACGACCTACCGGCGGATGGCGCAGGACACCCTCGACGCACTCGTCGCCGCAGGGCGCCTGGACGCGGACCCGTGCCGCACGGCGTCACTCCCCCTGCTCGGTGCCGCCGCACCGGACGACCTGCGCCGGACGACGGCGCCCGCCCGGCTCGTACGACGCTTCGGCACCGACGCCGAGCTCGTGCTCGCCACCGCCCGCGAGGTCACCGGCCTGGCCGACGGCGAGCTGCTCGCGCCCGTGTCGGAGGACGTCCCGGCGACGCTCGCCGAGCTGGTCTTCGCCGTCACCCACGAGGGCGCGCACGACATCGCCGACCTGCTCGACCGGCGTACCCGCGTGGGCCTCGTCGCCGCCGACCGCACCGCCGCCGAGCCGCTCGCGCGACGGGCGCTGGAGCTCGCCGGAAGCGCCGCCGACGCCACGTGATGCAGCCGACAGCAAAATACGTCGGCACTTCCATCGATCCACGGACAGGACGTGGGCCCGGTGGGAAGGTTCTCCCGGCGCGCCCCTTGCCGACCCCATGCGGCAAGGGGCGGCCAGTCCATTTCTGATGGGCTCGCTCCGCTTCGCCGTGTCCGCGCGCTCGTGACCGGCTCGTTCGTCGCCGCGACGCGGACAGCACCACCGACCGATGACTTCCGGCCCGAGGCGTGGCACGGCTGCCGCCGGCCCGTGACTGGTGCTTCGTCGCGGCGCGCCCGGGAGTGCAGGAGGAGGGTCGCGGCCGGAGGAGCGCAGCGGGGGAGGTCGCGACAACGACGACGAACGAGCGGGTCACGAGCGCCGCGACACGCGCCGAAGCGAAGCGGAGGCGCCAGACAACACCGCTTACTCCACGGTGACGGACTTCGCGAGGTTGCGCGGCTTGTCGATGTCGTGACCGAGGTGCTGGGCCGCGTGGTAGGCGAGCAGCTGGAGCGGGACGTTGAGCAGGATCGGGTCGAGCTCGGGCTCGTTGCGGGGCACGACGATCCGGCGGGCGTTCACCTCGCCGAGGTCGACCCCCTCGTGGGTGATGACGACCAGCGGACCCTTGCGCGCCTCGATCTCGTGCAGCGCACCGACGTTGCGCTCGGCCAGCTCGTCGTGCGGCACCAGCGCGACGGTCGGCACCTCCGGGTCGATGAGGGCGAGCGGACCGTGCTTGAGCTCGGAGGTCTGGTAGGCCTCGGCGTGGCGGTAGCTGATCTCCTTGAACTTCTGCGCGCCCTCGCGGGCCACCGGGAAGCCGCGCACGCGACCGATGAAGAACAGGCTGCGCGCCTCGGCGAGGTCCTTCGCGACCTCGACCAGCTCCGCCTCGCCGGCCAGGACCTCCTCGATCTGTCCGGGCAGCCGCTCGAGGCCGGCGACCAGGCGCTTGCCGTCGGCGATCGACAGGTCGCGCACCCGACCCAGCTGGAGGGCGAGCAGCGCGAAGGCGAGGAACATGTTGGTCAGCGCCTTGGTGCTGGCGACGGCGACCTCGGGACCGGCGTGCAGGTAGATCCCGCCGTCGCACTCGCGGGCGATCGCCGACCCGACCACGTTGACCAGGCCGACGCAGCGGCCACCCTTGCGGCGTACCTCCTGCACCGCCAGCAGGGTGTCGATGGTCTCGCCGGACTGGCTCACGGCGACGTAGAGGGTGTCCGGCTCGATGACCGGGTCGCGGTAGCGGAACTCGCTGGCGGCCTCCGCGTCCGCGGGGATGCGGGCCAGCTCCTCGATGAGAGCGGCGCCCATCTGGCCGACGTAGTAGGCCGAGCCGCAGCCGAGGATCTTCACGCGACGCACGGCCCGCAGCTGGCGGGCGTCCATGTCGAGCCCGCCGAGGTGGGCGGTGCCGAAGCGCTCGTCGAGGCGACCGCGCAGCACGGCCTGCGCCGTGGTCGGCTGCTCGAGGATCTCCTTCCGCATGAACGACTCGTGCTCGCCCGCCTCGTACGCCGACGCGTCGACGTCGACCTCGGCCGCCGTCTTGCCGGTGGCGACGAGGTCGCTGTGGCGCATCGTGCTGAACCCGGCCGCGGTGACGGTGGCCATCTCGCCGTCGTCGAGGACCGCCACCGTGGTCGTGTGCCGCACGATCGCGGCCAGGTCGGAGGCGACGTACATCTCCTTGTCGCCCACGCCCACCACCAGGGGGCTGCCGTTGCGGGCCACGACGATGCGGTCCGGGAAGTCGGCGTGGAGCACTGCGAGGCCGTAGGTCCCGACCACCGCGCCCAGCGCGTCCCGGACCTTGCCCTCGAGGGTGTCGGCGTCGCTGCGCGCGACGAGGTGGGCGAGCACCTCGGTGTCGGTGTCGCTGGCGAGCGCGGTGCCCGCGTCAGCCAGCTCGGCGCGGAGCGCGGCGGAGTTGTCGATGATCCCGTTGTGCACGACCGCCACCCGGCCGGCCTCGTCGGTGTGGGGGTGGGCGTTGGCGTCGGTCGCCGGCCCGTGCGTCGCCCAGCGGGTGTGACCGATCCCGGTGGCGCCGGCGAACCGCTTCGGCAGCGCGTCACCGAGGTCGCGCACCCTCCCGGCCTGCTTGGCCACCCGGATCCCCCGGTTGCCGAGGACGGCGACCCCCGCCGAGTCGTAGCCGCGGTGCTCGAGCCGGGTCAGCCCCTCGAGGACGACCGGAGCCGCCTCCTGGCGGCCGATGTAGCCGACGATTCCACACATGTCGTTTGCGTCCTATCCGTAGATGATGCGTCGCAGCTGCCGCTCGGAGAGCTCCGGTGCGGCCACGACTCGCTGGGCGAGCTCCTCGGCGATCTGCGCGAAGATCTCGGGGTTCTTGGCGCCGTACGTCTTGAGGCTCGCGTGGCGAGCCCGGACGTAGTCCTCCACCGACTGGGCGTGGAAGGAGATGACGTCCTCGACGACCCGGGCGGCCTCGCCGGGCGTCAACGACGTGGTGGCGACGACATGGGCGACGAGGACGGGGTCCGGCACCGGACGATCATCCGCCTCGGCCACCCGGATGACAACTTCCTGCCCGAATTCGGGCAAGAACGCGATACAGCGATGCCGGATGGCGCATCTGGGCACTTCCCACGAGTCACAAGTGGGGCGCTGACGTGCCGTGCACTCGCGTGCTGTTGCTCGAGTGGGGGACGTACGCCCCCGTCGAGCGGAAGAGTGGTGTGCCAGTGGGGATGTGTTAGCCTAGGTGAACACAAGGTGAACGGGAGGTGTCACATGAGCAAGCAGTCGATGACCACGAGGCCGGTCTGCGCCTGGGTCGCCGTCACGGACGCGTCGGGCCGCAGCCACATGGAGGCACGCTGGTCGACCGTCGAGACGGTCGCCATGCACGCCGCCTGATCGGCGCCCGAGCCCAGCTCGCACGCACGAGCCACGCCCACCGGGCGTGGCTCGTCGTCATTTCCACGCCCGACGGAAACTCATTCCGGCCCTCGGGAATGAACTGACGGGCCTCCCCGTTATGGTGGTTGAAAGTTCTACCAACCATCGCCTTCCTCGAGGAGCACCCATGACCACCGGTTTCGACGCCCCCACCACCGCCATCGACGACCTCACCGGCGACTACACCATCGACACCAGCCACAGCCGCCTCGGCTTCGTCGCCCGTCACGCCATGGTGACCAAGGTCCGCGGCCAGTTCGGCACCTTCGAGGGCACCGCCCGCATCGACGAGGCGAACCCGACGGCCTCGAAGGTCGACCTCACCATCCAGGTCGCCTCCGTCGACACCGGCAGCGCCGACCGCGACGGCCACCTCACGTCCGGCGACTTCTTCGACGCCGAGACGTACCCCACGATCACCTTCACCTCCACCGACGTGAAGCGCGACGGCTCCGACTGGGCCGTCACCGGCGACCTGACCATCAAGGACGTCACGAAGCCCGTCACCATCGAGTTCGAGCACACCGGCTCGGCCCGTGACCCCTTCGGCAACCTGCGCGTCGGGTTCGAGGGCGAGACCACCATCAACCGCAAGGACTGGGGCCTCACCTGGAACGCCGCGCTCGAGACCGGCGGCGTCCTCGTCTCCGAGAAGATCAAGCTCGAGTTCGACGTCTCGGCCATCCGCAACGCCTGACCCACACGCTGACCGGGCACTTCGTGCCCGTCGTGCAGGTCGACCGGGCGCTTCGTGCCCGTCACATGACGACGCCCCCTCCCTCGATCGAGGGAGGGGGCGTTGTCGTCTGCATCGGACGGGCACGAAGTGCACGGTCAGCGTTGCGGACGGGCACGAAGTGCCCGGTCACCACCCGGGACGGGCACGAAGTGCCCGGTCAGCGGGGGTTCTTGCCCTTGTAGCCGCCGGCCTTGCGTGGCCCGCCACTGTGTCCGCCGCCGGTGCGACCGCGGAACGGGCCGTTGTCGGGCTTGATCTCGATGAGCTTGCCGGAGATCCGCGTGCTGGCGAGGCGGTCGAGCGTGCCGGCCGGGAGGTCGGCGGGGAGCTCGACGACGGAGAAGTCCGGCTTGATGGAGATGTAGCCGAAGTCCCCGCGCGACAGCCCGCCCTCGTTGGCCAGGGCGCCGACGATCTGCCGCGGCTCGACCTTGTGGCGCTTGCCCACCTCGATGCGGTACGCCGCCATCGGCTGGCCGCTGCGCGACTCGCGCGGACCGCGGTCGGCCTTGCCGGCGTGGCTCGAGCGCTCCTCGAAGGAGCGGGTGCGCGGCTCGGGCTCCGGCTCGAGCAGCAGCGGCTGCTCGCCGTGCATCACGGCGGCGAGGGCGGCGGCGACGTCGACCTCGGAGACGTCGTGCTCGCTGACGTAGTGCGAGACCACGTCGCGGAAGAAGTCGATCCGCTCCGGCTGGGTCAGCGCCTGGGTGATCTGGTCGTCGAAGCGCGTCAGGCGGGTGGCGTTGACGTCGTCGACGGTCGGCAGCTGCATCTGTGTCAGCGGCTGGCGCGTGGCCTTCTCGATCGAGCGCAGCAGGTGCCGCTCGCGCGGGGTGACGAAGGCGATCGAGTCGCCGCTGCGCCCCGCGCGGCCGGTGCGACCGATGCGGTGGACGTAGGACTCGGTGTCGGTCGGGATGTCGTAGTTGACGACGTGGCTGATGCGCTCGACGTCGAGGCCGCGGGCGGCGACGTCGGTCGCGACGAGAATGTCGAGCTTGCCGGCCTTGAGCTGGTTGATGGTGCGTTCGCGCTGCACCTGGGCGACGTCACCGTTGATCGCCATCGCGGAGTAGCCGCGGGCGCGGAGCTTCTCGGCGAGGGTCTCGGTCTCGTTCTTGGTGCGGACGAAGACGATCATCCCCTCGAAGTTCTCGACCTCGAGGATGCGGGTGAGGGCGTCGACCTTCTGCGGGTAGGACACGATCAGGTAGCGCTGGGTGATGGAGGAGACCGTCGAGGTCTTGCTCTTGACCGTGATCTCGACCGGGTCCTCGAGGTACTTCTTGGAGATGCGGCGGATCTGCGCCGGCATGGTGGCCGAGAACAGCGCGACGTGCTTGGTGTCGGGGGTGTCCGCGAGGATCGTCTCGACGTCCTCGGCGAAGCCCATCTTCAGCATCTCGTCGGCCTCGTCGAGGACGAGGAAGCGCAGCTCGCTCAGGTCGAGCGTGCCCTTCTCGAGGTGGTCCATGATGCGGCCCGGCGTGCCGACGACGACGTGGACGCCACGCCGCAGCGCGGACAGCTGCACGCCGTAGCCCTGGCCGCCGTAGATCGGCAGGACGCGCACGCCCTTCATGTGGGCGGCGTACTTCTCGAAGGCCTCCGAGACCTGGAGCGCGAGCTCACGGGTCGGGGCGAGGACGAGGGCCTGAGGCGTCTTCTGCGAGAAGTCGAGCTGCGACAGGATCGGCAGGGCGAACGCGGCCGTCTTGCCGGTGCCGGTCTGGGCGAGGCCGACGACGTGGCGGCCCTCGAGGAGCGGCGGGATGGTGAGGGCCTGGATCTGCGAGGGGGTCTCGTAGCCGACGTCCGCCAACGCCTTGAGGACCTCCGGCGCGAGGCCGAGGTCGGAGAAGGTCTGCTCGGGTGCTACGGGCTGGTCGTCACTCACCCTCCAACGGTAGGGCCTCACGCCTGAACACGACATTCCCCGAGGCCCGATAAGGGCGCGACAAGGCCCCACGTGAGCAAGCACACTCTCCCCGTGCGAGATGCGATGCCAGACCTGCCCGAGGGGCTCACGACGCGGCCGCTGCAGAAGGCCGACGCCCACGACGTCTTCGTGCTGATGGCCGCCCAGCAGCAGGAGGACATCGGCCAGGTCGCGATCGAGGAGGCCGACATCGTCAGCGACTGGGCCAAGCCCAGCCACGACCTCGGCGCCCGCTCGATCGGCGTGTGGGACGGCGACACCCTGGTGGCGTACGCCGAGCTGATGGGCGCCGACCGCGCCGACACCTCCGTCCTGCCGAGCCACCGGGGTCGCGGCATCGGCACCTGGCTGGCCCACTGGCTCCTCGACCTCGGCCGCAGCGTCGGCTCGTCGGTCGTCGGGATGCCGGTCCCGCAGGGCTCGCCGGGTGACCGGCTGCTGGAGGCGCTCGGCTTCCGGGTCCGGTGGACGAGCTGGGTGCTCAAGCTGCCCGAGGGCGCCACCATCCCCGAGCGCACGCTGCCGGAGGGCTACGCCGTCCGCACCGCCGAGCCCGACGAGCTGCGGGCGGCCCACGACGTCCTGGAGGACGCCTTCCTCGAGTGGTCGGTGCGCGACCGGGAGACGTTCGAGGACTTCGCAGCCGCCACGAGCGGCCGACCCGGGTTCGAGCCGTGGAACCTGCGCGTCGCCCTCGACCCGGACGGCGCCGTCGTCGGGGTCTCGCTGGTCCTCGTGTCGGACGACGGGGCGACGGCGTACGTCGACCGGCTCGCCGTGCGGCGCGACGAGCGCAACCGCGGGATCGCCCAGGCACTGCTGGTCGACTCCTTCGCCCGAGGACGCGAGCACGGCACCCGCACCTCCGAGCTGAGCACGGACTCCCGCACCGGAGCACTCCCGATGTACGAGCGCGTCGGCATGGTGGTGGACCACGTGTGGGTCAACCGCGCGATGGACCTGGCCTGACCACGGGAATGGCATGTCGGCACGGTCCGTCACCGCAGAATCCGTCAAAAAATGTGCCGGTCTAGACAGTCCGTTCATCCCTCAGACCTCTGCTAGTTCTGCGCCGTCGATGGCATTAGCATCGAGCGACACCGTCCGGGCGGTGTCACGGCGAGGGCGTGGGGCCCTTGCCTACGCATATGTGGGGGTTGAACGTGCAAGAACTACATGCATTGGTCGTCGAGGACGATCCGGACATCTCGTCAGCGCTGGTGGAGACTCTCGAGGGGGCGGGTTTCCGCGTCACCTCGGCGCTCGACGGACGCCAGGCGGTGAGCGCGGCGGCAGCCGATCCGCCCGACCTGGTGACGCTCGACCTGACGCTGCCGCACATGGACGGCATCGAGGTGTGTCGCCGCATCCGCGAGACCAGCGACTGCTACATCGTGATCGTGTCGGCGCGCTCCGACGAGGTGGACAAGCTGATCGGCCTCGAGGTCGGGGCGGACGACTTCGTCCTCAAGCCGTTCTCCCCGCGCGAGCTGCGCGCCCGGGTGGCCGCGCTGTTCCGCCGGCCGCGGACCGGGACGGTCGCCGAGGAGCCGGTGAACGGCCGCAGCCCGCAGGTGCCGAGCCCGGCGCAGCCGGTGGACGAGCCGTCCACGATCTCCGCCGGAGCGGGCCTGGTGATCAACTCCGCGCGGCGCGAGGTGCAGATCGACGGCTCGATCGTGGAGCTGACCCGCATCGAGTACGACGTCCTCGAGTACCTCGCGACGCACCTGTCGCGGGTGTGCACCCGTGAGGAGATGGTGCTGGCGATCTGGAGCAGCGCGCTGACCCACGACCACCACCTCGTCGACGTCCACGTGGCCAACCTGCGCGGCAAGCTGCGGCGTCACTCCGACGCCACCTGGATCCACACCATCCGCGGGATCGGCTACCGGATGGACCGCGAGGGGGACGAGCAGCAGGAACGCCGCGCCGGCGGCGGCCCCTACCTCGTCGCCCGGATCGACTCGGAGGACTGGGCCCGCGGCCTGGACTTCTGACGGGACATCTGTCGGGACCATCCCCGCCGGGAGACCTGCCGACCCCTCCTTGGGGGGTGCTGCACCCTGATCGACCACGCTTCCCGCCCGCTGCCGCCTAGCATCGGCCGCGGGCGGGGAGCACCGACCGCGCCCGCCCGGTTTGAGGCCGGGTGCGGCAGGGTAGGTGAATGATCAACTGGGGGGCAGACGCATGATGAACGCACGGACAGCCGTGGTCGTCGAGGACGACCACGATGTCGGCGACGCCATCTCCAAGCTCCTCGACCAGGCCGGCTTCGACGTCACCGTGGCGAGGACCGGGTCCGAGGCGCTGACGCTCGTGGCCGAGGGCAGTCCCGACCTGGTCACGCTCGACCTCACCCTGCCCGACATCGACGGCGTGGAGGTCTGCCGCCAGATCCGCACGATCACCGACTGCTACGTGATCGTCGTCAGCGGCCGCGCGGCCGAGGTCGACCGGCTCGTCGGGCTCGAGGTCGGCGCCGACGACTACCTCGTCAAGCCGTTCTCGATGCGCGAGCTGCAGGCGCGGGTCGCTGCCCTCTTCCGCCGTCCGCGCAGCAGCGACCCCGCCCCGGAGGCGACCGCAGCGCCGCTGGTGGTCCACCCGGCGCCCGAGGCGGACCCGACCAGCTCCGAGGGTTGCAGCGACCTCACCCTCAACCGCGGCGCGCGGGAGGTGCGGGTCTCCGGCCGCGAGATCGACCTGACCCGCACCGAGTTCGACCTCCTGGCGCACCTCGTCGGCAACCCCGGCGTGGTGGTCCCCCGCGAGGAGCTCATGCGCGCGGTGTGGGCCGGCGACTTCGTCCCCGACAGCACCCACGTCGTCGACGTCCACCTCGCCAACCTGCGTCGCAAGCTGCGCGGGGCCGCCTCGGGCAACCAGTGGATCCGAACGATCCGCGGCGTCGGCTTCCGCTTCGACCCCTGCTGTCCCTGACGCCACCCTGACCGCACGACCGCCGTAGGGGTGGGATCGCCGAGAAGCCCTGACCGCAGGTTCCCCTCGACTCTCCCGTCCGGGGGTCCAACGGCGGCAAACAGCAGTACCTTGACCCCATGGTGATTCGAGTCGCGCTGGTCAACGACGACGAGGTCGTCGTCCGTGGCCTCGACGCGATGATGCGCAGCTACGGCCACCGCGTCGAGGTGGTCGAGCTGGTGGCAGGCAAGCCCGTCGCCCAGCCGGTGGACGTCGCCCTCTACGACACGTTCGGGATGGGGCAGGGCAACGGTTCCGCCGTACGCCACCTCGTCGACAGCACGCAGGTGCGCGCGGTCGCGGTCTACACGTGGAACTTCCAGCCCTGGCTCACCCGCGACACCCTCAGCCAGGGCGTGCGCGGCTACCTCTCGAAGAGCCTGCCGGCCGCCCGCCTCGTCGACGCCCTCTCCGCCATCTCCTCTGGGCAGCTCGTGGTCTCGCCGTCGCGGGGACGTTCGCCGCTCGTCGGCGGCGACTGGCCCGGGCGCGAGGAGGGTCTCACCGCGCGCGAGGCCGAGGTGCTGTCGCTGATCACGATGGGCCTGAGCAACCAGGAGATCGCCGAGCGCACCCTGCTGTCGCTCAACTCGATCAAGTCCTACATCCGCTCGGCCTACCGCAAGATCGACGTCGACTCGCGCTCGCGGGCGGTGCTCTGGGGCGTCGAGCACGGGATGCGCGCCGACCGCGTGCGCATCAACGGCTCGCCGGCCCGCGAGGGCTGACCCGAGCGTCGGCCCGTTGGTCGGAATCCCCGCTCGAGCGGGGAATCTGACACTCGGAGGGGGTTGCAACGGCCTCCAAGTGTCAGACTCGCCCACCAAGTCGCGGGTGACCGTCCTTTGTGGCGTCAGCGATCGGGCGCCGTACCCTGCTCCGGTGACCGAGCAGCATCCCGAGATCGACCCCGCCGACCTCCAGGCGACGCTCCGGGTGCTCGCCTCGCTCCACCACCTGCCCGGGGACCACCCCGACCACGTGAAGGTCAAGCGCGCGGCGTCGCACATGTACAAGTCGATCAAGGCCGAGCGCAAGCTCGCCAAGCGCGCCGCCGAGCTGGCCCACGACCGCGAGGTCATCGAGCGGACGGCGACCGGGTCGCCGATGCGCATCGACGACGAGACCGCGGGCATCCCGCTGGTCTCCACCGCGGCCGGGGCGTTCGCAGGCGAGCTCCTCGTCCCCCGCGGCTGCTACATCTGCAAGCAGGACTTCACGCTGGTCGACGCGTTCTACCACTGGCTCTGCCCCTCGTGCGCGGCGATGAGCCACACCAAGCGCGACCAGCGCACCGACCTCACGGGCAAGCGGGCGCTGCTCACCGGCGGGCGCGCGAAGATCGGCATGTACATCGCGCTCCGGCTGCTCCGCGACGGCGCCCACACCACCATCACCACCCGCTTCCCCAAGGACGCGGTGCGCCGCTTCAGCTCGCTGCCCGACAGCGACGAGTGGATCCACCGGCTCAAGGTGGTCGGCATCGACCTGCGCGACCCCACGCAGGTCATCTCCCTCGCCGACGACGTCGCAGCGGCCGGCCAGCTCGACATCCTCATCAACAACGCGTGCCAGACCGTACGACGCTCGCCGGGCGCGTACGCCCCGCTGGTCGAGGCCGAGTCGCTGCCGCTGCCGGAGGACTCGGTCCCGGAGCTGGTGACGTTCGACCACATCTCCGAGGCCCACCCAGCCGCGATCGCCGGCGCCCTCGCGCCGACCCCGGTCGCCCACCACGAGGGTGAGTCGGCGGAGCACGCGATGGCCGTCCACAACGCCGCGACCCTCACCGCGCTCGCGCTCAAGGCCGGGCACGCCTCCCTCGACGCGCACCTTGCGGGCACCGCCGTCGACGCCGGCGGGCTGCTGCCCGACGTGCAGACCAACAACTCGTGGACCCAGACCGTCGGCGAGGTCGACCCGCTGGAGCTGCTCGAGGTGCAGCTGTGCAACTCGATCGCGCCGTTCCTGCTGGTCTCCCGGCTGCGCCCGGCCCTTGCGGCCGCCGCATCGGCAGCGACCTCGCGCCGGGCGTACGTCGTCAACGTCTCCGCCATGGAGGGCCAGTTCTCGCGCCGCTACAAGGGCGCCGGGCACCCGCACACCAACATGGCCAAGGCCGCGCTGAACATGATGACCCGTACGTCGTCGGGCGAGATGTTCGAGACCGACGGGATCCTGATGACCGCCGTCGACACCGGCTGGATCACCGACGAGCGCCCGCACCACGAGAAGCTGCGGATCGCGGCCGAGGGCTGGCACGCCCCGCTCGACCTCGTGGACGGCGCCGCCCGCGTCTACGACCCGATCGTGCTCGGGGAGGCCGGCACCGACCTGTTCGGCTGCTTCGTCAAGGACTACCAGCCGTCCCCCTGGTGACCTGACCTCCGCCCGCCGCGTCCACGGCCGCGTGCTGGTTGACTCGGCGCCATGAGCCGCCTCGAGACTGCTGAAGAGTTCCACGCCCGGGTCGCCGCCGCGACCGACGCCGAGGGACGCCTGCCCGTGGCCATCGAGGAGATGCCCGGGTGGGGCATCTTCCCGTTCGAGCTCGACGGGCTGCGGATCAAGCCGCTCGAGCCGCTGCAGGACGTCGAGCCGCCCCGCGAGGGCGAGGACCCGGCCGACTGCTCCTGCCGGCAGCCGATGACCCCCGAGCGTGCGGCGCAGGTGGCGTGGCGCAACGAGCGCTGGCTGCTCGTCGCCCTCGACATGAAGCTGCCCGTCTCCCTCATCCTGCGGCCGGTCGAGCACTTCGACATCGCCGACCTGCCCGACGACATGGCCGCCGAGATGGGCCTGTTGATGGTGCGGATCACCGCCGCGGTCGAGGAGCTGCCCAGCGTCGGTCGCTGCCACATCGGCCGCTACGGCGACGGCGGCGCCCACGCCCACCCCTTCTTCTTCGGACGCCCGGCCCGGATGGGCCAGCTGCGCGGGTCCTGCCTGCTCGACTGGGAGGAGAACCTCCCCGAGGTGCCCGAGGACGTACGCCGCGCCAACGCCGGCCACGTCGGGCGCCGGCTCGTCGACCGGCTCGGCGGCGAGGGCCCGGCCTGGGAGGTCCGGAGCGCCGTCTAGGTCGGACGCGTCGTCTCGTGGGTGGTGACCACGTCGTTGGCCGCCGCCCACTCCCCGATGTCGCGCTTCTCGATCGCGGCCGCCATCAGGTCGGGGAAGAGGTCGGGTGTGCACGCGAAGGACGGCACGCCGATCTCGGCGAGGGCCGCGGCGTGGTCGGCGTCGAAGGACGGCTGGCCGGAGTCGCTCAGCGCGAGCAGGGCGATCATGGTTGCGCCCGAGCCGACCACGGCGCTGGCCCGGCTGATCATCTCCTCGGCGATCCCGCCCTCGTAGAGGTCGCTGATGAGGACCAGCACCGTGTCGTCGGGCTGGGTGATCCGGCCCTGGCAGTAGGCCAGCGCGCGGTTGATGTCGGTGCCGCCGCCGAGCTGGACGCCGAACAGCACGTCGACCGGGTCGTCGATCTCGTCGCTGAGGTCGACCACCTCGGTGTCGAAGACCACGAGCCGCGTGCTCACCGACCTGATCGACGCGAGCACGGCACCGAAGACGGAGCTGTAGACGATCGACTCCGCCATCGACCCCGACTGGTCGATGCAGAGGATGATCTCGCGCTCGACCTGGGTGGAGCGGCGGGCGTAGCCGACCAGTCGCTCCGGCACGACCGTGCGGTGCTCGGGGAGGTAGTGCTTGAGGTTCGCGGCGACCGTGCGACGCCAGTCGACGTCGCGCATCCGCGGGCGCCGGGTCCGCGCGGACCGGTCCAGCGCACCGGTCACGGCCTGGACGGTGCGCTGCCGCAGCCGCTCCTCCAGCTCGTCGGTGACCTGGCGGACGACCGCCCGGGCCGTCTCGCGGGAGTGCTCGGGGATCACCCGGCCCAGCCCGATCAGCGTGCTGACCAGGCCGACATCGGGCTGGACGGCGCGCATCATCTCGGGCTCGAGCAGCATCTGCCGCAGCCCGAGCCGCTCCATCGCGTCGCCCTGCATCACCTGGACGACCGAGGACGGGAAGTAGGTGCGGATGTCGCCGAGCCAGCGCGCCACCCGGGGCGAGGACCCGCCGAGGCCGGCCTTGCGCTCACCGTCGTACAGCGCGGAGAGGGCGTCGTCCCGCCGCCCGTCGGCCTCGCCGAGGGCGACCGCCTCGCCGCCCGGCCCGGTGAGGCCGTCGGCCTCCTCCCCGCCGAGGATCAGCCGCCACCTCGTCAACCGGTCGCGAGGCGCCTGCCCCGTCGGATCGGTGCCGTCAGGCTGCTCCGTCATGCGCCACCACCTTCCAGCCGACGAGCCTGGCCACGGTGTGCAGGGCCGGTCGGGCCTGCTCGAGGTCGATGCCGCTGTCCACCAGCGCCGCGACGGCGCCGGGCCGTCCGAGCCGGGAGAGCTGCTCACCGATGGTGCGGCGCTCGGCGGCACCGAAGTCGGCGAACGTCCGACGCACGAGCGGCAGCAGGTCCTCGAACTCCACCTCGTCGAGCTCGCTCACCCACGTGTCGACCAGCCCGAGCAGGGTGGCGTCGTGGACGAGCAGCACCGCGTCGCCCGCGAGGAAGCCCGAGAGCCACGCAGCCGCCTGGGGTGCGGAGGCAGCGAGGGAGAGTCGGCGGCCCATCCGGTGGGCGGTGGTGTCGGCGTCGATCCGGCCGGCGTCGAGCAGGATGCGGGTGGCCCGGCCCGCGACGCCGCCGGCGACGTGGTCGGGCGCGGACACCGCCTCGAGCGCCTCCGTCCACACGGGGTCGAGCTCCTGGTCGGCGAGCAGGGAGAGACCCCGCTGCGCGCCAGCGATCGCGGTCACCATCTCGGCGGCCGCCTCGTCGTCGAGGCTCGCGCAGGCCATCGGGAGGCCGACGCAGGCGCGGACGACCGTGGCGGCCAGCACGGTGCGCACCCGCGCGGTGTCGGCACCGCGTACGTCGCCGTAGCGGCAGGTGCGGGCGAGGGGCTCGACCGTGGCGAGCAGCGCGGGTACGTCGTGCTGGACCGCGGCCCGTGCGTCGAGGGCGTCGAGGACCGCCTCGATGCCCTCGGGCAGGTCAGCGGTGAGGCAGGTGCTGACCAGCGCGGCGAGCTCGGCGAGGTCGGCGGACCGCGCGGCCCGGTCGGCGGCCCGGGCCGCCGCGGCGGCGGCGATCGTGGTGCCCCAGATGCCCGCCTCGACGAGGTCGACGGCCAGCTCGGGTCGCCACTCCAGCGTCCAGCTCTCCTTGAACGTCCCGGTCGTGCGACCGGTGTCGGCGACCTCGCCCCACGGCACACCGAGCAGCTCGAGGCGGTGCAGGAGGACCGACCGGGCGAGCTGGCTCTCGCGACGCAGGTCGAGGTCGACCTGCTGGACGGCCGCCGTGGGCTTGAGCCGCAGCGACCGCTGCTGGCGGGTGAGGTCGGCGGCGAGCGGGACGACCGGCGCCGACTCCGGCACGGATCCGAGCGCCTCGCCCACCACGAGGCGCCGGTGGACGAGGTCGAGCGGCAGCCGGGACCCCTCGCACAGCACCGTCTCGGCGGCGTCGTCGAGCTCGCTCAGCCCGACGGACGGCCGGCCGCGGACGGTGGCCAGGGTCTCGGCGAGGCGGGCGGCCTCCACCACGGATGCGGTCGAGGCGTCGAGCCGTTCCTCGCGCAGGGTGCGGGCGACCCGGACCAGCCAGGACGTGGCGAGGTCGCGTGGGTCGGGGTCGGGACGGCTCAGGTGGTCGAAGAGGTGCTGGTACCACCCCGGCGCGCTGACGCCGGCGCCGTAGCCGGAGGCGTAGCTGAGCCGGGCCGCGGTCCAGGGCGTCCAAGCGGCCGCCACCTTGGTGCGGGGCAGCCTGGTGATGAGGTCGGCGTCCCGGCTGGCCGGAGGGAAGTCGGCGGGCACGAGCGCCGGCGCGTGCCAGGCCCCGCACACCACCGCGATCCGGGCCTCGGGGGCCGCCTTGATCTCGGCCCGCAGCACCCTGCGCATCCACTGCTCGCGGCGGGCGTTGCTGCGCACCTCCGGATCGTCGTGGGCGCGGGTGTCGGCGGACCGGACCGCGGCCATCGCCTCCCTGATCGCGGCGAAGCGCTCGGCCGGCGATCCGTGCCGCTGCTCGACGGCGTCCTCCCACCATCGCTCGGCGTCGTCGTACCCGGCCGTCGCGGCGAGCGTGCCGATCGGGTCGAGGCGCTCAGAGGGGACCGGCGGCTCCTCGACGGGCTCGGCCTCCTCGTCGCGGTCCTCGGCCGGCTCGGGCGCGGCCGCCACCTCCTGCGCCAGCGCGAAGGCGTGGGTCGCCGGGAGGTCGAGGAACCGCACCGGTGCGCCGTGCGCCAGCGCCCAGCGTGCCGCGACCCACTCCGGCGAGAAGTGGGCGAGCGGGTAGAACGTCGCCTGCCGGGGCTCCTCGACGGCGTACACCAGCCCGGCAACGGGCGGCACCATGTCGACCTCGCCCAGCAGGTCGACGATCGCGTCGAGCTCCGGGCAGCCCTCGATCAGGACGAGGTCGGGCGGCTGCTCCTCGAGCGCAGCACGCACGGCCCGGGCCGAGCCGGGGCCGTGGTGGCGTACGCCGTAGACGTCGACGGGCATGGGCGCCTGCTCAGCCCAGGTCGCGGCAGGCGCGGTAGAGGTCGCTCCACTCGCGGCGGTTGCGCATGACCGTCTCGAGGTACTCCTGCCACACGAGCCGGTCCTGCACGGGGTCCTTCACGACGGCGCCGATGAGGCCGCCGGCGACGTCCTCGGCCCGCACCGTGCCGTCGCCGAAGTGTGCCGCCAGCGCGAGCCCGTTGGTCATCACCGAGATCGCCTCGGCGGTGGACAGCGTCGCGCTGGGCGACTTGATGGTCGTGCGCTGGTCGGCGGTGACGCCGCTGCGGAGCTCGCGCATGACGGTGACGACGCGGTGGATCTCCGACAGCGACGCCAGGTCGGCCGGGAGCTCGAGCGACGCACCGAGCGCGGCCACCCGGGTCCGGACGATCTCGACCTCCTGCTCGAGGGAGTCCGGCAGGGGCAGCACGACGGTGTTGAAGCGGCGGCGCAGCGCGGAGGACAGGTCGTTCACCCCCTTGTCGCGGTTGTTGGCGGTGGCGATGAGGTTGAAGCCGGGCCTGGCCTGGACCTCCTCGTCGAGCTCGGGCACCGGCAGCGTCTTCTCCGAGAGGATGCTGATGAGCGAGTCCTGCACGTCGGACGGGATGCGGGTGAGCTCCTCCACGCGTGCGATCGCACCGGTCTCCATCGCGCGCATCACCGGGCCGGGCACCAGGGCCTCCCGGGAGGGGCCCTCGGCGAGCAGGCGGGCGTAGTTCCAGCCGTAGCGCAGCGCCTCCTCCTGGGTGCCGGCCGTGCCCTGCACGACCAGGGTCGAGCGGCCACTGATCGCGGCGGCGAGGTGCTCGCCGAGCCACGACTTGGCGGTGCCGGGCACGCCGAGCAGGAGCAGCGCCCGATCGGTGGCCAGCGAGGAGATCGCCACCTCGATCAGCCGGCGCTGGCCGACGTACTTCGGCGTGATCGCGGTGCCGTCGGGCAGCTCACCACCGAGGACGTACGTCGCCACCGCCCAGGGCGAGAGGTGCCACGAGGGCGGCCGCGGCCGGTCGTCGACCGCCGCCAGGGCCGCCAGCTCGTCGGCATGGGCGTCCTCGGCGTGCCGGCGGAGCACGTCGGGCGTGGGCTGCGTGGTGGTCATCTGAAGGCCTCCGTCAGGGACGTGCGGAACGCGTGGAGCTGCAGGGTCTCGGTCAGGGCGCGGCGCAGGTGGGCAGCGTCCTCGGGCAGGCGGGAGAGGGCGGCGTTGATCTCGGGCGCCAGCGCGGCGCCCAGTGCCACCGGCAGGAGCGGAGCGGCGGCGTAGCCGAGCGACCGGTCGGCCTTCTCGCCCTGGATCCGCTCCAGCACGGCGCGACCCAGGTCGTCGGGCCAGGGTCGCGGCGCCTCGGTCAACAGCTGGCGCAGGTCGCGCCCGCCGGTGCGCTGGCTCACCCAGTCGGTCAGCAGCCTGGCCCGTCGATCCTCGGGGAGCAGCCACAGCAGCCGGTGGTCGGGGATGCCGTGGTCGACGCACGCGACGGCCCACTCGGTGTCGCGGCGGTCCAGGACGGCCTCGGTGAGCCAGGCCAGCACGTCGGCGTCGCGCACCATCTTGAGGGTGGCGGTCGGGCCGCGACCGGTGATGTCCGTCCACGTGGAGAGCGGCGCTCCCCGCACGACCTGGGACAGCCAGACGGTGGGCGGGGGGTGGACCCCCTTGGCGGGTGCGGTCAGGCCGTCGCGCACCGCCGCCTCGTCGGGGGCGTCGGGCACCTCGACCTCGAGGTGGCGCACGAGCGTCCCCCGCACCCGCACCAGCCGTCGGAGCCGCTCCGCCATCCGAGCGGCGCGCGCGCTCCCGGGCAGGCGGTCGAGCATCGCGGCGGCCGCCTCGCGGACGGACTTGGCCCGGTCGTCGAGCGCCCGCTCGAGCAGCGGCTCGTCGGCCGCTGAGAGGCCCGGGCCGAGAGCACGGACGGCGTCGGCCCGCACCTTGGCCGACACCGTCGACCACTGCGCCTCGAGCAGCTCGCGGGCGGCAGCCGGATCGGCCCGCCGACCGAGGGCGAACGCCGTCACGGCCTCCGCGCTCGACATCGTCGGCCACGCCTCGAGCCAGTCGACCTCGACCGCGACCCGCGACTCGTCCGGGTCGTTGAGGAGGTCCGACCACGCCTCGTTGAGGTTGACGAGCCAGCACCCGCGCTCGCCGAGCTGGTCGCCGAGGGCCGTGGCCACGCGGCGGCGGCCGGCGGCGAAGCCGAGCAGGACGGGCAGCAGGTACCACGGCACGCGCTGGCCTGCCGCCTCGGCGAGCCGGAGCCACTCCACGACCAGCTCGTCGCGCGCCTGCCGCGAGACCGGGGACTGGGTGAGCAGCAGGGAGAGCAGCTGGGTGGCGCGGTCGGTCGTCGGCGGGCGCACCTCCGCGGGGGCGGCCAGCACCACGTCGCTGGCCGGCGGCAGCGGCGCACCGGCCCGGGTGAGGGCGTCGGCGACCGCGGCGCTGGCGAGCAGACGGTGCTCCGCGGACGCGTCGCTCGCGTCGAGGGCGAGGACGTCCGGAGCGGGTGGTGGCTCGCGCCGGGCGCTGCCCACGAGGGCGGCGGTGGCCACGTCGGTCAGCCACTGGTCGACCGTGCTCACAGGCCCATCACCCCGTCGTCCAGCCACACCGCGAGCGGGCGGAACGTGCCTGACTCGACCTCTCCGAACACGTCCACGGGCTCCCCGCCGCTGACCGCGAGCAGGGTCCAGACGGGCGACCCGTCCGCCACCGGCAACGACCCGGTGCCGTCGCTGACCCGCCACCGCTCACCGTCCGGCACGACCCGCACGTCGGCGAGCGGCGCGGGGTGACGCTCGCCCCACGGCGTCCGGCCGAGGCGTCGCGCGGCGGCGGCGTGCACCTCGGCCAGGCTGGTGCGGCCCGGCAGCGCGGTGACCGGAACGGCACCCGTGGGCGGGTCCCGGAAGAGCGCCCGGCGCGGTGCGGCGCCGGGGTAGCGGGCGACGTCGACGTCGAGCCGGGCGCCGCTGAGCTGGGGGACGGCGAGGGCCTGGCCGTAGCCGGCGAAGTCGAGGACGGCGACCACCTCGCCCTCGTCGTGGGCCAGCCACGTGCGCTGCTGCTGGAGCCTCCCGTCGTCGGTGCGGACGGCTCCGAGGACCGTCCACGGCCCGGGTCGCACGTCGTTGTCGCGCACCTCCTCACTCGACTGGGCCCACCCCACGGCGACGCGGACCTCTGCCAGGTCGACGTCGTCGAGGTGCTCGCGTGCCTGCCACGCGCTCGTGATGGTCCACCAGCGCCCGACCTCCGAGAGGAGGTACGCCGCCCACTCGCGGCGGGCGTGCACCTGCGACCCCGCCTCGCGGACCCGCTCCGCCAGCGCGGGCAGCTGCGCGTCGACGAGGCGGGCGGCTGCGGTGTCCCAGTAGGAGTAGGGCTGGGTGCGGGCGGCCGCGAGACCGCCGCGGACGAGGTCGGCGAGCCAGAGCCGGAAGTCCTCGACGCCGGCGTCCATCCGGCCCAGCCGCTGCTCGAGGCGCTTGGCCCGGGCCGCAGGGTCAGGGGCGCTGTCGGTGGCGGCGCGGGAGGGTCCGGCCGCGCGCTCGGCGCGCTGGGTGGCCCACTCCTCGGCGAACGCCGCGACTTGGCCGGACTCGTCGATCACGCCCTCGGCCCAGAGCATCAGCAGGGCGAGGGCGTGCTTGCAGGGGAACTTCCGGCTCGGGCACGCGCACCGGTAGGCGGGACCGACGAGGTCGACGCTCACCTGGTAGGGCGTCTTGCCGCTGCCCTGGCACTGGCCCCACACGAGCACCTCGCTGCAGCCGGTCTCGCGCCACGGCCCGGGGACGGCTAGCTTGCGCGCGGCCGCCAACGAGGCCGCGTCAGGCGCGACCTCGCTCACCTGGCTGGCGGTCCATCGGGTCATGGCGCGGCCATCAAACCACCCGACGCCGACACGGACGGGCGAATCGAGGGGCCGGGTAGGGCCGCGGCCTGACCGGCGGTCAGCGGGTGCGCGCCACGTCCCAGAGCCGACGGCACTCGCGGACGTCCTGGCCGTGGACGGCGACGAGCTCGGGCGGGAGCCCCTCGGGGTGCGCGGCGACGAGGTCGGGCACGCGTCAGGACGCGGCGTCGCCGGCGATGTTGAACAGCCAGCTGATGCCGTAGCGGTCCTTGAAGGACCCGAAGACGTCACCCCAGGGCTGCTTGTCGAGCGGCGTGGTGACGGCCTGGGCACCCTCGCTGAGCTCGTCGAACCAGCGCCTCATCCTCTCGTCGTCGTCTCCGGCGATGCTGACCGAGACGTTGTCGCCGAAGGTGACCTGCACGAACTCGGGCGGCGCGTCGGCGCCCATCAGCGTGAACCCGTCGGGCGTCTCGAGCTGGCCGTGCATCACCTGCTCGGCGAGGGGTCCTTCGGTGCCCATGTCACCGAAGGTCATGATGGACGGCTCCCCGCCGAGCACGGAGGCGTAGAACTCCAGCGCCTCACGGGCCTTGCCGTCGGGGAAGTTGAGGTACGGGTTGAGCAGGACGGGCATCGCGCTCGCCTCCTGGTGGGGGATCTGGGTGCACCACCCAACCTAGTGACGCCGCGCGGGCCGGGGAAGACGCGCGACGGGGCACGCGACGCCCCGGACGAGCGTGTCGTCCGGGGCGTCGGCGCGGGGGTGCGCTGGGGTCAGCGGCTGGAGTACGGCGTGTAGTAGTCCGTGTGACGACCGCGGGAGTCGTCGTTCCAGTCGTCCTTGTCGTAGTCGGGGGCGGACTTGATCTGGTCCTTGCTGAGGTTGACCATCACGGTCTTGCCCTCGTGGTCGATGCCGGTGACGGCGCCGGCCGGGACGAGCCGCTTCTTGCCGAAGATCCAGAAGCCGGTGTCCACGACCAGCCACTGTCCACTGGCTTCGTTGCTGGCCTCGTCGATCTTGCCGATCGACCCGTCGGTCGCCTCGACGTCGTAGCCGATGAGGTCCTTGTCCTGGCTCCACGTGGTGTCGCGGTAGCTCCACACTGTGTCACTCATGGTTCCCTCCCAGGTGGTGGGTCTCGGTTGTGCCGAACACTCGACGTAACCACCCGTCCCGGCCGCCCAGCACACCCGAGGGGCGGTGTCACAGCCGGTTACCGCCCCAGGGGTGGGTCCACGTGGGCACGCCGATCGCGTCCGTCAGTCCTGGACGGGTCGTTCCCAGTGGCGCAGCGCCGCACACAGCTCGAGGAAGTCGGTCACCGAGGCGGCCGTGAGCTCCGGGCAGCCGTCGTCCGGCGTCACGCCCGCAGCATCGAGGAGCGCCTGCGCGTCGGGCGACCACCCGAGGAACTTCTGGTGGGCGAACGCGTCGTCGACGAAGTCGCGGGCCGTCTTGCGCGCCGCGAGCTGCTGCGCGCCGTCGGCGGAGGGCACGACCGCCACCGCGTCGAACAGCACCGACGGCGCACCGACGACCGCGTGGTCGGGGACCAGCTTCCGCCCGCCCTTGAGCTTCAGCGGGCCGGCGGCAGGAGCGACGTACTCGACGAGGGCGCCGGCCGCCGTGAACGCGTCCTCGAGCGCCTTGACCAGCGCGCCGTCGGACCCGGCGGTCACGAGCACGCCCAGCTTGCGGCCGGCGAACGAGTCCGGGCCGTTGAGCAGGATGCTGAGCGCGGCCGACTCGGGCAGGTCGGTACGCGGCTCGACGGCCGCCGGGTTCGCCTCCGGCAGCGGCATGCCCAGCTCGTCGGCGACTCCCTTCGCGAGGTCCTCGTGGACGTTGCGCAGGTTGCCGAGCATGCGGGTGCGGATGGCCGGCAGCTCGCACTTGCCGAGCTCGAAGGCGTACGCCGCGACGATGTGCCGCTGCTCGACGTCGGTCTGGCTGATCCAGAACTGGCGCGCCTGGCTGTAGTGGTCGGCGAAGGTCTCCGAGCGGACGCGACGCACCTGCCCGCCCTCCTCGCGCGGCACGGTGGTGAAGCCGTTGTCGACGTCGGCGCGCGGGCCCCGGTCGTCGCCGCCGAGGGAGTTGGGCTCGTAGTTGGCGCGCCCCTCCTGACGCGACATCTGCATGTGGCCGTCGCGCTGGAAGTGCGCGACCGGGCAGCGCGGCGCGTTGATCGGGATCTGCGTGAAGTTGGGGCTGCCGAGCCGCTTGAGCTGGGTGTCGAGGTAGGAGAAGTTGCGGCCCTGGAGCAGCGGGTCGTCACTGAAGTCGATGCCCGGCACGACGTTCTGCGTGCAGAAGGCGACCTGCTCGGTCTCCGCGAAGACGTTGCTGGCCACCCGGTCCAGGGTCAGCCGCGCGATGGTGCGCACCGGCACCTGCTCCTCCGGGATGATCTTGGTCGCGTCGAGGACGTCGAACTCGAACTCCTCGGCGAACGCCTCGTCGAAGACCTGCACGCCGAGGTCCCACTGGGGGAAGTCGCCGGCCTCGATCGCGGCGTAGAGGTCGCGCCGGTGGAAGTCTGGGTCGGCGCCGTTGATCTTGACCGCCTCGTTCCACACCACCGACTGCAGGCCCTGCCGCGGCTTCCAGTGGAACTTCACGAACGTCGACTCGCCGGCGGCGTTGACGAAGCGGAAGGTGTGGACGCCGAAGCCCTCCATGAAGCGGAACGAGCGCGGGATGGCCCGGTCCGACATCTGCCACAGGGTCATGTGGGTCGACTCCGGCATCAGGGAGATGAAGTCCCAGAAGGTGTCGTGGGCGCTCTGTGCCTGCGGCCAGCCGCGGTCCTGCTCCTCCTTGACCGCGTGGACGAGGTCGGGGAACTTCATCGCGTCCTGGATGAAGAAGACCGGGATGTTGTTGCCGACGATGTCCCAGTTGCCCTCGTCGGTGTAGAGCTTCACCGCGAAGCCGCGCACGTCGCGGGCGAGGTCGAAGGACCCGAGGTTGCCGGCGACGGTGGAGAAGCGGACGAACGCCTCCGTGCGCTTGCCCTTCCGTGCGAACGGCGCCGCCCGAGTCAGGTCGGTGACCGGGTCGAGGCACTCGAGGTAGCCGTGCGCGCCGTAGCCGCGGGCGTGGACGACCCGCTCCGGGATCCGCTCGTGGTCGAAGTGGAAGATCTTCTCCCGCATCGCGAAGTCCTCGAGCAGGGTCGGTCCCCGCTCACCGGCCCGCAGCGAGTTCTGGTCGTCGCCCATCGGGACGCCCTGGGCGGTGGTCATCACCTGGCCCCTGGTCGGCGCCTGGTGGAGCTCGCCGCCCTCGCCGGTCCGGTCCTGCGACGTGGTCGTCCTGCGTGCCATGGGCACGTCCTTCCGAGAGGTCATGCGGGAGTCCGAGGAGGTCGTCCTCGACGCTAGGCGCGTGCCTCGGCAGCCCGGCTCACCCCGAGGGACCCGTGGGCCGCGGACCCGACGCCTCCAGGATCCCGCCCGGTCTCACTCGGTGCCGGCGTGTCCCCGGAGCAGGTCGCCGAACGGCGTCACGTCGGCCGCGACCTGCGTGCCGGACGTACGCCGCGGGCGCGCCGCGAGGTCGGGCGCGAACCCGCCGACGCCGTAGCCGCCCTGGCTGAGCACCAGCGCGGCGAGCTCGGCCGCGGCGCGGGTGATCCGGTCGGAGAGGCCGTGGCTGCCGAAGTCCTCGGTCGCGGCGAAGATGCCGGTGGGTACGACGACCGCGCGGAGGTAGGCGAACAGCGGCCGCAGCGCGTGGTCGAGGACCAGCGAGTGCCGGGCACTGCCGGCGGCCGCGGCGATCAGCACCGGCGTACCGGCCAGCGAGTCCTTGTCGAGGGCGTCGAAGAACATCTTGAACAGCCCGCTGTAGCTGCCGTTGAAGACCGGCGTGACCACGATCAGCCCGTCGGCCGCGGCGACCTGCTCGCGCAGCTCGGTCAGCCGCGGCGTCGGGATGCCACCGGTGACCATGAAGGTGGCCAGCTCGCCGGCCACCTCGCGCAGCTCGATGAACTCGGTCTCCGCGGACTCGCCGCGGGCGGTGACCTGCGTGGTCGTCGCCTCGGCGAGCTGGTCGGCCAGGAGCCGGGTGGACGACGGGACGGTCAGCCCCGCCGTCACCACGACGATGCGATTGCTCATGCGCGTACTCGCTTCGCTCCGTGCGCGCACGAGGCACAAGGGGCACTGTGTTGAATCATTCGCTCGCTCCGCTCGCTCATGCCTGCGCCTCGACCGACACGGCCTCGGCCTGCTGGGCGAGCTCCTCCGCGCGGGCCCGGGCGGGCTCGACGAGGTGGTGCGGGGCGTCGGGGCCGGCCGCCACGAGGGACGCGTGGGTGGGTGGGTCGCTGGGCACGTGGGCCGGGCGACGGCGCTCGAACTCCGTGCGCAGCACCGGCACGACCTCGGTCCCGAGCATCTCGATCTGCTCGAGCACCAGCGAGGTGGGCAGGCCGGCGTGGTCCATGAGGAACAGCTGCCGCTGGTAGTCGCCCACGTAGTCGGCGAAGCCGAGGGTGCGCTCGATGACCTGCTCGGGGGTGCCGACGGTCAGCGGCGTCATCTCGGTGAAGTCCTCCATCGACGGCCCGTGGCCGTAGACCGGGGCGTTGTCGAAGTAGGGCCGGAAGACGCGCTTGGCCTCGGCCTCGGTGGAGGCCATGAAGGCCTGGCCGCCCAGACCGACGTAGGCCTGATCGGCGGCGCCGTGGCCGTAGTGCTCGAAGCGGCGGCGGTAGAGCTTCACCATCTGCTCGGTGTGCTCCTTGTTCCAGAAGATGTGGTTGTGGAAGAAGCCGTCACCGTAGTAGGCCGCCTGCTCGGCGATCTCGGTGCTGCGGATCGACCCGTGCCACACGAAGGGCGGCGTGCCGTCGAGCGGCGCGGGCGTCGAGGTGTAGCCCTGCAGCGGCGTGCGGAACTGGCCCTGCCAGTTGACGACCGGCTCGCGCCAGAGCTTGCGCAGCAGGTGGTAGTTCTCGACCGCGAGCTTGATGCCGTCGCGGATGTCCTTGCCGAACCACGGGTAGACCGGGCCGGTGTTGCCGCGGCCCATCATCAGGTCGACGCGACCGCCGGACAGGTGCTGCAGGAACGCGTAGTCCTCGGCGATCTTCACCGGGTCGTTGGTGGTGATCAGCGTCGTGCTCGTGGAGAGCAGCAGCTTCTGGGTCTGCGCGGCGATGAAGCCGAGGTGGGTGGTCGGGGACGACACGACGAACGGCGGGTTGTGGTGCTCGCCCGTCGCGAAGACGTCGAGGCCCACCTCCTCGGCCTTGAGGGCGTACTGCGTCATCGCCGAGATGCGCTCGGCCTCGGACGGGGTACGTCCGTCGGTCGGGTCCGTCGTGACGTCACCGACGCTGAAGATGCCGAACTGCATGGGGTCCTCCTGCGATTGGTTGAAGTTTGTACCACCTCCAACGGGACTGCCTCGCCCAGTATTCCGCGTCGGCGCCGCGCCCGTGGAATGCCTCCCACGTCCGGGACGTTGGGCGAGGCACCATCGATGTCATGCGCTGACATCTGGCACGCGAGAGGAGCGACGATGACCGACTTCACGCCCTTCGAGGACCTGCTGCGCGGACACGCGGGGCTGCTCGAGGACACCACCCACGACCGCTGGCTGCGTGCCCAGGCGCTCTTCGAGGAGCGCGCCTACCGCGAGGCGGCGGTCCTGCTGGCCGAGCTGCTCGACGACCCCGGTGACGTGCGGCACGAGCTCACCGACGTACGCCTGCTGCTGGCGCGCTCGCTGTTCCACTCGGCCCAGCTCGACGGCACCATCCGGGTCGCGACCGAGCTGCTCGAGCACGACCCCAACGAGCCCTACGCCCACCTCCTGGTCGGCCGCGCCCTGCAGCGCAAGGGCCTCAAGGACGAGGCACAGCCGCACCTGCGCCTGGCCGAGCTGCTCGGCGGCTACCGCACCTGATCCCACCCACGGAGTGAGCGCCCGGGGGACGTCGTACGACGTCCTCCGGGCGCGGGTGCGAAGCCTCGGTGAACACTCGCCCGCACGCGGCCTCCCGGCGCGACAGGGTCCACGGACCGGCACATGCTGGGCGCGTGACCAGCTACGGCGACCACACCGGACCGCTCGCCATCGCCCACCGCGGCGGCATGGGGCTCGCCCCCGAGAACACGCTCGCCGCCTTCGGGCGGGCCACCGCGCTGGGCCTGACCCATCTCGAGACCGACGTCCGCACCACCCGCGACGGCCACGTCGTGTGCTTCCACGACCCCACGCTCCGCCGGGTCACCGCTCATCCGGGACGCGTCGCCGACCTGGACCTGGCCGACCTGCGCCGGCTGCGCGTCGGGGGCACCGACCGGATCCCGACGCTGGTCGAGGCCATGGCGTCCTTCCCGGCCGCGAGGTTCGCGATCGACCTCAAGGACGAGGCGTCGATCGGGGCGATGGCACGGCTGCTGCGGGCCAACCCCGGGTGGGCGGAACGGGTCCTCGTGGCGGGGGCGTGGTCCCGCTGGCTGGACCGTCTCCGCGACGAGGCGCCCGGCGTGACGACGGCGCTCGGCTGGCGCTCGCTCACCACGCTCATCGCCTGCTCGCGCGGCGGCGTACGCCCTCCAGGACTGCGGGCCGACGTCCTCGCGGGCGGCGCGTTCGCGCACGTGCCGATCCGGCTCGGACGGCTCCCCGTGCACTCCGAGCGGGTGATCCGGCGCGCCCACGAGCTCGGCATCCGGGTGGTCGTGTGGACGGTCGACGACCCGGCCACGATGCGGGCGCTGCTCGACATGGGCGTCGACGGCGTCATCACGGACCGCCCCGACCTGCTGCGGGAGGTGCTGATCAGCCGCGGCGAGTGGCCGAGCGCGTCAGGCGTACGTCCCGCGGCCCCGGCGCCGGCGAACGCCGGGTAGCCGAAGGGGTCAGACGCGCTCGAAGGCCTCCGCCGCCAGACCGTGCGAGACGGCCCAGAGCACCGCCTGGCTGCGGCTCTGGACGCCGGTCTTGCGGTAGGCGCTGCGGATGTAGGACTTCACGGAGTTGAGCGAGATCTGCATCTGTCGCGCGATGTCGTCGTTGCTCTTGCCGGTGGCGATGTGGGCGAGGGTCTCGCGCTCCCGGGCGGTGAGGAAGTCGATCTGGGTGGTCGAGCGCAGGTCCTTGGTCGGCAGCACCGGCAGGAGCGGGGCGACGACGGTCTCGCCGAGGTGGATCGCTCGCAGGGCGCGACCGAGCTGCTGGGCGTTGAGGCTCTTGGCCAGGTAGCCGGTGACACCGTTGCCGAGCGGCTCGTGGGCCAGGCCGGGCTGGTGGTTCCAGGTGTAGACCGCGACCCGGCGGATGTGCGGGTCGCTGACCGCCCGCTGCAGCGTGGTGTCCCCCCGCGCCGTCCCGAACGTCTCGACCAGCGCGATGTCGATGGGCAGGCGCGAGCGGTCCTTGATCGTCCCGAGCTCGAAGCCGCCGAGCGTCTTCAGCATGCTGTCGAGGCCACGCCTCACGAGCTCGTCGCCGCCCAGCAGCGCGACACGGATGTCCATGCTCATCATCTGGTCGTCCTAGGGATCGTCTCGGAGAGACGGAACATCCATCTCCCGACGACCCCCCGACCGTCACCGGCGACAGTAGCCCGGAGGGGTGCGACTCATGCGCACGGGTGGTGCCAGCACGACCATTTACACCCTCTCGGGTGGGCCTCGGCTTGATCCGGATACCCCCTAGGGGTATCTTTGCACCCATGAGCGATCAGCACGGCCACCTCGAGGGCAACGACGAAGCCGTCCAGGCGCACCTCAAGCGCCTCCGCCGGATCGAGGGGCAGGTCCGCGGCATCCAGCGGATGGTCGAGGAGGAGAAGTACTGCATCGACATCCTCACCCAGGTGTCCGCGGCGACGAAGGCCCTCCAGGCGCTCGCGCTCTCGCTGCTCGACGACCACATGGCCCACTGCCTCGTCGACGCCGCACGCCAGGGCGGCGAGGAGCAGGAGCTGAAGCTCAAGGAGGCCTCCGAGGCCATCGCCCGCCTCGTGAAGTCCTGACCCCCTTCCCCCGTTCCCTCTTTCCGTTCCCAGGAGCACCCCATGAGCGAGACCACCACCTACACCGTCACCGGCATGACCTGCGGCCACTGCGCCGCATCGGTCACCGAGGAGATCTCCGAGATCGCGGGCGTCGAGGACGTCGACGTCGTCGTCGAGACCGGCGCCGTCACCGTCACCAGCGCGACCCCCCTCGACGCGTCGGCCGTCCGCGCCGCCGTCGAGGAGGCCGGCTACGCGGTCGTCTGACAAGCCGTTCCACCAGGAGAGGAGCCCGACCATGAGCACGCCGCTGCGTGTCCTCGCGTTCGTGTCGGCCCTGGCCGTCGCGTTCGTCCTGGCGTGGGGCGGCGGACGGCTCGTCGGCCCGGTCGACACCCAGCCCGTCGCGCACGAGGGCGCCGCGACCCACGGAGGCGATGGCGGCGACGAGAGCGGGTCGCACGACGACCACTCCTCCGCCGTCGCGGAGGCGACCGGGCTCACGGCCCGCGCCGACGGCTTCGCCCTCGCGCTCGCCGACCGTACGCCGGCCGCCGGGCGCACCCGCCTCGACTTCCAGGTCTTCACCTCCAGCGGGCGTCCCCTGCTCGACTACACGCGCGAGCACGAGAAGGACCTGCACCTCATCGTCGTACGCCGTGACCTGACCGGCTTCCAGCACGTGCACCCACGCCTCGACCGCAGCACCGGCACCTGGTCGGTGGACGTGCGGCTCACGCCTGGTGTCTGGCGCGTGGTCGCCGACCTCGTGCCCGCGGGCTGGGAGGGCATCACCCTGGCCGACGACGTGTCGGTCGCCGGCGACTTCACGCCCGCGGCCCTGCCCGCCGACGACCGGGTCGCGACGGTCGGGACCGACGCCGGCACCTACACCGTCACGCTGGAGGGCGACACCGCGCCGGGGGCGTCGACCGTCCTGACGACGCGCGTCGAGCTCGACGGCGAGCCGGTCACCGACCTCGAGCCCTACCTCGGCGCCTACGGCCACCTCGTCGCCATGCGTGCCGGCGACCTGGGTTACCTCCACGTCCACCCGGAGGAGGGGCCGCCCGGTCCGGGCGTCGACTTCGCGACGGCGTTCCCCGAGCCGGCGACGTACCGCCTGTTCCTGGACTTCCAGCACCGCGGCCAGGTGCACACGGCGGCGTTCACCGTCGCGTCGGGCGGAGCGCCGTCGAGCGACGCCGCCGACGGCTCCGACCACGCCGAGGGAGGCGACCATGACCACTGAGGTCCAGCCCCTGGGCGACGTCGAGCTGGCGATCACCGGCATGACGTGCGCGTCGTGCGCCAACCGCATCGAGCGCAAGCTCAACAAGCTCGACGGCGTCTCGGCCACCGTCAACTACGCCACCGAGAAGGCGAAGGTCTCCTTCCCCGCCACCGTCTCCACCGACGACCTGCTGCGGACCGTCGAGGCCGCGGGCTACGCCGCCGCGCTGCCGACGCCGCCCGACGAGGTCGCCGCCGCCGAGCCGGAACGCGACCCGCTGCTGCAGCGGCTGCTCGTGAGCACCGCCCTCAGCATCCCGGTCGTCGCGATGGCGATGGTCCCGGCCTGGCAGTTCACCTACTGGCAGTGGGCCTCGCTCGCCCTGGCCGCCCCCGTCGTGGTGTGGGGCGCGTGGCCCTTCCACCGCGCGGCGTGGACCAACCTGCGCCACGGCGCGACGACGATGGACACGCTCGTGTCGGTCGGCGTCCTGGCGGCGTTCGGCTGGTCGCTGTGGGCGCTGTTCCTCGGCACCGCCGGCGAGCCCGGGATGACCCACCCGTTCCGGATCTCGATCGACCGCACCGACGGCGCGGCCAACATCTACCTCGAGGCCGCGGCCGGGGTGACGACGTTCCTCCTCGCCGGACGCTGGCTGGAGCACCGCTCCAAGCGGCGTGCGGGCGCGGCGCTCCGGGCACTGCTCGAGCTCGGCGTCCGCGACGTGGCGGTGCTGCGCGACGGGCACGAGACCCGGATCCCCGTCGACCAGCTCGCGGTGGGCGACCTGTTCGTCGTACGCCCCGGTGAGAAGGTCGCCACCGACGGCGAGGTCGTCGAGGGCAGCTCGGCGGTCGACGCCTCGATGCTCACCGGCGAGTCGGTGCCGGTGGAGGTCAAGCCCGGCGACGCCGTCGTGGGCGCCACCGTCAACGCGGGCGGCCGGCTCGTCGTCCGCGCCACCCGCGTCGGCGCCGACACGCAGCTCGCGCAGATGGCCCGACTGGTCGAGGACGCGCAGAACGGCAAGGCCGAGGTGCAGCGCCTCGCCGACCGCGTGTCCGGCGTCTTCGTGCCGATCGTCATCGGCCTGTCCGTCGCGACCCTGGGCTTCTGGCTCGGCGCCGGGGCGGGCGCCACGGCGGCCTTCACCGCCGCGGTCGCCGTCCTGATCATCGCCTGCCCCTGCGCCCTCGGCCTGGCGACGCCGACGGCGCTGATGGTCGGCACCGGCCGCGGCGCCCAGCTCGGCATCCTCATCAAGGGCCCCGAGGTCCTCGAGTCGACCCGGCGCGTGGACACGATCGTTCTCGACAAGACCGGCACCGTGACCACCGGCGAGATGACCGTCCACGACGTGGTGGTCGCCGAGGGCGAGTCCGTCGACGACGTACGACGCCTCGCAGCCGCGCTCGAGTCGGCGTCCGAGCACCCGATCGGCCGCGCGATCGCCGCCGCCGGCGTGTCGGCCGGGGTGTCCGAGGACGCCGCGCACGTGACCGAGCCCGGGAACCGTCCGCCACGTCCCCAGCTGCCGGTCGTCGAGGACTTCGCGAACCGCGAGGGCCTGGGCGTCCAGGGCGTCGTCGAGGGTCACGCGGTCGTCGTCGGCCGGCCGAGCCTGCTGGCCGACTGGGCGCAGCACCTCCCGCCGTCGCTGGACGCCGCCGTCCAGCGCGCGCAGGCCGAGGGCCGCACGGCCGTCGCCGTCGGCTGGGACGGGCGGGCGAGGGGCGTCATCGTCGTCGGGGACACCGTGAAGCCGACGTCCGCGCGGGCCGTCGCCGCGCTGCGCGACCTCGGCCTGACCCCGATCCTGCTCACCGGCGACAACGAGGCCGCCGCCCGCCAGGTCGCCGAGCAGGTCGGCATCGGGACGGTCGTGGCCGACGTGCTCCCCGCGGACAAGGTCGCCGAGGTGCAGCGGCTCCAGGCGGCCGGCAAGGTCGTCGCGATGGTGGGCGACGGGGTGAACGACGCCGCCGCCCTCGCGCAGGCCGACCTCGGGCTGTCGATGGGCACCGGCACCGACGTGGCCATCGAGGCCGGCGACCTGACCCTCGTGCGCGGCGACCTGCTCGTCGCCGTCGACGCCATCCGGCTCTCGCGCCGCACGCTGGGCACGATCAAGGGCAACCTCTTCTGGGCCTTCGCCTACAACGTCGCCGCGCTCCCCCTCGCCGCCGCCGGCCTCCTCAACCCGATGCTCGCCGGCGCCGCGATGGCGTTCTCCAGCGTGTTCGTCGTGACCAACAGCCTCCGGCTGCGGGGGTTCCGCTCCTCCGTCGCCTGAGGTCGCTGGTCGAGGACGGTGCCCTCACCCCGCTGGTCGAGGAAGGCGCGCTGGCGCCTGTCACGAGACCCGGTCTCGTGACGGGACTTCGTCCCTCCTCGACCAACGGCGGGCCGTGAACACAAGGTGCACAACGGTGACCCGGGGCCCGCGGGTGGAGAGTGTGACGGAGGACACACCCCCCGACGAAGGAGCTCCCATGCACCGGCGCACCCCCCTGGCCACCCTCGCCTGCCTGTCGCTGTTGACGCTCGCCGCGTGCGGCGGCGGCGAGGCCGACCCGGCGGACTACCCCGACGACGACATCACCTTCGTGGTGCCGTTCGCAGCCGGCGGACCGACCGACACCGTCACCCGCCTCATCGCCGAGCCGATGGCCGAGGAGCTCGGCGGAGAGATCGTCGTCCAGAACGTCGAGGGCGCCGGTGGCACCGTCGCGGCCGGCCAGGTCGCCGACGCCGACCCCGACGGCTACGAGGTGCTGATCCACCACATCGGCATGTCGACGGCCCCCGCCCTCTACCCCGACCTGGCGTACGACCCGCTGGAGGACTTCAAGACCGTCGGCCTGGTCACCGACGTCCCGATGACGATCGTCGCCCGCAGCGACTTCGAGCCCGAGACGCTCGAGGAGCTCGGGACCTACGTCGAGGAGAACGCCGACACGGTCACCCTCGCCAACGCCGGAGTCGGCGCGGCCTCGCAGCTCTGCGGCCTCCTCATCGAGCAGCAGCTCGGCGTGGACCTCACCGAGGTGCCCTACGACGGCACCGGACCTGCGCTGACCGACCTCGTCGGTGGCCAGGTCGACTTCATGTGCGACCAGACCACCAACACCGTCGCGCAGATCCAGTCCGGTGACATCAAGGCGTACGCCGTCACCAACCCGGAACCGATCGAGGCGCTGCCGGACCTGCCGACGACCGCCGAGGCGGGCTGGCCCGAGGTCGAGGTCGGCGTGTGGCACGGCCTCTACGTCCCGGCCGAGACGCCCGACGAGATCGTCGAGAAGCTGACCGCGGCTCTCGAGGTGGCACTGAAGGACCAGGACGTCATCGACAAGATGGCCGACCTCGGCACCACCCCCGTCCCGACCGAGGACGTGACCCCGGACGCCCACACGGCCAAGCTGGAGGAGCAGATCGACCTGTGGACGCCGATCATCGAGGAGTCCGGAGTCACCGGCGGATGAGCACCGACTCCTCCCTCGCGGACGGCGCCGGGCACCGCCCGGCGCCGTTCCGGCCGGACCTCCTGGCGGGAAGCACGTTCATCCTGTTCGGCCTCGCGTTCGCGATCGGGGGCTCGCGGTACGACGTCGGATCGGCGTTGCGGATGGGCTCGGGCTACGTCCCGCTGGCGCTCGGGGGCATGCTGGTCGTCCTGGGGCTGCTCGTCCTCGTGATGGCGTTCCGCGGCGGCGACCCGGTGATCCGCGACGTCGTACGACCGCCCGTCCCGTGGCGTCGCGGTGGCCTGCTTGTCGCGGCGATCCTGTTCTTCGGGTTCTTCGTGCCGGGCCTCGGTCTCGGTCCGACGCTGTTCGTGACGACCTTCATCGCCGCGATGGCCGGGCACGGCACCAGTCCCCTCAAGGCCGCCCTGACCTCAGCGGGCATCACCGCTCTGTGCCTCGTCGTCTTCGTCGCGCTGCTGCAGCTCCGGCTACCGGTGCTCGGCGAGTGGCTGGGGGGCTGACGTGGACGGCATCCTCCTCGGCCTCGAGACGGCGCTCCAGCCCTCCAACATCCTCATCTGCCTGCTCGGGGTCACCCTCGGCACAGCGGTGGGCGTGCTGCCCGGCATCGGGCCGACCGCGACCGTGGCGCTGCTGCTCCCGATCACCTTCGAGTTCGACGCGGTCGCCTCGCTGATCATGCTCGCCGGCATCTACTACGGCGCGCAGTACGGCGGCTCGACGACGGCCATCCTGCTCAACCTGCCGGGCGAGTCGTCCTCGGTGGTGACGGCCCTCGACGGCCACCAGATGGCCCGGCAGGGGCGGGCCGGGCCAGCCCTTGCGACGGCGGCCCTCGGATCGTTCTTCGCCGGGACCGTGGGCACGATCGTCCTCGCCGCCTTCGCCCCACCGCTGGCGGAGCTGGCGCTGCAGTTCGGGCCGGCTGACTACTTCGCGATCGTCGTCCTCGGCCTCATCGCGAGCGTCGCACTCGCCAGCGGCTCGACGGTCAAGGCGCTCGCGATGATCGTCCTCGGCCTGCTGCTCGGCACGATCGGGCAGGACCAGTTCACCGGCGTCCCGCGCTTCACCTTCGGGGTCCGCGAGCTCTACGGCGGCCTGGACTTCGTGTCGCTCGCGGTCGGGCTGTTCGGCGTGGCGGAGATCATCCGCAACCTCGAGTCGCGGCAGTCCGCCGCGATCGTGACGAAGAAGGTCGAGGGGCTCTGGCTGAGCAAGGACGACTTCCGGCGCATCCGCAACCCGGTCCTGCGGGGCACGGCGCTGGGATCGGTGCTCGGGGTGCTGCCCGGCGGCGGGCACGTGCTGGCCAGCTTCACGTCGTACTCGGTGGAGAAGAACCTGTCGAAGGACCCGAAGAAGTTCGGCACCGGCGTCATCGAGGGTGTCGCGGCGCCGGAGTCGGCGAACAACGCAGCGGCGCAGACGTCGTTCATCCCGCTGCTGTCGCTCGGGCTGCCGGCGCACCCGGTCATGGCGCTGCTCGTCGGCGCCTTCATCATCCAGGGCATCACCCCAGGGCCCAACGTCATCAACGACGAGCCCGAGCTGGTATGGGGCCTGATCGCCTCGATGTGGGTGGGCAACCTGCTGCTGGTCATGCTCAACCTGCCGCTCATCGGCGTCTGGGTGAAGATGCTGTCGGTCCCCTACGAGGTGATGTTCCCGGCGATCATCGCGTTCGCCTCGATCGGCTGCTACTCCCTCGGGCTCAACTCGTGGGACGTCTTCGCCATCGCGGGGGCCGGTGTCGTGGGCTACTTCCTCATCCGGTGGGGCTGTGAGGCCGCGCCGCTGCTGCTCGCCTTCGTGCTCGGGCCGCTGCTGGAGGAGAACCTCCGCCGCGCGATGATCATCAGCCGGGGCGACCCGACGGTCTTCATGACCCGGCCGATCTCCGCGTCGCTGCTGATCCTCGCCGCGCTGATCATCGTGGTCGCGGTGCTGCCGTCCGTACGCCGCAAGCGCGAGGTCGTCTTCCAGGGCGAGGACGACTGAGCCGGCCTCCGAGCGGTGAGTGAGACAGGTTCTGGTCGCCAGGAACATGTCTCACTCACCGCTCGTGCGTCACTGGCTGGAGGAAGAGTGCTGCCAGCGGTACTCGACCTCCGGCCGCCCGCTGCCCCCGTAGCGGAGCGACCGGGCGGCGACCCCGATGTCGGCGAGGTGCTCGAGGTAGCGCCGGGCGGTGACGCGCGAGCTCTCCAGCTTCTCCGCGAGCTCGCGCGCGGACAGCACGCCGGGCGGTGTGCGGAGGTGGTCCATCGCCTCGTGCAGCCGCTCCGCGGTGAGCCCCTTGGGGAGGGCGCCGTCGGAGGTGGCGACGCGCAGCGAGCCGAGCATGCGGTCGACCTCGTCCTGCATCACCTGCTCGGGGGCGTCGCCGAGCTGCCGGCGGTAGTCGGCGTACTGCTCGAGCTTGGCTCGGAACATCGGGAACGTGAACGGCTTGAGCAGGTAGAGCACGACGCCGTGGGCGACGGCGCGGCGCACCATCTCGGCGTCGCGTGCCGACGTGACCGCGATGACGTCGCACATCGTGCCGCCGGCGCGCAGGTTGCGGAGCAGGCCGAGCCCGTGGCCGTCGGGGAGGTACATGTCGAGCAGCACCAGGTCGACCTCGCGGTCGCCGAGCATGCGGGCGGCCTCGGTCGCGGAGTGCGCGACGCCGACGACGTCGAAGCCCGCGACGCGTCGGGTGTACTCCGCGTGCGCCTCCGCGACGAGCGGCTCGTCCTCGACGACCAGCACCCGGACGCTCACGAGGGCACCGCCGCGGTCTCCGGCTCGGGCTCACGACCGAGCACGACGACCATCTCGGCGCCGCCGAGCTCGGACCGGCCGACCCGCACCCCGCCGTCGAGGCGCCGGGCGACCTGCGAGACGAGGGCGAGCCCCACGCCGTGCGCGTCTCCGGCGTCGGCCTTCGTGGTCCAGCCGCGCTCGAGGGCGTGGGCGGCCTCCTCCGGGGTGAGCCCGGGTCCGCTGTCGCCGACGACGAGCCGCGTGTGGTCGGGCGAACCCTCGAGGTGCACGACGATGCGGCGATCGGCGGTGCCGGCGACGGCATCGATCGCGTTGTCGACGAGGTTGCCGAGGACGGTGACGAGGTCGCGCGGCGAGCCGACGGCGACCGACGACGCCGGCAGCTCGCCGGTGACGGTGAGCGAGATGCCGCGCTCGGCGGCCTCCGCGGACTTGCCGAGCAGCAGCGCCGCGACGACCGGGTCGCCCACTGCCCCGACGACGCGGTCGGTCAGCATCTGCGCGACCTTCAGCTCGTCGGTGACGAAGTCGATGGCCTCCTCGGTGCGGCCGATCTCGATGAGGGAGACCACGGTGTGCAGCCGGTTGGCGGCCTCGTGGGTCTGTGCGCGCAGCGACTCGGTCAGGCCACGGACGGTGTCGAGTTCGCCGGTGACGGCCTGCAGCTCGGTGTGGTCGCGCAGGGTGACCACCGCGCCGACCTCCCTGCCGTCCCAGAAGGCGGCGCTGGAGCTGGCGACCAGGACGTGCTCGCCGGTCACGTAGACCTCGTCGGCACCGCGCTCGCCGGACGCCGCCTCGACGAGCGCCGGCGGCAGGCCGAGGTCGTCGAGCGAGCGGCCGACCACGTCGTCGGGCAGGCTGAGCAGCCGGCGCGCCTCGTCGTTGACGAGCTGGACCCGGCCGTCGAGGTCGATGAGCAGCAGTCCCTCGCGGACGGCGTGCAGGACCGCGCTGTAGTACTCGTACATCCGCGTGATCTCGCGCTCGCCCATGCCGTGGGTCTGGCGTCGTAGCCGTCGCGCGATCAGCCAGGCCCCGACAATCCCGACGATCAGGACGACTGCCGCGGCGACGACGATGTCGGTGAACTCGTCGACGAGCAGGTCGTCGAGCTGGGTCAGCGTGATCCCGACCGCGACCAGCGCCACCACGGGCGAGCCGTTGTTGGTGTCGGAGGCCGAGCTCGGCCCGAAGACCGGCACGATGGCCCGGATCGACGGGCCCAGCGTGCCGACGTACTCCTCGGTGTAGACCTCGCCGCCGGGTGCCCCACCGAGGTTGCCGATGAAGGCCTTGCCGAGCTGCTCCTCGTTGGGGTGCGACCAGCGGGTGCGGTCGCGGTCCATCACGACGACGAAGTCGACGCCCGTGTCGACCCGCACCGCCTCGGCGTACGGCTGGAGCAGCGCGGTCGGTTCGCTGGTCGCCATCGCCTCGCGGACGACCGGCGAGCGCGCCACCGCCCTCGCGACGGACACCGCCTCGTCCCGGGCGCTGGCCCGGATGTCGTTGCGGGCGTCGTACGTCGCGAGGGCGAGCGCCGTGACGACCAGGACCAGCACCACGATGAGCTGCAGGACCAGCACCTGGCGCGCCACGGACTGCTCGTGGCGAGGTCGCGTCAGCACCGGCTCATCGTAGGTCCGGTCGTGACGCCCCTCACAGGGTCAGACACGGGTCACGGCTCGATCCCGATGCCCGGGGTCCGCGACCAGGCCCGCTCCTGCGCGGCGCTCATCGTCGGCCACCGGTGGCCGCCCGGGCGCGCCTCGACGCGGCTGTCGTACGACGCCGGCTCGAAGGTCGGGTCGAGGAAGCAGCCGCTCCCGTACGTCGTGTCGAAGTTCAGGCAGGAGGCCGCGACGCCGGCGGGCGTCGGCTCCACGCCCGTGTCGACCCACGTGTCCAGCGCGGCGAGCACGGCGGCGTACCCGCTGTTGCTCAGCGAGCTGTGCTCGGACTCGCGGCTGAAGACCTGCACCAACGTGTCGTCGGTGCCGGCGCCCTTGCGGGTCGCGCGGTAGGCCGACTCGTGCTCGACGAAGGCGGTCGGGTCGTCGATGGCGTGCAGGGTCACGGTCGGGACGGTCACGGCCCCGGTGAGGTCGCTGTCCCAGGTGAGGTCCCGCCGGGCGTCCGGGTCGGCCGCGAACCGCTCGACGCCCTGGTTGAGCGCCTCGTCGTCGTGGCTTCCGGAGTAGCGCACGCCGACGTTGCTGAACGGGTTCCGGCCCTCGAGCCGGTGGTGGACGATGTCGCGGAAGGTGAAGGTGGCGAAGCGCAGGTGCGACTCCAAGGTGCGCTCGGGCACCTTCGTGACGGCGAGGATGTCGTCGAGGTTGCGCTGCTGAAGCGCACTCCGGTCGGCCGGGGCGGACTGGAAGCCGGTGCACTCCTGCAGGCGCGAGCGGAGACCGGCCGACGTCATCGTCGAGTCCTCCCGCAGCCCCATCCAGAGCGGGTACTGCGGCTCGGTCGGGCGCGGGTGGTTGCCGCAGTAGTACTGGTAGACGACGCGCAGGTCGACGCGGTAGTCGTAGCCGCGGGAGGCGCCGGCCAGCACGCCGTTGGTGAGCAGCACGCCGTCGTACGACGTCGGGTGCACCTCGACGAGCTTGGCGGCGACGTCACCGCCCCACGACTGGCCGTGGGCGAGCGTCGTGCCGGGCACGCCGAACGTCTCCTCGAAGACCTGGCGGGCGCTCTCGGTGTCGGCGACGGCCATCCGGGTGCCGTAGCCGCCGCGGCGGTAGGCCGAGCCGATCCAGGCGTAGCCCTCGCGGGCCATCACCGCCCAGCGGTCGAGGTCCTCGACGCTGCGGGCGGGGTCGGACGCGTCACCGAGGTCGGGTCCGCCGTGGGCGTGGACGACGAGGTCGCCGTTCCAGTCGTGCGGGACGGCGATGGCGTAGTAGGCGCCGTTGTCGTCCTGGCCGGTCCAGCAGTCGGCGACGTCGGCGACGCCGGCCGGGCAGGCCGACGGCGTCGGGCCGGTTCCGGCGGATGCGGTGACGGGGGCGAGCAGGGCGCCGGCCAGCACGGCGGAGCCGACCGCGGTGGCGGCGCGGGCGAGGGGAGAGCGGTGGGGCATGACGAGCCTCCGGGATGGGGGGACGGACGACCGAGTGCGTCCGGTCCCCCGACGCTAGGAGGGTGTGACGTCCGTCTCACCGTTGTGTTCGTAGTGTTTGCCGCATGGGACTCAAGGACCTCGTCACCCGCGGCCGCTCCGAGGCAGCCACCACCACGTCCGCGCTCGACGCCTCGGGTCACCCGCACCACGACCCCGGCGCCGTCGACCGGATGATCACCATGCTCCTCGACGTCGGCCTCGACGGACGAGGCCCGCTCGACCCGGTCCGCGAGGTCGCCGACGAGGCGCTGCGGAAGGCCGGCGGCGACCGGGAGAAGGCGATCGCCGCGCTGGCCAGGCGCACCACGCTCACCGGCGGCATCGGCGGCTTCGTCACCGGTGTCGGCGGCTGGGTCACGATGCCGATCGCGCTGCCGGTCAACGTCGCGGAGTTCTACCTCCAGGCGGTCCGGATGGTCGGCGCCGTCGCGGTGCTGCGCGGCTACGACGTCGACGACCCGCGGGTGCGGAGCATGATCCTGCTGGTGCTCGTCGGCGCGGATGCCGACGAGGTGCTCAAGAGGGCCGGGATGTCGACCATGAGCAGCCGGGCGACGACGTTCGCCCTCGGGGGCCTGCCGCCCGCGGCGCTGATGATGATCAACAAGGCGGTCGGCTTCCGGCTCATGCGCGGGGTCAGCGAGAAGACGCTCGCCGGCTTCGGCCGCGGCATCCCCCTGGCCGGCGGGCTCATCGGCGGCGGGCTCGACGGCTACATGATGAAGAAGATCGCTGACCACGCGATGAAGGAGCTCCCGACCGCGCCGTGACGGCCAGCCACGCCACGACGCCGAGCGCGGCGAGGACGTAGGCGTTGCCGGGGAGGTGCTCCCACCAGCGCCAGTCGTGCTCCCTGCCCTCCCCCCACGGCAGCCACAGCATCGGCCGGGCGACGAACACCGCCGTCCAGAGCAGTGCCGCGACCCGGCTGCGCTGCCACAGCGCCAGCGCCATCGGCAGGGCCCAGACCCAGTGGTGCGACCAGGACACCGGCGAGGCGAGCAGCATCGCCAGCGCGGCGAGGCAGGCCGCGAGGGCACGATCGCCACGGCGCCACCACTCCCTCGCCACGAGCAGGACGCCTGCCGCGAGCGGGACGGCGACCGCCAGCCAGAGGACCGTCGGCAGTGGTGGTTCGAGCACCCGGGTCAGCGCGCCGGACACCGACTGGTTGTGGTCGAGTGCCGGCGGACCGACGCGGCCGGGGTCGAGCAGCCCGTCCGTCCAGTACGACGCGGCGCCGGGGAAGGCGACCAGCCCGACGATGACCGTGGCCGCGAACGCTGCCGCGGCGCGGGCCGCGGCGGCCCGCTGTCCGACCACCACGAGGAGCACCACGAACACGAGCGGCGTGAGCTTCACCCCGGCCGCGATGCCGATGAGCACCCCCGACCATCGCCGCTCCGGGCGCAGCACGTCGACGAGCACGAGGAGCATCAGGATCGCGTTGACCTGCCCGAAGACGTAGTTCTGCCACACGGGCTCGAGCGCGAGCGCGGCGAGCGACGCCGCGAGCACCCACGGCCACGGGACGGGCCGACCCGACGCACGTCCGGTGAGGACGACGGCCGCTGCCAGGCAGCCCGCCGACAGACCGGTCCACAGCCCGGCCGCCGCCCAGCCGGGCAACACGGCGACCGGCACCATCAGGAGCGCCGCGAAGGGCGGGTAGGTCAGCGGGTACCCGGTGACCGGGTCGTCGTACCGGTAGGCCGGCCACTGGTCGAGCACCGACCGACCGGCGTACCGGTAGACGTGCAGGTCAGGGAACCCGCCGACCAGCGCGCCCACGGTCGCCGCGACGACGACGACCGCCGCGACGGAGGCCACGAGCTGTCTCCCGGGCGGCGACGCCACCGCCTCAGGCTATCGGCCGCCATGCCCCGCCGGGCTTGAGGCGAGGGCCCCTTCGCGGAGGGTCAGGTGGCCGGCGAGGTGGCGGCTGGTGACGCGGTGCCAGCGGTTGCCGGGGAGGTCGGGGGTGAGCAGCGCCAGCCCGGTGCCGTACTTGGAGATCCGGACCGGCCGGTGGCCGAGCTCCCACAGGCGCCGGTCCAGCGGGCCGGGGCGCGGGGTGCCCGACTTGGTCTCGACGACCAGCACGTCGCCGACCTCGGCGGTGCCATGGCCCGACGCCCAGCGCAGGTCGCGGTCGATCGTGGCGCGGCCGGCGCCGCCGGGGAGGAGGAGCGTCGTACGCCGGTAGCTGGTGTGCAGCGTCGCGACGAGCCCGGACGGGTCGACGTCGTGGACGCGCGCGGCACCGAGCCGTTCCCGGACCCACGCGTGGGCGTGGCCGGAGACGTCCGGCGCGTCGTGCGGCAGCCGCTCCTTGACGGTCGCGCCGCGCAGGCCGCGCGTCTTCACCTCCAGCCACCGCTCGCCGGTGTCGGCGTAGACGCGGCTGCGGACCTTCCAGCGGCGCCGGCGGCGGGTCGCCGCGCCGGTCCAGCTGTCGAGGTCGATGGTGTCGAGGTACGTCGACTCGTAGCGCGAGCTGCGGCGGCCGTCGAGCTCGAGCACCCGGAGGCCAGGGATGCCGGTGACCACGGCGTCGAGCTCGCCCGCCGGGACGACGTACTTGCGGTCGGTGCGGGTCAGCAGCTGCGCGACGTCGTTGAGCTCGTCGAGGGAGACGGTCGCGAGGCGGTCGACGGCGGTCATCGCGCGACCGCCGCGACCTCGTGGCGCTCGGCCGCGGGGAGGGCCGGGCGGGGCGCGGCGGCGTAGTGCACCTCGACGGTCGTGGTGTCGTCGACGAGGTCCACGCGGATCGGCGTCACCCGCGTGACGCGCGCGTCGAGGAGCATCTCGAGGCGGGCGAGGAGGTCGCGCTCGTCGGTGACCGCGCTGTCCAGCACGACGACCTGCCGCAGCCCGGTGGCGTGCAGCAGACGGCTGTCGGCGACGGCGAGCACGAGCACCAGGCCGACCATGAGCACGGCCGAAAGAGCCACGTCGCCGGTCCCGAGGCCGCCGAGCAGGCCGATGGCGAGCGCGGCGAAGTAGTAGGCGATCTCGTGCTGGCCGAGCTCGTCGGAGCGCAGCCGGATGATGGAGAGCACGCCGAACAGCCCCAGGCCGAGGCCGACCGTCGCGGCGCTGCTCGCCAGCACGATGGTCACCGCCAGCACGCCGACGTTGACCGCGACGAACGCGGTGACCAGGTCGGCGCGGCGGTGGCGCGGGTAGTAGACGGCGAGGGCGAGCACCAGCACGGCGACGACGTCGACGGCGGCGAGGAGGTAGGTGGGGTTCATCGAGATCCTTCGTCCAGCGGTTCGGGTGCCCCGAGGTTGTCCGGCCCACCTGTCGACGGGCTGCCCCGATCCTGTGACCCGTCTGTGAGGTGCTTCACCGCTGGTCGAGGAAGGCGCGCCGCGCCTGTCACCAGACCCGGGCCCCTCTGGGAGGATCACGACTCGTGGACGGACCCCTGCCCCTGGTGCTGCTCGTGGCCTCGCTGCTCTTCACGGCGGTGGTGCTGGTGTACGTCGCCCTCGACCGCACGCCCGACTGGGGACTGCTCGGCTTCGCCGCCGTGGTCGAGGTGCTCACGCTCGTCCTGCTCGTCGTCGCCGCGGTCCAGGTCGGCGGCGAGGACCTGTCCGGGGGCCGGCTCGTCACGCTGTTCGGCTACCTGGTCGCCGGGCTCGTGCTGCTGCCGATCGGCTTCGCCTGGTCGCTGGCCGAGCGCAGCCGCGGCGCCACGGCCGTGCTGATGATCGCCGGCCTGGCGCAGGCCTTCGTCGTCGTCCGCGTCATGCAGGTGTGGCCGTCGTGAGCCGCGCCGCCGCCTCCACCTCGTCGGGCCTCGGCCGCGCCCTCGTCGCGGTGTACGGCGTCTTCGCCCTCGCCGCGACCGCCCGCTCGCTCGTGCAGCTGGCCACCAAGGCCGGCGAGGCACCGCTGGCGTACGCCCTCTCGGCCCTCGCCGCGCTGGTGTACGTCGCCGCCACCTTCGGCCTCGCCGAGGTCGGCCCCGCTCCCCGCCGGCTGGCCTGGGCGGCCGTCGGCTTCGAGCTCGTCGGCGTGCTCACCGTCGGCACCCTGACCGTGCTCGACCCGGAGCTGTTCCCGGACGCCACCGTGTGGTCGGACTACGGGGCCGGCTACGGGTGGCTGCCGCTGGTGCTGCCGTTCGTCGGGATCGCGTGGCTCTGGCACACGCGGGCGCGCGACTGAGGTGACGACGCTGCGCCCTACCCACGGAGGTAGGCGGGCGTACCGGCGTGCGTAGGGTGGGGCGCGTGACCGACAACGTCCTGTGGATCATCACGGACGACCAGATGCGCTCGACGCTGCGGTCGATGGACCGCACGTGGCGACGGCTGGTCCGCAAGGGCGTGCACTTCCGCCGCGGCTACAGCGCGATGCCGTTGTGCGGGCCGGCGCGCGCCTCGATCCTGACGAGCCGCTACCCCCACAACCATGGGTGCGACAGCAACATGACGCATCCGCCGTTCGTGGCCCAGGGGCACGACCGGGACACGGTCGCGACCAGGATCAAGGCAGCCGGCTACGACACCGGCTACTTCGGGAAGTACATGAACGGGCTCGCCCAGCAACCGACGTACGTCGCCCCGGGCTGGGACCGCTGGGTCGCGTTGCTCGACGGCATGATCGACGACCCCCGGGTCAACGTCGACGGCACCGTCCGGCAGGTCGCCTCCCAGCGCGACTTCGACCGGTTCGCCGCGAAGCGGCTGCGCCGCTTCATCCGTCGCCACCAGGACACTGGACCGTGGTTCGCGGTGTTCGCGCCGACGGCGCCCCACGGCCCCGCCACGCCGAGCCCGGAGCACGCCGACGACTTCGACGACGTCTCGTGGGACCCGCCGGCGTCCAACGAGGCCGACATGAGCGACAAGCCCTCGTGGTTGCAGGACCTGCCGCCCCAGGACCGTCGGCGGATGCGGAAGATCTACGAGGGCAAGCTGGAGGAGCTCCAGGACGTCGACGACCAGGTCGCGAGCGTGCTGGACGTCCTGCGGGGCACCGGCCAGCTCCGGCGGACGTGGATCTTCTTCGTCTCCGACAACGGCTACCTCCTCGGCGAGCACCGGCTCCTGCACAAGTCGCAGCCGTACGAGGAGGCCACGGGCATCCCGTTCGCCGTCCGCGGCCCCGGCGTCGAGCCGCGCTCCGTCGATGCGCTGGTCTCCCAGGTCGACCTGATGCCCACCACGCTCGACGTGGCCGGGCTCGACCCCGACGCCGGGCGCGACCTCGACGGCCGCTCGATGCTCGAGCCGCTGCGGTCCGGCGACTGGTCCGCCTGGCGCCGCCGCCTGCTGGTCGAGAACACGAACCTCGACTGGGCGATGATCCGTGAGGGCTCTCGTGCCTACGTCGAGCACCACGGCACCAGCGAGTGGGAGCTCTACGACCTCGCGAGCGACCCCCACCAGCTCTCGAGCCTGCGTGACACCGACGTCACCGACCTGTCCAGGACGACCGGCGAGCTGTTCAGGTCGCGGGGCCTCGCGCTGCGTGCGCTCGAGGGGTAGGTGCGAGGGGCGTCACCAGGTGCGCACCCACACGCAGTGCTCCGAGCGCCGCAGCTCCTCGATGGCCGCGGCGGACAGGGGCTCCGACGCGTCGGTGACCACATAGCCGAGGTGGTCCCTGGTCGACAGGTGCTGGCCGACCACGTTGTCGCCCGCGTCGGCGAACACCGCGTTCAGGTTGGCGAGGACACCGGGGACGTTGTGGTGGAGGAGGCCCAGCCGGTGCTCACCGTCCAGCGTGGGCGTGAGGACCTGCGGGAGGTTGACCGACAGCGCCGTGCTGCCCTGGAGGGCGAACCCGGCGAGCTTCTCCGCGACGAACCGGCCGATCTCCTCCTGTGCCTCCTGGGTCGATCCACCGACGTGCGGCGTCAGGATGACGTTGTCGAGGCCACGCAGCACGGACTCGAACTCATCTCCCTGGGCCTTCGGCTCGACCGGGAACACGTCGACCGCAGCACCCGCGATGTGCCCGGACAGGACGTGGGCGCGAAGCGAGTCGTAGTCCACCACCATGCCGCGCGAGGCGTTGATGAACAGGGCGCGTGGCTTCATGGCCGCGAACTCGGCGGCACCGAAGAGGCCCGCGTTCCCCGGCCGGCCGTCGACGTGGAGGCTGACGACGTCGGCGGTCTCGAGCAGCTCGGCGAGCGACGCCATCCGGCGGGCGTTGCCGTGGGCGGGACGGTCCGCCTTGTCGTAGAAGACCACCCGCATCCCGAGCGCCTCGGCGACGTTCGACAGCTGGGTGCCGATGTTGCCGTAACCGACGATCCCGAGCGTCCGTCCGCGCACCTCGTGGCTCCCCCGGGCTGACTTGTCCCACACCCCGTCGTGCATCCGCTGGGTCTTCTCCGGCAGCCTCCGGGCCAGCGCGATGATCCCGCCGATCACCAGCTCGACCACGCTGCGCGTGTTGGAGTACGGCGCGTTGAACACCCCGACGCCCCGCTCGGCGGCCGCGACCAGGTCGACCTGGTTCGTGCCGATGCAGAAGCAGCCGATCGCCTCGAGGTCGGGCGCCTCCTTGAGGACCCGCTCGCTCACCGTCGTGTTGGACCGGATCCCCAGCAGCTGGACGCCGTCGAGCGACTCTGCCAGCTCGTCCTCACGCAGGGCGCCCGCGCGCAGCTCCACCTCGTAGCCGCGGGACCGCAGGACGTCCACGGCCGTCGGATGGATGTTCTCCAGGACCAAAGCCTTCATGGCGCCACGGTATGGCAGCGCGGACGGGCGACCGGTGTCGGTCCAGCACGGGGACGCCGGTCAGGTCTCGCCCCCGATGTCGAACTCGTACGCCTCGTAGACGAGGTCGGAGCCCCGCTGGCGGTGCCGGACGAGCCTGCCCAGGAGCGCCGTACCCAGGTCGCGGACCCTGTCGACGTCAGGGATGACTTCTACCGGCCCGACCCGGGCCAGGAGGCTGTCGAGCTGACCGCGGATCAGCACGTGCTCGTGGGTGAGGGTGGCGACGGCCCCGGACAACCGTGGCGAGGCCGCGAGGATCTCGCGGTGCAGCCCGTCGGGCGCCTCCGTGAGGTCGACGTGCTGCCGAAGATCGCCGGCGAGCTCCACCGCGGCGACGTGGACACGTTGGGCCCAGCGATCTCGGTCGCCGACGGCCGGTCCGGCCAACGCGCCCTCCAGCGCGCTCATCGACTCGCGCAGCTCCGCGCGATGGCGCCGCAGCTCCTCCAGGAGATCTGCGTCTGACGTTGTCGCGCTCGGTTCCATCGACCCCTCCGTCCCCGGACCGCGTGACCTACCAGTGTCGCGCGTTCCGGGTCCCTTGGCGATGCCGTCCTCGAGCCCGCACAATCGACGGATGGTCTTGATCGAGGCCGCCCTCGTGATCGGCGTGCTGGGACTGCTCATCTACTGGGTGACGTCGGTCCTGCTGCGCTCCATGAACCAGGGCCCTCAGGTCTCGCCTGCGGGCACCTGGCGCGTCGCGCACCACGACGCCAACGGGGTGACACGCGTGGTGCTCCAGAAGGTCCGCGAGGGGGACACGCGGGTGATCGACGAGCACATGATCGCGTCGGTCCGTGCGGACGATCCCGAGTACGACGCCAAGTTCCTCGCCGCGATGAACGCCGCGCGCCAGCGCCAGGCTCTCTTCGAGGCCGAGGACGGTTGAGATCCGGGACGCGCGGGGCAGGTTGCTCAGTCCCGGGCGTCGCGTCGCTGCTGGAGACGGGCGCGGGCCTCGGGCAGGTATTGCAGGCACGGCGCCTCGGCGTCGGGGTGCTTGGACGTGAGGTGGAGGATCCACCGATCCATCGCGGCCATGTAGCCGTTGTCCTCGCCCGGCCGGCGAGTGCTCCATGCGCGGGTGCCGGTGCCCGGTCGCGGGACCTCACACTGCGTGCACGAGATCGTGTAGGCGAAGGAGTCGTCGGGGCTCACGTCGATGCGGACCACGGCCAGCGCTCCTGCCTCGTCGCTGGCCTTCCTCTGTCGGGCGGAACGGCTGGCGGGCACAGGGACCTCGGTTCGTGCTCGGAGATGGCTGTCCCAGCCTAGGCACCGACCGAGGTGTGCGAGCTGCCGGGCAGCGGGGATGGCGCCGCTGTTGCGGAAGTAGATGCCGCCGCGTGTCACGTGGCTGAGTCGTCGAGGCGGAGCCGTCGCGCTATTGGGCCGGCCGTGAGATTCCGTCCGGACTGCTTACAGGACGTGATCGCCGATGATCTGGCCGAGGATCTTGATGTCCACCGATCCCGCGAACTCAAGCCGGACCTTGCCGAGTCCGCTGAACCACATCTCAAGTTCGCAGTCCCGGTCGAACCTGCCGGCGGTTTCTACCGACCATGCTTGGATCTTGGAGTAGGGCAGCGAGGAGTAGTCGGTCTTCTTGCCAGTGAGCCCCTGGACGTTGACTGCGATGATGCGCTTGCTTGTGAAGTGAACCGAGTCCCGCGCGCCCTTGAAGCTGCGGTACACCTCTTCGCCTTGAACGAGCATGTTCATGACATCCTCGCCCGCTTGCGACGGGCTCAGCTTGACGATGGTGCTGTTCGCGAAGTCGATCATCGGTTCCATCTCTGGTTGTCGGCAGCGGTGCAGGTCGGCTCAGCCTAAGTCGGCTCCGGAGTCGCGTCCGCCCATTGAGGTGACGCCTTGATGATGGCGCTCAGCGATTGACCGTGCGCATGTGAGCACGCAGCGGCCGAGAAGGCGGCCGCGATCGCCCGCCGGGTGGCGCGTGCAGCCAGTGGTTCCTGGGCAATGCGCAACCAACCGACTCCAAGCGCTGCAGCACGCCAAGATGTAGCCAAACCTCGCCACAATCCAGCAGATCCGTAGAAGCCGAAGGTGGACCGACAGGCGGCGGAGGGCCGCACTTGGAGGTGACGCTGGCTGCGGCTTGTGGCGTCTCGTTCGACTGACGCACCCAGTCCTGGCCTGGTCGAGTGGCTGGTCCGTATCACTATGGACACGTCATCCGCCCGGACGGATCCTGAGGGATGGTGAGGGGGCTTTCAACCTCACCGTGCGCTTAACGCGTTCTTACTGTGTGACATCGGCACCGCCGGCGTCGGCGGGAGGCGAAATGGAGTCAGCGGACAAGCGCAGCGGCGACGTTTCCTACAGCGATTTCGTGCAGGACCAGTGGTCGTCCCTCTACCGGACCGCATACCTGCTGACCGGCGACCATCAGCGTGCCGAGGACGTTGCGCAGACGGCTTTGATGAAGGTGTACCTCGCTTGGCCGCGCGTAGGTTCGATGATCCATCCGGCCGCATACGCGCGCAAGGTGATGATCAATGAGCTGACCTCGTGGTGGCGCAGGAGGTCCAACACCGAGTCGCCCACTCTGACGCTGGTGGAGGCAACGCAACCGGCATTCGACGACACGGTGGTCCTCGCCAGTGCCATCTGGGCGGAGGTCCTCGCGCTGGCGCCACGCCAGCGCGCGGTGGTGGTGCTCCGCTACTACGAGGACCGGTCAGAGGCGGAGATCGCGGAACTCCTGGGCATCAGCGCGGGATCGGTGAAGACCCATGCACATCACGCGATGGCCAAGTTGCGTTCGCGTCTGGATCCCTCTCTCGTCGCAGCCTTCGACGATCACAGCTACGACGTCAACGGAGGCACCAGATGAACGTCGAGAACCTGCTCAGCCGGTCCGCGCAGCACGTCGCATCCCAGGTGGCGCCGCCGCCGGTGCCGGACCCGGTCAGCCTCGGAGGGCAGGCGGTGTCGCGGCGCCGCCGTCGGCGTCTCGCTGCCGCGGCCGTTGCGTCGGCGGCGGTCACGGCCGCGGCTGCGGTGCTTGTATGGGCGCCAGCGGAGCAGCGTGCCAGCGAACCCGTCGACGATCCGCCGCTCGAACCCCTCGGCGACGTTGCAGCGTGGGTGGATCAGACCGGCGATGTGCATATCGGTGAGCGCGTGCTGGACCTCCCGAACCCTCCTGAGCGCCAGTACGCCGCGCAACAGGCGGACGTGTGGGCTCGGAAGTTCGCGTTGACCGAGACTGGGGTGGTGTGGCGCGACGTGTCGTTGCCATGGCCGGGCAGCTTCAGGGGCCCCGTGCTGCACCCGGACTCAGCACCATCCGCGCTGTACTGGCAGGGACTCGGGCAACCGCCCGTCGAGCTGGGCGAGGACGAGGCCACCTTCTTCACGGCCGATCCCCTGGGCGACACCGTTGTATGGGTGACGGCCGAGCGGCAGATGGTCACCTATGACGTCGGCGAGCGTCGCGAGATCGACAGCAGGAAGCTGGAGGACGGCACCGAGCTCGCACGGCCGCCCGTCCTGTACGCGGACTATGAACAGGTCGTCTACCGGTCAGCTGGAGCCGTGTGGAGGCTCGACCTGGGCGAGGGGACCACGACCCGTGTCGGGGGGGAAGCCGGAGATGACGTCCTCGACTACACGCCCGAGATTTCTGTCGTCGCGGTCTCACCGGTGTCAGACGGTGGTGGAGCGCGCGCCCTCGGCCAGCTGGAGTTCCGGACCGCTACCCGCACGGTCCTGGCGGAGCCTGGCCGCCTCTTCCGGGAAGGACGGCTGAGCCCCGACGGGCGCTGGTTCGTGACGTCGACGGGCTACGAGTCGGGCCTTCGTACTGTCGTCCTCGACACCGCGACGGGGAAGCGGGTGCGTCTCGGCCTGCCCGATCGGGCGCGGGGGCCCTACCCCGACCCGTGGGGCTGGGCCGGCCACGACGTCCTGATCATCGAGCTTCGGGCACGAGACGGCGATGAGGGAGGGTACTTGTGGGCATGCCGACCCTTCGGTGGCTCATGCGAACCATTGCCCGACCCGGCGGCCGGCGCCTATCCGTGGTGATGGGAGCAAGGTCAGCAGGGCCGGCAAAGCACCGAGCGTCGTTAGGCGTACCGCCCATCGTGGAAGTGCCGTTGTGCCTTTCCCCCAGATGGACCATGACTGTGCGAGTGACGCGATGTTGCCATGCGTTATGCGCGTCAAGCCCTCTGTCGACCATGGCCCATGACCAGGGCTCTTCGTTCGGCTGTCAGCGGCAGGGAATTGACGTTCGGCGCTGACCAGGCTCGCGTGACGATCGGGTCCGCCGACATCGCGGACATTCAGGTTCCCGACGATCGCGTCGAGCCGGTGCACGTCGTGGTCACCCTTGAGGGAGAGGAGTACGTCGCCCAACGCCTGGGCGGTCCCCGCACCATGTACGTCGGGGGGCGCAGCAAGAAGACGGTCCCCATTTCGTCTGTGACTGTGCTCCGGCTTGGAGGGCCGGACGGGGTGGAACTGGTTCTCCAACCGGTGCGCGTTGAGCAGCCCACGGAGCCTCCGTACGTGGCTGCACTTCTGAACCAGCAATCCACCATGACCAAGCGCCTCAGGCGACACATGCTGGGTCTTGTCGGGCTCCTTGTCTTGGTAGTGGGGGTCGGCTGGTTCTCAGGACCAATTGAGGACTTCTCACGCAACCGCCAACTGGAACCGGTGGAGCGCGCCACCGTGAGGCTCGTCGTTCCAGATGCTGACGGCAGCCCCCTATCGTGGGGATCAGGCACGATCATCGACGAGAGCGGTCTCATCCTCACAAATGCTCACGTTGCGGCACCAAGCGCTCCGGGGCTGCAGCTCCGCTACGGCCCGGAGTATCCGCGAACCGACCCGGACTACCTCGAGGTATGGGTTCTTGAGGAAGGGGCGGACGCGGCGGTGCCTGCATACAGGGCTACCCCCGTGGTCGCTGACGGCTGGCTCGACCTGGCCGTCGCCCGTATCGTCAGCGACATCGACGGCGAGCCAATCCCTGACGGCACCTCCTTTCCTACGGCGGACCTCGGCGGTCGCGACGGCCTGAATCGTGGCGACACAGTGCATGTGCTCGGCTACCCGGGGATCGCAGGGGGAAGCGCTCAACGGATATCTAGCGGATCCGTCGCCGCCTGGCAGGACGATGACCGGCTGCCGGGAAGCAGGGACGTCCTAGACACGACAGCGAACATCACGGGCGGCAACTCTGGAGGAGCTCTTATCGATCAGCAGGGCGACCTGGTTGCGGTCCCGATGTCCCGTCGCGATGACACTAGCGGCGCTCCGGTGAGTGCCGGGCTGGCGCGCCCTGTGACCTTCGCAGAACCGTTGATAGAGAGGGCTTTGGAGGGCCAGGCGCAAGGCTTCGCGTCTGAGTTCGTAAGACCCCCGACGGGGCGCGAGAGCGCCGACCTGGTCGGCTGGTCGGTGTGGCAACCGGACGGACAATGCGGGCTACCTAGCGCAACTCCACCGCTCGACGCGCAGCGCGTGTGCGCACACGTAGAGGCGATCAATATGTCGCACGGCCTTGATCTCCTGTTGGAGCTGCCTGAGATGGAGGGCGAGTACGCGACAACACGGATCGATGGTGAGAGACAGCGCGAGGCCGTGTTTGGGCTGGACCTAGCTGCGCCCCTTTACCGCGATCCTGTTGTGCTTCTCCATCTGGGCGGAGGACAGGAGCAACTGGAATTGGAGTAGGGGGCGGAAGGCATGGGCGGTCCGTGAGCCCACCCACCACCTCAAGTGCAGCGCGCGTTTGGAGCCCGGTCTTGAGTTCGAAGGAAGCGCTTGTGGGCGCGGACGACCGACCCTCACCTGCTGCTGCTGTCTGGCAACGGGCAACTGAACAGTAGGCGGCGGAGTGACGCGCTCCTCGGGGGAGCTGACTTCGTGACACCTCGAAGGTAGGACGGTCACGCCACCTGCGTGATGCGGGTGCGGACAATGCGGTGCGGCGACACCCTTGGCGCCGCACCGCATTGTCCGGGCTGCCATCAGGTCCGGTTCACTCCCCGCACGGGCCCTGGGTCGCGAACGGCAGGTCGGCGTAGCCCGAGACGTCGTACGACCCGAGCGAGCCGTTGGCGGCGGCGTTGAGCACTGCCATGGTCGGGATCGTGAAGAGCCGCTCGAGCTGGCCGTTGCTCTTCTGACCCACGGACCGGACCTCGTAGAAGATCGCGCCCTTGGTGGGCGTCTGGGTGACGGGCGTCTCGCCCGCGGGTGCGGTGCCGCCCATCAGCATCCGGCTCAGCGCGGCGTTGGTGATGTCGATGAGCGGATAGTGCGCGACGTTGGCGAGGCCGTACCTGTCGAGGGCGTCGACGCTCACCATCGCCATCTGGCGGTTCGTCAGCCACTGCTCTGCCGTCATCCGGGACGGGGCGATCGACCGGGCGCCGATCTGGAACTGGTTGAGGTCGTTCGTCCCGTTGACGACCGGCGCCTCGCCCATGTGGTGCAGATCGAGCGCCAGCTCGGGGGCAGTCTGGCGCCACAGCTTCCAGAACGCCACCGACTCGGGCTGGGCGAAGTTCTCCCAGTCCCGGTTGAGGTCGATGCGGGTGGGAGTCGTGCTCTGGCGGATGTTCGCCTCCGCGCCGTCCGGGTTGTACATCGGGATCACGATCACCGTGAGGCGCTCACGGATGAGCCGGGCGCGCGGGTCGCCGCTGGCCAGATGGTCGAGGATCTGCAGCACGGCCTCGGTGCTGTGCAGCTCGTTGCCGTGGATGCGGGCATGCAACCAGAACGTGGTCGGCCCGTCTCCCACCGTCGCGTAGAGCAGGTCGCGACCCTCACCGGACGTGCCGGCGGAGGCGACGCTTACCCGCCCCTTGCTGGTGCGCTCGATTCGGTCCAGCTCCTGCACAACGTCGGCGTAGCCCGCAACGCTCGAGAGGCTGGTGTTTTGGTCCGGCTGGATGCACGGCCCGCCGGGGTTGTGGGGCGGGTCCGCAGTAGCAGTGGTGACGGCTCCCAGGCTGGCGATCAGACCAGCTGCGGCTGCGACGAATGACTTCTTCACGCGACGACCTCCTTGTCGTGACAGCCGGCACCGTGGCACCGGCCACGTCCGGCTTCCCTCCCCGAGAGGTCGGTCCAGGACGCCGCATTCGACCCTAGGCCCGGGCGCTTCCGGTGGCAACGGATGTCCTGACGCTCCTAGGGGGGAGGTCGATGAAGGGACGTCAGAGTCAGTCGCAGTGCGCTCGCGGCACCTTCGTCGGCCGTCCGCCCAGCCGCCCCTGTCGAACCTGACCGGACAAGCAGACGCGCTCCGGGTCGACAACCCCGGGCCGCGGGCACTTGGCACACCGACCCACATGCACGGCGATATGACGCACTCGGACAACGTGCGAATTGCGGCGCCGGTGACCGCGCCGCCGGCGCTCGGTCGTCGAAACGGACACACCCATTGAGCGTCGTGCGCAGTCCATGTGCAGGTGTCATGTCAGCGGACGCGGTTCAGGCCGCGGGGGACTGTCTCACGGCATGAAGTCCGTGACCCGTGCACTGGTGGCGGGCCGCGTTCCGCTCTCGGAGTCGGATGTCAGCGCCCGTCCGGGCAGGTGGGTTGCAGCCCTCGGCGTCTTTCCAGTGCGACCGGACCATGAAACACGGCCGGTCCTGCGTTCCGTCGAACGCTCGTGCCGTGACGGGGGTGGTGGTGATAGTGACGACCGCAGCGGCGCCGACCATGGCCACAATGCGGCAAGGGGGGGGTATTCATGACGCTCTCCCTGGGCTTGTCCGCGGCGGGCGCCGGGGGTGTTGATCCCAGAGTTGCGCCGCCGGACCCCCGGTTGACGGCGTCTGACGCAACTCGACAGACGGGTCGTGGACAGGCGCCCCAAGGCGGAGCATCCTGAGTCAAGGACAACGACGGGAGGCCCCGTGGGGGCGCTGCCACGACCCGACCTAGAGCCTGGACCGCAGCGTGAGTTGAACGACGCGCTGCACGCGTTGCATCACCGGGCGGGTTGGCCGAGCCTGCGCAACTTGGCCAGCGACGCAGGCTGCAGCCACACCACGGTGTCGCACGTCTTCTCGTCGCCGAAGCCGACCCGTTGGGGAGTGATAGAGCTTCTCGTCGAAGCCATGGGCGGGGACACGGCGGAGTTCCACGATCTCTGGCTCTCGGCCAGTAGTTCCGGACCCTCAACTCTCGATAAAGGCGCGAGTGCCATCGCGGGCCGCAAGACCGAGTTGGCCTCTGTACGTCGTCACCTCGAGAGTGGCGCCGGCCTTCTGCTCGTGACCGGTGAGGCCGGGATAGGCAAGACGAAACTGGTGAGCACGGCGGTAGCCCTGGTTGCAACAGACGTATTCGTCGCAACCGGGTCCTGCCTGCCCCTGTCGTCTGACGCACCGCTGATGCCACCCGCGGACGCCCTGCGCTCGGTCTACGAGTCCGACGGGGGCCGGTGGCTGGGGGAGGCTCTTTCGAAGTGCCCGCCATACGTGCTCGACTCCTTGACGCTGCTGGTTCCCGAGCTCGCGCGTGAGGACGTGCCGGCGCTGCCCACACGCGACACCTGGGCCGGGCAACGTCTGTTCGCTGCCGTTGAGGCCACTTTGCGCGCTCTTGCGGCAGGTCGTCGACTCGGCCTGCTCATCGAGGACCTGCACTGGGCCGATACCGCCACTCTCGACCTGATCGAGCACCTTGCTGGACGGGGGACCGACATCCCCGTGCTCGGCACCTGGCGGGTGGACGATCCAACGATCGACCGGTCGAACCTCAAGTGGTTCACGCGAGTGCGGCGGTCCTCATCGGTGAGGTCGCTTCCGCTCGCCGCGCTCAGCCCGGCTGAGACGTGCGATCAGCTGGCGCTCCTGACGGGTCAAGCTCCGGCAGCCGGCTTCGTCGAAGGCATTTTCCGACGTACGCAGGGCCAGCCGCTGTTCACCGAGCAGCTTGCCGCGGACGTCGACGCGAACCGCGAGCTCCCCGCGCTCCTTGCCGATCTCCTCGATGATCGTCTGGGACGCCTGACCGGATCTGCTTGGGCCGTGGCCCGCGCCTTAGGCGCCGCCGATCGCCCGGTCACCGCTGCACTCCTCGCCCAGATCTCCGGTCTCTCCGCCGAGGCTCTCTCTGCCGGGCTGCACGATCTCGACGCCCGCCGGCTGCTCGGCACGTCGAGAGACGAGGTCATCTTGCGGCACCCACTGCTCGCCGAAGCGATCCGCCGACGACTCGTGGCGGGTGAGGTCGAAAGCCTGCACGCTGCAGTGGCCGGCGCCTTGGCAGCTACGCCAGACCCCGAGCCCGCTGAGGTCGCTCGCCATTGGCAGTCGGCAGGCAACCGTGACAAGGAGCTGCAATGGAGGATCCGCGCAGCACAGGTCGCCCATGAGCGCTACGCCATGCGTCAAGAGGTGGCGGAGTGGCGGCGAGTCCTCGAGCTCTGGCCGGAAGGCCAACTGGTCGCCAGTGAGCCGCCCACTCGACGATATGACGTGCTCGTCTCCTTAATGACCACGTGGACCGGGGTCGACGTCGAGCGCCCCGATGACGTGGCGGCAGACTGCTTGGCCCTTGTCCCGGACCTCCCGCCACTCGAGGCGGCCATGATGCTCTATCTCGCAGGCGACCACTACGCGGATTCCGGTCAACGAGAGTTGGGATTGGAGCTGCTGCACCGTGCGATTGCGATTTTCGAGGACTGCCCTCCAAACGAGGGGCATGTGCGGGCTATCAAATGTTTGGGTTCAGCACTGCGCGAGGCCGGTCGCAACCAGGACGCTGCACGAGCGGCCAGCCGCGGCATTGAAGTCAGCGCCGAGCTGAGGGACCCGGCGTGGCATCGAAGGATGCTCATGGAGAAGGCGTGGCACGACGTTCGAGCAGGGGACATTGCGCCCGGAATGGCGCGGGCGCGCCAGGCCGCGGCAATGTCGGTCGACCCACCCGACCCGCGCGGGGAGGCCAGTGTCCTGTCGGCCTACACCGACCTCCTGCTCCTCACTGCCGGTGACGTCGACGAGGTGGTCACGGTCGGTCAACAGGCACTCGACTCGGCTGCCGTTTGGACCCTGGAGTCGTACGGAGTGTCAGCGATCCGGTACAACATGGCCGTCGCGATGCGTCGCAGTGGTCAGGTGCGGCGAGCCGCTGCGCTGATCGAGCCGTACGCCGCCGAGGTGCCCACCAAGGGCCAATGGGGCGGGTTGCACGTCGAACGCGCACGCCTTCACATGTTGCAGGGGCACTTGGAGGCGGCTCAGGCGTTCAGGGACGTGCTACGCGCAAGCCGCCCGATCTCGCTCGACGAACTCCTCGAAGACGCCGAAGCATTCGCCGAGATCGACGTGTGGACCTGTGACCACGAGGCGGGGTTCGCCAACGCAGTCGCGCTGGCCGACGAGGTCGCGCCGACGGAAGCAGCGCTCTCTCTGGGACCGCACCTGACGTTGGCGGCGCGTTCAGCCGCAGACGGTCCTGCAAGCGACCGCGACGCTCGCCTGCGCCGGCTGCTCGCGGTGCGCGAGGCCTGTGTGGTGGATCCCTTCGCGATCCGGCCGGTACCGGCGGACGGCAAGGCGTGGACAGCGACCTGGACCGCGGAGATATCGCGATTGTCCAGCCGGCCCAGCGTCGAGCTCTGGATTACCGCAGCCAGTGAGTGGGACAGACTCAGCCGGCCACATGACTCGGCGTATTGCAGTTGGCGAGCAGCGCAGTTTGCTGTCTCGACCGGGCAGGCCGCGACGGCTGCCAAACTCCTGCGTCGAGCGTCGCGCGACGCTGCTGAGCACGTCCCCTTGCTGAAGGCCGTCCGCGCGACCACCCCTAAACCTGCCCGTGAGCCAGGTTGAATTCATGGCCGATCCTGTGGCCCACGACCGCAGGCAGATCCGGACGGTCAACCGGGCGCCGACAGGCGGCGTAGTGACGCACCCATTACGGCATCCGGTCGCTTCCCGACGTTCGCAATGCCGGCGGCTTCCGCTGGTCCTGGCACAGGCACGAGCCTGACGTGCCCGATCCGTCTGCGGACCTCTGCCACTGTCTCGCTTGGCGTCGCGGAGGTATCGCCTTAAGGCAGCAGATTGAGGTCCACCAGCACCGCGACCGCCTGGAGGTCCCGGTCGAAGCCGGCGTACGCCGGGTAGAGGCCGGAGCCGTCCGGGCACAGGAAGACCGCCGCGGCCACCCGCCCGTCCACCTCCATGGCCACGATCCGCTCGACGAGCGCGCGGTTGTAGACCTCCTGCATGTGCAGGGCGTCCTCGAACAGCGGCTTGAGCATGGCCGAGTCGGTGACGTCGTAGAACGCGCCGAGGGCCGAGTCGCAGTCGAGGTGGAAGTGCGACTCGTGATGCACCAGAGGCTGCCACGACGTCACCTGGTCGACCGCGCCGATGGCCGCCGCACAGCTCATCTCCACCGGCTCGGGCTGCCCGGCCCTCGGCACGGCGATCGTGCTGAGCACCGTGGTCTGCTCACCCTGCCCGATGCTGATCTGCTGGACCTCCGGCACGCTGGGTTCGAACCAAGGGTCGGCGATCGCCAGGGTGCCCCAGCGCAGCGGGACGCCCGGCCCGGGAGTGGCGGTCACGGTGACCGCCTCCCCCCGGAGCTCGACGCTGCGGCCGAAGTCGACTAGTACCTCTGGAGCCGTGCTCATGCTCCTCCTCAACACACGTTGCTGAACGACTCGATCCCGGCGGACCCACGGTTGCCGACGTAGAACGCCGATACCGTCCATGACGGGCACCGTATCGAGGACTGCCGCCACCGTCAGGGCGACTGCGCGAGGCAACTGACGAAGGGGCAAAGACTCTGATGCGTTCCTGTACTCGACTTAGTGACGCCGGCACGCGGCGGAATGACTCGGCATGCCCGAGGAGCAACTGCACGGATCAAACAAGCCGCGGTCGTTCGAGCCACCCAACAGCACCGGCATGGGTGTGGCGTGTCGGGCATCGCCGAACAAGTCGTGACCCGGTGGCCCTGACTAGGCCAGTGACAGCTCCATAGACGCGAACACAGGGCTGGCTCATGCTTGAGATGACTCGAGGGAGTGGTCCATGCAAGCAGTGACCTGGCGTCGCCGTATCCCGTTCACTATCTGTCTGATAGTCACGCTCTTCACGTTGCCGCCCACGGCTTCAGCCACCTCCAAGGCGCGCACGGAGTGCCTCGGCCAGAGCGCCACCTTGGTCGGGGAGGTTGGCTCGCCGCTGGAGGGAACCGACGGCCCGGACGTCGTTGTCACGAATGGCGTGGGCTTCGTTGAAACGTATGGCGGGGACGACGTCGTGTGCATCACCGGCTCGTATGACGCTGAGGCGTATGGCGACCATTGCCCCGTCTTTGCCACAGGCGCGGGGCGTGACCGCATCGACTCGTCGATGATGGCGGAGGACCCGCACTTGCTGCTCTGCATCGATCCGGGTCGGGATGCAGACAAGGTCACTGGTGGGCCGGTGAGCGAGGACGTTCGCGCGGCGGAGCCGACAGCGAAGTCCTCACAGATAGACGTCGTGGTTACGGCAGGAGGTCGAGATTTCGTCTGGACCCGCGGAGACGACGTAGTAACACTTGGGGCCGATGTCGACGAGCTGACGCTGTTGGGAGACATGTCCGGTGGCTCGTACGACGCCGGCGGGACCCTGGGTGACACCTTGCTCGCCGAGCTCCCTGGGTTGCGCAGTGACGCCTCGTGGCAGCTCGACAATCGCTCCGGGGAGATCGTCGGGGACGCCGGCGAGATCGGTATCAGCGGCTTCTCCACATTCAGGGTGCGCGCGAGCGGCGACTTCACGTTCACCGGGTCGGATGAACGAGAGACCTTCCACTTCGCAAACAACAACAAGTTCTGGATTCCCCGCGAAAGCTCCGTGCACCTGCGGATGCGGGGCGGTAACGACGAGGTGTGGTTCTACGGGGGCGCACCTGGCGGCCGGCTGGGCGGTGGAGATGGCAACGACACCTTCCACTACTTCCGCTCGAATGGTGAGGGCACGAACAGTCGCCTGCCAATCGTCTTCAACCTCGCCTCGGGCCGACTCGAGGACGTGGGATCCGCCGGTTACACGAGACGAGCCCTCGGCTTTGAGAACGGTGACGTCTTCAGTGCCTATTGCTCCCCAAACGGGGGAGCTTGCAGCATGGCTCCTATAGCCCTTACAGGAACACATGGGCCCAACTACCTTCGAGTGTGGGGCGCTGCGGGGCAGACTGAACGCAACGTCGTGCGCGGGCGCGGGGGCGACGACGTCCTGGCTGGTAGCGGCCTAGATGACATCCTCGTCGGGGGCGGCGGCGATGACGTAGCTAAGGGACGAATGGGCGTCGACCGGTGTTCAGCCGAGATTCAGATCGGCTGTGAGGACTAAGCACCGGGCCGAAAACAAATCGCAATGTCAGACGCCGGCGACGTAGGCGGTGAGGAAGTGGACGCCGTGGCGGTCGAGGTTCCCACGGGCCCGGTCGTAGTGCTCTGTGGTACGCGGGTCGGCGTGCCGAGCGAGGATCTGGGCGTCGCGCAGTGGGACGCCGGCGTCGAGGGCGTTGGTGATCGCGGCGTGGCGTAGGGAGTGGGGGCTGATGTGCCGTGGAATGGCCGCTGCTTTCGCGATGCGGGCCACCATTCGGTAGGCATCCCGGCGGTCGATGGGGTTGCCGGACACGGGGCGCAGAATGAGTCGGCCCTCGGAACGGTCGCCGCGGCAGGCTTCGAGGACGCGCAGCACGGGCACGGTGATAGGCATGGTGGCGGGCTTGTCGCCCTTCCCGACGAGGTGCAGAACCCGGTGCCCGCGAAGTGTTTCGGCGTAGTCCTCGATCCGGACCGCGGCTGCCTCGGATGCTCGTAGGGCGTTGATGCCGAGCAGGAATGCCAGCGCTCCGTGATGGACGGTGAGGGTCTGGGCGACTTGGAGGAACCGGATGAGCTCGAGGCGGTCCAGTCCTTGGGTGCGGGATTCGTCGCGGTGCACCTTGGGCAGGCGTGCGTAGACGGCTGGGTCGCACCCGATGAGTCCGTCGATGTGGGCGTACTTGAAGTAGCCGCGGACGGCGTGCATCGAGGTGACGACCGAGGACGCGATCAGGCCGGCTTGTCCGAGGTGTCGGATGTAGAGCTCGACGTGCGCGCGTCGGATCCCGATGAGCGGGTCGAGTTCGTTGCGTTCGCACCACGCGAACCAGCGCCGCAGCTGGGAGGAGTAGAGGGTGTGGGTGTGCCCGGAGTAGCGAGCGAGGTACGAGACAGCCGCCAGTTGTGCCGGCGTCATGGAATCTGGCTGGAAGGGCAGGAGGATGCTCACGGGTGTCACCTGGCGGAGTCGGGCAAGCCCCGACCTGGTCCGCCGGAGCGAGGACGAGGCACGTGCCTGACGTTATGCCGGAGCCGCTGCTCCGTAGACACCCGTCTCGGCAGGGATTGCGGCGAAGTGACGCGGTTGCTTGGTTGCCTGAGGAGGCGGCGATGTTCTCGCGGGACTTGGGACGCGAGCGTTTCCGAGGTCTTCACCCTTGTGCTCAGCGCACATGCCGCGCGCGCATGGGTTAGCCAGATCGCTCCAAGGGCATCAGGGGTTTAGCCAGGTCTGGCTGCAAGTCCAAAGGACCGCCTGAGAAGTCATGGAGTCGAAGTCCTGTGCAAAACCGCCGACCGTCACGCCGCCTCCGGGCGCGAAGGGTGAGGCACCGCGGGCAACCGCGGCGGCATAGACATTCGACCATCCGAGTGACCCATCGGGGACTGACGGTTGCGGCAGCCGGGCCTTGATGCCGCCGTCCCGGCGGTGGCCGATGTATGCCGTAGCGCCGTATCCTCGAAAACCTGGCTCCACTGCTGCTAGGTATCCGCTGTTGTGCAGGTCAACGGTTCGTATGCGCATCAATCGGACCGGGGAAGCGGCTGGGTTGCGCCACAGAATGGTCCGAATCGCGTCTCCTGGGCCGACGTGCTGGCCTCCGATGATGAGGCCGGAGTCGTCGACGTCGGTTGCCGCCGTCACGGCTGTGGTGTCCGTTGGACGGAGCGGCATGAGTTTGGGGCCGCCGTCCCAGGTCCATGAGCCTGCTGTCCCGTAGCGCCCCCAGTACGACCCCACGATCAAGCCATCGTTGTTGATGTCAGTCCCGTACGCCTTGTCGTGTCGTGGCACTGGAAGCCGCAACCGTTCGCCGTCTGTCCAGATCACCGGAACGCTTCCATGGCCGCGCCCGCGGACGTGTCCGAGTACATCTCCTTCGTCGTTGATCGCCGTGACCGAAGCGCGAGGCCGATACCTCGAGGTCGGCAAGACGGTGGCGCCGTCTTGCTGGCTCCACACGAGCGCCTCCTCATGGGAGATGCTGAGTCGCGGGGTCGACTTCCAGCGGTTGATGGCCACCGTTCCGCTCTCGTTGACGTCGATGGCGGAGGCGGATATCGCTACCCCATCGGCGACTGCCACGCCTCCGACGCCGGTGTCGACCACCCGCTCGGGGTCGGACCACACCACAGCTGAGTACGGTATCCCGTCTTCCCATGAGGCCCCGGCGACCCAGCCGCTGTCACTCAGCGCCTCAACCCTCGCGTCACTGGTCGGCGTCAGTCCCGGTAGGACATGCAACCGTGGCTCACAACTCGACTTGCTCACGCGCGAAGCCGGTTCCGTCCACATCGCTGCGCTCGGTAGACCGGCCGCACTGACTACCGCTGAGGCGAGAACCAGTGCCCCCACCGTGACGGGCCGCCGAGGGCGCAGCGACGCCGAACTGGCGCTCGTGCCACTGTGTCGTCGATGAGGCCGCATGCCTTCTCCTAGCGGAGCAACCATGCTGGGACGCCGCAACCCGCCCGTCCATCTTCAACCCGGCGACTGCTCCTCGCAAGACCGTAACTGGAAGCGAACGACGCTCCCATTGCCGAACTGAAGGTTGCTGCTGTGCCATCGCAATAACAGATTTCAGGTCACGAGTTGCACTGCGCGGTCACCAGGCTCGGCGCACTGATGGGCGCTATATCGTTCACGAAGCACAGGCCACGAGCTCAGGCAGTTCCCGTCGAGCTCGGAGCTTCTCGCATCCGTTACCGTGACGCCGGCACGCGGCGAAATGGGTCACCTGTGCGACTGCGCGGAACGCGGCAGCGGATGCCCGAACGGGCAGTACGGCTCGTTGGAGTGGACGGTTGGGGCTGGCAACGATTCGGTGACGTCCGTTGCACCTGTCGGTCTCCCCGGTCACCCTCGGCAGGTGAAGTCAGCAGTGGTCCTGCTCGGTGCACTGATGCTGTCCGCGTGCGGTAGCACCGCCGCACCGGCCCTGGTCGAGGACTCCGACGCTGCGGTACCGACGGGTCTGGAGTCCGGGTGCCCGCCGCCTGACACGCCGCCGCGGTACGCGGGCGGCGATCTGCCGCTGGGCACGGTCGGCGTACGACTGTGCCCCGGGAGCCCTGACGACCGCGTCCGACGGGACGACGTTCGGTGCGGTCATCCAGGCCCCTGCCGACGAACTGACCACCGGCGTCGATGCGCTGGTGGAGGTGGTGAACGACCTCTCGGTCTTCGACCCGGACACCGCGTGCTTCGCCGATGACGGGCCACATCACGTCTACTGGTTCCGCTACCCGGACGGCGACGCCCGAGCCGTCGCCTACGCCGAGGCCGGGTGCCATCTCCTGACCGTCGGGAAGTATCGGGAGTATCGGGAGGGAGAACGCGTAGCGGCGGCCTTCGCCGACGCACTGGCCGCTCAGCGCGCTGACTCCACGCCATCTGCGGCTACGCGCGCGGAAGGGCCGGGATGTTCGATGCCACCCATGTCGCAGCCCATCAGCACCCTGCCGCATGTACCGCTCGCCATGACCGCCGCGACCTGGTGCGAAGGCGTCGGGCCCTACCGCATGCGGGCCACCCCCATTCCCGCGCCTCTCCTGCAACGCATCAACGAGACGCTCCTGGGCGACCCCACCGACCAGCGCGATGACTGCGAGCCCTCCGCCTATGGACGCGGCATCGAAGGCACCACCGGATGGGGAGACCGGGTCTACTACGGCGTACAGGGTTGCGACATCTACGCCCGCACCGGGTACGGCCGCGACCTCGCCTACACCGTCTACGAAGCAGACCGCGACCTTCTCGCCGCCCTCAAGGCCCTCCCGCCCGGGCCGGTCCGACGCTGGCAACAACACCCGTGACTCTGTAAACGCTGGGCACACGTTCTGTGCAGGGGGTCTGAGGAGGCGCCATCTCATCGCCAGATCCCCTTGTGGCACCGGTGACGACACGCGGCGAAGCGACGCGGAGTTACGACACCACCCTGTCGGCGCTCGGGCCTACGCTGCCGGCATGTGGGAGAGCCCGACAGCCCTGTGGGCGCGATTGAAGCTGGGCCGCGAGGAGTATCTTCAGCGGCTCCTCACCACGCTGATCCTCGACGGCGATGCACCACCGTGGAACACGCCGCGGTCACCAGGCGCCGCGGGGCGACGGTTCCTCGAACTGCTGGACGAAGCCGTTCATGGTCCACACGTCAGGGATGGATCGTCGATGTCTCCAGAGGTGTTCATCGATGAGTACCTGCTGCCCAAGCTCGAGGAGGAAGCGGCGAACGGCTGGCCGGACTGGGCGGTCTTGTCTGATGACCGCGTGTGGGTCATCGAACTGAAGACGGAAGCCGGGAGCCACCGTGCCGATCAACTGCCGTACTACTTGAGGCTCGCCGCTGCGGCGCACCCCGATTGCAACCTGGACCTGACCTACATCACCGGTCCTCTGACGAAGCCCGCGCCAGCGTTGCGCAAGGGCCAGCGCTACAGCCACCTCGCATGGCAAGAGGTCCTTCCACTCGTCGATAGCGCGTGGGGTGACGACCAACGCCCAGAGGTGGAGGCCTACGTGGAGATGGTCGCCACAGTCGTGGGCAACCTGAGCCTGCTTAAGCCGTCGGAGCAGCGCCAGATGGTGCTCGGCTTGCCACGTGCCGACCCCGTCAGTGCCACGGATGAAGGGGTGGTCTCTGACCGGATGACAGACCTGTCAACGACGGAGCCACCTGCCTTGCTTGATCTCGCTCGCGCAACTGCCGCCGACGGTCGCCAGCGAGGTATCGGCGCTCAGAATCCCGAAGCGCTCGAAGCGCTCCGCGACCAAGCGCTCGCGGAGATTGGCAGCCTGCCGCCGGACGATGCCACTCGGTTCGTCCTTCCTTGGCTTTGGCGAGGCGGTCGCACCGACGGCCGGACACTCACGCCCGAGGGCGAGGAGTTCGGACTCGAACTTCGCTTCTCCCGGTACAAGAAGGTCCAGGTAGAGGCCTAGTGCGTGCCGCCGTCACGCGGCGGTATGACTCACCTGTCAGCGCGGTGGTCTCAACGCTCATCGCTTCAACGTGCGTGCCCGGCACGAATGACCCACGTTGGTCTATCTGCAGTCGCAGGACTTCTCTACATTCAGTACATGCCGGACCCTCCCGCCGCCTGCCAGCCGCTCGCCGATGAGCTCGCCACACTGCACGCTCAGGACCAGTCGCTCGCGGCCCTCGCAGAGACCCTCGTCGGTCCCGCCGCCTGGCAGTCCCTCGCCGAGCTTGGCCGCGTCAGAGCCCAAAAGGCAGCCAAGCAGCGCGAGCTCGACGGCTGCGTCGCCGCGAACACGGCGACGCTGACCGGAACCCTCACCGTCATCGACGTCCGACTGAGCCCCCCGCACGAGATTAGGAACATCGTCCTGTGGGACGTGGACCACCCCAACCACTCAGTCCCCGCGAACATGACCGGGCCCATGTTCGGTTTCAAGCCCCCGGGAGCGCTGCCGGAGAACAAGGCGGTCACGGTCCAGTCCATTGCGCCCAACGGAGCGGCGGTCGGCGCCGGTTTCGACTTCCGCACGGGTCCACTGCCGGCCATCCGGAATAGCCTGCCGATCGAGATCATGCTGCTACCCGACGTGAACTTCGACGAGGCCACCATCAATGCCTGGGCATTCACGGTCCAACTCCCCGCGCAGCCGATGAGCACCGGCGTTGGAGGAGCCGTGAACGTCGGCCCGACCACGTTCACGGTCTCGCTTGCGACCGGCAATCTCGTTGTGACCGTCCACAGCGTCCTTGCCGGCATCGGTGGTGGCGGTGGAGTGCCGTTGGTTTCGGCGACGCCCCACCCGGTGTCAGCAACCCTCCCAGTGACCGTGCTCCCAAACATGAACCCGGTCGGTGACCCGGCAGCGCCAGTGACGGTCAAGGTCGGCGACCCCACGTCGAGCCAGGACGGCGGCCTGTTCGGGGGAGTTGCCGCAGCGCTCGTCCCGCTCGCGTTCGGCTCTATCCGTAGCCAGTTTGAGCAACAGATCACCGCGTGGCTCAACGGCCAGCTGCCCGGCCTGGTGGCGGCCGTGTTCACTCTCGAATCACTTCCAACAGGGTGCTCGATCGCGGTGCGGTCTGTCGACGTTAGCTCGGCCGGGATGAGCCTCTCGGCGGTCGTCGGCAACCTCGGGACTGCTCTGAGCACGTTCAGCCCACATGATCTCTGAAGAAGTTCGAGGACCCTTGATGATCCCCGTGCTCGTTGACGGACCTTTCAAATGCCCATAGCGTCGTAAGCAATCACACTCGCCACCCAGTCGGTTGCCAACAGGCTCATGAAGGGTGCCCCCATGGAGATCCAACGTCGGGTCAACTTCGTCGTTGACCTCAGTGATGATGGCGGTTTGCAGCCTCACGAAATGCATGGACGCTGGTGGCTATTTCGGGACGTCGTAAACCCGGTCTCCGTGGTAGCCACGGCATCGCCGATCGATGGAGGCTATCTGAGTGTGAAAGATGTGATCGTGAAGGTCCGGATAGAGCCTTCCTACTGTTACGAGGTGGGCGTGAATGTAGTCAACATGGGCGAGGAGCCAGTCGGGCGTTTTACGGTAATGATCGACTTCCTGTTGCCGTAGCTAGCCCAGATCAAGTCGCCCATTCGATGCTCGGCCCGTTTAGCGGTCAGGGTGATGGAGCCGGAGCAACGAACCTTCTTCAGCGAGGACGTTGTTGAGTTTCGCCAGATCCGCCTCTGACACGTTCTGAACAGCTGAGAGCAGGGTCACTAGAGCCGGCACTCGCTGGTGCTCGTCAAGCAGTGCGAACCAGTGCTCTTCCGACCCGTGGGCGCTGGTCAACTTGGCGTCTATCTCCTGCAATGCGTCCTCGATGTCGCCAACGATCACCGATTCGGCATCGACCTCGGCGTAGGCGGCCCCATTGGCGAGCGGCACCTCCGTCGAGGAGGTGTCCTCCCCTTCAGTCGTGTGCTGGTAAGAGACGCCGTGAGGGTCGGAGATCTGAACCATCGTCGGCTCCCTGGTGGTTCGCGTCCAGGCCGAGAGCAGCACCGGGACAGGGCCGGAGGCTTGCGGCCACAGGCGAAGGAGTTTGCCCTCACGGGAAACGGGCGGTACCCGTAGCGTCACGTAGCCGGTCACCGGAACGTTCCTATATTCGACTCCTCCCGCGTGCTCGGGGTTCTCTCTGCGTTGGAAGTGCACCATCGTCGTGCCGCCGGCCGGTGCACGCAGCATCCACCATGCCCGGGTCGCTGATTTCGCGCTGCCTAGCTGAACGGGACCCATCTCGGTTCCAGCGACGACGAGCGATGCTCGCGGTACGTTCGCTCGGCCGAGTCGGTCCTTGGTTTCTGCATCGATATGCACGTGGGCCCCGACCAAGAACTTGATGGGCTCATCGTGGAGATTGGTGATCAGGGCGAAGAAGTCAGTGAACCGCTCGCCGAGCGGGGAACGCGCACGGTCCACGATGAAGTTCGACACCAGCACGGGACGACCTCCCTCGCTTCTCAGCCGCCGCGAGCCATCGTCCGGTGTCCTGCGGCCGCATGACGGGTCTGGGTGGCGACAATCCTGGGCGTGAGACGGTATCTGCTCTGATGGTGGCGTACTGCGGCGGTGACGTCCAGTGACGGCCGGGGAGACGGCCGCTCGGACCCGTTGGAGGTCGGTGTATTGCACCGGGGCGTCTGGGCATCCTGCAGGCGCCGCAATGACGCGCCTTGAGCTGTCTGAGCGGTCAGCGACAGGGCGCTACGGCTGCGAACGACATGCGAGCGCGACGGAATGACGCTAGGTGGGCGAGGTCGCGCTTATGCGCTGGCTTGATCGCCTTGGCAGGCCTTTCCGCGCCCTTGCCTGGGGAGCGAACTGCTAGTCCTTTTCGGTCGCGCCGTCAAGCAGTTGCTCGCAGTTCGAGGTCCACGGTCCCCCTATGTGCCGTGCAAAGGTGGGGCGTGCCTCCACCGTCACCTCGCTTGCGCCTTGCTGCCGCAACGGCACTCTTCCTCGTCGCCGGCCAACATGCCATCCAGTGCGCGGGACTCGCGGCGAAAGGACGCACTCCATGGCAGTGGGTCTGGACGGCAGAGACGCGATCGCCGCTCTCACCGTTTCGCCGCTCGGGGAGTGCCCTCAGATGCCGGTACCTGTCGGTCACGCCGACATGATCGAGCGGATCGGCGCCCCATACTTTAGGGATAGATGGTTACCCAGACAGCGAACGACGATGCAGTCATTAGCGTTGTTCCGCAGGCATGAGGAGGCTGCGGTGTCGGACTGGGTGGTCGTTCTCGGAACATTGAGTGGAACCGCGCTTGGTGCCGGAACCACCTACCTGAGCCAGCGAACCCAGGATCGACGTCGCGCAACCGAGGTCCTCCGAACCGACCGACGGCGAACCTACACAGACTTCTTGTCAGCGATGCACGGCCTCTTTCTAGAGGTTCGGATGGCTAGGCAAGCAGCACAGGCGCCGCTAGACAGCGGCCTCCCTGGAGATTCCGTTACGTTCAGATTGTCGCTCCGTAAAATCCAGCCACTTGAAGCGCAGAAAGCGTTGGACTCCCTTCGACTTATCGCCGGCGATGCGACGATCGAGCGCGGCGAGGCGATGTTCCGGTTTCTGCGCGAGGTAGAGCCTGAAGTACTTCGCGCGAACCGCTGGTCGGGATGGCACCACCAGTATCGAGAACTGAGGTACCAATTCCTGCACGCCGCGCGCATCGACCTTGGTGACGTTCCGAAAAGTTCACGATCAGCACAGTGACGACCGCCGTTGGGCTTCGGCTCCGGCGACGCAAGGCCCTCGCGGTGGCGTTCGGGTAGCGCATCTTGTGCAGCCGATTGATCGACGACGAACACTCATCGGCAGACCCGGACATCCCCGACAGGCGGCGGAATGGGCTAGGTCGGGCGGCACCGGTACGTGCAACATTCCCGGCCGTCGGAGATGACGCTGAGGACCTACTGCACCGACTGGCTGCGAAACTCATGCGCTGATCAACCTAACGACTGACCGCACACCGGGAGACGAGTGCGGCTACTGGGGCGGGTGCGCCGTGAAGCCGCCAGCGTACTCATCGGAGTCGACCACCCGCGCCCATCCGAGCGAGTAGCTGGACCTGCTCAGGGGTCATCAAAAGCGACGGTTCGGCAGCGCGTGAGCCCTGTTTAGGCGGTGGCGGGTCTAGTCGACGGTTCGGGGATGCGCTCGCCCCGCAGACGGCTCGCAGTGCATGACTGACGCTCTTCCTAGGGCCCTCGCCGAAAGCCCTGTATTGCCGCCGGATCTCTGCGAAACTCCGCGACGTGCACAGACAACTTATCCCTATCCTAATCACGGCCGGCCTGCTGACGGGCGGGGTTCTGCCCTCCTCGGCTTCGACACAGACACTCGCGCCCTTGACCGCCAGTGCAGCCACGGACGCGTCCAAGGCTGAGTGGCTAAAGACGACAAAGTCCGCCTGGCTGAAGAAGTCCAAGACGAAGTTCACGGCCTACAAGCGCACCCACCCGAAGGCGACGCTTAAGACCTACCGCGCAGAGATCTACACCCTGACGAAGTACCGAAAGAAGCACCCCTTCGTGGCTCCTCCTTCGTACCGGTGGATCCCCCTCGCGGCAGCGTTTGAACCCTCGAGCACCGACTTGCCGTCGCCCTCCCTCGTTCCCGCGGGCGGCGTCGGCCTCCCCGAGCTGACGACAATCTACGACAACATGGGTGGCACCAACGCCTCTCAATTCACCCAGCCAGCCAGCGAGCGGTGGTCGTGCACGTCGGTCGTCGTGGGCGCCCACATCGTCAAGGACTCCAGCCACAAGGGAGATGTTGGCACCCAGACCTGGCAGTTCGTCCAGGAGTCGGGAACCATCGTCAACTATGAGACCGACATCGACGAGCAGGGCGCTAACTCCACTCTTGCCCTCGACGGCAGCAAGTTCACCCTCAACGTGAAGATGGAGGGGAAGAACAACTCGATCACCATCGCGCCTTTCGGAGGCAAGGCTTTCTGCACCAAGTAGGCCATCGTCCTGGCGCAGTTCAGCGACGAAGACCCCTGCTTTCGAGACACCACTCGAGAGCAGGGGTCCTTCGTTTCCCGCCGACTCGTCATATGCCCTTCGTGCGTTCCACATCGACCCCCTCCCTTGATAGGGGAATACGAACGGGGCACGCTCGCCGGCCGATCCGGATGTTTGACTGCGCCCGACAAGCGGCGAAAAGTAGCATGTCTGCGGAGACCTCGAGCGCCGGCGGGCTGTACAGATAGCGCCGGAACTTGTCCGCGCTATCGCGGTGCCCGCCACACCTAGACAATGTTAATACCGTGTCGGTCGGCTTCGTCGCGTGTCAGAGGTATCAGTGGACGACCCCCGGCCTCCTCGTGAGGATAAGGACACGTCGACAGCGGTGCTGTTGACGGTATAGATCTGACGGTCCAGCCTTTTGGAAGACACACGAGGCGCAAGGGGGAGCAATGAGCGAAACAGTCGGGGTGGCGCAGCCGCAATCTGAGGAATCCATCCGTCTCGAGGCACAGTCGCTGGTCCTTGAGGAGGCACGGAGAGCGTTCACCGAGCGCGATGTCGCGCGATTTGACCATCTCCTGGACCGCCTAACGGGCTCGCCCGATGCGGGGCCGGATGCCGTCCTGACTCACGACATCGAGCGCGAGACATTCATGGACCGGTGGCGACTTGCGCTGGCCGCCGTGTTGATCATCGGCCTCATCGTTGTCGTCGGAGTCTCCGTGGCCCAGGACAGTCAATTCGGCGGCGAGTACGTCCCACTGCTCAGCGGACTCGCCGGTATCGCCATTGGCTGGCTCTACTCCGGCACAACAGGGCGCCGTGGGCCCAGTGGCGATGCCTAGCTGGGCATCACACCTAGCGATCCGCGTACGCGCACGAGACAGCACAGTGACCATTGAAACTGCGAGCCCGGGGGACACATGGCAGACACTCTCAAGACGACGGTCGTCGTTCCACCTCAGAGTCCCGAGGAAAGGGCCGCGGAACTGGCCGACATACGCAAATGGCGCGCTGTCCTGGTTGTGGCCGCGGTGGTCTTCGTCCTCCTGACCATCGGCCTTCAAGCCTGGTCCTCGATACAGACGAGCAGCACTGAAGTCGTGACGACAGGGACCGACGCCGAAACCAAGAACGGCACGGTGATGACTACCGTGAAGAAGGGGCCTCCGGACAGCCTGGTATCGACGTCGATGGGTGCCGCAGCCGCGCTGCTGGCCGCGGCCGCCTTCTACGGTCGTAAAGAAGTTCTCTTTCGGCGGCGCGGATATCGAGCTAGCAACGGCTGGCGGGCTCACCGAGCCCGAGACGAAGGCCGTGGTTCAGGAGGCCGCCAAGCAGGCCGATGCCGAGGGTCTCGAGGAGGACAAGCCTGCAGTCGTTGCCAGTGCCCTCGACAGTGCGAGAGGCACCAAGGCAATGCTTCGCAGCGGAGTCACTCCAGATGACGCCCCTGATGCCCTCGAGCTCCTCCGCGACCCGGACGCCCTCGCGAACTACTCAGCCATCAGAGCGGTCCACAAGTTCAAGACGGACCCGTGAGCGAGAGAGCGCTGTCCTTTCCCTAGCGGCTCTGAGCGCGCGGCGCGCAAACCGAGTGTCCTCGGGCCTCCTGTAGGACCGTCTTGCTGAAGACGCCCGGGCAGATCACGCAGCACACTCCGACCTTCGGCCTCGGGGTGAACGATCCGAATATCCGAGCGGAGGTTCCTCGACAGCGAGCCTCCGTGCAGCGCGTGAGAACGGCCCAGGCTTGGTCGCGATGAACATAGCTGCGGTGCAGCGGATTAGGCGGAACTGACACCGCCTTCTTCGGAGGGCGTCCGCCAGCAAGTCGTGCAGCACGATCTCGCCGGTCTGCTCCAGCCGGGCCTGTGCAGCCTTCACCCCCGCAGCGAAGAATCGATCACGCTGTGCATGCTGTTTCTCCCTGGCGGGTGACCGCAAAGCGGCGAACTGGGCGCCCATCGCGGGCGCTGTGTGGCATCCGGCCCCTCCCTGCTAAATCCGCCTGAGACAGCCGGACCAGAGCCGAACGGCTCACCCAAGCCCCACCGGGTCGGTCGCCGATGGCGCAGGGTCTGGCAGCCGCATCATCCGGAACGCCACGGCGATCCCGACCAGGGCAGCGAGGAGCGCGACGAGGAGGGCGACCTGGAGCGCGAGGTCCCGGGCGTCGTCGTTGATGGCGAGGACTTCGTCCTGGATGTCCTCGGGCTGGCCGGCGAGGAGCTCCTCGAGCTGCGCGTCGCTCATCACCTGCGCGTCCTCCTCGAGGACGGTCGCGACGCGCTCCTGGTCGGCCGGCGGGAGGACGCTGCTGGACTCCGCCATGTTCGTGAAGGAGGTCGACAAGGTGGCGAGCATGATCGCGCCGGCGAAGGCGAGACCGAACGACAGGCCGAACGACCCGGTCGCGGAGGTGACGCCCGCGGCCTCGCCGACCCGTTCCTCCGAGAGCGGGGCCAGCGCGTAGTTGTTGAGCTGGGAGGCGAGGAGGCCGAGGCCGGCGCCCGCGAGCATGAGCGGGACCGCCAGGTGCCAGCCGGAGTCGGCCCGGGGCACCAGGAGGATGAGGCCGGCGATCGACACGGCGAGCAGGACGAAGCCCGCTCGGATGATGCTGCTCGCCCTCCGTCGCCCCGCTCTCCGCCCGGCGAGCAGCGCGACGCCGAACATCGTGAGGGACAGCGGCGCGAGCGTGATGCCCGCCTGGAGCGCGTTGTAGCCCCAGACGAGCTGCAGGAAGATCGGCAGCGCGATGAGCAGCCCGCCCAGCGCGACCTGCTGCAGGAAGATCTGGGTCACGCCGGTGCTGAACAGCTTGGAGGAGAAGAGGCCCGGATCCAGCAGCGCGGGCTTGCCCTCCCGCTTGCGGCGGACCAGCCAGTACACGAGGCCGGCCATCGCCGCTGCCCCGATCGCGAGGAGCAGGGCGACGGACTCGCCGCCCTCCTGCCACGCCAGCACGCCGAGCACGAGGCCGCCCATGCCGATCACCGAGAGGAACGCCCCGGGTACGTCTACGGACCGGTCTCCGGCGTACGGCACGTCGCGGATGCCGCGGCTCCCGAGGAGCACGACGCCGATGATGAGCGCCTCCAGCAGGAAGCCGACGCGCCAGGACAGGAGCGTCGTGACGAAGCCCCCGATCAGTGGGCCGATCGCGGCGGCGATGGCCCCCGACGCACCGACCAGGGCGAACACCTTGGCGCGCGCCTTTCCCTCGAAGTTCCCGTGGATCAAGGACTGCATCGCCGGGAGGTAGAGCGACGCGCCGAGTCCGCCGAGGACCGCCCAGAAGACGATGATCGCCGTCAGGCCCTGCGCGAACACCATCGCGAGCGCCCCGACGGCGTAGAACAGCATGCCGAGGACGAACGCCCGCTTCCGCCCGAACAGGTCACCGAGCTTGCTGCTGATGAGGATGAACGCGGCGGACACGAGCGCCTCGATCGCCACGGCTGACTGGACGCCGCTGACGGTCGTGTCGAGGTCCTCCACGACGGCCGAGATGGACACGTTCATGAACGACGTGTCGATCACGAAGACGAACATCGCCGCCGCCAGCAGGATGCCCTGGCGCGGGATGCCGTCGGAGCTCTCGGCTTGAGCCATGGATCACGCCCGTCGGTCGTGGCGACGTTCGTACGTCGCCGAGGAGGGAGGCCAGTCGCCCCCATCGTGGACGCACAGATGCGTCGTGGCTTCACCCGCGGCGGAGTAGCGCGAGGCTGGGACTTTGCGAGGGCGAACGACGTCCGTCGAGTCAGGCGCCGTCAGGATTGTCGTGGGGTCCCAGTCGCCGTGTCCTAGGCGCCTCGACCGCCTCATCCTCGGACTCGGACTCGACGTAGCGACGTCCGAGTGGGCCCGCCGAGACTCCGTGCGCGACCACGCTCAGCAGCACGGTGAGGGCGACGATCGCGATGCTCTGGCGTATGACCTCGCTCTCGCCGAGCTCCTCGACGGCCAGGATGGCGAAGACGACGGAGGCGAGCCCCCGCGGTCCGAACCACCCGACGAACGCCACGGTGCGGCCGTCCAGCCCCATCCCCATCAGCGCGACCGCAACAGGAAGCATCCGGACCACCGTCAGGCTGAGGAACGCGTAGGCGAGCATCGACCAGGAGACGTGGTCGAGCGCCACCGGCACCAGGGCCGCACCGAAGAGGAACCAGACGCCCAGCGCCATTACCTCGCCCACCAGCTCCGGCAGCTCGCCGATCTCCTCCACGTCGGCGACATCCTCGGGGAGCGCCGCTCCGAACGCGATGCCGGCAACGAAGGCGGCGATGAAGCCGTTGCTGTCCAGGGCCACGGCAACGGCGAAGCTCGCGAGGGCTGCGGCCAACGTCGCCACCCGCCGGCCACCGGGGATGATCCACCGCCGTCTCGAGGCCATCGCGATCATCCGGGCGCTCCCGGCGCCGACCACGATGCCCACGACGACGCCCAGCACGAGATCGACGAGGGCGCCGCCCGAAGCGGAGGCACCGTGGCCGGTCGTCCCGACCTCCATCGCCGCCACCGCCAGCATGAAGACGACGATCGGTGTGGCGATGCCGTCGTTCAGTCCGCTCTCCACGTTCAGCGCTCGACGCAACCGGAGAGGTATCCGCTTGTCGTTGATGACCTGCGCGCTGAGGGCAGCGTCGGTGGGGGCCAGCGTCGCCCCGACGAATCCGGCGAGCCCCCAGGAGAGGTCGTCGAACAGCAGGGCTGCGAGGAGCGAGCCGAGGACGATCGAGAGGGGAAGACCGATCCCCAGCAACCGTGCCGGGAACGCGACGTCCCGCCGCAGCTGGGACACGTTCACCCGTGCCGCGTCCGAGAACAAGAGGAGCGCAAGGGTCACCTCGGCCAGCAGGTGGACCGCCGGCGTCTCCACGTCGACGAGGAGCGGGCCCCAGCTCGGGTTGGCGAGCACGTACCCGGCGACGGCGAGGACGATGGCGCCGGTGATGTTGAACCGAGCCAGCAGGCGCGACGTCACCGCCCACGCCAGCACCAGGAGCAGGAGGACGGCGAAGGCTGGCTCGGACAATTGGAGCGCCTTCCCAACCGTGCGTTGTCGGCGACGTGCGCACGCGGTCGGCACGGATGCGCTGCCCTTCACTGTCGGCGATGCACCCCGACCCCGCTTCACCCGGTCGGGATGAAGCCCGCACGCGGCGAGATGGGCACGCCGTGGGGTCGGGAGCCGGCGGCGGTCAGGAGCTCTCGGGCGGCAGGTGCTTCTTCATCAGGCGCCGGACGCGCTTCTGCTTGCGGTCCGGGATCATCGACCGCATCTCCTCGAGCTTGCCGAAGCAGAGGAGGCGGTCCTCTCCCTCGAGCACGGTCTTGTTGCGCGGGTTCGGGATGACCTGGGGTCCGCGGTGCAGCGTCAGGACGGTGATGTCGCGCTCGTCGAGGCCGGAGTCGCCGAGCTTCTTGCCGACCATGTCGGAGCCGGCGTGCACGACGATCTCGGCCACGCCGTACCCGGTCGAGACGGTCAGCCGCTGGCGTACGTCGATGTCGGGGAAGGCCACCTGGTTGGCCATGTAGTCGACGATCGCGCCGGCGACGTCGAGCTTGGTCGCGCGCTCGATGCCCTCGAGCCCGGGCGAGGAGTTGACCTCCATCACCTGCGGGCCGCGACGGCCCTCGAGCATGTCGACACCGGCGACGCGCAGCCCCATGATCTGCGCGGACCGGACGGCCACCCGCTCGAACTCCTCGTCGAGCTCGACCGGCTCGACGCTGCCGCCGCGGTGGACGTTGGAGCGGAACTCGTCGCCCTGGGCGACGCGCCGCATCGCCGCGACGACGCGGTCCCCGACGACGAGGGCGCGGATGTCGCGGCCCTTGCTCTCCTTGACGAAGCGCTGGATCAGGACGTTCTGGCGCGTGCTCTGCAGCGTCTCGATGATCGCCTCGGCCACCTTGAGCGTCGGGGCCAGGATCACGCCGATGCCCTGGGTGCCCTCCAGCAGCTTGATCACGACCGGCGCCCCGCCGACGCGCTCGATCGCCGGGATCACGTCGGCCCGGTCCTGCACGAAGGTCGTGGCCGGCATCGGGATCTTGTGGCGCGACAGGATCTGCGTGGCACGCAGCTTGTCGCGGCTGTTGGCGATGCCGTAGCTGGTGTTGGGCGTGTAGACGTCCATCTGCTCGAACTGGCGCACGACCGCGGTGCCGAAGTAGGTGATCGAGTTGCCGATGCGCGGCAGCACGGCGTCGTACGTCGACAGCTGCTTGCCGCGGAAGAGCAGGTCGGGCTCATCGCCGGTGAGGTCGATGCCGAACCGCAGGGTGTTGAGCACCTTCACGTCGTGGCCGCGGTCCAGGGCTGCGGTCCGGAGCCGCTGCGTGCTGTAGGAGCGCGGGGCCCGGGACAGGATGGCGAGCTTCATGGGACGTCATCCAACCACCTGCCCGGAGGCCGCCACCTGCCAAGATGGCCCCGTGGAATCCGCCCCGCTGCCGACCGCCGCTGACGATGCCAAGGTCGTCGTCGGCTGGCGCGAGTGGGTGGCGCTGCCCCAAGCCGACGTGCCGTGGGTGAAGGCGAAGATCGACACGGGCGCGCGGTCGTCGTCGATCCATGCCTTCGACCTCGAGGTGTTCGAGGAGGACGGCCACGAGCGGGTGCGTTTCTCCATCCACCCGTGGCAGCGCTCCGACGAGGACCACGTCGAGCTCATCCTGCCCGTGCTCGACATGCGCGAGGTGCGCTCCAGCAACGGCCAGGTCGAGAAGAGGTACGCCGTCTCCCTCGACGTCACGCTCGCGGGCCGCACGATCACGACCGTGATGACGCTGAGCAACCGTGACGAGATGGGCTTCCGGATGCTGATCGGCCGCGAGGCGCTCGAGCGCGGGTTCCTCGTCGACGCCTCGCTGTCGTACGCCGGTGGCAGGCCGCGGCGCGCCGTGCGACGCAAGAACTGGGGCAAGTAGCGCGTCAGCGCTGTCGACGGACCATCCGGTCCGAGGAACTGCGGCCGTACGACACGCCGCTGGACTCCGTCCGGTCGTACCGCCGCAGTTCTTTCGGGCCGCCTGGTGCTGCGTGGCCGGGTCTCGTGACAGGCGCCAGGGCGCCTTCCTCGACCGACGAGTGGCTCACAGGAGACGCACAAGGTGGGCCCACTGCCTCGACAGGTGGGGCGTCCAGCATCGACGCCACGAGCCGCTGACCGCGGCGGCACCACCGACCGAAAGGCCGCACCCCATGCGACTTCTCCCCCTCCGCCAGGCCGTGGCCGGGACCCTGGCCGCCGTCCTCCTCGCGGGGTGCGGCGCGTCCGTGGCCAGTGACACCGGCTCGACCAGCTCCCCCGCGTCCTCGTCGGCGACCACCACCCTCGCGACCAGCGACGGCACCACGGTCGAGGACGTGCTCGACGACGACGTCGAGGTCGAGACCGGCGACACCGCCTACGACGCGGCCGACGCCACCGCGATCAGGCTGACCGGCTCGACCGCCGACTCCAACAGTGACGCGGTCACCGTCGCGGACGGCACCGTCACCATCTCGGCCGCCGGCACGTACGTCCTGACCGGCGAGCTGACCGGGCAGGTGGTCGTCGACAGCGCTGGCGACGGCGTCGTACGCCTCGTGCTCGACGACGCGACGATCACCTCCGGGACCACCGCCGCGATCGACGTCGTCGACGCGCAGTCAGTGGTGGTCGTCCTCGCCGACGGGAGCACCAACGCGGTCGCCGACGCGGAGACGTACGCCGACACGTCCGAGGACGCGCCCACCGGCGCCCTCTACTCCACGGCCGACCTGACCATCGGCGGCACCGGGTCGCTGACGGTCACCGGCAACAGCAACAACGGCATCGTCGGCAAGGACGGGCTGGTCATCACCGGCGGCACCATCGACGTGACCGCCGTCGACGACGGCATCCTCGGCAAGGACTACCTCGTCCTCGCCGACGGCACCGTCACCGTCGACGCCGTCGGCGACACCGTCAAGTCCGACAACACCGAGGACGCCGGCTCCGGCTTCGTGCTCATCGAGGGAGGCGCGCTCACCGTCACCTCGCAGGACGACGGCATCAAGGGCGTCCAGGTGCTCATCAGCGGCGGCACGGTCGACGTGGCGGGCTCCAACGAGGCGCTCGAGGGTTCGCTGGTCGTCATCGACGACGGCGACGTAGAGCTGCACTCCGCCGACGACGGCGTCAACGCCGCCTCGTCGGACGACAGCGCCTCCACGGACGGGCAGCCAGGGGGCGAGATGGCGGCGGACGGCTCCCTCGCCCTGTACGTCAACGGCGGCACGCTCGAGGTGTGGGCCAGCGGCGACGGCCTCGACTCCAACGGCAACGCCACGATCACCGGCGGCGAGATCACCGTCTACGGTCCGACCACCGAGGGCAACGGCGCGCTCGACGTCAACGGCACCTTCGACGTCAGCGGCGGCACCCTGGTCGCGACCGGCAGCGCGGGGATGATGGTCGGCCCGTCGACCGACTCCGCCCAGGGCTGGATCGCCGCCGCCCTCGGCACCACCGCCGCGGCCGGGTCGGAGGTGGTCGTCACCGACGCCGACGGCGCCGAGGTGGCGGCGTACACGATCGCGAAGGACTTCGCCTCCGTCGTCCTCTCGTCCGCCGACCTCACGTCCGGCGAGGCCTACACCGTCACCGTCGACGGCACGGCGACGACCGTCACCGCCGGCGAGGCACCCGCCGGCGGCCACGGCGGCCCGATGGGTGGCTGACACCCGTCCTCACGCACCCGCTCCGCCCCACTCCCACCACGTCCCACCTGGAGGAACCCAGATGAACGACAGCCAGCTCCCGCCCGCCCCCGCCCGTCCCACCTGGCGCGACCGCCTCCCTCGCCGGTTCCCCTCGGGCCGCAGGGCGGTCGCCGCGGGCGCCGTCGTCGCAGGCCTCGCGATCGGCGGTGCCGGCTTCGGGGCCGGGTACGCCGTCGGCGACGACGGCTCGGCCGACACCACGACCACGCAGACCGGCTCCGGCTGGGACCGCGGCCAGCCCGGCGACGGTCGCGGCCCGATGGGCGACCTGGAGGGTCAGGTGCCCGGGGGTGGAATCACCGACCAGGCGCCCGACTTCGACGGCGACGGCCAGCCCGACACGGAGAACGGGTCGACCACCGACTCGGCACTGAACAGCTGATCCGCGGTCCGCTCGCCCCGACCCCTCCGATCCCCCGGGAGGCGGTCGGGGCGAGCCCGCGTCCGCACTACCCTGACCGTCGTGATCCCTCGTGCCGCGACACCCCCGAGCGAGGCCTAGTGCCGCGCGAGTCCTTCGCCATCGGCGGCGTGCGGATCCGTTCCGGGACGGCACGTGCGCTCGAGCTGCCGATCACCCGCCTGGTGACCGGTGCGGACGTCGACCTCCCGGTGCGTGTCGTGCACGGCCGCGAGGACGGACCGCGCATCTGGATCGACGCCGCGATCCACGGCGACGAGGTGGCCGGCGTCGAGATCGTGCGGCAGGTGATGGCGGGCCTCGACCCGAAGACGTTCCGCGGGACGCTCGTCGCGGTGCCGATCGTCAACGTGCTCGGCTTCATGAACGGCGACCGCTACCTGCCCGACCGTCGCGACCTCAACCGTTCGTTCCCCGGGTCGGCCCGCGGCTCGCTCGCCAGCCGGATCGCCCACCTCTTCATGCGCGAGATCGTCGAGGGCTGCGAGGTCGGCATCGACCTCCACACCGGGTCCGACCGCCGCAGCAACCTGCCCCAGGTCCGCGCCGACCTCGACGACCCCCGCACCCGCGAGCTGGCCGCCGCCTTCGGCGCGCCGGTCATGCTGCACGCCCGGATCCGCGACGGGTCGCTGCGCCACGCCGCCGGCGAGCACGGGGCGAAGGTGCTGCTCTACGAGGCCGGCGAGCCGCTGCGGTTCGACGACTACGCCGTCTCGGCCGGCGTGATCGGCGTACGTCGCGTGCTGGCCGCGCTCGGCATGACCGAGCCCGTCGACGAGCGTCCGGTCGAGCCGAGCCTGGAGTGTCGCTCCAGCGGCTGGGTCCGCGCCCGCCGGACGGGCATCCTGCATCTCGACGCGCGCCTCGGCCAGAAGGTGAGCGACGGCGAGCGGCTCGGCACCCTGTTCGACTCCTTCGGCAAGACCTTGCGCGCCGTCTACGCCAACCGCGACGGCATCGTGATCGGCCGGACCGAGGCCCCGCTGGTGAACTCCGGCGACGCCGTGGTGCACATCGCGTCCTGAGCGTCTGGTTGAGTGCGGGGGGTGTCCGCCTTCGACGTCGCCGCCTTCCGCGCCGGGTTCCCCTCCCTCGACTCGGGCATCGCCCACTTCGACAACCCCGGCGGGACCCAGACGCCGCGGGTGGTCGGCGACGCGATCGCTTGCACCCTCACCGGCCCGCTGTCCCAGCGGGGCTCCGCCCTGGTCAGCCAGCGCAACGCCGAGGACGCCGTGGCCGGCTACCGCGCCGCCGTGGCCGACCTCGTCGGCGGTGACCCCGGCGGTGTGGTCCACGGCCGCAGCGCCACCGCGCTGACGTACGACGTCTCGCGCACGCTCGCGCGCACCTGGTCACCGGGCGACGAGATCGTCCTCTGCGAGCTGGACCACGACTCCAACGTGCGCCCGTGGATCCAGGCTGCCGAGCGGGCCGGCGCGACCGTGCGGTGGCTGCGCCTCGACCCGGTGACCGCCGAGCTCGACCTGTCCCCGCTCGACGAGATCACCGACCGCACCCGCCTCGTCGCCCTCACGGCCGCGTCCAACCTGCTCGGCACCCGGCCCCCGGTCGCCACCGTCGCCGCGCGCGCGCACGAGGTCGGGGCGCTCGTCCACGTGGACGCGGTGCACCACACCGCGCACGCCGCTCCCGACATCACCGCGATGGGGGCGGACTTCCTGGTCTGCTCGGCCTACAAGTTCTTCGGCCCGCACTGCGGGTCGCTGGTCGCGGACCCCGCCCTGCTCGAGACCCTGCGGCCCGACAAGCTGCTCCCCTCGACCGACGTGGTCCCCGAGCGGTTCGAGCTCGGCACTCTTCCGTACGAGCTGCTGGCCGGCGTCACCGCCGCGATCGAACTGATCGCCTCGGTCGGATCGGGCGGCACGCGGCGCGAGCGCCTCGTCGATGCCGCGGCCAGGATCGCCGCGCACGAGCTGCGGCTGCGGACCCGGATCGAGGAGGGCCTCGCGTCCCTCGGCGACCGGCTCACCCTCCACTCGCGGGCGGCCGAGCGGACCTCGACGCTCTTCCTCACGCTGCGAGACCGCTCGCCCCTCGACGTCTTCGAGCACCTGGCCAAGCGGGACGTGCTCGTGCCGGCCGGCACGTTCTACGCGCACGAGACCTTCCGCGCCCTCGGCCTCTCCGTCGACTCCGGGCTCCGGATCGGGCTGGCCGCCTACAACGACGACTCGGACGTCGACCGGCTGCTCGAGGGGCTGGCGGAGGCCCTCGGCTGACGCTTCCGGGTCCGGATCGTCGCGTCGACCGAACCGACACGCGCCTTCACAGCGTTGAAGGTCGGGAACGGTTCCCGATGACGAGGCCCTGGAAGAGGGTGGCGAGATGCGCAGGCTGACGCGTCCCGGGATGCAGATCGGCTGGAGGACCTGGCTCGGGATCGCGGTCGTCGGGCCGTTGGTCCTAGGGGTGGCGATGATCCCCTCCAACGCCTCGGACGTGGGCGACACCGCTCAACCCGACCAGACCCAGCACGACCCGGCCCAGCACGGGGACCACGACCACGCGGCGATGACCGAGGGCCTGCAGGACGAGCTCGCCCAGGTCCGCAGGGCCACCGAGAAGTACCACCGGGTGGAGGCTGCGGAGGCCGCGGGCTACCGACTCGGCTGGGTGAACGGCGCGGGCAGGCTGATCGTCAACACCTGCATCGCCCGCCCTGCGGCGGCCGGCGGCGGCGCGATGGGCTTCCACTACTTCCGTGCCGACCTCATGGCGACCGACGAGGTCGACCTCCTCCGACCGGAGGTCCTGGTCTACGCACCCGGGGACGACGGGCGCCTGCACCTGGCCGCGGTCGAGTGGGTCGCCCGGAGCGCCACCTCCAACCCTCCCGGCGTCTCGACCGCACCGTCGGTGCTCGGGATGCCGATGCACATCATCGCTCCCGCACCGGCCGGGCCGGCGTTCTACCTGACCCACGCCTGGGTCTGGAAGGAGAACCCCGCCGGCATGTTCGCCGACTGGAATCCGGACGTGAGCTGCGACTGATGCCTCTGGCGGCGACGAACCGGATGGCAGGACCATCGCGTTGAGGCAGTGATGCCCACGACGCGAGGGGGTGACCCATGGACCTCGAGGACCAGCGCAACCAGGACTTCGCCGAGTTCGTCGGCGCCCGCTGGGCCTCGCTCTACCGACTGGCCTACCTGCTGGCGGCGTCGCCCGCGGGCGCGGAGGACCTGTTGCAGACCACCTTGGAGAAGGCGTACGTGAGCTGGGGGCGGATCAGCGCGATGGAGTACCCGGAGGCCTACGTGCGCCGCATGCTCACCACGACCCTCGTGTCCAGCCGCCGTCGGGCGTGGAACCGCGAGCGCCCCACCGAGCACCTCCCCGAGACCGGCGCCGACTCGGGTGAGCTCGGCGCGCTCGACCGGTCCCTGCTGTGGCCGCTGGTCTGCGCGCTCCCCGAACGGCAGCGCGCCGTGATCGTGCTCCGCTACTACGAGGACATGTCGGAGGCGCAGATCGCCGATGCCATGGGGTGTGCGCCCGGGACGGTGAAGTCGCAGTCCTCGGCGGCGATGGCGGCGTTGCGCCGCGGCCTCGCCGCGTCGGGCGTGGTCCAGGCAGCGGGTGGGTCATGAGCCTCGACGAAGAGCTGCGGACGACCCTCGGGATCGAGGCAGGGATGCGCACCGTGCCTCCGCCCGACGTGGTCGGACTGATCCACGGGGGCCGCGCCCGCCGACGCCGACGGACGCTCGTACGCGCTGCGGTGGTCGTCGCGGCGAGCGTGGCCGTCGGCGCAGCGACCCTGGGCTACGTGTCGCTCGACCCGCGAGCGGAGGGCGAGGTGGTGTCGCCTCCGAGCCCCTCGCCGCGGCCCCTGCTCGAGACCTACTCGGACGACGGCCGTGCCCCGTTGGAGCCCGGCACCTACCGGGTGCTCGCCGGGCGCCACGGACTGGACGGTGCGGCGGTCGAGGTCGACGTCACCGTGGATGGGCCCGGCTGGAAGCACGGCGACTTCCCGCTGCTGTCCGACCGGTCCGGCGCGGTACACGCGGGCGTCGGCGCCTACCAGGCGTTCTCGCTGGCGTCCGGCGACGGCTGCGAGGCCGGCCCGACCGTCGCGGCGGCACGCACGCCGGCGGCCTTGGCCACGCAGCTCGCCGGGCTCCCGCGAAGCACCGTCCTGCGCGCGCCTGCGCCTGCGCGGATCCTGGGCCGTCACGCCGTCCACCTGCGACTTCGCGTCGAGGTCGGGTGTCGCAGCTACTACCGGGTCGCACACACCGCCAGCGGGTCCCGCGGCATCAGCTACACCCCGAGCGGGCTCCCATCGTCCGACGTCGTCATCGACTTCTGGGTGCTTCGCGCCGGCGGCGTCGTGCTGGTCGTGGACGAGTGGCACGACGTCGACGCGCCGGCAGACCTGCTGGCGCGGGCCCGGGCGGCGCGCCAGTCGATCAGGTTCGTCGGGGGCGGCTGAGGCGACTGCCTCTGCACCGGGCCGACTCGAAGATCACTCGCAGCGGGCACGAGTGATCGTCGAGCATCCGGTCAGTCGACCTGGTGGCCGCCCTCGACCTGCTCGGCGACCTCCTGCGAACCGGCACCCTCCTCGTGGGCGCGCGAGTCGATCCCGTCGGTGTCGACCATGTCACCGACGGTGGCGTTGCCCGCGGGCTCGGCGTCGAGCGCGCGCTGCCGGTCGGCGTCGCTGACCCGCTCGCCCGCACCGGGGAAGACCGACTGCTCGGGGTGCTCGGCGTAGGGGTCGGGCCCGGCCTGGTCGTCGCTCGTCATGACCTCGACCGTACGCCGACGGCGTACCCCCGCGACCCTCCCGAGGGGTGGCGGCAGATCGCAGGTTCCGCCGGCCGGATCGTGCGATGTGCCGCCACCCCACGCCCACCACGGCACAACGGCCCGCTGTCGGAGCGTCCGGCCAGAATGGGCGGATGCCGCAGCACTGGGTGCTCCACGTCGACATGGACCAGTTCCTCGTCGCCGTCGAGCTGCTACGCCGCCCCGAGCTGGTCGGCCTGCCGGTGGTGGTCGGCGGGCGGGGCGACCCGACCGAGCGGGCGGTGGTGTCGACGGCGTCCTACGAGGCCCGGGCGCACGGCGTCCGCAGCGGGCTGGCGCTCAAGCTGGCCAAGCGGCGCTCGCCCGACGCGGTGTTCCTGCCGGTCGACTTCCCGGTCTACGAGGAGGCGTCGGCGCGGGTGATGGAGACGTTGCGAGCGACGCCTGGCGCCGTGGTGGAGGTGCTCGGCTGGGACGAGGCGTTCGTGGGCGTGGAGACCGACGACGCAGTCGGGACCGCGCGACAGGTGCAGGCGGCGGTGCTCGAGGCGACCGGCCTCCACTGCTCCGTCGGCGTCGGCGACACGCTCGTCCGGGCCAAGATCGCGACCGACTTCGGCAAGCCGCAGGGCGTCTTCGAGCTCACCCGGGACAACTGGATGGAGTTCATGGGCGAGCGGCCGACGACCGCGTTGTGGGGCGTGGGCCCGAAGATCTCCAAGCGGCTCGAGCAGATCGGCATCCGCACCGTCGCGGACCTCGCGGGGGCCGACGACGAGGCGCTGGTCGCGGCGTTCGGGCCGACCAACGGCCCCCACCTCGGACGGCTCGGGCGCGGGGGCGGCCGCTCGCGTCCCGACGACACCCCGTGGGTGGCGCGCGCCCACGGCCGCGAGACGACCTACCAGGCCGACCTGCTCACGCCTGACGACGTCCGCGCCGCCCTGCACGAGCTCGCCGCGCGGGTCGTCGACGACGTCCGCAAGGAGGGGCGAGCAGTGCAGCGGGTGCACCTCAAGATCCGCTTCGCGCCGTTCTTCACCTTCACCCGCATCCGCAAGCTCCCCGAGGCGACGTACGACGTCGAGGTGATCGCGCGGACGGCCTTCGACCTCTACCTCGCCCTCGCCGACGACCGCCCGGTGCGGCTGCTCGGGGTGCGCGGCGAGATGGTCCCGCCCGACGGCGGCTACTAGCTAGCCGCCGAGCAGCAAGAGCCCCGCCGCGAGCGCGAATCCGGCGACGGTCGCCAGGCCGGCCCAGTCCTTCGCCTTCTCCTTGGCCTCGGGCACCATCGAGTCGATCAGCATCGTGAGCAGCGCGCCAGCGGCGAACCCGTCGACGAACGCCTGCGCGTCGTTGGAGACCGCGTCGGCGAGCGCGGTGCCGGCGAGGGTGGCGAGCGCACAGCAGACCGCGACCCCCGTCCAGAGGACGACCACCGAGCGCCGCGACCGTCCCGCGGACCGCATGTCGGCGGCCGAGCCGACCGCCTCGGGCAGGTTGGACGCGAAGATCGCGACCACCAGCGCGGCGCTCACGCCCTCCCCCGACGCGATGCCGATGCCGAGCACGGCCTGCTCCGGGATGCCGTCGAGGAACGCCCCCAACCGCCAGCGGCGCTCCGGCGGACGAGCCGCCCGATCGACCACCCCACTTCTCGACCAGCCGGTCGGCGGTGAAGTAGGTCAGCCCGCCGAGCGCCAGCCCGCCCGCGACGGCGTACGCGCTGCCGATCCGCAGGCCCTCCTCGGCCAGCTCGAAGGAGACGCTGGCGATCAGCGCACCGGCACCGAAGCCGAGCACCAGCCCGACGACGGTCGCCGACCACGTGCGTACGAGCGCGAGGAGAGCACCGACGACCAGGGAGCTGGCGGCCAGCGCACCCCACCCGAGCGCCGCGAGCACGTGGTCGGTCACGGTCCCACGGTTCCACCGACCCCCGGGTCGTATCCGCCCCGGGGGTCGGGGCCGTGGAGCGCGTCACCTCGCGCGGCTACTCCGTGGCGATCGCGTCAAGCACCTTCATCCGCGACGCGCGGACGGCGGGGACGATCGCGGCGAGCACGCCGAACACGACGGCGATGAGCAGGAAGACCACCAGCGATCCGAGGGGCAGCGACAGCACGGTGAGGTCCTCCGACAGCGACTGGCGCAGCGCGACCCCGATGAGGAGCCCGACGACCAGGCCGAGGACGGCACCGAGCACTGCGATGGCGATCGACTCCAGGGTGATCATCCGGCGCAGTCGTCGCCGCGACAGGCCGACGGCCCGCAGCAGCCCCACCTCGCGGGTCCGCTCGATCACGCTGAGGCCGAGCGTGTTGACGATGCCGATGACGGCGATGATCACCGCCAGCGCCAGCAGGCCGTAGATCATGAACAACAGCTGGTTGACCTGCTGCTTGATCAGCTCGGAGAAGCCCTCCTTGTCCTGCACCGTCACGATCGGCAGGTCCTCGACGACCGCGTCGAGCGCGTCGTGCACCTCGCCGACGTCGGCGCCTTCGGCGACGTTGATGCTGAGCATGCTGTCGTTGCGCCGGAGGCCGGCGTCCTCCAGGACGCTGATCGGCAACGTCACGCCCTGCAGGATCGGGGTGTCCTCGAAGACACCGACCACCTCGAGGTCCACGGTCTCTCCGCCGGGGAACGCCACCGGCAGCGTGGTGCCGACATCGGCGTCGAGCTCCTCGGCGCTCGACCTGCTGAGGATCGTCTGGTCGCCGCTCATGTTCTGGGTGCCGCGCACCATGTCGAGCTCGTAGATGTCCCCGAACGAATCGTCGATCCCGGCGACGAAGGTCTGGTCCTGCTCGACGAGCGCCACCGAGCCCTGCATCCGCGAGACCGTGCCGACCCCGTCCACATCGGACATCTCGTCGCCCACCTTGGTGGGGAAGCCCTGGAAGCTCGGGGACTGCACGAGGAAGTCGCTGCGGAACTCCTGGTCGACGAGCTCGTCGTTGGTGGCGCTGAGCGACGCGGCCAGCACGCCGACGGCCGAGACCACGGCGAGGCCGATCATCAGCGCCGAGGCGGTGGCGCCCGTACGACGCGGGTTGCGGAGGGCGTTCTCGCCGGCGAGCTTGCCGGCGGTGCCGAACAGCTTGCCGAACACCGCCCGGCAGGCCAGCAGGACCGGCCGTCCGAGGACCGGCGCCATCACGGCGACGGTGATCACCCAGATGACCGCACCCGCGCCGATCCACGCCGGGTCTGCGCCGGGGGCGCCGACCAGGCCGGCAGCCATGAGGGCGGCGCCCACGAGCAGGGCGATCGTGCCGAGGACGAGCCGGCGGCGGCCGAGCGCCTTCTCCTGCACCGTCAGGTCGTCGCGCAGGGCGGCGACCGGCGGCACCTTGGCGGCCCGTCGGGCCGGCACGAAGGCCGCGACCATCGTCACGACGATGCCGACGACGTAGGCGGCGACGACCGTCGAGGGCGTCAGCACCAGCACGTCCCCGGCGATGTCGAGCCCTTGCGAGCGGAAGACCGCGGCGAGGGCGCGCGCGAGCCCGAGCCCGATCAGGAGCCCGACGGTCGAGCCCAGCAGCGCCATCAGGAACGCCTCGATGAGGACCGACCGCGTCACCTGGCGGCGGCTCGCTCCGAGGGCACGAAGCAGCGCCGACTCGCGGACTCGCTGCGAGACCAGGATCGAGAAGGTGTTGAAGATGATGAAGGCGCCCACGACGATCGCGATCACCGCGAAGGCCACCAGGAAGTAGCCGATGACGTCGAGGAACTGGCCGATCTGCTCGTCGGACTCGTCGATCACCTCCTGCCCGGTGACCGCGGTGAAGCCGTCGGGCAGGACCGTCTTGGCGGCGTCGGCGAGCTCGGTCTGGCTGACGCCCTCGGCGCCCGTGAGGCTCACGGTCGTGAAGGCGTCCTCGCCGCCGAGGAAGAGGTCCTGCGCCTCGCTGGTCTCGAGGAGCGCGAGGGTGGCGCCGGCGGTGCCCCCGCCGTTGAAGTTGGAGGTGCCGACGAGCTCGAACGTCTTGCGCAGCTCGCCGGTCGGCAGCAGGAGGGTCACCTCGTCGCCCACCTCGTAGCCCCCGCGCTCGGCGGACGAGACGTCGAGGTTGATCTGGCCGGGCTCGTCGGGCCACTCGCCGGACTCCAGGAGCAGGATCGGGTCCCCGGCGACGTTGACGCTGTCGTAGTAGTTGAAGACGAGCGTGGGAGCGCCGGTGCCGCCGACGAGCTTGCCGTCCTCACCGAGGAGGTAGGCGCCCACGCCGTCGACCGAGCCGTCGGCCGCGGCCACCTCCGGCAGCGCGGCCAGCCGGTCGACGACCTTCGGCTCCACCAGCTTGGTCGTGCCGGCACCGGAGGCCTGGAACGACACCTCGCCCTCGGTGCGCACGACCGCGTCGGAGGTGGAGCCCTCGATGATGTTGTCGAAGGTCGCGCCCAGGCCGTGGCTGAATGTCAGGACGCCGGCGAGGAAGCCGATGCCGAGCACGATGGCCAGCGTGCTCATGATCAGGCGGACCTTGCGGGCCACCAGGTTGCGCCAGGTGAGTCGGAGCACCGCTCAGCCCGCCTTGCGCGCGGCGGCGTCGTGCAGCGCGCCCATCCGCTCGAGGATCGCGTCGCGGTCGGGGTCGCGCAGCTCGTCGACGAGCTTGCCGTCGGCGAGGAACAGGACCCGGTCGGCGTACGACGCCGCGACCGGGTCGTGGGTGACCATGACGACCGTCTGGCCGAACTCGTCGACGCTCCGGCGCAGGAAGCCCAGCACCTCGGCGGAGCTGGTGGAGTCGAGGTTGCCGGTGGGCTCGTCGGCGAAGACGATCGAGGGGCGGCTCACGAGCGCCCGGGCGCAGGCCACGCGCTGCTGCTGGCCACCCGACATCTCGCTGGGCCGGTGGCTCAGGCGCGGGCGCAGGCCGACGGCGTCGATGACCTGGTCGAACCACGCCTGGTCGGCCTTCTTCCCGGCCAGGTCGAGCGGCAGCAGGATGTTCTCCTTCGCCGTGAGCGTGGGCACGAGGTTGAACGCCTGGAAGACGAAGCCGATGCGGTCGCGGCGCAGGTTGGTCAGCGCCTTGTCCTTGAGCTTGCCCAGCGCGGTGCCGTCGACGACGGCCTCGCCCGACGTGGGGGTGTCCAGGGCCGCCAGGCAGTGCATCAGCGTGGACTTCCCCGAGCCCGATGGACCCATGATGGCGGTGAACTCCCCCTTCATCAGGTCCACGGTCACCCCGTCGAGGGCCCGGACCTCGGCCTCCTCCGTGCCGTAGACCTTCACCAGGTCCAGTGCGCTTGCCGCGACGCCCTGCGGCGCCCCTCCCGTGGGCTGCTCAGTCATGGGAGGAGTCTGGCAGGGGGCTCGGACACGCTGCCATGGGATAACACCCGCAGCCGACCCTGACATCTGTCAGGGGTCTCCCGGGGTCTGGACCAGTGGCCCTAGGTTGTCCCGCGTGGGAGATGTCGTCGCCGGGCTGCTGGCCGGCCTGTCCCTCATCGTGGCGATCGGCGCGCAGAACGCCTTCGTGCTCCGGCAGGGACTGCGTCGCAGCCACGTCGGATTGGTCGTCGCGATCTGTGCGCTGTCCGACGTGGTGCTGATCCTCGCGGGGGTCGCGGGCATCGGCGTCCTCGTCGACCGGGCCCCGTGGGCTGTCGAGGTGGTCCGCTGGCTCGGCGTCGCGTTCCTCACCGTCTACGGCGTGGCCTCGCTGCTGCGCGCCCGACGCGCGCAGGCCCTCGACGTGGGCGACGGCGTGGTCGAGGCGCGACGCGGCGTGGTGGGGCGCGCGGTCGCCCTCACCTGGCTCAACCCGCACGTCTACCTCGACACCGTGCTCCTGCTCGGGTCGATCGCCGGGACCCACGGGACGCCCGGCCGCTGGTGGTTCGCGCTCGGCGCGTGCGTGGCGAGCATCGCCTGGTTCGCGGGCCTCGGGTACGGCGCCCGGCTGGCCGCGCCGCGGCTCGCCAGCCCCCGCGCCTGGCAGGTGCTCGACGTGCTGGTCGGCCTGGTGATGCTGGCGATCGCCGTACGCCTCGCGCTCCCGTCCGCTGGTTGAGCAGGTCGCGACCTCCTCGACCGACGGGTCGCGGGCGAGGACACTGGCGGGATGGGCGACCGGAAGACGCAGCCGACCGACACCTCCGTGGAGGAGGTCATCGACCGCGCGGGCGACGCGCGACGGCGCGACGACGCGCGTGACGTGCTCGACCTCATGCGGGAGGTGACCGGTGCCGAGCCGGTGGTCTGGGGGCCGTCGATGATCGGGTTCGGCCGCCAGCCCTACACGACCGCCGACGGCAAGGAGCGCGAGTGGTTCGCCGTCGGGCTCGCGCCGCGCAAGGCCGCGCTCACAATCTACGGCCTGACGTCCTACGGCTCCAACGAGGACCTCCTCGAGCGGCTGGGACCGCACACGACCGGCAAGGGGTGCGTGTACGTCAAGCGCGTCGGCGACCTCGACCGCACCGTGCTCACCGAGATCATCGACCGCGCCTGGCGGGAGAACCACCAGCCCGGGTGAGGGGGCGGTGCTCAGTCGGCGGAGGGGTCGCGCTCGGCCGCCTGGCGTGCGACGGCCTCGTCGTGGCGGGCGCGGAGCCGGTCGCGGACCTCGGACGGCTCGTAGTGGCGACGCTCGCGCTCGTCGCGGGCGACGGCGGCGCCGGTGGCCACGCCGGCCAGGATCCCGGCCAGCCCGACCCACTTCCACACGCGCATGCTCGGAGCCTAGTGGTCCCGGCACGTCGATCGTGCAGACTGCGCGCATGACCCTGAGCCCCGACCAGGCGGTGGACCTCACCCGCAGCGGCGACATCTGGTTGTTCCGCGGTCGTCGGGCACCCGACCGGGCGATCCGCGCGGTCACCAACTCGCCGGTCAACCACGTCGGTATGGCGGTGGTCGTCGACGACCTGCCGCCGCTGATCTTCCACGCCGAGCTCGGCAAGAAGCAGGTCGACATGTGGACCGGCGCCCACCACCGAGGCGTGCAGCTGCACGACCTGCGCGAGGCCGTGACGCGGTGGCAGGTCGAGTACGACCAGGACGCCTGGGTCCGCCAGCTCGACCCGCAGATCGGCCAGTCCGAGGAGGACGGGATGCTGCGCACCATCGCGCGGCTCGACGGGGTCTCCTTCCCCAGCCTGACCCGGCTGGGCGCGCGGTGGCTCCGTGGCCGCGACGCCTACGTCCCGCGACGGAAGCGCGGTCAGCGGGTCACCCCGGAGGCGGCGTTCTGCGCCGAGATCGTGGCCAGCTGCTACATCGAGATGGGCATCCTGCGCGACGACCGGCGCGCGACCTGGTACGACCCCGGCAAGTTCTGGAGCGGCGACTACCTGCCGATCTCGCCCGGCTGGACGCTCGGCAAGGAGGTCGCGGTCAGTCGCTGACCGACCGCACCAGCCTCGCTGCCACCACGCCGACCGCCGCCCGCAGCTCCTCGCCCCCGACGACCGTGAAGTCGAACGGGATGCCGGCCAGCCACTCGCCGGCGTACGCCTCGGGGTTGCTCGTGCTGCCGACGAGCTCGCACCGCCCGTCCGGGAGCGCGCGGAGGTCGCCGATGGTGGGCCGGATCCACGGTCGGACCTCGTCGAAGGGGGAGTGGAACACGACGTGCGTCTCGTGCTCCCAGCCCTTACTGAGGTTGGCCTCGAGCTCGGCGGCGGGGTCGAGGTCGGCCGGCAGCTCGAAGGTGCCCTCGAGGACGGCGACCTCGGTGATCCGGTCGATGCGGAAGGTGCGCAGCGCCGCGGCGTGGTGGGAGTGGCACAGCAGGTACCACCGCCCGTAGCGCACCACCACCGACCACGGGTCGACCTCGAAGGTGCGCGGGTTGCCCGCGGCCGTGCGGTAGCCCAGGCGCACCTGTCGCTGCGCGGCCACGGCGGCGACCAGCTCGGTCGTCACGCCGGGGTCCGGCTTGGCTGACACCCGCTCGGGCACGGAGCGCGCCGTCTCGCGCAGCATGACCGCCTGCCGAGCGACGTTGGTCGGCAGCACCCGCAGGATCTTTCCGAGCGCGGAGCCCACCGGGTCGTCGGGATCGGCGACCGCGTGCTGGGAGTCGAGCGCGGCCATCACCAGCCCGAGCGCCTCGGTCGCCGAGAAGACCAGCGGCGGAAGCCGCAGGCCGCGCCCCAGCGTGTAGCCGCCGTAGGGACCGCGCGTGGACTCGACCGGGATGTCGGCCTCACGCAGGATCGCGACGTAGCGCCGCGCCGCGCGCTCGGTGACGCCGAGCCGGTCGGCCAGCTCCGCGGCGGTGACCCCCGGTCGCGCCTGGAGGACGTCGAGCGCCCGCAGCGCACGCGCGGTCGGACTGATCTCGCTCATAAGGAGCATGGTGGCACCGGTTCCGGACGTGGAGCGTCCGGAATGGCCTCTAGCGTGGGCCGCGAGGGTCGATCACACCGAGATCAAGGAGAACTCATGGACATCGTGCTCATCGCCGGACTCTGGCTCGACGGCTCCGCCTGGGACGACGTGCTGCCCGAGCTCGAGCGGCTCGGCCACCGCGGCCTCCCGGTGACGCTGCCGGGCCAGGGCGACGGCGCCGCCTCGGCGACGTACGACGACCAGGCCGACGCGGTCGTCGCCGCCGTCGACGCGGCCGACGGGTCGCCCCTCGTCGTCGGCCACTCGGCCGCGTCGACGCTGGCGTGGGTCGCGGCGGACCGACGTCCGGACGCGGTGACCGGGGTGGTCCTGATCGGCGGCTTCCCGACGACCGCCGGCAACGCCTACGCCGACTTCTTCGACACCGACGGCGACGCGGTGCCGTTCCCCGGCTGGGAGCCCTTCGCCGGGCCGGACTCCGACGACATGTCGCCCGAGCTGAAGGCGGAGGTGGCAGCGTCCACCCACCCGGTGCCCGTCGGCGTCACCAAGGGGACGGTGCAGTGGAGCGACGAGCGTCGCCACGGCGTACCGCTCACGCTGGTGTGCCCGGAGTTCAGCCCCGCCCAGGCGCAGGAGTGGATCGACTCCGGCGACGTGCCCGAGCTGGCCGACGCCACGGCGCTGGAGCTCGTCGACCTCGAGTCCGGCCACTGGCCGATGTTCACGCAGCCGGCGGCGTTGGCCGGTCTGCTCGACGCGGCGACCAAGCGCTGACCTCGCTGCACCAGGCGCCGGGCTGCGCCCGGGGTCCTCAGTCGAGGAGCTCCTCGGGCGCGGCCGCCATGGTCGGGATGTCGGCGGGCGCGCGGTCGGCCGGCTTGACGGCCTCGAGGGGCGTGGACGGCGTCAGCGGCGTGACCGGCAGAACGACGTAGCCGCCGCTCGGCACGCCGGAGGCGAGGTCGACGTCGACGTCGGCGAGCTCGGCCGGGGCCACGCCCAGGAGCACGGCGACGGCGAGGGCGTTCTCCGGCCGGTCGGCGGGGTCCTTCTCCAGCAGGCTCGCCACGACGTCGCGCAGGTCCTCGGGCACCTCGTCACCGAGCGGCGGCGGAGGCTCGTTGACGTGGCACAGCGCGGTCGCGATCGGGGTGCCGCGGTCGAAGGGCCGCTTGCCGGTGAGCATCTCGTGCGCGACCACACCGAGGGCGTAGAGGTCGCTGGCACCGGTGGCCTGCTGCCCGATCGCCTGCTCGGGGCTGATGTAGTTGGGCGTGCCGAGCATCTCGCCGACGCGGGTGTGGCCGATGGTGTCGATCGCGCGGGCGATGCCGAAGTCGGTCAGCTTCACCAGGCCGTCCTCGCGGACGAGGATGTTGGCGGGCTTCACGTCGCGGTGGACGACACCGGCCTCGTGGGCGGTGCCGAGGCCGAGGGCGGCCTGGCCGACGATCGACCGCACGGCCTCGGGCTGCATCGCGCCCTGCTCGCGGATGATCGCCGAGAGTGGCAGCCCCGGGACGAGCTCCATCACGAGGTAGGTGCGGTGGTCGTCCTCGCCGTAGTCGAAGACGGTGGTGATGTTGGGGTGCAGGAGGGCAGCCGAGTGACGGGCCTCGTCGCGGAACCGCTCCGCGAAGATCTCCTCGTTGTCGGGGTCGGCGCGCATCACCTTGACGGCGACGTCGCGCTTGAGCACGTCGTCCAGCCCGCGCCAGACATCGGCCATGCCGCCGGAGGCGATGCGCTCCTGCAGGACGTATCGGTCCCCGAGACGCAGTCCTTCCACGAGCCTGTGCACTGGGCGGTGCCCCACTTCTCTCGAAACAGGTGCGCAGCGGCGCACCAACGACGGATGTTACTCCGACCTGTACCCCGTTCCGGCCTCGACGACGGCACTTCCACCCCCATGGGTGCCCTTGACAACCTACAACCGCTTGGTTGTATGTTGGTCCCATGAACGAGACGGACGAGGACCGGGCCGACGCCTGGTTCCACGCGCTCTCCGACCGGACGCGTCGCGACATCCTGCGGCGCGTGCTGTCCGGCGAGCACTCCGTCTCCACGCTGGCGCGCAGCTACGACATGAGCTTCGCCGCCGTCCAGAAGCACGTCGCGGTGCTCGAGCGTGCGGGCCTGCTGACCAAGCGTCGGCGGGGTCGCGAGGCCCTCGCCAGCGGCGACGTGGAGGCCGTGCGGTCGGTGGGCGCGATGCTCACCGACCTCGAGGCCCTCTGGCGCGGCCGCATCTCGCGGATGGACGAGCTGTTCGCCGAGCACCAGCAGCAGGACCACGAGCAGGACCAGCAGCACGACGACCGCCCCGACCCGACCGACCGATGAGAGAAGGACCGAACCCATGCCTGTCACCGACGTCCAGCACGACCTCGACGCCCTCACCCTGACCATCACCGCCGACTTCGCCGCGCCCGTGGAGCGCGTGTGGGAGGTGTACGCCGACCCGCGCCAGCTCGAGCGGGTGTGGGGCCCTCCCGGCTACCCCGCCACCTTCGTCGACCACGCGCTCGTCCCGGGCGGGCGGATGAACTACTTCATGACCAGCCCCGAGGGGGAGAAGTACTACTCCTACTGGGACGTCACCGAGGTCCACGCGCCCAGCCGCTTCGACTTCAAGGACGGCTTCGCCAGCGACGACAGCTTCACCCCCAACCCCGACATGCCCGAGGCCTTCAACACCTACAACTTCACGGCCACCAGCAGCGGCACCCGCGCGACCTTCATCGGCACCTACGGCAGCGCCGAGTCCCTCCAGCAGGTGCTCGACATGGGCGCCGTCGAGGGCTCGACCCAGGCGATCAACCAGATCGACGACCTGCTCGCCTCCTGACCCGCCGCGACGCGACCCGATCACGAGAGGATCCACCCATGCGCCCCATCGTCATCACCACGTTCCTGTCCCTCGACGGCGTCATGGAGGCCCCCGGAGGCGGCGACCACCCGCACGCCGGCTGGACCTTCAAGGACGTCGAGTTCGACGAGGCCGCCTACGAGATCAAGGGCCGGGAGATGAGCGAGGCCACCGCGCTCATGTTCGGCCGGCAGTCCTACGACGAGTTCCACCCCGTGTGGCCGTCGATGGAGGAGTTCGCCACGTACAACGCGATGCCCAAGTACGTCGTGTCCACGACCCTTCCCGGCGACACCGCGCCCTGGGGCGAGGGCGAGGTGACGGTGCTGTCCTCCCTCGACGACGTCGCCGCCCTGAAGGAGACCGAGGGCGGGGAGATCCACGTCCACGGCAGCGCGCGCCTGGCCCAGTCGCTCGCCGCCGCCGGACTGGTCGACCGGTACACCTTGCTCGTCTACCCCCTGCTGCTCGGCAGCGGCAAGAAGCTCTTCGGCGAGGGCGACAAGACCAAGCTCCAGCTCGTCGAGCACGCGGCCTACGGCAACGGCATCACCCTGCTGCGCTACGACGTCGTGCGCTGAGCAACCACTCGCGTATCAGCGCGTCCTCGACCAGCGAGACGCGCACGCGGGCGGTGAGAGACTCCCACCGTGGACCTCGCCCTGCTGCTCGTCTCCATGGCAGCCGTCGTGCTCGCCGCCACCGCCGTCAGTGAGCGGCTGCGCGTCCCGGCGCCGCTCCTGCTGGTCGTCGTCGGCGCCGCGGCGGCGTACGTCCCCGGGGTCCCGACGATCCACCTCGAGTCGGAGGTCGTCCTGCTGGGGCTGCTGCCGCCCCTGCTCTACGCGGCGGCGATCCAGACCTCGCTGGTCGACTTCAACGCCAACCGCGGCACGATCCTCCGGCTCTCGGTGCTGCTCGTCCTCGTCACCACGTTCGCGGTGGCTGCGGTCGTCCACTGGCTAGTGCCGAGCCTGGGCTGGGCGGCCTCGATCGCCATCGGGGCCGTCGTCGCACCCCCGGACGCCGTCGCCGCCACGGCCGTGGCGCGGCGCATCGGGCTGCCGCGCCGCGTCGTGACGATCCTCGAGGGTGAGTCGCTCCTCAACGACGCCACCGCCCTCGTCACCCTCCGCACCGCGATCGCGGCGCTGTCCGGCGGCGTGGCCATCACCGCGGTCGCGGGCGACTTCGTCCTCGCAGCCGGCGGCGGCCTGGTGATCGGCGTCCTCTTCTTCCTCCTCGTCGCCTGGCTGCGCAAGCGGATCACCGATCCGCTGATGGACACCGCGATCTCGTTCCTCACCCCGTTCGCGGCGTTCGTGGCCGCCGAGGAGATCCACGCCTCCGGCGTCATCTCGGTCGTCGTCGCCGGCCTGCTGCTCGGCCACAAGGCACCGATCATCCAGACCGCGCAGTCCCGCATCACCGAGCGGATCACCTGGCGCACGGTCGCCTTCGTGCTGGAGAACACCGTCTTCCTCCTCATCGGCCTCCAGCTCGACTGGATCCTGCAGGACGTCAGCGAGTCGACCCTGCCCACCAGCCGCATCGCGCTCGTCTGCCTCGCGACCCTGCTGACCGTCGTCGTCGTGCGCCTCGTCTACATGCAGGCCACCGGCTTCCTCCGGCGGCGCGACCCGATCCCGCCGGCGTGGAGCTTCCTCATCGGCTGGGCCGGGATGCGCGGCGTCGTCACGCTCGCCGCGGCGTTCGTGATCCCCGAGGACGCGCCCCACCGCGAGGTGCTGCTCCTCGTCGCGTTCACCGTCGTGGCCGGCACGCTGCTCGTGCAGGGCCTGACACTGCCGCTGATGACCCGGCTGCTCGACGTGCCGGCCCCCGACCCGGCGGAGGACGCCCTCGCCCGCGCCGGCCTGCTCCAGCAGGCCGCCGACGCCGGCTTCGCACGCCTCGACGAGCTCGAGTACGACGACCACCACGGGGTCGCCGACCAGGTGCGCGCCCGCGTCGACCAGCGCACCTTCGCGGCCTGGGAGCAGCTGGCGACCACCGACGGCGAGGAGACGCCCTCCGAGCTCTACGCCCGGATCCGGGGCGAGATGATCGAGGCCGAGCGGGCCAAGGTGCTGCTGGTCCGCGGCAAGGGCAAGGTGCCGTCGGAGGTCGTGAGCCAGGTGCTCGGCATGCTCGACATCGAGGAGTCGATGCTCGACGCCGGCTCCGCGGCACGCGCCGGCGTACGCTCCGGGAGCCTCACCTTCGCCGGCGGCCGCACCTGCGACGACCTCGACGAGCACCCCCCGGTCGACACGGTCGACGAGCCGGCGTGCGCCACGTGCCTGGCCGACGGCACCCGCTGGGTGTCGCTGCGGCAGTGCCTCACCTGCGGCAACGTCGGCTGCTGCGACTCCTCCGTCGGCAAGCACGCCACCGCCCACTTCCACGACAGCCTGCACCCCGTCGTTGAGTCCGCCGAGCGGGACGAGTCGTGGCGGTGGTGCTACGTGCACAACCTCACGGGCTGAAACGCGGCCGGTGACGATCCACCCCGCCACTAGGCTCGTGGCATGGGAGCGCCCGCGATCGTCATCGCCTCCACCCACCACGCGCCCGAGCTGGGCGAGGCGTTCGCCCGCTACGAGCGCGAGTACGACGTCCGCATGGCGACCGACGAGGCCTCCGCCAAGGCCTGCGCCAAGGATCTGGTGACGACCGGTCACCCCGTGGCGCTGTTCGTGGTCGACACCGACCATGATCGCGAGCGGCTCTACGAGCTGATCGGCGGGACCCGGCAGGCGGTCCCGACCGCGCGGCGGCTGATCGTCACGCACGTCAGCCGGTTCCGCGAGGACAACCAGACCTTCCGCGAAGCCGTTGCCAGGGGCAAGGTGGACGCGCTGCTGCTCATGCCGCAGGGGCCGCGCGACGAGGAGTTCCACCTCGCCGTCGGCGAGCTGCTCAACGAGTGGAACGCGACCGTCGCCGCTCCGGTGGTGGAGAACGTCCGCATCATCGCCCCCGAGAAGGACGGGCTGACGCGCGGCCTGCTCGACTACCTCGCCCGGGTCGGGATGCCGGCCGGCGTGCACCACCCCGACAGCGAGGTCGGCCGCGAGGTGATGGCGAGCTGCCCGGAGGACGAGGGCCGCTGGCCGATCGTGTCCTCGCTCGCCGGATGGTGCGGCCACTGCCCCGACGTGCGGTCGCTGGCCAACCAGCTCTACGGCCGGCCCGACCAGATCGACGTCGACAAGGTGGTCGACCTCGTCGTGGTGGGTGCGGGTCCGGCGGGACTGGCTGCCAGCGTGTACGCCTCGAGCGAGGGCCTTTCGACCGTCTGCCTGGAGGCCGAGGCGATCGGCGGCCAGGCCGGCACCAGCTCGATGATCCGCAACTACCTCGGCTTCCCGCGCGGCATCTCCGGCATGCGCCTGGCGCAGCGCGCCCGCGGGCAGGCGCTGCGCTTCGGCACCCGCTTCTTCACCGGGTGGCCGGCGACCGGCATCTCACGCTGCGCGGACGGTGACCACCACGTCGTGCACACCGACGGCGGCGACGTGCACACCCGGACGGTGCTCGTCTCGACCGGGGTCGACTACCGCCGCCTGGGTGTCGAGTCGCTCGAGGAGCTCGTCGGACGCGGGGTCTACTACGGCGCGGCCATGGCCGCCGCCCGCGAGCTCGCCGGCGACCACGTCGTGGTGGTCGGCGGCGGCAACTCAGCCGGGCAGGCGGCCATCCACGCCGCCCGCTTCGCCGCGTCGGTCACGATCGTGGTGCGCCGACCCGACCTCACCTCCACCATGTCGTCGTACCTCATCAACGAGATCGAGTGGAACCCGCGCATCACCGTGCGCCCCTGCACCCGCGTGGTCGACGGCGGCCCCGACGACGTCGGTCAGCTCGCCTGGCTCGACATGGAGGACGTCGACACCGGCGCGCGCGAGCGGGTCGAGGCGCGCGGGTTGTTCCTGCTCCTCGGCGCGGCGCCCGAGTGCGGCTGGTTGCCGGATGCGGTGCTGCGCGACGAGCGGGGCTTCGTCCTCACCGGCCGCGACGTGCCGACCGAGCACTGGGTCGACAGCGTGCCTCCGGAGGACCTGGCCACCACCGTCCCGGGCATCTTCGCCGGCGGTGACATCCGCGCCGGGTCGATGAAGCGGGTCGCGTCGGCGACCGGCGAGGGCGCCTCGGTGGTGTCCTCGGTCCACACCTGGCTCGGGCAGTAGCGCTCATCGGGTCGAGACCGGGCCGGGGCCCGGGCGAGACCTACATCGACAGCAGCAGGAAGAGCACGGCCAGCGCCGGCAGGGTCCCTTGGGTGATCGCGGCGCGCGCCATCGACCCGTCGTGGGTCACCAGCACCAGCGCGGCGCCGAGCATCGACCCCGTGCCGGCCAGCGCCAGCGCGCGTCCGACGTCCTCCTGCTCGCCCAGCAGCGCCACGCCGACGATCGTGATGATCGCCAGGAAGAGGTTGTAGAAGCCCTGGTTGTAGGCCATCGGCGCCAGGACCGGGGCGTCGGCCTCGGAGACGCCGAAGGTCCTGCGGGTCGCGGGCTCGGTCCACCGGAAGGCCTCGAGGACCCAGATGTAGACGTGCAGCAGCGCGGCCGCGACCGCGAACACCACAGCGAGGATGGTCATGCGGTCACCCTAGGGCCGCCTACCCCTGGGAGGGTGGCAGGCCGTACGCCGTTCGGCGCACACTCGCGACGAGCGGCTACCCCGCCGCGAGGATCGAGGAGGTCCCGTGGGACGACTGATCGGCATCCTGCTCGTGGTCTGGCTCGTCATCGGCGCGATCGCCGCCTTCCAGCGCGGCTACTTCGACGACACGAGGACCAACTGCTCCGAGGCGAGCGACATCGCGCTCACCGTCGTCGCCGGGCCGCTGAACTACCTCGGCGTCAACCCCAAGGTGACGTGCGCCGACGTCGACGTCCCGGAGCCCAGCAAGTAGGGCGTGTTCTCAAGTCTCGGCGCGCAGCAGGCCATGGACGTGAGGGACACGCCCTCGTCAGCGACCCGCGTTGCGCGGGTGGTTCCTCGCCGTCCGCTCGTTGCCGCGACGGTAGTTGCCGGTGACCCGGGCCATCAGCTCCTGCTCGTCGTCGTCCTCGACGTCGGCGAGGAACCGTGCGGCCGCCGCACCGCGCAGCACCGTCGCGCGGCGGCCGTGGTGCGAGATCACGACCTCGCTGCCACGCACCTCGTAGTCGAAGCCCTGAGGTCCCGGCACGTCACTCCTCCGGCTTCTCGAACGCCGTCGCGCTGCCGCCCCGTGCCGGCCAGGCGAGCACGCCGTCGCGCGGGCTCACCGCGTACACGCGTGAGCCGTCAGGTGCGACGAGCACGGCCCGCGGGGTGTCGGTGGCGCCCGCGAGCGAGCGCACGTCGTCGGTGCGCCAGTCCCAGACCCGCAGGTCGGGCTCGTCCTTCACGCTCGCCGCCACGCGGTCGGAGCCGAGCCAGGCCAGGTGGTCGGCGGCGACCGGCGACGACGCCTGCTCCTCGTAGGTCTCGCCGTCCCAGACCGTCAGTGCCGCCTGCTCGTCGAGGGCGAACGACGACGTCGCGAGGGTGGCGTCGTCCGGGCTCCAGGCGACGTGCCCCTGCGGCGGGGCGTCGAGCTGTCCGAGAGCGGCCCCGGACCCGACCTCGAAGACCGTGACCGGGGCGTCGGAGGACGCGACGGCGAGCGCGGACCCGTCGGAGCTGAAGGCCACGGCCACCGGTGCCTCGCCCTCCGGGTCGACCTCGGTCACGTCCGTCGGGTCGTCCACCGACCAGAGGCGTACGACACCGTCGGCGCCCGCACCGGCGAGCGTCTCGCCGTCGGGCGAGAACTCGAGGTCACGCATGCCGGCGCCCGGACCGTCCTGGACGACCTCGGCGTCGTAGGCCTGGGCCGTGCCGACCTCGTCACCGGTGGCGTCGTCCACGAGGACCACCGAGACGGTCCCACCGTCGACCTGGTCGGTCGCGACGAGTCCGCCGGTGCCCCAGGCGACCACGCCACCCCCGTCCCACCGGTCGTCGAGGGTGCCCTCGGCCGTGGACCAGAGGCACAGCTCGCCGTCGCACGGCACCGCGATCCGCGACCCGTCAGGGCTCAGCGCCGCTGAGTCACCGGCGAAGGCCACGCCGGGCACCTCGACGACGTCGCCCGCGCCGGTGTCGCCTCCGTCGGTCACGGCGTCACCGGAGTCGTCCGAGCAGCCGGCGAGCGCCAGCGCGGCGACCGCCAGCCCCGCCGCGAGCGGGAGCGCACGCCTCATGCGCGCACCAGCCGGCTGACGTCGAACCACGCCTCGCCGCCGTCGTCGCACACGTGGCGGTCGAGCGACGCGCCGTCGGCCGCGACCAGCGTCTGCTGCTGCGAGGTGCGGCGGTCGGCGCGCAGCACGTCGTACTCGTCGCTGATCCGCAGCACGCTCCACGGGTGCTCCCGGGTGCCGTCGCCGGTGCTGCGGATGGACTGGATCGCCAACGCCTGCAGGCCGCGCTCCGCCCGGGCGCGGGCGTCGTCACCGAGCCCGGCGTGGGCGGCGGCGAGCGCCGCGTGGGCCGACGGGGAGAAGAAGGCTCCGGGCATCAGGCGTTGCACGACCTCGGCCGCCTCGGCGTGGTCGCCGCGCGCGAGGGCGGGCGCGACGGCGTCGACGACGTCGAGACCGGGGTCGAAGCCGGGTGAACGGCGTACGGCGTCACGCAGCGCTGCGAGGTCGGCGGCCGACCGGGTGCGGGCCCAGACGAGGGCGAGGTCGGACAGCGCGGGTCCGCCGGACTCGGTGTGCGTGCTCATCGTGCCTCCTCCCTGATCCGGTCGAGGTCGTCACTGTCGAGGTCGTCGAGGTAGTCGCCGCCGGTCTCGCGGGCGTCCCGCTCGACAGGCTGGTCACGATAGGCCTCGAAGCCGTCGTCCTCCGTGGTCTGGTAGTCGTCGAAGTTGTCGCGCCACTCCTCGACCTCCGCCTGGCTGACGCCCGGTGGACCGTCGTAGTCCTCCCACCACCACCAGGGAAGGTCGTCGACCTCCTTGCGCTGCTGGGCGTGCCGCACCTCGTGGGCCACGGTGCCGAGGATGGTCGGGTCGGAGAGGTTGTCCTCGTCGATGCGCAGCACCCGGTCGTCCTCGCTCCAGCTGCCGCGGGAGTCCGTGGTCGGGTCGTCGTCCTTGCCGTCGCCGTCCGCGTCCTCGAGGTCCTCGATGCGGACCTCGAAGTCGTCCACGCCCGCGTCGCGGGCCTGCTGCTCCGCGATGTGCTCCAGCACCCGGCGGCGCTCGTCGTCGGACATCGAGGCCCAGTCGCGCTCGACCTCCGGGTCGACGACGTAGTCGGGTCCGTCGTCGCTGAACGACCCGTGCGGGCGCGCGGCGATCAGCGCCGAGTCGACGGCGTAGGCGTCGTCGAGGACGGCGCCCACCCGTGCGGCCAGGGCGGTGACCGCGTGCTGCCGGCTCGCCTGGTGCTCCTGCGCCTCGAAGCGGTTGTCGAAGGTCGGCCGCGGGGCGACGTCGCTGACGGTGCCGGACGCGTCGACCTCCAGCTGGGCGGCCGCGGCGTCGCTGAGGATGTCCTGCACGGCCTGCTCGATCGCCGTGACGGGACCGACCTGGGCGTAGACCTGGCGCTCGAAGTCGGTCAGTCCCTCGATGTGGCGCGTCATCCGGGCGACCAGCGCCGCCTGGCGTGCCGAGGCCGCCCACCGACCGACGCCGGTCCACCCGTCGGGGACCGCGTCGGACTCCACGACGTCCCGGGCCTTCTCCAGCGCAAGCACGTCGACCCGCAGCTCGTCGCTCGCGGCCTGCACGCCGGCGGCACGCCAGGACCGGAGCCGGCCGAAGGTGATGCTCACGACCCGCCTCCGAGGAAGGTCTGCAGCCACTTCTGGAAGGCCTGCGCGCGGGCGTCGGCGGCCTCGGCGTCGGCGGCGGCCGCGTCGAGCCCGTCGGCGAAGTCGCCGACCGACGACGCCCACGCCCGGATGCCCTCGTCCCACGCGGTCGCGAGCTCCGGCATCACGCTCGCGGTGCTGCTGCCGGGGAGCGCACCGGCGAGCGTCGCGACGGCATCCGCCGCGTCGGCGTCGCGGGCGTCCGTGGCGGCGGACCGCAGGTCGCTCGCCGTGGTGCGGAGCTCATCGGGCTCCACCTGGTAGGTCGACATGTCGGGTGGATGCCCCGCCGCGACGCTCGCCAAACAGCGGCGACCGGCGCCTGTGCACAACGAGGGCACAACGAGGGCACAACTAGGCGAGCCAGGCGGGCGTCCAGTCCTCGGGCGGGTCCTCGCCGACGCGCCCGTCGACGGCCTCGCGGAGCAGGTCGGCGTGGCCGGTGTGCCGGGCGTACTCCTCGAGCAGGTCGACGAGGAGGCGCCGCAGCCGCGGGTGGTTGCCGTTGCCGTCGTCGATGTGGGCCACCAGGTCGAGACCGCCCTCGGCGAGCGCGTCGTCGATGCGCCGCGTGTTCCGGACGACGGCCTCGTCGAAGACGGCGTACGTCTCCGCGGCGGTGAGGTGGTCGGCCTCGAACTCCCACTCGTCGGTGTCGTCGTGCCCGAGCGAGCGCCACGGCTCGACGAACTCCTCGCCGCGCAGCTTGGTGGTCAGGTAGTAGTCCTCGGCCAGCGCCAGGTGGCGCAGGAGGCCGCCCAGGGAGAGCGACGACGACGGCAGGCGGTGCCGGAGGCCGGCCTCGTCGAGGCCGTCGGCCTTCCACCGCAGCGTCGCGCGCATCCGGCCGAGCGCTCCGGTCAGGTGCTCGGCCTCGGTGCCGTCGATGGGCGGCTCCCACGGCGGCGGGACCCAGGTCTCGTGGTCAGGGGTGCTCATGCCCCGACGCTAGACCGGGTTCCGGACGATCCGCTGCCGCAAGGCCCGCCCTTCCGGCGTTGCGACGGGTCTGGACATGATCCGCGCCGTGGGTGGAAGGTGACCGGATGCGACGACTCGGAGTCCCTGCCCTGATCCCTGCCCTCCTCACGATCCCCGCCCTGGCGCTCACCCTCCCTGCGAGCTCGGCGGCGCAGCCGGAGGCCGCCGCCGGGCCGAACCCGTTCCGCGACGGCTGGAGCGAGACCGTCGTCGACGCCGACCAGAACCTCCGCGGCCTCGAGGCCGTGAGCAGGCGCGAGGCCTGGGTGACCGGGGAGAGCCTGACCGATGACGGGCCCGCGCGGGTGTTCCGCACGACCGACCGCGGCCGGACCTGGACCGACGTCAGCCCGGACGGCACCGAGGGCCTGTCGTTCCGCGACGTCGAGGTGCACGGCTCCGTCGCGCACGTGCTGGCGATCGGCCCCGGCGAGGCGTCCCGCATCTACCGCTCCACCGACGGCGGCGCCTCGTGGGACGAGTCGTTCCGCAACACCGACGAGAAGGCGTTCTACGACTGCATGGCCTTCTACGGCAAGGGCCGGCACGGACTGGCGGTGAGCGACCCGGTCGGCGGCAAGCTGCGCATCCTCGCCACCGACGACCGTGGCCGCTCGTGGTCGGTGCTGCCCGACAAGGGCATGCCCCGCTCCAAGGACGAGTTCGGCTTCGCCGCCAGCGGCGACTGCCTCGTCACCTCGGGCAGGTCGGCGTTCCTGATCACCGGGGGCAAGAAGTCGCGCGTCCTCCGCTCCGACGACCGCGGCCGCACCTGGACGGCGGTCCCCTCGGGGATCCCGGCCGGTGAGGCAGCCGGCGGGTTCGCGGGCGCGTTCGCCTCGCCCCGCGTGGGCATCGCGGTCGGCGGCGACTTCGCGGAGGCCGACGACACCGAGGACACGACGGCGTACACCCGCGACGGCCGGACCTGGACCACCGGCGGCGACCTCTCCCACGTCGGCGAGGACGTCACCTTCCTGCGCGGCACGAGGTACGCCGTCGCGACGGGCGACTACGACGGGTCGGTCGGGTCGAGCATCACCACCGACGGCGGGCGCACGTGGAAGCGTGCGAGCAGGAAGGGCTACCACGCCATCGACTGCGTCGACACCGTCTGCTGGGCCGCCGGCAGCAAGGGCCGCGTCGGCCACAACTGAGTGCTGGCTACGCTCGAGGTGTGCCTGGCCTGACGCGCGTCCCGACCGCTCCCCTGCTCGCCGCCGGCCTCGTCGGCGGCTTCGCAGCCGCCCAGCAGACCGGCGTACGCCCCCTCGGCGGTGCTGCGATGCTCGGCGCCAACGTGGTCGCGGCCCGGCAGTGGTACGCCGTCGGCGGCGCGCCGCTGGCCCTCGGGCTGAGCGCCGCCTACTGGACCGCGATGGGTGTCTCGCACCCGCTCGCCAAGAAGATCGGCACCTGGCCCTCGGTGCTCGGCGTCACCGCGGTGGCGTCGGGTGCCGCCTGGCTGTTGGCGGACCGCCGCGCGCGCTGACCTCTGTCGCTGCTTCACCATGGGATGTCGCTGGATGTGCACTTCCCTCGGTTGGTTGCACCAGGGACGTGCGGTGGTTCCCGACATCCCATGGTGAAGCAGCAAGGGGGACGGGGTCAGTCCTCCGGCAGGGCGGCGAAGTCGGCCTGCATCTGGCGGTACCAGCCGAGCGACTTCTTCGGGTGGCGCCAGCGACCCTTCATCTTCTTGCGGGCCGGCAGGTGCGCCTGGTCGCCGTCCTTCTCGGCCTGCTTGAGGTGGTGGTCCTGCGCGTTGATGACGTCGTCGTGGGTCTCGCCGCGGTGGGCGAGGTCGCACGGTCCGCCCAGCTGGCGGCAGGTCATGGTCTTCACTTTGCTTCTCCTCCTGGTGTGGTCACTCCACTGACGTACGACGCCGCGCGGGTGTGACCGCTGCGGCTGGTCATCGGACCTCGGGTCCGTCGCGGCGCACGACCTGCTCGAGCAGGGCCGGCTCGGCGCGGAACGTGATCGCGCGGACCTTGCCGTAAGCGACCTCGAAGTCGAAGACGACCGCCGCGGCCCCGCGGTGGAACCATGCGGACGCCGGTCGGTCGCCCACGAAGACGGGCATCGCAGCCTGGGCGCTGCCGTTGAAGAACGTGGCCACCTCGTCGCGACCCTCGATGGAGGCGGGAGTGCCCGCCAAGACCGCGGCCTCGTCGGCGCCGACCACCGCATCGGGCGCGAGCAGCTGGAGCAGCCGCTCGAAGTCACCGCCGCGGGCGGCGGCCATGAACGCGTCGACGACCTCCCAGTCGGCCAGCGCGTCCTCGGGGGCCGGTTGCGCGACCTTGGCCCGGGCCCGCGACGCGAGCTTGCGTGCCGCGACGGGCGAGGTGTCGAGGACGGCGCCGATGGTCGCGAAGTCGAAGCCGAAGCTGTCGTGCAGGACGAAGGCCACCCGCTCGCGCGGGGACAGACGGTCGATGACCGCCTGGAGGGCGATGCCGACCGTGTCGGCCAGCGCGACGTCGTCCGCGGGGTCGGTCACCGGCTCGGACCACGGCTCCACCGCCTCCTCGAGGTGCGGGTCCTCCACCGGCACGGGCGTGCGCGCCCGCAGCCGGTCCAGGCAGAGCCGGGTGGTGACGGTGGTCAGCCATGCGGGGAGGTTCTCGATGTCGGTGCCGTCCTGGGCGACCGCGCGGTCGAGGCGCAGCCAGGCCTGCTGCACCACGTCCTCCGCCTCGGCGTGGTCGCCCAGCACGCGGGTCGCGATGCCGAGCAGTCGGGGCCGCTCGGCCTCGAAGCTCTCCGTCCGGTCCATGAGGTCCACCCTTCCGTGTGCGCGTCGTGTCGACCAGTCGACGTCCCGCGAGCCCCAGACGTGACCAGCAGTGCCGCAGACTGGTCGACATGCCCGCCCTGAGGCCCCGAGCCGCCGGCCCTGTCGCGACCGCCGCCGCGGTCCTGGTGCTGCTCGCCGGCTGCTCGAGCGGCGCCGACGAGCCCGACCCCGCCGGCTCGTCGGACGCTCCGAGCGCCACCCCGACCAACGAGCCGACCACCCAGCCCACCAGCCAGCCCACCAGCCAGCCGACCAGCGAGCCGACCAGCGAGCCGACCGAGCAACCGTCGGAGCAGCCCTCCGCGGACCCCGAGCCGGCCCACCCGATCTCGATGGCCGCGCTCGCCCGGGCCGACCTGACCGGCGGTGACCTGCGGCTCGGTGCCGTGCGCGAGCGGACCCCCGCCTACACGTCGTACGACGTCACCTTCGCGTCCACGACGATGGGCCGGGGCACCGAGCCGCTGCGGATCAGCGGCGTGCTCAACGTGCCGACCGGGCGGGGCCCCTTCCCGGCGGTGGTGCTGTCCCACGGCTACATCGACCCGGCCTACTACGTCCGCGGGCAGGGGATGACGCGTGAGCGCGGGTTCCTCGCCCAGCGCGGCTACGTCGCGCTGCATGTCGACTACCGCAACCACGCCGAGTCGACCGACGACCCGCGCGTCGAGCAGGCGGTCCGGCTCGGCTACGCCGCCGACGCGGTCGCCGCTCTCCACGCCCTCCGGACGTCCGACGACGTGCGGGTCGACCCCGGCCGGATCGCGCTGTTCGGCCGCTCGATGGGCGGCGGCGTGATGATGAAGGCGCTCGCCGCCGAGCCCGGCCTCTTCGCCGCCGGGGTGGGCTGGGCGTCCGTCTCGAGCCTCGAGGCGGAGAACTTCGCCCAGTTCCAGCGCCCCGACGCGCCCCTCGCCGAGCTGAAGGCCGACTTCCGGGGACGCCACGGGCTCCCGGCCGAGGACCCGGAGTTCTGGCGGGGCGTCTCGCCGCGGCCACTCTTCGGCGACATCACGGAGCCGGTGCTGATGGTGCACGGCCGCTTCGACGACACCTGCCCGCCCCGGTGGGCCCGCGCCACCCAGCGCGCCATGACGAAGGCCGGCGTGGACGCCACCCTGGAGTGGTACGACGACGGGCACCCGTTCGGGCCGGCCTTCATCGCAGCCATGGACCGGACCGTCCGCTTCCTCGACGCCCGGATGCCTGCGTGAGCCACCCCGCCGGGGGTCAGTCGGTCGCCGCACCCTCGAGCTGCTGCGGCGGCGCGTCGGCGTACGCCGCGGAGAGCCGGCGGTAGGGAGCGGACACCAGCGCGACGAGCACGGTGACGAACATGATCCCGCCGGCGATCATGAAGACCAGCGCGATGCCCCGGGCGTCGCCGTCGCCGAGCAGCCAGCGCCACGAGTCGCGGCCCTCCTCGGACTCCATGTAGGGGATCAGCGCGAACTCCGCGATCGGGCCGATGAGGAACGCGGAGATCGGGCTGGCGGCCAGCTCGACGCTCTGGGCGAAGCCGAACACCCGGCCCTGGGTGCGGAACGGGACGACCCGCTGCAGGATCGTCTGCTCGGCCGCCTCGGCGGCCGGGATCACCGCCATGAAGACGAAGATGCCGAGGACGTAGAGCCAGGCCCACTCGCGCACGGTGAAGGTCATCCCGATCAGGGCGATGGCGAGGTTGACGAGCAGGAGGGTGCGGACCGGGTTGGCTCCGAGGCCGAGCTTGGCGACGAGTCCACCGCCGACGACGAACCCCAGCCCCGTGACGCCGAGGACGATGCCCCACGCCTCGACGCTGAACAACGTCAGGCCGTAGGGGTCCATCAGCGCGATGTAGACACCGGAGACCAGGTTGTTGAACGTCGTGAAGAGGATCAGCGCGACCAGCCCGGGGACAGCGGTGATCGCGGAGATCGCCCCGCGGAAGTCGAAGTGCGGCCCGCCCTCCTCAGGCTCCGGATCGACCTCGGGGATCGTGATCGGCGCCAGGTGCAGCAGCGCGACGCCGGTCAGCGCGACCGCGATCGCGAGGGTCCACCCCATGCCGAGCAGCCCGACGCTCAGGCCGCTGAAGACGCTCGTGATCATGAACGAGATGCCCTGGACGGTGCCGACCAGGCCGTTGGCCTTGTCGCGGTCGTCGTCGGGGACGAGCAGGGTCACGGTGGTGGAGAGCGCGATGTTGCGCAGGCTCTCGACGATGCCGCCGACGAGGATCACGCCGGTGAACAGCCAGAACCACGGGCTGCCCCAGTCGGCCAGCCGGTCCTCGCCGAGCAGCAGCCACAGGCCGGCCGAGGCGGCGTAGGCGACAAGCGTGACGGTCGAGGAGATGACCATCACCTGCTTCTTGCGGTGGCGGTCGACGAGCGTGCCGAAGAACGTGCCGAAGACCGCCGTGAAGAGCATGTAGCCGCCGCCGATGATCGCGGTGGCCATCACCGAGCGGGTCTCGAGGTAGGCCCAGAAGGTGAGGGCGAACCAGAGGAAGCTCGCGGTCACGTTGGCGACCAGCGTGTTGCCGAGGACCTGCCGGAACGCGCGCACGGTCTCCGGGCCGCGGGTCACCCCCGGCGGCAGGTGCGCCTAGACCTGCGGCGCGGCGGGGTCGGCCGGGACCTGGTCGGGCTCGTCCATGGGCACCCGACGACCCTAGGCGCAGCCACCGACACTCCGCGTCCGACTTATGGCCACCAGCGCGCCGCGGGGTCGCGTGCCCCTACCCGGCCGGGAACTCCTCGGCGACGCTCCTCAGCCGGGTGACGTACGCCGGCCAGTCGACCTCGGGCAGGTTGGTGACGTCCACCTTGAGGCCGGCGGCGCCGTCGATGCCTTCGCGCAGGACGTCGGCGTGACCGGCGTGCCGGGTGACGTCGGCGAGGACGTGGACGAGCACCCGCTGGAGCGTGATGTCGCGGTGCGCGGCCGACCACCACGGCACCGTCCCGGCCGCGTCGAGCGGGAGCTCGGCCACCGTCGCGTCGCTGAAGGCCCACACGTCTCGGTAGAAGTCGACGACCTCCGTCGCCGGGACCGAGGCGGGCACCCACCAGTCGGCCTGCGGGTCGGCGTCGTAGTCCGGGTCCGTCACGAAGAGCGGGTGGTCGGGGTGGTGCCACTCGCGGCCGAAGGTGGGTCCGAAGTAGCCGATCTCCACGTTGGCGACGTGCCGGACGATGCCGAGCAGGTTGGTCCCGGTGGGCGTGAGCGGGAGACGCAGGTCGCGCTCGCCGAGGCCGTCGAGCTTCCAGAGGATGGCGTCGCGTGCCTCTTGGAGGTAGCGGTGGAGGGCTTCCTTCGGATTGCGCAGATCGCTCATGGCAACCGATCATGCCTCCCGCGACGCCCCTGCGGTCACCGGATATCCGGTGACCGGCCCACTTGGCGGCCCAGATCCCGGGTGCAAAGCGCGAGACTTGGGTGCGAAGTACGGTCGCACCCGTGAGCTCTCGCGTGCACGCCATCCACATCGCCCCCGGGCGGAAGGTCCCCACGAGGTCGGTGGACTCCGTCGAGGCCGAGGCGGGCGTCGGCCTGGTCGGCGACCGCTACCACGGGGCGAGGCACCGCCACGTGACCGTGCAGGCGCTCGACGACCTGGAGGCGGCGGCCGAGGTGCTCGGCCGGCCGGTCGACCCGGGACTCACCCGCCGCAACATCACCCTGACGACCGGACCGATCCCGACGCGGCCGGGCGAGCGGATGCGGATCGCGGACGTCGAGCTCGAGGTGGTGCGCATCGCCGCTCCCTGCCGGCTCCTCGACGACTGGCTCGGCCCCGGCGCCATGCAGGCGCTGCGCTCGCCACGCGGCGGCACGGTGTTCCGGCTGCTGGGCTCGGGCACGATCCGCGTGGGCGACGAGGCGGAGGCGGGCCGCGTCGCGGGCTAGGGGTTCTGCACGAGTCGGAGCAGGTTGCCGTCGGCGTCCACGAGGTAGCCGATCCTCATCCCGGAGTCCTCGACGCGCGGCGGGTGGAGCCGCGGCCACCCGACGTGGGTCTCGGGCAGGCCGGCCGCCACGCACACGTCGTACAGCGCATCGACGTCGTCGACCCGCAGGCAGCAGCTCGAGGCGGTCGAGGCCGGGTCCATGCCGGGGTCCGGGAAGAACTCGAGCACCAGCGTGCCGCGTTCGAGGATCAGCCAGCCCGGGTCGTGGTACGCCGTCGCGAACCCGAGCGCGGCGTAGAAGGCAGCCGTCGCGTCGAGGTCGCGCGAGGGGAGGTTGGGCGTGGCGTGGTCGACCATCCGCCCACGGTAGTGCCGGATCCGGACGTCAGAGCGGGCCGAGCACGTCGGCGACCTCGGCGCGCAGGTCGAGCCGGTCGAGGATGCCCAGCAGGGTCCGCTCCTCGAAGCGGAAGTGCGACTCCATGATCGCGCCGATGCCGTCGAGATGCCGCCCCAGCACGTCGGGGTCGGCGGAGGCGGTGACGTCGGCCTGCAGCGCCCCGACGAGGTGGCCGATCATCGCGTGGTCCTGCTCGAGCTTGCGCAGCGGCTCGGCGAGGTCGGGGTGCTCGGCCGCGACCGCCGGGAACAGGAGCGCGTCCTCGCCGCGGTGGTGGCGGTCGAGCGCGGTGCAGAAGCCGTGGCAGAAGAGCAGCAGGTCCCGGCTCGCGGACGGCGTCCGCCCTGCGGCAGCCTCGTCCAGCGCCACGCGGTGGGCGGCGCGCAACCGGTCGTGGACCTCGCGCATCTCCCGACCCCAGGCCACCAGCCGGGTCTTCTCCCGCTCGCTCACGTCGCGCCCACCCTAGCCGCCACGAGCAGCGGCCCGGACCCCCCGCGAGGGGAGTCCGGGCCGCCGGCCGAGCAGGGTCAGCGCAGGATCAGCGCAGGTCGAACCGGTCGTTGTCCATGACCTTCACCCAGGCGTCGACGAAGTCCCGCACGAACTTCTCGCGGGCGTCCTCGCTGGCGTAGACCTCGGCCAGGGCCCGCAGCTGCGAGTTGGAGCCGAAGATCAGGTCGACGGCGGTGGCCGTCCACCTCAGGTCGCCGGTGGCGGCGTCGCGGATCTCGTAGACGTTCTCCTCCGACTCCGAGGCCTTCCACTGCGCGCCGGGGGCCAGCAGGTTGGCGAAGAAGTCGTTGGTGAGCACGCCCGGGCGGTCGGTGAGGACCCCGTGCTCGGAGCCGCCGACGTTGCCGCCGAGGGCCCGCATGCCGCCGACGAGGGCCGTCATCTGCGGCGCGGTCAGGCCGAGCAGGTAGGACCGCTCCACCAGCAGGGTCTCCGGCTGGAGCTTCTCGCCCTGTCGCAGGTAGTTGCGGAAGCCGTCGGCACGGGGCTCGAGGACGCGGAAGGAGTCGACGTCGGTCTGCTCCTGGGTGGCGTCGGTGCGTCCGGCGTGGAACGGCACCGTGACCTCGACGCCCGCGTCGCGGGCGGCCTTCTCGACCGCGGCCGACCCGGCGAGCACGATGAGGTCTGCGAGCGACACCTGCGCACCACCGCGGCCGTTGAACTCGCTGCGCACGGCCTCGAGCTTGTCGAGCACCGTCGCGAGCTGCTCGGGCTGGTTGACCGCCCAGCCGCGCTGCGGCTCGAGGCGGATGCGCGCTCCGTTGGCGCCGCCGCGCTTGTCGGTCGAGCGGAACGACGCGGCCGAGGCCCACGCCGTCGAGACGAGCTCGGCGACGCTGAGGCCGGAGTCGAGGACCGCGGTCTTGAGCGCGGCGACGTCGGCGTCGCCGATGAGCTCGCCCTCGTGGGCCGGCACCGGGTCCTGCCAGATCTGGGTCTCCGGCACCCACGGCCCGAGGTAGCGCGCCACCGGTCCCATGTCACGGTGCAGCAGCTTGTACCAGGCCTTGGCGAAGGCCTTCGCGAACTCGTTGGGGTTCTCCAGGAAGCGGCGCGAGATCTTCTCGTAGGCCGGGTCGAAGCGCAGCGCGAGGTCGGAGGTCAGCATCGTGGGTCGGCGCGGCGGCGAGTCCGGCGTCGGACCGGGGACGATCGCCTCGGCGTCCTTGGCGACCCACTGGTGGGCGCCCGCCGGGCTCTTCTCCAGCTCCCACTCGTAGGCGAAGAGGAACTTGAAGTAGTCGTTGCTCCATCGCGTCGGCGTGGAGGTCCAGGTGACCTCGAGGCCCGAGGTGATGGCGTCCTTGCCCTTGCCCGAGCCCCACGAGCTCTTCCAGCCCAGGCCCTGCTCCTCCAGCGGAGCGGCCTCCGGCTCGGGGCCCACCAGGTCGGCGTCGCCCGCGCCGTGGGTCTTGCCGAAGGTGTGGCCACCGGCGATGAGGGCGACCGTCTCCTCGTCGTTCATCGCCATCCGCGCGAACGTGTCGCGGATGTCGCGAGCGGACGCGACCGGGTCGGGGTTGCCGTTGGGCCCCTCGGGGTTGACGTAGATCAGGCCCATCTGGACCGCGCCGAGCGTCTCCTCGAGCTCGCGCTCGCCGCCGTACCGCTCGTCGCCGAGCCAGGTGTCCTCCGGGCCCCAGATGATCTCCTCGGGCTCCCAGATGTCCTCACGCCCGAAGCCGAAGCCGAAGGTCTGGAAGCCCATGTCCTCCATCGCCACGGTGCCGGCGTACACCAGCAGGTCGGCCCACGAGATCTTCTGGCCGTGCTTCTGCTTGACCGGCCAGAGCAGGCGGCGGGCCTTGTCGAGGTTGGCGTTGTCGGGCCAGCTGTTGAGCGGGGCGAAGCGCTGCGAGCCCTCGCCCGCGCCACCGCGGCCGTCGAAGATCCGGTAGGTGCCGGCCGCGTGCCAGCTCATCCGGATGAACAGGCCGCCGTAGTGGCCGAAGTCCGCGGGCCACCAGTCCTGGGAGGTGTTGAGGACCTCGACGACGTCGCGGCGCAGCTCGGCGAGGTCGAGCTTCTTGAACTCCTCGGAGTAGTCGAAGTCCGGCCCGAGCGGGTTGGTCTTGGAGGAGTGCGTGCGCAGCGGCGACAGGTCGAGGCTGTTGGGCCACCAGTCCTGGTTGGTGTGCGGGCGGCGGTTCGTCGCCGGCTGCGGCGAGTCGATGACGGGGTTCTCGCTCTCGCTGCCCTGGGCGGTGGCGGAGTCGTGCATGACCGGGCAGCCGGCCTCGGCCTTGCGGTCGACCCCCTGGGGGCTCTCGGGGGTGGTGTCCTGGCTGTCGGTCATGGCGAACCTTTCATCGATGCGGTCGGTCTCACGAGATGCGGGTCGGGAGGTGGAGCGGGTCACGGGGTGACGGCGGAGCTGGTGGAGCAGGCGGGGCACAGGCCCCAGTAGGTGACCTCGGCCTCGTCGATGATGAAGCCGTGGGTGTCGGAGGCGTGGAGGCACGGGCGTACGCCGACGGCGCAGTCGACGTCGGCGACGACGCCGCACGAGCGGCAGACCGCGTGGTGGTGGTTGTCGCCGACGCGCAGCTCGTAGCGCGCGACCGAGCCGGCAGGCTGGATCCGGCGGACCAGCCCGGAGTCGGTGAGCGCGCCGAGGACGTCGTAGACCGCCTGGTGGGAGACGGTCGGCTCCTCGGTGCGCACCGCGGCGAGGACGCTGCCAGTGTCGGCGTGCGGCTGGCGGCGTACGGCCCTCAGCACGGCGAGCCGCGGCCGGGTGACCCGCAGGTCAGCGCTGCGGAGCAGGTGCTCGAAGTCGTGGTCCTCCATCACGGACCACCCTGCCCCCTATTCTTGAACCAGTCAAGTCTTTGCCCCGGGCCGGACCACTCGCGGGCCAGCAGCGACCAGACCTCGAGGTCCTGCCGCTCCTCGCGGACGGGGAACACCTCGCGCAGCGTGCCCTCGTGGGTGAAGCCGAGCCGCTCGGCGACGCGCCGGCTCGGGTGGTTGCCCGGAGCACAGCGCCACTCGACGCGGTGCAGCCCGCGCTCGACGAACGCCCAGTCGAGCATCGCGGCCACGGCCCGGGTGACGATGCCGCGCCCGCGGGCGGAGGCCGCGAGGAAGACGCCCACCTCCGCGGTCCGCGAGCGGGCGTTGATGCTCGGGAAGAGCGTGCCGCCGACCAGCTCGTCGTCGATCCAGATGCCGTAGAGCCGCCGGCTTCCCTCTCCGCGGCCCTTGGCGAAGGACTCCAGGAAGCCGCGTGCTCCCTCGACGTCCTCGAAGCCCTCCCACGGCAGCCAGTCGTAGAAGTCGGAGCCGTGCGCCCGGAAGAGGCCGGCGAGCTGCTCGGCGTGCCAGGGTTCGAGGTCGGACAGGCGGGCGTCGTCGATCTGCAGGCTCAGCACCCGCGCCACCCTAGGGTGCGGCGGCGTCCAGCCCGGCCGCCTCGCGGAGCCAGTCCCACGCGCGGGCCCGGTCGCGGTCGCTCCCGCGGGTCGTCGGCAGCAGGTGGGTCGGGCGCTCGACCCGGTCGTGCCAGAAGCGACCTGTCGGCGGAGCGGGCTCCACCGCCGCCAGCCACACGCTCGTGTCGGCACCCTGCGCGTCGTCGCGCAGCACCGGCCGGGTGATCCGGCGGAAGGTCGGCAGCGACTCCCGCACGCCGGGGGTGTCGGCCCAGCCGGGGTGCATGGTCGCGACGGTGGTGCCGTCGGCGCCCCACCGGTCGGCGAGCAGCGGGGCGAGCTCGACCTGCCAGCGCTTCGAGCGGGCGTACGACGTCGTGGGCGAGTAGTCGCCGGTGGTGCAGCCCGGGTCGTCCGCGTGGAGCGGCTGGGCGTACATGCCCCCGCTGCTGACCAGCACCACGCGACCGCCGGCTGCGCCGCTGGAGAGGGGACCGCGCAGCGCCTCGGTCATCACCACCGGCCCGACGAGGTGCACCGCCATGCTGAGCTCGAGGCCCTGCGGCGACTCGGTGCGCTCGGGCGGCATCACGCCCGCGTTGTGCACCACCGCGTGGAGGTGGGGGACCTCGGCGGCGAAGCCGGTCGCGAACCGTCGTACGTCGTCGAGGTCGGCGACGTCGCACCGCCACAGCCGCAGCTCCGCGCCGGGGTGCGTGGCGCGGATCCGGTCGGCGACCAGGGTCCCCTTGGCCTCGTCGCGCACGAGGAGGTGCACGACCGCGCCGAGGCCGGACACCCCCGCGACCGTCGCCGCGCCCAGCCCGGAGCTCGCTCCGGTCACGAGGACGTGACGTCCCTCCAGCGCCTGCGGCAGCGGGTCGGCCGGCCAGCCCGGCATCGCCCGCCGCACCGCGAGCCCGATCGTCGTGTAGCCGAGGACCACCGAGCGGTCCATCACCGTGTCGACCGCGCGGGCGAGGGTCGGGCGGGGCATCGCGGAGGTCCTGGGCTCAGCTCGCGTCGAGGCGCGCCAGCTCGTCGGCGGTGAGCTCGATCTCGGCAGCCGCGGCCGAGTCGGTGATCGAGGTGGGCCGCTTGGCGCCCGGGATCGGGATGACGACCGGCGACTGGGCCAGCTCCCAGGCCAGCGCCACCTGCTGTGCGCTGACGCCGCGATCCTGGGCGATCTCGGCGAAGGCGGGGTGCTTGTCGGCGAGCTCCTTGGCGTCGGAGAGGCCGCCGAGCGGGCTCCACGGCAGGAAGGCCAGGCCGAGCTCCTCGCACACGTCGATCTCGGGCCGGCTCGAGCGGAACTTGGGGCTGAACTGGTTCTGCACGCTGACGAGCGCCTCGCCGAGGACGGCGTGAGCGTCGCGGATCTGCTGCGGGTCGGCGTTGGAGAGCCCGACGTGGGCGACCTTGCCGCTGTCGGCGATCTCCTTCAGCGTGCCGATGACGTCGTCGTAGGGGACCTTCGGGTCGGGCCGGTGGTGCTGCCAGAGCGCGATCTGCTCCACGCCGAGGCGCTGCAGGCTGGCGTCGACGGCCTCCCGGAGGTGGGCGGCCGAGCTGTCGGTGTCCCAGCCACCGCCGTCGGTGCGGACGTGGCCGCCCTTGGTGGCGAGCACGACCCGGTCACGGGCGCCGAGCTCGTCGAGGATCGAGGCGATGAGCCGCTCGTTCTCGCCCTGCGCGCCGGCACCCTTCTCGTCGCCGGGGCCGTAGGCGTCGGCGGTGTCGAAGAGCGTGACGCCGGCGTCGAGGGCCGCCGACACGGTGTCGAGGAGCTGCTGGCGGGGCTGGCTGCCGGTTTGGTCGAAGGTCATGAGGCCGAGGCCGATGGCGCCGACCTGGTGCTGTCCGAGAGTGCGCGTCTGCATGTCCTCGACACTACGGCCCGGGAGGTCAGGCGTTCAGCCCCCGAAGGGCGAGGACGTCGTCGGGACCTCCGAGGTCGGGGGTCGCGATGAAGATCGTCGACACCCCCAGCCCCGCGAGCCGGGCCCACCGGTCGCGGTGACCGGCGACGGTCGCGGCGTGCGTGCGGGCGGCGTACGTCGCTGCCGGCGTGCGCCCGCGGAGCGTCTCGACGCGCGCCCACACGTCGTCACGGTCGGCACCCACGACCGGCAGGTCGAGCACGGTCACGGCCACCTCGGACCTGTCCCGACCGACCTCGTCGCAGTGGGCGTGGAGGACGCCCACCAGCCGCGCGAGCTCGGCCTCGTCGGTCGTGCGGAGGTTGCAGGCGTCGCCGTGCTCCGCCGCGACGCGCAGGGTGCGGCGCTCACCCGAGCCGCCGACCACCACCGGGATCGGCCGCGACGGACGGGGGTAGGAGGTCGTCTCGGGCAGCACGACGCCGTGGTCGTCGTACGCCTTGGTGCCGGCCGCCCAGAGCGCCTTCATCGTCACCACGGCCCGCTCGAGGTCGTCGAGGCGCTCGCGGGCCGGCGGGAACGGGATGCCGTAGGCCGCGTGCTCGCGCTCGAACCACCCGGCGCCGACGCCGACGAAGGCGCGGCCCCCGGTCAGCGCCGACAGCGTTGCGGCGGCCTTCGCCGTGACGCCCGCCGGACGGAAGGTCACGGGCGTGCAGAGGGTGCCGAGCTCGAGCCCGGTGCCGGCGGCGGCGATGGCGCCGAGGGCGACCCACGGCTCGGGGACCGGGTCCCAGGCCCGACCGACCTGGGGCACCTGGATGAGGTGGTCCATCAGCGCCAGTCCGGCGAAGCCCGCCTCGTCCGCGGCGCGGGCGACGTCGGTCAGCCAGGCCAGCGGGTCCTCGCCCCACGGGAAGCGGGACACCTGCAGGACGGACCGCAGGCCGAGGCTCGACGTCCGGTCGGCGCGGGACCGGGGAGCAGCCTCGGGGACGGGTGGGGCGGTCACGTCGCCCGCAGCGACCGCGACCACGAGGTCCCATCCCTCGGCGTCGAGCAGGGGGCGTACGTCGCGCACCGAGCGCAGCTGGCCGGCGAGCACCGGCGCCGGGACCGGACGGTCGCGGGTGGCGTTGCGGCGCCGACACTCCGCGTCCGGGGTGTCGAGGAGGACGGCGACGGCCGGCAGGCCGCACGCACGGGCCGCGTCCAGCCAGGCGCGTCGCTTCGTCGCGTCGATCCCGAGGGTGTCGACCACGGTGGTCAGACGACGGCCGAGCCGCGCGGCGACGATGGTCTCGAGGACGGCGAACGCGTCGGTCGAGGCGTCGAGGTCGTGCGGACCGCTGCCCAGGACGCCGCGGAGGGCGTCGGAGGAGACGACCTCCTCGGCGCGGTAGCGGGCCGCTGCCCAGGTCGACTTGCCGGCCCCCGAGGCGCCGACGAGCACCACAAGGGCTGGATCGGGAAGTCGCACCCGCCCAGTCTGGCCCAGCGGTGGCCTCAGTCCAGGTCGATCGTGCCGACCCAGCGCTCGCCGGGGTCACCGCCCCAGGCGTCCCACGCGACGCGGCCCGGGGACGGGAAACCGTCCCCGCCCCGCGTGAAGCCCTCGGCGTCCTTGTCGACGGTGTGCCGGGCGAAGTACGCCTGCATCTTCTTCACGTCGCCGTCGCTCACGTCCTTGCCGTCGGCGAGCTGGTGGGCGCGGTGGCGCCCCACGTCGGTGAAGCCCTTGCCCGCCCTGCCCTCCTCGATCCAGCGGACGGCACGCTGGGCCGCCTCCTGCACGTCCTTCGGTGGCTGGTGTCCCATGCCCTCGACGCTAGGCAGGTCGTGGCGCTGCCGCCTCACCCCGTCGACGGGTCCGCCGAGGATCGATACTGGCGGCATGGCCGTGGTCGACGACGTGCTCCCGTTGGGGTCCAGCCTGGACCGGTCCTACGTGGTGACCGTCCGGGGTCGTCTGAAGTTCCGGGTGGGCGCGATCGTCTACACGGCGTTCTCCCAGGACGAGTCGGTGATGGGGTTCGCCTTCCCCAGGGAGGAACGGGCCGCCCTCGTGGACAGCGATCCACGCTTCCACCTGCCGAGCGAGGCGGACATGCGGTTCAGCTGGGTCCATGCGACGCTCGCCGACCTCGACCCCGCGGAGGCACGCGAGCTGGTCGTCGACGCCTGGCGGATGGTCGTCCCGCAGAAGGTGACGCGCGCCTGGGACGACGCCCACCCCGACGGACCCGGCTGACCGAGCCGTCGCGGCAGGCGCCGACGCCGGGTCAGGTCGGGTCAGGCCGGGGCGCGCAGGGTCCGCGCGACGACCGGGACCACCACCGCGGCGGCGAGCAGGTGGAGCGCGACGAGCGTCGCCGCCGTGGCTGCGTCGGCCGCGGCCAGGAAGGGCGGCACGAGAGACAGCGCCGTCAGCACCGCGGTCGTCCGCAGCCACCACTGCACCGGGCTGCCGCTCCACCGCGACAGGGCCGCGGCGATGAGCACCCCGAGGACCGAGAAGACCACGGTGACGAAGGCGATGCCGGCCACCGGGATCGCCTCGCCCCCCGTGACCTCGAGGTCGACGCCGGCAGCCCGGGCGAGGGCCGCGACGACGGCGTTGAGCGCCGCAGCCGCGGCCGCGGCACCCAGCCCGGTGGCCGCGAGGCGCCGGCCGCGGCTCATCGCTCGCCGCCCTCGGCCGGCAGGCGTTCGGGCAGGCCCAGCGAGTCGAACCGTTCGGCGCCGAAGATGGTGACCTCGGTGACCTGGTCGCCGGTGACCCGCAGCACGTCGATCGTGAGGGGGAGGTGCGCCCCCTGCTCGTCGTTCCAGAGGTAGTAGGCGACCGCGGGCTGGCGGTTGACCGACGTCGGGACCGCCCGCAGGCCGGTCATCTCCGGGTAGCCGTTGGCGGTCCAGTCCGCGACGACCGCGTCCCGGCCGACGAGGAGGCCCTCCCACGGCGGCATCGAGTAGCGCACGTCGTGCCGCAGCATGGTGGCCACCGTGTCGATGTCGGCGGAGACGCTGGCGTCGGTGAAGCGGCGCACGAGGTCGCGGTTCTCCACGTCACCGTCGTCACCGGTCCACTCCTGCCGCTCGTGGGGCAGGTGCTCGCGCATCCCCGCGCGGGCCCGCTGGAGCGCGCTGTTGACCGAGTTCACCGAGTCGCCGAGCAGGGCCGCGACCTCCTTGGCCGGCCAGCCCATCACGTCGCGCAGGATCAGCGCGGCGCGCGGACGTGGGGCGAGGTGCTGCACCGCGACGACGTACGCGAGCTCGATGGTCTCCCGCGCGAGCGCCTTGCTCTCCGGGCCGTCGGCACCGTCGGCGGGCAGCTCGTCGAGGAGGCTGTCGGGGTAGGGCTGCAGCCACCTCACCTCACCGCCGCGCGCCGGCTCGGGCCGCCGCTGCGCGATCAGGTCGAGGCACGTGTTGGTGGCGATGCGGTAGAGCCACGCCCGCACCGTCGAGCGCCCCTCGTACGTCTCCCGGGCGCGCCAGGCCTTGAGGAACGTCTCCTGAACCGCGTCCTCGGCGTCCTGGAACGACCCGAGCATCCGGTAGCAGTGGACGTGCAGCTCCCGCCGGTGCCGCTCGGTCAGCTCCGCGAACGCGCTCTCGTCCATGTCCGCCAGGTCGCTCACGTGGACCTCCTCCACCCTCATCTCGACCGTCATGGCCCATCCTCCTCGTCGTGGTGTCCTGTCACACGTATGACGGAGGCGGGCGCCGGAACTCATCAGTCAGGACCCGGACGCCTCGGTTCTCCGGTTGAACGGCCCGCGCCGGGGGGCGCACATCACCCCCCTGGGGGTAATCCCCCCACTCCCCGGTTCGGCTTACGGTCGAGCCCCGTCCAGCCGTGAGATCAGAGGCACGCATGTCCCGTCCGCTGCGCTACCTGTCCCTGCTCGTCTCCGCCGTCGTCGCCCTCGCGGGCCTGCAGGCACTGGCGCTGTCCGGCACGGCCGCCCCACCCGACGACGGCTACTGGACGGCCACCGACCAACGGCCCGGCGGCGACCGGGGTGCCAACGAGCGACGGGTGGAGCCGCGGCGCTACGCGGCCTTCACCCTTGACCGCGCCGGTCTCCGCGCGGCCCTGGACCGGGCTCCCGCAGAGGACGCCGCCCGCGACGGGGGTGCGGTCGTGACCGTGCCCGCACCCAACGGCGACCTCATCGACTTCCGGGTCGTAGAGGTGGCCGTGATGGAGCAGGGCCTCGCCGCGCGCCACCCGGAGCTGACGACGTACGCCGGCCGCGCAGTCGCCGACCCCACCGCCACCATCAGGCTCGACCTCACGCCGATGGGCTTCCACGCCTCTGTCCGCGGTGACGGCAACCGCGCCGCGTGGTACGTCGACCCGGCGTGGAACGGCGATGACAGCATCTACCTCTCCTACCGGCACGGTGACCTGCCGCGCAGCGACCGCGGCCTGGTCGAGCCCGAGATCGACGCGGACACCGTCAAGCACCTCGGCACCAGCCTGGCCGAGACACCCGGCACCGAGGTGAGCCTGCGGACCTACCGCCTCGCGCTCGTGACCGACCCGTCCTACGCCGGCCACTTCGGCACGCAGAACGTGCTCGCGGAGAAGGTCACCCTGATGAACAGGGTCAACCACATCTACAACGACGACCTCGCGGTCCGGATGCTCCTGATCGACGACACCGACAAGCTCAACCTCGACACTGCCGCGAAGGCCACCGAGGCGAACGGTCCGTGCGGCTCGGCCCCCTGCTTCCCTCCGGCCACGCTGAGCGGAGGCTGCACCGGTGCCTTGCTCAACCGCAACCGCATCGTGCTCGGCCAGCTCGTCGGGGCATCGAACTACGACGTGGGCCACATCGGGCTCGGCATCAACGGGGGCGGCGTCGCCGGCTTGGGCGTGATCGGTGGCGACGGGAAGGCCCGCGGCTGCACCGGCCTCCCCAACCCCGAGGGCGACTACTTCGCGGTCGACTACGTCGCGCACGAGATCGGCCACCAGTTCGGCGGCCCGCACACCTTCAACGGCACCGAGTACAACTGCTCCGGCAACCGTGGCGGCTCGCCGTACGAGCCCGGCTCGGGCAGCTCCATCATGGCCTACGCCGGCATCTGCCAGCAGGACAACCTGCAGCCGCACAGCGACCCGTACTTCTCGCAGCGGAGCATCACCGACATCAGCAACACCGTGACCGCTTCTCGTGCGCCGATCAATGACGTCCAGACGGTGTCGCTGCGTGACTTCGACACCGACGGCGAGTCGTTCACGCTGAGCTTCAACGGCACGCAGACCGCGCCGATCGTGCGTGGCACCAGCTACTCCCTCGCCGGCATCGACGCGGCCATCGAGGCCGTGACGGGCGTCGGGAGCGTGGAGGTGCGCGGGTTCGGTGACCTGAGGGTGACCGCGCCTCCGCCCGGCAACGTCCCGACGCTGGATGACACCGGTTTCGAGGTGCGCTTCACCGGCGCGCCGTACGCCGGCACCGACGTCGCCGCGCTCGGCTTCACGACGGCCTCGGGCGACGTCACGGGCTTCGTGGGCGAGACGGCCCAAGGCGGTCCGCAGCGCAACGGCGGCTACACCGTCACCCCCACGCGCAACCGCGCCCCCGTCGCCACCGCGCCGGTGACGAAGACGATCCCGATCCGGACACCGTTCGCCCTCACCGGTCAGGCGACCGACCCTGACGGTGACGCGCTCGTCTACATCTGGGAGCAGAACGACCGCGGCGGCGCCGCTGGCACGACGCTCGGCAGCCAGACCAAGATCAACGGCCCTCTGTTCCGGATCTTCGGACAGTACGCCCCGGTGACTCCCGCCGGCACGCTGCAGATCGAGTCCCCGGGCGAGAACCTCGCGACGTCCGACCCGACGCGCGTCTTCCCGGACATGGCGCAGATCCTGGCCAACAACACCAACGCCAACACGGGCACCTGCCCACCGATGCCGCCCAAGCCGGCCACCGGCGGCGCCACCAACGTGCCGGTCCCGGTGGTCGAGTGCTTCGCGGAGTGGCTGCCGACGGCCGACTACGTCGGGGCCCCCGCGAACCCGGCCGTCGGGTGGGCCGGCAACACCGAGCCGTCGCTCAACTTCCGGTTCACCGCCCGTGACCTCGCTCCCGAGGGCGGTGGCTACGCCTACGGCGACGTCAAGCTGCTGCTCGACACGAACAGGGACAGGAGCGCGTTCCGGGTGACGTCGAAGGACGCCACGCCGGCAACTGCGGTCGGCGGCCGCACCGAGACGATCTCCTGGACCGCCGGCTTCGCGGACCTGTCGCCCCACGTGAGGATCAGCCTGTCGACGGACGGCGGGCTGACCTACCCGCGGGTCCTCGTGGCGAGCACCCCGAACGACGGCACCGCCGAGGTCACCTGGCCGGACGTGGCCACGACGACCGCCCGGATCAAGGTCGAGGCGGTGGAGAACTACTTCTTCGACGTCAACGACGCCGACATCACGATCGTGCCCGACGGGACCACCCCCGCCCCGACCCCGGCCACCACCCCGACCACCACCCCGACCCCTACCCCGACCACGCCGCCGGCCGCCAAGGTCGCGCCGCGCATCTCGACCAAGATGGTCAAGCCGGTCGAGGTCGACACCCGCGTCAAGCTGCGGGTGACCGTGCGTGCCAAGGGCGTCGTGCCGTCCGGCAAGGTCAAGATCGCGATGAAGGGCGCAGGGAAGTCACGGTCGTGGACCAAGATGCTCAGCGTCCGCGGTCGCACGAGCGTCCTGCTCCCGCGCTTCGCCCGCACCGGAAAGGCCAAGGTCGTGGTCCGCTACCGCGGTGACGACCGGGTCCAGGCCGGCAAGAAGAGGATCAGGTTCGCGGTGGTCGACCGCCGCACCGTGCGCTGAGCGGCACGAGCCGGGTGAGGGGCCGTCGGTGGCGACACCGGCGGCCCCTCGTACGTCACGAGCCGTCACCGCGTCCTTCCGGGACGTGTCGCCCGGTCCGGGTGATCCACTCGGCCCGCCCGACCGCGACGATCGCTCGATGGAAGCACCGGTGCTGGTCATCGTCGGGGTGGTGCTGGCGGTCGGAGGCATCTGGTCGGCCCGCCTGGTGCTGGTGTGCGCAGGGGCGGGGGCAGCCTGGCTGGTGGCAGACGCCTTCGGGGCGAGTCTGGGCACGTCGGCGCTGGTCGCGGCCGCCAGCGGCCTGCTCGCCCTGCTCGTCGGAGTGCTCGCCTCGCGCGTGCTGTTCTTCGTCGTCGGGCTGGTGGGGGGCACGTCTCTTCACCATCCTCGACACCGGTGATGCGAGCATCCTGCTCGCCGTCGTCTTCGTGCCCGCTGTCGCCGTCGTAGGCGGGGTGGCGCTCGAACGCTGGCGGGACCGGTTGATCGGATGGGCGACCGCGATCGGTGGCTCCGCCCTCGTGCTGGCCGGACTCGGCCGCACCGACTCCGGCGCCCGGGTCGTCGGCGATCCGGGGGACTACGGGGAGCAGGCGATCTCCGTCGCGGCCTGGGTCCTCCTGGCGGTCCTGGCCCGCGTCGTCCAGCGACGGGTCGCCGGGTCACGTGGCGGCCGGTCGTCGTGACCCCGGACGGGTCGACGGCCGGCAGGGCGTCACCCGGTGCACACGCCGGCGATCACGAGCGACCCCGCCCGCCGTGGCTCCGGCCGCTGGTCATCGTGGTCATCGTCCTGGTGTGCGGGTGGCTGGCGACGACGTTCCTGGGCGCCATCGACTGGTCGTCCGTCGGGGAGGCGCTCAGCAGGCTGACCGCGTGGCAGGTGCTGGTGCTGCTGCTGGTGCTACTCGTCCGGCAGACGCTCAACGCGCTCCCGCTCTCCCTGTTCATCCGCGGTCTCAGCGCGGCGCGCGCGTTGCTCAACGACCTCGTGGCGTCCCTGACGGCCGTCGTCGCCCCTCCTCCGGGCGACCTCGTCGCACGGGTGGCGATGTTCCGCGCCTGGGGGATCGACCCCGTGCGCGGGCTCGCCGGGGCCACGATGAACATGGTCGTCTTCTACGTGAACCGCTTCGCCGCCCCGCTCGTCGGCCTTCCGGTCCTCATGGTCCTGGGCAGCGGCACCCCGCCGGTGGCCGGCGCCGTGGTGAGCATCGCGATCGCGGTCGCGCTCGCCGTTCTCGTCTCGCTGGCGGTCCGTCGTGAGGAGCACGCCGCCCGGCTGGGGAGGACGGCCGCTGGCATCGTGGGGCGGGTGCGCTCCTCGGTGGACCCGGACGCGTGGGTCCGCTCGTCGACCGGGTTCCAGCAGCACATCGTGGCCGACTACCGCCGCGCCTTCCCACGGTCGCTGCTCGCGCTGAGCGCCATGGTCCTCGCGGATGCCTGCATCCTGCTGCTGGCCATCCGGTTCGTGGGCGTCACCGCGGAGGCGGTGCCGGCGTACGAGGTGATCGGCATCTTCTTCCTCGCCTACCCCCTGACCCTGCCGCCGATGATGGGACTGGGCATCTACGACGTCGTCCTGCTCGCGGCGTTCATGGAGGTCGGCGGCGACGCGCTCGAGCCCGAGCTGGTGGCGGCGCTCACGGTGTGGCGAGCCGTGACGATCCTCGGCCCGGTCATGCTCGGTGGGGTCGTGGCCCTCGTGTGGCGACGACGCCTGGGCGAGGCGAGCGGGGACACACCGTGACCGGGTCAGCGAACCTCGAAGAAGAGCCCCTCGCCGCCCCGGGTGACGACCAGGAGGTGGTCGTGGAGCTCGGCGTTGTCGCTCGCGCCGTCGAGCAGCGCCAGCACGGCCCGCTCGGTCTGACCGGCCGGACCGGTGCAGCGCCCTCGCTGGAGCGTCACGTTGGAGAAGACCAGTGCCTGATCCTCGACCTGCACGGTGACGCGTCCACTCCGGCACCCGGTGAAGAGGCGGGACAGTCCGTCCGCTCCGACGTCGAGCCGCGGGCGTCTGGTGTCGACCGGCAGTCGGGACACGGCGCCGTCGGACACGGTGCCGATGGCGGTCCAGGTGCGCCCGAGCAGGCTGTCGAGGTCGTCGGAGGTGTCGGTCTCCAGCTCGATCGTGACCCCGTCGGCCTGCAGCGTCAGGGCGTCGCCCTCGACCGTCGCGTCGACGCCGGACCGGAACAGGTCGGTGAGCCAGCGGTCCTGCTCGAGGAAGTCGGGATCGCACATCATCATCGTGGCGGCCGGCTCGGACGTCCACGCGAGGGTCGTGCCGTCGACCTCGAACGGTCCGAACGCGGTGTTGCACCCTGTCCAGACCGACATGGTGTCGCCGTCGAACCCGACCTCGATGGTCGTCCCCTCCGCCAGCTCGGCGCCCTCGACGGACGTCGAGGCGTACGACCGTCCGTCCAACGCAGCCGGATCGAGGGTGGAGGTCGAGGCGTCCGTCGTGGACGGGGACGGCGAGGAGGACGAGTCGGAGCTGTCGGCGCACGCTGCGGTCAGCGTGACGACGAGCAGCGCGGCCGCAGCACCACGTCCGCCCATGCGCGTCCCCGTTCCCCGGCTCGGACGCACCAGTCTGGTGAGGTCCCGGCGTGGGGTCCTCCCCCGTCCCGGGTGAGCCCTCCAGCCGCGCCGGGCCAACACGATGGGCCCATGCGTCCAGGCAACGCGGTGCCGCGGCAGCCGTCGTTGAGCGATGCCCTGATCCCGCTGGCGACCCTGGCGCTGCTCATCGGCGGGTCGCTCGCGCTGTTCGGCCTCGACGCCCTGGACGGCCCCATCCAGGTGGCACTCGTGCTGTGCGCGGGCGTCGCGGCGCTCGTCGCCGTCAAGAACGGTCATGAGTGGGCGGAGGTCCAGACGGCCGGGCAGGGGGCGATGGCGTCGGTCACCAGTGCTGTGTTCATCCTGCTGGCGGTGGGTGCGCTCATCGGGACCTGGAACCTGTCGGGCACGATCCCCACGCTCGTCTACTACGGGATCCAGGTGCTCGCGCCGGGTTGGTACTACGCCGCGACCGCGCTCATCTGTGCCGTCGTGGCACTGAGCATCGGCAGCTCGTGGACGACGGCCGGCACGATCGGCGTCGGCCTCGTCGGCATCGCGACGATGCTCGGCGTCTCGCCGGCGATCACCGCCGGTGCAGTCATCTCGGGTGCGTACCTGGGCGACAAGACGTCCCCACTGTCGGAGACCACGATCCTGACCGCGCAGATGGTGAAGGTGGACGTCTATGCCCACATCCGGCGTCAGGTCTGGACGTCCGTGCCGGCGTTCCTCGTCGCGCTCGCCGTGTTCTTCGTGCTGGGGCTCGCCCACGTCGGCGAGACTGAGGACACCGTGTCGACGACGACCGAGCTCGACGCACTGTCCGACGTCTTCTGGATCAGCCCGGTCAACCTGCTGCCGCTGGTCCTGCTCGCCTACCTGTCGATCCGGAAGGTGCCGGCGTCGCTCGCGCTGATCGCCTCTGCCCTGTTCGCGGGCGCGCTCGCCGCGTTCACCCAGCCCGAGGTGGTGGCCGCCTTCGTCAGCGGCACCGGGAACGTCGTGGTGGAGTCGATCAAGGCCGTGTGGCAGGCGATGGCGACGGGGTTCGACATCGACACCGGACTCACCGAGGTGGACCAGCTGGTGTCCCGCGGTGGCATGGACTCCATGCTGCTCACCCTCTGGCTGATCTTCGGGGCAGTGACCTTCGGCGCCTTGCTGGAGCACTTCGGCCTGATCGCGCGCCTGGTCGACCCGATGATCGCCTCGGCCACCAGCACCGGGCGGCTGTTCCTGACGGTCTTCGCGTGCGGGTTCGGCCTCAACGTCGTCGCCGGGGACCAGTACATCGCGCTGGTGCTCCCGTCCCGCGTGTTCCGCCTCGAGTTCGCCCAGCGGGGCCTCGCCCCGACCAACCTGTCGCGGCTGGCCGCCGACAGCGGCACCGTCACCTCGCCCCTCGTGCCGTGGAACTCGTGCGGGGCCTTCATGGGAGCCACCCTCGGCGTCTCCACCCTCCTCTACGCCCCCTACGCCATCTTCTGCTACGCCAGTCCGCTGCTGAGCGTCGTGTACGGCTACACGGGGTTCCGCATCGAGAAGACCGAGCCGCTCGACGCGGCGAAGGAGCGCACATGACCGCAAGCGAGCAGAGGACCGCGGCGGAGCCGCACGCAGTCCAGAAGATGACGCTGCCGACCCTCACCGCCATGGTCATCGGCGGCATGGTGGGTGCGGGGGTGTTCTCGCTGCCGGCCCGGTTCGGCGTCGCCACCGGGATCCTCGGCTCGCTGATCGCCTGGGCGATCGCCGGCGCCGGCATGCTCATGCTGGCCTTCGTCTTCCAGAACCTCGCGCTCCGCAAGCCCGAGCTGGACTCGGGTGTCTTCATCTACGCCAAGGCAGGCTTCGGTGACTACGCCGGCTTCAACTCCGCCATCGGCTTCTGGGCGAGCACCGTGGCGGGCAACGCCTTCTACTGGGTGTTCATCACCGCGACGCTGGGCGCCTTCTTCGACAGCTTCGGGGACGGTGACACCGTCCTGGCGCTCGTGCTCTCGACGGTGGGGGTCTGGTCCTTCCACGTCCTCATCGCCCGCGGGGTGAGGGACGCGGCGGTGATCAACCGCATCGTCACGATCTTCAAGATCATCCCGATCCTCGTGTTCATCGTGGTGCTGCTCGTGAACCTCGACGCCGGCGTGTTCGCCGACAACTGGACCGCCTACGGCTACGGCGACCTCGGCTCGCTGGACGAGCAGGTGCGCAACACGATGATCATCACGACGTTCGTGTTCATCGGGATCGAAGGGGCGAGCGTGTACTCGCGCTACGCCCAGAAGCGCGAGGACGTCGGCCGCGCCACCGTGATGGGTTTCCTCAGCGTGCTGTCGATCTTCTCGCTCGTGACGCTCTCGAGCTATGCCGTCCTTCCCCAGCCCGAGATCGCCGACACCCGGCAGCCGTCGATGGTCGGCCTGTTCGCGTACGTCGTCGGCGACTGGGGCGAGACGTTCATCAGCATCGCGGTGATCGTCTCGGTGCTGGGTGCCTACCTCGCCTGGACGCTGATGGCGGCCGAGGTGATGTACATCCCCGCGCGCAACGACGACCTTCCCGCGTTCCTGGGCCGCGAGAACGACCACGGCACCCCGATCACGGCCCTCGTCGTCACCTCGATCGCCGTGCAGTCCGTGCTGCTGCTGACCCTGGTGGTGACCGACGCGCTCAACTTCCTCCTCGACCTGTCCACCAGCCTGGCCCTGCTGCCCTACCTGCTCGCTGCCGCCTACTCGCTGAAGCTCGCCCTGACCGGGGAGTCGTACGAGGACGAGACGCCCCGCGTCAAGCTCCGGGAGGGGATCGTCGCCGGAGCAGCCACGGTCTACACGCTGTTCCTCTTCGATGCCGCCGGCCTGAAGTTCCTGCTGCTGTCCGCGGTGCTCCTGGCACCGGCGTCGCTCCTCTACGTCAAGGCGCGCAGCGAGCGCGGGCGTCGCATCTTCACCCCGACCGAGGTCGGGCTCTTCCTCATCATCGTGGCCGCCGGCGTCGTCGGCGTCGTCGGCCTGTGGACCGGCCGGATCACCCTGTGACCAACCGCACGGAAGGAACGACACATGACCAGTGACCAGAACCCGGGACCCGAGGACGCCGGCGGCGGCGCCGTGTCGACGTACGGCGTGCACTCCGAGGTCGGCCGGTTGCGCAAGGTCCTGGTGTGCTCACCCGGCCTCGCGCACCGCCGGCTCACGCCGACGAACTCCGACTCGCTGCTCTTCGACGACGTGATGTGGGTCGACAACGCCGAGAAGGACCATGCGGCCTTCGTGTCGGCGCTCGAGGAGCGCGGGGTGGAGGTGGTCGAGCTCCACGACGTCCTGGCGCAGACGATGGCCGTGCCGGGGGCCAAGGACTGGCTGCTGGAGCGGAAGATCAACCTCAACCAGGTGGGCTACGGGCTCGTGGACGAGACCCGGTCGTTCCTGCGCACGCTGGACGACACCAGGTTGGCCGAGCTGCTGATCGGCGGGATGGCCACCAACGACCTCCCGGACGACTTCCGGTCCGGCTTCGTCGCCCTGGCCAGGGAGTCCACCGGCGCGCGGGACTACCTCATGCAGCCGCTGCCCAACACGCTCTACACCCGCGACACCACGTGCTGGCTCTACGGCGGCCTCACCATGAACCCGCTCTACTGGCCGGCCCGCCACGACGAGACGCTGCTCTACAAGGCGATCTACGAGTTCCATCCCGACTACGCCGGGTCGACCGTGTGGTGGGGCGACCCCGAGCTCGACTGGGGGCTCGCCACGATCGAGGGTGGGGACGTGATGCCGATCGGCAACGCCACGGTCCTGATCGGGATGAGCGAGCGGACGTCACGCCAGGCCATCACCCAGGTCGCTCGGGCCCTCTTCGAGCAAGGAGCCGCCGAGCGCGTGGTCGTCGCGGGAATGCCCAAGCTGCGCGCAGCGATGCACCTCGACACCGTGTTCACCTTCGCCGACCGCGACGTCGTCACCTACTTCCCCACCATCGTGGACGGCATCCACTCGTTCTCCCTGCGTCCCGGGGACAACGTGCACGGGATCGACGTCACCGACGAGGGCGACCGCGCGTTCGTCGACGTCGTGGCCGAGTCCCTGGGCCTCTCCGAGCTGCGCGCGCTGGAGACGGGTGGCGACGTCTATGCGTCCGAGCGCCAGCAGTGGGACAGCGGGAACAACGCCGTCGCGGTGGAGCCCGGAGTGGTGTTCACCTACGACCGCAACACCTACACCAACGCGCTGCTGTGCGACGCAGGCGTCGAGGTGATCCCGATCGTCGGCGCCGAGCTCGGCCGCGGCCGAGGCGGCGGGCACTGCATGACCTGCCCCATCGCCCGCGACCCGGTCGACTACTGAGCTCGGGAGGCGGTGCGGTGCCCGGGTGGCTCGAGCGAGCGGTGGAGCTGGTCCGGCGCTCCCGCCTGCTCCCGGCCGGGCTGGCGTTCGCGATCGGCTTCGCCTGCCTCTCCCTGACCCCGTCGCTGCTGCCCCGGTCCCCGCTGGCCCAGGGCGTGGTGAGCGGTGCCGCAGCAGCCTCGGGGTACGGCGCCGGGGTCTTCCTCGCGTGGTGCTGGCGCGGGCTGCGCGACCGGCCCCGCGAACCCTGGCCCGACCTGGCTCGATCGGTCCTCCTCGTGGGAGGGGTCGCGGCACTGCTCACGAGCCTCGCCGTGGGCGTGAGGTGGCAGGCCGAGGCCCACGACCTGGCCGGGACGGAGGCGACGCCCGTCGCGTTCCTGCTCCTCGTGCCACCGGTGGCGATCCTCGTCGCCGCGCTCTTCCTCGGCCTGGCGCGCGGCGCACGAGCCGCCTCGCGACGGGTGGCGCGACTGCTCGAGCGTCGCCTCAGGCCCTCGGTGGCACGGGTCCTGGGAGTCGTGTCGGTGGGCTTCGTGGCATGGGCGCTGCTCAGCGGGGTGGCCGCTGACGCCGGGTTGCGCGCGCTCGACGCGTCGTTCGCCCTCGGCGACCTCGAGACGCCGGAAGGGGTCCGACGACCGTCGACGCCGCTGCGCTCGGGCAGCGTCGAGTCGCTGGTCGACTGGGACGGCCTGGGCGTGGAAGGGCGCACCTTCGTGGGCACCGGTCCGACGGCCGAGGAGATCGGCGCGCTGACGGATCGCCCCTCGATCGAGCCGATCCGCGTCTTCGCGGGGCTGGGCAACGCCGACGACACGGAGCAGCAGGCCGCGCTCGCGGTGGCCGACCTCGAGCGGGCCGGCGGCTTCGAGCGGCAGCACCTGCTGGTGGTCACCACCACCGGGACGGGCTGGGTGGAGCCGAGCGCGGCGAGCGGCTTCGAGTACGTCACCGGCGGGGACTCCGCGATCGTCGGCATGCAGTACTCGCACCTCCCCTCGTGGCTGTCCTTCGTCGTCGACTCGGCCCGGGCCCGCGACGCCGGGAGGGCGTTGTTCGACGCCGTCTACGCGCGCTGGTCCAGCCTTCCTCTCGACGAGCGGCCGGAGCTCCACGTCTTCGGCGAGAGCCTCGGGTCGTTCGGCGCCGAGGCCGCCTTCAGCGGCGAGTTCGACCTCGACAACCGGACGTCGGGGGCACTCCTCGTGGGGCCGCCCAACTTCAACCCGCTCTACCGCAGCTTCATCGAGGACCGCGACGCCGGGTCGCGCGAGGTCGAGCCGGTCTACCGGGAGGGCCGGATCATCCGCTTCACCACGAAGGCCGAGCGCCCCCAGCCCGAGGACGAGCCCTGGCCGGGGAGCCGGGTGCTGTACCTGCAGCACGCGTCCGACCCGGTCACCTGGTGGAGCCCCGACCTGCTGCTGACCCGACCCGACTGGCTCGAGGAGAGGCACGGCGACGACGTGCCTGGCGCCATGGTGTGGATCCCCTGGATCACCTTCCTGCAGGTGTCGGCGGACCTCGCCGCGGCCTTCTCCACCCAACCGGCCCACGGGCACAACTTCTCGGGCGAGCACGCCGCCGGCTGGGTCAACGTGCTGCAGCCGGAGGGCTGGACGCCGGACATCACCGAGCGGCTGCGGCAGGAGCTCGCGCGCTACCCGTGAACCGCTCGAGAGCTGGCGGTGCCCGGTCGGGCACCACCAGCTCCTCACCGATCGGCTGTCGCCGGACCTAGGCGGCCCGGGCCAGCTCGCGCTCGCGCACGTCCACCGTGGCCGGTCGGGTCCGCCACACCCTGGCCCGGGCCAGGAAGATCGCCCCCACCAGGGCCACGGCTGCGAAGGTCGCGACACCGCTCTCGCCGGCGACGTAGGCCAGGTCGGCCTCCGACGTCGCCACCACGGCCGCCGCGCCGATGGTGAACGCGGTGTTGACCGCACCGTGCGCCATCGCGACGGGCCAGACGCTGTGGGTCCGGTCCCACACGTAGGCATAGAAGACACCGCCCATGGTGATCGTGGCGACCACGGCGGGCGCGACCAGCCACCGGCTGCCGTGCTGGTCGTACGTCGTGGCGACGAGGATCAGCGGCAGGTGGAAGCAGCCGTGGATGAAGCCGGTCACAAGGGCAGCCCGGCGTCGGCTGGTGAGCTGCTGGATCCTCGGCAGGAGGTAGCCCCGCCAGCCGATCTCCTCGGCTAGGAAGAGGACGGTCATGAACGCCAGCGTGACCACCAGGTTCAGGCTCCAGGACGCGACACCCGTCGAGGTCAGGTCGATCGGGCGCAGGTCCGCGACGTCGAGCGCCAGCGCAGCGCCGTACGCACTGCCGGCCAGGAGCATGGGCACGAGCACCGCGAACGGCCAGAGCCGCTTGCCCGAGCGGTTCAGCCCGAACTCGCCCCACAGAGCGCGGCGCCTGCCGCGGGGGATGACGGTGAACGTCATGATGACCAGCGCCGCGATGGGGGCGAAGGCACTGAGCAGCACGTTGATGCCGGCGTGGGGCAGCGCGATGGCGATGCCGATGGCCAGGGAGAAGGCGAGCACGAGGTAGGTCGTGGCCTCGCGAAGTGGTCGTGACATGTGGACCTCCGGTGACTGGGCCGGCCTGTCTGGCCGCTCCACCAATCTCGCCGCCGGGGAGGGTGCCGCACATCTGTCCGAGGTCCTTCCGGGTCGAGACCCGAGGCAGACGTCAGCTGCTCCCGGGGACGGTGAGCCCCGACTCGTACGCGTGCATCACCAGCTGCGCCCGGTCGCGGCACGCAAGCTTGGTGAGGAGGTGGCTCACGTGGGTCTTCACGGTGCCGTAGCCCATGTGCAGCGTGTCGGCGATCTCCTGGTTGGACAAGCCACGCGAGACAGCGACCAGCACCTCGCGCTCACGATCGGTCAGGCCGTCGTCGGCGCGGGAAACCGGTCGGGTCGGCAGGGTCGCGAACTGCTCGATCAGCCGACGGGTGACTGACGGTGCGAGCAACGCGTCGCCGGCGGCCACCACGGAGATGGCGTCCAGCAGGTGGGTCGGCCTGGTGTCCTTGAGCAGGAACCCGCTCGCGCCGGCGCGCAGGGCCCCGTGGACGAGCTCGTCGTCGTCGAACGTGGTCAGCACGAGCACGTGCGTGCCGGCACATCGCGGGTCGGCGATGATCCGGCGCGTGGCCTCCAGCCCGTCCATCCGGGGCATCCGGACGTCCATCAGGACCACGTCGGGGTTGGCGCGGCGGCAGAGCTCCCAGGCCTCGGCGCCGTCACCCGCCTGGCCGACGACCTCGATGTCGGGGCTGGAGCCCAGCAGCACGACGAACCCGGAGCGGACCAGCTCCTCGTCGTCCACGACCGCCACCCGGATCACGACGCCACCGCCATCGACGAGGGCAGGTGTGCCGCCACCCTGAACCCGGCTCCGTCGAGCGAGCCGTACTCGAGGGTGCCTCCCAGCAGTCGCGCGCGCTCGCGCAGGCCCACGAGCCCGTGCCCGCCGGGGATCCCGACCTGCGCCGGAGCCCGCGACCCACCACGCCCGTGGTCCGTGACCTCGACGTCGACGCCGTCGCGCACATAGGTCACCGTCACCTGCGCCTGCCTCGCGCCGGAGTGCTTGAGCACGTTGGTCAGCGACTCCTGGACGATGCGGTAGGCGGTGAGCTCGATCGCGGTGTCGAGCGTCTGCACGGGCCCGGAGACGGTCAGGGAGACCTCGATGCCGGCGGCCTCGCGCATCCCGTGGACGAGGTCGCCCAGGTCATCGATGCTCTGCAGCGGGGAGCCTGCCGGGTCCGCGTCTTCGGCCCGCAGCAGTCCCAGCATCGAGCGGGTCTGGGTCAGCGCCCTGCGGCTGGTCTCGGCGATGATCTCGAGGGCGCGCTCGGCAGCAGCGACGTCGGTGCGGATGACGTGCCCGCCGACGCCGGCCTGCACGGCGATCAGCGACATGCTGTGGGCGACGACGTCGTGCAGCTCCCGTGCGATCCGCAGCCGCTCCTCGACGACGGCGCGCGCCGCCAGCTCCCGGGCCGCGGCCGCCTCCTGCTCGGCGATCCGCAGCCGCTCCGCCTGGTGCATGCGTCGCGAGCGGATCGCATCGCCGAGGGCCCATGCGGTGAGCAGGAGGGCGCAGGCCTGCAGCAGGTCGGAGGTGCCCAGGTCGGGGACGTCGAGCACTGCGAGGCCGATGAAGACGAGCAGGCAGAGGACCAGGCCGGCCACGCCGTTCCGTCGTCGGCTGTGCGCCGCAAGGGAGTAGAGGCTGAGCAGCAGCAGCACCGAGAGCAGGCCGATGTAGTGATCGGTCAGGGTCACGAGGAGGCAGCACGTGACGAACACGGCGAACGCTGCCACGGGACGGCGACGACGCCAGACGAGGGACAGGCCCGCCACGATCGTGGCGGCCACCGACAACGGGTCGGCGGGCTCGAGCCGGGGGTCGATGCCGGACACGTCGGTGCTCAGCAACGACGCCACGGAGGCGGCTGCTGCGGCGAGCCCGATCGCAAGGTCCAGGTAGGGCGACAGCCGTCGGGCCAGCATCGCCCATGCTTCGTGGTCGTGCGCCTGCTCGGCCTCGCGACCCGTCATCCCCGCAGGCTACGCCCGACCGACGACCCTGACCTCTGTCTGCAGACGCACCCGCCTCTGTCCTCCGGCAGAGGGCGCGGTGCGGCGTCGCTTGCCGATCAGCCCTGCGCCATGTCCACGAAGCGGGAGTAGTGGCCCTGGAAGGCGACGGTGAGGTCGCGGGTGGGGCCGTTGCGGTGCTTGGCGACGATGAGGTCGGCCTCGCCGGGGCGGGTCGACTCCTTCTCGTAGACGTCGTCGCGGTGGAGCAGGATCACCATGTCGGCGTCCTGCTCGAGCGAGCCGGACTCACGCAGGTCGCTCATCATCGGGCGCTTGTCGCCACGCTGCTCGGGACCACGGTTGAGCTGGGAGAGCGCGATGATCGGGCACTCGAGCTCCTTGGCGAGCAGCTTGATGTTGCGGGAGAACTCCGAGACCTCGAGCTGGCGGGACTCGACCTTCTTGCCCGAGCTCATCAGCTGCATGTAGTCGATGACGATGAGCTTGAGGTCGTGGCGCTGCTTGAGCCGACGGGCCTTGGCGCGGATCTCCATCATCGTCATGTTGGGACTGTCGTCGATGAACATCGGCGCTCCCGAGACCTGCCCCATCTTGCGGGCGAGCTTCTCCCAGTCGTCGTCGCGCATCGTGCCGTTGCGGATGTGGTTGAGCGGCACCTTCGCCTCTGCGGAGAGCAGACGCATCATGATCTCCGAGCGCGTCATCTCGAGGCTGAAGAAGACGCTGGTGAGGTTGTTGTGGATCGACGCCGCGCGGCAGAAGTCGAGGGCGAGCGTCGACTTCCCCATGGCAGGACGCGCCGCCACGATGATCATCTGGCCCGAGTGGAGCCCGTTGGTCAGGTCGTCGAGGTCGGCGAAGCCCGTCGGCACGCCGTAGAGGCCGGCCTCGCGGTTGCCGATCGCCTCGATCTCGTCGAGGACGCCGCTCATGATGTCGCTCAGCGGCGCGTAGTCGACGGCCGCGCGACGGTCGGTGACCTTGTAGACCTCGGCCTGCGCGTGGTCGACGACGTCGTCGATCTCGCCCTCACCGGCGTAGCCGAGGGCGGCGATGCGGGTGCCGGCCTCGACCAGGCGCCGCAGGATCGCCTTGTCGCGCACGATCTCGGCGTAGTAGCCGGCGTTGGCCGCGATGGGCACGTTGGCCGAGAGGGTGTGGAGGTAGGGAGCGCCACCGATGCGCACCAGCTCGCCGCGCTTCTGCAGCTCGGCGGCCACCGTGATCGGGTCGGCCGGCTCGCCGCGGCCGTAGAGGTCGATGATCGCGTCGTGGATGACCTCGTGAGCCGGGCGGTAGTAGTCGACGCCCTTGATCACGTCGACGACGTCGGCGATCGCGTCCTTCGACAGCAGCATCGAGCCGAGCACGCTCTGCTCCGCCGCGTTGTCCTGCGGAGGCGTGCGGTCACCCGGGGATCGGGGCGAGCTGCCGGGCTCGTAGGCCGCCGGTCCGTCGCCCCAGGCCTCGTCGGTGTCCCCCTCGAAGGTGACGCTCACCGGTGCTCCCTCCATCTCGCTCGGGTCCACTGACCACGACGTTAGGGACGACCACTGACATCAAGCCGACATCGCTGCCGGCTTCGCTCGCACCCGAGTCCACCAGCCATTTCCATCACTGGTTCGCGCAGGACCGTACGTGCTCACGAGCCCTCCTGGGAAGCCAGCGTGGCCGAGTTGTCCACAGGGTCTGTGGAGAAGCTGGGCACTCAGGTGGACGACACGCTGGCGCCGGTGCACATGCCGTGGACGAGCCTGTGGAAGGAGCGGGATCATCTGCGCCGATCACGCCGCTGACCTGCACAAACACATCCCACACCCTGTGGACGAAAAATACTCAGCCCGGCGGTCCGTTCACCTGTCCGCCATCTGGCGGATGCCCGCCGCTCGCCGCCTCCGCTGCCTCGACCGGCGCTCGCGGCGCGTCATCCACACGGCCATGCACAGGTAGTCCCATCGGGCTATGTACGTCGAGGCACAAGCGTCGCTATGTCGCCCCGGAATCGACGAAGACTGCGGGGTTCCTAGGGTGAACCTGTGAAGGCCGACCACCATGGGACAGACCGCGGGACAGACCGTGAGACAGACCGCGAGATCCTGCGCCTGGCCGTCCCGGCCTTCCTCGCGCTCGTCGCCGAGCCGCTCTTCCTGCTGTCCGACGCCGCCATCGTCGGCCACCTCGGCACGCCCGAGCTCGCCGGGCTCGGCGTCGCCGCCGTCGTGCTCCAGACGGTCGTCGGGCTGTGCGTCTTCCTCGCCTACGGCACCACCGCCAGCGTCGCCCGGCACCTCGGCGCGGGCGACCTGCGGGCCGCTCTCGCCCAAGGGGTCGACGGCGTGTGGCTCGCCGTCATCATCGGGGTGGTCGCCACCCTCGGTGGCATCGCCCTCACCCCGGCGCTGGTCGGGGTCTTCGACACCGGGGCCGAGGTCGCCGACCACGCCGAGACCTATCTCGGCATCGCCTTCCTCGGCACCACCCCGCTGCTGGTGATGATGGCGGCGACCGGGGTGCTGCGCGGGCTGCAGGACACGCGTACGCCGCTGCTGGTCGCGGTCGTCGGCAACGGCCTCAACATCCTCTTCAACGTCGTGCTCGTGTACGGCCTCGACCTCGGGATCGCCGGGTCCGCCATCGGCTCGGTCCTCGCCCAGGTGATCAGCGCGGTGTGGTTCCTCGTCGTCGTGGTGCGCGCCGCCCGCGAGCACGACGCTCCGCTGAGCCCCGACCGCGCGGGCATCACGGCGGCCGCGCACGCCGCCGTCGCGCTCGTCGTCCGCACCCTCGCGCTGCGGGCCTGCCTGCTCGTCGGGACGTACGCCGTGACGCGCGTGGGCACCGGAGCCAGCGACGTCAACGTGGCCACCCACCAGATCGCGATCACCCTCTGGAGCTTCCTCGCCTTCGCGCTCGACGCGATCGCGATCGCGGCCCAGGCCCTCACCGGACGGGCGCTGGGCAGCAGCGACGTCGAGGGCACCCGTCGCCTCACCCGCCGGATGGTGCGCTGGGGGTGGGGCAGCGGGATCGTCGCCGGGCTCGTCCTGGCCGCGGTGTCGCCGTTCATCGGCGCGCTCTTCACCACCGACCCCGCGGTGCGTGACCTGCTCGTGCCGGTGCTGCTCGTCGCCGCGATCGGGCAACCGGTCGCCGGGATGGTCTTCGTCCTCGACGGCGTGCTGATCGGCGCCGGCGACGGCGCCTACCTTGCGTGGGCCGGCCTGGTCGTGCTGGCGGCGTACGCGCCGGCCGCGCTCTGGGCGGCCACGCTCCCCCACGGGCTGGTCGCGGTCTGGGTCGCGATGACCGTCGTGTTCATGGGTGCCCGCGGCGTCCTGCTCTCGTGGCGCGCACGCGGCGACCGGTGGCTCGTGACCGGAGCCGCCGCCGCTCGTTGAGCCCCGTGAGGACGCCCGGGAGCGCCGGACACGAGGGAGGACCCATGCTTCGACACCGCACCGCGAGCCGGCTGGCCGTGCTGGTACTGCTGGGCAGCGGCCTCGTGCCGCTGGCCGCGGCACCGGCGGGCGCCACCCCGGGCTGCGTCGACGAGACCGCCCCGAGCGTCCTGCAGAACGGCTGCGACGACAGCACGCCGCCCGAGACCACGCTCACGGCATCGACCGCGCCGAACCCCGCCGGGCTGGTGACCGTGTCCTCGATGACCTTCACCCTCGGGTGGCAGGTCGTCGACGGCGACCAGGGGCCCTTCGGCCTCGAGTGCCGGCTGACCGGCGGGCCGCAGGCCCACGACTGGCGCGCCTGCACCAGCCCGGTGACGTACGCCGACCTGCCCGACGCCGCAGCCGGCAGCTACGTCCTCGAGGCGCGCGCCGTCGACGCCGGCGACCGCGCCACCACCCCTGACACCGCCCCGCTGCTGCCCCCCACCGTGGCGGACACCCCCGACGAGGACCCCACGCCGGCGACCTTCACGTGGGGACAGGACACCCGCGCGCCGTTCGTCTTCGTCACCGGCACCTCCTACGACGAGATCACCCCGACCCAGCCGGTCGTCACCGGCGCGGGCGCGCCGATCCGGCTCAACAGCAGCGAGCCCGGCTCGGGCTTCGAGTGCACCGACAACGACCAGCCCGTCGCGTGCACGGGCGGTCGGTGGGAGCTGCCCGACCCCGCCGCCGGCCGGCACCGCTTCTCCGCACGCACCATCGACGCCGCCGGCAACGCGAGCGCCTGGTCCGAGCCGATCGAGTTCTTCGTGCCGCGCAACCTCACCCGGCAGCGCGGGTGGGCGAAGGTGACCGACCCCGGCTACTTCCGCGGCGACGCGATCAAGGCCTCCCGCCGCGGCGCCCGCCTCGTGCTGCCCCGGACGACGGTCGGCGAGCTCCGGCTGCTCGCCGCCACCGGCCGTGGCCACGGCAAGGTGCGGGTGCGGGTCGGCAGGCGTGACTGGCACGTCGTGGACCTCGCCGGCCCCAGGACCTCGATGAAGCAGCTCGTCGTCATCGACCGCTACTCCGGCATCCGCGCCGGACGGATCGTCATCGAGTCGCTGAGTGCCAGGCCGGTCGTCCTCGACGCCGTGGTCGCACGGCCCAACCGGTTCCCCGCCGCGAGCCGCGCCAGTCGACGCTGACCCTCGGAGACGTGCCGTCACACTTGCCATGATGACCATGAGCCGTCGCCTCGCCCTGCTGCTCGCCTCGAGCACCCTGCTCGCGTCGTGCGGCGCACCGGACGAGGGTGCCGACCGGCCGACGACCGACCCGCCAATCGCCGAGGAGACGACCGTGGACCCCACCCCCAGCCCGTCGGGCGCCCCCGCCCCTCGCGACGTCGTACGCGCGGTCGACGACCTGGCTGCCAGCCTCGGCGTCGACGCCGGCGAGGTCGAGGTCGTCTCCGTCGAGGAGGTCACCTGGCGCGACGGCAGCCGCGGCTGCGCCGAGCCCGGGATGGCCTACACGCAGGCGCTGGTCGACGGATCGCGGATCACCCTGCGTGCCGCGGGGCGGACCTACGAGTACCACTCCGGCGGGAGCCGACCACCCGCTCGCTGCGACGAGCCGACCCAGTAGACGCACCACGGCCCGCCACCCCTCAGGGGCGGCGGGCCGTGGTGTCGTACGTCGGGTTGCGTCAGGCGGGGACGACGTTGAGGGCCACCGTGGCGGACACCTCGTCGTGCAGCTTGACGGCCACCTCGTGGGAGCCGAGCGACTTGATCGGGTTGACCACCACGATGGTGCGGCGGTCGACCTTCTCGCCGGAGACGGCCGTGATCGCGTCGGCGATCTCGGTGGTGGTGACGGCGCCGAACAGGCGACCGCCCTCACCGGCACGGACCTTCACGTTGACCGCGTTGGCCTCGAGCTTGGCCTTGACGTCCTTGGCGTGGTCCTCGTCGCGCACCGCGCGAGCGGTGCGGGCGGCCTTGATCGACTCGATGGTCTTCTCGCCGCCGCGGCTCCAGCGGATGCCGAGGCCACGCGGGACGAGGTAGTTGCGGCCGTAGCCGTCCTTGACCTCGACCACGTCACCGGGGGCACCGAGGCCGTCGACCTCCTGAGTGAGGATGAGCTTCATGTCCCGTGCTCCTCTCAGCGACCGGTGGACGTGTAGGGCAGCAGGGCGAGCTCGCGCGCGTTCTTGACGGCGATGGCCACGTCGCGCTGGTGCTGGACGCAGTTGCCGGTCACGCGACGGGCGCGGATCTTGCCGCGGTCGGAGATGAACTTGCGGAGCAGGGTGGTGTCCTTGTAGTCGACACCGGTCGCCTTCTCCTTGCAGAACTGGCAGACCTTCTTCTTGGGCTTGCGCAGAATTGCCTTGGCCATTGTGGTGCTCCCTTTCAGTGAGCCCGGCCCTGAAGGCAATCAGGGACGGAATGGAATGAGTGGTACTTGTCTGATCTCCCGGATCAGGTGGTCTCGATACGCCCGGTCACGGCTTCGCGAGCTCAGCCGTGAGAGCAGCTCGACCTGGCGACCCGTCACTGCCTCGCTTCGCTCGGCAGTGGGTCGCTCATCAGAACGGAGGCTCGTCGTTCCCGCCGTTGACCCCGGGCGTGGCCCACGGGTCGTTGGCCGGCGCGGACTGACCGCCACCCTGGGGCTGGCCGCCCTGGGACTGACCGCCCCAGGCGCCGCCGGCCTGGCCACCCTGAGAGGGAGCCGGGCTGGCCCACGGGTCGTCGGCCGGCGCGGACTGCTGCCCGCCACCGCCCGAGTAGCCGCCGCCACCGCTGCCACCGGAGTAGCCGCCACCGCCGCCGGACCGGGTCGTCTTGGTGACCTTGGCCGATGCGGAGCGCAGCGACGGGCCGACCTCCTCGACGTCGATCTCGAAGACGGTGCGCTTCTCACCCTCGCGGGTCTCGTACTGGCGGGACTTCAGGCGACCCTGGACGATCACGCGCATGCCCCGCTGGAGGGACTCGGCGACGTTCTCCGCGGCCTGGCGCCAGACAGCGCAGGAGAGGAACAGCGTGTCGCCGTCCTTCCACTCGTTGCTCTGGCGGTCGAAGGTGCGCGGCGTCGACGCGATCCGGAAGTTGGCCACGGGGGCCCCCGAGGGGGTGAACCGCAGCTCCGGGTCGTCGACGAGGTTGCCGATCACGGTGATGGTGGTCTCGCCTGCCATGAGGTCTCCTCAGAAAGTCCTGCTGCTGTGCCGGTTGATCCGGGGTGCTCCCGGTGATGCGCCCATCAAACAGGCACTCACCGACAGCGGGAAGGGTGTTTCCACAGATGCCCGGGAGGGCGATCAGTGGGCGTCGGGACGCATGACCTTCGTGCGCAGGATCGACTCGTTCAGCGTGAGCTGGCGGTCGAACTCCTTGACCGTCGCGGGCTCGGCCGTCAGCGTGATGACGGCGTAGATGCCCTCGGCGTTCTTCTTGATCTCGTACGCCATCCGGCGACGACCCCACACGTCGAGCGACTCGATCGAGCCACCGTCCTTGCGGATCACGTTGAGGTACTTGTCGAGCGACGGCTCGATGGTGCGCTCGTCGAGACTGGGGTCGAGGATGACCATCACTTCATAGGCACGCATAGCGGTCTCCACCTCCTCTGGGCTAGAGCGGCCACGGGCTTTCCGTGGCAGGAGGGACTGTGCGTTCGCGGCGCGTGTACGACGTGGGTCGTGCACCGCGGTCACCCGGGGGCAACCGCAGAAGATTATCAGCGGCGGCCCCCGCGGCTGGAATCGTCGTGGTCCGCCTGTGGAGGAGCGTCCCGCGACCGCCCGGGCCGGTCTAGCGTCGAGGGGTGCGAACCACCTCCTCGCGCACCTCCTCGCGCACCTCCGCCCGGACCGCCGCCGGGGCCGACCTGGTGGTGGCGGGCCGCTACCGGCTGCTCGACCAGGTCGGCTCCGGCGGGATGGGTTCGGTGTGGCGCGCGCACGACCTGCGCACCGGTCAGGACGTCGCGCTCAAGGTGCTCGGGCGCCACAGCTCGAGGCTGCTGGCCCGGTTCGTGCGCGAGCAGGCCGTCCGGGTGAGGCACCCGCACGTGGTCGCGCCGCACGGCTGGGCCGCGGAGGACGACCTCGTCGTGCTCGCCATGGAGCTCGTGGCCGGCGGGTCGGTGGCCGACCTGCTGCGCGAGCACGGGCCGCTCGACGCCGGCACCTGCGCCCTGCTGGTCGAGCAGCTGCTGCTGGGCCTCGCGGCCGTCCACGGCGCCGGGCTGGTGCACCGCGACGTCAAGCCGGCCAACCTCCTGCTCGAGGCGACGGGAGACGGCCCGCCCCACCTGCGCCTCGGCGACTTCGGGGTGGCGGCCCCGGTCGCCGACCGCCGCTTCACCACGGTGCCCGGCGCGATCGGCACCGACGGCTACATGGCGCCCGAGCAGGCGCGGGGTGCGCCGCCGCAGCCGACCCAGGACCTCTACGCGGTGGGTCGGGTGGCGCTCGAGCTCGTCACCGGTCGGCCGCCTGCCCGCCAGGGCGTCGTCGTCCCGTCCCACCCGCTGCGCCCGCTCGTCGAGCGGCTGCTGGTCGCCGACCCCGAGCAGCGCATCGCGACAGCCGAGGCGGCGCTGCGACTGCTCCGTCGGTTGCCGGTGCCCGCACCTGCGGGGCCAGCGGTGCCCGACCGGCTGGGGCCGCGCCCGCGTGGACGGCGTACGACGGCGGGGACGGACATCGACTGGCTGGGCTGGGCAGCGGTCGCAGGCCTGGCCGGCGTGGTCGTCGGGTGTCTGTGGGTGCTCCTAGGCTGGACGGCATGAGCACCCTCTCCATCGGCGCACACGTCGAGCAGACCGACCCGATCGCCGAAGCGGTGGCGCGGGAGACGTCGCTCGTGCAGTTCTTCCTCGGTGACCCGCAGGGCTACAAGGGACCGGAGATCCGCTTCGCCGGCGGGGCGGAGGCGCTACGGGCCGCGGCCGAGGACGCCGGGGTCGATCTCTACGTCCACGCTCCCTACGTGGTCAACGTCGCCACCACCAACAACCGCATCCGGATCCCGAGCCGCAAGCTGCTCCAGCAGCACATGGACGCCGCGGCGGAGATCGGGGCGAAGGGTCTCATCGTGCACGGCGGCCACGTCAACAAGACCGACGACCCGACCGTCGGGTTCGACAACTGGCGCAAGGCCGTCGAGGCGACGGACATCAAGATCCCGCTGCTCATCGAGAACACGGCGGGCGGTGACAACGCCATGGCGCGTCACCTTGACCGCATCGCCGGGGTGTGGGACGCGATCTCCGCCGCCGAGGGCGCCGACGACATCGGGTTCTGCCTCGACACCTGCCACGCCTGGGCCGGTGGCATCGAGCTCGGCGACGCGGTGGAGAAGGTCCGGGGCATCACCGGCCGCATCGACCTCGTCCACGCCAACGACTCCCGCGACACGTTCGGTTCCGGCGCCGACCGCCACGCCAACTTCGGGCAGGGCCACCTGCCCGCCGACGAGTTCGCCGGCGTGGTGCGCGAGGCCGGCGCCCCCGTCATCTGCGAGACGCCGGGCGGTGCGACGGAGCACCAGGCCGACTTCGCCTGGCTCCGCGAGCACCTGTGATCAGTCGACCGGCTCGGCCGTGACCACCACGTTGCTGCGGTAGGCGGTGCCGTCCCAGTCCTCGCAGGTGATGAGGACGAGACGCGGGGTCCCGGTCCGTCCGAACAGGTCCGCACTGCGACGGGCGAGCTCGTCGCGGCTCAGCACCTCGGCCGACGCGACCCGGTAGGCCAGGTCGTCGGACGGCGAGCGCACCAGCACGCGGTCACCGGGAGCCAGCGTCTCGAGGTCGTCGAACGCCCCGCCCCCGGTGTGCACGGTGTGCCCCGTGACGACCGCGGCACCCGCCGCGGCGCCGGGTCGCGCGCCGCCCGACCACCAGCCGACCTGCTGAGGGTCCGACGGCGGGGTCAGTGCCCCGTCCTCGGTGCGGATGGGCGTCACCGTCGCCTGCACCCCGAGAGCCGGTACGACGAGCACCTCGGGTCTCACGCCGGGTGCGGGTGCCGCCGCGGTGGATGGAGCGTCCGACGGGGTCGGGGACGAGGTGCGCGACGCGGTCCCGGACGGTCCGGCCACCCGGATCGCCGGCGGGGGCGCGGCCTGCGCCCCCGTCTCCGGCGAGGGCGACGACGCCTCGAGGCCGCCGCCCGCCAGGAACAGCCCACCCGCGACCAGCGCGGACGCGACTGCTCCCAGCAGGAGCGTCGTCAGGCGACGACTGCGGGGCTCAGCCACGGAGGCGGTGCCACCCCAGCCGGGCAGCCGCCCCACCGATCAGGACCATCAGCAGGCCGAGCAGCACCTGCAGGGAGTCGGGGCCGATGGGCGTCGCGCCCTCGACTCCCGCGTTGACCGCCGTCGGGAGCTGCTGCGACTGCGGAGCCGAGGAGGCCGGGCCGCTCCCGCCCTGGTTGGCGCCGGGACCCGCGTTGTTCCCGCCGGATGCCTGCACCCCCAGCACCTCGGGCGACTCCGTGTCGTCCGACTCCTGCGGCTGCTGCGTCGGCGAAGTCGTCGGCGAAGTCGTGGGCGAGGTCGTGGAGGTCGTCGGCGACGTCGTCGGCGACGTGGTCGGCGACGTGGTCGGCGACGTGGTCGGCGACGTGCTCGGCGGGCTCGTCGGCGGGCTTGTCGGCGTGGTGGTCGTCGTCGGCGGCGGCGGCGGGGTGCTCGTCGTCGGCGGCGGCGGCGGCGGGGGCGGCGGCGGGGTGCTCGTCGTCGGCGGCGGCGGCGGCGGGGGCGGCGGCGGGGTGCCGCAGCCCTGGACCCAGAAGACCTTGTGCTTCACGGTCGCGCCGTTGGACTCAGGCGTGTTGATGGTGAGCTTCACGTGGTAGCCCTGCTGCGGGTGCGGCGCACCGGTGAAGGACAGGGTGTAGGCCTGCGACCCGTCGATCCCGCCGTTGCCGGCCCCGGCACCGGGGTCGTTGTCGAGCTGGACGGTGGTGTCCCCCGCGACGGTCATGCCGACGCCGGTGGTCGGTGCCTGCTCCTCGAAGAGGACCGTCGAGATGACGTTGGCGTCGAAGCCGTACCACTCGAGCTGGAAGGTGCAGCCGACGTGCGGGTGGTTGTTGGGGATGCTGTCGATGTCGCCGTAGGGGGCGACCTTCACGGTGCCGTTGTTGCCCTGTGGGCCGGCGGCCGTGGCGAGGGGGGAGCCGGCGACGGCTCCCAGGCAGACGAGGGCGGCCAGCCCTAGTCGTGGAGCGAGGAGGTGACGTTCGGTCGTGTCCATGTGGTGTCCCCCAAGGGTGAGTGCGGCGCGCGTTGCGCCGTCGTAGAGCGGGGAACGCGGCGGCCTCGTCCCCACGGGCCGCTCGACTCCCCTACTTGTGCAACGTCCTCGGGTACCCGCCTGGTACGGCTGACTAGCACAATTGGCCCAACCTTGCGTCGGCCTTGACGGACTTCTGACGAACTGCGGGGTATCTCCCACCACCGCCCACCCGGGCGGGTGAGACCCCTCGAAGCCACCTCGACGCACGTCCGCAGAAACTTCCGGCTCCGCGCAACCAAAGCTGCGTGCTCCACGTCTCTACCGGTGGAGGGACCAGACACGTACGGGGGTCGTGTCTGGTCCCTTGTAGCGTGTCCGGGGTGACGACCCCCCTGACGCTGCGACCGATCTCCGCCCAGCAGCACCGCGACCTGATCGCGAGCCGGTCGTCCGCCAGCTTCCTCCAGACCCCCGGCTGGGCCAGCGTGAAGGCCGAATGGCGGGCCGAATCAATCGGCTGGTTCCGCGGCGACGAGATCGTCGGCGCGGGCCTCGTCCTCTACCGCCAGCTGCCAAAGGTCCGGCGCTACCTCGCCTACCTCCCCGAGGGGCCGGTCATCGACTGGTCCGACGACGACCTCGGCTCGTGGCTCGCACCGATGGTCGCCCACCTCAAGCAGCAGGGCGCCTTCGCCGTGCGGATGGGCCCCCCGGTGGTCACCCGGCGATGGTCCGCCGAGCAGGTCAAGGCCGGCATCGCCGACGAGTCGGTGCGCCGGCTCGGCGACGTGCCTCCCCTCGACCGGACCCAGGACGGCGCCTGCGTCATCGCGCAGCTGCACGAGCTGGGGTGGCAGCAGCAGTCGGCGGAGGGCGGCTTCACCGCCGGGCAGCCGCAGTTCAACTTCCAGGTCCCGCTGCTCGACGAGGAGGGCCGGCCCCGCTCGGAGGCCGACGTGCTCGCCGGGATGAACCAGCTCTGGCGGCGCAACATCAAGAAGGCCGACAAGGCGGGCGTCGAGGTCACCCTCGGCGAGCGCACCGACCTCAAGGCGTTCCACGACCTCTACGTCCACACCGCCGAGCGCGACCACTTCACCCCGCGCCCGCTGTCCTACTTCGAGACGATGTACGACGCCCTCTCCGCCGAGGACCCCGACCGCATCCAGGTCTGGTTCGCCCGCCACGAGGGTGACATCGTCGCGGCCACCATCGGGATCCGCGTCGGCACGCACGCCTGGTACTCCTACGGCGCGTCGTCCACCGAGAAGCGCGAGGTCCGCGGCTCCAACGCCGTGCAGTGGGCGATGATGCGCCACGCGCTCGACGCCGGGGCGCACGTCTACGACCTGCGCGGCATCACCGAGACCCTCGACTCCGAGGACTCGCACGTCGGGCTCATCCAGTTCAAGGTCGGCACCGGCGGGCAGGCCGTCGAGTACGCCGGCGAGTGGGACCTGCCGGTCAATCGCGCCATCTACAAGGCGTTCCAGCTCTACCTCGCGAGGCGCGGATGAGCCTCAGCCTCACGGTGGACGGCGAGCGCTGGCGCTCGCACCTGCTCCGGACCGTCCGCGCCCATCCCGGGATCGTGCCCGTCGCCAAGGGCAACGGCTACGGCCTGTCGGTCGCCCGCCTCGCCCGGCGGGCGCAGTGGCTCGCCGACCACGTCGACGACACCGGGGCGGCGGTCGACATGATCGCGGTGGGCACGTACGACGAGGTGGAGGAGGCCGCGAGCCGCTATGCGGGTGACCTGCTCGTGCTCACCCCGTGGCGCCCGTTCGGGGCGGCGCTCGACCTCGACGCCCGCCTCTCGTCCCGGGTCGTGCACACCGTCAGCCGCCCCGACGACCTGACCGCACTCCGCGAGCGCGACCCCGACGCCCGGTTCGTGCTCGAGCAGCTCACCTCGATGCTGCGCCACGGGATGACGCGCCGCGACCTCGCCGCCGCGGCCACCGCGCTCGGGTCCGGACGCAGCGGCCTGCGCGGCGTGGCGATGCACCTCCCGCTCAACACCACCTCGCACCTCGGCGAGGTGAGCCGGCTGATCAACGACGTCGTGGCGTCCGGCCTGCCGACCCGCACGGTCTTCGTCTCGCACCTCACCGAGGCCGAGCTGGGCCGGCTCGCGACCACCTACCCGGACTTCACCGTCCGCCCCCGCATCGGGACCGACCTGTGGCTCGGCGACCGCGGAGCCCTGTCGGTGACCGCGACGGTCCTCGACGTGCACGAGGTGGAGCGCGGCGACACCTTCGGCTACCGCGGTCGCAGTGCTCCCAAGCAGGGCCACATCGTCGTGGTCAGCGGCGGCACGGCCCACGGCATCGGTCTCGAGGCACCGACCGGCGACCAGTCGCTCAAGGCGCGCGCGGCGACGCTGGCCCGAGGTGGTCTGGACGCCGTCGGCTTCGTGCGCTCGCCGTTCTCGATCGACGGCAAGCAGCGGCTCTTCGCCGAGCCGCCCCACATGCAGGCCTCGATGCTGTTCGTCCCCTCAGGGGCGCGGGTCCCGTGCGTCGGCGAGGACATCGAGGTGCGGGTCCGCTTCACGGCGACCGACTTCGACCGGGTCGTCATCGCCTGACCCGGCGTCCCGCAGCACGGCCACCACCAGCCAGAGCAGCCCGGCGACCCGCAGCAGGACCGCCAGCCAGTAGGCGCGCGAGTCGTCGGCGACGGTCGGCACGATCGCCTGACCGACGTACCACCCGGTGAGCACCCAGCTGAGCAGGTGCATCGCCTGCCACACCAGCAGGTCGCGCCAGCGGCGTACGGCCATCGCGGCGAGCGGCAGCACGAGCAGCGCCGTCTCGGGCGGCGCCGACGGCGCCACGACGAGTGCCGCGGCCAGCAGGACCAGGCCCGCCCGTGCGGTCGTGATCGAGGTGGGACGACCGGCCCGCCGGACCAGCCACCACACCGCGCCCGCCGCCAGGGCGAGGACCACGACCTGGACGACGGTGCGTGTCGTGGTCGACGCGCCGGGACCCGTCCGGGCGAGCAGGAACCAGATCGACCCGATGTCGGGGGTCTCGGCGGTCGCGCGGCCGGGCAGCGTGACGACGACGTAGGCCGCCGCGGCGGCGAGCAGCGCGTCGATGCGGTTGCGGAGGCCACCGCCCACGGCGACCAGTCCGACGAAGGCGGCGGCGACCGGCAGCGCGAAGGCCGCCCCCACCCCGGCTCCGACGCCGGCGAGCCACGCGCGGCCCGTGGTCCAGCCCCACAGCAGCACGGCCACGCCCACGGCCGCCACCAGCTCCCACGACAACCAGTGGACGAGGAGGACGGGGGCGATCGCCCACCCGGCCGCCGCCCAGGGCCGACGGGCGTCGACGCGGACGAGCAGCGCGGTGGCCAGCAGCGCGAGGGCGGCGAGGACGACGGCGAGGACTGCCGTGGTCGCCACCGCGCCGGTGCCGGGCAGCCACTCGGCCGCGCGCTCCAGCCACGTCGCCACCCGCGGAGGAGCCCCGGCGTCGACCGACGTGCCGGCGAGGTCGGTCCAGCACAGCTCGGCGTAGGGCTGGTCCTGGTTGCCCCACCCCGTCGGCACGCACGCCGTCTTGCTCACCATGCCGGCGGCAAGGGTGAGCGCCGTCGCGCCGGTCAGCACGCGAGCGGCGCTCCACCACCGGTGGCCGCCCGCGTGGTCACCCAGGGGGCCGCCGACGACCTCCGACATCGCCGCGGCGACCGGGTCGGAGCGGGTGGGCGCGTCGTGGTCGCCGGGGACGACCTCGGGCGAGGGGCGGTCGGGGCGGTCCACCGACGGGCTCAGCGGCGGACGTCGGCCAGCGGCTGGCGCGGCTGCGATCGCCCGCTCGGCGGCGGGGTGGTCGGGGCCGGGGGCGTCGCCGTCGGCGTCGGGGGAGGCGGCGGGGGCGGCGGCGTCGTGGGGACCGGCGTCGTCGGGACCGGCGTCGGGACGGGCGTCTCGGTCGGGACGGGGGTCTCGGTCGGCACCGGCGTCTCCGTCGGGGTCTCCGTGGGAGTCTCCGACGGCGTCTCGGTGGGCGGGCCCGCGGTCTCCGTCGGCGTGTTCGAGGGCTGCGGCGCGGACGAGGACGGCGACGGGGGCGGCGGGGGCGGGGTGTAGTCGTGGCCCTCGTCCGGCGCGTCACCGTCGACGTAGACGGGCTCGGGGAAGTCCTCGACGTCCTTGCCCTCCATCACCCGTCCCATGATCGAGGTCCAGGTCTTGGCGGGGTAGTTGCCGCCGAAGTAGCCGGACTTGCCGTCGGAGCTGGTGGGGAGCCACAGGTCGGCGCCGTCGGGGCGCGGGACGTCGAGTCCCTCGCGACCCTTGCCACGGACGTACATGACCGCGGTCGAGACCTGCGGCGTCATGCCGACGAACCACGAGGAGGAGACCTCGTCGTCGTCGTTGGTGGCCGTGCCGGTCTTCCCGGCGGCGGGCCGGCCGAGGGCCAGCGCCTCCGTGCCGGACCCGGACGCGACGACCTGCTGCAGCGCGTAGGTCACGTCGGCGGCGATGTCGGGGTCGACGGTCTCCTTGCTGCGCTTCTTGGCCTCGTAGAGGACCTCGCCGCTCTTGTCGACGACCTTCTGCAGGACGTGGACCTCGTTGCGGACGCCGTTGTTGGCGAGGGTGGCGTAGGCGTTGGCCATGTTGATCGGGCTGACCTGGGCGGTGCCGAGGGTGACGCCGACGTTCTCCTGGAAGTCGATCGAGCGGCGCGGGATGCCCCACCGCTCCGTCTCGTTGCCGGGGATGCCGAGGTCCTCGGCGGCCTGGATGACCTTCTGCGGCCCGTCGTCCATCGAGTCGACCATGTCGACGAAGGCGGTGTTGACCGAGTTCTCGGTGGCGGAGAGCATCGAGACGGCCGAGCCGTAGTCGGTGTCGCCCTGGTTGCCGAACTCGGTGCCGGCGATGTCGATGGGGCTGTTGCCCTCGAAGGTGTCGTTGAGCGAGAAGCCGTCGCGGATGGCCGCGACGTCGGTGGCCGCCTTCATCGTCGAGCCGGCCATGCCGCCCGAGACCGCCCAGTTGATCTGGGACTCCAGGTAGTCCTGGCCGCCGTAGAAGCCGAGCAGCTCGCCGGTCGCGGTGTCGACGGTGGCGGCACCGACGTGCAGGTCCTTGTTGCCAGCCGCGCCGGGCATGCCGGCGTCGGGGCGCTGCTCGTTGACGGCCTCCTCGACGTCGGTCATCACCTGCGGGTCGAACGTGGTGGTGATGCGCAGACCACCGCCGTCGATCTCCTCCTCGCTGGCGATGCCGCGGGAAAGGATCTCCTCCTTGACGAGCGCGAGCATGTGGCCCCGCTGGCCGCCGAACTGGCTCTGCGCGGCGATCTTGGGGAACTTGGGCAGCTTCTTCAGCGCCTTGTCACGCTGCTCGGGCGTGATCGTCTCCATCTCGGCCATGCTCTCGAGCACGTAGGCGTAGCGGCCCTTGAGGTCGTCCTTGGCCTCCTTGCCGTTGGCCGGGTCGTACGCCGAGGGGTTGTTGAGCACGGTGGCGAGCACGGCGGACTCGCGCAGGCTGAGGTCCTTGGCCGGGTGGTCGAAGTAGGCCTCGGAGGCGGCCTCGATGCCGTAGGCGCCGCGACCGAAGTAGATGGTGTTGAGGTAGCCCTCGAGCACCTGCTCCTTGCTCAGCTCCTGCTGGATCTTCAGCGACACGACCGCCTCGCGGATCTTGCGCTTGTAGCTCTGCTCGCTGGTCAGGTAGAGGATCTTGACGTACTGCTGGGTGATCGTGGACGCACCCTGACGTGAGTTGCCGCGGGCGTTGGAGAAGAGCGCGCGCGCGATGCCCTTGGGGTCGATGCCCTTGTCGGTCCAGAAGGTCTGGTTCTCCGCGGCGACCACCGCGTCCTGCATGGTCTCGGGCATGTCGGCCAGCGGGATCGAGACCCGGTTCTGGTCCTCGTAGTAGGTGCCGAGCTGCTGCTCGCCGTCGTTGTAGTAGACGAACGTGGTCTGCGCCTCGAAGTCCTCGTTGGGCTCCGGGATGCTGATCGCCTGGTAGAGGACGACGACGACACCGCCGAGGACGAGGGCACCGACGACGCCCACGATCGCCAGGATCTTGGCGACCTGGGCCGCCCGCTGCTTGCCCGTACGCCTCGTCTTGGGCCGCCGTGTCTGGGCCTTGCCGTCGGCCCGCCGCTTCTTAGCACTCACCGGCCAAAGGGTACGGGGAGGGGTCCGCGAACCCAGATTCGTCGTGGGCGGATATATCGGTACGATAGGTCACATGGCACGCCGTGGTGACACCATCGAGCTCGCAGTCCTCGGGCTGCTGCACGAGGGACCCATGCACGGCTACGAGCTGCGCAAGCGGCTCAACCTCATGCTCGGATGGGGTCGCGTGCTGTCCTACGGCTCGCTCTACCCCGCCCTGAAGAAGATGCTCCGCGCCAACCTCATCACCGAGGTCGCGGCCCCCGCCACGGCGTCGACCCGACGCCCGCGCATCACGTACGAGGTCACGCAGGCCGGCACCGAGCACTTCCAGCGACTCATGTCCGAGGTCGGCCCCACCGCGTGGGAGGACGACAACTTCGACATCCGGTTCGCGTTCTTCTCCTCCACCGACATGGAGATCCGGCTCCGTGTCCTGGAGGGACGCCGCTCGCGGCTGCAGGAGCGGCTCGCCCGCGTGCAGGGCGAGCTCGAGCGCACCCAGGCCGAGGTCAACCGCTACGCCGCCGAGCTCCAGCGCCACGGGGTCGAGTCGGTGGAGCGCGAGGTGCGCTGGCTCTCGGACCTGATCCAGGCCGAGCGCGGCGGCGACGTACGTCCGACACCGGCACCGGCACCAGCACCGACCACGAACGACTGAACACCTTTCACCAGCCACAACCAGCCATCACGACCAGCGATGAGAAGGAGAGCCCCATGGGTTCGGTACGAGTAGGGATCGTGGGAGTCGGCAACTGCGCCACCTCCCTCATCCAGGGCGTTGAGTACTACAAGGACGCGGACCCGGCCGGGACCGTCCCCGGGCTCATGCACGTCGTCTTCGGTGACTACCACGTCAAGGACGTCGAGTTCGTCGTTGCCTTCGACGTCGACGACAAGAAGGTCGGCAAGGACCTGTCCGAGGCCATCAACGCCTCGGAGAACAACACCATCAAGATCGCCGACGTCCCGACGCTCGGCGTCGAGGTCAAGCGCGGCCCCACGCTCGATGGCCTCGGCAAGTACTACCGCCAGACCATCGAGGAGTCCGGCGCCGAGCCGGTCGACGTGGTCCAGGCGCTCAAGGACGCCGAGGTCGACGTCCTCGTCTCCTACCTCCCCGTGGGGTCCGAGGAGGCCGACAAGTTCTACGCCCAGTGCGCGATCGACGCCGGCGTGGGCTTCGTCAACGCCCTGCCCGTCTTCATCGCCTCCGACCCCGAGTGGGCCAAGAAGTTCGAGGACGCCGGCGTCCCGATCGTCGGTGACGACATCAAGAGCCAGGTCGGTGCCACCATCACCCACCGCGTGATGGCGAAGCTGTTCGAGGACCGCGGCGTCGCGCTGGACCGCACCTACCAGCTCAATGTCGGCGGCAACATGGACTTCAAGAACATGCTCGAGCGCGAGCGCCTCGAGTCCAAGAAGGTCTCCAAGACGCAGGCGGTGACCTCGAACCTCACCGGCGAGCTCGCCGACAAGGTCAGCGACCGCAACGTCCACATCGGTCCCTCCGACTACGTGGCGTGGCTCGACGACCGCAAGTGGGCCTACGTCCGCCTCGAGGGTCGCGCGTTCGGTGACGTCCCCCTCAACCTCGAGTACAAGCTCGAGGTGTGGGACTCTCCCAACTCGGCCGGCATCATCATCGACGCCGTCCGTGCGGCCAAGATCGCCAAGGACCGCGGCATCGGCGGCCCGATCCTCCCTGCCTCGGCCTACCTGATGAAGTCCCCGCCGGTGCAGATGGCCGACGAGATCGGGCGTGCCGAGCTCGAGAAGTTCATCAGGGGCGAGTGACCCCGGCGTCGTACGACGCCAGCACGACCCTCAGCGGCCCCGCTGCTCCACACGCCATGGAGCTGCGGGGCCGCTGCGTTGCCCACCTCAAAGGGTGAAGAGGATAGAAGCGCTTCTCGCCGGGTACCGATTCTCCAGCCGGAACCAGCCGGCCGATGAGGAGGGACCACATGCGACTCGCGCGTACGACGGGGACGCTGGCGGCAGCCTGCCTGCTGGCCGCCTGCGCCCAGGGGACCGGGGACTCCGAGGAGACGTCCGACGCCTCCTTCGACTCCGAGGCGAACCTCTCGGGCACCGTGCAGGTGATGGGGTTCGGCGCCGGGGACGAGATCGCCACCGTCCGGCTCGAGCGGGCCAAGGAGGAGCTGGGAGAGGCGCAGGTCAAGCTGATCGAGGGCGACCTCGACATCCAGCAGTTCCTGTCCTCCGTGGCCTCCGGCGAGCCGCCGTCGCTGGTCTACGCCGAGCGCAGCCAGATCGGCACGTTCGCCTCGCGCGGCGCCGTCGTGCCCCTGACTGACTGCATCGAGGGCGAGGGCATCGACACCTCCCTCTTCCGGGAGTCCGCGCTGGCTGAGGTGACCTTCGAGGACGAGGTCTACGGCATCCCGGAGTTCAACGTCGTCCAGCTCACCCAGGCGAACGCCGACCTGCTCGAGGAGTCCGGGCACACGATCGACGACGTCAACGGCTCCGACTGGGACGCGATCCTGGCCGCCAACAAGGACCTGATGAAGATGCAGGGCGGCGACCTCGCCACCATCGGCTACGACAGCAAGCTCCCCGAGTTCCTGCCGCTGTGGGCCAAGGCCAACGGCGTCGACCTGATCTCCGAGGACGGCCGCACCGCTCAGCTCGACGACCCGGCGGTCGTCGAGGCGCTCGAGTTCGCGGTCTCGGTGTACGACGCCCAGGGTGGCTTCGGGGAGGTCAAGGCGCTGCGCGACTCGGCCGACTTCTTCGGCGACGGCAACCAGTTCGCCAGCGGCTCCCTCGGCGCCATGCCGATGGAGCAGTGGTACGTCAACGTGCTCAACGACGTCTCGCCGGACGCGCCGATGGCCTTCGACACCGTGCGCGACCTGCAGGGCGAGCCGATCGCCTGGGCCTCCGGCTCCGCGTGGGCCATCCCCAAGGGCAGCCCGGACCCCGAGGCGGCGTGCCGCATGGCGCGGGTCATGACCGAGACCGACTCGTGGATGGCCGCGGCGGAGGAGCGGGCCTCCCTGCGCGAGAAGGAGGGCGGTCTCTTCACCGGCATCCTCACCGCCAACGAGGAGGCCGACGACGCCATCCGGGAGATGGCGCCCACCGACGGCGACTCGGCCTGGTCGCAGGCCGTGGCCGCGATGTACGAGGCCAACGACCACACCTTCGCCATGCCGGCCAACCCGGCCGGCGACGAGTTCGAGCAGGCCTGGCAGGACGAGGTCAACAAGGTGCTGACCGGTGACAAGGAGCCGGCCGACGCCCTGGCCGACGCCCAGCAGGCCGCCCAGGACGCGCTCGACGAGGCATGGGCGACCTGGGACGAGAAGTGAGCGTCGCCGCCCCCGCCGGCACCCCCGCCACCGGCCGCCGCCAGCCGCGGGGGCGGGGTCGGCACGAGGGTCGGATCGCGCTGCTGTTCATCAGCCCGTGGATCGTCGGGTTCCTGGTGTTCATGGCCTACCCGGTCATCTACACCGCGTACCTCTCCCTCACCGACTACGACGTCATCAACGACCCGTCGTTCGTCGGACTGGAGAACTACCGCGAGCTGCTGAGCGACGAGAAGGTCACCCTCGCGTTGCGAAACACCTTCGTCTACACCGCGATGTCGGTGCCCACGCAGCTGGTGTTCTCCCTCGGCCTCGCCCTGCTGCTGCAACGGGCCGGGCGGGCGGCGGGCTTCTTCCGCACTGCGTTCTTCCTGCCCAAGATGACCCCGCCGGTCGCGGTCGGCGTGCTGCTCCTGCTGCTGCTCAACGGCCAGAGCGGGCTGGTCAACGAGTTCCTCGGGTGGTTCGGGATCAACGGTCCCAACTGGACCACGGACCCCGAGTGGGTCAAGCCCGGCCTGGTGATCATGTCGCTGTGGACCGTCGGCGCCTCGGTGATCATCCTGCTGGCCGCGTTGCAGGAGGTCCCCGAGGAGCTGCTCGACGCCGCCCGGGTCGACGGCGCCGGCTGGTGGCACCGGCTGTGGCACGTCACGCTGCCGATCATCAGCCCGGCCATCTACTTCATCGTCGTGGTCGACACCATCGCCGCGTTGCAGTCCTTCACCGAGGCGTACACCGCCTTCTTCGGCGCCGGCAACACGACGTACAGCAACGACGCTGCCCTGTTCTACGCGATCTACCTGTTCCAGCAGGCCTTCGAGTTCCTGCACATGGGGTACGCCTCGGCGCTGGCGATGCTGCTCTTCCTCATCGTCATGCTGGTCACCGCCGTGCAGGTCTGGCTCAGTCGGCGCTACGTCCACTACACCGGCGGTGCAAGATGAGCTCACCCCGCGACGTTCTGCGGCTCCCCCGCTTCGCTCCTCCGTCCCACAACGCCGCAGGGACCCCGAGATGAGCACCCTCGACCGGGCCGCCGCCCCGTCCGGCCGCCCCGACCGCGTCCCCGCAGACCTGGCCCCCGACGACACCGTCGCACCGCCGCGTCGCCGGGAGCCGTCCCGCCCGCGCGGACGGGTCTCGCGGATCGTGGTCGGTGCCCTGCTGGTCGTGGTGACGATCGCCTTCGTCTACCCGTTCGTCTGGCTGGTCAGCGCCTCGCTCAAGCCGCGCAGCGACGTCTTCGACAACCGGCTCATCCCCGAGACGCTGACCTTCGACAACTACATCGAGGTCTGGAACGCCGCGCCCATGGGAGCGTGGCTGCTCAACACGGCGTTCGTCACCGTGATGGCGACGATCACCGTCACGATCTCCAGCGCACTGGTGGCGTGGGGTTTCGCCCGCTACCGCTTCCGCGGGCGCAACGCGCTCTTCGGCCTGGTGCTCGCCTCGATGATGGTGCCCGGCGCGGCGACGATGATCCCGACCTACCTGATCTGGAACTCGCTCGGGATGGTCGGGACGCTGACGCCCCTGTGGGCCGGCAACCTGTTCGGCACCGCGTTCTACATCTTCCTGCTGCGGCAGTTCTTCCTCGGCCTGCCGACCGAGCTCTTCGACGCCGCCGAGATGGACGGTGCCGGGCACTGGGGCGTGTTCTGGCACGTCGCGCTGCCCCTCACCCGGCCCGCGCTCGTCGTGGTCGCGCTCTTCGAGTTCCAGGCGGCGTGGACCGACCTGATGCGCGGCCTGATCTACCTGCGCGACCGCGAGGACTTCACCGTCCCCCGGGGCCTGAAGTCGATGCTCGACCAGTTCGGGTTCGGCGGGGAGTGGCACTGGGAGCTGATCGTGGCCGCGAGCGTCATCACGACCGTCCCGATGATCATCGTGTTCTTCCTCGGCCAGAAGCAGATCATCCAGGGCGTCGCCACCACCGGCACGAAGGGCTGACCTGCTCCGGCCTCGAGGAACTGCGGCCGCGCGACCGGTCGTAGCCCCCGGAACTGCCGCGCGGCCGCAGTTCTTCGGGATGCAACGGCGGACGACGCCGTCACGGGCTTCATCGAGACCTCATGGCCCGTCAGGCCACCCGGCGCCGGCCGCCGTGACGGCGGCTCAGCTCGGACCGTCCGGCCGCGGTCCAGCTCGACTCGCGGTACAGCGTCGTCCACGCCCGGATCCGCCCCGGGTCGTGCGCGCGCCCGACCGCGTCGTCCGCCTCACGCAGGATGGTGATCGGTCGGTGGAGCAGGTCGTCGTCGGTGTAGGCCCGCCCGACCCAGTCCGCGTCAGCGATCCGACGATCACGCCGACGGTCGACCCGCTGCCGGCGCCGGTCGGCATGCACCGCACCGTCGTAGTCCGCCAGGGTTCGCGTGCCGCGCAGCCACACATCGCCACGCGCCACGAACCCGCCGTCCGCGTCGCGCACCGTGTGCTGGGTCTCCACGTCCAAGCCGCACACGACGTAGAGGACCCGCAGCAGCGTCTCCATCACCGAGTCGGTCTGCGCGTCGGCCAGGGCCACGGCCTGCCGCAGCCGCCCGACTCCCCTGCGGTGCTGCCGGCAGGTCAGGAACAGCTCGAGCAGGTCGATGTCGCGGGCCCGCAGCGCGCTGTCCACCAGCACCACGAGGTCGAGCAGGCTGAGCAGCGGCGCACAGGTCAGCAGGGTCTCGGCCGCGGTCGTCACCCGGACCCCTCGACGTACGTCGTGCGGCGGAGGCACACGGTGGCGGGTCACCCGCAGCTGTCCTGGCCGCACGGGTGCCGTCACGCCGTAGGGCATAGCCGCGCACACCGGCAGGTCCTCAGGCAGGGGCGTCAGGTCCCAGCCCCGGAGCCACGCCGCGGTCAATGCCGAGAAGGCCGCCTCCGCGGGCAGCAGCATCTGCCAGGCCACCAGGTCGGCGACCCTGGGATCGGTGACGCCAGCGCGACGGTGCAGCCCGCGGGTGACTCGTACCCAGGACGCGCCGCGACGGCGGCCGACCACCACGTCCGGGTCGCGGCCGGCCTCCGCCCCGCCCAACGCCTCCCCGCGCACCTCCATGCCGTGACGGTGTCGCGACGGCGGCCCCGACGCACGGACAGCGTGCGCGTCCTGTGGAGATCGGCCGCCGACGACGGGTTGGGGACGGGACGAGGTCCCCGAACCGTGCCGAGGAACTGCGGCCGAGCGACCGGTCACAGCCCCCGGAGCTGCCGCGCGGCCGCAGTTCTTCGGGGCCGGGCCGGGCCAGCCGGACCGGGGGTCAGGAGCGGGCGGCCCACCAGGCGCGCAGCGCGGCCTCGGCCTGCTCGGGGGTCTGCGGGCCCTCGTCCATCCGGAGCTCGAGGAGGAAGGCGTAGGCCTCGCCCACCTCGCGACCGGGGCCGATGTCGAGGACCTTCATGATCTGGTTGCCGTCGAGGTCGGGACGGATCGAGGCCAGCTCCTCCTCCTCCGACAGCCGGGCGATCCGCTCCTCGAGCGAGTCGTACGTCCGGCGCAGCCGGTCGGCCTTCCGCTGGTTGCGGGTGGTGCAGTCGGCGCGGGTGAGGATGTGCAGCCGCTCGAGCTGGTCGCCGGCATCCCGGACGTAGCGGCGTACGGCACTGTCGGTCCACTCCCCCGAGCCGTAGCCGTGGAAGCGGAGGTGCAGCTCGACCAGGCGCGAGACCGCCTCGATGTCGTGGTTGGAGAACCGGAGCGCCTTCATCCGCTTGCGCGTCAGCTTGGCCCCGACGACGTCGTGGTGGTGGAACGTCACGACGCCGCCGGTCTCGAAGCGGCGGGTCCTCGGCTTGCCGACGTCGTGCATCAGCGCCGCGAAGCGGGCGACGAAGTCGGGCCCGCCGCCCAGGCGGTGCTCGAGGTCGATCGACTGCTCGAGCACCGTGAGGGTGTGCTCGTAGACGTCCTTGTGGCGGTGGTGCTCGTCCCGCTCGAGGGCGAGGGCGGGCAGCTCCGGCAGGACGTACGACGCCAGGCCGGTCTCGACGAGCAGCGTGAGCCCGAGCCGCGGGTGGGGGGCGCACACCAGCTTGACCAGCTCGTCGCGGACCCGCTCGGCCGAGATGATCTCGATCCGGCCCGCCATCGCGGTCATCGCCGCGACCACCTCGGGCGCCACGGCGAAGCCCAGCTGGGCGGCGAAGCGGGCGGCGCGCATCATCCGGAGCGGGTCGTCGGAGAACGAGTCCTCGGGGGCGCCGGGGGTGCGCAGCACCCGCTCGGCCAGGTCGACGATGCCGCCGAAGGGGTCGACGAACTCGCGACGCGGCACCCGTACGGCCATCGAGTTGACGCTGAAGTCGCGGCGACCGAGGTCGCCCTCCAGCGAGTCGCCGAAGTCGACGTCGGGCTTGCGGGACGAGGGGTCGTAGCTCTCGGAGCGGTACGTGGTGATCTCGACCTGCCACGGCCCCTTGCGGCAGCCGATCGTGCCGAAGTCGCGACCCATGTCCCACACGGCGTCGGCCCAGTCGGAGACGAGGCGCTCGGTGACGTCCGGCCGCGCGGAGGTGGTGAAGTCGAGGTCGTTCTGCAGGCGGCCGATCATCGCGTCGCGGACCGGCCCGCCGACCAGCGCCAGCTCCTCGCCGGCGTCGGTGAACAGGGTGCCGAGCTCGTCGATGACCGACCCGATGCGGTCCAGCTCCTCGCCGACCCGGCGCTGGATCTCGACGATCGTGAGGGGTTGCAGTGCGGCGTCGGACACGACAGGCCACTCTACGTGCCGGTCTGCTGGTGCCGAACAACTAGCATCGGTCCGTGCCCCGCTCGTCGTCGTTCCGTGCTGCCCTGGCGGGGCTCCTGACCTCCGGCGTCGCGAGCGCGGGTCTCCTCGCGCCCGGCGCGGCCGCCCTCGCACCCAGGACCGCCCCCGCCCCCGCCCCCACCAAGGACGGCGACCCGCTCCTCGTCCACATCGACGCCATGACCCCCGTCCTGCCGCCCAGCGGCGACGTGGAGATCGCCGGGACCGTCACCAACGTCAGCGACGAGACCTTCACGCGGGTCAACCTGCACGCCTTCTCCTCCGAGCAGCCGATCTCCGACTCGCTCAGCCTCTCGCAGTCCGCCCTGACCGACCCCGCCCTCTTCGTCGGCGACCGGGTGACGGTGCCCGGCACCTTCGACACGATCGACGAGCTGGCCCCGGGCGAGTCCGCCACCTTCCTCGACTCGGTGCCCGTCGAGCTCCTGGCCACCTCCGGAGAGCCGGGCGTCTACTGGATCGGCATCCACGCGCTCGGCGACAGCTCGGTGCCGCGTGACCTCGTCGCCGACGGCCGGGCCCGCACGTTCATCCCTCGCGAGCCGTCCGGCGGCGGCCAGGCGCGGGAGGCCTCGGTGATCCTCCCCATCCGCAGCCGCGTGTGGTTCGACGGGGACGGCGCCGTCGCCGGCACCGAGCGATGGGCCCGCCGGCTCGCGGAGGGAGGCAGCCTCGACGGCGTGCTCGACATGGCCGACTCGGCCGGCTCCGCGCCGTACAGCTGGCTGGTCGACCCCGCCGTCCTCCACGCGCTGGTGCACCTGGCGCAGGGCAACGCTCCGCGCACCCTCGCTCCTGACACCACCGTGCCCGGCCAGGAACCCGCACCCGTCGAACCCCCGGAGGACGGCGACGAGACGCCGGCCACGCCGGGCGAGACGCTCACCCCGCCCCAGCCGGTCCCCACCGAGGAGCCGACGGAGGAGGAGGCGCAGCTGGCCGCCGCCGCCACGGCGTGGCTGGAGCGGTTCAGGCTGCTCGTGGGCGCGACACCGGTGCTCACGTTGCCCTACGGCGACATCGACGTCTCCGCGGCGGTCCGCAACGACCGCACGCGCTTCGACCAGGCGGTCGCGCGCGGCGCCGAGGTGATGGCCGCGCTGACGCTGCCGTCGCAGCCGGCCGTGGCTCCGGAGAGCGACCTGCTCAGCCCCGAGGCCATCACCGCCGTGCCGCAGGGCACGACGATCCTGCTGGGTGACAACGCCTTCGCCATCCCGCCCACCAGCCCGACCTCGGTCGTCAAGCTGCTCGGGCACGAGGTCGTGGTCACGAGCACCGGCGCCGAGGCGGGCGGTCCCGGCCCGACGGCGTCCAACGACCCCCTCGCCCTGCGCCAGCGACTGCTCAGCGAGGCGGCCCTGCGGCTCGAGGCGGACGACACCGCGCCGCTGGTGGTGACCCTGCCGACGGTGTGGCGCGGCGAGGACGCCGCGTCGTTCTTCACCGACCTCGAGCAGTCGTGGCTCGACCTGGTGCCCTTCGGGGACGTCGCCGCCCGTACGCCCAAGGGCGTCCCGGCCGCGACCCTCACCTACACCGACGACGACATCGCCGAGGAGCTCCCCCGCGAGTCCTTCTCCGCGGCCAACCGCGCCGGCGAGGCTGCCACCCTGCTGGAGCAGGTGATCATCCCGGTGACGACCGTCGAGGCGCAGGTGCGCGACGAGGTGCTGGTCACCCTGTCCGAGCAGCACCGCGAACGACCCGGGCTGGCCGTCGCCGCGGCCGAGCGGGTCGAGGACTCGATCCGCGCCGACCTCGGCAAGGTCGAGATCGAGGCACCCCCCGCGGTCACCCTGTCCAGCGACTCCGGTCCCTTGGGTGTCACGCTCGTCAACGGCCTCGACCAGCCGGTGGAGGTGCAGGTCCAGGTTCGGACCGACGGCGAGCTGACGCTCAGCGGTGGTGGCGTACGACGTCTCGGTCCCGGTGCGCGCAGCGTCGTCCGGTTCGAGGCCACCACCGGCCGGGCGGGCGTGCACAACGTGCGCCTCGCGGTCACCAGCCTCGACGGCGTGCCGCTCGGGTCCTTCGACTCGCTGCCCATCCGGGCCGCCCGGGTGAGCGCGCTCATCTGGGTGGTGATGGCCCTCGGTGCGCTCGTGCTGTTCGGGATGATCGGCTACCGCCTGCCGGGCCAGATCAGGGCCCGTCGCGCCGAGCTCGCCGCCGCCGACCGCGAGCCGGGTCCCGACTCCGACACGGACCCGGATCTCAACACGGACCCGGCGACCGACCCGGCGACCGACCCCGCGGCCGACCGTTCGACCCAGCCGACCCCGGTCGACGGGCCCGCGGCGGGGACCCCCATGGTGGAGCGCTCGTGAGCGACCAGAAGGTCCTGGCCTCGTCGGCCGTCATGGCGGCGGGGACCATCCTGTCTCGCGCGTCGGGCTACGTGCGCGCCGCGCTGCTGGTGGTCGCGCTCGGCTCCGGCCTGCGGGGCGACCTCTTCGCGATCGCCAACACGCTGCCCAACATGGTCTACATCCTCCTGGCGGGGGGCATCTTCAACGCGGTGCTGGTGCCGCAGCTGGTCCGGCGGATCAAGGAGGACGCCGACGACGGCGACGCCTACGCCAGCCGGGTGATCACCCTCTCGGCGCTGTTCCTGGGGATCGTGACGATCGTCCTCATCGTCGCCGCACCCCTGTTGCTGCGCCTCTACCTCGACAGTCGCTACCTCGACCCGGACCGGGTCACCCAGCTGGAGTCGATCGTCGCCCTGACCCGCTGGTGCCTGCCGCAGGTCTTCTTCTACGGCATGTACGTCCTTGTCGGGCAGATCCTCAACGCCCGCGAGCGGTTCGGTCCGATGATGTGGGCGCCGATCGCCAACAACCTGCTGTCCGTCCTGATGCTGGTCACCTACCTGGTCTTCTTCGGACCGACCGGGGACGGCGCGGCCCGGTCGGAGGCGCTCAGCACCAGCCAGGAGGTCCTGCTCGGGCTCGGCTCGACGCTGGGGATCGTCGTCCAGTTCCTCGTCCTCCTGCCCTACCTGCGCGCCTCGGGGTTCACCTACCGGCCCCGCTTCGACTTCCGCGACCCCGAGCTGGCGAGGACGCTGTCCCTGGGCAGCTGGACGGTCCTGTTCGTCGTGGTCACCCAGGCGGCGTACCTCGTCGTGGTCAAGCTCGCGTCGGGCGGCACGGTCGAGGGCGGCGACGGCACCGGCTACCTCGTCTACTCCAACAGCCTGCTGATCATGATGGTGCCGCACGCCATCGTCACCGTCTCGCTGGCGACCGCGATCCTGCCGCAGATCTCGTCGTACGCCCACGAGGGTCGCCTGCCCGAGCTGGGCCGCACCGTCGGGTCGACGCTCCGCACGGCGCTCGCCCTGGTGCTGCCGTTCGCCTTGCTGCTGCCGATCACGGCCGGCGACGTCGCCGGCTTCGCCTTCGGCTGGGAGAACCCGGAGGAGGCGGCCGCCTTCGCCCCGACCCTGGCGGTCTTCGGACCCGCGCTGGTCGTCTTCACCGTGCACTACTTCATGCTCCGCGGCTTCTACGCCATGGAGATGACGCGGCTGGTCTTCTTCATCCAGCTCGCGGTGTCGGCGACCAATGTCGTCGTCGCGCTGCTCCTGGTGCCCGCCCGGCCGCCGGAGGACACGGCGCCCATGCTCGTCGTCGCCTACCTCGCGTCGTACTCCGTCGGCGCGGTCGTCAGCTTCGTCCTCCTCCGCCGCACGGTCGGCGGCCTGGAGACCCCGCAGCTGCTCCGGTTCCTCGTGCGGATGGCCCTGGTGCTCGCGTTCACCGGCGCTGCCGCCTGGGGCGTGGAGCGCGCCCTCGCCGGCATGGGCGAGTATCCCGGCCCGTTCCCGTCGCTGCTGCGCGGCGGCCTGAGCGCGGCCGCCGGGATGCTGATCTTCCTCGCCGGGGCCCGCCTGCTGCGGGTGCGGGAGGTCACCAGCCTGGTGGACACCGTCGCGGCGCGCCTCCGGCGCGGGTGAGACTCCTTAGAGTGACCTCAGCAGTGGGACAGGCGAGGAAGGTGGGGTGAGCGGTGCCGATGTCGATGCAGGCGGGTGACGTGCTCGCCGGGCGCTACCGTCTCGACGACCTGCTCGCCGAGTCCGGTGCCGGCCGGTTCTGGCGTGCGCACGACCTCGTCCTCCACCGCCCCGTGGCCGTGCACATCCTCGCCGCGGACGACGACCGCGCCCAGCCGCTCCTCGAGGCGGCGCGTCGCACCGGGCCCGTCATCGACCGACGGCTGCTGCGGGTCCTCGACGCCGAGGCGGCCGACGGGCGCTGCTTCGTCGTCAACGAGTGGGGCCAGGGCGACTCCCTCGACATCCTGCTCACGCGCGAGGGACCGCTCGCCCCCCGACGTGCGGCCTGGCTGGTGGCCGAGGTCGCCGACAGCCTCGTCGAGGCGCATGACGCCGGCCTCGCGCACGGCTGCCTGACGCCCGAGCACGTGCTGATCGACCAGCACGGGCAGGTGCGGATCATCGGCTTCGGCGTCGAGGCGGCGCTCCGCGGACTGCCGGCGGGCCGGGTCAACGTCGACGAGATCGACCTCGCCGGCCTCCTCTACTGCGCGCTCACCGGCAAGTGGGCCGGCGTCTCGCCGTCGGCGTTGCCGCCGGCCCCCGAGGTGCACGGCGAGGTGCTGCGCCCGCGTCGGGTCCGGGCCGGCATCCCGCGCGTGCTCGACGCCCTGTGCGACCAGGTGCTCAACCCGCAGCGCGAGTCCGACCGCCCGCACCCGTCCGCGCGCAGCATCCGCGACCTCCTCCTCGGCCACGTCGGCGAGATGACCGGCACCCACGTCGTCGTCCCGGGCACGCGGCCGACTCCCCAGGTGTCCGCCTCCCTCTCCACCCCACCGCCCACCTCGGCCGTCGCCCCCACCACGGTGGTGCCGGTCGTGCCGGCGGCCGACCTCGAGCCGGGTGCCGACGCGGAGGTGCCGGACCTGCCGGCCGACCCGCCGGGCGAGCCCGAACCCGAGGTGACGACCGCCGTCCGGGCCGAGGATCCACCCGCCGACGAGCCGGCACCGCCCAGCACCGACCTGCCCACGCAGGCCGGGATGCCGGTCTTCCACGACGACGACGAGGTCGACTGGCTCCGCGCGCGCAGCGAGAAGCCCGCCCCGCCGCCGCCCTTCGCCGACCCGACACCCAAGCCGCTGTTCGCGCCCGACCCGCCGGAGGGCGAGCCCGTACGCCGTCCCCGCCCGGGCAGCCGCGCCGTCACCGATCCGGCGTACTGGCCCTGGGACTCCAGCCAGGACTCCGGGGTCGACCCAGGTCGCGACTCCGGAGTGCGCCCGGTGGGCAGGGACACCGGGGCGTGGTCCTCCGGCTCGTGGTCGGAGGACCGGTGGGACACCGGCGACGGGTTCACCGACACCGGCGACCAGGTGCCGGGCCGCACGTGGATCCGGCTGGCGGTCATCGTGGGGATCTGCCTCCTCGTGGGCGTGGCCGCGGTCGCGGCCTACCAGCTCGGCCTGAAGCCACCGACGCCCGGCTCCAGCGACGAGCCGACGGCCACCACCACCCCGAGCGCCGCCGCGCCGACACCGTTCGCCGACCTGGTCGCCGACGACTTCGACCCGCAGGGAGCGGTTCCGCGGGAGGAGAACCCGGACACGGTGCCCAACGTCCTCGACGGCGACCCCGCGACCTCGTGGTCCACCTCGACCTACGAGCAGAACTTCGGCCCCGCCGGGCTCAAGACCGGAGTCGGACTCGTCGTCGACCTCGGCGCGACGAAGGCCGTCCGCCGGGTCCTGGTCACCACGGAGGGCGGGCAGACCTCACTGGCGGCGTACGTCACCTCCGAGCCGCCCACGGGCGTGTCCGGGCTGACCCCCGTCGGGACCGCGTCGGGCGACGGGGAGCTGACGATCGACCTCACCGAGCCGGTGTCGGGCCAGTACGTCACCGTCTGGTTGACGCTGCTGCCGCAGGTCAGCGACGGCTTCCGCGGCACGATCACCGAGGTGCAGGTGCTCGGATGACCGCCCCGACGGGCGACGAACGCTCCGACCGGGTCCTCCTCCAGGCCCACGTCGACGGTGACGCCGACGCCTTCGGCGAGCTGTTCGCGCGCCACCGCGACCGGTTGTGGGCCGTCGCGCTCCGCACGATGGGCAACCCCGAGGACGCCGCCGACGGGCTCCAGGACGGCATGATCGCCGCCTTCCGGCGGGCGGGCTCCTTCCGCGGCGACTCCGCCGTCACCACGTGGCTGCACCGCGTCGTGGTCAACGCCTGCCTCGACCGCCTCCGGGCCGCGAAGATCCGGCGCTTCGAGTCCATGCCGGACGACGTCGAGGACCGCGGCACCGTGGTGGCGACCGCCGTGCACGACGACCAGCCCGAGGCGGTCGCGGAGGACGTCGAGCAGCGCCGGCGGGTGCTCGACGCGCTCGCCACGCTGCCCGCCGAGCAACGCGCGGCGCTCGTGCTCGTCGACATGGAGGGCTACCCCGTCGCCGAGGTGGCCGAGATGCTGGGCTGCGCGGAGGGCACCGTGAAGTCGCGCTGCTCCCGCGGCCGCACCAAGCTCGCCGCACTGCTCGCCGACCTCCGCCCCCCTGCCGGTGACGCGCCTCACGGGAACCCGCCCTCCGACGGTCCCGTCCAACCCACCGTGCGGCCACGCGGTCCTCCCGCGCCCTGAGCAGCCCCACCCGCACCCCGTTCCCGCACGAGCCCCGCACGAGTCCCCGCACCGTGGCCCCCGAGGAGGTGACCCCCGATGTCCGAGTCCTCCGGACTCCCCCCCGAGCAGGACACCGTACGCCGCCTGCTCGCGGACGCCCGTCATGACGGGCCCCCGCCTCCTGACGTCGTCGCCCGCCTCGACGAGACCCTTGCCTCCCTCGTGTCCGAGCGCGCGTCCGAGTCCGTGTCCGAGACCACCGCGGGGCGCACGACCGGGAACGACGACCGCTCGCCGGGACGCGTCGTCGACCTCGGCTCCCGCCGACGCCGTGTGGCAAGCATCGGCCTGCTGGCCGCCGCCTCCGTCGTCGTCGCGGGCGTCGCGCTCGGCCAGGCCCTCCCCCGCGGCGGCGACGACGCCGGGAAGTCGAGTGCCGGCTCTGCCTCGGACAGCTCGTTGGCGGAGCCACGCGACGAAGGAGGCGACTCGAGCGCCGACGCGGGCGGATCGGGCCCGGACAACCTCGCCGACAGCGAGGCGCGGCAGCCCGAGGAAAGCTTCCTGCAGCCTGGACTGACGGGACCCACGCTGTTCTCCGACGACGACGAGGACATCGTCCCCCAGCTGGTCGCGCTGCGGCCTGACGTGACGGACGGTTCGCAGCGCCTGAAGACGCTCCAGGCGCTGCGGGGCTGTGACGGCGTCGAACCGGGTCCATCGGCCGCCGTGGTGTCGGCCCAGGTCGACGGCGAGTCGGGCCTGGTCGTGTTCCGGCGGCCCGCCGGGGAGTTCCAGGACGTCGAGCTCTATGCCTGCGGCAACCCCGTCCCGCTGCGTACGATCACGCTGCCCGCGCCCTGACCGGTGCGGGCCGGCTGCGGAACAACGGTCGCCTACGATCGGTTGAGGACGACGTACCCGCACCAGACCCGATCCAGCCAGCAGGAGTCACTGACCCACATGAGCACCAGCACCGAGACCCGCAACGTCATCATCATCGGCTCGGGGCCCTCGGGCTACACGGCCGCTGTCTACGCGGCGCGTGCCTCGCTCAACCCGCTCGTCTTCGAGGGCTCGGTCACCGCCGGTGGCGCGCTGATGAACACCACCGAGGTGGAGAACTTCCCCGGCTTCCGCGACGGCATCATGGGCCCGGCCCTGATGGACGAGATGCGCGCCCAGGCCGAGCGGTTCGGCGCCGAGCTGGTCTCCGACGACGTCGTCGAGGTCGACCTGACCGGCGACGTGAAGGTCGTGAAGACCGCCACCGACACCTACACCGCGCGCTCGGTGATCCTGTCCACCGGCTCGGGCTACCGCAAGCTCGGCCTGGCGCGCGAGGACGAGCTCTCCGGTCGCGGCGTGTCGTGGTGTGCCACCTGTGACGGCTTCTTCTTCCGCGAGCAGGCCATCGCCGTCGTCGGTGGTGGCGACTCCGCCGTCGAGGAGGCCACGTTCCTCACCCGCTTCGGCTCGAAGGTCTACCTGATCCACCGCCGCGAGGAGCTGCGCGCCTCCAAGATCATGCAGGAGCGCGCCTTCGCCGACCCCAAGCTCGAGATGGTGTGGAACTCCGAGGTCGCCGCCATCAACGGCGCCGACAAGCTCGAGTCGATCACGCTCCGCGACACCCGGACCGGGGAGGAGCGTGACCTGCCCGTCACGGGGCTCTTCATCGCGATCGGGCACGACCCGCGCTCGGAGCTGCTCACCGGCCAGGTCGACCTCGACGACGACGGCTACGTGCTCGTCGACCACCCGTCCACGAAGACCAACCTCCCCGGAGTCTTCGCCGCCGGTGACCTCGTCGACCACCACTACCGCCAGGCCATCACGGCTGCCGGCACCGGCTGCGCCGCCGCCCTCGACGCGGAGCGCTTCATCGCCGCGCTCGACCACGAGGCGTCCACCGCAGGTGACGCAGCGGCGACCGTGCAGGCCATCGAGGAGCAGGTGCAGACCGCCGGCGCCTGACCCTCCGCTCCCCCCACCCGCAGCCGGGAACATCTGTCGGTGGGGTGGTGTTCAGTAGACATCGCCGCACGACAACCAGACCTTTTCGAAAGGGGCACTTCCGTGGCCAACATCGCCGCCGTGACCGACGCCGAGTTCGAGGCGCAGGTCCTCAAGTCCGACAAGCCCGTCCTGGTGGACTTCTGGGCAGAGTGGTGCGGTCCCTGCCGCCAGGTCGCCCCGATCCTCGACGAGCTCAACGCCGAGCACGGTGACAAGCTCACGTTCCTCAAGATGAACGTCGACGAGAACCCGGTGACCCCCTCGTCCTACCGCGTCACCGGCATCCCGACGATCAACGTCTACCAGGGTGGCGAGGTCGTGAAGTCCATCGTGGGCGCCAAGCCCAAGGCCGCGCTCCTCAAGGAGCTCGACGGCATCATCTGAGCCACGCAGTGACGAGCGCTTGCGCTCGGCACGTGGGCGTGGCCAGATCGAGTGGCCACGCGACTGAGGTACGAAGTCGCGACAGGGCCGTATCGAGATCTCACCACGTCTAGTCGCGAGAGGCGACCCGCACCGATCCGATCGGGCGGGTCGCCTTCTGCGTGGGGCGAACGACCCCCCACACCTTCTCCAGGGCGAGCTCGACCTCGTCCTTCCAGCTCAGCGCCGTCCGCAGCTCCATCCGCATCCGCGGGGTGGTGGGATGCGCGCGCTGGGTCTTGAAGCCCACGCCGCCGAGGAACTCGGCCGGCAGCACGCATCCGGTCGTCTGCCCCCGCGTGTCGCCGTACGCCTCGATCGCGGAGTGACCGCGCTCGACGAGGTCGGCGGCCATCGCCTGCACGAGCAGCCGGCCCAGGCCGCCCCTCCGCAGGCCCGGCTCGATCCACGCGGTCGCCGCGATGACGGCGTCCGGCGAGCCGGGCGCCGTGGGCAGGGTCGCCGCCCCGGGCAGCCACGCCGCCGGCGCGTAGACGATGTGCCCGACGGTGCGCCCGTCGAGGCGTACGACCCGACCGCACGAGCCCCACTCGCGCAGCACGATCGAGAGCCAGTTCTCCTTCTCGGCGATCCGCTCCTCGTGGTCGAGCCGCGCCCGGTCGACGGGCGAGAGCTCCCAGAACAGGCACGACCGCACCGGGTCGGCCAGCTCCGCGAGGTGGTCGACCGTCAGGTGTGCGGTCTTGCGGGACACGCTCCCGATGCTAGGTCATGTCTCGCGCTCAGGGGCGCGCAGCAGCCCGAGTGCGCGAGACATGACCCGTGCGCCGGATCGGGCCTGAGAGGATGGAGCGTGCGCCCGATCCGACAGAGCAAGAAGCTGCAAGGTGTCCGCTACGACGTGCGCGGGCCGATCCTGGTCGAGGCGCAGCGGCTCGAGGCCGAGGGGCACCGCATCCTCAAGCTCAACATCGGCAACACGGCGCCGTTCGGCTTCGAGGCCCCCGAGCAGATCCTCGCCGACATGATCCACCACCTGCCGCAGTCGCAGGGGTACGCCGACAGCCAGGGCATCTGGTCCGCCCGCACCGCGGTCATGCACTACTACCAGTCGCACGGCCTGCGCGACGTCGGCGTCGAGGACGTCTTCATCGGCAACGGCGTCTCCGAGCTGATCTCGATGGTGCTGCAGGCCTTCGTCGACGACGGGAACGAGATCCTGGTGCCGGCCCCCGACTACCCGCTCTGGACGGGCGCCGTGACGCTCGCGGGCGGGATCCCCGTGCACTACCGGTGCGACGAGGAGGCCGACTGGGACCCCGACCTCGCCGACATCGAGTCGAAGATCACCGAGAACACGCACGCCATCGTCATCATCAACCCCAACAACCCCACGGGCGCGGTCTACAGCGCGGAGACGGTCAAGGGTCTCGTCGACATCGCCCGTCGCCACCACCTCGTCGTCATGGCCGACGAGATCTACGAGAAGATTTTGTTCGAGGACGCGCAGCACCACCACGCGGCGACGTACGCCGGCAACGACGTGCTGTGCCTGACGTTCTCCGGCCTCTCGAAGGCCTACCGAGTCTGCGGCTACCGCGCCGGCTGGGTGATGATCTCCGGGCCGAAGGAGATCGCCACCGACTTCCTCGAGGGCCTCACCCTGATCGCCAACATGCGGATGTGCGCCAACGTGCCGGCCCAGCACGCCATCCAGACGGCGCTGGGCGGCTACCAGTCCATCGAGGAGCTGATCGGCCCCGGCGGCCGCTTCTACGAGCAGTCGATGCTGGCCCACCGGCTCCTCAACGAGATCCCCGGCGTCAGCAACGTCAAGCCGCGCGGCGCCCTCTACTGCTTCCCGCGCCTCGACCCGGACGTCTACGCCATCGACGACGACCAGGACTTCGTCATCGAGCTCCTGCGCGCGAAGAAGATCCTCGTCACGCACGGCACGGGCTTCAACTGGCCTGAGACGGACCACTTCAGGCTCGTCACGCTTCCCGAGGCGTCGGTCCTCGAGGAGGCGATCGGGCGGATCGCCGACTTCCTCGCCACGCGACGCTGATCACGAAGAGTCGCCGCCACCGGTCGGCTGACCCTAGGCTCCTCGCCATGCGCGATGTGACCTACCCACCGATCATCGTGACCGCCAAGGCGGCCTTCAGGCTCCTCGGCCAGCGTTTCCGGTTGTCCGGCACCGAGCACGTGCCGCGCGAGGGTGGCGTGCTGCTTGTCTACAACCACGTCAGCTACCTCGACTTCATCTACGGCGGCCTCGCCGCCAACCCGTCGGGTCGCCTGGTCCGGTTCATGGCCAAGCGAGAGATCTTCGACCACGCTGTCGGCGGCCCGGTGATGCGGTCCATGCACCACATCGAGGTGGACCGGGGCGAGGGGATTGCAAGCTTCCACGCCGCGGTCGAGCACCTACGCCGGGGCGAGGCCGTCGGCATCTTCCCCGAGGCCACCATCTCCCGCGCCATGGAGCTCAAGGAGTTCAAGACCGGTGCCGTGCGCATCGCCGCGGAGGCCGGCGTACCCGTCGTGCCGGTCATCCTGTGGGGCACGCAGCGGATGATGACCAAGGACCACCCCCGCGACTTCTCCCGCGGCAAGACCATCGCCATCACGGTCGGCGAGCCGATGCACCCGACCGGCGACAACCCCGTCGGCGACACCGCCCGCCTCCACGCCCAGATGTCGCAGATGCTCCGCGACACCGTCGCCGCCTACCCGGCTGACGAGCAGCCCCCCGGCTCGTGGTGGGTGCCCGCCTCGATGGGCGGCTCCGCCCCCACGCTCGAGGAGGCCGCTCGCCTCGACGCCGAGGAGAAGCGGGAGCGCGCTCGCAGGCGTGCGGAGAAGCGGGCTAAGAAGACAAGGCGCTAGATCGACAGGTCGCTTCGTCGACAGGTCGATGTGTTGCTTTGTCGACAAACCGCCTGATGGTTTCCCCGCTCGAGCGGGGAAACCGACTCCTGGAGGGGGTTGCAACCGCCTCCAGGAGTCAGACTCGCCCTTCCAGTCGACCGCCTCACGACACCCAAGGGTTTCGACGCGCTCGTACGGCTTCGCTGCGCTCAGTCGTGTCGCTTGTTAACCCGGCCGAGCCAGTGCCCAGCACTCGTGCCTCGTGCCCGGCTGCTCGTCTCAGATCGGCCGGTCGTCGCGGTTGCGCGGGTCCATGATGTCGACGATCCGGCGCAGGTCGTCGAGGCTGGCGAACTCGACCGTGATCTTGCCCTTGGCCTTGCCGAGGTCGACCTTGACGCGGGTCTCGAGGCGGTCGGAGAGACGTTCTCCCAGCTCATGGAGACCGGGGGCGACGGGCTTCCGGCGGAGGATACGCGGAGCCGGCTCCTCCTCGGCGCCCAGCGAGACGATCTCCTCGAGTCCGCGCACGGAGATGCCCTCCGCCGTGACCCGCGCAGCCAGCTTGTCCTGGAGGCCGGCGTCGTCGACGGACAGGAGGGCGCGGGCGTGCCCGGCCGAGAGGACGCCGGCCGCGACCCGACGCTGGACGGCGGGCGACAGCTTCAGCAGCCGCAGCGTGTTGGAGATCTGCGGACGCGAGCGGCCGATGCGCTGGGCGAGCTCCTCGTGCGTGCAGCCGAAGTCCTCCAGCAGCTGGCCGTAGGCGGCCGCCTCCTCGAGCGGGTTGAGCTGCGAGCGGTGGAGGTTCTCCAGGAGCGCGTCGCGGAGCATGTCGTCGTCGTCGGTCTCGCGGACGATCGCGGGGATCGTGTCGCGGCCCGCCTGCTGGGAGGCGCGCCAGCGGCGTTCGCCCATGATGAGCTCGTACGCGTCCTCGCCGGTGCGGCGTACGACGACCGGCTGCAGGAGGCCGACCTCGCGGATCGAGTGGACCAGCTCGGCGAGCGCCTCCTCCTCGAAGACCTGCCGAGGCTGACGCGCGTTGGGACGGACCTGCGCGATGGGCAGCTCCGCGAAGTAGGCGCCGGCGACCGTGCCTTCCGCGGTCTGCGAGCCACGCGATCCGTCGGCGACGGGCGCGACCGGATCGTCCGGGACATCCGCCGAGGAGGCGCCGTCAGCCGTGGCCGGCGGCAAGGTCTGGCTGGGAGCGGTCGGGATCAGCGACCCGAGGCCACGCCCCAGTCCGCGCCGCGGTGCGTTGCTGCTCATGCCGTGACCTCGTTCATGCGGGCGCTCCCTTGCTGGCGATCTCGCGGGCGGCCTCCAGGTAGGAGAGCGCTCCCGCCGACGCCGGATCGTAGGTCATCACGGTCTGGCCGTACGACGGCGCCTCCGAGACCCGGACCGACCGTGGCACCGCGGTCTTGAGCACCTGGTCGCCGAAGTGGCCACGCACCTCCTCGGCCACGCCCGCGGCGAGGCGGGTGCGCGCGTCGTACATCGTGAGCAGGATCGTGGAGATGACCAACCGGGGGTTGAGGTGCTGACGCACCATCTCGACGGTCTCGAGGAGCATGCCGAGGCCCTCGAGGGCGTAGTACTCCGCCTGGATCGGGATGAACATCTCGCGACCGGCGACCAGTGCGTTCAGCGTGAGGAGGCCGAGCGACGGCGGGCAGTCGACCAGGACGTAGTCGAAGCGGTCCTCACCGATCTCGGCCGCGCCGCCGACCAGCGGGTGGGCGGCGATGGCACGGTCGAGCCGCTGCTCCCGCGCGACCACGCTGACGAGCTCGATCTCGGCGCCGGCCAGGTCGATCGTCGCTGGGACCACCCACAGGCCGGGGAGGTCGGCGGACTCGGTCATCACGTCGGCGAGGGGAGCACCGTCGACCAGCATGTCGTAGGTCGACGGGATCCCGCGGTGGTGCTCGATCCCGAGGGCGGTCGAGGCGTTGCCCTGCGGATCGAGGTCGATGACGAGGACCTTCTGGCCGAGCTGCGCCAGGCCGGCGGCCACGTTGACCGTCGAGGTGGTCTTGCCTACGCCGCCCTTCTGGTTCGCGACGACGAGGATGCGTGTCTTCTCCGGTCGAGGGACGCCCTGTCGCCGCAGCCCGCCGGTGCGGGCCAGGACCGAGTGCTGTGCGGCCTGTGCCAGAGGGGTGGCCTGGTCGGCGAAGTCGTGGTCCTGACCGGCGAGGTCGCCGGCAGTTCGCACCTGCCAGGCGGGTCGTGTTTCACGTGAAACGTCACTCGAACCCGTTTCACGTGAAACGGCGGTGGTTTCCTCGTTCTGTGGATGAACGGGTCCATCCTGTGGATATCCCCGCTCAGGGGTGGTCCCCGAACCGGTGGAAAACGGGTACGGGTCCTCACCCGTGCTGCGCCAATCCCTGTCGTCACTCGGGCCGTGGCTCAACTCAGCTCACCTCTCGCTCGACCGCAGAACGGTCACGACGCCGGCGACGTCGCTCGGGATTCCGGGCAAGGGGCCAACCTATCCGGGAAGGGTCGGCCCATGGCACCCGCACCAGGGTGGTGGGGGGATCGACAAGACCGGCGCCCACCTCGAACACCTCCGGATCGCCGCAGCGCCACCTGGCCAGGAACTGGCGCGCCTCCACGATCTCGTCGTGCACCGAGCGCCCCTTCATGGCCACCGTCGCACCGGTGGGGGACACGAGTGGCATCGACCAGCCGAGCAGACGCTCGAGCGGGGCGACGGCCCGTGAGGTGACGACGTCGAACGTCCTCGTGCCGTGGAGGTCCTCCGCACGACCGCGCACGACCGTCACGTGGCCGAGCTCCAGCTCCGCCACGACCTCGTCGAGGAACGTCGTACGCCGCAGCAGCGGCTCGACCAGCGTCACCGCCAGGTCCGGTCGAGCGATCGCCAGCACCAGCCCCGGTAGACCGGCTCCGGTGCCGATGTCGCAGACCGAGGCACCGTCCGGCACGGCCTCACCGAGCACGGCAGAGTTGAGGACGTGGCGCTCCCACAGCCGCGGGGCCTCCCGCGGGCCGATCAGGCCTCGGAGGACGCCCTCGGTGGCGAGCAGCTCGGTGTAGCGCTCGGCCAGCGCGAGGCGGTCGGACGCGAACACCCTCCGCGCCTCGGGCGGCACGGAGGGTGGTCTCGACACGGCCCCGGGGGGCCTGCTCGACCCCCCGGTTTCACGTGAAACGTCGTCGCTCACGCGGGAAGGATCACCACGTGCCGCTGGGGCTCGGCGCCCTCGGACTCCGACGTGAGACCGGCGGCGGCCACCGCGTCGTGGACGACCTTGCGCTCGAAGGCGCTCATCGGCTCCAGCGACACGGACTCCCCGGACTCCTTCACCTCGGCGATGGACGTCTCGGCCAGGGCGACCAGCCGTTCGCGCTGCTGGGCCCGGTGGCCGTCGACGTCGAGCATCAGGCGCGACCGCTCGCCGGTCTCGCGGTACACCGCGAGGCGGGTGAGCTCCTGGAGCGCCTCCAGCACCTCGCCGTTGCGACCCACGAGCTGGCTCAGGTCGGCGCCCCCGATCTGCACGCTCGCGCGGTCACCCTCCACGTCCATGTCGAGGTCGCCGTCCAGGTCCGCGATGTCGAGGAGCTCCTCGAGGTAGTCCGCCGCGATGTCGCCCTCGTGCTCGAGGCGCTGCACCTTCGAGGGTCGCGCCGCGCCGGTGGCCTCGCCCGTCGGCTCGTTGTCGGTCGTCTCGGCGGCGGTCTCGCCGTCGGTCAGCTGCTCACTCACGTGTGTCTCCTGGTGTCTCGGTCAGGTACGACGACACCCTCGCGAGCGTCGTCAGGGAGGTCTGGGTCAGCGCTTCTTCTTGCCGCGCTGGGACTTGCTCTGGCGCTGGGGCTGCTGGCGGGTCTGCGACTTCTCCGCACGGCGGGCCTCCGCCTCCGCGGCGAGCCGCTCCTCCTCGAGCTGCGCGGGCGTCTTCTGTCCCTTGCGAGCGGCCTTCGCCCGGTCGCGCTCCTCCTTGGCAGCGGCCGCGGGGGTGCCGGGGGCCGGGTTGTTGCGGATGACGTAGAACTGCTGGCCCATGGTCCAGAGGTTCGACGTGGTCCAGTAGAAGAGGACACCGATCGGGAAGGCGATGCCACCGACGGCGAACACGACCGGGAGGACGTAGAGCAGCATCTTCTGCTGCTGGGCGTACGGACCGGAGAGGGCATCGGCCGGCATGTTCTTGCTCATCAGCTGGCGCTGGGTGAGGAACGTCGTCGCCGTCATCGCGAGCACGAGGACTGCCGCCAGCACGCGTACGCCGAGGTCGTCGGTGTTGAGGAACGTGTCGGAGATCTTGGCACCGAGGAAGACCGCGTCGCCGAACTGCTCGTTCAGCGTGACCGTCATGAGCCCCTTGGGATCCTGCGGGTTCTTCGCTGCCTGGTCGATCAGGCGGAACAGCGCCAGGAAGATCGGCATCTGCAACAGGATCGGGAGGCAGGAGGCGAACGGGTTGGTGCCCGAGTCCTTGTAGAGCTTCATCGTCTCCTGCGCGAGACGCTCACGGTCGTGCCCGTACTTCTTCTGCAGCTCGCGCACCTTGGGCTGGATGAGCTGCATGTTGCGGCTGGACTTGATCTGCTTGACGAACAGCGGGATCAACGCCATCCGGATCACGAGCGTCAGCCCGATGATCGACAGCACCCACGCGATCCCGGTCTCCGGGCCGAAGACCGAACCGAACAGCTTGTGGAAGCCGACCAGCACCGCCGAGATGACGTAGTAGAGCGGGGCCATGATCGCGCCGCCGATGGTGCCGAAGAAGTCGAGCACTCATGCTCCTCGAGTTGCAGTGGACGTGGATGAGGACTGGCCGGCCGATCCGGCGCGGGAGGGAACGGGGTCGTATCCGCCGGCGGCCCACGGGTGGCAGCGGGCGAGGCGGCGTACGGAGAGCCAGGTGCCGCGGACCGAGCCGTGGACGGTGACGGCCTCGAGGGCGTACGCCGAGCAGCTCGGGTGGTAGCGGCAGACCTGGCCGTAGAGCGGGCTGATCGCGAACCGCCACGCGCGGATGAAGCCGATGAGGAGGTGCTTCATGACGAGCTCACCCTGCTCAGGGTACGGGCGAGGTCGGCACCGAGGGAGGCGTACGACGCGTCGGCCGCAGCCGGCAGGGCGCGGACCACGAGCGCAGCACGACCCGGGAGCTCCTCGAGCGCTGCGAGGTGCTCCCGGGTCAGGTGCCGGAGTCGTCTCTTCACACGGTTGCGCGTGGCGGCGTTGCCCACGGCCTTGCCGACCGTGAATCCCACCTGCGTCGGGGCCGGTGGGGCGTCCGGGTCCACCCACAGGTGGACCACGAGGGTCGCCGATCCGGCGCGTCGCCCCTGGCGCACCGTGCGGCGAAAACCGTCAGCGGTGGTGAGGCGGTGGACAGCGGAGAGCAACGGCGTGTGCCGCGAGCTCTGGCCGTCAGACGGCCAGGCTCTTGCGGCCCTTGCGGCGACGGCCCGAGAGGATGGCGCGACCGGCACGGGTCCGCATGCGCAGGCGGAAGCCGTGCACCTTGTGACGGCGACGGTTGTTCGGCTGGTACGTACGCTTGCTCACGGCTATTTCTCCGAAGGTTTCGAGGGATGTCCACTCCGCACGGCGTCGGTGCTGGCCCGTGTTCAGGTACTTCAACCGGCACCGCCCGCCCGCGCGGCCGCCAGGTGGCGGATCGTGGACATGCGGCACCCGTCGACGGGGAGCGACCGGCCAACGGTACGCGGCCGGTGAAGTGAGGGTCAAACCCACGAGCCGCCCATGCCGGTCTGCCTGTGGATGACGTCTTGCTCCGCGCGTCCACCCGTTGTTACGTTCGAGACCTCCGCGGTCCGTCCCGACCACGGTCCGACCAGGGTCCAGCATGCGATGTGATCCGGGTCACAGACCGCTCGAATCGGTCTCTGACCTGCGGAAACGCTGGAAGGATCACCAGCCGTTGCGGCCGTGGGGGTTCGGTCCCACGGATCGGGCCCGGCAGTTCACAGCTTGTGGACAACTCTGTGGAAGCCACACCGGCCACATCGGTGTCGCCGCCGCTGCGAGGCCGGATCCAGAGCAACACACACGCACGACGACATGGTGGAAGCGAAGGCGGTCCGGGTGGACGACCAGCAGGTAGATCTCGGAACGGCGTGGCAGCAGATCGTCGAGGACCTCCAGCCCAACCAGCGGGCCTGGCTGCGACCGAGCGTGCCGATGACGCTCCACGAGAACACGGCGATCATCGCCGTGCCCAACGACTTCACCCGCAACCAGCTCGAGGGCCGGTTGCGCAACCACATCGAGGACGCGCTGACCGAGGCCTTCGGTCGTGAGATCCGGATGCTCGTGACGGTCAACCCGGCACTCGAGGCGGAGGCGCAACCACAGATCGACGAATCGACAGATGGATCTGTCGCTTTGTCGACAAACATCCAGCCGGCGTACGAGCCTCCCGCTCCGGTCACGATCGAACCGCACGAGCCGGTCGGCGCCGGCGGCGAGCGCCGTCCCTCCGCCCTGGAGACCCGCCTCAACCCGAAGTACACCTTCGAGACCTTCGTCATCGGCTCGTCGAACCGGTTCCCGCACGCCGCTGCCGTGGCCGTCGCCGAGGCACCGGGCAAGGCCTACAACCCGCTGCTGGTCTACGGGGAGTCGGGTCTGGGCAAGACCCACCTCCTGCACGCGATCGGCCACTACGTGCGCAGCCTCTACAGCAATGCCAAGGTGCGCTACGTCTCCAGCGAGGAGTTCACCAACGAGTTCATCAACGCGATCCGCGACGACCGGCAGGACCGGTTCAAGCGGCGCTACCGCGATGTCGACGTCCTGCTGATCGACGACATCCAGTTCCTCGAGGGCAAGACGCAGACCCAGGAGGAGTTCTTCCACACGTTCAACACCCTCCACAACGCCAACAAGCAGATCGTGCTGACCTCCGACCGCGCGCCCAAGCGGCTCGAGGCACTGGAGGACCGGCTGCGCAACCGGTTCGAGTGGGGCCTGATCACCGACGTCCAGCCGCCCGACCTCGAGACCCGGATCGCGATCCTGCGCAAGAAGGCCGCGATGGACCGGCTCACGGCGCCGCCGGACGTGCTGGAGTTCATCGCGTCCAAGATCCAGACCAACATCCGTGAGCTCGAGGGCGCGCTGATCCGGGTGACGGCGTTCGCCAACCTCAACCGCCAGGAGGTCGACATGACCCTGGCGGAGATCGTGCTCAAGGACCTGATCCCCGAGGGCGGCGAGCCCGAGATCACGCACGCGCTGATCATCGCCCAGACCGCCGCCTACTTCGGCGTCTCGCTCGAGGACCTCACCGGCCCCTCCCGCGGGCGGCACCTCGTGATGGCGCGCCAGATCGGCATGTACCTGTGCCGCGAGCTCACGTCGATGTCGCTGCCGCAGATCGGACGTGAGTTCGGCGGCCGCGACCACACGACGGTGATGTACGCCGACCGAAAGATCCGCCAGCTCCTCGCCGAGCGCCGCGCGGTCTTCAACCAGGTCAGCGAGCTCACCAACCGGGTCAAGATGCAGGCCCGCCAGGCCTGACGTCCCGGACGGCCGGCGAGGCCCTCGATGTGTGGAGAAGTTGTGGTTCGGTCCGCCGCGTCGTCCCCAGCCCCTGTGGACTCCTCGGGACGAACCACACGAACCGCGCCGCCGTCCACACCTCCCGCCGGTGTCGTCCGGCGGTGTCCACACCCGTCATCCACAGGGTTTCATCCCGCTGACCTGCGCAAACGTTCCTTGTCCACACTTTCCACGGACCCTACGACGACTATGAACCTCAACACTGGTCCGATCTCCCGCCAACACCTCACCGCCCTCCCTCTGGGGAGAACCCTGCCGCCGCCCCGACCGCGCGTGGCAGGATGCACTTCCCACGTGCACGCGTGTGGTTCCCGCCTGCGTGCAGCCGCTCGTTGCCCGCACCACCTCTCGTCGAGGAGACCCTTGTGAAGTTCCGCGTCGAACGCGACGTCTTCGCCGATGCCGTTGCCTGGGCTGCGCGCAGCCTGCCGGTCCGCCCCAGCTCGCCGGTCCTGGCAGGTCTGCTGATCGAGGCGAGCGACGCCGGACTGGTGCTCTCGACGTTCGACTACGAGACCTCGGCCCGCGCCACCCTCTCCGCCGAGGTCAACGACGAGGGCAAGGCGCTGGTGAGCGGACGCCTCCTCGCCGACATCTGCCGCAGCCTGCCGGCCAAGCCGGTCGAGCTGACCCTCGACGGTCCCCGCGTCTCGCTCACCTGCGGGTCCGCGCGCTTCAGCCTGCAGACGATGCCGGTCTCCGACTACCCGACGCTGCCGGAGATGCCCTCGGCCACCGGCACCGTCTCGAGCGCCGACTTCGCCCACGCCGTCGCGCAGGCCGTGACCGCGGCCGGTCGCGACGACATGCTGCCGGTGCTCACCGGCGTACGCATCGAGATCGACGGGTCCACCATGGCGCTCCTCGCCACCGACCGCTTCCGCCTCTCGCACCGTGAGCTCACCTGGAACCCCCAGTCCCCCGACGAGTCGGTGGCCGCGCTCGTGCCGGCCAAGGTGCTCGGCGACACCGCCAAGTCGCTCACCTCCGGCGCCGAGGTGACGATCGCGCTGAGCTCGAGCGGCGCCGGCGAGGGCCTGATCGGCTTCGAGGGCAGCGGCCTGGGCGGCGTACGTCGCACCACCACGCGCCTGCTCGACGGCGAGTTCCCCAAGGTCCGGTCACTCTTCCCGGCCGAGCACCTCACCGTGGCGAAGGTCAGCAAGGCCGACCTGATCGAGACCGTCAAGCGCGTCGCGCTGGTGGCCGAGCGCAACACCGCGGTGCAGATGAAGTTCGGCGACAACCAGATCGTCCTCGACGCCGGCTCCGGCGACGAGGCGATGGCGACCGAGGCCGTCGACGCCGACATCGACGGCGACGACCTGACGACCGGCTTCAACCCCCAGTTCCTGCTCGACGGCCTCACCGCCATCGACGGGGAGATGGTCGACCTCGCCTTCACCCAGGCCACCAAGCCCGTGGTCATCTCCGGTACCGACGCCGACGACACCACCGGCTCCTTCCGCTACCTGCTGATGCCGCGGAGGCTGCTGAGCTGAGCAGTCGTGCGCGCTCGCGCGCACGACGTTGCTCAGCCAGATCGAGTAGGACGCAGGAGTGAGCTCGCGAACTCCTGGTCGTCCGTATCGAGATCCACCTGAACGGTGAGGTCTCGATACGCCCTCGCTCGTTCCTCGCTCGGCTACTCGACCACCGAAGGTTGGAGGCTAGTCTCGTGACCATGGACATCGGACTCATCGGACTCGGCAAGATGGGCGGCAACATGCGCGAGCGCATGCGCCGCGCGGGACTCACGGTCGTGGGCTACGACCGCAACCCCGACGTCAGCGACGTCGACTCGCTCGAGGCGCTCGTCGAGGCGCTGCCGAGCCCCAAGGTCGTGTGGGTCATGGTGCCCGCGGGCGACCCGACCCGCGCGACGGTCCAGGAGCTCGCTGGACTGCTGGGCGAGGGCGACGTGGTGGTCGACGGCGGCAACTCGCGCTGGACCGATGACATCGCCAACGCCGAGCTGCTCGCCGAGAAGAAGATCGGCTACGTCGACTGCGGCGTCTCCGGCGGGGTCTGGGGCCTGGAGAACGGCTACGCGCTGATGTACGGCGGCGAGGCCGACGACATCGAGAAGGTGCAGCCGGCCTTCGACGCGCTGGCGCCCGAGGGTGACTTCGGGTCGGTCCACGCCGGCAAGGTCGGCGCCGGGCACTTCTCCAAGATGGTCCACAACGGCATCGAGTACGCGATCATGCAGTCCTACGCCGAGGGCTGGGAGCTGCTCGAGAAGGTCGACATGGTCGAGAACGTGACCGAGGTGTTCCGGTCCTGGCGAGAAGGCACCGTCATCCGCTCGTGGCTGCTCGACCTCATGGTCGCTGCGCTCGACGACGACCCGGGCCTGTCGAAGGTCGCCGGCTACGCCGAGGACTCCGGCGAGGGTCGCTGGACCGTCGAGGCTGGCATCGAGCACGCCGTCGCCACGCCGGCGATCACCGCGGCCCTGTACGCGCGCTTCGTCTCCCGCCAGGACGACAGCCCGGCGATGCAGGCGGTCGCCGCGATGCGCAACCAGTTCGGTGGGCATGCGGTGCGCACCCCGGCGCCCAAGGGTGGCGACGTCGAGGACGGCGGCCCCGCCGACCAGACCGAGACGGCGAAGAAGGCCGGTGCCGGCAGCGGCCAGGAGCCCGGCGAGAGCTGATGTCCCTGTGCACGTCGCGCACCTGACCCTGCACGACTTCCGCTCCTACGCCGACATCGAAGTCGCGCTGGAGCCGGGGGCGACGGCGTTCATCGGCCGCAACGGCCAGGGCAAGACCAACCTGGTCGAGGCGATCGACTACCTCTCGCGGCTCTCCTCGCACCGCGTCGCGACCGACGCGCCGCTGGTCCGGGCCGGCGCCGACCAGGCGATCGTCCGCGCGTCCGTGGTGAAGGAGGGACGGCCGGCGCTGATCGAGGTCGAGCTCAACCCCGGGCGGGCCAACCGTGCCCGGATCAACCGCTCACCCCTGCCGCGGCCCCGGGAGATCGTCGGCCTCGTGCGCACGGTGGTCTTCTCCCCCGACGACCTGACGCTCGTCAAGGGCGACCCGTCGGACCGGCGCAAGTTCCTGGACGACCTGCTGATCCTCCGCTCGCCGCGGCTGGCAGGCGTACGGTCGGACTACGACCGGGTGCTCAAGCAGCGCAACAGCCTCCTCAAGACGGCCGGCGTCGCCCGTGGCTCGTCACGCGACGCCGCGATGTCGACGCTCGAGATCTGGGACGACAACCTCGCCCGCGTCGGCGCGGAGATCCTCGGCGCCCGCCTGCGGCTGGTCGAAGACCTGCGCCCCTACCTCGGCAAGGCGTACGAGGCCGTCGCCCGCGGCGCGAGCCGGGACGACGCCGACCTCGACTACCGCGCCAGCGTGGAGGTCGGCGACGACCTCCCGCAGGCGCTGCTGGACGCGATCGCCGCGCGGCGCAAGGAGGAGCTCGACCGCGGCATCTCCCTGGTCGGCCCGCACCGCGACGAGCTGCTGCTCTCCCTCGGCGACCCGAACCTGCGGCTGCCGGTCAAGGGCTACGCCTCCCACGGGGAGTCGTGGTCATTCGCGCTCGCGCTGCGCCTGGCGTCGTACGACCTGCTGCGCGCCGACGGCGACGACCCGATCCTGGTCCTCGACGACGTCTTCGCCGAGCTCGACTCCGACCGTCGCCAGCAGCTGGCGGAGCTCGTCGCCGGGGCCGAGCAGGTGCTGGTCACGGCCGCGGTCGCCGCGGACGTGCCCGCGTCCCTGCAGGGTGCCCGTTTCCTCGTCGCCGACGGGACCGTGACCCGTGACGACTGACGACCCCGATGAGGCGTCCGAGGAGCCCACGCCGGTGGACGCCGCGGCGGAGCACCAGCCCGACGGGCTCGACCTGGCGCGCTCGGCGGCCCGAGCGGCGGCTGCCACCCCGGGTGGCAAGCCACGGAAGACGTCCTCGACCTTCCGCCGTCGTACGTTCACGAAGTCCTCGGGTGCGCGACCCGACGACCGCGACCCGCAGCTGCTCGAGCAGGCGATGGGGCGGCTGATCGCCAACCACGGCTGGGAGCTCGACCTCAAGGTCCAGGGCGTCTTCGGACGGTGGGCCGAGCTGGTCGGCGACGAGGTGGCCGATCACTGCACGCCGGAGTCGTTCGACGACGGCCGGCTGGTGGTGCGCACCGACTCGACGGCCTGGGCCACGCAGCTCAAGCTGCTCGCGCCCACCGTCGTACGGCGTCTCAACGAGGAGCTCGGGCACGGCACCGTCACCGTGATCGAGGTGCTCGGACCCCACCTGCCGAGCTGGACCAAGGGGCGGCTGTCGAGCCGCGACGGTCGCGGTCCGCGCGACACCTACGGCTGAGCAGGGCCCGATCGCCAGAGCCCCGATCTGCCGATCTGGCAGGCTCCGGACCATATGGGGGCCCACCGACCCCCCTGTTCGACCGGCTGACAGGCCCTCATGGGCCCGCTGGGGCCATCTTTTCGTCCAGATCCATCCCCAACCGGGGGTCGATGCTTCGGTTGAGGCGTCCTGACGGGTATTGTGGCGCTACGAGTCGCACGCTGTGTTGCCACCGCAACCGCCGCGACTCGACTCATGTCGAACGCCCCCGGGCCAGCTCCGGGGCGATGAGCAGAAGGCCGTGCCTTGAGCGAACAGAACCACGAGTCCACCCCGGCCACCCCCGACGCCACTCCCGGTTCCGCTCCCGATCCACAGTCCGCCGACAGTCCCACCGAGGCCGAGCGCGCCCAGGCGCTGGCCGCTGCCGTCGAGGAGACGGGCGAGGAGAGGCGCTCCAACACCGCCGTCGACGGCAGCGTCGAGTACGACGCGTCGGCGATCCAGGTGCTCGAGGGCCTCGAGGCCGTGCGCAAGCGCCCGGGCATGTACATCGGCTCCACCGGCGAGCGCGGGCTCCACCACCTCATCTGGGAGATCGTCGACAACGGCGTCGACGAGGCCCTCGCGGGCTACGCGACCCGGATCGTGCTGACGCTCCAGGCCGACGGCGGCGTCCGGGTCGAGGACAACGGTCGCGGCATCCCGACCGACACGGCCCCGGGGCAGGACATGCCCGCGCTGACGATGGCCCTGACGATGCTCCACGCCGGCGGCAAGTTCGGCGGCGGCGGCTACAAGGTCTCCGGCGGCCTCCACGGCGTCGGCGTCTCGGTGGTCAACGCGCTCTCCTCGCGCCTGGTCGCGGAGGTCAAGAACCGCGGCCACCTGTGGCGCCAGTCCTTCCAGCTCGGAACGCCCGACGCCGACCTCGAGCAGGTCCGCCCGCTCGACGCGGGGGAGGGCACCGGCACGACGGTGACCTGGTACGCCTCGAAGGAGATCTTCGAGCACACCGACTACAACCTCGAGACGATCACCTCCCGCCTGCGCGAGATGGCGTTCCTCAACAAGGGCGTCGAGTTCGTCGTCCGCGACGAGCGCGCCCGGGCAGAGGCGATCGTCGACGCCGTCGAGGACGACACGATCGCCGGCGACATCGACAGTGCCGGACACGACGGGATCAAGCGGGCCGAGGCGGGCGGCCTCGAGCAGGTCTTCAAGTACGACCGCGGCCTCGTCGACTACGTCGAGCACCTCAACCGCCGCAAGGACAAGGCCAACGCCACGGTCATCTCCTTCGAGGCCGAGACGGCCGAGGGGGCCTCGGGCCAGCACATGAGCCTCGAGGTCGCGATGCAGTGGAACACCACCTACACCGAGTCGGTCCACACCTTCGCCAACAACATCAACACCCACGAGGGCGGCACGCACGAGGAGGGCTTCCGAGCGTCGCTGACCTCCCTGGTCAACAACTGGGGAGAGGAGTGGGGCCTGATCAAGAAGAAGGAGGACCGCGTCTCGGGTGACGACATCCGCGAGGGACTCACCGCGATCATCTCCATCAAGCTCGGCGAGCCGCAGTTCGAGGGCCAGACCAAGACCAAGCTCGGCAACACGGAGGCCAAGGGCTTCACCCAGCGGATCATGAACGACCAGCTCGGTGCCTGGTTCGAGCAGAACCCGGCCGAGGGCCGCGACATCGTGCGCAAGTCGCAGGCCGCCGCCAACGCCCGGATCGCTGCCCGCAAGGCGCGCGAGCTCGCGCGCGGCCGCAAGGGCCTCCTCGGCGGTGGCGGCCTTCCCGGCAAGCTCAGCGACTGCCAGTCGACCAACCCAGCCGAGTGCGAGGTCTTCATCGTCGAGGGCGACTCGGCCGGCGGCTCCGCCCGCCAGGGCCGCGACCCCCGCATCCAGGCGATCCTGCCGATCCGCGGCAAGATCCTCAACGTCGAGAAGGCCCGCATCGACAAGGTGCTCGCCAACACCGAGGTCCAGGCGATCATCTCGGCCCTCGGCACCGGCATCCACGAGGAGTTCAGCCTCGAGAAGCTGCGCTACCACAAGGTCGTGATGATGGCCGACGCCGACGTCGACGGCCACCACATCAACACCCTGCTGCTGACGCTGCTGTTCCGGTTCATGAAGCCGCTCATCGAGCACGGCTACGTCTACATGGCGCAGCCGCCGCTCTACCGCCTCCGCTGGAACAAGCCGGCCGAGCACGAGTTCGTCTACTCCGACGCCGAGCGCGACGCGCTGATGGCCGACGGCCTCGCGCAGGGCAAGAAGCTCCCCAAGGAGAACCCGGTCCAGCGCTACAAGGGTCTCGGGGAGATGAACGCCGACGAGCTGTGGGAGACCACGATGGACCCCGACGCCCGCCTCATGAAGCAGGTGACGCTCGAGGATGCCGCGCAGGCCGACGAGATCTTCTCGATCCTCATGGGCGAGGACGTCGAGCAGCGCCGTTCCTTCATCCAGCGCAACGCCAAGGACGTCCGTTTCCTCGATATCTAGGTCGCTAGTCCGATCTACGACCAGCCCTAGACATCGATAGAACGCAGGAGAGAACCAGAGATGACCGAGACCCCCACCGGCACCGGCGGCGGAGCAGACGGCTTCGGCTTCGGCGACGACCGCATCCAGCCGATCGAGCTGCAGACGCTGATGCAGCAGTCCTACATCGACTACGCGATGACCGTGATCGTCGGGCGCGCGCTGCCCGACGTACGCGACGGGCTCAAGCCGGTGCACCGCCGGATCCTCTACGCGATGTACGACGGTGGCTACCGCCCCGACCGCGGCTTCTCCAAGTGCTCGCGCGTCGTCGGTGACGTGATGGGTCAGTACCACCCCCACGGCGACTCCGCGATCTACGACACCATGGTGCGCCTCGCGCAGCCGTGGGTGCTGCGCTACCCGCTCATCAACGGCCAGGGCAACTTCGGCTCGCCGGGCAACGACTCCGCCGCCGCCATGCGGTACACCGAGTGCCGGATGGCGCCGCTGGCCATGGAGATGGTCCGCGACATCGACGAGGACACCGTCGACTTCCAGCCCAACTACGACGGTCGCTCCCAGGAGCCGACCATCCTCCCGAGCCGGTTCCCGAACCTCCTGGTCAACGGCTCGGCCGGCATCGCGGTCGGCATGGCGACCAACATCCCGCCGCACAACCTCATCGAGGTCGCCGACGGCGCGAAGTGGGCGCTCGAGCACCCCGACGCCAGCCGCGAGGAGCTGCAGGACGCGCTCGTCGAGCGGATCAAGGGCCCGGACTTCCCCAACGGCGCGCTGATCGTCGGCCGTCAGGGCATCGAGCAGGCCTACCGCACCGGTCGCGGCTCGATCGCCCAGCGCGCGGTGGTCGAGATCGACGAGGACGCCAAGGGTCGCGTGATGCTCGTCATCAGCGAGCTCCCCTACATGGTCAACCCGGACAACCTGGCGCTCAAGATCGCCGAGCTCGCCGACTCCGGGCGGATCCAGGGCATCTCCGACGTCCGTGACGACACCAGCTCGCGCACCGGCCAGCGCCTGGTGATCATCCTCAAGCGCGACGCTGTCGCCCGCGTCGTGCTCAACAACCTGTTCAAGCACACCGAGCTGCAGTCCAACTTCTCGGCCAACATGCTGGCCCTGGTCGACGGGGTGCCCCGCACGCTGCCGATCGACCAGTTCATCTCCAACTGGGTCACCCACCAGATCGAGGTCATCCAGCGGCGTACGCGCTTCCGGCTCGCCGAGGCCGAGCGCCAGGCCCACATCTACCGCGGGCTCGCCAAGGCGCTCGACGCGCTCGACGAGGTCATCGCCCTGATCCGTCGCAGCCCCGACGTCGACGAGGCCCGCCAGGGACTCATCGCGCTGCTCGAGATCGACGAGATCCAGGCCAACGCGATCCTCGAGATGCAGCTGCGCCGCCTGGCCGCCCTCGAGCGCCAGAAGATCATGGACCGCCTCGCCGAGCTCGAGCGCGTCATCGCCGACCTCGAGGACATCCTGGCCAACGAGGCGCGCCAGCGGCAGATCGTCTCCGACGAGCTGACCGAGATCGTCGACAAGTACGGCAACGAGCGGCGTACGCAGATCATCGCCGCCGACGGCGACCTGTCGATGGAGGACCTGATCCCCGACGAGGACCTCGTCGTCTCCATCACCCGCGGGGGCTACGCCAAGCGCACCCGCGCCGACCAGTATCGCCTGCAGAAGCGCGGCGGCAAGGGCGTCCGTGGTGCGACGCTGCGCGGCGACGACGTCGTCCAGCACTTCATCGCCACGACCAACCACCACTGGCTGCTGTTCTTCACGACCGCCGGTCGCGTCTACCGCACGAAGGCCTACAACCTGCCCGAGGCCGCGCGCGACGCCAAGGGCGGTCACGTCGCCGGCCTGCTGAGCTTCCAGCCCGACGAGGACATCGCTCAGGTGCTGGCGATCCGCGACTATGAGCAGGCCCCCTACCTCGTGCTCGCCACCCGCACCGGCCTGGTCAAGAAGACCAAGCTCGGCGACTACAACAGCCCGCGCCAGGCAGGCGTCATCGCGATCAACTTCCGCGAGGACGACGACGAGCTGATCGGCGCCGAGCTGGTCAACGCCGACGACGACATCCTCCTGGTGTCCCGCAAGGGCCAGGCGATCCGCTTCCAGGCCAGCGACGAGCAGCTGCGCCCGATGGGCCGTGCCACCGGCGGCGTGCGCGGCATGAAGTTCAAGCACGACGACGACGCGGTGCTCTCCCTCTCCGTGATCCGCGCGGCCCAGGTCGCGGCCGAGGAGGCCATCGAGGAGGCCGGTGCGTCTGTCGAGGACAGCGAGGTGAAGGAGCAGTACGTCTTCACCATCACCGACGGCGGCTACGCCAAGCGCTCGCGCATCACCGACTACCGCACCACCAACCGTGGCGGCGTCGGCATCCGCGCGGTCAAGCTCACCAACGAGGACCGCGGCGGCCTGGTCGGCGCGTTCATCGTGGAGGAGGGCGACGAGGTCCTCTCGATCACCAGCGGCGGGCAGGTCGTCCGCAGCCCTATCGACGCCAACTTCCGCGCCACCGGGCGCGACAGCCAGGGCGTGAAGTTCGTGACGCCCAAGAAGGGCGACACGGTCGCCGTGGTGGCCCGCTCGGTCGAGGCCCGTGAGGACGAGGAGGTCGAGGAGCTGGTCGCCGAGGCCGCCTCCGAGGTCGAGGAAGGTGCCCGTGAGGCCGCCGCCGAATCGCCCGACGTGGTCGACGATGCAACAATCGATGGTCAGGACGCTGTCGAAGCACCTGCCGATGCCCCCGCCGACGACACCGAGGAGTGAGTGACCCATGTCGGAGCGCACCGCGACTCCCCGCCGTACCTCCGGGGGCGAGCCCGCCAAGCGGTCCCTGACCGGGCGGCTCCAGGACACGCTGTCCAGCGCCGCTGAGGAGCACCGCGCCAACGCCGGACCGGCTGAGTCGCGGGGCAACCGCGCCCGTCGTACGGCCGGCCGCCAGCCGCGTCGGGCCCGGCTGCGTCTGACCCGGGTGGACCCGTGGTCGGTGATGAAGACGTCGTTCCTGCTCTCCGTCGCGTTCGGTGTCGTCACCTTCGTCGCCATCTTCATGGTGTGGTCGGTGCTCGGCGCGGCCGGCGTGTGGGACTCGATCAACTCGGCCGTGGCGAGCATCGTCGAGGGGGACAGCGGCAACTCCACCTTCGACGTCACCAACTACGTCGGCATGTCGCGGGTGCTCGGTTTCACGCTCCTCGTCTCGGTCGTCGACGTCATCCTGATCACCGCGATCGCGACCCTGACGGCGTTCCTCTACAACCTCGCGGCCGCCCTCCTCGGCGGCATCGAGGTGACCCTCGCCGAGGACGAGAAGTGAGCCGATCCCCGATTGGCACCGCCTGACCGTGGTCAGGTAACCTTCGGCGTCGCCGCTTGCGGCGCACGGGCCTATAGCTCAGACGGTTAGAGCGCTTCCCTGATAAGGAAGAGGTCGGAGGTTCAAGTCCTCCTAGGCCCACTCCATCCCTTCGCGTCACCCCCTTCGCTCCGATCCCGAGGAGAGTCCATGAAGAAGCTCCTGCTGATCGCAATCGCCGCCGCCGGCGCGGTCGTCGCGAAGAAGAAGATGGACGAGGGCAAGAACGAGCAGGCCCTCTGGGCCGAGGCCACCGACACCGTCGAGAAGGCCTGAGCTCTCACCACCTGTTGTTGGCGGTCGCGCAGCGACCGTTAGCCACCACCACGGGGCCTTGGCGCAATTGGTAGCGCACCTGCTTTGCAAGCAGGGGGTTGCGAGTTCGAGTCTCGTAGGCTCCACCGGCGAAACCCCAGGTCAGCCTGGGGTTTCGTTCTCTTCTGTAGTGGTCTAGTCGACTTCGACATGGCCGTGTAGGGGGACTGGTGGGGGAAGGTCATGCTGCCAAGGGCGCCCGAAGCCGGCACAGCGGTTGACTGCTCGATCTGCGCGACATGCGCCCAGGGACGGGCCAGCCAAGGCAGGATTGCCGGGTGGAGACCTTCAAACGGACGCCGCTGCAGCTGTTCAACCTGCCGCACCACTTCGTCATACCGCTATCCCAGCGTCCGTACGTCTGGAAGGTGGACCTCCAGTGGGAGCCACTCCGGAAGGCCATCCGCAGGGTCATCACCAAACTGGAGCCTTACCTGCTCAGAACCGTCACCGGCCTCACGGTGGATGCCTTCAACCTCCTCGTCCCGCTCAACGTCTTCAACAGGTCACATACAAATCAGGCTGTGTTCGCGCTCCGCCGCTACGAGGACGCGTCGCTGTCCTGCACCGGTATTGAAAGCCATGAAGGGCTGCGGCATTTCGGCCATTACGACACCGTGATCGCGAAGGAAGCTTGATGGCCACGAACATGCGCGAGAATCTCGCGACGCTGGCTGCTCTCCTGCGCCGGATCCTCGGCCGCGAGCTCGCATCCCTAGGCCCGGACTGGTGGAACCAAGGCGTTCTCTCAAAGCTGTCGTATCAGCAGCGAACACAGGCCGAAGAGCAGCAATGGTCGACCCTGGACGATCTTGATGTAGCAGCGACTCTGCGGGTCGTCGACCAAAACTGGGATCTGTTCCGACGCCGTGGACTCGTGAAGTGGGACGACCGAAACTGGCTCAAGGAAGCGGCGAGTGTGCGCAACCGCCACTCGCACGATGCTCCTGGGCGAGAGCCAAGCGCCGAACGCATCTACCGGGACATCGACACGCTGGCTCTCCTGGCTGAAGCGATTGAACGCGACAGCGTCGAAGCCCAGCGGCTTTCGGTGGCACGGACCGAGGCACTCGCAGTGCTCGCGCCGTCGCAGACCGCAGAATCGTCGGCAACGCCTCCCGCGACATCGACCTCGGCACAAGCGGCCAGCCCCTTTGCGCCCGGCCTAATGGTTCGTTTGAAGGCGAGACCCGAGCTCACGGGCGTGGTCATGCAGGTGGACGACTCCGGTTCGCAGACCCGCCTCACGGTGTTCCATGGGAGCACGCCTCAGACCTACTACGAGAGCCAGGTCGAACTGGTCGACGCGAAGGCGGCCGAGCACCTGTCAGCGGAGGAGATGAAGTCTCGCCTGTCGGCCGCCCATGTCTTGCACCCGTCAGTGAATCGCCTGTACTCGCTGAACAGCGGGCGCATCGACTACGAGCCCTATCAGTACCGGCCCGTCATGAAGTTGATCGGCGCCGATCGCCCGCGGCTTCTCATCGCCGACGACGTTGGTGTCGGAAAGACCATCGAGGCCGGCCTCATCATCAAGGAACTGCAAGCCCGCCAGAAGCTCGACTCGATCCTGGTGATCTGTCCCAAGCCGCTCGTGGTCGAAAGCAAGTGGCGGTCAGAGCTCAAGCGATTCGACGAGGACTTTGCTCATCTCGACAGCGCGACCCTGCGCCACTGCATCGACGAGACCCGGGCCGAGGGTAGATGGCCCTCGCGGTACCGCAAGGCGATCCTGCCGTACTCGCTGCTCGATGAGCGGCTGCTTCTTGGCGACAACTCGGGGAGGCGGCCGCGGCCCGGACTAGTGTCGCTGCTCCCGCCGGTCAAGTTCGATCTCGTCATCGTCGACGAGGCCCACCACATCCGCAACAGCGACACGTGGAGCCACCGGGTAGTCAAGCACCTGGTGGACTCGGCGGAGGCCGCCGTCCTGATCTCGGCCACCCCGATCCAGACCCGCAGCGAGGACCTGCGCACACTCCTTCGACTCCTCCGGCCCGACACGTTCGTCGACAATCAGGCATTCGAGCTGATGCGGGAACCGAATGCTTTCCTCGCCAACGTCGAGAGCTCGGTTCGAATCGCAAGCGAGGGATGGCAGAAGGAGTCCGCCGCGGAGCTGGATGCTGCCCTCGCAACGACTTGGGGCAGCCGCGTCCTCAGCGCGGACCCGCGCGCGCAAGAACTTCGCGACATCTTTGATCAGGACGAAGTGGGCGATCGCGAGCGTGTCAAGGCGCTCCGTCTAACGCAGTCGCTCAACACCTTCTCTGGACTCATCAACCGTACGAGGAGACGGGACATCGGGTCGTTCACCACGAGGAAGCCCGAGACCTTCGAAGTTGACTTCACCCCAGAACAGCAGGTGGTCCACGATCTTCTCCTTGACCTAGCCGGACGCATCTCGACGTCGAGGGGTCATGGCCACTCGCTCGACTTCATCCTCTCCACGCTCCAGCGCCAAGCCGCGAGTTGCCTTAACGGACTCGCCCCCTTCGTCGAGGACCTGCTGCGGCGCAAGCTGTCCTCTGAGGAGCTGAGCGAAGCCGACGTCGAGGTGGATCAACTCGACACGTCTGATCTTGAGGGGTTTATCGATGAGATCCAGGAGGTTGGTCGGGAAGCCGCTGCGCTGACCGAGGACCCCAAGCTCGACCGCCTTGTTGCTTACATCGACGAGAAGCAAGGACTCGCCAACAACAAGTTGTTGGTCTTCAGCACCTTCCGACACACGCTCCGCTATCTGTTCGACCACCTGACGGTTACAGGTGTTCGGGTCGGTCTGGTCCACGGTGGCGTACCAGACGACGAGCGGCGCGACCTTCGGGCGCGCTTCGCCAAGAACCGGACGGAGCCGGAAGCCCTGGATGTACTTCTCTCATCCGAGGTCGGTACGGAGGGCCTCGACTACCAGTTCTGTGACGCTCTGGTGAACTACGACCTGCCTTGGAACCCGATGCGAATCGAGCAACGGATCGGACGAATTGACCGTCGCGGTCAGGCAAGCGAAACCGTCGCGATCAAGAACCTCGTCGTCAGCGGCACAGTCGATGCGGTCATCTTCGAGCGATGCCTTGAGCGAATTGGCGTCTTCAAGCGCGCACTCGGTGGAAGCGAGGCGATACTAGGGGACCTGACGCGCGAGATCCGGAAGATCGCGGAAGACCTGACCCTCAGCGTCGCTGAGCGTGACGCCCGGCTCCGGCAACTCGCGGACAACAGAATCGGACGCATCCAGGAGCAGCAGGAACTCGAAGAGCGCGAGAGCGCGCTGTTCGGGCTTCCGTTGAAAAAGCTCGACGAGGAGGGGGTTGAGCAGGCGGCGAGCCCCTGGCTCGCTCCCGAGCAGTTGACTCGGCTCGTCCAGCGATACCTCGCCAGCCGGGGATACGAGCGGGCTGACACGCTGTTTGAACGCCCACTGGCGCTCTTCCGGCCGACGAAGGAAGTTCGCTCAGCCCTACGGGAAGACCTGCTCGACGCCGCATCCGACAGCACCTCCCAGTGGCGGCGCTGGCTTGAATCTGGTGCGGACCAGTCCCGGCGGCTCACCTTCGATCCGGCGTTGGCATCAACCGGTGATGTCGAACTGCTTTCGCCCGTCCACGACTTGGTGCGGGCAGCAGCAGCACACGAAGATCAGTTCGTCGCAGAAAGCACGGTCTCGCTTCTAGTGAAGTCGACATCCGTGCCCGAGGGCACCTACCCGCTCGCCGTCCACTCGTGGACGTACCTGGGTCCCCGCGACGACTTCGAGGTCGTAGTGACAACCACCGCCGCCGGGTTGGCCGACGAACTGGAACGCACGCTCGCGGAAGCGGCCGACTCGGATGCGTTCGCCGAGAAGCCAAGCGAGTTGCTGGATGACCAGCACTATTCGGAGTGGTCGGACGCGCGCGGGACCCACCTCGACCGGACTCGCACCCATGTCGAGAGTCAGCTTGCTTCACTGTCCATCACCCACCAGGCTCGGATGCAGTTGCTTGAGGACCAGGTTCTGTCGGCTACGCATGACAACATCCGTCGCATGCGCGAATCGGAGTTGCGGTCCCTCGAAGAGGACTTCGAGGCACGTCGTCAGCGCCTCGAGGAGAGCATCCAGCGAAGTGACATCACCACCGCGCTCCTTTTCACTGGAACAGTCGAGGTTGTCGATGGCCACTGAGCTCACGTTCGACACCATCGCAGCTGCCGGGCGCGCCATCGTCGAGGCTCACAAGCAGAAGCGGGGGTTCGAGGAGGGCATCCGGAGACTGCTCTCGGAGCTCTATCCCGACAACGCGCACTTCATCTATGAGTTGTTGCAGAACGCCGAGGATGCCAAAGCATCCGTCGTGGAGTTCGAGCTCCGGCTCGGTGGCCTGGAGGTTCGTCACAACGGGTCGCGTTCGTTCACTCTTGAGGATATCGACTCAATCGCCAACATTGGCGACTCGACCAAGAAGGATGATCCGACCCAGATCGGCAAGTTCGGAGTCGGCTTCAAGGCGGTGTACTCCTATACGACGCGTCCAGAGATCCGTTCCGGTGACTACTCGTTCGCCATTCAAGACCTCTTTGTGCCAGAGCACATTGAGGGCCGAGCGGCTGGTAGCTGGACCACGTTCTATTTCCCCTTCGACCGAAGCGACAAGTCCGCTGACACGGCCTGCGCTGAGATCGAGCGACGACTGACGGAACTCGACGAGAAGACGCTGTTGTTTCTCAACCACATCAGCACAATCACATACGAGTTGCGTGATGGGACCGTCGGGATCATCGAGCGCAGACCAGTCGACTCACGGATCATCGCGATCAAGCGATCCGAGGGCGGCGACTTCGTTGAGTCGCACTGGCTCAGGCTGATGGGCAACGCGAGCGTCGATGGCCCCAGCGCCAGCCCGCTCACTGTGGCGGCGGCGTTCAAGGTCGAGGCAGCTGATGGTCCGCGAAGCAAAAAGGCGAAGAATGGCGAGGCTCAAGACCTCGCCCCGCGTCGCTCAATCGTCCCCGTCGACGACGGCGACGTGTCGATCTACTTTCCGGCGGTCAAAGAATTCTCAGGACTGCGTTTTCACATCCACGCTCCGTTCGCGTCGACGGTGGCCCGAGACAGCGTGCGCGACGACCCGGGGAATGTGCGACTGGTTGGAGACCTCGCGACACTCATCGCCAATGCTCTCCCGGGAATGTGTGCTGATGGCCTCATCGACGACAGCTTCCTCGCGACGCTGCCGAACGAGGACGACCAGATCGGTCACCCCTACAGCCTGATCAGGGATGGAATCACCGAGGCGTTCAACGAACTGGAGATCACACCGGTTCGAGGCACGGCAGCCGGCTTCGCGCCTGCCCGGACGCTGGTTGCCAGCCCGAGCGAGTTCCGCAACTGGCTGGATCCAGGGGAGCTCCCGAACCTCTTCGAGTTCGCTGGGAACGAGACGTCAGCCACCCCTCGATGGATCCGCGATCGCGACGGGCGTGCCGGCAAGTTCCTCGCCGGTCTGGACACCATGGAGTTTGGGTGGGAGGAGCTGATCAAGGCACTCAGTTCCGCCGACTGCGCCGACGACATCCTCGCGGATATCGACGATGACTACGACGAGGATGACAAGGCCGCCGCGCGGGCTTGGTTCTCCTGGCTTGCGGCCAAGTCAGACGACGACCTCCTTCGTCTCTACCAGCTCATTGGATTCGGCAGCCGGGAACACAAGTCGTTTCGTTTCTACTCTTCTTGGCTTGATGACGTCCCCATCGTGCGCCTGGTGAGGCGCAACACAGTCACCCACGTACGGGGCTCTGCCACCTTCCTGCCGTCGGGCCGCAGCGACACAGTCCAGTCGCGGGTGCCTATCAACCTCGCCTACTTTGAAGACGACGAGGACGCCACACGAGCGGCCAACCTGAAGGCGTTCTATCGGGCAGTCGGGACGAAGCGATGGGACGAGTCGGCACGGGCCGAACGGCGACTCGCGGCCTACAGCACCCAGGACCGCCCGATTCCCGAGGGCGATGACCTCACGCAGCATCTCCAGGACATCCGCGCCTTCGTGCGCTACGCGGCCAGGGATGTCAACGCTCGCAGGGCGCTTTCGTCGGCCTATCTGCTGATGGCGGACCAGTCTGAGGGTGGGCCCCGCTGGGTCACTGCGCGACAGACATTCGTCGACCTTCCATTTCGTGACTCAGGGCTGTCAGCGCTCTACCCGCGCAAGAAGCTCTTCTGGAAGAACGGCGGGGGGTATGCGTACGACCAGGAGCCCTATCCGCTAGCCGGGGTGTACCTCGATGTTGATGGGATCGATGATTTCCTCGGGTCGCTTGGCGCCAAAACCGGGATTGAGATCACGAAGGCTCCCGTCGCGAGGAACGCAGAGTTTTCCTACTCATGGCGCGCAAACAATCGTGAGACGGCCCAGGGTCACCGGTCTGACTGGGGCATCGAGCGCCTGAACGACATCATCGGGACGGGCGATCACGATCTGCTCCGCGCGTTGTGGCGCACCGTTGTTGAAGCACCGGCCACCAAGGCGATTGCTGTCTATCAAGCCAATGCCAGCGTTCAGCGGCATCAGATGGTGTCGCAGCTGGCTCGGACCTTGACCTCGAGGCCGTGGGTCCTTAACCGCGACGGTGATCTGAAACTCCCGCGCGAGGTGTGCATCGACGAGCTTCCCGACGACTGGCCGGCCCCTCAACAGTCCTCGCTCGTCTACAAACTGGACTTTGGTGCAGACGCCGTCCGGCGGCGGCAGAAGCGGGAGGGGGTCACGGACTATCTCCGCGAGGAGGGTCTCGACGAGGATGCGCTGGATCTCCTGCGGGAGGTCAAGGAGCAAGGATTAGACCTGCGAGCCATCCTCCGTGAGCACGCCGCCATGGCTCAGTTCCCCGAGGGCCCGTCTGAAGATCCTGTTCGCCGAGCTGGGATCACTGCGCTCGATGCGGCCTCGGCGCCCGAGTTCAGCACTTCCATTCGCGACCGCAGCGTCGTTGATGGACAGGCCCAGGCATCAGCTGAGTCGAGGGCGTACCTCCGAGGCCAATACACGACTGCCTCTGGTGACATGCACTGTCAGGCCTGCCGGAAGCAGCTCCCATTTAAGATCAAAGACGGCTCCTGGTACTTCGAAGCGGTACGCCTCGTGAACGCACGCAAGCAGGTTCACACGGCGAACGCCCTCGCGCTGTGCCCTCTCTGCGCCGCGCTCTACAAGTACGCCCGTGGAACCAATAACGGGGCGATCCTCGATCACCTGGTCGGGACGATCATCGACGCTGGCGTGGGTCTGGTCGAGATCCCGGTGGTTCTTAACGGCAAGCGTGTCAAGCTCGCCTTTACTGGCAAACATGCGATTGACGTCAAGACGGCTCTCGGCGTGGCGGGGGACGGACGCCGCGACGACTGACGCGGCATGCGCGGGCTGCGGCCTGTGGGGCCCGACGATCACCTCAGGCTCACCACCACATTGAGCGGGTTCGCGTGGTTCGACACGGCGTACAAGCCCTTGGCTTGCTTTGGAGCAGATGCAATCAGGGGTTTGCGACTTCGAGTCTCGTTGGCTCGACCAACAAACACCAGGTGAGCCTGGGGTTTTGGTCTTTCCGGAGTGTTCCGGTCGACTTCGAGATCGGCCTCTAGGAGGACTGGTGGGGGAAGCGTGTTCCGAGGGCCTGCAGAGCGGTGTGAGGCGGTGGCGTGTTTCAACAACTCGATCCGAAGTCTTGAATGACTGCCCAAAGGCAAGATGTCGTGCGCATCGCACGCGCGTCCGGTGTAGTTTGAAGAGCCGACGCTGAGGACACACCGGGGGTTCGATGGCCGCTACGCGCGCACGCGCCAGCAACGATTTTGTAGTAGACATCCGCCCCGACGCCGCCGCACTCAGGATGTTTCGCAGCCTGTCTTTCACGCCCTGGTACGCGCTCGGAGAGTTCGTCGACAATTCGATCTCGAGCTACTTCCAAAATGTGAGGCGCTTGGAGGCCAAGTATGGACCCGACTACGTGTGTGACGTCCGGATCGCCTTCGACGACCGGGTCGGGCGATTAGTCGTCGAGGACAACGCAGCTGGAATCGCTCGGGCGGACCTCCCGCGTGCCCTTCGCACCGGCGAGCCTCCCGAAGACACCTCCGTCGGTCTCAATCTTCACGGGGTCGGGATGAAAGCCGCCGCATTCTGGTGGGGTCGGCGCCTGACGATCGAGACCTGGCCGCTTGGTGAGCGCCGCGGCTGGAAGGTCGAGATCGACCTCGGCGAATCAGGCACACAGCCGCAGGGAACGGCCGAGGTGCACGCCATTCCGACCAGGTCTCACTCCGGGACCCGGATCACGGTGGACGGGCTCTGGCAGAACGCCCCGGTTGCGGGCAAGACGCGGGCGACGGTCGCGGCGTACCTTCCGTCGATCTACCGAAAGTTCCTGTCCGTGAGCGAACTGGCAGAGGTGGGAGATTCATCTGCGCACCCGGTCCGTCTGTTCGTCGATAAGAAGCAGTTGTCGTTCGACCCGCCCAAGCTTCTGAGCGAGCCGTTCTGGCCGAGCCCCGATGGACCGGCCAAGGGGGCACGGACTCGCCTGTGGCGGAAGAAGATCCGCGTGAAGCTCAGTACGGGGAAGGTGATCGAGGGTTGGGTCGGGATTCTCGAGACGATGAGCCGTGAATTGAGTGGATTCACGCTGCATTATCGCGGGAAGGGCATTGGCGGAGTGACGCCACTGGACGGACCGCGCGACGGCAACTCGGGCTTCCGGCCGCGACAGGTATTCGGCCAGGCCGGTAGCTACCGAGCGCAGAGCTACATCGGCGAGTTCGACGTCACGGCCCTAGGCAAGTCGATCACAACCGACTCAACGCTCTGGACGCCGGAGGAGGAGGCAGAGTTCGTCGAGCATGTCCTGAAGCAGATGAAGGACGCGCGCCTGGACCTTTGGAACATGGCCGTCAACTTCAAGCGTCGCAAGCGAAATCAGGTCGATAAGAAGAACCTGGTGGCTGCGTCAACTACGGCCACGAAGAACCTGAAAAGGGCGGTCGATGGCGAGATCAGCCACGATCCAGCACCGGAGGAGGGTGGCCCGCCCGAGGATGACCTGCCGGCATACAAGTTCGCGATTACGGACCGCGAGGTTCACACCCACGCATTTGCACTTCGCTTCTCGTCAAATCGGAATCGACCGTTTCTCTCTGTTTCGGAGGATGCCCGTCGTCGACAGCACGACATCATCGTTAACGAAGCGCATCCGCTTTTCGACGACCTGCCTCCCATGGACGTCGCGATGAGGACTTTGCTGACACGGATTGCCCTGTCATTGGGTGCCGCTGAGGTCTTCGTCGAGAGTTCGGAGCGAAGGCTTGTGAGGACCAAGATGAATCAGATCCTGCAGTTGGTGCATCCCCAGCCGGACGACCTACCGGAGTAGCCAGTGAATATCTTCCGCGAATCAATGCCAGGAACGTCGGCGCTCGACGACTACCTGAAGGAAAAGAGACGCGAGTTCGTCGGAGTGGCTGGGGAAGAAATCGGGGCGAGCGACGCTGTGCGGCTCGGCGAGGATCTTGCCAGATTGAGCGGCCGGGCGGAGATCCAACTGGTCGACCGAGAGAAGACCGGTGTCTGTTACCTCGTCATGGGCAAGGTGCAGTCCGGCAAGACAGGCAGTCAATTGGGGATGCTCGCCTGGGCTGCTGACCGATGCGACGTCGCCGTCATCTTCACCGGAGTCACCGAAGCGCTCAACGGACAGACGACTGACAGGATCAGCAGCGATCTCAGCGGGCTTCCATCTAGCCCGGTCATTGCGATGCCAGTGCCGACACGCAGTCAAGCCGAACGCAACGCGTCGTTTCTCGAGAACGTCCTGCGTCGTACTCAGCAACGGCGAGACTGGCGAGAGGGCGAAGGCATGTGGCCAGAGCGGCTTCCAGTGCTTGTCGCGATGAAGACGAAACCTCGCGTCGATGCGTTGAAGTGGCTCTTCGGGGAGGTGGCGGCTCAACTAGGCGAGGGTGTGACCGCACTCTTCATCGACGACGAGGCTGATCAAGCATCCCCGAATGCGGCGACCAGAAAGGGGGAGGAGGCGGCCACCTACTCCGAGTTGAAGGCTCTTCGCGAGGCGGCGAAGCACCATGTCTGGCTGTCGTACACCGCCACACCGCAGGCAATCTTCCTAACTGAGCTGGACGGTGCCCTGCGGCCTGACTACTGCGCCGTGAGCAAGCCAGGGACCGGTTATTTCGGCGTCGCCGAGCTCATGGATCCTGCGCAGCGTCTCGGACGCGTAGTGGTTGATGACTGGTCTTCAGCCAACCGATCGGCGACGCACCCCCCAGCCAGCTTGAAACGGGCTGTTTGCGATGTCCTTTGCGCTGGCTGGCTGCGTGCGCACCATCCGGAGGCGTTCTATCGGCGTGGAGATTCTCCTGCTGGCGAGGGCATGCGTTCGATACAGATGCTGGTGCACACGAGTGTCAAGACCCAGGATCACGTCCTCGACTACAACAGCGTTCAGCTAATCCTCGCGACGCTGCGGCAGGAGTTGGAGGATTCACTTCGCGGTGAGGACCCAGCCGGGGCGCCCGTGGAACTGACTCATGCCTGGAACACAATGGCCGCGCGCGTGCTGGCGACCACGGGCTCGACAGTCGAACTGCCATCGCTCGGGCTCGAGCAGCTGTATCAGGTAGGTCGCCTGATCGGGCAGGTCGAGGTCCGGGTCGTCAACTCAGACACGAGTCGACCAACCGCTGAGGCTGGCCCGCTACCGATCAAGCGGGCGGCCTGGGAAGCTCACCCCATCTGGATCGTGGTTGGTGGCGACATCCTCGGCCGCGGGCTCACGTTCCCACAGTTGACCACTACGTACTTCACTCGGATAGCGCAGTCGTCGAACGAGGACACGGTCTCCCAACAGATGCGATTCTGTGGATACCGGGCAACGTACTCGCATGTTGTTACGGTCCATGCTCTTCAGGACATCTTTGACTTGTTCACCTACCTCGCCCAGGTCGAACGCGCCTTGATGGGGACTGCGGAAGATTGGGATGAGCAAGACAAGGACCTGCGACTGGATACGCCGGCCCTTTGGTACGTCTCCCGCCCGACAAACAGGTCGCGTCCCACGCGACTCGCCGTACGAACACGAGACCTTGTTGACGAGGCCCGGCAGCGGGTCGTTCTCTCATTGCGTCAGTTCGTTCAACCGCAGAGCTTCCAGCACAACGCGCGAACTCTTGTCGACTGGCTTGACAGCGGCAATGTCACCCGAGAGCTGCTTGACGAATGGGAGCTAGTCGAATGCGGTGTTGAGGAGGTGCGAGACCTTCTTGGTGCCTTCAGGCTCTCGGGAACGGACGACGCAGAACGGGACGTCGCGATAGAGCTGATGAGTCCGAGACTGCGCGACCTGGGCCTTGCGAACCTCCCCTTTGCAGTGATCTTTCGGGAGCTCGATGTGATACGAGCTGCCGCAAACGGTCGACACCCTGCCCTCGCTGATCTCCCCGTTCGACGCCTTCAGCAGCCATCGCCTCCGGAGGGTTTGGCCTCGTGGAAATCCGCATGGTTGAACGACTCTCCGCTCCGACAACTCGAGTGGTTCGATGACGCGCGGCTCGCGGTGCCGCACGTCGGTGACGCTCAGAGGCGGCCGATTGATGCGCTCGGTTACGACGCGGTGACGGTGCTCATTGAACCGATGTCCGTTCACGGTGGTGACGAATCGGTGCGGGTCGCCGCCGGCCTCGCCATGACGATCCAGACCCCGGACGGCTTCGAGCTCAGGATGATCGGCGTAAAGCAGACGTGACCAGCTTCTCCTATGAGCAGATCGCCCAAGCAGTGGGCGACGATCGGGTCCCCCAGCATCCCGACGACGTGCAGCTCGTGTTGCTGGACCGAAACGCGCGCATGGGTATCGGTCGGTCTGGCTCCGGGGCATTCATCTTCGTCGGACCCCAGCAGCCTGCGGTCGCCTCCATGGTCGGCACCCGAGTTGATTTCAAGCCAGCAACCGACTTGCGCCCGGTCGGATCTGCCGAGCGCCTCGATGACGTCTGCATTCTGAGGTTCACGCCCGGTGATACATGGGAGGGGTTGCAGCCGGCGGTAGCGGCGGTCTTCTCTGGCCTAGCAAGTACCGGGCTAGTCTCGCCGCAGGACCTCGGTCCCGCGATTCACGCACTCAGAGTTCTCTTCGAGGCTGACCTTCGAAGTCAGGTGGCCCGCGAGACCGAGATTGGTCTTGCTGGAGAGCTGTTGGCGATCTCCGCCGCAGCAGATCGTGAGGCGTTGGCGGAGCGTTGGCATTCCGCCGTTGACGACACCTACGACTTCAGTGCGGATGGCGAGCGGCTGGAGGTCAAGACGACCAGCGGCCTCGAGCGCCTTCACTGGGTTACGTCGAGTCAGGTCGCTGGCATCCCTGGAGTGTGCACATCGTTTCTATCTGTCGTACTACCCGTCATCGCGCACGGCACCACAGTCAACGACTTGTTTCGATCGCTAACGGACTTGCCGGTCGCGGCTGTTGCTCGGATCCGCAGCCTGATCGTCGACACGGCGGGCGAGCCACCCGAACTCCTGGTCAATATTCAATTCGATGTGACGGCGGCTCGCCTGGCCCTCCGGCACGTCCCAGCTGGACTTGTGCCCGCACCGCTGCCGAGCCCGGGTGTTCGACGGATGCGCTGGGAGGCAGTGTTTCCCGAGACCTCGGAGCCACCGGCGACATGCTCGTTCGCCACCCTGCTAGGTCTCTAGCATTCACTGCTGGCGGCTCTTGCGAGTCCGCCCCGACGTGAATGCGGCTCCTCGGTCAAGGTCAAGACGTCACCGATGCGTGCAGCAAACCAAGATCAGGGCGAGGTGAGCACGCGCCGCTGCCGAGCGACGTCGCGCCTGCGACGCCGAGCGATGAACTGAGCGGGCACTTGAGGGCGCCAGGGCACCGTTGGAGACGGCAAGCACTCAGGAGACCGCTCGGACCACATGCGCGATGCGCTCGGCAGCCTCAAGCGCATCCTCATGCTCCCAGATGCGCACACTCATCCACCCGGCCTCAACCAACAGGCGGTCGGTCTCGCCGTCGCGATCACGATTGCGTCTGATCTTTGGACCCCAATAGGCGGCGTTCTTCTTCGCTGTCGTTCCGTGCTCCGGGCAACCGTGCCAGTAGCAGCCATCGACGAAGACAGCGACCTTCGCGCGCGTGAACACAAGGTCAGCCCGGCGATTGAGGTGGGGGAGTGGTCGTGTATCGACCCGGTAGCGGAGGCCGCGTGCATGGACGGCTCGGCGCACCGCCATCTCAGGCTTGGTGTCCCGCCGCCGGTTGCCCTGCATCGTTGCCCGGCTCGCCGCCGAGGACGCCCAAGGCACGTATGACCTTCCGCTCACGTCCCCACCCTGTCACCAGCCCACGAGAGCGAGGCGATCCGAAACCGCACTCACCGTGTAGCGCCGTTCATCAGACGCACTTCTGGATTGGTGTCTGGCCGCTTGATCGAGGCCATGACGCGAAAGCCCACGGGGCTCACATCCCAGCTTGTCGGGCACTCGCAGGTTACGCACCCAGCGTGCGTCAGAACTTGAGGCGATACCCGGTAATTATCCGCTCCGCGGTGGCCAGGTCCTTGCGGGTGAGGAAGTGCAGTTCATAGGCCGTGGGGGACAGCACGTTCGTCACTGCGATGACCGCGAAATCCTCATCCGTCTCTACTCGCCACGCCTCCTTCGGGGTGAGATTGAAGGCGAGCGTCCCGCTGATGATGCCCTTCACCTCGGCATGAAGCCGGCGGTTGTCCTTCTGGAAGAGCAGGTCGTAGCCCACGCCGAACCTCTGGTAGTCCATGACCCTCGTCCAGCCCTGTGCCTCGAGTGCCTGGGTGACGAGCTCGACGGCTCGAGTCTCAGCCAGCTTGTTCCGCTCGGCGTTCCTAGGCGTCGGCAGATCGCCGGTAGTGACAGTCTGGCGTGCCTCCGACTCCGTGTAGACGGGCTCGCGCGCCGGCCGAAGGACCACGTCCTCCAAGGGGAGGAAGGGGGGGACCGCCAAGGCAGGGGCAGTCTCTGAGAGAGGCAGTTCCTCAAGCACCCGCTGAGCAACGACCTCGCCGCCCGGATCCCTGAGCACGTCCTCTGACAGGGCAGTCTCCAGGCTGTCGCCAGCGGTCAGTAGGTCGAGGTACGTCCCGTAGCTGATCTCGGTGATGGAGATCTGGCGGTTCCAGCCTTCCATCTCGAACTCGCCCACTGGCACCGGCCGGTTGAACTCCGTGTAGTTGGCGATGGTCGCCTCCCATGGACCCGTCCAACCTGGCCCGATGTAGAACACCTCCGCGTGGGCGATGAAGTGCATCGGGTTCTTCTTGTGGCTGCTGGTCGCGTAGTAGATGACCCGCGAACCGGGGCCAGCATCGGTAAAGTTGGCTCGCCCGCTGACCGTGGAGTCGTAGGCGTAGCGAAACTCATGATCGGTCTCCCAGCGCGCGCCGACCTCTGCGTCGTTCACGTTGATGAGGAAGCAACGCGGCACGTGGGCTACTGCGGCGAGGATGCGGGAGTAGGCGCGGTTCGTGACGGTCGACCCGCCCGTGTCGCCCGCCGACTCGCTCGTGTCCCAGAACGGGTCGTAGGTCAGGCCCACGTCTTGCAACACGCGTTCCGCCTTGCGGTAGGCATCCGTCTGCGTGCTCGTGTCGCCGGTGAGCGCAGTATGCACGCGGTCGAGGAAAGTGCTGTCGACCGATGAGCCCCTTGATTGAAGCGGCCGGTCGATCTTGAGCGCGTCGGCGATGGCCTGCGCCAGCTGCAGTTTTGTCGGGTTCGCCATTTTCCGGCCAACAAGCTTCTTGGGCTCCACTCTCCGCACGCTCACGGGCTGAAGTGTGCTGGTCATGTGTCGCCACTGCGGCCGAATTGCGAGATGTTGCGAGCAAATCGAACACAAGCTCGACGACACGCCGACGCCAATGCTTGCTTGGGGTTGTCGGCCGCATAAGCTGTGAGCGTGAACGCCGCAGAGCCCTCCTTCCGTTTCATCGACCTGTTCGCCGGCGTGGGAGGGTTCCACGCGGCGCTCAAGGCGTATGGCGGCGAGTGCGTGTACGCGGTCGAGATCGACAAGGCAGCGGCGGCCGTCTACGAGCGAAACTGGGGTCACGCGCCGAACGGTGCCGCTCAGACGGGCCCGAAAGGCGAGACCCAATCGTGGGGCGACATCTCGGAGGACGCCGACAAGGACAAGGGCCTTATGAACGTACCGGCGCACGACGTGCTCGCCGCCGGCTTCCCCTGCCAGCCGTTCAGCAAGTCAGGCGCGCAACGCGGCATGGACGAGACCCGCGGCACGCTTTTCTTCAACATCGCCTCCATCGTCGAAAAGCACCACCCGACCGTGGTTCTCCTGGAGAACGTGCGCAACCTTGCCGGCCCGCGCCACATGCACGAGTGGCAGGTCATCATCGAAACGCTTAAAGAGGAGGGTTACCGCGTCTCTGAGACGCCAGCAATCTTCTCGCCGCACCTCCTCCCGCCAGAGCGTGGTGGCCGGCCGCAGGTACGGGAGCGCGTGTTCATCACTGCTACGTACAACCCTGACGGCGTGGACCTGCCCTTCCCTGTGCACCCCGTGGCCACCAACGGCGACACCATCGACGGATGGGAACCGAAGGAGGAGTGGCACCTCGAAGACCTGCTGGACGACACCCACAACATCCCTGGTTGCAACCTCACCGACGCTGAGCGCCTGTGGATCGACGCTTGGGATGAGTTCGTGCAGATCATGTGGGAACGCCGCGAGGGCCGTCGGCTGCCGGGCTTCCCCCTATGGGCCGATTCGTGGAGGGACTACCGGAAGCCTGTCCCGGCCGGTACGCCGAACTGGAAGCAGTCGCACCTGGAGAAGAACCACGCCTTCTATGCGGCCCACAAGGAAGTGCTGGACGGTTGGGCCAAGAAGTGGGGCGTGTTCACTGACGCCTTCCCTGCTTCGCGGCGCAAGCTCGAATGGCAGGCTCAGGACACTCCGCGGCTGTGGGACACGGTCATGCACTTCCGCCCGTCTGGCATCCGCGCAAAGAAGCCCAACTACCTGCCTGCCCTCGTGGCCATCACGCAGACCTCAATTGTCGGTCCGCGCGGGCGGCGCCTTTCCCCACGAGAGACTGCGCGCCTGCAAGGCCTGCCGGACTGGTACGACTTTGGAGACCAGAAACCCTCTGCCACCTACAAGCAGATGGGCAATGGCGTGAACGTGGGTGCTGTATGGCACGTCCTTCGCGAGCACGTGAAGCGCGACGAAGATGTCCTCAAGCGCACGCCAGAGGGGCAGAAGCTCCTTGGAGCGGTGCTCAGTGCCCCGCCGTCACCGGACGAACGCCTTGAGGCTATGAACCCCCACGCCGAGTAGGGTTTACCAGCTCCCGACCCAGTTGAAGCGGCTGCCAGTCATGCCGCCCTGATAGAAGTTCGCGTTGAGCGCCGATGCCGCGCCGTCGATCAGGCTGGCTGCAAGCAGGGGATCGTCCTTTGCTACTCCGCCCTTTGGGCCCGCGCTCGTGTAATAGACGAGCCCGCTCGCTGAGGGCGGAAGCATCACCCACTGGTCCAGGGCAGGGATGCCGCCTCGTACCGGATCGCGCCACCCGGTGAGGTCCGTGAGCCATGTCAGGGTGTGCTGAAGGACCGTCAAAGAGGGCGTCGTGCCGCCCATGAGGTTCCACTTGTCGTTGAGGAACTGAGGCACGCTGGCTGGCCTCTCACGGTCGAGGCGGTGAACTGCGTCGAGGAAATCATGGGGACGCGACGTGTCGACCAGTTCGAAGATTTGCTCGGTGAGACTTCCGGGACCGATGGCGCCGGCCATCACCGGCCACCAGACACGAGCATTGGCGGCGTACCTCGCATAGGTCGAGACGCCTCCATCGCAGTTGGCGACAAGCCACGGCAGATAGGTGCGGTCGAAGAACTTCGGTGCATGGCCCGATGCCTCAAGCATCGCCAGGAGGATCTGCGCAGTGCCGAAGGGGTATTTGTAGGTGGAGGAGTCAGGTCGACCAGCCTGCTCGCGGCCACCCTGCGTGTTGGCCCACAGGGCGGGGACCGCCAGCAGCTTGGACTTGCTCATCGTGTCTACGAGCAAGTCCCACCGCGCGAACGCCTCACGAACGGGGAGGAGTTGCGCCTTCTTGTCGCCCCACTTGATGACGTGATTGCTCACGTTGTCGTGGTTGGCGGAGAACACGTCAACACCAAACATGTCGCTGGGCGCGCCACTGCTCACGCTTGGGTGCACGAGCCACGCGGCGGAGCCTACGGAGAGAGCCGCTATCTCGAAGTTGGGGGCGACGGATCCGAGCATGGTGGCAGAGACGAGCCCATCGATGTCAGCGCTCACCACCATGGGCCGCGCTTCGCCGAGCATGCTGCCCAGCCGCGTGGATGCCGAGGTGGGGTCGTTCGAGAGCTCGCGGCCGAGTGCCTCGATGGCGATGCGGCGGCGGGCTTGTGCGGTGGAGTGTGCGTCGTCAGCCACGACCCGAGATTAGTGCGTACCGCGGTCCCGCCACTTGACGGGCGATTGCAGGCCCACTACGCCACCTGGCGGGAGGCGCAGGTCACAGGCAAGTCCGAACCCAGACGCACCGCCATCAAGCGGGCAATTTCCATACCGTCCTGAACGCCGTCTCGGCGAGCAGTTTGGTCCGCGCCTCGATCTCAGCGCTCGTCCAGTCTGACGCATCGAGCACGCCGCCGAGGTCGTATGCTGCTCCGGCTTTCGACGCCAGAATGAGCTTCTTCTTGGGGAATGATTTGCTCCCCAACTTCCCGTTCAGCTTCGTATCGACGAGCAGAAGATTGCCTATAGACCCAACCGTCTCAATCGTCTGCCCCGACTTCATCTCTTCCTGGTTCATAAGGTGCTCGATAGTGAGATCCTCTAGCGATGTGGTGGGGTGGGCGTTGCGAAGAAGTTCGCGCAGCACATAGCGCACTAAATTCGACTCGCTCGTATAGCTACTTGTGAAGTAGAACCTCTCCATGAAGGCCGAGGTGAATACCGCCTGGTCCGGCGCGCGCGAAACTAGTTTACCGCGAATCTCATCGAGAACGTCCGCCTGTCTTTGCGGGTCGCCCGTAGTCTTGGTGAGGTCTTTCGCCGCCTTGGCGTACATCTCAGATACGCCGCCGCTGCTGCTAAGCCCGGAAACCACCGTATATTGGAAGTGGAACCGCTCGATCGTCTGTAGAGTTCTTCTGAACTGAGCGGCGCTCAACTTCTTGGTGCCAGACAGCCTAGATCGCACGAGCGCCAGAAGTAATGGGGCTGGCTGCGTGATTCCAAAGAGTCCGAGCGCGGCGAGACTTCGACGCGCTTCCTGCTCCTCTGCGGACCATTTGCGCGAGTCAGGCTGAAGTGCGGCCCGGTAGAATTTGACGTCCGTTGACAGACTAGTAAGGCGAGCCGTTGCGGCTGTCTTCGACTTGGTCTTGTCGCGAATCGCCTGGAACAACTTCCGGCGAGCCACGTAATCCTCCTGCGACAACCACCAGTGCAGGATGAACTGGTTGACGTCGATGGCATTACGGCCGCCGGAGGCTTCAAGTTGCGATCGCATGGTCGTCCATTTGATCCGCACGGAATCTGTTGCAGCGTTCCCCCCGCCCCGCAGTTTGTTGAGGATGTGGTTCTTGAGTAAGTCCGCGACCTCTAGGTCTTTGCCGCGACTGTTCAGGGTTTCGAAAATGACATACGCGTCGTCCTCATTACTGTTCTCGACCCAGATGACTCGTAAGCTCAAGAGCTTATCGCGCACGTTGGTTAGCCAGCCTACAGCGTCACGACGGTCCGCAACCTCACTCGTTACACGCTTCCGTATTTGGTTCCGCGCGCTATTGAGAGCTCTCTCCTCGTCGCCCGTGGGTTTAACCGAATCGTCGGGAGGGAACTTTAGAATCGCTTGGTTCAAGAAGGGAGCGTCAACCTCAGGTTGTAGCGTGAACCGGAGTTCGTTATCGCGGTTACGCTTTTGGATGTACCGGTCGATCCCTTCAGCGAGTCTATCCTCGCCCAGGTTGGCGAAAGCATCTCTAAGAACACAGAAGATGATCGTGATTGTGGTTAAACGCTGTTGGCCGTCAACGATTCTTCGCACTGAACTAGACGGTTCAGTCCACGAAACCATGGGTCCAATGAAGTAGCCAGCAGGGTTGTCTACGACGACGTCGCGCCAGAAGTCTTCGAGATTCTCAGGCTCCCAACTGTAAGGCCGTTGAAACCGGGGGATTACGTAAAAGTCGGGGCTTACAAATAGATCTTCAATCGTTCGCTTTTCAGGCTGGAAGTCAATTTGTGACACGTCTGTTCCTTAAGCGAAGGGCCAGTGCAGCGACAGTATCGTCTGCCTGGAGTTGAGTCCTGAGCGCGACACGCGGTAGACAGTTCGGTCACGCCGAGTTCATCGACCAATTCGTTTGCGACGCAGGTGCCCCGTTCGCCAACCGCAAGACTGGTCGAGCGAGTCAGGGTAAGTAACTCGGGGAAGCACTCGTCTCACCCATGGCAGGCCGGACCTCGGTTCTGGCTCGCGCACCCCGGCCTGCCGGTGGTCTGCGCGTGTCGACGTCTGGCTGGTGGACCTCAGTAGTACTGGATGAACACCACGCGCATCGGACCGCCGCGCGCGGCGTAATTGTTGTACTGAACCTGGACCCGTCTCTTGCCAGTTGCCTGCGCCCAAGCAGCGCACGCCGGGTACTCGCGGGCGCCGTTTCCGACGGAGGCGCCATTCTGGAACAGCACTTTGCCCGAAGTGCCAAAGGTGGCGTGGGCGGTACTGAGGAGCGTGCCCTTACGGACCTTGGAGTACTCACTAGCGGATACGCACGGAGCGTTGCCCGAGGCGTCGGCTGCCCCGGGTGTGCCGAGTCCACCGGCGAAAGCTAGTAGGGCTCCGGCGGCAAGGCGAGCGAAAGGTCTGGCTTCAAGCACGGCGGCAGAGTATCTCCGACTCCGCGTGCGTGGCATGCGAACGCTGAGTCGGAACGCACGTCGGTCTGGTCTATATCGTCAGCCTCGCACCAGGCTCTGGAGCAGGGCGTTAGTCTCCTGGTCCGTCGAGAACACGGATGTGCCGCGCATAGACCTGGTCAGAAGCACCTTGTATGTGTTGAGGATCGCTCGCTCCAGCCCGGCAGGATCGCCGCGCTTCAGCTGCGTGTCGTGGTTGAACTCCGGCCGCACGACCCAATGGTCCGTACGCCAAACGAGATCGGGTCCGATGATGACGCCGCCGTAGTCGTACTCGAAACCCTGGGCGGTGTAGACGCAACCGACCTGGCCGAATCCCGCCGGATCGATCGCCCAGTACGGGGTGCCCGGAGCCCCGGCGAACGAGGTGTCCCGCTTGTTGTTCCACGGCTTTTTCCAGTCGCCGATGACGACGTCGTTCGGCAACGTGTCGGAGCCCTTCTCTGGGTCACGCCACTTCCAGCAGTAGCCGGCTGCCATCCGAGCCGAGTAGCCGTCGTCCAGCAGTTTCGCCAAGCGCATCTCCATGGTCGACGGAGTGGAGGCGGCTGAGAGCTCGAACCCGTCGTCGCCCTCCCATTTGATTGGTCCTCCTGGTTCGAGCCCGAGGAGACGCAACACCCACATCTCGTAGACACGAGATCCACCACAGCGAAACTGGCCGTCGAGGTCGACGTGCGTCACCTTGCAGCCCATCCTCAGAGCGGCGCCCTCGATCTCCGCGACCGTTCCGCGCTCGGACGGGCGAACGACCTGGTGCTCATCCAGCAGGAAGACCGGCACGCGGGCGGCGTCGATAAGCTCCTCAACCTGCGGGCGGCCGGTGCGCAAGGAGGCGCGCGTGTACCGGTTCGTCGAGGTCTCCTTGATGCGGTGTGCCTCGTCGAGGATGAGGACGTCGAGGCCATTCTTGTCGGCATCGATGAACTGGTTGTAGTACTTGAACATCTGTCGAACTCGAGGGGCGCGGCTGCCAGCGATGCGGCGAAGCGACTGGGTGAAGGCCGAGGAACCGGTGGCGTGGAGGACCGGGCGACCTTGTCGGGAGAACTCGCCGAGCAGGCTCAAGGCGATGACGCTCTTGCCAGACCCCGGGCCTCCAGTCACCACGATGACTTCCTTGGTGTTGGCGCGGCGCGACGTCTCGACCGCACGAAGCACTTCCGAGTAGGCGACCTGCTGCTCGTCCAGGAGGTTGAACATCTCGCGCTGCTGCACCTCCTCGGCTGCCAGAGCCATCAACTGCTTGCTCGGCCTGACGGCCGAACTCAGGAGCTCGTCCGCAGCGGATGCTCCACTCGCCGGCGCGAGCTTTGCCCTGAGGAAGTCGGCAAATGTGCCGCGGCTCTGTCCTGTGAAGAGCCTGCTCTGGTCTGTGGCCGGCAGCCCGAACAGTCCATCCACGCCGAGATCGGTTGCGTTGTGGAGGTAGGCAGCCCCAGTCACGCGGTGCGGCTCATCGGCGAGGGTCGCGATGAAGTCCGTGAGGTGAACGCAGTACCTACGGACCTGTTCGCCGGGATGCAGGTGGTCGCCGTAGCCCGCAAGCGAGACGACGTCATCGGTGCCGTCCTTTGGTATCGCGTCGGTCCACTGCTTGAGCTCGAGCACGACGTACGACGAGTCTCCCGTCCGCGGGTGAGTCCCGCAGAGCACCACATCGGCCCGCTTGCTCGTGAGCGGGAGCTGATACTCGAGCAGCATCTCAACGTCGTGGAGTCCGGCGTCGTGGAGGTCGTTGACCACGACGCCGATGCTCCGATCCCAGGAGCGGATCTCTCCAGGTGACGGGGAGTGCCCTCGACGAAATCGGAACTGTTCTGTCAAAGAATCGACCAACCGGCCGCTCTCAATGAGCGTCCGGACGCCCGATGCGGACGCGCGAAGCAGGGGCACGACGACTCCAGGAAGGCACGTATGTCTTCCCGCACGGGTGGGAGGCTTGTCGTCATGACGCGCACTGTCGGGCCGAAGCGGATTACCCTGCGACCCTAACCCGCAGGGTTCTTCTGTGCGTACCGTTCATCCATGCCTGACTCACCCAGCCGGCTTCTTCGCGAGTTCCACGAATACGTCGGTGCGTCCATCCGTTCGACCCCGACGGTTCCGGCCGAAGGAGCCAAGCTCCGGTGCGACTTCATCGAAGAGGAAGCCGCGGAACTGCGATCCGCTGTGGAGCGCGGGGACGTAACCGGAGTTGCCGACGCCCTCGGTGACTTGGCCTATGTGGTCTACGGCGCAGCCCTGCACTTCGGCATTGACCTCGACGCGGTAGTTGCTGAGGTGCATCGGTCCAACATGACGAAGACTCCCGCGGGGAATGGGAAAGCCGTCAAGGGACCGGGATACCGCTCACCGGAGCTACGTGAACTCGTGACCCGCCATTGTCCCGAAACGGAGGTACTGACTTCTCCGACATCGCCAACCTTGAACGACGAGTGACGAGGTCGGCTTCTACTCACCCGTCGGGGCCACGTGCGACTTCAAATCGAGCGGCACGCATGCTACGAAGGTTCGTAGGTCGGTCCGCCCCTCGGGGCGGGCCGAGCGTGATTTCAAGGCTAGATGACGAGTGCTGACGGGCGGTGACGAGGCCGATGCATGGTGGAGTGAAGTTCTATCGCGGCTCCGCCTCGGCGGCGCGCTCGTACGTGGAGGCGGACCGCTCGCGCGTCGACGACTACTACCTCGCCGAGGGCACCGGGGTAGCCGAGCGATACGTCGCCACGACTCTCCCGGAGGTGGGGGGACGCGGTGTTTCCGCAGTTCAGGACGGGGGGACGCTGGACGGGGACGCTTACGAGCGGTGGGTCGCCGGCTGCGACGTCGTGACGGGGATGCCGAAGGGTCGTCTGCGGGACGACACCCGTGCGCTGCGGTTCGTCGAGGTGGTGGTGAACGGGCCGAAGTCGTGGTCGCTGGCCGCCGCACTCCACCCCGACATCGCGACGGCGTACGACGCGGCGATGGATCGGGCCGCTGGTGAGGTGATCGGTTGGGTGGCCGGGCACGCCACTACGCGGGTCGGGCCACGTGGCCGACAGGTGCAGGTCCCGGTTGAGAGGCTTGAGGCGGCTGTCGTGCGTCACTACACCTCGCGCGCCGGCGACCCGCACCGCCACCTGCACGTGCAGATCAACGCCCGCGTCTTTGCGCGCGGGGCGTGGCGTGGACTGCACTCAGTCGGTGTCGTCGACAGCATCGAGGCGCTCAACGGGATCGGGCACGCGGCGGTGATGTGCGACCCGGAATTCCGGGCCGCGCTCGCTGGGCGGGGTTACACGCTCGACGAGGCCGGTGAGATCGAGCAGCTCGCGCCGTACGCGGGTGGGTTCAGCCAGCGCGCCGCGCAGATCAACCGCAACGTCGACCGGTACGAAGCCGCATGGCGAGCCGAGCACCCCGTCCAAGAGCCCGGGCCGCGACTGCGCCGGACTTGGGACAGACGCGCGTGGGCCGACGCTCGTCCCGACAAGGTGGTGCCCCGCAGCGGCGCCGACCTCGTCGCCGCGTGGAACAACGAGCTGCACGACCTCGGCTTCACCCCACCGGCCACCCCGGCGACACAGCCGGGTCTGCAGATCGGTCGGCTCAACCGCGACGTCGCCGCCGACATCGTGATCACTCGGCTCGGCGCCAAGCGGTCTGCGTGGAACGCACCCGACATCCATGGCGAGGTCGAACGGCTCATTGCCTCCGTCGGCGTGGTCGCCGAACGACCCGTCCGTCACGAGCTGGTCGAAGACGTCGCCGAGCGTGCCCGGACGCGGTCTGTCCCGTTGCTGGACCGAGGTGACGTCCCCGAGCACGTCCGCAGCCTGACCTCAGAACGGGTCCTCGCCGTCGAAGCGGACCTGGTCAATACCCTCGCCGCGCGCGCCTCGCAGCCTGTGACGACTGCGGGCCGGCTCCGCGGCAGCCGGCACCTCGACCCGGCGCAGCAGCGCGTCGTCGCGGTGCTGGCCGGCGGCGCTAGTCTGCTCGTGATCGAGGGCGCCGCGGGAACGGGCAAGACCGCGACGCTGGCCGCGGCACGCGCCGTACTCGAGGCATCGGACCGTCGGCTCGTGGTCGTCACTCCTACCCTGAAGGCTGCCCATGCGGCGCGGCAGGAGGTCGGCGCGGACGCGTTCTCCGCGGCCTGGCTCGTCCACCAGCACGGCTACCGCTGGGACGAAGACGGCCACTGGACACGAGTCGACACGGGGCCCGATGCCGCGCCCGATGCCCGTGCACGCCTGCTCCCTGGCGATGTGCTCCTTGTTGACGAGGCGGGCATGCTCGACCAGGACACCGCACGCGCGCTGTTCGCCATCGCCGACCGGGCGCACGCGACCGTCGCTCTCCTCGGCGACCGCCACCAACTCCCAGCCGTCGGTCGCGGGGGCGTCCTCGACCTCGCCGCACGCTGGGTGCGACCCGGAGCACACCACGAGCTCGACTCGGTCCACCGGTTCAGCGACCCCGCGTACGCCGAGCTCAGCCTACGCATGCGCTCTGGTGAGCGGTCTGGTGAGGTCTTCGACGAGCTTCACGCACGTGGCCAGATCGTCCTGCATTCCAGCGAGGTCGAATGCACGGCAGCCCTTGCCGCGATCGGCGCCGCCTCTGCTGATGATGGCGACCAGCTCGTCATCGCGGACACCCGTGACCAGGTCGGCGCGCTCAATGCAGCGATCCGTGACCGACGCCACGGTGCTCGGGTCCCCCACAGGGAGCATTCTGGTGAGCGGGCTGGTGAGCCGATCACGCGTCGTGGTGAGCGGATCGGTCTCGGTGACCGTGTCGCCACCCGGCGCAACGACCGCGACCTCGCTGTCGCCAACCGTGACACCTGGACCGTGGCCGGGATCGGCGAGGACGGCAGCCTGCTCGTCACCGGTCGCGCCGGCCGACGCGCGCTCCCCGCCGAGTACGTCCGCGAGCACGTCGAGCTCGCGTTCACCATCACCGCCTACGGAGCCCAAGGCGAGACGGTCGACTCCGCGCACTTTGTGCTCGGCGACACGACCGGCGCCGCCTCGGCGTATGTCGGCATGACGCGGGGCCGCCGCCACAACACCGCTCACCTCGTCGCCGAGTCCATTGACGACGCGCGCAGCCAATGGGTCGAGGTCTTCAGCCGGCACCGCGCCGACCTCGGACCACGGCACGCCGCACAGAGAGCGGCAGACGACATCGACCGGTACGGACCGAACGACCGCCGGGTCTCGGTGGCGTTGCAGGCGGCTGCGCTACGCGACAGCCCACGTCGCCCACCCCAGCCGATCCCGACCTCCTCGGCGACTTCCCACGGGATCGGTCGCTGACCACCTTGCTCGCGTCGAGTGATCGCCTGGAGCGGCCCGTGCGACGTAGGTGACCAGGAGAGGCTCCGGTCTCGACAGCAACGGCCACAGACGTCCGAACCGCCAAGCACGAGGTTGCTTCTCCAGATCGGTTGCCGAACCCGTCGGCGGCCACGACGAGAGGCGACGTGATGGTGACACCCATCGGCATCCCGGACGACTGGGACGACAACAACCTGATCCTGTTCGAGGAGTTCTGTGACCTCATCCGCACACCTCAGCGCACCGTCCGCGACTGGCGACAGCGCGGTGTCGGCCCACGGTGGACCCGCTTCCAAGGTGTCGGCCGGCTCTACATCACCGTCGCTGAGGCGCGACGCTTCCTCGCCTCAGCCACCGTCACGCGGGAGGAGGTGCGTTCCGATGACTGAGCGACGGGCTATCCCGGTCTACCTCAGCCTTGAGGAGGCCGCCGAAGCCATGTCCGTCTCGGTGAAGACCATCCGACGCTGGATCGCGGCAGGCACCCTCCCCGCCTACCGATGCGGCAAACGCGCCATCCGGATCAAGCTCGAAGACCTAGAAGCTGCACCTCGACAGATTCCGTCATCACGGTGGTGATGTGGCAGGAGCGCCGGGACAGTCGTCTGAGTACTGGGGTCACGACCCGCTGGGCGACATCACCAAGGACGCGAACGACGAGGTGATGAACGTCCCGGCCCATGAGGTACTGGCCGCCAGCTTCCCATGCCAGCCGTTCTCCAAGTCCGGTGCGCAGATGGGCATGGATGAGGCGCGGGGAACCCTCTACTGGCACATCTTGAAGATCATCGAGAAGCGAAAGCCGAAGGTCGTTCTCCTGGACAACGTCCGCAACCTCGCTGGACCGCGTCACCTACACGAGTGGCAGGTCATCGTCGAGACCTTGCAGGAGCAGGGCTACCGCGTGCCCGAGACCCCGGCGATCTTCTCCCCTCCGTCCGTGGATCGACCGGTGGGCTGAGAGGCACGGCGTGTACACGGACGCTTTCCCGCCGTCACGTCGCAAGTTGGAGTGGCAGGCGCAGGACACTCCTTCGCTCTGGGAGACCGTGATGCACCTGCGCCCCTCGGGCATCCGCGCCAAGCGACCCACCTACCTCCCAGCGCTGGTGGCGATAACGCAGACGAGCATCATCGGGCTTCGGGAGCGACGGGCTGTCGCCCCGCGAGACTTTCGGCTGAAAGGCCTGCGGGACTGGTACGACTTCGGTGACCAGCGCCCCGCTGCGACCTACAAGCAGATGGGCAAAGGCGTGAACGTCGGTGCCGTCTGGCACGTCCTGCGGGAACACATTGTCCGAGACGCGGACGTGCTTAAGCGCACGACCGCTGGTCGGCGAATCCTCCAGGCCGTGCTCACGGCGCCGATGTCGCCTGATGACCGCCTCGAGGCGACGGGGACCGCCTAAGCTGTAGCGCGCTCCTCGATCGACTTCTTGTAGATCAAGAAGTTGTCGATGTCCGCCTTCTTGATCATGACCTTGGGCTTACGTGGGTTGCCTTGGCCAAGGTACTGGCCGAAGTCCTTCTGGAACTCTTTCAAGACAATGCCGACGTTGGCTTGGTTGATTTCAAGGACCTTCACGCCCACGAAGCGCACGGCCTCCTTGAACTTCCCGGCGTACGAGAGCGGGTCGTACCCCTTGCGCCCGACATGGCCGACCGACTTGCGCCACTCGTTCCAAGCGATCGTGGCGAGGTGCCTGCTGTCGCGGCCGTGCCAAGTCTCGTGCTCGTAAATCACGTACCAGAACCGGCCGTACTCATCAAGGCATTGGAAGAACTTCTCGGCAGCGTTGCCCGGTGAGTCGTCAACGACGATGTTGCTGGCTTTGAGGTCGCCGAAGTGCTCGGTCACACCGCCACGTAGGAGTCGCAGGTCGTAGTCGTACTCCGACTTGCGCTTCTCCTTCTGGACGATCAGCAGGTGTTCAAGGCCATGCCGCTTCACGAAGCCGCTGAGACGGTACTCGAGGTAGAAGCCCTGCCACTCGTTCTGGAACTTGTCTGGCCAGTTGGCGGCGTGCATCTCCTGGACGGCCGCGAGCCCTTCGATCTTGCTCCCATTCAGAAACTCGGTGGAGAAGCGATCGAGGACATCGATGTGCGGGTTCTTCTCCTCGTAACCAACGCGCGTGTAGGACCTGAACTGATCCGCCCGAACACTGGTTAGCCGGTTGTCGTTCTGGTCAACACGCGAGAACTGTCCGAGGGTTTGGGCCTGGAAGAGATCGTTCGTCGCGACGTGGGCGGAGGAGTTGTTAAGCCCATGCTGGATGTAGGTCGTCGGTTCGAAGTCAACGAAGATCGTGGTGCCCTCGTAGTGGTAGACGCCGACGAAGCGCGGCGTAAGTCCCCTGTGTTGCGCATCGGCGTAGGTGGCGGCCCACTCCTTCGGCATCTGGATGCGCTTCTTGTAGACCTCCCAAGGGTTTCCGAGGTACGTGACCTGCTTGCTGAGGATCGCATTGTCCCCGTACATCACGACCTTGGTGCCAGCGATCCGTTCGAGCGTCGCGCCAGGAAGTGCATCGAGGATCAAGCCAAGCCGACGCTTCTGCGAGAGCGTTCTGTCGACATCATGAACCAGCGTTCCATCAGGTGCGATCTGATCGACGACGGTGTTGCCCATGGACGTATTCGTACCAGCCGAGAGCTCGATACCGGGTCCGATTCGGTCGCGTGCGCCCTAAGGTCGGGTGTCATGGCAGCGCGCAATCCGAACTGGGCTCGAGATGAACTAATCATTGCCCTCGATCTGTACCTCCGGAACGGACAACTGTCCGACACGCACCCGGAGGTTCAGAAGGTCAGCGCACTGTTGAACGCGCTCCCGATCCACACCACCCGGCCCGACATCGAGAAGTTCCGGAATCCGTCGGGCGTGGCGTTGAAACTCGCGAACTACGCGGCGCTCGATCCGAAGTACGGCGGTGTCGGCATGAGCCGAGGAGGTCGCGGCGACGCGGCCGTCTGGGACGAGCTGAGCGGCGACCCTGTCCTGGTCCGTCGGCTCGCCGTCGCCATCCAGGAGGGAGCCGCTGTGGCGCCCGAGGCCGCTGCGCTGCCCGAGGAGGACGAAGACGAGGTCGGTGAGGGTCGCGTGCTCTACCGCCTCCACAGAGCCCGAGAGCGCAACCGGTCCATCGTCAAGAAGAAGAAGGCGGCGGTCCTGAAGGCCGGTGGCACGCTCCGGTGCGAGGCCTGTGACCTGGTGTTCGCGGACATGTACGGGGCGGTCGGCGGCGACTACATCGAGGTCCACCATCGGGTGCCTCTGCACGTCTCAGGGCCGACCAAGACTCGGCTCGCGGACCTCGCGCTGATCTGTGCCAACTGTCATCGCATGATCCACCAGTCCAAGCCGTGGCTCACCGTCGAGGAACTCGCGAAGATCGTGCAGGACAATCGCGACTGACTACCGCTCGCGGCGGCCCACAGCGCCGGTCGTACCCTCGAGTCCGGCCTACTCGATGAGGGCCGCGCGGACCACATCTGCGACCGTCTCGCCGTTCTCGGCGGCCTTCTCAAGGGGGGCCTCCCCGACGTCATCGGACACTCGCACGGCGCGCACCTTCGTCGCCGATCGGTCGCCCTTGCGAGTGTCTGGCTTCGTCATGCCGCCATCATCCCGCGTCGTAGTGGTCAGCGAGGTCGCCCAGTACGACGGCGCTCCCAAGCCGGTCGCCGAGGCCCTGCAGGTGGGCCGGGATGCTCTCGGGGCCGTCCGGGTCGCCTACGACGAGGGCGCTCAGCCGGACAACCGTCGCTTCGCTCGTGACCAGGACACCAAGGACGACGTCACGATCAAGGTCGCCGAGGCCACTCGGGTCGTCGCCGCGCTCGAAATCGTGGCCCGCAACGAGGCCGTGCAGGAACAGTGGTTCGAGGGTCTGACCTCCGGCATCAAGGAGAACTGGCCGCCGCGCTCGACGTCCTCCAGGGTGCTGCTGAACTCCAACCCTCACAAGCCCAAGAGCGACGACATCGCGGGCGGCCGGGGATACTGACTCCCGCACAAGCAGAGACCCCCGAGCAATCGCGAGTTGCTCGGGCGTCTCGTGTCTTGCGCGCATCAGTCGTCGCTCGCCGCCTCAGCGCTCTCGCGGACGGCCTTGAAGAACGCCGCCCGCTTCTCGGACATCCAGTAGTAGCTGTCGAGCGTCTCCGGGTCCTCGCGCCAGGCCGAGGGCAGGCCGCGCTTGAGCTTCGCGCCGTGGCGGCCCGGCCAGGCGAGCACCCCGGCCACGCCGTGGGCGCCGTTCGGGATGTTGCAGGCCTCGGCGATGTCGGCCCCAGTGAACTCCTTGCCGGGGTTGTCGATCAGCAGGCTGAACATGGCGCGGGCACGAGGGGAGTACTTCTGCCAGAGCGTCACCGCGTCGGCGAAGTCCGCGTCCTCCTCGCCCCAGGGCACGAGCCTCAGGGGCTCAGAGGTCTCAGTGAGGGTTGTAGAGCCCTCTGGAGCCTCGAGCGAGGTCGGGTTGAGGCTCAGCGAACCAGCCAGCCAGAGCCCGAAGAACTGGTAGAACTCAGCCGTGCGCTCGTCCGGCACGGGAACGGTGATGTCGGTCATGATGGTCTCCTCGGTTTGGTGGAGACCGCTCTGGCCTCCCCTGTAACAAGTATGACCTACCTCCTAGGGATAAGCAATAGGCCCTGAGAGATATCTAGGAGGTCGTCTGCTCCTCTTGCGCGGCGCGACGATGACCTGCCTCGTCGGGTCGATCCACTGGCCCTTCCCTACCGGGTGGATAGTGATCTCGAAGCCACCCTTTAGGAGCTCGCGCTTCCCCTCGACGCTCGCGGACGTGTAGAGCTCGAACGCCTCCCCAGCCGACAACTCCCTAGCGTTCATCGAGCCGCTGCCGAGGGCCTGCTCTGCTGCTTCGATCTTGTCCCGCAAAGCTTTGGTCGCGTTCGTGAACTGACTGAGGGTGATCGCGCCCTCGGCGTACGGCTCAGCCAGCGCGTCCAGGCGCTCTCGGAGGCGGTCCAGTTCGCCGGTGTCGACCTCGCCGGGCTCGTCCACCTTCCCAGACGACGCCACCGTCGCGATGTCTCGAGCGACTTCGGCCAGCACGAACATGTCGACCTTGTGCACCGGGACGCTCAAGTGCCTCGCCGCTGGCGTCCCAGAAGGCGAGCGCGTCGTGAGTGCCGAGAGGTGTTCGAGTGCGCTCGGGGATCCTCCCCACCTTCGGGGCTTCGACGACCACCGAATCCGCCGAGCGAGGCCTGCTCGAGGCGCTCGCCAATCTGCACGAGTTGGCTCGGGCGTGACGCGTTACGAAGTCGGCGCCGCGGGTAGCTCTTCCACATACAGAGTTATGGTCGCTGTAAACGGGGGCGGTTCCGATCCGCCTGCAGTGCGAAGACACCCAGCCACGGCTTGAATGGGATGCGGGCCGACGGTCATCAGCGGTACGACCGTGCCTTGCTCTTGGTCTTTCGCGGCTTCCACGGCGTTCGGTCCACGAATGGACTTGCTTGCCAGACCCACGGACGTCCCACCTAGCGTAGGCGGCACCGACATGCTGATCCGGAAAAGGTTGTTGCAGGGCGACAGATCCCCCGTGACGTCGATGCTGATCGGTGTGATTCGGCTGCGTCCGGGCAGACTGATCGAGCTGTCATTCGGTATTCGCCAGTCAGCGGGGGTGGTGGCCGGCGTGGCGCCACTGCCGCTGTAGGAAACCGTCCAGACCACGACCTCACCGACGAGGCCCCCTTCGCCTGCGGGTCCAGCTGGTCCAGTGGGACCAGTGGCGCCGGTCTCCCCCTTGGGTCCCTGTGGGCCAGCAGAACCAGCGGGACCAGTGGCGCCGGTCTCCCCCTTGGGTCCCTGGGGGCCTGCAGAACCAGCGGGACCAGTGGCGCCGGTCGATCCGGAAGGGCCGCTTGCACCCGCTGGTCCATTGGCACCGGTTGCCCCTGGCGCACCCCGAAGAGCATCACGCGCCACCGGTGAGAGATCCTTGATTACGAGCGTGCTGTCCTTGATATCCGCGGAAGTCAACGTGCCGTCTTTGACTTGCTTCCCGGTGATCATGGATCCCGCGACGGCCCCACCCGCGCTAGCGATGAGTAGAAGCGCGGCGATGACGATGAGCGAAGGCAAACCACGGAAATCTCGCATCCGCGGACGATACGAACAGGACACACCGCCCATAGCCGTTTTGGCTCGCCAACCCGCAAATAGGGGATGGGAACCCCGGTCGTCGCGCGTATCTTCGGTAAGCGTCAACGCCTGTGTCCGAGTGCATCACCGTGCGCGACGCAGCCGAGATCCTTGGCGTGCACATGTCCCCGAGAGTGTTTGCTGACACACACCCGATCACAACGTAGCGTTCTCCTTGTGCGCACAACGACCCTCGGTGCCGCAGTCGCTGCCCTGGCACTGCCGCTGACCACAATGACCCCCGCCCATGCTGCCAACGAGGTCGTCGTGACCATGGCAGGCGGGGTCATCTACGACTCATGCGGCGACTACGACTTTTCATACTCAGCAAGCCTGCCGGCCGGATACGGCCCGTACTGGAACATGGACTTGGAGCTTGTCGGGCCTGACGGAAACGTGACGTCGAGCAACTATCTGTTCGGCGAGGTTACGACCGGAACGGATTCGTTCTTTCTGTGCGACTCTCCGAACCTCGCAGGGACCTACACAATTCGCGGAACTGGCACGACCCGCGATTCCAACTACAACGCGGCGACGATCTCGGTTGCCCCCACCAGCGTCACGTTCCGACTGCCGATGACGCGGACGCTTCTCAAGGCAAAGCCCTCGCGCCCCACCAAGAATCAGGTCGTCCGCTTCACCATCACGGCTCAGGACGAGCGCCCAGCCGGGTACTTCGAAACCTCCTACGCTTCGGTCAAGCTGCAATCGAAGCGAAACGGAGATTGGCGCACGATCAAGTCGACAACCACCAGCGAATCAGGCAAGGCCGTCGTGAAAGCTCGATATGGGGGCGGCCGCGCGCAAGTCCGAGCTGTCACGCTAAACCACAGCGACCGCACCGGCTCTACATCGCGCGTCGTGAAGTTCAAGTAGGTGCAACTAGCGGCGTTCTGACCGGGGATGCAGTGAAGCTCTGCTCAGATCGCCGACAGCATCCCTGGTCGACCCATATCTTTACGCTGGCTCGACCCACGGGCGCGGCCGCTAAAGGCCGCTCAAAGTGGGAACCTCTTCGCATGAACGAGTGGGTGACGCACCGCCAGGCCGCAGAACTCCTCGGCGTGCACGTAAGCCTCATCCCGAAGATGCTGCGCCGCGGCGATCTGACCACGCGAGGTGCGTGGCCGTCGTTGTCGCGAGCCGAGGTGGGCGAGCTTGCGGCCGTCAGGGAGGCACGCGCCGCCGAGCGCGCCGCCAAGCGTCAGCAACGGCGTCCGGCGACACAGCCACAACCGGCGTCGCCCCCAGATGACGGGCACGAATGGCTACCGCTGGCAGCCGCTGCAGCCGTGCTGGGGTGCTCGGAGGGCGCGCTCAAGATGCGAGCGACACGCGGCCGGGTGCCCTACATGGTGCACGACGGTCGCCGGTGGTTCCGCCTGGACCATCTCGAGCTGTGGTTGCGTGCTCGAGCAGCCCGAAGCACCGTGAACGCATGAGCCAGGCGGAATCCGAGCAGGACGACTCTGAGGCGTGGCGCGACCTTCAGGCGGTGCTCGAGGAGCGCGACCGGGAGTGGTGGGCCGAGCCCGAGGAGCCCGACGAAGGCTGATCTCAGAACGTCACATGTCGGAGTGTTACCGGGGATAGAGGCGCCGCATGATCGCGTCCACCGCAGCCGCGAGGGCCTCCGGGTTGTCGGCCGGCCCCTCGACGACCAGTGCCGCCGCTCCGTTGAGGCCGGGCACCTCGACACGGATCAGCCTGGCCGCACCCTTGACGGGCGCGACGTCCTCGACGAGCGGCTGCTCGTAAGGTGGCAGCCCGGCGTCGTCCTCCATGCGGGTCAGGGTGTCGGCGACCAGGCGGCGCGACTTCGCGCTGGAGTTGTCGTGCTCGACGGCCGACACGGTGTCCCGGTTCATTCCGGCTTGGTCGGCGACGTCCTCTTGGCTGGCTCCAAGACGTTCGCGGCGTGCGCGAGCAAGGGTCCCGTCCGTCACGGGCGTTGATTCTGTCGGATCGGGGGTCGGTCATGTCGGGTTTTCGGTTCGTCCGCTGACGCTGCTTGACGCCTCAAGCGGGAGACAACATCCCCGCACTAACCCACATCTCCACGATGCCCCACCCAACTCCGGGCTCCTGAGCGGCCACTGCGATGCGACCGTCATAGTGGCCGCTGAGGTTGCGCCACTCGAGCAGCAGGGCCGCCTGCCGCCCGTTTGGACCGTCGTACCAGCAATGCCGCATGGGCGGAGGTTGCGACCCCGTACCGGGCTCCCGGAGCACATCAGCCCAGTCGGCGGGCCTCGTGCCATGGGCGCCTGCCGTGCCGTGTGCAGCCTGCCGAGCGCGCGTAGTGGCGACCCGCTCGGCGAGTGTCTCGCGCCCTCCCGGAGTCATGCCGCCTGCCATACCCACATGCTACGACTTAGATCGAACATGTGTGCGAAAGACTCTTCGATGCTCTCACCGGGAACGAGATGGGCTATTTTCGCCCGTCGAAACCACCTCGATCCCGGGTCCTCCATGGAAGGCGACACCTTGCGCGACTACACCTTGACCACATTTTCGTCGCCAGGAGACATCGACGAGGTGTCCGCCCGGTGGCGTGCGGCTGCCGGCGAGGAGGCCTACGAGGTGGAGCTCGTACTGCTCTTCGACTTCTGCCGCGAGAACCGAGCACCACGGCCTGGTCACGGACTCGTACGCGGGCTCAAGAACGAGTCGACCGGAAGCATCGATGCGATTCTCGAGACCGTTCCCTCGCCTCAGCGAGGCATGACGAAACTCCTCAAGATTTTCGTGAGCCCTGAGTTCTGGCCGATCGATGAGAGCAACACCGACGAGATCAGCGAGGAGCTCTTCGAGATTCACTTGAGCTCCTACTTTTGCATCCTGGAGGAGGCCACGCGTGAGAACCTCGACGAGGTCAAGATGTACGGCCGCAGCAACGTCAGCCTTCACCTGCTGAAGCTCATCGAGAAGCATTGGAACAGCGACACGACGAATGGCGTTGAGACTGGGTGGAGGGCTACGATGGCAGGGCGCTGGCTGGTTTTGACCAACGACCGTTGACCATCTGCTACCTTCCAGCACACAACCTCAACGTGGGAGTATGCGCCATGACCGACCAGATGAGTGCCATCAAGGGCATCCTCAGCGCCGCCCTCTCGGACTTGACCCCCGAACAGCTCGCGGCCCTGACGATGGAGCCGTTCAAGGAACTTCGCGAAGACGCTGTACGCACCGCAGCCTGACGTCCTTCAACCAAGACCCGCCCCGATCAACCCGGGGCGGGTCTTGTGCGTTGAAAGCGAACCACCCCCAGCCGATGCGTAGCCGGGGGTGGTTTTGCTGTGCAGTAGGGGCGGGTGGGACTGACCGTGCATCAGTCGGCCGCGCACGGCGGGCCGGGGGCGGGCTCAGCGAACCGATGCGCGCCCGAGCTCGACGGCGTTGCGCTCGCGCTGTGCGGGCGTCCTGTAGTCCCGCGTACGGGCATGCGCGTTATCCATGTAGCCGACCGCCTCGAGTGCCCCTCCGCAGCACTCCAGGGCAGCCCAGCCCTACCGATGAGCTCGAGCCGCGCGGCCTGATCGATCAGGGTGGAACCACACGGTGCCGATCGTCACGTCCTCCGGGTCGGTCCCGAGGGAGCACGGGAAGCGGTCGTGGGCATTGTCGCCACGCTTGTCTATGAAGTGACTGAGGGACTGGAGTCCATGGGGTGCGGACACACGCGGTGGCTCGATTGTGTGCGACCTCCGACGATGCTGGGTTTAGGTCTGTAGTTCGCAGTTGTTTGTGCTGCGCTTCTCCCGCCCCGACTGGGTCGCGATGCAGACGCGCCAGGCAGGTCTCGGGCAGACCGGCGAGATCGTGCTGCGCGACCTGGTGAAGGAGGCGCTCCGCATGCGCCCGAGCCGGATCCTGGTCGGGGAGGTCCGTGCGGCCGAGTGCCTCGACCTGCTGCTCGCGCTCAACTCGGGCCTGCCGGGCATGTGCACGCTCCACGCCAACAGCGCGCGGGAGGCGCTGGTCAAGACGTGCACGCTGCCGCTGCTGGCGGGCGACAACTTCTCGGCCGCTTCGTCGTGCCGACGGTGGCGACCAGCGTGGACCTGGTGCTGCAGCCGACACGGTCCACCACTAGGGCTGATTCTCGTCGTATGTCGCTCCTATCTTCTCTGCGAGTGATCTGTCGCGGTCGAGGGTGGCGTGTTGGTAGATCGCCATCGCGGCCTGAGAGGCGTGGCCGGCACGCGCCTGCAGCTCGGCCGCCGTCGCGCCGTGCTGCCCGGCGAGGGTCAGAGCGGTGTGGCGCAGGTGGTGGATTGTGAGGTCTGGGCGGCCAGCCGCCTCTCGCGCGGGGCGGTAGCGGTCCATCAGATAGCGAACACTCATGTGGTCGGTGCGGTCTCCGGGGAAGAGCAGACCGCGCGGTCCCGCAGCGGTGTGCTCGAGGAGGTGCTTTTGGAGCATCGGCAAGAACGGTGGAGGGACGTGGATTGTCCGCACTCCGCTCTTCGTCTTCGGTGAGCTAATGTGCCGCCCGCACTGGGGGCATGCGCCGCGGACCGACGGGTTGACGTCCTTGTCGACCTTCCTCGCGACCGTGATCCGGCCAGTGACGCCATCGATGTCGGACCGGCGCAGCTCCAGCAGCTCTCCTTCGCGCAAGCCGACGAAGGCGGCCAGCACGATGAGCAACCGCAGGCGTTGGGGCATCTCGTCGATGATCACCGCGATCTCGTCGAAAGTAGCGGGGACCACGACCTGCTTCACCGGAGCGCTGCCGGCGCCACGGATCTTTGGCGGTGCCCGGTCGATCAGCTCCTCCTCTAAGGCCGCCTGCAGGATCGAGCGCAGCAACCGGTACGCCGCCGCGTTGGACGACTCGGTCTTGGGGTCGAGGGACCGACGCCAGGCCTTGATCTCGGACAGCGTGACGTCGCGCAACGGCATCTCGCCGAAGTACGGCAGGATGCGGCGGTCCAGCAGCGACTGGTACCCGCGCGCCGTCGTTGGTCGCAGGCCACGCTCCGCCAGGTACCGCTTGGCGAACGCCCTCACCGTGCTCATCGCCTGCTCACGTTCGCGGCGTGCCTCGGCGACCTTGCGTGCCTTGGGCGGCGTCCACTCGTCGCGGTCAATGAGCGTTCGCTCCGCGACAAGCCACGCCTCGGCATCGAGCTTGGTCTGGAAGTTGCGCGAGTGCCGCGTGCCGTCCGGCATCGCGTACCGCGCTCGGTAGGACGGTCCCGTCGCGCCCGAGCGTCGCTCGAGCTCGCCAAACCCTCGTCGTCGTGTCATTGCCGGTACCTCCGGACAAGCCGCTTCGTCGGACGGATCCAGTTAACCCCCTGCTTCCACAGCACGGCAAGGGGGCACCTAGGGGGAAACGATGTCCGATTGGGTCTGGGTCTGGACCCATCTGACCTGCAATTTTACGCTCAGAGCGCAGTCTTGATCATACTCCAGGTCCGTTTGCAAGCAGGGGGTTAGGGGTTCGAACCCCCTAGGCTCCATCAACTTCGGCGGCGAGACGCGGAGCCGCAGGGTCAACTGATGACCTCACCCCTCCGGCGTCGCCTGTGAGGTCCGGCCCACCCCTCGAAATCGGTGCCCCGCGCCCCGCGGCCGGCCGCACACTGGACGCGTGCTGGGCATCATCGACCTTCCGACCTACATCGTCGGCCTCGTCCTGATCATCCTGCTGCCGGGCCCGAACTCGCTCTACGTCCTCTCCGTCGCCGCTCGGCGGGGCGTCCGGAGCGGGTACGCCGGTGCGGCGGGGGTGTGGACGGGCGACGCGGTGCTGATGACCTTGTCCGCGGCCGGCGTCGCGTCCCTGCTCCAGGCCAACCCGGCGGCGTTCGCCGTCGTGAAGTGGGTGGGCGCGTCCTACCTGTTGTGGCTCGCCATCGGCATGCTGCGCGCGGCCTGGGGCATGTGGCGCTCGCGTGTCCCCGTCGCCGACCAGATCGCCGACGCCGCGGTGGAGGCGGGCGTGGAGCCTCGGGCCCGCGGCGAGCGGCCGTACCGTCGCGCGCTGGTGATCAGCCTGCTGAACCCCAAGGCGATCCTCTTCTTCGTCGCCTTCTTCGTGCAGTTCGTCGACCCGGCCTACGCCCACCCGGTCGTCTCGTTCCTGGTGCTCGGCACGCTCGCGACCCTCGCCAGCGCGGCGTACCTCAGCGTCCTCATCTTCGCGGGCACCCACCTCGCGGCCGCCTTCCGCCGGCGCAAGGCGCTGTCGGCGGGCGCGACCTCGGCCGTCGGTGCGGTCTTCGTCGGATTCGCGGTGAAGCTGGCCCTGGCCTCGGCCTGACCAGCACGCGCACCAAGGGAGCCGAGATCTCCTCGGACGGCGCTGTCGTATCCCCGCCCTCCCGTTCGTGGTAGGGGTGAGAGGTCGCCCGAGAGGGGTGGCCGCCGAACCACGGGAGACCGACATGCACTACCTCCTCACCGTCATCGGAGACACCGACAACCCGACCGACGACTCCGCGCCCGGCGCGATCGACGCGTTCAACGACCGGCTCAAGGACGAGGGCCGCTGGGTCTTCGGCGGGGGCCTCACCGACCCGCAGGACGCCACCGTCACCGACAGCCGCAACGGCGCGCCGGTGTTCAGCGACGGGCCGTTCGTGGAGTCCAAGGAGTTCCTCGCCGGCTTCTGGGTCATCACCGCCGACGACCTCGACGTCGCTCTTGCTCTGTCCGCGGACGCCTCGCGCGCCTGTCACCGCAAGGTCGAGATCCGGCCCTTCGGCGGCGTGGCCTGAGCCCATGGCCGACCCACGGACCGACGGAGGGGCCGCAGCCGGGCTCGACGCGGTCCTCGCCCGGGTCCACCGCGCGGAGTGGGCCCGGGTCGTGGCCACCCTCGCCCGGCGCTTCGGCGACCTCGACGTCGCCGAGGACGCCGCTGCCGAGGCCTTCGCCGTCGCCGTCGAGCGGTGGCGCACCGACGGTGTACCCCCCAACCCGGGCGCCTGGCTGACCACGACCGCGGGCAACAAGGCCCTCGACCGCGTACGCCGTGAGAGCCGGCGCGACGCCAAGCAGAGGCAGGCCCACATGCTCACCCGGCAGCTCTCGGGACCACCGGAGCCAGCCGGCGCCGTCGAGGACGAGCGACTCCGGCTGCTCTTGACCTGTGCCCACCCGGCCCTCGCGGTGGAGGCGCGGGTCGCGCTCACGCTGCGCATGGTCGGCGGCCTCACCGTCGCCGAGATCGCGCACGCGTTCCTCGTACAGGAGACGACCATGGCGCAGCGGATCACCCGCGCCAAGGCGAAGATCAAGGCGGCCGGCATCCCGTGGCGCGTCCCGGCGAAGGCGGACCTCCCGGCCCGGATCGACGGCGTCCTGACCGTGCTCTACCTCGTCTTCAACGAGGGCTACCTCGCCAGCGGTGCCGACACCGACCCGGTGCGTGCCGAGCTGACGGGGGAGGCGATCCGCCTGACGCGCCTGGTGCGCGAGCTGCTCCCGGACGACGGCGAGGCGGCGGGCCTGCTCGCCCTGATGCTGCTCACGGAGGCCCGCCGCACGGCACGGGTGTCCGCGGACGGCGAGCTGGTCACCCTCGACCAGCAGGACCGCGGCGCGTGGGACCGCACGCTCGTCGCCGAGGGCCACGCGCTCGTCCGCGAGCGGCTGGCCTCGGGCCGGCCGCCGGGTCGCTACCAGCTGCTTGCCGCGATCAACGCCGTCCACACCGATGCCGCCGACGCCCGGGACACCGACTGGTCGCAGGTCGCGGCGTTGTACGACCAGCTCGCCCGGCTCGACCCGTCGCCGGTCGTGGCCCTCAACCGCGCGATCGCCGTCGCCGAGCTCGACGGCGCGCAGGTCGCGCTCGCGCAGGTGGACGCGCTGGCCGCGCCCCTCGCCGGCTACCACGCCTTCCACGCCACCCGCGCCGACCTGCTGCGCCGGCTGGGCCGCAGCGCGGAGGCGCGCGAGGCGTACGACCGGGCGATCGAGCTGTCCGGCAACTCCGCCGAGATGGCGTACCTCACGCGTCGGCGGGACCAGCTCGCATCCGCCGGAGGACGGTGACCGGGCGGCTGGGACAATCGGGGCCGTGACCGCCCCCCGCCGACCCGGCCTGCTGATCGACCTCGGGGCGGCGGCCCTGGCGCTCGTGCTGGTGGGGATCGCCGGGACGCTCGGGAAGTGGCAGTACGACGCCTGGCAGATGCACCGCGACGCCGAGGCCCGCGACCTGACCAGCATCACGCCGGTGCCGCTGGACGACGTGATGGGCAACGACGACCCGTTCCCAGCCCCGGACCTGGGTCGGCCGGTGGAGGTGTCGGGCGAGTGGCTCGACGGCGGCTTCTGGGTCGCCGACCGCTCGAGCGGCGGCAAGCCGGGCTACTGGGCCGTGGCACCCCTGCAGACCGGCGACGCCGCGGTGCTCGTCGTACGCGGCTGGGCGCCCGAGCCCGACGCGGACCTGCTGGCCGCCTCGGGCGAGGCGGAGGTGACCGGCTGGCTGCAGCCCCCCGAGGGCACGCTGGTCGTCGACGACGACCCGTCGGACGACGTCTTCCCGGAGATCCGGGTCGCCGACGCGGTGCAGCGCGTCGACGTGGACCTCTGGTCGGCCTACGTCATCAGCCAGGAACCGGGCCCCGGGCTGGAGGAGGCCGAGCTCGCGGCGCTGCCGACACCGAGCCGCACGACCGGCGTCCGGAACCTGCTCTACGCCGTCGAGTGGTGGATCTTCGGTGCCTTCGCCGCCTACATCTGGTGGCGCTGGCGGCGCGATGCCACCACCCCCGACCTGGCACCCGAGCTGCCCTCACCCAGCGCCGGATAGCGGTGCCGGATAGGTTGACCGCCGTGTCCCGCAACCTCACCGCGTACCGCGTCATGGCCACCATCGTGGGGGTCCTGCTCGTGGTGCTCTGCCTGATCGGCGTGCCGCTGGCCAACTTCGACGGATCCCCGATGTGGGGCGTCTTCGACAGCACCCCGACCTGGGTCACCCCCGGCTCCGACGCCCAGCACCTCGGCGAGCTGATCACGACCTACCTCGGCGTCGCGCACGGCTGGCTCTACATGATCTTCCTCTTCAGCGCCTTCCTGCTCTCGCGCCGGGCCAGGTGGGACTTCCCCTTCACCCTGGTGACCCTCGTCTGCGGCACGATCCCGCTGGTCTCCTTCTGGGCCGAGCACCGCGCCACCCAGCGCGTGCGCGCCGAGCACCCCGAGCTCGCCTGAACCTCCGCATCCTGGGTCTCGTGACGGGACTTCGTCCCTCCTCGACCAGCGGGAGCCCTAGGGTCGACCCATGGTGACCGCGTTCGTCCTCGGTGGCGGCGGTGTCCTGGGCGCCGTCGAGGTCGGCATGCTGCGGGCCCTGCTCGAGCGCGACATCGTCCCCGACCTCGTCCTGGGCACGAGCGTCGGCGCCCTCAACGGCGCGATGGTCGCCCGGCAGCCCGAGCTCGCGGTCATCGAGCGGCTCACCGACCTGTGGGTCGCGACGGCGCAGGGACGCGATGTGTACGGCGACCGGCCGCTGCGCACGGTACGGCGGGCCGTCTCGACGGGCACCCACATCTACTCCTCAGGGCCGTTGCGCACCCGCCTGGAGGAGGAGCTCGGCAGCGCTCGCTTCGAGGACCTGCCCGTACGGCTCGAGGTGTGCGCGGCGAGCATCGAGCGAGCGGCCGAGCACTGGTTCACCGAGGGGCCGATCGTGCCGGCGATCCTCGCGAGCGCCGCCGTGCCCGGCCTGCTTCCGCCGGCCGAGGTCGACGGCGAGCACTTCCTCGACGGCGGCCTCGTCAACTCCATCCCGGTGGGCCGCGCGGTCGAGCTCGGCGCCACGCGGGTCTTCGTGCTCCAGGTCGGCCGGATCGACCGGCCGCTCAAGGTGCCGACCCGACCGTGGGAGGTGGCACGGGTGAGCTTCGAGGTCGCCCGCCGACACCGGTTCACGCGCGACATGGCGACGATCCCCGACGGCGTCGAGGCCCACGTCCTGCCCGCCGCCGGCACCTCGTCGCGCGACGACTCGCTGCTCGCCCACCGCGACTTCTCGGGCGTGCAGGACCGCATCGACGCGACGTACGCCGCTTCGCGGGACTTCCTCGACGCCGAGCTCGGCCGACCATGAGCCGCCCGCTCGTGTGGGTCCTCCGCCGGCTGGTGGTGGCCCCGGCGGTGGTCGCCCTCACCGTGCTGATGTGGGTGACCCTGCCGGGCTGGCTGCTGGTGGCCGCGGCGCTCGCCCCGGTGCTGCCCGGCCGGTGGCGCGCGCTGCGCGTGCTGTGGCTGGTGCTGCTGTACGCCACCTTCGAGACGCTGATGCTCGCGGTGCTGCTCGGCCTGTGGCTGGCCAGCGGCTTCGGCTGGCGGATCCGCTCGCCCTACTTCGCGGGCATCCACTACGACCTTGTGCAGGGCACGCTGATCGTCTTCTTCCGCGAGGCCCGGCGGGTGCTGGCGCTGCAGATCCGCACCGACGGGCCGCACCCGTCACGGGTTCCCGACGGACCGGTGCTCGTGATGTGCCGGCACGCAGGACCCGGCGACTCGTTCGTGCTGATGTACGCCCTGCTGCACTGGTACCACCGCGAGCCGCGCGTCGTCCTCAAGAACACCCTCGCCTGGGACCCGGCCATCGACGTGATCCTCAACCGCGTCCCGGCCCGCTTCATCTCCCCCAACCCGGCGGCCGGGGAGGACCTCGAGTCGCAGATCGCGTCCCTCGCGACGGGCCTCGACCACAACGACGCCTTCGTGATCTTCCCGGAGGGCGGCAACTTCACCGCGGCGCGCCGCAACCGCGCGATCGCCAAGCTCCGCCAGCTCGGCCTGGAGCGGATGGCGGTGCGCGCGGAGGACATGGTCCACGTCCTGGCCCCCCGTCCCGGCGGGGTGCTCGCCGCGCTCGAGGCCGCACCCGAGGCCGACGTGCTGATGGTCGCCCACACCGGGCTCGACCACCTCCTGACCGTCGGCGACCTGTGGCGCGAGCTGCCGATGGACAAGCAGATCACCATGCGCTGGTGGCGGGTGGCCCGCGAGGAGATCCCGGCCGACCGCGACGAGCGCATCGACTGGCTCTTCCACTGGTGGGAGCGGATCGACGACTGGATCGAGGCCAACCGCGAGGCCGACACGCAGACGGGCGGTGCGTGAGGAGGAGTCCGTCGTCGGAGAATCCTCGTCACGCACCGCCCGGTGCGGTGGTGCGGTGCTGCTAGCTCTTGCGCGGCACGTCGTCGATGTCGATCACGTCGGCGGGCGCGTCCGGGTCGGTCGGCGAGTGCGCCTCCTCGACCGAGTCGCTGATCGCCTCACCCGGGGCGCCGCCGCCGGGGTCGTCGGTGGCCGGCGGGTCGACGGTCACGACGTCGTCGGCCGTGACCTCGTCGGGCAGCGGGTCGGTGAGCGGGTCGCCACCGGGTGCGGCCGACGTCGTCGCCGGGGAGGCGGGCGTCGGCGGCACGGTGGCCGACCCGGTCGTGGACGCTGGCTTCGGCGGGGCCGGCGGCACGTAGGTCGACTGCCAGTTGGCGTCGGCGTCCTGCTTGCTCTTGAGCTTGCTGAACACGAAGCCGCCGATGGCGAGCAGCCCGGTGACCAGCAGGAGCTTCTTCAGCTTGCTGCCCTGCGGCTCGGGCTCGACGCCGCGCAGCTCGTTCACCTTGGCCGCGGCCAGCTCACGGGCCTCGGCGGCACGCTCGGACGCCAGCGCGGCCGCGACGGCTGCCTTCTCGGCGGCGGTGGCGCGCGCCTCCTCCAGCAGCGGGGCGGCCTTCTCGCGCGCCTCGGCGGTCTTGACGGCCGCGAGCGCGGCTCCGGCTGCCGCAGCCTCGGCGGCGCGGGTGCGCCCTTCCTCGAGCAGCGGCTGGGCCTTGTCACGGGCGTCGGTCAGCGCGGGTCCCGCCTTCTCCACCGCCTGCTCCCACGCCGACTCCAGCTGGGGTACGACGGTGTCGGTGACGGTCTCCGAGAGCTGCTCCACGTAGTCGTGAGCACGATCCATCAGGGACTTCTTGCGGCCGAAAGGCATGCGTGACCTCCTCTGTGAGTGTGGCTCCATCTCACCACGGCGGCCGTGACGCGACCAGCCCCGCCCGGGTGGGCCGAGACGGACGGAGTCACGCGGGCGCCCTGCCTGGCTCGGGGGTGGGCGCGGCGTGGCAGGATCGAGGCGCACGGCAGCCGTGCCGCGCCACATCGACGTACGACAGACCCACAGCTGAGAGGCAGATCCCATGGCCGACCCCAAGGCGACCTTCAAGACCAATCGGGGCGACATCGTCGTCAACCTGTTCCCCAACCACGCGCCCGAGACCGTCGACAACTTCATCGGGCTCGCGGAGGGCACCAAGGACTACCGCGACGACGCCGGCCGCTCGGGCGAGAAGTACTACGACGGCCTCGGCTTCCACCGCGTCATCGACGGGTTCATGATCCAGGGCGGTTGCCCCCTCGGCACCGGCACCGGTGGCCCGGGCTACACGTTCAAGGACGAGATCCACCCCGAGCTCGTCTTCGACAAGCCCTACCTGCTCGCGATGGCCAACGCCGGCCCGGGCACCAACGGCTCGCAGTTCTTCATCACCGTCGGCGCCACCCCGTGGCTCAACCGCAAGCACACGATCTTCGGCGAGGTGGCCGACCAGGCCAGCCGCGACGTGGTCGATGCGATCGCCACCACCCCCACCGGCGCGATGGACCGCCCGCAGGAGCCGGTGGTCTTCGAGTCGGTCACCATCGAGCGCTGACCGACCCCGGTCCGCACACCGACGCGACACACGTTGAACCAGCCACGTCCCTGCCATGACCCAGCCGCCTGACGGGCCGGCCACGGACCGGACCGCGGCCGGGGTGCCCACCTGCTACCGGCACCCCGACCGCGAGACCTGGATCCGCTGCCAGCGCTGCGACAAGCCGATCTGTCCTGACTGCATGCGCGACGCCGCGGTCGGCTTCCAGTGCCCCGACTGCGTCAAGGAGGCCAGCAAGGGCTCGCGCCAGAACCGCGCCATGTACGGCGGGGAGCGCAGCGCCGACCCCCGGCTGACGACGTTCGTCCTGATCGGCATCAACGCGGTGGTGTGGCTCGCGATCACCATCACGGGTGGTCGCACGTCGTGGCTCACCCACCTGCTGGCGCTGCGACCGGTCGGGGTGTGCGACCCCGCCAACGGCTCGCTCTACGACATCGAGGAAAAGGTCTGCGAGGCGTCCGGCGCGACGTTCCAGGCCGGCTTCTCCGACGGGGCCTGGTGGCAGCTGGTCACGGCGGCGTTCACCCACGTCGAGATCTGGCACCTGGCGATGAACATGTTCGCGCTCTTCCTCTTCGGTCCCGCGCTCGAGGGCATCGTCGGCCGGGCGCGCTTCCTGGCGATCTACCTCATCAGCGCCGTGGCGGGATCGGTGATGGTGGTGTGGTTCAGCTACGACTTCGTCTCCACCGTCGGCGCCTCCGGAGCGATCTTCGGCCTGCTGGGCGCCCTGCTCGTCGTGGCCCGCAAGGCCCGGCTCAACTCGCAGTGGCTCGTGCAGAACCTCGTGCTCGGCGTCGTCATCACGGTGGTGGGCTGGCGCTACATCTCCTGGCAGGGCCACCTCGGCGGCCTCATCGGCGGAGCGCTGGCGGCAGCGATCATCGCCTACGCCCCGGCATCCCGGCGCTCGGTCGTGCAGTGGGTCGGCCTGACCCTCCTGCTGGTCGCCCTCCTCGCGCTCGGGCTCGTGCGCGACGTCGCCCTCTCCTGACGCCTGCCCGGCAGGCTCACCCGCCCCCGCCCCCGCCCCCGCCCCTCGTCGTACGACGGGGAGGCGGGGGCGGTGTTGTTGGGGGACGCCCGCCCGTCCAGCGTCGCGCGCGGCTGTCCCCAGCTGTGCACACAGGTGTGGATAACTACAGACGTGTAATTCCACAGGGGTTGTCCACAGTGGGGATATCTCCCGTCCCTGTTCCAGCCGCCCTCGTCCACCCCGAAATCGACTCGAGCGGTGAGAGAGACGCCTTCCCTTCCCCAGGAAGGCGCCTCACTCACCGCTCGAGGCGAGAGTGCCGTGGTGACCCGGATCACCGGGCCGAGGGAGAACCTACTCCCACTTGGTCGCGAAGCTGAACCCGACCGCCATGAAGGCGATGCCGACGACGAGGTTCCACTGGCCGAGGTCGTTGAAGATCGGCAGGTTGGAGAGGTCGTCGGAGAAGATGTAGAAGGTGCAGATCCACACCAGCCCGATGAGGAAGCAGCCCAGCATGCCGACCACGACGCCGCGGCCGCGGCCGAGGGGCGTGGAGGGGTGGGCGGAGACCATCAGGCCGACCAGCAGGAGGCCGAAGCCGATGGCGTAGTTCCAGTCGCCGAGGTCGGCGACGGCCTTGGGCGTGCCCTCGACCGGCGGGAAGGCGAGCGGGTTGCCCCGGGCCTGGACGTAGTAGAAGACCAGCCAGCCGATGCCGGCGAGGATCAGCACCAGGGCGATCACGAACCTCGGGGTGAAGAGCGACGTCTTCTCCGCGGTGGTGATCGTGGGGGACTTCGACACTGCTGCTCCTGGGGCTGGTCTGTCAGGGTCCCGGCGCGCTCACGGCGCCGGTCACGGGCGGTACGGTGCCCGACGGGGGGCTAGCGTAGTCGTCATGCCGTCACCGTCCCACTCGTCCCCCGGGCGTCGTCGCCTCTGGCGGGTCGCGACCCCGGTGGTGGTCCTGCTCATCGGGGCCCTGTTCGCGGTGAGCGCGGAGCAGAGCGACGGCTTCGACCTCCGCGGCGGACGGCTCACCGACCTCGCCTCCGTGGTCCGCGCCGAGCGCGACGAGGCCGCCCAGCTCACCGCGGAGGCCGGCTCGCTCAACGCCGAGGTGGAAGCGCTGAGCACGCAGCTCGGCGACCGGTCGGTCAAGCGGGCGCAGGACCAGATCGCCACGCTCTCCGACCCCGCGGGGCTGACCGAGAAGACCGGCCAGGCCGTGCAGGTCTCGCTCGACGACGCCTCGGAGGAGTCGCGCCTTGCCTACGAGGGCGACCCCAACGACCTGGTGGTGCACCAGCAGGACATCCAGGCCGTGGCCAACGCCATGTGGAACGCCGGCGCCGAGGCGGTCACCATCCAGGGGCAGCGGCTGATCTCCACGACCGGCATCAAGTGCGAGGGCAACCAGGTCACCCTCCACGGCATCCCCTACTCGCCGCCCTACGTGATCGTCGGCATCGGCGACCCGGCCGCGATGGAGGCCGAGCTCACCACCGACCCCATCCTCGCGACCTACCGCGACTACACCCTCGTGCCCGGCGGCGGCGTCTCGTGGGACATGACCCGCCTCGACTCGGCCGTCGCGCCGCCGTACGAGGGCCTGCTCGACCTCACCTACGCGACCCCCATCCCGGGATAGTCCGGCCTCGTCGGCTCCCGAGGGCCTTCATCGCGCGTACGTCGTGCTGTGGGGCGGTCGGACGACTGAGCACCCGAGACTCGGACTTCGCGGTCGAGATCTCGGGTGCAAAGCGGGGTGGTCACCGGATATCCGGGGACCGCAGCGGCGCGCCGGCTACGGGGTCGGCGGGGTCTCCGGCGTCTCGGTGGGAGGCACGGTGGGCGTCTCGGTCTCCGTCGGGAGCGGCTCGGTCGGCGTCTCCGTGGGTGTCTCCGTGGGCGTCTCGACCGGCTCCTCGAACGCGGAGACGAAGATCGTCACGGTGCTGCCCTGGTCGGCGGTGCCGCCGGCCGGGATCTGGTCGACCACCGTGCCCTTGGGCTCGGTGGACGCTGCGTCGGTGCGGACGTCCGGGGTGAACCCCGCGTCGCGGATGGCCCGCTCGGCCTGACCCTGCTTCAGCCCGCGCACGTCCGGGACCTTCTCGGGGCCGTCGGAGAACACGATCGTGATGGTCGTGCCCTCCTCGACCGACGTGCCGGCGGGCGGGTCGGTGCTGAGGACCTGGTAGCGCGGCTCGTCGGAGTCCTGCTCCTGGAAGCGCACCTTGAGGTCCTGGGCGAGCATCGCGGCCCGCGCCTCCTTGCGCTGCGTGCCGACGACGAAGGGGACCTCCACCTCGGGCCTGCCCAGCGAGAGCACGAAGTCGACCGAGGCGCCGGGGTCGGCGAAGACGTCGCGGTTCGGGTCCTGCGAGATGACCGTGTCGGGCGCGACCGTCTCGGACGTCTCGCGGGTGATCCGACCGACCGTGAAGCCGGCATCGGCGATCTGGAGGCGCGCCTCGTCCTCCGTGAGGCCGACGACGTTGGGCACGGCGGAACGCTCGGGCGCGTCGTCGAACAGCATGTCGTTGAGCAGGTACGCACCGCCCGCGAGGAGGGCCACGACCAGGATACCGGCGAGGACCCACCACCCGGCGCGGCTGCGCGACGGCTCGTCGCGCTGGGGCGGCGGCGAGGCGGCCATGGTCGAGGTCGCGTCGCCCGGCGGGACCGGGGGGACGTACTGCGTCTCCGCCGGCGGCGGCACGGCGGGGGCCTGGATCGGGTGGCCGGCGAGGTAGCGCTCGATGTCGGCCTTCATCGCTGCCGCGCTCTGGTAGCGGTCCTCGACGCGCTTGGCCAGCGACTTCATCACGATCGCGTCGATCTCGGGGTCGAGCTGGTCGTCGAGGTCGGACGGCGGGGCCGCCGGCTCGCGCACGTGCTGGTAGGCGACCGCGACCGGGCTGTCGCCGACGAACGGCGGCCGGCCGGTGAGGAGCTCGTACAGCATGCAGCCGGTCGAGTAGACGTCGGACCGTGAGTCCACCGTCTCGCCGCGGGCCTGCTCGGGGGAGAGGTACTGCGCGGTGCCGACCACGGCCGCGGTCTGCGTCATCGTCGACGAGGCGTCGGAGATGGCGCGGGCGATGCCGAAGTCCATCACCTTCACGTCGCCCGACGGCGTGAGCATCACGTTGCCGGGCTTGATGTCGCGGTGGATGATCCCGGCGCGGTGGCTGTAGTCGAGTGCCGACAGCACGCCGGCGGTGATCTCGAGCGCCCGCTCGGGAAGGATCTTGCGTCCCTCGCGCAGGATGTCGCGCAGCGTGCGCCCCTCGACGCACTCCATCACGATGTAGGGCTGGGCGACGCCCGACCCGTCGGTGGCCATCTCCTCGCCCGTGTCGTACGTCGAGACGATCGAGGGGTGGTTGAGCGACGCGGACGACTGGGCCTCGCGGCGGAACCGGGCCTGGAAGGTGGCGTCGCTCGCGAGGTCGGTGCGCAGCCGCTTGACCGCGACCGTGCGACCGAGGCGCTGGTCCTTGCCCTTGCGGACCTCGGCCATGCCGCCTCGGCCGAGGAGCTCGCCGAGCTCGTAGCGGCCGCCGATGAGCGTCGGCTCCGGCTGCGTCATCCCTCGTCGTTCCCTTCGTCGTCTTGTCGCTGGCCGGGCGGGATCTTGCTCCAGAAGCTCACCGTCACCTGGTCGCCCTCCTGGAGCGTGCCGCTCGGCTCCACCGACTCCACGGCGTCGTCCGGCTGGTCGCCGGGGTTCTCCAGCTCGACGGCGACCGGCTCGAGGCCGAGGTCGCGCAGCTCCTTCTCGACGTCCTTGCGGTCGCGCCCGACGAAGGCCGCGGGGTCGACCTCGACCGTGGCCGGCTCGGTCTCGGTGGGAGTCTCCGTGGGGGTCTCGGTGGGAGTCTCGGTGGGAGTCTCGGTGGGGGTCTCCGGCTCGGTCTCGGTGGGAGTCTCGGTCGGGGTCTCGGTGGGGGTCGGTGTCGGCTCCTGCGACGGCGACTGACCCTGCGATGGGGTGTTGTCGCCGGTCGAGCCGGTGGGCTCGTCGTCGCGGGCGCCCAGCCAGAAGGCGAGCAGCACGGCGGCCACCACGGCCGCGATGCCGAGCAGCAGCGGCCACGGCGTCGTACGACGGCGGGCGGGCGCCGGCTCGGGCGTCGGGGTCGGCGTCGGGGCCGGGATCGGAGCAGAAGCCCCCGCCGGCATGACCTGCGTCGTGCTCCCGTCCGTTGCGGCGGCCGGCGCGACGACGGTGGCAGCGCCTGCACCGGTCACCGAGGCGGGGGAACGCAACGCCCGGGCGAACGCGGCGCCGTCGGGGAAGCGCTCCCCGGGCGACTTGGCCATCCCACGGCGTACGACGGCCGCGAGGTCGGCGGGCACCGTGTCAGGCAGGTCGGGGACCGGGTTGCGCAGGTGGGCGATCGCGGTGGCGACCGGGGTGTCGGCGACGAACGGCTTGCGCCCGGCCAGGCACTCGAACGCCACGACGGCGAGGGAGTAGACGTCGGACGCCGCGGTGGCCGACGTGCCCTCCGCCTGCTCCGGCGAGATGTAGGCGGGCGTGCCCATCACCTCGCCGGTCTGCGTCAGCGCCATCCCCTCGGCTGCGCGCGCGATGCCGAAGTCGGTCACCTTGATCCGGCGGTCGGGGGTGACGAGCAGGTTGGCGGGCTTCACGTCGCGGTGCACGATCCCGGCGGCGTGGGCGACGCCGAGGGCGTCGGCGGCCTGGGCGAGGAGCTCCTGGGTGGCGGCCGGGTCGAGCGGTGCCCCGGGTCGCAGCAGGGCGGAGAGCGGCTGGCCGTCGACGAGCTCCATGACCAGGTAGGGGCGGTGGGTCGACGACCCGTCGTCGGGTGCGCCCGGCCCGTAGTCGAAGACCGCGGCGATGCCGGGGTGGTGCAGCGCGGCGGCGTTGCGCGCCTCGGTCTCGAACCGGGTGCGGAAGAGCGCGTCGTCGGCGTACTCGGGCTTGAGCACCTTGACCGCCACGCGCCGGTCCAGGACGGTGTCGCGGGCCGACCACACCTCGCCCATGCCGCCGGTGGCGATGCGCGACTCGAGGAGGTAGCGGTGGGCGTCGTCGACGTGGCCGCCCGGGGTCAGTGCCGTCACTGGTTGATCACCGCCTCCATGACCGCCTTGGCGATCGGGCCGCCGAGGCGCCCGCCGCCGATCTCCGAGCGCGAGGTGTCGCTCGACTGCACCAGCACGGCGACGGCCACCTGAGGATTGTCGGCCGGGGCGAAGGAGACGAACCACGCGTAGGGCGGCCGGTCGGCCGTGGACTGCGCGGTGCCGGTCTTGCCCGCGACCTGCACGCCGGGGATCTGCGCCGGGGTGGCGGTGCCGGAGTCGACGGTCGCGACCATCATCGAGGTGAGCTCATCGGCGGTGGTGCTCGAGATCGCCTTGCTGATGCTCTGCGGGTCGGTGCGGTCGAGCACGGACAGGTTGGCGGCGCGGACCTCGTCGACGACGTAGGGGCGCATCACGTCGCCGTCGTTGGCGATCGCGGCGGCGACCATCGCCATCTGCAGCGGCGTGGCGGTGACGCTCGACTGGCCGATGCCCGAGAGGGCCGTCTGCGGCGGGTCGAGGTCACGCGGGTAGAGCGACTCGGCCTGGCCGCCGAGGTCCTCCAGCGAGGTGTCGTTGAAGCCGAACGCCTCGGCCTGGTCGGCCATCGCGTCGACGCCGAGCTCGTTGGCCAGGCTCATGAAGGTGACGTTGCACGAGACCTGCAGCGCCTGCGTCAGGGTGATCCGACGGCCGCCGCAGTTGCCGCCGTCGTAGTTGCCGACCGTCGTCGTGGACTGCGGCAGCTTGAAGCGGAAGCCGCCGGGGACCTGCGAGTCGGCGTCGTAGTTGCCCGACTCGATCGCGGCCGCGGCGGTGACCAGCTTGAACGTCGACCCCGGGGGCAGCGTCGTGCCGATCGCCCGGTTGATGAGCGGCTCGCGCGGGTCGGCGTTGAGCTCCTTGCTGAGGTCGGCGACGGCGCCGAAGTCGTGCGAGGCGAGCTTGTTCGGGTCGAAGGTCGGCGTCGAGGCCATCGCCAGCACGCGCCCGGTCGTCGGCTCGAGCGCCACCACGGCACCCTGCGCGTCGCCCGGGAGGCCCTCGAGGCCCGCCCACGCGGCGTCCTGCGCGGCGGCGTCCGCCGCCAGCTGCACGTTGCCGCCCTTGGGGTCGCTGTTGCTGAGCAGGTCGACGAGGCGCGTGACGAACAGTCGCGAGTCGTCGCCCGCGAGAACGGAGTTCTGGGAGCTCTCCACCCCGGTCTGCCCGTACCAGGAGAAGTAGCCGGTGATCGGGGCGTACTTCATCGGCTGGGGGTAGACGCGCTGGAACTTGTACTTGTCGTCCGACGGCACGCTGCGGGCGACGGCGTCCTTGCCGACGAGGATCGCCCCCCGCTCGCGGGAGAACGTGGCAGTGATGATGCGGCGGTTGCGCGGGTCGTCGGAGAGCGTGTCGGCGCGGACGTACATCAGGTAGGTGACGTTGACGAGCAGCGCCATGAAGAGCGCGAGGCAGAAGACCGAGACGACGCGGATGGGCTTGTTCACCGCAGCTTCACCACCTGGGTCGTCTCGCTGTCCTCGCCCGCCTCGTCGACGGGGTCGAGGCGGGGGGTGGGACGACGAGCCTGGTCGGAGATGCGGAGCAGCAGCGCGATGACGACCCAGTTGGCGACGAGCGAGGAGCCGCCGTACGACAGGAACGGGGTGGTCAGGCCGGTCAGCGGGATCAGGCCGGTGACGCCGCCGATGACGACGAAGACCTGGAGCGCGATGATCGTCCCGAGGCCGACGGCCATCAGCTTGCCGAAGCCGTCGCGCGAGATGAGCGCGATCCGCAGCGCCCGCTCCACGATCAGGCCGTAGCAGAGGATCACCGCCATGATCGCGGTCAGGCCGAGCTCCTCGCCGATGGTCGAGAGGATGAAGTCGGAGTAGGCGAACGGCACCCGCTCGGGGAAGCCGTTGCCGAAGCCGCGACCGATGAGGCCGCCCCAGCCCTGGCCGAACAGCGCCTCGACGAGCTGGTAGCTGCCGGGCGAGGCGTCGTAGTAGTCCATCGGGTGCAGCCAGAAGTTGAAGCGGTTCTGCACGTTGCCGACGAAGGTGTACGCCGCCAGCGCGCCGGCTCCGAACAGCAGTCCGCCGACGACGAGCCAGCCGGCCCGCTCCGTGGCGACGTAGAGCATCGCGAGGAAGAGGCCGAAGAACAGCAGCGAGGACCCGAGGTCGTTCTGCAGGACCAGGATCATCATCGACACCCCGAACATCGCCAGGATCGGGCCGAGGTCGCGTCCGCGCGGCAGGTCGACGAACAGGACGCGGCGCCCGGCGAGCGCCAGGGCGTCGCGGTGGAGCACGAGGTAGCCGGCGAACGCGATCACCAGCATCACCTTGGCGACCTCACCGGGCTGGAAGCTGAAGCCGGCCACGTTGATCCAGATGCGGGCGCCGTTGATCTCCCGACCGACGAGGGGGAGGAAGGGCAGGATCAGCAGCAGGATGCCGATCAGGCCGGCGGTGTAGGTGAACCGCTGGAGCACCCGGTGGTCGCGCAGCAGGATCAGCGTGGCGATGAAGAGGATCACGCCGAGCGTCATCCAGGTGAGCTGCTGACGCGCGAAGGTGTGCGGGTCGCCCGACGCCTCGTAGGTCAGGTCGAGACGGCGCAGCACGGCGAGCCCGAGGCCGTTGAGGGCGGCGACGAGGGGAAGCAGCACCGGGTCGGCGTACGGGGCCACGAAGCGGACCGTCACGTGGGCCGCCACGATCAGTCCCGTCAGCCAGCCCCCGTAGCCGAGGATGTCTGCGGGCACGGCTCCCTCGACCCCGAGGCCGACGGCGGCGTAGGCGCCGATGCCGACCGCGAGGGCGAGCACCAGCAGGAACAGCTCCGCGCCCCGGCGGCGCCGGTGCACGAAGCCCATGAGGGTCCCGGTCTGACTCATCGCAGCAGGCCCGTCAGTCGACTTCCTGGCGCGCGGCGTAGTTGTCCACGGTCAGCCGCGCGTCCTCCAGGTCGTCGGACTCGATGCCCTCGCGGACCGTCTCGGCGTCGATGTCGCTGAGCCGGGTCAGCTCGACGTCGGTGACCTCGTAGGGGTGAGAGAGCGATACGCCGGGCAAGCTGGCGTCGATCCCGCGGAAGATCGTGACCTTCCCGTCGTCCTCGGCGACGTAGAACTGCTGCTGGCTCCACGACCAGCCGGCGGCCAGCACGACCCAGCCCAGGCCGAGCAGCGCGGTGGCCACCAGCAGCCGGCGCAGCCAGGCGTAGCGACCGGGGTCGCGGGGCGCGTAGCGCGCGGCCTCGGGGTCGATCGGGTCGGCGACGTAGGCGCCCGCAGGCACGTCGTCCGGGACCGGCGGGATCTCACCGGTGTCGCCGGAGCGGTGACCGCGGAACAGCCCGCCAACCGCGCCGCCGAGCGGCAGGCGCCGGGGGAGGTCGGCGGCCGCACCGACGAGCAGGGGGGCGAGGTCCTCGGGCGGCGCCTCCTCGGAGACGTCGGCGACGAGGCAGGTGACGTTGTCGGTGCTGCCGGCCTCGAGGCTCGCGCGGACGAGCTCCACGGCCGCGAAGTCGGGGGTGCCGGTGCCGAGGATCTCGGCCATCCGGTCGTGGCTGAGCGTGCCGCACGCGCCGTCGCTGCAGAGGAAGACGCGGTCCCCGGGCTCGGCGGGGAACTCGAAGAGGTCGGGCTCCTCGTGGCGGATGCCGTCGAGCGCCTTGAGGATGAGGTTGCGGTGCGGGTGGGTCCGCGACTGCTCCTCGGTGATCCTGCCCTCGTCGATGAGCGACTGGACGAACGTGTGGTCGTGGGTGAGCTGGCGCAGCTCTCCGCGGCGGTAGAGGTAGGCGCGGCTGTCGCCGATGTGACCGACCCCGAAGCGGGTGCCGTCGAAGAGCGCGACGGTGGCGGTGGTGGAGGTGCCGTTGAGGGCGGGGTCCTCCTCGACCAGCTCGGCGATCCGGTCGTCGGCGCGGTGCACGGCACCGGCCACCTGGCCGAGGATGTCGTCGTCCGGCTCCTGGTCGAGCTTGCGCAGCGCCTGCACCGCGGTGCTCGAGGCGAGGTCGCCACGGACCGCGCCGCCGACGCCGTCGCAGACGGTCAGCAGCCACGGACCGGCGTAGCCGCTGTCCTGGTTCTCGCGGCGCACGCGGCCGACGTCGGAGATCGCGGAGTAGTGCAGGTACATCACTTCCGCAGCTCCAGGATCGTCTTGCCGACGCGGACCTGGACGCCGAGACCGATGGTGGTGGGCTGCGTGATGCGGACGGGGCCGACGTAGGTGCCGTTGGTCGAGCCGAGGTCCTCGACGAACCACTCGTCGCCGCTCGCGGCGACGCGGGCGTGGCGGGTGGAGACGTAGTCGTCGTCGAGCTTGATCGCCGCGTCGCTGCCGCGGCCGATGAGGAGCGGGGCGTCGGTGAGCTCGGCACGGGTGCCGGGGTTCTCGCCCTCGACGACGAGCAGGTGGGTGGGCGCGCCGCGGCGCGGCTTCTTCGCGGCCTTCGCGCCGGCCTTGCCCTTGCGGGCAGGAGCGGGGGCGCCGTTGCGCGCCGTCTCGGGGACCCGCGCGCCGAACATGTCGGAGCGGATCACCGAGATCGCGGACAGCACGAAGATCCACAGGATCGCCAGGAACGCCATGCGGATCAGGAAGAGGGTCAGCTCAGACATTCCAGCCCCCGGCCTCGTCACGTCCGCCGTCGATGCGGACCGTCATCTCGGTGTGGCCGATGCGGATCGTCGACCCGTCGCGCAGCCGGGCGCGAGCCACCTTCGACCCGTCGACGAGGATGCCGTTGGTCGAGCCGAGGTCGACCGCCTCCACACCGTCGATGCTGACCTCGAGCTCGAGGTGGCGCCGGCTCACGCCGGGGTCGTTGATCCGCAGGTCGGCCTCGGTGCCGCGACCGACCACCAGGCCGGGCGGGCGCAGCGGGTGGCGGGTGCCGTTGACCTCGAGCGTGGCGTGGGAGGAGCGGGTGCGGGTGCGCTGGTCGTTGTCGGTGACGCTCGCCTGCGCCTTGGACCGGATCCGGAAGCGGCCGGTGGTCAGGTCGTCGGCGGACTCGAAGGCGATGCTGATCGGCCCCGTGAAGACGTAGCCCTGGGCGTCGGCGTGGTCCTGCAGCTGGTCGACGAGATCCTGCTCGAGCGCGCGGCCGAGGCCGACGATGCGCTCGAGGTCGGTGGCGGACAGCTCGACGTGGAAGTCGTTGGGGACCAGCCGGCGCTGCCGGCTCAGCACCTGCGCGTTGTTGTCGCACTCGCGCTGGAGCGCGGCGGCGATCTCGACGGGCTGCACGGCGCTGCGGAAGGCCCGGGCGAAGACACCGGAGATCACGGTCTCGAGCCGCTGCTCGAAGCGCTGCAGGGGGTTCATCGTCAGGCCTCCTCTCGTCGAACCGTCGTGGTGGGCAGGCATCAACGACCGCCCGACCGGTGCGGCCGAGCGTACCGGCCGGGCGCTGCTGCGCCACGGTGGCGCCCCGGCGTCCGGCCGATTGGGAAGGCCCGTCAGCGGTGGGGTAGCCTGAGCCCGCTTCTCGCGCGAGTGGCGGAACGGCAGACGCGCTGCGTTCAGGTCGCAGTGTCCGAAAGGGCGTGGGGGTTCAAATCCCCCCTCGCGCACAAGTGACAGGGCCCCGACCGACGGTCGGGGCCCTGTGCGTTCCCGAGGCGGAAACTACTCCGCTCTGGGTGAGGCGCTCCTCCCTGTCGGCGCCTACGTTCGATCGACGGAACGGCGCGGCAACGTCCGACGTAGACGACAGGAGAGTCGCTGATGACGACGCAGCATGCAGTGCCCGGTGCCGCGAGCCCGGCGATCGACCCGGTCAGCGCCGACGCGGCTCAGGTCGCGCAGGCGTTCGGGGTCGTCCCCGAGACCGGTCTGTCCGCCCAGGAGGCGAGGGCGCGGCTGGAGTCCATGGGCGCCAACCGTCTCTCGGAGACCGCCAAGGAGTCCGGCGTGAAGGCCTTCCTGCGCCAGTACCAGGACTTCATGCAGGTCATCCTCCTGGTGGCGGCCGTGGTCAACCAGATCGTGACGCAGGAGACCGGGACGACGGTGCTGCTGGCCGGGCTGACGGTGTTCAACGCCGTGATCGGGCTCCGCCAGGAGTCCAAGGCGGAGGAGAGCGTCAAGGCGCTGGCCCAGATGATGAAGACGATCGCGCGGGTGCGCCGCGACGGTCAGGCCGTCGAGATCGACGCCCAGGAGCTGGTGCCCGGCGACGTCGTGCTCGTGGAGGCGGGCAACCTGATCCCCGCCGACGGCCGCGTCACCCTCGCCGCGACGCTGGAGATCGAGGAGGCGGCGCTCACCGGCGAGAGCCTGCCGGTCGGGAAGTCGGTCGAGCCCGTCATGGGGGAGGACGTGCCGCTCGGCGACCGCACCTGCATGGCGTACATGAACACCTCGGTCACCCGCGGGCGCGGCGAGATGATCGTGACGGCCACGGGCATGCAGACCGAGATCGGCCACATCGCCAACATGCTCGCCAGCGCCGAGACCAGCAAGACGCCGCTGCAGAAGCAGCTCGACTCGCTGTCCAAGATCATCGCGAGCATCGCCGGGATCGCGCTGCTGCTGGTCCTGATGCTGGGTCTGGCACGTGGCGAGTCGTTCGACACGCTCTTCGTCACCGGCGTCGCGCTCGCCGTGGCCGCCATCCCGACCGGCCTCCCTGCCGTGGTGACCGCCCTGCTGTCGATGGGCACCCGGGAGATCGCCAACCGGCACGCCATCGTCAAGCGGCTGCCGGCGGTGGAGACGCTGGGCTCGACGTCCGCGATCTGCTCCGACAAGACCGGCACCCTGACCCTCAACAAGATGACCGCCCGGCAGCTGCTCATCCCCGGACAGAACCGCTTCACCGTCTCCGGCGAGGGCTACAGCACGGTCGGCGAGATCAGCCACGTCGGCGGGCAGAACCACGACCTCGACCCCTACCTCCTGCCGATGGTGCTGTGCGCAGACGCGGTGCTCGACGGGGAGAGCCTGATCGGCGACCCGACCGAGGGTGCGCTGATCGTGCTGGGCGAGAAGGGCGGGCTGGACATCGCCGGGACCCGCGCCGCGCTGCCACGGGTCGCCGAGGTGCCGTTCGACTCCGACTACAAGTTCATGGCGACGTTCCACGAGATGACGGCGGACGACGGCCGCGCCGTCGTCCGCTGCTACGTCAAGGGCGCACCGGACGTGCTGATCGCCCGCGCGACCACCTTCCGGAGCCCCGACGGGACCCTGCTGCCGATCACCCCGGACAACCAGCACCTGGCCCTCGACGCGAACGACCAGATCGCCAACGCCGGTGAACGTGTCATGGTCGTCGCGCAGCGCGACCTCGACCCGCAGGTCCTCCAGGCCGGCGGCGACCTGATCGACCACGTCCACGACCTCACCCTCCTCGCGATGGTCGGCATCGTCGACCCGCCGCGCGCCGAGGCCAAGGCGGCGATCGCGGAGTGCCGCGACGCCGGCATCCGGGTGCGGATGATCACCGGCGACCACGCCAGCACCGCGGCCGCCATCGCCACCGAGCTGGGCATCCCGGGCCGGGCGGTGACGGGCCACGAGTTCGCCTCGATGACCGACGAGGAGCTGCTCGGGCAGCTGGACGACATCGGCGTCATCGCCCGGGTGGCGCCGGAGGACAAGGTCCGCCTGGTGACCCTGCTCAAGCGCATGGACAACGTGGTCGCGATGACCGGCGACGGCGTCAACGACGCACCGGCGCTGAAGACCGCGGACATCGGTGTCGCGATGGGCATCACCGGCACGGAGGTCTCCAAGCAGGCCGCCGTGATGATCCTGACCGACGACAACTTCGCCACCATCGTCGGAGCGGTGTCGTACGGCCGGACCCTCTACGACAACCTGCTGAAGTACCTGCGGTTCCAGATGTCGACCCTGGTGGCCTACATCGCCGTCTTCCTCGCTGCCGGCGTCCTCGACATCGCCAACGGCTCACCCCTGAACCCGCTTCAGATCCTGTGGCTCAACATGGTCGTGGACATCCCGCTCGCGATCGCCCTCGGGTTCGACCAGCCGGCACGCGGCCTGATGGCCCGCCCGCCACGCCCGGTGGGGGCCCCGGTCCTCTCGCGCGCGAACTGGATCCGCCTGTGCATCCAGGGTGCCGTGATGACGATCGGGGCGCTGGTGGCGTACCAGATCGGCGACGCCCAGGAGGGCGCCCTGGTCGCCGCGACGATGCTGCTCACGACGCTGTCGCTGTTCCACCTGGCGGGGGCGCTGCTGAGCCGCGACCAGGTGAACACGATCTTCGACCGGGACGCCCTCCCGGCCGTGACGCAGCTGCGGCGCTACGGGATCGCCCTCCTGGCCATCATCCTCGTCACGAGCATCGACTTCCTGCAGCGCCTCTTCGGCACCACGGGACTGACCTTCGCCCAGTGGTGCATCTGCACCGGCCTCGCCGCCTCGCTCGTCGTCGTCGACGAGGTGATCAAGCTGGTCGGTCGCCGTCGCCACCCGGCGCCCGACGTCGCGCTCCCCGTGCTGGCCCCCGCCCCCGCGTGAGGCGCGGGACCGCCGCGGCGCCCTCGACGGCTGCGGCGTCCGGGCGGTCGGCATACTCGGCGGCGTGACCGACCGCACCCCCCATCCCTCCGCCGCCGGCCTGGCCGAGCCGCTGCGGTCGCGGTGGAGCCCGAGCGTGTACGACGACGCGCACCGGTTGAGCAGCACCGAGATCGAGACCCTGCTGCGCGCGGCCCAGTGGGCGCCGAGCAAGGGCAACACCCAGCCCTGGGCGTTCTTCGTCTGCGTCCCCGGCACCCCGCAGCACGACCGGCTCGTCGCGACCCTGAGCCGCGGCAACGCCGGCTGGGTGCCGCGCGCCTCGGTCGTCTTCGTCACCACCGCCCAGGTGCGCGCGAGCGACGAGCCGGACGCGCCGTCGTACAGCGACCACGCCCTCTACGACGTCGGCCAGGCCGCGGCGCACCTGACCCTGCAGGCCGGGGCGATGGGCCTGCACGCCCACCAGTTCGCCGGCTTCGACCACGAGGCGCTCGCCGAGGCGCTCGGCGTGCCCGCCACCCACCTGGTGCTCACCGGCATCGCGGTCGGCGTGCCGGGCGACCCCGCCGAGGTCGACGAGCGCACCGCCGCCCGCGACCGGCGCGACCGCGCGCGCAGGCCGCTGGAGGAATGGGTGTTCGGCGAGCGGTTCGGCGATCCGTTCGTGCCGACGCCGCTGGCAGACTCTGGGGCATGACCTCTCTCTCCGACTTCTCGGCCGCCGCGATCGACGGCACCGACACCGACCTCGCCCAGTACGACGGCAAGGTCGTGCTCGTGGTGAACACCGCCTCGCAGTGCGGGTTTACCGGCCAGTACAAGGGCCTGCAGCAGCTCCAGGACACCTACGCCGACCAAGGCCTGGTCGTCCTCGGCTTTCCCTGCGACCAGTTCGGCAACCAGGAGCCGGGCGACGAGGCGGAGATCTCCGACTTCTGCGAGCGCAACTTCGGCGTGACGTTCCCGCTGTTCTCCAAGGTCGACGTCAACGGCGACGACGCGCACCCGCTCTTCGAGTGGCTCAAGGACTCCAAGGGCGGCCTGCTCGGCAGCAAGATCAAGTGGAACTTCACCAAGTTCCTCGTCGGCCGCGACGGTCAGGTCATCGACCGGTACGCCCCGCAGACCGAGCCGGAGAAGCTGTCCGACGACATCGAGAAGGCGCTGTGACCCGGGCCGGCGCCCTCGTCGCGGCGGTCGTCGCGGCGGTGGTGGCGTCGGCGGCGCCCGCGGCAGCATCGTCGCTGGTCGAGGAAGGCGCCCTGGCGCCTGTCACGAGACCCCTCAGCCGAACGCCCGACGTGGTCGTCGGCTCCGGCACGCCCGCGTCGTGCACCTCGCGCGCGGTCGTACGAGCCGTGGCGAAGGGCGGCGTGATCGGCTTCGACTGCGGTCCGTCCCCCGTCACGATCGCGATGAAGCGGACCGCGAAGGTGGTCAACACCTCCGCGCGCGTCGTCCTCGACGGCGGCGGCCTGGTCACGCTCAGCGGCGAGGGCAGGCGGCGGATCCTCTACATGAACACCTGCGACCGCGCACAGAAGTGGACGACGTCGCACTGCAACGACCAGGCCGAGCCGCGGCTCGTCGTGAAGCGGATGCGCCTCGTCCGCGGCAACAGCACGGGGGAGACGACCGACGGGGGCGGTGGCGGCGCGGTGTTCGTGCGCGGCGGCCGGCTGACCATCGTCGACTCGACCTTCGCCGGCAACCGCTGCGACGGCACCGGCCCCGACGTGGGCGGAGCCGCGGTCCGGGTGCTCGACCAGCACCGCGACCGCCCCGTCGTCGTACGCCGCTCCACCTTCACCGGTGGCCGGTGCAGCAACGGCTCGGCGCTGAGCAGCATCGGCGTCTCGTGGCGCATCTCCTCCTCGACGTTCACGGGCAACCGGGCGATCGGGCGCGGCGCCAACCCGGCGCGACCCGGCACCCCCGGCGGTGGCTCGGGCGGCGCGATCTACCTGGACGGCGACGACATCCACCTGACCGTCGAGGACTCGACGATCACCGGCAACCGCGCCCGTGAGGGCGGCGGCGCGATCTTCTTCGTCTCCAACGACCGCACCGGCACGCTCACCATCGACGGCTCGCGGCTGACCGACAACCCGAGCGACGGGTTCGAGACGATCCCGGGGATCTTCTTCCTCGGAGCGAGCCGGACGATCACCGACTCGGTGGTGCGTTAGCCCCGCCGGGTCAGCGGCTACCGCCACACGAGCGACGCCACAGCCGGCGCACCGACGGCCTGCCGGAGCAGCGCAGCCGTCGACCGGGCGTGCGCCAGGGAGAGGAGCGGGTCGTCGCGGTCGCGGAGGTAGGTGTCGTACATCGCGGAGTAGTGGGCAGTCTTGCGGTCGACGGTGCCGTCGTGTCCGACGTGCTCCACCGGCGTGCCCCCGTCGAGCGCCAGCCCGGTCATGGCGGTGTGGTCGAGCAGGACCTCGCGGCCGCCGTCCCACCGCAGCGAGGTCTGCTTGCTGCTGTCACCGGTGTGCCAGTTGGCGCTCAGGATGCCCGTGCCCGTGGCGAAGCCGACCTCGGTGACCGAGCGCGACCCGTCGGGCGCCGCGCCGTGGGCGCGCACCTCGCACCCGGTCACGAACCGGGCGAGCAGGCCGAGCTGGTTGGGGCCGGAGTCGACCCAGGTCGAGACGTAGCTCGCGCGCCGGGTCGGCGCCATCGAGACGTAGGGGTCGTTGAAGGTCGACACGACGACGGCCGGCTCGCCCCAGCCGCGCGCCGCCACCAGCCCGACGCCCCACCCGACCTCGGGGGAGAACGCGAAGTGGTTGACCACCCGGACCCGTGCGGCGGCGTCGCCGCGTGCCTCGAGCGCGTCGAGCGCCACCGGGTCCTCGGTCAGCGGCTTCTCCGAGAGCACGTCCGCACCGGTGTGGTCGAGCAGCCGCTCCACCAGGTCGAGGTGCGTGCTGGTCGGGGTGGCCACCACGAACAGGTCGGGCTCCTCGACCCGACCGGACCGCAGGTCGGCCAGCACGGCGTCGAGCCCGTCGTACGCCGGCACGCCCGCGGTCTCCCGGGCCGTGGGCGAGGGGTCGGCGGTGAGGACGACTGTCGCGTCCTGCCGCGCTGCGAGCGTGTGGAGGTGGACCTGCCCGATGACCCCGAGGCCCAGCAGTCCCACGGTGAGCGGGCCGGTGTCTACGGCTGGCATGGGGTCGATGGTGGTGAACGGCCGGTCCACCCGCACCCCCGGACCCTGGCCGACAGGGCCAGCGGCAGACTGGGCGACATGGCGGAGCCGACCGAGGAAGAGAAGTGGCTGGTCGTCGACGGCCGGCGCTGGCGGCGTACGGACCCGACGATCCCGGCGGACGCCCTCGCGCGGCTGACGTCGCACCTGGGCCGCGGCCGGTCCGGCGTGCGCACGGCGTCGTCGGAGGCCGAGCTCGAGGCGACCCGGAACCGGACCCGCCTGGCCAAGGTCGGGCTCGGTGAGCGCGGCACGCCCTGGTGGGAGCAGACCGACGCGCAGCGCCGGGAGCGCTGGAAGTCGGCGTTGTCGGAGCTGGACGCGCTGGACGACTAGAGCCGGCCGAGCGAGGGCGCGTCGGGGCCGACACGCTCGGCCAGCCACTGCGCCACCTGCTCCTCCGAGGGTGCGAGCCCGTCGCTGATGACGTGGGGCGCGACGCGGGAGAAGTAGTCGGTGACGAGGTTGTCCGACTCCCGCACCAGCATCCCGGCGGCCTCGCCGTCGACGATCCACGAGCCGAGTACAACGCGGTTGCCCTCGAAGCTCGGCAGGTCCGTGTAGGCCTGGTAGACCCAGCCCTCGGCGCCGTACCCGCCGGGCATCACGACGTCCTCGAGGGTGTCGTCGAGGTGGATGCGGATGTTGTCGCCCTCGCGCCCGTGCAGCGGCTTGGCGACCCAGCGCTCGAGGTCGCGCGGCTCGTCGAAGTACGCCGGGAGCAGCAGGCGGTGGCGCGGGAAGAGCTCCCACAGCACGGGCAGCAGCGCCTTGGTGCTGAGCAGCGCCTTCCATGCCGGCTCGACCCACCGCGTCGGGCGCGACTCCTGCTGCTCGACGACGAAGCGGCCGAACGGCTCGGCCAGCATCTCCTCCCAGGCGTAGAGCTTGAAGGCGTTGCGCAGCGGCTCGTCGTGGACGTCGCGGTAGTCGCGGGTCTCCGGGTTCCAGCCGACCTCGGCCATCGGGTGCGCCATCGTGATCCAGCCGGCCTGCACGGCGGTGTCCATCAGGTAGTGGACGGTCATCTCCATCTCACCGCCGTCGTAGGAGTCCTCCTCGCCGAGGTCGTAGAGGAAGTGCATCCGGTCGCCGTCGAAGTGCCCGGAGCGCCGCAGCTTGCGCCACCCGGCGACCAGCCGGTCGTGGACCGAGTTCCACTGGTCCATCTCCGGCATCACGTCCTCCATCCAGTTCCACTGGACGATCCCGGTCTCCACGAGGCCGGTCGGGGTGTCGCCGTTGATCTCGAGCATCTTGATCGACCCGTCGGCGCCGTACGCGAGGTCGAAGCGCGCGTAGAGCGCCGGGTCGTCGGCCTCGATCGAGCGTCGTACGACGCCCAGGGAGCCGGGCGGGAGGCCGAGCCGCTCGTCGGTCATCGTCGTCGCCATGTGGGCGACGGCCTGCAGGCACATCGCCCACAGCTCCTCGGTGGCCGCCTCGAGCGCCTCCACCTCCTCCATGGTGACCTCGTACCAGGCCGACTCGTTCCAGTACGGCAGCTCGGAGCCGTCGGGCATCTTCGTGGTCGGGAAGACCAGCCCCTGCTCCACGACGGTGTCGCGCCAGCCCTCACGCGGCCGCGACCGGTGCCGCCACATCAGTCGACCCCGGCCCGATCAGGCGATGCTGGCGCACACGATGGCGCCGACCGAGAGGGCGACGGCCGCGGCGACCTGGGCGAGGGGGCGTACCGGCCCGGGGGCGGTGACGATCTGGCGCAGGTCGCCCGGAGTGATGGCCTCGACGGCGAAGAACATGAGGGTGTTGAGGGCGATGCCGACCGCGCCGAAGGCGACCGTCCACAGCAGCGCGGAGCCGAGCGAGGTCTCGCCGTTGGTCCAGATGGCGGTGAAGAGCACCGCGGCGTTGGAGACCAGCCACGCCGAGGTGACCACGCCCGCGCCCTTGGAGTGGGCGTGCACCGACTCGTTGCCGTTCTCGTCGACGCCGCGGAGGTGGGTGCCGAGGTGGCCGGGCGTCGCGAGGTCGAGCACGTAGTAGGCCACCACGAGCATCACGCCCCCGACGAGGGCGTACGCGACGGCGTGGAGGAGGGCGTCGAACAGGTCGGTCACGGGAAGTCTCCTGGTGCGGTGCAGGTGGCTGGGTGGTCGGGTGCGGGACGGTCCGGCTCAGCCGAAGCCGCGCGAGCTGCCGCCGAAGCCACCCTTGGTGGTCGCGGACTTCACGGTCGAGCCGCCGGTGGTGGGGAGGCCACCGCGTTGCACCGTGCCGTTGAGGGTGCTGCCCCGGTAGGTGCCACCGGTCGCGGTCTGGCCGACGGCGGGCACGATCGACCTCGCGGCGAGGTAGTACCAGAAGAAGCCGCTGCCGCCGCCGCCGTCCTCGGAGGCGTCGTCGCACTGGTCGTCGTCGACGCGCTCCTGGGTGTCCGGATCGACGCACACGGCGGCGTAGTCGGCGCTCGAGGCGCACCCGGTCAGGCTGCTGGCCATCAGTGCGGTGATGCCCAGCGAGATGCTGGCCGAGCGCATCCGGCGGTGGGTGGGCGTGGTCATCGGGGTCCTCCGGGAGGTCCTGTGGTCGGGCTCGTCGGCGCTCGAGGGACGGCTACGACGCGACGAGGTCGGCGTACTCGGGGTGCTTCTTGATGTACGACGCCACGTAGGGGCAGTCGGGACGCACCGTCAACCCGCGCGAGCGGGCGTCGTCGAGTGCGGAGCGGGCCAGCGTCGAGGCGTGGCCCTGGCCGCTGAAGGCGGACGGCACCTCGGTGTGGATCAACCGGATCACGTCGCCGTGCAGGCGGTAGTCGATGAAGCCGACGAGCTGGTCGCCGGATCGCAGCTCGTAGCGGTGGTTGTCGGGAACGTCGATGAACTCTGTGTCCACAACCTGAGCCTAGTCGCAGGTGACTTGCCCGTAACCCCACGCGGGGGGGAGGGTGCGGGCATGGCAGCAACCGCGTCGTCGTACTCGATCACCATGCGGTTGTACGCCGCGGCCGACCACAGCGTCGTGGGCGCCGTCGCGACCACCATCGCGAAGAACGGTGGCGTCGTCACCGCGATCGACGTCGCCGAGTCGCGCCACGACCGGCTCACCGTCGACGTGACCTGCTCGGCCGCCGACGCCACCCACTCGCAGGAGCTCGTCGCGGCCGTGTCCGAGGTCGAGGGCGTGCAGGTGCACAAGGTCAGCGACCGCACGTTCCTGCTCCACCTCGGCGGCAAGATCAGTGTGCAGTCCAAGGTCCCGCTGCGCACCCGCGACGACCTCTCGATGGCCTACACGCCCGGCGTCGGCCGCGTGTCGATGGCGATCCACGACAACCCCGAGGACGTCCGCAAGCTCACCATCAAGGGCAACTCCGTCGCCGTCGTCACCGACGGCTCGGCCGTCCTGGGCCTCGGCAACATCGGTCCCGGCGCGGCGATGCCGGTGATGGAGGGCAAGGCCGCGCTGTTCAAGCGGTTCGCCGACATCGACGCGTGGCCGATCTGCCTGGCCAGCCAGGACACCGACGAGATCGTCAAGGCCGTCGAGATGATCGCGCCCGGCTTCGGCGGCATCAACCTCGAGGACATCGCGGCCCCGCGCTGCTTCGAGATCGAGGCCCGGCTGCGCGAGTCGCTCGACATCCCGGTGTTCCACGACGACCAGCACGGCACCGCGATCGTCGTGCTCGCGGCATTGACCAACGCACTGCGCTGCGTGGAGAAGCAGCTCGCCGAGGTGCGGATCGTCGTCTCCGGCGCCGGTGCCGCCGGCACCGCCATCGTCACGCTGCTCCTCGCCGCGGGCGCGAAGGACGTCGTCGTCGTCGACCGCGAGGGCGCCCTCGCCGCGGGTGACGAGTCGCTCTCCGCCGCCCACGCCGACCTGGCCGCCGCCACCAACCCGCGCCGGGCGACCGGGTCGCTGCGCGAGGTCCTCGTCGACGCCGACGTCTTCGTCGGCGTCTCGGCACCGGGCATCCTCGACCCCGAGTGGATCCCGACCATGGCGCCCAAGCCGGTCGTCTTCGCCCTCGCCAACCCCGACCCGGAGGTCGACCCGGCCGAGGCCGACAAGTACGCCGCCGTGGTGGCCTCCGGCCGCTCCGACTACCCCAACCAGATCAACAACGTGCTGGCCTTCCCCGGCGTCTTCCGCGGCCTCCTCGACGCCGGCGCCTCCGAGGTGACCGTCGACATGCTGCTGCGCGCCGCCCAGGCGATCGCCGACACCGTGAGCGCAGAGGAGCTGCACGCGGCGTTCATCATCCCGAGCGTGTTCCACCCCGACGTGACGAAGCGGGTGGCGACGGCGATCAGCGGCCGCGAGGGCTGACTGTTTGGCGCTCGCTCCGCTCGCGCGTGCTCGGCGGTGCCTGATGGCGCTCGCTCCGCTCGCGCGTGCTCGGCGCCCCTGAAGACGTCGTCTTCCCTCCTCGCTCCCGAGCTGCCTCGCTGCGCTCGTCGCGCTTGCTCGCTCGTCGGTCCAGACGACGTCGGGCGCCGAGCGCGCGGGTTGGGGTGCGGGTGCCGACTCGCGGAGGCAAGGGTGCACGCGACGTGCTCGCGACGTACTTGGAGGGCGAGTCGCGCACTTGGAGGCCGTTGCAAAGGCCTCCAAGTGACGGTTTCCCCGCTCGAGCGGGGAAACCGACAGCGCGCCATGACTACCGACCCGTCACCTTGCGCGGCCACCAGAACGTGTCGCCGAGGGTGAGGGCGAGCGCCGGGACGAGCACCGTGCGGACGACGAGCGTGTCGAGGAGCACGCCGACGAAGATGATCGCGCCGAGCTGGGCGAGCACCACGAGCGGTAGCACGCCGAGGACGGCGAACACGGCGGCGAGCAGGATGCCGGCGCTGGTGATGACGCCGCCGGTGGCGGTCAGCGCGCGCAGCATGCCGGTTCGGGTGCCGTGGTCGCGCGCCTCCTCGCGGGCCCGGGTGACGAGGAAGATGTTGTAGTCCACGCCGAGCGCGACGAGGAACAGGAACGCCAGCAGCGGCACCCCGGTGTCCATCGCCTCGAAGCCGAACACCGTCTGGAAGAGCCACCACGACGCGCCCATGCTCGCGGCGTACGTCGCCACGACCGTCGCGACGAGCAGCAGCGGGGCGACGATCGAGCGCAGCAGCAGGAGCAGCGCGCCGAGCACGAGCAGCAGGATGAGCGGCAGGATCAGCTTCCGGTCGCTGGCGGCGTACTCCTCGGCGTCGAGGGCCTCGGCGTCGCCGCCGCCGACGTGGGTGTCGTCGAAGTCGGCGACCGCGTCGCGGACGTCGAGCACGACGGCCTGGGCGCCGTCGCTGCCGGGCGCGGCGTCGGGCACGGCGTCGATGCGCGCGATGCCGTCGCCGGTGCTGGTGATGCGCGCCGAGTCGACGCCGTCCACCTCCTCGACCGCGGCGAGGACCTGGTCGGGCTTCTCGCGGGTGAGGACCTGCACGGGGTCGCTGGTGCCGGCGGGGAAGGACTCGCCGAGGCGCTCCGCCGCCGCGATGGCCTCGGGCTGCTCGAGGAACTGGTCGGCCGGGTCGAGCCCGGTGGTGATGGACAGGGTGCCGGTGGCCAGGACCGCCAGGCCGGCGACCGTGGCGACGACGAACGTGCGCGGCCGGCGGGCGACGGCGTCGCCGACCCGGCGCCACACGCCGCGCGAGTCGACCAGGACGGCGTCGCCCACGTGGGGCACGCGCGGCCAGAACACCCACCGGCCGAACAGCACGAGCGCAGCGGGAAGGACGACGAGGGCGAACGTCGCAGCGATCACCACGCCGACCGCACACGCGAGACCCAGGCCGCGGGTGGTCGGGATCGCCGAGAGCAGCAGCGTGAGCAGGCCGAGCACGACGGTCGTGGCGCTGGAGAGCACCGCCTCGAAGGTCCGGCTGAGGGCGTGCGCCATCGCCACGTGACGCGACTCGGTGGTCTTGAGCTCGTCGCGGTAGCGCGAGATCAGCAGCAGGGCGTAGTCCGTGCCGGCACCGAAGACGAGCACGCTGAGGATGCCGACGGTCGACTCGTCCCACGCCACGCTGACGGCCTCGAGCACGTTGGTCGACACGATCGCGGCCAGGCGGTCGGCGATGGCCACGACCGTCAACGGCACCAGCCAGAGCACGGGGCTGCGGTAGGTGATGATCAGCAGGATCGCCACGACCGCGGCGGTCGCGGCCAGCAGCCGGATGTCGGCCCCGTCGAAGACCTGTCCGATGTCCGCCTGGATGGCCGCGGGGCCGGTCACCTGGACCTCCACGCCGTCGGGCGCGTCCGCGTCCAGCTGGTCGCGCAGCTCCTCCACCTGGTCGATGTTGTCGGTGTTGGATTCGGAGACGACCGGTACGGCGACGATCGCCGCGGTCTTGTCCTCGGACACCACCACGGGGGACTGCTGCCCCTCGCCGCCGCCGGGCGGTCCGCCCTGCGACCCACCCTGCGACCCGCCCGGCTGGCCGGACGCGCCGTCGGGGGCTTCGCCCTGCGCGTCCGCCTGCCCGTCCGCCTGCCCACTTGACTCCGACAGGAGGGCGAGCCCCTGCTGGGTCAGCTCGCCCTGCGTCGCCTGGTCGAGCTCGCCGGACTCGGCGGTCCACAGCACGATGGCGACCTGGCCCTCGTCGTCGGGCAGCTGCTCCTCGAGCTCGACCGCCAGCGTGCTGTCGGCGCCGACGGGCAGGGTGTCCAAGGGGGACGCTTCACGCTCGCCCTCGGGCACGAACGCGATCACGAACACGGCGAGGAGGATCGGCGCGAGCGCGAAGAACCAGGCCAGTCGGCGTCCGGCGATCGCCCGAGCGGGCGCGGGGGTGTGGTGGGAAGGCACGACGTCTCCTCGAGGAGATAGCTAGGGAAGGTGATTGCTAACTAAGTTACTTATCAAGTTAGCGGTAGTATCATGAGGAGGCAAGCCGAGACGACGACCGGAGGTGGGGACCGCGTGACGGACGACCAGCACGCTGTCGCGCCCCCGCCGTGGGTGGGTCGGGGCAGGGAACGGGCCCAGCCGCCGACGCTCCTGGCGCTGCGCGACCTCGTCGCGGCCGGGAGCCGGGTCAACCACGTCGTGTCGCGGCGCGCCGGTCTCAGCGAGACGGAGCTGGTGACGCTCGAGCACCTCAGCCGCGAGCAGATCGGCCCCGCGGAGGTCGCCCGACGGCTCGAGGTGTCGACCGCCGCGGCGACCGGCATCGTCGATCGCCTCGTCGCGCGCGGCCACGTCGAGCGTCGTCCCCACGAGCTCGACCGCAGGCGCACCGAGCTGCACATCACCGACTCCGGGCGTGCGGAGATCATCGGCCACCTGATGCCGATGTTCGGCGCGCTCGACCGGCACGACGCGACCTTCACCGAGGAGGAGAAGGCCGTCGTGCAGCGCTACCTCCGCGGGGCGACGGCGGCGTTCGAGCGGGTGCTGGACGACTGAGGCCCGGACGGGTCGGTCGTCGCGCCCGCCGGGTCGACGTACGGGGTCAGTCCTCGATGCCCGCCATGCGGTGCGCCACGAGCGCGGCACCGACGATGCCGGCGCGGTTCTGCAGTGTCGCGGGCACCATCTCGGTCTCGACCTTGATGAGGTGGCCGAACTTGTCCCACGACTTGCTGACCCCGCCGCCGATCACGAACAGGTCGGGGGAGAACAGCCGCTCGAGGTGGCGGAAGTAGGCCGTGAGGCGCTCCGACCACGCCTCCCAGGACAGGCCCTCGCGCTCGCGGGCGCTGGTCGCCGTGGTCGCCTCCGCGACCGCGCCGTCGAGCTCGAGGTGACCCATCTCGGAGTTGGGGACGAGCTGGCCGTCCCAGATCATCCCCGAGCCGATGCCCGTGCCGAGCGTGATGACCATGACCAGTCCGCCCCGCCCCTTCGCGGCGCCGTACTCCGCCTCCGCGAGGCCCGCCGCGTCGGCGTCGTTCACCACGTGCACCTCACGCCCGAGGGCGGCGGTGAAGATCGCGTCGGCGTCCTCGCCGATCCACGACTTGTCGATGTTGGCCGCCGAGTGCACCACGCCCCGGCGGACGATGCCGGGCACGGTCACGCCGACGGGCCGCGTGGACGCCGGGAAGCTGTCGATGATCTGGCCGAAGACCTCGGCGACCGCCTGCGGTGTCGCGGGTCGCGGGGTGTCGATCCGGATGCGGTCGTGGGCGAAGTCGCCGACCTCGAGGTCGACGGGGGCGCCCTTGATACCGGTGCCGCCGAAGTCGATGCCGAAGGGGTGTTCCATGGCGACCAACCTATCGCCAGCCGTTCGCCGATGTGACGGGGGCAACACCCGGCGAGACGTCCCGGCGGGACGACTTGACAGAAAGTAGGGTCTTGTCAACCGGCTTTACACATCCTATGGTCGTGTAAACCCGACGGCAGGAGACCACGACGATGGCCGGCTACCCCACCCGACTCGCTCCCAGCGGCACGGTCCCGGACGGCACCACCGAGCTGTGGACCGACAGCAAGCGCTACCTCTGGCTCATCGGCCTGGTCGTGCCGAGCCTGGCGTTCGTCGCCTTCGGCGGCTACGTCGCGACCGGCTGGAGCGTGTGGTTCTGGGTGGGGCCGATCGTCATCCTCGGCATCGTGCCGGCGATCGACCTCGTCGCAGGCCTCGACCGCTCCAACCCGCCGGACGACGTGATCGAGGCGCTCGAGCAGGACCGCTACTACCGGTGGATCACCTACCTCTTCCTGCCGATCCAGTACGCCGGCTTCCTGGGCGCGATGGCCGTGGTCGGCGGCTGGGACGTCCTCGGCGTGCTGGCCGACCAGCCGCTGTCGACGATCGACCGGGTCGGCCTGGCGATCTCGATCGGCTGCATCGGCGGCATCGGCATCAACACCGCCCACGAGCTCGGCCACAAGAAGGAGGCCAACGAGCGCTGGCTGTCCAAGATCGCGCTGGCCCAGGTCTGCTACGGCCACTTCTACATCGAGCACAACCGCGGCCACCACGTCCGGGTCGCCACCCCCGAGGACCCCGCGAGCGCCCGGCTCGGGGAGAGCTTCTACGCGTTCTGGCCGCGCACGGTCGGCGGCTCGCTGCGGTCCGCGTGGCGGCTGGAGAAGCGGCGTCTCGCTCGCCGCAAGCAGTCACCCTGGCGCCTCGACAACGACGTCCTCAACGCGTGGCTGATGACGCTCGTCCTCTGGACGGCGGTGCTCGTCGCCTTCGGCATCGAGGTGCTGCCCTTCCTCGTCATCCAGGCGGTCGTCGGCTTCTCGCTGCTCGAGGTGGTCAACTACATGGAGCACTACGGGATGCTGCGGCAGAAGGTCGGCGAGGGCGACCGCGAGCGCTACGAGCGCGTCCTGCCCGGGCACAGCTGGAACTCCAACAACATCGCGACCAACGTGCTGCTCTACCACCTGCAGCGCCACAGCGACCACCACGCCAACCCGACCCGGCGCTACCAGACGCTGCGCGACTTCGAGGAGAGCCCGGTGCTGCCGACCGGCTACGCCGGGATGATCGTGCTGGCGGTCGTGCCGGCCGTCTGGCGGCGGGTGATGGACCAGCGGGTCGTCGACCACTTCGGTGGCGACGTGTCGCTCGCCAACATCAGCCCGCGCAAGCGGGACACCTACCTCGAGCGCTACGGCGCCGCGAGCCGCGTGCCTGGCCCCGACGGGAGCGCGACCGTCTCCGCCCTCGACCCGGGCGCGGAGGTGCTGGCCGCGCGCTGCCCGGGCTGCGAGTACGTCTACGAGGTCGCGGCCGGCGACGAGCACGAGGGCTTCGCGGCCGGCACGTCCTGGGCGGACGTCCCCGACGACTGGTCGTGCCCCGACTGCGGGGTGCGCGAGAAGGTCGACTTCGTCCCCTGCCCGCCCGAGCGCTCGGTGGTCTGAGCGCGCGCTACGGCGTACGAACTGCGGCCGGACGACACGACGAAGCGCGTCCCTGCGTCGCCCGGCCGCAGTTCGTCAGGTGCGCGAGAGCCTCAGCGGACGACCTCGCGCCGGTCGTCGGCGAGCCGTCGGGTGAGCCCGGCCCGGTCGAGCCGGTCGAGCAGCGGCAGCACCACCCGGCGCGACGTGCCGAGGTCCTGACGCGCGGCGCTGGTGGTGAAGGGCTGGTCGAGGAGCGCCAGGCGGGCCGCCGCCGCCTCCGCCGCCCCCGGCAGCAGGACGAGTCCCGGGGCGACGCGCCACAGCAGGCCGGCGCGCTCGGCCGCACCGAGCGCGCGGTCGTCGAGGCCGAGGTCGCGGAGCCGGTCGGCGGTGGGGGCGGCGAACGGCGCGTCCTCGAGCTCACGGCGTACGACGTCGACGGCGGCGGCCACCGCCGTCGGGAGGCCCGACCCGGGCGCTCGCACCCGCCCGCCGACGACCTGCAGCGGCGGGCGGACCAGCGGCGTGACGAGGTCCGGGCTCGGCAGGCGGAGCCGGTCGGCCAGCACGGTCAGCGGCACGTCGGGGTCGAGCGGGTGGGAGCGGGCGTGCTCCTCGACGAGCGGCGCCAGTCGCTCCGCCAGCGCCCCGGCGAGGCCCCGGCTGACCAGCCAGGGGCCGGCCTCGAGGTGGTCGCCGGACGTCACGGGCACGCCGATGCGGCGCAACCGGTCGCGGTGCGCGAGCCCCCGGCGGGCGAGCTCGTCGGCCAGTCGCGGGGTGCCGTCGGCATCCGCGAGCTGCGCGGCGCGCCGCGCGGCCGCACCTCGACGACGCAGCCGCGGGGGGTCGGGGTCGAGGACGTCGACGCGCCACAGCCGGCGGTCGCCCGGGTCCCGCAGCAGCATGCGGTCGCCCACCCGTAGCGGCAGGGCGCGCTCGATCGTGAGCCGGGAGATCCCGCCGCGCGGGTCGCCGAGCGGGCGGTGCCGCACCGCGACGTCCGCGGCCCCGACGTGCAGCTGCGGTGCGAGCGGCGGACCGCCGTCACCGGGCCCCGGCCGCAGGCGTACGTCGACCACCTCGGTGTGGTGCCACGCGTCGGGGGTGGTCAGCACCGTCCCCCGCCCGATCGCGTCGACGTCACCGGTGAGGTTGAGCGCGACGCGGGCGGTGCCGCTCACCGCGTCGGTGTCCTGCCCGAGCGCCTGCAGCCCGCGGACGCGCACCACCCGGTCCCCGTCGGCAAGGGTGTCGCCGACCCGGACGGTGCCGGCCGGCAGGGTCCCGGTGACCACGGTGCCGGCACCCCGCACGGTGAAGCGTCGGTCCACCCAGAGGCGTACGTCGGCGTCGGGGTCGGGTGGTGGCAGCACGGCGAGCATCTCGGCGAGGGCGGCGCGGAGGTCGTCGAGCCCGGCGCAGGTGCGGCCGCTGACCGCGACGACCGGAGCGCCGGCCAGGCTGGTGCGGGCCACCTCGGCCGTCGCCCGTGCCACGGCGGGCGCTGGGTCGGCGAGGTCGCTGCGCGTGACGGCGACGACCCCGTGGCCGACTCCGAGGGCGTCGAGCGCGGCGAGGTGCTCGGCCGCCTGCGGCATCCACGGGTCGTCGGCCGCGACGACCAGCAGGGCCGCCGGCACCGGCCCGATGCCCGCGAGCATCGTGGTGAGGAACCGCTCGTGGCCGGGGACGTCGACGAACGCCACCTCCTCGGAGCCGCCCGGGCCCGGCCACGACGTCCAGGCGTAGCCGAGCTCGATCGTCAGTCCGCGCCGCCGCTCCTCCTCGAGCCGGTCGGGGTCGGTGCCGGTGAGCGCGCGCACCAGGGTGGACTTGCCGTGGTCGACGTGACCCGCGGTCGCGACGACGTGCATCAGGCGCGGCCCGCCCCCGCGGCGCGGCGTACGGCGTCGGCGATGGCGTCGTCCTCGACGGGGTCGACGGCCAGCAGGTCGAGCAGCAGCCGGCCGCGCACGGTGCGGCCCAGCACCGGCGGCTCGCCGCCACGAAGCGGTGCGGCGAGGTGATCAGGCAGGGAGACGGCCGCGCTCGCCAGCTCCACGCCGGGTGCGCCGCCGCCACCGACGGCGCCCGCGGAGTCGACGACCTCGGCCCCGAGCGTCGCGACGAGGTCGGCGGGCCACGCCCCGATGATCGCGCGCGCCCGCGCCCGGAGGTCGTCGACCGACCGACCGAGCGCGGCCCGCACCGGGGGCACGGGTCCGACGAGGGTCGCCTCGAGGGCAGCCAGGGTGAGCTTGTCGACGCGCAGGGCGCGGGCGAAGGGGTCACGCCGCAGCCGCTCGACCAGTGCGGCCTCCCCGAGCAGCAGGCCGGCCTGCGGACCGCCGAGAAGCTTGTCGCCGGAGGCGGTGACCAGGTCGGCGCCGTCGCGGAGGGCGCGCCCGGCGTCGGGCTCGTCGGGAAGGCGCGGGTGCTGCTCGAGCAGCCCGGAGCCGATGTCGACCACGAGCGGGACCCGTCGCCCGGCGTGCTCGAGCCCGGCGAGCTCTCGCGCCGGTACCGAGGAGGTGAAGCCGGTGACGGCGAAGTTGGAGGGATGGACCTTGAGCACGAACGCGGTCGAGTCGTCGACCGCCGAGGCGTAGTCGGCGAGGTGCACCCGGTTGGTCGTGCCGACCTCGCGGAGCCGGGCGCCCACGGACTCCATCAGCTCGGGGATGCGGAAGCCGTCGCCGATCTCGACGAGCTCACCGCGGGCGATGACCACGGTGTCGCGCCCGTCGTCGCCGCGCGCCAGCATCCGCGTGACGAGGGCGAGGGCGGCTGCGCCGTTGTTGACGACGTGGACGCCGCCGGCATCCGGCACGGCGGCGGCCAGCGCCTCCAGCGCACCGCGGCCGCGTCGTCCGCGCTGCCCGGTCGCGAGGTCCAGCTCGACGTCGGTGGCCCCGGCCGCCGTGCGCACCGCCTCGACCGCGGCGCCGGACAGCGGTGCGCGGCCCAGGTTGGTGTGGATCACCACCCCGGTCGCGTTGACCACCCGCCGGAGCGTGGTGGCGGACGGCGGAAGCGCTGCGACCGCGGCGTCCGCGACCGCTGCCGGGTCGAGCTCGCCGGCCCGGCACCGCTCCAGCGCGCCGGTGACCGCGTGCTTGACGAGGACCGGACCCAGCCGGGTCGCGGCCGCCTGCAGCCGCGCGTCGGCCAGGACGTGGTCGGTGCGGGGCGTGGCCCGACGCGGATCTGGCACCCACCCCTCCTCGTCCGACGCCCCGGCTCACGTGTGGCGGAGGCGGACGGGAATCGAACCCGCCCGACCCAGCTGCTGGGTCGCAACGGTTTTGAGGACCGCGTCCGTCACCAGACGAGAACCGCCTCCGCGAGCCACCCTAGTGCGTGGCGACACGTCTCTCCGGACCGTCCGCCTGCGAGGCGACGTACGCCACCCATGCGGTGTAGCCGCCGGCGAGGTCCGTCGCCCGAGGGAGGCCCAGCTGCTGGAGGGTGTGGGCCGCGAGGCTCGAGCTGTAGCCCTCGTGGCAGACCAGCACGATGCGCCGGCCGGGGTCGTCCGCCACGGCCAGGCGGTGCGGGCTGGTCGGGTCGAGGCGCCACTCGAGCACGTTGCGGTCGACGACGAGGGCGCCGGGCAGCTCGCCGTCGCGGAGGCGCTGCTGCATCGGGCGCATGTCGACGACGAGCGCCCCCGCTGCGGCGACGGACTCCAGGTCCGCGGGCTCGACGCGGTCGAGCGCCTGCCGGCACCGGTCCAGCAGGCACGCGATGGCAGAGCCGTCGGCGTCCATGTGGGGACACTAGGTGCGCGTCACGGGCGCCGCCACGGGCAACGGGGTGAGGGCGGGCGCCGGCCCGGTGCCTACATTGGGCGGGTGAGCACGCGCACGAGCACGACCGGCCAGTCGATCCGCCTCACCCAGTACGCCGCCGGTGGCGGGTGCGCGTGCAAGGTGCCGCCCGGCGAGCTCGAACGCGTGCTCAGCGGGCTCGGCCGGGGCAGGGCGTCCGGCGACCTGCTAGTCGGCCTCGACCACGGCGACGACGCGGCCGCCGTCCGCATCGATCCCGCCCCCGACGGCACCGGCCGCGCCGTCATCGCCACCGCCGACTTCTTCACCCCGGTCGTCGACGACGCCTACGCGTTCGGGCGCATCGCCGCGACCAACGCGATGTCGGACGTGTGGGCGATGGGCGGCACCCCGGTGGTCGCGGTCAACCTGCTCGGCTGGCCGCGGGACCGGATCCCCTTGGATGTGGCGGCCGAGGTGCTGCGCGGCGGGGACGACGCGTGCACCGAGGCGGGGGCGTTCCTCGCCGGGGGGCACAGCATCGACGACCCCGAGCCGAAGTACGGCCTGGCCGTCACCGGCCTGGCCGACCCCGACAAGCTGCTGCGCAACGACGCGGCGCAGGCCGGGATGCCGCTGACGCTGACCAAGCCGCTCGGCCTCGGCGTGCTCAACAACCGCCACAAGGCGACCGGCGAGTGGTTCGAGGAGGCGGTCGCGGTGATGACCGAGCTGAACCGTGACGCCAGCCGCGCGGCCGTCGACGCCGGGCTCCGCGCGGCGACCGACGTCACCGGCTTCGGGCTGCTCGGCCACCTGATGAAGATGATGCGCGCGAGCGGCACGACGGCCGTGATCGACGCGGCGGCGGTGCCGTACGTCGACGGCGCGCGCACGTCGCTGGCCGACGGCTTCGTGCCGGGCGGCAGCCGACGCAACCTCGACTGGGTGCGCCCGCACCTCGACGCATCCGTCGACGAGGACGAGCTCGTGCTGCTGGCTGACGCGCAGACGTCCGGCGGCCTGCTGGTGGTCGGTGAGCTGCCCGGGCACCCGGTCGTCGGCGAGGTCGTGGCGGCCGGCGAGCACGCGATCGTCGTCCGCTGACACGCCCACCCCTCCGGCGGTGGACGTACGTCGTACGCCGTCCGTAGTGTCGTGGCCCAGCACACACGCGGAGGTGACGGCATGGCGGAGTCGAGGTCTCTCCTCCCGTGGCCCGTGCTCCGCCAGCTGACGAGTGGCGACCTCCTCGGACGCGGCAAGGCCGTGCGCTCGCGACGGACCGACGAGGTCGAGCCGCGCACCACGACCGCCGACCGCGTCGCCCGCAGCGTGTGCCCCTACTGCGCCGTCGGGTGCGCCCAGAAGATCTTCGTCAAGGACGAGAAGATCGTGCAGATCGAGGGCGACCCCGACAGCCCCGTCAACCGCGGCCGGCTGTGCCCCAAGGGCTCGGCCAGCAAGAACCTCGTCACGAGCGAGCTGCGCGAGACCACGGTCAAGTACCGCCGCCCCTACGCCACCGAGTGGGAGGAGCTCGACCTCACCACCGCCATGGAGATGGTGGCCGACCGGGTCGTGAAGTCGCGGCGTGACGCGTGGCAGGAGCTCGACGAGAAGGACCGTCGGGTGCGCCGCACCATGGGCATCGCCAGCCTGGGCGGAGCGACGCTCGACAACGAGGAGAACTACCTCATCAAGAAGCTGTTCACCGCGATGGGCGCCATCCAGATCGAGAACCAGGCGCGTATTTGACACTCCGCCACCGTCCCCGGTCTGGGGACCAGCTTCGGACGCGGCGGCGCCACCGGCTTCACGGCTGACCTGGCCAACGCGGACTGCATCATCATCCAGGGCTCCAACATGGCCGAGGCCCACCCGGTGGGCTTCCAGTGGGTGGTGGAGGCGCAACGGCGCGGCGCCAAGGTGATCCACGTCGACCCGCGGTTCACCCGCACCAGCGCGGTCGCGGACAAGCACGTCCCGATCCGCGTCGGCAGCGACATCGCGTTCCTCGGCGGCATCATCAGCTACGTCCTGGAGAACGAGCTCGACTTCCGCGACTACGTCGTCAACTACACCAACGCCGCCACGCTGGTGAGCGACAGGTTCGAGGACACCGACGACCTCGACGGGCTCTTCAGCGGCTTCGACCCCGACAAGCGGACGTACGACCCCACCAGCTGGCAGTACGACGTCGAGGACGCGCCGGGCCAGCAGAGCGAGGCGCAGGCGGACGACTCCGAGGAGACCGAGGAGCAGCGCGACACCGCGGCGGGCCTGCAGCACGAGGCGCACGGCATGCAGGTCGAGGGCAAGCCCCGGCGGGACGAGACGCTGCAGCACCCGCGCTGCGTCTACCAGGTGCTCCGCCGCCACTTCGCCCGCTACACCCCCGAGGTGGTGGAGCAGACCTGCGGCGTCAGCCAGGCCGACTTCCTCGAGGTGTGCCGGGCGTGGACGGAGAACTCCGGCCGCGAGCGCACGACCGCACTGGTCTACAGCGTCGGCTGGACCCAGCACAGCGTGGGCGTGCAGTACATCCGCACGGGCGCGATCCTGCAGCTCCTGCTCGGCAACATGGGGCGCCCCGGCGGCGGCGTCATGGCGCTGCGCGGTCACGCGAGCATCCAGGGATCGACCGACATCCCGACCCTCTTCAACATCCTCCCGGGCTACCTCCCCATGCCCAACCCCGACCAGCACCCGACGCTGACCGACTACGTCGACAGCATCCGCAACCCCGGCAGCAAGGGCTTCTGGTCCAAGGCCGACGCCTACACGGTGAGCCTGCTCAAGGCCTACTGGGGCGACGCGGCGACGGCCGACAACGACTTCTGCTTCGACTACCTCCCCAAGATCACCGGCGACCACGGCACCTACCGCACCGTGCTCGACATGATCGACGGCAAGGTGTCCGGCTACTTCCTGCTCGGCCAGAACCCTGCGGTGGGATCGGCCCACGGCCGGGCCCAGCGGCTCGGCATGGCGAACCTCGACTGGCTGGTCGTGCGCGACCTGTTCGAGATCGAGAGCGCGTCGTTCTGGAGGGACTCACCCGAGGTCGCGACCGGAGAGATCGTGCCGGAGGAGTGCCGCACGGAGGTGTTCCTCTTCCCGGCGGCGTCCTACGCCGAGAAGGAGGGCACGTTCACGCAGACCCAGCGGATGCTGCAGTGGCGCGAGAAGGCGGTGGACCCGCCGGGCGACTGCCGCTCGGAGCTGTGGTTCTTCTACCACCTCGGCCGGATGCTCCGTGAGCGCCTGGCCGGTTCCACCGACGACCGCGACCGGCCACTCCTCGACCTGGCGTGGGACTACCCGGTGCACGAGGAGGGCGCCCTCGGGAGCGACGGTGCCCGGGCCTGGGGCGAGCCCAGCGCCGAGGCGGTGCTGAAGGAGATCAACGGCTACGAGGTCGCGACCGGCCGCCCGCTGTCGAGCTTCGTGGAGATGAAGGCCGACGGCTCGACGGCCGGCGGGTGCTGGATCTACACCGGCGTCTTCGCCGACGGCGTCAACCAGGCCAACCGGCGGAAGTCGCGCCACGACCAGTCGTTCGTCGCGCCCGAGTGGGGCTGGGCCTGGCCGCTGAACCGCCGCATCCTCTACAACCGCGCGTCGGCCGACCCCGACGGCAAGCCCTGGAGCGAGCGCAAGGCCTACGTGTGGTGGGACCCCGAGAAGGGCGAGGCAGGGGAGTGGACCGGCGAGGACGTCCCCGACTTCGAGAGGACCAAGCCGCCGTCCTACCGCTCGCCCGAGGGATCCGACGGCGTCGAGGCCATCGAGGGCGTGGACCCGTTCATCATGCAGGGCGACGGGAAGGGCGCGCTCTACGTGCCGCAGGGCCTCATCGACGGACCGATGCCCACCCACTACGAGCCGGTCGAGTCGCCGTTCCGCAACCCGCTCTACGGGCAGCAGGCCAACCCGACGCGCAAGGAGTACCTCCGCAACGACAACCAGATGAACCCGGCGCCCCCCGAGGAGCACAGCGAGGTCTTCCCCTTCGTCTTCACCACCAGCCGGCTCACCGAGCACCACACGGCCGGTGGCATGAGCCGCTACCTCGAGCACCTCGCCGAGCTGCAGCCCGAGATGTTCGTCGAGGTGTCCCCGGCGCTGGCGCAGGAGCGGGGCCTCGAGCACATGGGGTGGTGCCACGTCGTGACCGCCCGCTCGGCGGTCGAGGGTCGCGTGATGGTGACCGAGCGGCTCCGGCCGCTGCGGATCGAGGGCCGTACGGTCCACCAGGTGTGGATGCCCTACCACTGGGGTGCGGGTGGCCTCGTCACCGGCGACTCGGCCAACGACCTGTTCGGCATCTCGCTCGACCCCAACGTGCTCATCCAGGAGAGCAAGGTCGGCACCTGCGACGTACGACCGGGGCGGCGGCCCACCGGTGCCGCGCTGCGCGAGCTCGTCACCGACTACGCCCGGCGGGCCGGGATCAGGGACGACGTCCACCCCGGTGTCGTCACCGCATCGGCAGACGCCCAGGCGCGGTCGCTCGCGGCCGCCGAGACCAGCGACGACGACCAGGAGGGCCAGTGATCGGCCGCAACAGTCTCTTCGGGCCGCTCGACCCGGCGCCCGACGCCGGCTACACCGACGCGCCCAAGCGAAAGGGCTTCTTCACCGACACCAGCGTCTGCATCGGCTGCAAGGCCTGCGAGGTGGCGTGCAAGGAGTGGAACGACGTCCCGGAGAACCTCTTCGAGATGCTCGGCACGTCCTACGACAACAGCCACTCGCTCAACGCCAACCAGTGGCGGCACGTCGCGTTCATCGAGAAGCCCGCGTCCAAGCCCGCCGTCGACCTCGGGATGCCCTCGGTCGGCGCGCCGGTGAGCGACGTGCACGAGGACGACAAGCCCGACTTCCAGTGGCTGATGTCGTCCGACGTGTGCAAGCACTGCACGCACGCCGCCTGCCTCGACGTGTGTCCGACGGGGTCGCTCTTCCGCAGCGAGTTCGGCACCGTCGTGGTGCAGGACGACATCTGCAACGGGTGCGGCTACTGCGTCGCCGCCTGCCCCTACGGCGTGATCGACCGCCGCCGCGGGCCGGAGGGCGACCCCAAGGTCGGCATCGCCCAGAAGTGCACGCTCTGCTACGACCGGCTCACCGACGGGCAGCGTCCCGCCTGCGCCGCGGCGTGCCCGACCGAGTCCATCCAGTACGGCGACGTCGAGGAGCTGCGCGAGCGCGCCAACGCGCGGGTGGAGCTGCTGCACGAGCGCGGCGTGATGGACGCCCGGCTCTACGGCAACGACCCCGAGGACGGTGTCGGCGGCACCGGGGCGATGTTCCTGCTGCTCGACGAGCCGGAGGTCTACGGCCTGCCGCCCGACCCCGTCGTGACGACCAAGGACCTTCCGCAGATGTTCACCCGGGCCGGGATGGCGGGCACCGCGCTGCTGATCGGCGCGGCGCTGTCCTTCGTGCGGAGGCGGTCATGAGCGAGTCCACCGGCAACCGCGACGCCGGGACCGACGTGCAGCACGGCGGCAGCCCCGGCCGCTCGAAGGGCAGCTCCCGTGGTGGCGACCGGGTGATGGTGCCGGACGCCGACTTCACCTCCTACTACGGCCGGCCGATCGTCAAGGCCGCCCCGTGGGAGCGCGACATCGCCTACTACCTCTTCACCGGTGGGGTCGCCGCCGGCACCTCGCTCCTCGCGGCCGGCGCCGACCTGACCGACCGACCCGGGCTGCGACGGGCGGGCCGTCTCGGCTCGCTCGTCGCGCTGCTGCTCAGCGTCGTCGCCCTCGTCCACGACCTCGGCAAGCCCAGCCGCTTCCTCAACATGCTGCGCGTGGTCAAGCTGACCTCGCCGATGTCGGTCGGCACCTGGATCCTGACCGTGCACGGACCCTTCGCCGGCCTGGCCTCGGCGGCCGAGCTGGTGGGCATGCTGCCCACCCGCTGGCAGCGCGGGCCCGTGCGCCTGCTGCTGCGGCTCGGACGCCCGGCCGGACTGGTGGGAGCGGTGACCGCTCCGCCCGTGGCGGCGTACACCGCGGTGCTGCTCGCCGACACCGCCACCCCGGCGTGGCACGCGGCCTACGAGGAGCTCCCCTTCGTCTTCTGCGGCTCCGCCGCGGCGGCGTCGGGCGGGTGGGCGATGGCCACCGCCCCCGTCGCCGAGGCCGGACCGGCCCGCACCTTCGCCGTCGGCGGCGCCGTCGTCGAGCTGCTGATGGCCCACCGGATGGAGTCGTCGATGGGGCTGTCCGCCGAGACGCTGCACACCGGCAAGGCCGGCACGCTGATGCGGGCCAGCAAGGTGCTGACCGCCGCCGGTGCCGCCGGCGCCCTTCTCGGCGGCCGCAGCCGACTGGTCTCCGTCGTTTCGGGTACTGCGCTGATGGCCGGCTCGCTCTGCACCCGCCTGGGTGTCTACGAGGCCGGGATGGCCTCGGCCAGGGACCCGAAGTACACGGTGGTGCCGCAGCGCGAGCGGGTCGAGCGCGGCGAACAGGTGCGCTACCAGGGCTGAACCGCAGGTCGTCTCGGACCGACGGCCGGCCCCGCCGGACGAAGGAGGCAGGCATGGACACCACACCCACTCGTACGCACGACACCGACACGACCGGCGGCGGCAGCCCGGGCGGCTTCCGCTGGCTGCTGGTCGCGGCCGGCCTGCTGCTGCAGTTCTCCATCGGCGCGGTCTACGCCTGGTCCGTGTTCGGCGGCGCGCTGGAGGAAGCCGAGCCGTGGCAGCTGAGCAAGGTGCAGGCTGCGCTGCCCTTCGAGGTCACGATCGGCATGATCTTCATCGGCAGCTACCTCGGCGGTCGCCTCCAGGACCGCAAGGGCCCCCGCGTCGTCGCGCTCATGGGCGGCATCATCTACGCGGTCGGCATCCTGCTCGCGTCGTTCACCAACGGCGAGGAGGACTACTGGCTGCTGATCCTCGGCTACGGCGTGATCTCGGGATTCGGGCTGGGCGTCGCCTACATCGTGCCGATCGCGATGCTGCAGAAGTGGTTCCCCGACCGCAAGGGACTCATCACGGGCCTCGCGGTCGGCGGCTTCGGATTCGGCGCCGTGCTGACCTCGCCGGTCGCCCAGTGGCTCATCAACCAGGACCCGGACGACCCGACCAGCGCGTTCCTGCCGCTCGGCATCGCCTACCTGGTGATGTCGCTCGCGGGCGCGTCGGTGTTCCGCAACCCGCCGAAGGGCTACGTCGTGCCGGGCTTCGAGCCGGCGACCGACGCCGGCGGCGCGGTCGGCGCCGGCAAGGAGTACACGCAGGGCGAGGCGCTGCGCACGAAGCAGTGGTACCTCCTCACCGCGATCCTCACCCTCAGCGTCGCCGCCGGCATCTCGCTCATCTCGCAGGCGAAGACGAGCGCCACCGATATCTCCGGCTACAGCGTGGGCGGTGCCGCTGCCCTGGTCGGCGTGCTCGCGATCTTCAACGGCGGGGGACGGATCGTGTGGGCGGCGGTGTCGGACTACATCGGCCGGATGCGCACCTTCGCCGCGATCCTGCTGCTGCAGGGCGTCTGCCTGATCCTGCTGCCGCACGCCTCCAACATGATCCTCTTCGCCGTGCTCGCCGCGATCGTCTACCTCTGCTACGGCGGCACCTTCGGCACGATGCCCGCCACGGCGGGCGACTTCTTCGGCGTCCGCAACGCCGGCGCGATCTACGGCCTGATGCTGATCGGCTGGAGCCTCGGCGGCGTCATCGGACCGCTCGTCGCCGCGGCGCTCATCGGCGAGGAGAAGGCCTACACCGTGGCCTACACGACCATCGGGATCATCGCCCTCCTCTCCGTGGCCCTCACCTTCATCACCAAGGTCCCGGCCGGACGGGACGTCGACCACACCTGACCTGCGAGACTTCCGGCATGACGACCACGACCCGCGAGCGCATCGTCGCCGCGGCCGTGGAGCTGACCACCTCGTCGGGCTGGGCGGCGGTGACGATGGCCCGGCTCGCCGACGCGGCGGGGGTGAGCCGGCAGACCGTCTACAACGAGGTCGGCTCCAAGCCGGCGCTCGCCGAGACGATGATCCTCGAGGAGCTGACGCGCTTCCTGCAGGTCGTCGAGCACGCCTTCGACGCCGAGCCCGACGACCTCACCCGCGCCATCGAGCGCGCGGTCACCGACGTCCTGACCTACGCCAGCGCCAACAAGCTGCTGCACGCCGTGGTCAGCGCGACCCACGGCGCCGACACCGAGCTGCTGCCCCTGCTGACGACCAACGCCGGCTCGCTGCTCGGCGCGGCCAAGGACGTCATCAGCGCACGCGTGGCGCCGTACGCCCCCGGGATCGACGCCGAGCACCTCGACCCCGCCATCGACATGGTCGTGCGCGTCGTGCTGAGCCACGTCATGCAGCCGTCCGGCTCGCCCGAGCAGACCGGCGCCGACATCGCCTGGCTCGCCGGGCAGGTCCTCCGCGGACCGGGGGATGCGCGTGAGCGTTCCGGTGGCCAGTAGGTCCACGGGGGGCCTTGCCGTCCGCGGCGCGGCGGCGCCTGCAGGAGGAGGGCTGCGGTCGGAGGAGCGGAGCGGGGGAGGGCGCGGCAACGACGACGAAGGCGCTGCCTCGAGGCGCCGCGGACACGCGCCGAAGCGGAGCGGAGGCGCAAGATGAGCGGAGTCGCGTGGGGTACGCCGACCGCGCGGGGGATCGTGGCTGCCACCACCCTCGGCTCGGGGCTCACGCTGCTCGACGGCACGGTGGTCAACGTGGCGCTGCGGACGATGGGCGCCGACCTCGACGCGTCCCTCGCGCAGCTGCAGTGGATCACCAACGGCTACTTCCTCTCCCTCGCCTCGTTGATCCTGCTGGGCGGGGCGCTCGGCGACCGCTTCGGCAGGCGACGGGTCTTCGTCATCGGCACGGTGTGGTTCGCCCTGGCCTCGCTCCTGTGCGGACTGGCGCCGAACGCCGAGGTGCTGATCGCGGCGCGCGTGCTGCAGGGCATGGGCGGAGCCCTCCTCACACCCGGCAGCCTGGCGTTGATCCAGGCGTCGTTCCGGGCCACGGACCGCGGTCGTGCGATCGGTGCCTGGTCCGGGCTCGGCGGCATCGCCGCGGCAGTCGGCCCCCTGGTGGGCGGGCTGCTGGTCGACCACGCGTCGTGGCGGTGGATCTTCCTGATCAACCTCCCGCTCGCGGCCCTGACCGTGTGGCTGGCGCAGCGGTGGGTGCCCGAGAGCCGCGACGAGCACGCCAGCGGACGCTTCGACGTGACCGGGGCGGCCCTCGCTGCGCTGACCCTCGCCGGCGTCACGTGGGCCCTGACCGACGCCGGCGGCACCGCGACGCCGTACGCCGTCGCCGTCGGGGTCGTCGCCGCGGTCGCCTTCATCGTCGCGGAGCACCGACTGCAGGACCCGATGGTGCGGCTGGGGCTCTTCACGGACCGGACGTTCAGCGCAGCGAACGGCATGACGCTGCTGGTGTACGCCGCCCTCGGCGCGATCCTGTTCTTCCTCGTGCTGCAGCTCCAGACGGTCGGCGGGTACTCCGCCCTGCAGGCCGGTCTCGCGACCCTGCCGATCACCGCCTGCATGCTGCTGTTCGCCTCCCGGGGAGGGGCCCTCGGGCAGCGGATCGGTCCCCGGATCCCGATGACCGTCGGCCCCCTCGTGATGGCAGCCGGCACCGTGTTGCTGCTGGGGGTCGGCGAGGACGTGACGTGGTGGCGCGACGTCGCCCCCGGGCTCACCGTCTTCGGCCTCGGCCTCGCCCTGCTGGTGGCGCCGCTGACGGCGACCGTCCTCAACGCCGCCCCGGACGACAGCGCCGGCATCGCCAGCGGCATCAACAACGCCGTCGCGCGCGCCGGTTCGCTGCTGGCGGTCGCCGCGCTGCCGACGGCGGTCGGCCTCGCGGGCGACGACTACCGCGACCCCGTGCTGTTCGACGCGGCGTACGACACCGCGATGACCGCCTGCGCCGCGCTGCTCGTCGTCGGCGGACTGGTCTCGTGGATCGCCATCCCGCGCCGCGTCCGCACACCGAGTGCCTAGGGTCTGGGGCGTGGGAGTGGGCGAGGGAATGGGCGTACGACGACGGGCCGGGGTGGCGACAGCCGTCCTGCTGGTGCTGCTCGCCGCCTGCAGCGAGCCGGGCGCGCGCCAGCAGCCGGACCCGGCGCCGGACCCGACCGCCGAGCCGGCCGAACCCACCGAGCCGACCGGGGAGCCATCGACGGTCCCGGTGGCCGACCCCGCCCACGCGGTCGATCCGCCCGGCGAGCGCGACGGGCGGCTGTGGAGCGCCGACATCCTCGTGCAGTGGGACAAGGCGATCGACGACGAGCTGCTCGAGAAGGTCGAGGACCTGGAGGGCGTGGCCCACACCCAGCGCATCGGCCTGGGCCAGGTCAGCCTCGAGAACCGGGTGCTCACCGTCGCCTCCGTCGACCCGGGCCGCTACCGCAACTTCACCCAGGCGCAGGTCGCCGACTTCCAGGAGGCGTGGGACCGCGTCGCCGGCGGCGAGCTGGCCATCGACCGCACGGTGGCCCGGCGGCTGGCCGACAAGGAGGGGATGATCCGGCTGGGTCCCGACGACGACGCGCCCGAGCTGCACGTGGGTGCGTACACGCCGCAGCTCCCGACCATCGACATGGTGGTCAACACCGCGTGGGCCGAGGACATCGAGATGGCCACCGACAACGGGCTGCTGATCTCCACCGACCGCAAGACGCCGGCGAGCATCCGCGAGCCGCTCGAGCGGCTGGTCGGCAAGGACGCGTCCGTGCAGATGCTCGACGTCGCCTCCCGCATCGGCCTCGACCCCGAAGCGAAGCTCACGGCCGTCCCGACCGGCGGCACGCTCGGCAGCGTCGTCGGGACGTTCCGCTACCGCGTCGTCGGCGGCGGCCGCATCGCCCCCGACCCGGCGTGGGTGTCGGCCAACATCCGCACCGGGGTGGTGCCGATCCTCGGCAGCGTCACCTGCCACAAGGACCTCTTCCCGCAGCTGCGCGCGGCGCTGCTCGAGGTGCAGCAACGGGGGCTGTCCGACGCGATCGACCCGGGCCAGTACGCCGGCTGCTACTACCCGCGCTTCATCGCCGACACGACCACGCTGTCCAACCACTCCTTCGGCCTCGCCCTCGACCTCAACACCCGCGGCAACCAGCGCGGCACGGTCGGCGAGATCGACCGCGACGTGGTCGCGATCTTCAAGACCTGGGGATTCGCCTGGGGCGGCGACTGGCGCTGGACCGACCCCATGCACTTCGAGCTGGCCGAGGTGAAGCGGGTCGGCTGAGCGGGACTTGTCGGCCGAAGCTCCCGCTTTGGTGCTGAAGCTTCGGCCGACAAGCGGGAACTTCCCCGGATATCCGGGGATCGCAGCGATGGCTAGGGTCACCGCATGCGCGCAGTCCAGGTCGTCACGCCCACCGGTCCGTCCGACGTCGAGGTGCGCGAGGTCGACCCGCCCGCCCAGGGCCACGACGACGTCCTGGTCGATGTGCACAGCGTCGGTGTGGCCTTCCCCGACCTGCTGCTGAGCCGCGGCGAGTACCAGTTCAAGCCCGAGCCGCCCTTCACGCTCGGCGTCGACTTCGCCGGCGTCGTCCTCGACCCGGGCTCGCCGGAGTCGAGCGCGTTCAGCGTCGGTCAGCGGGTGGCCGGGGTGAACCTCAACGGCGGTGCGGCCGAGCAGGTCGCCAACCCGGCGATCTTCACGTTCGCGCTGCCCGACGCGATGTCGTACGACGAGGGCGCGGCGCTGCCGATGAACTACCTCACCGCCCTCTTCGCGCTCGAGGAGCGCGGAGGCCTGCGCGAGGGCGAGACGGTCCTCGTCCACGGCGCCGCCGGCGGGGTCGGCACCGCCACCCTGCAGGTCGCGAAGGGCCTCGGGGCGCGGACGATCGCGGTGGTCAGCACCGAGGAGAAGGCGGTGTTCGCCCGCGCCGCCGGCGCCGACGAGGCCGTGGTCGGGCCCGACTTCAAGGACGCCGTCAAGGAGCTCACCGGTGGCCGCGGGGTCGACGTCGTCCTCGACGTGGTCGGCGGCGACGCCTTCACCGACTCCCTGCGCTGCCTCGCCGAGCAGGGCCGGATCCTGGTCGTCGGCTTCGCCTCCGGGCAGGGCATCCCGGAGGTCAAGGTCAACCGGCTGCTGCTCGCCAACACCGACGTCAGAGGCGTCGGCTGGGGGGCGTACGCCATGACGCGGCCCGGCTACATGCAGCAGCAGTGGCACCGCCTCGTCCCGATGATCGAGTCAGGCGTCGTCAAGCCGCCGGTCGGCGCGACGTACGACCTGGCCGGCTTCGCGCAGGCGCTGGTCGACATGGACGAGCGACGCACGCTCGGAAAGTCGGTCGTGCACGTGCGCTGAGGCTGGGACCCCAGCGTTAGGGTCGACCGCGTGACGATCCTCGACGCCGCGCGCGACGGCATGAACCCCGACATCCGACCGCAGGACGACCTCTTCGGCCACGTCAACGGCCGCTGGCTCGACGAGACGGAGATCCCGTCCGACAAGTCGAGCTGGGGCGCCTTCATCGCCCTCGCCGACGCCGCCGAGCAGCAGGTGCGCGACATCATCACCGAGCTGGCCGACCGTCCGGCCGACGAGCTCGACGAGGACCAGCGCAAGATCGGTGACCTCTACGCCTCCTTCATGGACACCGAGACCATCGCGGCCAAGGGCCTCGGCCCGGTCCAGGGCCTGCTCGACCGCGCCCACAGCGTCAGCGACCTGACCGAGCTGGCCGCGTTCCTCGGCATGTTCGAGCGCATCGGTGGGCCCGGCCTGTTCGGCTCCTACATCACCCCCGACCGCGGCGACGCGTCGAAGAACATCGTCTACCTCGCGCAGGGCGGCCTCGGACTGCCCGACGAGTCCTACTACCGCGAGGACAAGTTCGCCGAGATCCGCGAGAAGTACCTCGCCTACCTGACGACGCTGCTCACCCTCAGCGAGCACGACGACCCGGCGGGCGCGGCGGCGCGCGTGCTGGCGTACGAGTCCCGGCTGGCGGAGGGCCACTGGGAGGCCGCCGAGACCCGCGACGTCCAGAAGACGACCAACCACCGGAGCCTGGAGGAGCTGCGCGAGCTCTGCCCGGCGTTCGACTGGATCACCTACGTCACCGGCCTCGGCGGCACCGAGGAGACGCTGCGGCGCTCGATCGTCATGCAGCCCGACTTCTTCTCCCACCTGTCGACCGTGCTGGAGGAGACACCGATCGAGACCTGGCGCGAGATCCTGCACGTCCGCGTCGTGCGGAGCTCCGCGCCCTACCTGCCCGACCCGTTCGTCGAGGCCAACTTCGACTTCTACGGCCGCACCCTCAACGGCACCCCGGAGCTGCGCGCCCGCTGGAAGCGCGGCGTCGACTTCGTCGAGGGCGCCATCGGCGAGGCCGTCGGCAAGGTCTACGTCGAGCGGCACTTCCCGCCGTCGTCCAAGCAGATGATGGACGAGCTCGTCGCCAACCTCGTCACGGCCTACCGGCGCTCGATCGAGGCGCTCGACTGGATGGGCGAGGACACCAAGCAGAAGGCGTACGACAAGCTCGACCGCTTCTACCCCAAGATCGGCTACCCGACGGAGTTCCGCGACTACTCCTCGCTGACCGTCTCCCCCGACGACCTGATGGGCAACGTCGCGTCGGCCTCGGCGTTCGAGACCGACCGCCAGCTCGAGAAGGTCGGCCAGCCGGTCGACCGCGACGAGTGGCTGATGCTCCCGCAGACCGTCAACGCCTACTACCACCCGGGCACCAACGAGATCTGCTTCCCGGCCGCCATCCTCCAGCCGCCGTTCTTCAGCCCGGACGCAGAGGACGCCGAGAACTACGGCGGCATCGGCGCGGTCATCGGCCACGAGCTCGGCCACGGCTTCGACGACCAGGGCGCCCAGTACGACGGCGACGGCAACCTCCAGGACTGGTGGACCGCCGACGACAAGGCCGCCTTCGAGGGCAAGTCGCAGGCGCTCATCGCGCAGTACGACGCCTTCGAGCCGCGCAACCTGCCGGGCGAGCACGTCAACGGCAGCCTCACCGTCGGCGAGAACATCGGTGACCTCGGCGGGCTGACCATCGCCCACAAGGCGTACGTCATCAGCCGGGGCGGCGAGGCCTCCCGCGACGACCGACGCACGCTGTTCCTCAACTGGAGCCACGTCTGGCGCACCAAGCGCCGCAAGGAGCAGGAGCTCCAGTACCTCACCATCGACCCGCACAGCCCCGCCGAGTTCCGCGCCAACATCGTGCGCAACCTCGACGAGTTCCACGAGGTCTTCGAGACCCAGCCGGGCGACGGCCTGTGGCTCGAGCCCGAGGGTCGCGTCCGGATCTGGTGACCGCGGAGGGCCGACGATCGGGACCTTCGACCCCTGTCGCCCGGCACGCCCGCTTCCTACGATGGAGCATGGTCCGGATGGAAGCAGACATCACCAGCGGGATCGTCGTCGGGCACGACGGCTCACGTGCCTCGGGCGCCGTCGTGCGACGCGCGGGTGACCTCGCCAAGCGCCTCGGCGTGACGCTCCACGTCGTCCGCGTGTGGAACCTCGCGACCGCGCCGAGACCCGACTCGATGGTCGGCGGCTACGTCCCGCCGTTCGCGGAGTTCGAGCAGGCGGTCGTCGCCGACCTCAAGGACGACTGCGCGGCGGCCGGGCTGGGCGACGACGTCGAGATCCAGCTCTACGCGCTCCGGGGGCAGGCCACGGAGTGCCTGATCACGGCAGCCGCTCATGCCGAGATGCTCGTGGTCGGCGCCCGGGGCGCCGGCGGGTTCAAGGGTCTCCGCTTCGGCTCGACCGCCACCCAGGTCGTGCGCCACTCGCCCGTCCCGGTCCTCGTGGTGCCCAACTTCTCGCACTGACCGGCCGCGGTGTTGCGCGGGCGCCCCGCCGGGGCTGTTGAATGGCACGCGTGACGCTGCCCGGACACGACCAGTCGACCTACCGGCTCCGCATGGAGTGGGGGCCGACCGGCGCCGAGGTGGTGCCGGCGGACTTCGCGGTCGTGGTCGACGTCCTGTCGTTCACGACGACGCTCAGCGTCGCGCTCGAGCGCGGCATCGAGGTCTTCCCGTTCCGCTGGAAGGACGCCCGCGCCGCCGAGCACGCCGTGCGCCACGGCGCGACGCTCGCCGTCGGCCGGTTCGAGGCGCTCTCGCGCGGCGACGCCCGCCACGTCTCCCTCTCGCCCGCCAGCCTCGCCGAGGTCGACGGTGTCGAGCGCCTCGTCCTGCCGTCGCCCAACGGGTCGACCATCGCCTTCGCGCTCGCCGAGTCCGGTGCCCAGGTCGTCGGCGCGTGCCTGCGCAACGCCGGCGCGGTCGCCCGGTGGCTGGGGCCGCGCGTCGCCGACGGCGCCAGCGTGGTCGTCGTACCTGCGGGGGAGCGGTGGCACGACGACACCCTCCGGCCGGCCGTCGAGGACCTCTGGGGAGCCGGTGCGGTCCTCGCCGCGCTCGACGCCGAGGCCGAGGCCGGGGCCAGCCCCGAGGCACGGATGGCGGTCGCCGCCTGGCACGCGGCGGTGCTGCCCCACGACCTGCTCCACTGTGCCAGCGGCCGCGAGCTGGCCGAGGCCGGCTTCGTCGCCGACGTGGAGATCGCGGCGCAGCGCGACGTCAGCGAGGTCGTGCCGGTGCTGGTGGGGGAGTCGTTCCGCGACGCCGCCTCGCTGCCGCCCGCCGGTGCCCGGCTCCGACGTGTCGGCGACTGACCGCCGCCACTGAACTGACCGATCGGTCTGGCGGAGCGGTCCGACCAGTCCCTAGTGTGATCGAGGCCACACTCGGGTGGCCCTTCCTCGACAGGACCGATCAGATGAACCGCTCGTCCCGCCTCGCCGTGCTCGGCACGGCACTCGCCGGCCTGCTCACCCCGTTGCTGCTCCAGCCGGCCCAGGCCGCCGCCCCGTCGTACGTCGCCCTCGGCGACTCCTACGCCTCGGGCACCGGCACCCGCTCCTACCTCGCGGACGGCACCGGCTGCCAGCGCTCGACCGCGGCCTACCCGAGCCTGATCGCCGCGGCCCGCGGCTACGCGCTCAACTTCCGCGCGTGCTCCGGCGCCACTGTCGCCGACGTGACCAACACCCAGCTGTCCGCCCTGACCTCGGCGACCACCTACGTGTCGATCTCGGTCGGCGGGAACGACGCCGGGTTCGCCGACGTGCTGACCGAGTGCGCGCAGCCGGGCTGGATGAGCAGCTGCGACGGCGCGATCAACACCGCCCAGTCCTTCATCAACGCCACCCTCCCCTCGCGGCTCGCCACGCTCTACTCCGGCATCCGCAGCCGCGCGCCCTACGCCAAGGTGGTTGTCGTCGGCTACCCGCGCATCTTCAACGGCGAGGACTGCAACGCCTTCACCTGGTTCTCCCCGGCCGAGGAGTCGCGCCTCAACCAGACCGCCGACCTGCTCAACGCGCGCCTGGCCACCGCCGCGTCGGGCGCCGGCTTCTCCTTCGCCAACCCCACCAGCCGCTTCGTCGGCCACGCCGTCTGCGACTCCGACGAGTGGATCAACGGCCTCTCCAACCCGATCAGCGAGAGCTACCACCCCAAGGCCACCGGGCACGCGGGCGGCTACACGCCCACCGTGAGCCCGCTGCTGACCGGCGCCACCGTGGCGGTCACCGCCGACGTGGTCGCCGCCTCCTCGGCCAGCGCGGGTGAGCAGGCCGAGCTCCAGCAGCAGTACGCCGACGCGGACCGCACGATCGATCAGGAGACCTTCCTCGCCCCCGACCTCACCACCCCCGAGGCTCACCGGGCCGCGCGCCGGGCCGGCGTCGACATCGACCGCTTCATCGCCCGCAGCAACCGCTGACCCCGGCGGGGTCTCGCCGCGCTGGTCGAGGAAGGACGGAGTCCTGTCACGAGACCCGGTCGACACACCGGCCGGGTCTCGTCACCCGGCGGGGTCTGGCCCGTCCCCTGTCGTCCGGCCCTGTGGATGCGCCGGTGCAGCCGTCGGTGGCGGTTGGTAGACAGGGGCCATGAGCACTACTACCGGCGCGACCGACGACGTACGCCTCTCCGCCCGGGAGGCCGCGGAGCGGCACCTGCGTGCGCTCGTCGGGCGCGAAGACGCGCGGCTCCGCGAGGACCAGTGGGCGGCCATCGAGGCGCTGGCCGTCGACCACCGGCGCGCCCTGGTCGTGCAGCGCACCGGGTGGGGCAAGTCGGCGGTCTACTTCGTGGCCACCAAGCTGCTGCGCGAGGCCGGCGCCGGTCCGACGGTGATCGTCAGCCCGCTGCTCGCGCTGATGCGCAACCAGATCGCCGCGGCGGAGCGGGCCGGCATCCGGGCGGTCACGATCAACTCCACCAACATCGACCAGTGGCAGCCGATCCACGACCAGATCCACGCCGGTGAGGTCGACGTGCTGCTCGTCAGCCCCGAGCGGCTCAACAACCCCGGCTTTCGCGACGAGGTGCTCCCGCGGCTCGCGGCGACCTGCGGCCTGCTCGTCGTCGACGAGGCCCACTGCATCTCCGACTGGGGCCACGACTTCCGCCCCGACTACCGGCGGCTGCGCACGTTGCTCGCCGAGCTGCCCTCGGGCATCCCGGTCCTCGCGACCACCGCCACCGCCAACGCCCGGGTGACCGACGACGTCGCCGAGCAGCTGGGGGTGCACGGGTCCTCCTCGCTGGTCGAGGAGGGACAGGGCCTGTCAGGAGACCCCGCGACCGACGACGGCGTCCTCGTCCAGCGCGGCAGCCTCGACCGTGAGTCGCTCCGGCTGGGCGTCGTCCAGATGAAGACCCCGGAGCAGCGGCTGGCCTGGCTGGCCGACCACCTCGCCGAGCAGCCCGGGTCCGGCATCGTCTACTGCCTCACCGTCGCCGCCACCCAGGAGGTCGCCGGCTACCTCCGCGACCGAGGTCTCGAGGTGGCCGCCTACTCCGGCCAGACCGAGGCCGACGAGCGGCACGCGCTGGAGCAGGCGCTCGTCGACGGCCGGGTCAAGGCGCTGATCGCGACGAGCGCCCTCGGCATGGGCTTCGACGCCAGCCTCGGCTTCGTCATCAACCTCGGTGCGCCGGCCTCGCCCGTCGCCTATTACCAGCAGGTCGGCCGTGCCGGCCGCGGCACCGACGACGCCACGGTGGTGCTGCTGCCCCAGATCGAGGACCGCGACATCTGGGCCTACTTCGCCTCGCTCGGCTTCCCCCGCGAGGAGCAGGTGCGCGAGACCCTGGCCGCCCTCGCCGCGTCGGACCGTCCCCTCTCGACCGCGACCCTCGAGACCCGCGTCGAGCTCGGGCGCAACCGGCTCGAGTCGATGCTCAAGGTCCTCGACGTCGACGGCGCCGTGCAGCGGGTGCAGGGCGGCTGGGTCGCGACCGGGCGCCCCTGGTCGTACGACGGCGAGCGCTACGCCCGCGTCGCCGAGGCCCGGGAGCGCGAGCAGCAGGCGATGCTGGGATACCTGCGCACCACCGAGTGCCGGATGCGCTACCTCCGCGAGCAGCTCGACGACGTCGGGCCGGACGGGCGTGCGGCCGACTGCGGCCGCTGCGACAACTGTGGCGGGCTGACCTTGTCGGCGTCGGTCAGCGAGGCGGCCGTCGCCGAGGCCGGTCAGCGGCTGTCGCGCCCCGGCGTCGTGCTCGAGCCGCGGCGCATGTGGCCGACGGCGCTGGCCAACCTTGGTCTCGACCTCAAGGGAAAGATCTCCGCCGGCGCCGAGCCCGGCCGGACGGTCGCCCGCCTGACCGACCTCGGCCACGGCCAGGCGCTGCGCGCGCTGTTCCGGGAGGACACTCCCGACGGGCCCGTGCCGCAGGGCCTCGCGCAGGCCGTGATGGACGTGATGAAGGACTGGTCGCCGGAGTGGACCTCCCGTCCGGACGCCATCGTCGTCGTCGAGTCGGCCACCCGCCCCACGCTGGTCCGCGACCTGGCCGACGGGCTGTCCCGCGTCATGCAGGTGCCGGTGGTCGGCACCTGGGCGATCCGCGACCCCTCGGTCCCGCCGCGCGCCGGCCAGTCCAACTCCGCGCAGCGCGTCGCCGCCGTACGCCGTCGGGGTGCGCTCGACGCCGACGTCCCGGCCGGGGCGACCGTCCTGCTCGTCGACGACCAGGTGGCGACCGGCTGGACCCTCACCGTCGCGGCGACCGCGATCCGCGCGGCCGGCGCGGCCGCCGTGCTGCCCCTCGCCCTCGCCGCCCAGGGCTGAGCCCGCCCTCGCTCGCCCGGGAGCCCAGCCTCCGGCTGTCGCCGGCTGCGTCATACGAACCCGCACACATGGGTTCCGGTCGGTATGACGCAGGCGGGCGAACGGCGACACCCGAGCCCCGACGTCATACGGATCCGCCCCCATGGGTCGCGGTTCGCATGACGCAGACGCCGGCCCGGCGAGACCCTGGCCCGGCAGGGACGACAGCGGCCCGCCCTCCGAGCAGGAGAACGGGCCGCGGACGACGTACGACGTGGGTCAGTGACCCATCATCGCGGTCGGGTCGACCGGGGCGACCTTCGTGCGCGGCAGGAAGGCGGCCGGGATGAGGCAGCAGGCGACCAGGACCGTGGCGACGATGAAGACCGTCGCGAACGCGTCGGCCATGTCGCTGGTGATCAGCGCCTCGATGTTGGCGAGCTGCTCGGGCGACATGCCGAACTTCTCGAGGATCGCGCCCACGGCCGCCTGGTCCCCGCCCGCCTCGGCGAGTGCGGCACCGGCGGACACGAACCGGGAGTCCTTGAGCTCGTTGGTCAGGATCACCGAGAAGAGCGCGGTGCCGATCGAGGCCGCCACCTGCTGGGTGATGTTGAGCAGCGTCGAGCCGCGCGCCACGTTGTGCGCGGTCAGCGTCGCGAGAGCGGCGGTCATGATCGGCATCATCGTGCCGCCCATGCCGAGACCCATGATGAAGAGCGCGCCCAGGATGTAGACGTAGGAGGTGTCCGCCTGGATCTGGGTGAACATCGCCATGCCGATGGTGATCACCGTGATGCCGACGAGGACGATCTTGCCGGGGCCGATCCTGTCCGCCAGGATGCCGGCGATGGGCATCGTGATCATCGCGCCGATGCCCTGGGGGGCCAGCAGCCAGCCGGTGGCGAGCGTGCCCTCGCCGCGCACCTGGATGAAGTAGAGCGGGAACAGCAGCGAGGCACCGAAGAACGCGATCGCGAAGAGCGTCATCGCGATGATCGCGACCGTCAGGTTGCGGTTCTTGAACAGGCGCAGCTCCACCAGCGGGTGGATGTTGCGCTTGGCCAGCGCCCACGGCACGAACGCGGCGATCAGGACGGCACCCAGGATCATCGGGACCAGCACCTTGGGGGCCATCGCGGTGCCCTCCTCGGGGATGGAGCTCACGCCGAAGAGGAACGCGGCGAGACCCGGGGAGAGCAGCAGCATGCCCAGCCAGTCGAAGGTCTCCGACGGCTCGACGTGGTCCCGGGGCAGCACGATCCAGGCGTAGACGATCGCGGCGATGCCGATGGGGAGGTTGATCAGGAAGATCCAGTGCCACGAGGCGCTCTCGATCAGCGCGCCACCGAGGATGGGGCCGAAGATCGGACCGAGGAGCATCGGGATGCCGAGCACGGCCATCACGCGACCGACCCGCTCCGGACCGGCCGCCCGGGTCAGGATCGTCATGCCGAGCGGCATCAGCATGCCGCCGCCGAGACCCTGCAGGACCCGGAAGAGGACCAGCATCTCGAGCGACGTCGCCGCCGCGCAGAGCACGGAGCCGGCGGTGAAGAGCGCGACCGCGAGGAGGTAGAGGCGCTTGGTGCCGAACCGGTCAGCGGCCCAGCCGGTCAGCGGGATCACGCTGGCCAGGGCAAGCGTGTAGGCGGTCATCGTCCAGGCGACCTCGGCGGCCGTGGCGTTGAACTCCTCCTGGAAGGTGTTGAGCGCGACGGAGACGACGGTGATGTCGAGGATCGACATGATCGCCCCCAGGACGACCACGCCGGCCACCATCAGGACGCCCTTGTCGAGCTTGTCGGAGTACTCCGGCTGCGTGGCGCCGGGCTGGGTCTGGGTGTCGGTCACCCGCCAACGGTATTGGTTGCGTCCGACAACGGAGTAATCGTTTTCGCGGTGGCCTGCGTCACCCTCACGGGTGGAGAGCGCGTACGACGCGCTGCCGCGGCGCCGGGGAACTCATCGTCGGTCCGACGCGTTACCGTCCCTGTGCCCGCTGCCGAGCGAGCCAGGAGGGTGTGCATGAGCGAGCGGATCGTCCAGCGCTGTGCGACTCGTGCCTCCTGCGCGCACGGAGCGAAGCGAGTACGTGCATGAGCTTCGTCCCGGTCACCGGTCCCGCCAGGCTGCTGGTGGGGGAGCCGCCCCGGGAGGGCTCGGTCGAGTTCACCGACGAGCGCCGCACGATCGTGATGCCGATCCGCGGCGCGCTGCCGGTGCTCGGCAAGGTCCGCGACCAGACCGACGTGCACCCCTCGGTCGCGCTGCTCGCCGGAGCCGCGCTGATGGGACTCCAGCTGGTCGCCTCGGGCCGCTTCGCCCCCGACCCCGAGGGGCGGCACTGGCAGGTCGCGGGGCTCGACGCCGCCGACGAGCGCCGCATCGCCGAGCTGGCGCGCTCCCGGGCCTGGGACGGTTTCGACGAGGCGACCGCCGAGGGCATGGTCCGCGGCCTGCTCGACGCCGTGGTCGACACCATGCCCCGCACCACCCCGGGGCGCTCGCGCCACCGCGGCCCGGCGCCGGTCGGTCCCACGCCGTCGGAGCCGCGCAGCCCTGACGCGTTCAGCGACCAGCTGCAGCAGCGGATCGCACGCATCCGTGCGCGGGGCCGCGACGACCGCCCGCACCTGGTGTCCATCTCGTTCCGCGTCGAGGCCGACGAGGAGGAGCTGGTCGCCGGCGCCGTACGCCTGGTGCTGCAGGTCCACGCCGTCGACAACCCCGCCCACCTCGCCGACGCGTCCGAGCTGTGGGCCGAATCCGGCCCGGAGGCCGGCCACGGCTTCGGGGACCGGGCCCGCACCCACGCGGCCATTGCGCTGCGCTCCGCGGCCGACGCGTGGCCGGTCCTCGACCGGCTGCTCGACCTGCGGGTCCCCGACGAGATCACCCTCGACTCCGACGAGATCCTCTCGCTCCTCGACGGCGGCGCCGCGGCGCTGACCGAGGCGGGCCACCCGGTCATGTGGCCGAAGTACCTCGACCGCGAGGTCACCCAGCGGGTCGAGCTGGGCCGACGATCGCCCGCCGGCACCCGCGAGGAGCCCCTGCAGGACGGCCTCTTCGGGCCGCAGGCGCTGTTCGGCTTCGAGTGGCAGCTCTCCTTGCACGGCGAGGAGATGAGCGACGACGAGATGGACGAGCTGGCCCGCACGACCAGCCCGATCATCAAGCTGCGCGACAACTGGGTCGCGGTCGACTCCGCGGTGATCAAGCGCGCCCGCAAGCGATTGATCCGCACCGTCACCCCGGTCCAGGCACTGGCAGCGACCCTCACCGGTGTCGTCGACATCGAGGACTCTCCCTACGAGGCGGTCGTCGGGGCGAGCCTCCTCACGCTGCGCGACCGCGTGCGTGAGGCCGCGTCGGGCGAGCTCGTCGACGTCCCGACCGGGTTGCAGGCCGAGCTCCGCGACTACCAGCGCCGCGGACTGTCCTGGCTGGCCGAGCTCACGGGGCTGGGCCTCGGCGCCTGCCTGGCCGACGACATGGGTCTCGGCAAGACGATCACCCTGATCGCGCTCCACCTGCATCGTCAGGAGGCAGGGGGCGGCGGGCCCACCCTGGTGGTCTGCCCGGCGTCGCTGCTCGGCAACTGGGAGGCCGAGATCCGTCGCTTCGCGCCGGGCGTCGCCGTACGACGTCACCACGGCAGCGCCCGCGACCTCGACGGCGTCACCGGCGGCTTCGTGCTCACGACCTACGGCACGATGCGCAACGACGCCGCCCTCCTCGGCGAGGTCCCGTGGGACCTGGTCGTGGCCGACGAGGCGCAGCACATCAAGAACTCGCGCTCCGCCGCGGCGCGGGCGCTGCGCACCATCTCGAGCACCGCTCGCGTCGCGCTGACCGGCACACCGGTCGAGAACGACCTCACCGAGCTCTGGTCGATCCTCGACTGGGCCGTCCCCGGTCTGCTCGGCAGTCGCAACGCCTTCCGCAAGGTGTGGGCCGGCCCCATCGAGTCGGGGCTCGAGCCCACCAAGGCTCGGCAGTTCGCCGACCTCATCGGCCCGTTCCTGCTACGGCGGCGCAAGTCCGACCCGGGGGTCGCTCCCGAGCTGCCGCCCAAGACCGAGACCGACCACCTGCTCGGGCTGACCCGCGAACAGGTCGTCCTCTACGAGACGCTCGTGCGCGAGTCGATGCGCCGCATCGAGGAGGCCGACGAGGAGACCCGCCGCGGTCTCGTGCTCAAGCTGCTCACCGGCCTCAAGCAGATCTGCAACCACCCCGCCCACTTCCTCCGCCAGCCCAACCCCAAGCTCCGCGGGCGGTCGGAGAAGATCGAGCTCCTCGACGAGCTCGTCGGCACGGTCATGGCCGAGGACGGTGCCGTGCTCGTCTTCACCCAGTACGTCGCCATGGCGCGCCTCCTCGAGCGGCACCTCGCCGCGGCGGGAGTGCCGCACCAGTTCCTGCACGGCGGCACCCCGGTGCGCGAGCGCGACGCGATGGTCGCCCGGTTCCAGGCGGGCGACACCCCGGTCTTCCTCCTCTCGCTCAAGGCCGGCGGCACCGGGCTCAACCTGACCCGCGCCGACCACGTGATCCACGTCGACCGCTGGTGGAACCCCGCCGTCGAGGACCAGGCCACCGACCGGGCCTACCGGATCGGCCAGACCCGCCCGGTGCAGGTGCACCGGTTCATCACCCAGGGGACGATCGAGGAGAAGATCGCCGAGCTGCTCGCCCGCAAGCGCTCCCTGGCCGACTCCGTGCTGTCGCGCGGCGAGACGGCGCTCACCGAGCTGTCCGACGCGGAGCTCCGCGACCTCGTGGAGCTCAGGCGATGAACGCCACCACCCACCCACGACTCGCTGCTCGACGTGGCGGTGGGGCCGGCACCTGGTGGAGCAAGGCGGTGCTCCGGGCCGTGGAGGAGGCCGCCTTCGGCGAGAAGGACCTGCGAGTCGGCCGCAGGCTCGCCCGAGCAGGGGCGGTCGGCGCGATCACGGTCGGCGAGGGCGGTGCGGTGGCGGCGGTCAGCGACGGTCAGGACGCCTTCACCGTCGAGGTCACCGTGCCGGTGCTCGACACGGCCGACGCCGCGGCGGTCGTCGAGCTGGTCGCCGCCGAGTCGGGGCGGATCGGCGCGCTGCTGGCCGGCCAGCTGCCGCACTCCTTCGTCGAGGCGGTGGAGGAGGCGGGCGTCGAGCTGCTGCCCTACGGGGGCGAGCTGGGCTCGGCCTGCTCGTGCGACGCCTGGCTCGACCCGTGCCCGCACGCGCTCGCGGTGCTCACCCAGCTGGCCTGGCTCATCCAGGTCGACCCGTTCGTCCTCACCCACCTGCGCGGGCTGTCGCGCGAGCGAGTGCTTCGCGACCTCCACCGGCTGGTCCGCACGCCGGCGGTCGACGCGCCGCTGGACGGTGAGTCTGCGGGAGACTCAGCCCCCAGCGGGCCCGACGACGTCGACGACCTGGTCGTCGCCGAGGACGCCGCCGTCCGCGCTGCCCGGCTCCTGCGGCTGGAGAGCCCGTTCGACGCCTGGTGACCGGCGAGGCAGGTGGGCGGGCGCGGCTCAGGAGAGGCCGAGGGCTCCGTGGGCCATGTCGCGCAGCACGTCGTGCATCTGCGGGTCGGGCAGCCGGCCGCTGTGCGGCGTGGAGTTGAGCAGGCCGAAGAGGACGTGGGCGCGGGTGCGCGAGGCCTCCGGGCTGAGGGTGGCGTCGTGGCGGCGGATCTGTGCGGCCCACTCGTCGACGTAGGCGCGCTGCAGGGCGCGGACCCGCTCGCGGGCCTCGTCGGGCAGGCTGCTCCAGTCGCGGTCCTGGACGACGATCAGTGCGCGGTGCTCGAGGGCGAACTCGATGTGCCACTCGACGAGCGCCTCGAGCGCCGTGCGCGGGTCGCCGGCGGCCGCGACCCGGCAGCGACCCTCGGACAGGAGCGTCTCGCTGATCGTCACGAGCATCTCGGCCAGCATCGCGTCCTTGGACTGGAAGTGCTTGTAGAGCGCGGGACCGGAGATGCCGCAGGCCGCGCCGAGCTCGGCGACCGACACGCCGTGGAACCCCCGCGAGGCGAAGAGGTCGGCCGCGATGTCGAGGATCTGCTGGCGGCGGGGAGTCACGACGCCGAGGTTAGTGCCTGCTAACCCCCCCCACGGAGCCCGTGGTCCGGGAAGTGGCATGAGGCGCTCCGGCGCCTCCGTCACTGCCAGCGGAATCATGCGTTCCTCCCCGAACGTCTGGTGCTGCAGTGGGCCGCACCCCCGCAGCGGCCCACTGATCCCCCGATCCGTGCACCCGACTTTCATCGTAGATCGTAGGCGCTACACCCTTGGGAGTGAGTGGTGCCAGCACCACCATCCAGCAAAGGAACCGTCGTCACGGCGTGTCGTGACGACGGATTCGGGGGCAGGCGGTGTACGTCGCCACGCGTCGGGTGGTGCCAGCCCTAGCGACGCCCGGCCGGGCCGTGGTTACAGTGCGCGCATGTCCCGCATCCGCGTCGTCCTCGCCGAGGACGGCGACCTGCTCCGGGCGGGCGTGATGGCGCTGCTCGACGGCTACGACGACATCGATGTCGTGGCGACGGCGACGAGCCTGCCCGAGCTGCTCGCGGCGGTCGAGGAGCACCGTCCCGACGTGGTGCTGACCGACATCCGGATGCCACCCGACTTCACCGACGAGGGCATCCGGGCCGCCGGCGAGCTGCGGCACACGCACCCCGGCACCGGGGTGGTGGCGCTGACGCAGTACTCCGACGTCGAGTACGCCCTGGACCTGGTGCGCGAGGGCAGCGACGGCCGCGGGTACCTGCTCAAGGAGCGGGTGGCCGACGTCGACGAGCTGGTGGCCGCCCTGCGCACGGTGGCCGCCGGGGGATCGGTCATCGACCAGATCGTGGTCGACGCGCTCGTCGCGACCGGCACGCGCCGCCACGACTCGGTGCTCGACCGGCTGACCCCGCGCGAGCTCGAGGTGCTGGGCATGGTCGCGCGCGGGATGACCAACGCCGCCATCGCGGGCGAGCTGGTCGTCACCGACCGCGCCGTCGAGAAGCACATCAACTCGATCCTGACCAAGCTCGACCTGCCCTCCGACGCACCGGTGCACCGCCGGGTCGCGGCCACGCTGGTGTTCCTCAGCGAAGCCGGTGTCGGCGGCGGCCTTCCCCGTCGATGAGCACCACCCGGTGAGGGGCATCCTGGCGGGCTGGGACAGCCTCGACCCGGCGCTGCGCTGGCTGATGCGCATCAACCTGGTCGCGCTGACGACGGCCACGCTGCTGCTCGCGGCGGCGTACGCCCTCGGCTTCCGGCACACGTCGGTGGAGATCGACCTGGGCGTGATGGCCGTGTCGATCGTGCTGATGCTCGTCACGCCGCCGCTGTGCCGCCGCTTCGGCGCACCGGCGGCGATCGTGGGCCTCACGCTGTCCGCCCTCATCTTCGCCGTCGGTGGCACGTGGGCCACGCCCAACCTCAGCCCGCTGACGGTCCTGCTGACGATGGTGCCGCTGCTGGTGGGCTTCGCCTACCTGGGGCGGCGGTGGATCCAGGTGCTCAGCGTCGTCGCGGTGGCCGGCAGCGCGGGCGTGGCCGCCCTCGGCGAGTGGCGTCGCGCGGAGGGGGTCAACGAGGTGTGGTGGGTCAACGCCGCGGTGATCGCCGTGTCCCTACCGGCCGGGGTGGCGGTCGTGGTCTTCCTGGTGCGCCGCGCCTACGCCCGCCTCCAGGGCCAGTCGGCCGAGCTCGTCGAGTCGCGCCGCCGGGTCGTGGAGGTGGCCGACGCCGCGCGGCGCAGCCTGGAGCGCGACCTGCACGACGGCGCGCAGCAGCGGCTGCTGGCCTCGAGCGTGACCATCGAGCGGGCTCGCAAGGAGCTGAAGGCCGGGCGGCACGAGGAGGCGGCGACCCTGCTCGACCAGCTCGCCGCCGACAACCGGGAGATCGTCACCGAGCTGCGCGAGCTGGCCCGCGGCATCTACCCGCCGCTGCTCACCGAGCGCGGGCTCGTCGCCGCCCTGCAGTCGACGGCACGGCGCTCGGCGGTGCCGGTGACGCTGGACGTCGCCGACGTCGAGCGGACGGACCCGCAGGTCGAGGCGGCGGCCTACTTCTGCATCCTCGAGGCGCTGACCAACGCCGCCAAGCACTCCGGGGCCACCGAGGTGCACGTCACCCTGCGCGGTCACCCGCACCTGTCGTTCACCGTCAGTGACGACGGCCGTGGGTTCGACCGCGACCGGGTGGACGCCGGCGGGCTGCTGGGGATGGAGGCGCGGGTCGCCGCGGCCGGCGGCACGCTCACCCTCGACGCCGGGCCGGGACGCGGGACGGTGGTGCGCGGAGAGTTCGCGCCGTAGCCGTCGATGGACACCACAGGTTAACGATCGCTAACCTGACCGGGTGTCCGAGCAGCAGACCCCGACGGCAGGGGCGACCCCGACCATGCGCGAGCTCGTCGACGACCTGCGTGCCCGGCTGGCCCGGGTCCGCCAGGGCGGCTCGGAGAGTGCGCGCAAGAAGCACACCGACCGCGGCAAGCTGCTGGTCCGCGACCGCGTGGACCGGTTGCTCGACCCCGGCAGCCCGTTCCTGGAGCTCGCGCCGCTGGCGGCGTACGGCATGTACGGCAGCGGATCCGGAGCAGACGGGGACGACTACGTCGTCCCGTCCGCCGGCGTGGTGGCCGGCATCGGGCGGGTCTCGGGTCGCGAGTGCGTCGTGGTCGCCAACGACGCGACGGTCAAGGGCGGCACCTACTACCCGATGACGGTCAAGAAGCACCTGCGGGCGCAGACCATCGCCGCGGAGAACCACCTGCCGTGCCTCTACCTCGTCGACTCCGGCGGCGCGTTCCTGCCGATGCAGGACGAGGTGTTCCCCGACCGCGAGCACTTCGGCCGGATCTTCTTCAACCAGGCCAACCTCTCGGCCCAAGGGATCCCGCAGATCGCGAGCGTGATGGGCTCGTGCACGGCCGGCGGGGCCTACGTGCCGGCGATGTCGGACGAGACGGTCATCGTGCGCAACCAGGGCACGATCTTCCTCGGCGGCCCGCCGCTGGTGAAGGCCGCGACCGGTGAGGTCGTCACGGCCGAGGACCTCGGCGGGGGCGACGTGCACGCCCGCACCTCGGGGGTGGTCGACCACCTCGCCGAGGACGACGCGCACGCGCTGGCGATCGTCCGCTCGATCGTCGACACCCTGCCCGCCGCGACCCCGGCCCGGGCGCCGCGCGCGGAGGTCGAGGAGCCGCACGAGCCGGCGGAGTCGCTCTACGACGTCGTGCCCACCGACACCCGCACGCCGTACGACGTGCGCGAGGTGATCCGCCGACTCGTCGACGGCAGCCGGTTCCACGAGTTCAAGAAGCTCTACGGCGACACGCTCGTGTGCGGCTTCGCGCGGATCGACGGCTACGAGGTCGGGATCGTCGCCAACAACGGCATCCTGTTCAGCGAGTCGGCGCTCAAGGGCGCCCACTTCATCGAGCTGTGCAACCAGCGCGGGATCCCGCTGGTCTTCCTGCAGAACATCACCGGCTTCATGGTGGGTCGCGAGTACGAGAACAAGGGCATCGCCCGCGACGGCGCCAAGCTCGTCACCGCGGTCGCGTGCAGTGTCGTGCCGAAGTTCACCGTCGTCATCGGCGGCTCCTTCGGCGCCGGCAACTACGGCATGTGCGGACGTGCCTACGACCCGCGCTTCCTCTGGATGTGGCCCAACGCCCGCATCTCCGTGATGGGCGGCGAGCAGGCCGCCTCGGTGCTCGCCACCGTCCGCACCGATCTCGAGGACGACGCCGCGGTCGAGGCGTTCAAGGCCCCGATCCGTGAGCAGTACGAGACCCAGGGCTCGCCCTACTACGCCAGCGCGCGGCTGTGGGACGACGGCGTCATCGACCCCGCCGACACCCGCCGGGTGCTGGGCATGGCCCTCGCCGCGACGTCGTACACCCCGATCCCCGAGCCCCGCTACGGAATCTTCCGGATGTGATGACCATGAACACCGTCCTGATCGCCAACCGCGGCGAGATCGCCCTGCGGGTCATGCGCACGGCGCAGCGCCTGGGGTGGCGCACCGTCGCGATCCACACCGACCTCGACGCCGGTGCCCCGCACACCCGCGAGGCTGACCGGGTGGTGCGCGTCGAGTCCTACCTCGACGTCGACGCCGTGGTCGCGGCCGCGCGCGAGTCGGGTGCGGGCTACGTGCACCCGGGGTACGGCTTCCTGTCCGAGCGCGCACCGTTCGCGCGGGCGCTGGCCGAGGCGGGCATCACGCTCGTCGGGCCGTCGGCCGACGTGATGGACGCGATGGGGCGCAAGGACGCCGCCCGGGACGTCGCGGTGGCGGCCGGGGTGCCGGTCGTGCCGTCGTACTCCCTCACCGGTCCCGACGCCGTCGACCCGGCCACCTTCTCCTACCCGGTGCTGGTCAAGGCGGCCGCCGGCGGCGGCGGCAAGGGGATGCGCGTCGTGCGGAGCGCCGGTGACTACGACGAGGCCTTCGCCGCGGCGCAGCGCGAGGCGCGGTCGTCGTTCGGGGACGACACGACCCTGGTCGAGAAGTACGTCGAGTCCGGCCGCCACATCGAGGTGCAGGTCATGGGCGACACCCACGGCACGGTGCTGCACTTCTTCGAGCGCGACTGCTCCACGCAGCGCCGCCACCAGAAGGTGCTGGAGGAGGCGCCGGCCCCGACGATCAGCGAGGAGCAGCGCGCGGCGATCACGTCGTCGGCCGTCGCCCTCGCCGAGCAGTGCGGCTACACCGGCGCCGGAACCGTCGAGTTCCTGCTCGACAACGCGACCGGGGAGTTCTTCTTCCTCGAGATGAACACCCGCCTCCAGGTCGAGCACCCGGTCACCGAGGAGGTCGTGCGGGTGCAGACCGAGCAGGGGAGCGAGCGGGTCGACCTCGTCGAGCTGCAGCTGCTCGTCGCGACCGGTGCGCCGCTGCCGTTCGGCCAGGACGCCGTCACCCTCGAGGGCCACGCGATCGAGGCCCGCGTCTACGCCGAGGACTCCTTCCACGGCTTCCTGCCCCAGGCCGGCCGCACGTCGATCGTGCGGTGGTCGTCCGGTGACGGCGTCCGTGTCGACCACGCCCTCGAGCCGGAGCAGGAGGTCAGCACCTCCTACGACCCGATGCTCGGCAAGGTCATCGCCTGGGGGCCGACCCGTGAGGAGGCGATCGACGTCCTGACGGACGCTCTCGGCGAGACCGCGATCCTGGGCATCACCACCAACACGGGCTTCCTCCGCGCGCTGGCATCGTCCGAGGAGTTCCGCGGGGCGACGATCGACACCGCCTGGCTGGACCGCAACGAGGTGCCGGCACCCGACCCCGCCCTGGCGCGGGTGTTCGCCGCCTGGACCGAGGTGCTGCTCGACACCGTGCCCACCCCGGCGAGCAGCCCCGGCCCGTGGCGGGCGGACGGCTGGCGGATGGGTGCCGACCCCGCCCCGGACACGGTGGTCCTCGGCGACGACCTGGTCGTGGTCGACCGGCACCGCGGACAGGTCACCCACGCCGGCGCCACCCACGACGTACGCCTGGTCTCCGCGGCCGACCACACCGTCCACCTCCTCGTCGACGGTCGTCCCGAGCACGCGGTGCTCAACGTTCAGCGCAGCGTCGTCGACGTCGTGCACCGTGGCCAGCGGTGGGCGTGGGAACGGCCCGACCCGTTCGGCGACCACGCGGTGGCGGCCGGCGACGGCACGCTGCTCGCGCCGATGCCCGGCACCGTCCTCGCGGTCAACGTCGCCGAGGGCCAGGCCGTGGCCGAAGGTGAGACGCTGGGGGTGATGGAGGCGATGAAGATGGAGCTCGCGCTCAAGGCGCCCTTCGCCGGCACGGTCACCACCGTCGGTGCGGCCACCGGCAACCTCGTCAAGCTCGGCGCCGTCCTGTTCACGGTGGAGCCCTCCGATGACTGACCTCCCGATGACCGTCCGCGCCGACGGCCTTCCCGAGCGCGTGACGATCTACGAGGTCGGTCCCCGCGACGGCCTCCAGAACGAGCAGGCCATCGTCCCGGTGGCGGTCAAGGCCGAGTTCGTACGACGCCTCGTCGCGGCCGGCCTGCCGATCGTGGAGGCGACCAGCTTCGTGCACCCGCGCTGGGTGCCGCAGCTCGCCGACGCCGCCGAGCTGATGACCGAGCTCGGGGACGAGGGGCGCGACCTCCCGGTGCTCGTGCCCAACGAGCGCGGCCTGGACCGGGCCCTCGAGCTCGGCCTCCGGCACGTCGCGATCTTCGGCAGCGCGACGGAGACCTTCGCCGGCAAGAACCTCAACCGCACCTTCGACGAGCAGTTCGCGATGTTCGAGCCGACCGTGGCCCGGGCGCGGGAGGCCGGTCTCGACGTGCGGGCCTACGTCTCGATGTGCTTCGGCGACCCCTGGGAGGGCGCCGTCCCGATCGAGCAGGTCGTCACCGCCGGCACCCGGCTGCTCGACCTCGGCGCGAGCCAGCTCAGCCTCGGCGACACCATCGGCGTCGCGACCGCGGGCCATGTCACGGCCCTCGTCGCGGCGTTCGCCGAGGCAGGCGTCGGCACCGACCGGCTCGCCATGCACTTCCACGACACCTACGGCCAGGCGCTCGCCAACACCTTCTCCGCGCTGCAGGCGGGCATCACCACGTTCGACGCCAGCGCCGGCGGTCTCGGCGGCTGCCCCTACGCCAAGTCGGCCACCGGCAACCTCGCCACCGAGGACCTGGTCTGGATGCTGACCGGCCTCGGGATCGACCACGGGGTCGACCTCGACGCCATGGTGGCGACGAGCACGTGGATGGCCGCCCAGCTCGGCCGCCCGAGCCCCAGCGCCGTCGTACGCGCCCTCGGGACCCCCGGGTAGCCCACCGGTTTGCGGTCGTCCGGCGGGTCGCGAGCCAGCCACTTCCCGGTGGACCACCCGGCTCGGGCACAATCAGCGCCATGAGCCGTGTCGTCCACCTGCACATCGGCGCCCCCAAGACCGGCACCACCTACCTGCAGGACCGGCTGCGGCTCAACGCCGCCGCGCTGGGCCGACACGGCGTCACCGTCCCGGCGACGCGCTCGGGACGCTCGGACATCTTCCACTTCCGGGCCGCGCTCGACCTGCTCGACCAGGACTGGGGCGGCCGACCCGGGCACGCCAAGGGTGCCTGGGACGCGATGGTCCGACGGGTCGACCACGCCCAGGACAACGTGGTGATCAGCCACGAGATCCTCGCCGGCGCCAAGCCCGACAAGATCGCCAAGGCGCTCAACGACCTCGCCGGCAACGAGGTCCACATCGTCTACTCCGCGCGCGACCTCGGCCGCCAGCTGCCCGCGGCATGGCAGGAGTCGATCAAGCAGGGCCGGAAGTGGCCCTTCCGCCGCTTCCTCGACCGCTACGAGTCCGGCACGTCGTTCTTCTTCCGGCAGGCGTTCGACCTACCCGCTGTGCTGAGCGCCTGGGGCGCCAAGCTCCCGCCCGAGCGCGTCCACGTCGTCACCGTGCCGCACGACCGGGGGCCCAACGGCGACGAGCTCTGGCTCCGCTTCTGCCGCGCGTTCCGGATCGACCCGGCCTGGGCGCCGCTCGACTCCGAGCGCGACAACCGGTCGCTGGGGATCGCCGAGACCTCGCTGTTGCGCAAGCTCAACCGGCGCCTCGAGCTGGGGGTGTGGCGCGAGCCCGTGTACGACGCCCTGATCCGCGAGCTGCTCGCCCAGGAGGTGCTGGTCGCCCGCAACGCCGTGCCGGTCCGGCTCCCACCCCACCGCTTCGACTTCGCCGAGCAGCAGGGCGAGCTCTGGATCGACTGGATCAAGAGCAGCGGCATCGACGTCGTCGGTGACGTCGACGACCTCCGCCCGCGCCGGCCCGCCGAGGACGAGAAGTGGAAGGACCCGGACCGGGTGCGCGCCAAGCTCGAGCTCGGTGCCGCCCTCGATGCGTTGTCCGAGATGACGCAGGAGGCCGCCAACCGGGCCTCGACCGACACGGTCGCGAGCCGGCTCCGCGTGACCGCGCGTCGGTTGCGGGACCGGTGACCGCCTCCTCGAGCGCCACCCGACCATCGGCATCCGTGCAGGGCTGGGTCGCCCACCTCCGTGCCGGCGGTACGACGCCGTGGCTGGAGTGGACCGACCCCGCAGCCGGGGACGAGCCCGCCGCTCGCGCGCTGCCCGGCGCCCAGCAGCTGGAGCTCCTGCGCAGGATCAACCTCGCCCGGGGCGCCGGAGCGCCGGCTCGTGACCTCGGATCGGTCACCCGGCTCGCGGACCGGGTGCTCGCCGCGCCGGCCGCCGGTCGCGGCAAGGCCGACCTGCCGCTGGTCGGCGCCAGGGCCGCCGGGTTCGGCGCGCGTCCCGTCGACCCGGCCTCGGTCGACGCCCACGAGCTGCTCCGGGTCGCGAGCACGCTGCTCGCCGACGACCTCGTCGCGCTCGGTCCGGACCCGGTGCGCCGCGGGGTGCCGCGGCCGTGGCGGCGACGCTTCCGGCTCGTCGGCGACCCGGTCGTCGCCACCGCCGCGCGCGAGCACCTGCTCCGCCGCGGTCGTCCCGAGGGCGGCCCGCGGCCGTTCGTCGTGGCGGTCGGTGGGCCGCTCGACGACCTGCTCGCCCACACCTGGACGCAGCGCTGCTTCGAGCACGGCAGCAGGCCGTGGGGCGACTGGCTGCGCTTCTGGCGCGAGCGCGACCAGCTGCCCGCCCGCGTGGACCTCGACGACTCCGTACGCCGCTGGGGTGGGCGCCGGCCGTTCGTCCGGATCGTCACCGACCTCGACCACCTGCCGGAGCACCTCGGGGTCCGCCGGCTGCCTCCGGTGCAGGTGCCGGGCGCCGACCAGGCCGAGCTGGCCCGACGGATCTCGGCCGTCGTCGGCATCCGGGTGCCGGTCGCCGAGCGGCCCGCGCTGATGCGGACGCTGCAGGCCCGGATGCCCGACACCGGCGTCGCGCCCGTCGTCGTACCGGCCGCGGAGCACGAGTGGGTCGCGACGTCGGCGGCACGCATGACGCGGCAGCTGACCCGCGCTGGCTACCCTGTCGTCGGCGACGTCGCCGACCTCGCGCCGCGCGCGCCCTCGGACCGACCCGGCCCGTCCCGGCCGGCGGGACACGCGGGGGTGGACGGCCAGCAGGTGCTGGACCTGGCGATCCGGATGATCGTCGACCCGGGCTGGCGCACGGGCCGGGAGAGGGGCAGGGAGAGGAGGGTGGAGCAGTGAGCAGACGAGTGCTCCTGCACGTGGGCTGCCCGAAGACGGGCACGTCCTACCTCCAGGACGTCCTCTTCCGCAACCAGCCCCTGCTGCGCGAGCACGACATCCTCTACCCCGCCGACCGGTTCGACGCCCACTTCCTCGCCGCGCTCGACCTGATGACCCTGCCGTGGGGCGGCATCGAGACCGAGGCCGTGGGCGCCTGGGACCGGCTCGCCGCGGAGGTGCGGGACTGGCACGGCACCTCGATCGTCAGCCACGAGATCTTCGCGCGGGCCACGCCGACGCAGGTCGAGCGGGCGCTCGCCTCCCTCGGTGACGCCGAGGTCCACCTCGTGCTGTCGGTCCGCGACCTGGTGCGGCAGATCCCCGCCGAGTGGCAGGAGAACGTCAAGCACCGCAGCCACATCACGTACGCCAAGTTCCTGCGCACCATCCGCGACCCGGCCCGTGACTCCCGCATCGGGTCGTGGTTCTGGGCGGTGCAGGAGATCCCCGACATCCTCGAGCGGTGGGGCTCCTCGCTGCCGCCCGAGCGCGTGCACCTGGTCACGCTGCCTCCGCCCGGCGCCGACCGCGGCGAGCTCTGGCGGCGGTTCTCGCGGACCTTCGGGCTCGACGGGCTGCCCCTCGACCTGACCGCGGAGCGCGAGAACCCGTCCCTCGGCGTCCCGGAGACCTCACTCCTGCGCACCATCAACGAGCGGGTGACCTCGATCATCGCGCCCCCCGACTACCGACCACTGGTGCGCGAGATGCTCGCCCACCAGACGCTGTCGCGCAGCGTGACGTCGGCGCGGCTCGGCCTCGCGCCCGAGGACCACGCGTGGGCACGCGAGCTGTCGGAGCGGTGGATCGAGGTGCTCGCCGAGCGGGGGTACGACGTCGCCGGCTCGCTCGACGACCTGCTCGGCCCCGAGGCCGGCACGTTCGCCGACCCGGACTCCGCGACGGCGGACGAGCTGCTGCCGCCCGCCCTCGACGCGATCAGCGCGCTGCTGGTGGAGGCTGCGCGCCTGCGGGCGGTGGAGGAGCGGCTGCACGCCGAGGTGCGCGAGGCCCGCGAGGAGCTCGACCGGGCGCGTACGACCACGGCCTTCCGCGCCCGGCGCAAGGTGGTCACCACCCTCGAGAGCAGCCCCGCCGGCCGGGGCTCGCTCGACGCCTACCGGCGCCTGCGCGGGCGCAAGGACTGAGGCTCCCCGCCGATGGTGCAGCGGAGCGGCGGCGCACGCCCGGCCTACCTCCGGCGCGGCAGCATCTCGCGGTCGGCGTAGCGACCGACGCGCCAGGTCGCGTAGCCGTCGGCACCCATGCCGACCACACCGCCGACCAGGGGGATCTTCCGGCCGAGCGTGGTGGCCAGCCGCTTGCCGGCGACCCGCGCGACGATGTCGGTCGCGACGACCGCCGAGATGACGCGGTCGATGGTCGGGTCGTGGACCGGAGCCGTGGCGATCGCCATGGGCGTGCTGGGCAGCTTGCGGTTCCTGACCAGCTCGTGCACCTGCTCCTCGCCCAGCAGGAGGGCGAGGATCCCGTTGCGGACGCGCGGGTCGGCGAGGTCGTGACCGCGGAGGTGGGCGATCCCGGCGACCATCCGGCACTGGATGACGGCGAGCCCGGTGACGTTGGCGGGAATGGTCACCGCCATGGTGATCATGCCGCCCACGTTGGTGGCGAAGCCCTGCGCGCCCGCGATCCGGACGTTGTTCTCGATCACCTCGTGGATCGCCCGCTCGACGTCGCCGCGCTGCTCGCGCAGCTGCTTGTCCGCCGCCTGCGCGGCCGGGGCGAGCGGCCCGACGCCGTCGATCGCACGGTTGAGCGCCTCGCGCACGAAGCCACCGGTCAGCCCGGGCGCGAGCTCATTCATCCGGGGGCCGATCTGCCGCCCCACGGTCTCCTTCAGGCCCATGCCACCGATCGTACGGGCGTCGGCGCGAGATCCCTCGCCCGTCCCTCCGGGCGGGGTCGGACCGGAGACGTGGTCCCCGGACGGTGGGGTTGTTCGCTAGCGTGCGAAGGGTGCCCATCGCCCCTGCTCCGACGCCCTGGGCCTTCCCGGCGTGCTCGACGTGGGACCCCGACGACGACCTCGTCGCGCTGGGCGCCGACCTGGAGCCCGGCACGCTGGTGACCGCCTACGGGCTGGGCCTCTTCCCGATGCCGGTGACCCTCGACGGCGAGGATCACCTCGGCTGGTTCTCGCCGGTGGAGCGCGGCGTGCTGCCGCTCGACGGGCTGCGGGTGTCCCGGTCGCTGCGCCGGTCCGCCCGTGAGTTCGAGATCCGCATCGACACCGCCTTCGACGAGGTCGTCACCGCGTGCGGCAGCCCCGACCGGGCCGACGGCTGGATCACGCCGGAGTTCCGGCACGCCTACGGACGCCTGCACCGCCTCGGGTGGGCCCACTCGGTCGAGGCCTGGCGCGACGACCGGCTCGCGGGCGGGCTCTACGGGGTGAGCGTCGGCGGGCTCTTCGCCGGGGAGTCGATGTTCCACCGCGAGCGCGACGCCTCGAAGGTCGCGCTGCTGGCGCTCGTCGACCTGCTGCACGACCGGTACGCCGGGCGGAGGCTGCTCGACGTGCAGTGGCAGACCCCCCACCTCGAGTCGCTCGGGGTCGTACGCCGTCCGCGCGCGGACTACCTCGACTCGCTCCGGCGCGCCCTCGACGTGCCGCTGCCGGAGCCCTTCCAGGTGGACGACTAGGGACGCCTCACGGGAGGGTAGGCCCGATCGTGACGCGATCCCGACGGGGGACGCGTCCCACCCGAGGGAGAACCGATGACCATCCGTGCCCGCCTGACCCTGACCGGCGCCGTGCTGCTGGTCGGCACCGTCACCTCGGCCTGCGGAGGAGGCGGCGGCGCCCCGAGCGACGCGAGCAAGGACGGCTTCTGCGAGGCGGCCAACAGCCTGATGTCCGACCTGATGCCCGCTGACCTGACCACCGGCGAGCTGCCCAGCGACAAGGACATGGCGCAGGCGGTCAAGGACTGGGGCTCGCGGATGGCGGAGGTCGGCACACCCGAGGACATCTCCGACGACGCGCGCAAGGGGTTCGAGTCGGTCGTCGACCAGGCCCAGGAGATCGACGCCTCCGACTTCTCGATGGACAAGCTCGAGGACCTCGAGGAGGGCGGCGCCGACGCCTCCGCGGAGGAGAAGAAGCAGGCCGAGGCCTTCGGCACCTACCTGACCGACACCTGCGGCAACCCGATGGACGACATCGAGATGCCCGAGATGCCGGAGATCCCCGACTCGACCAGCTGACCGTCGCCGCGCCTCCCCGACGCGGCGCCCGTGGGCGACGTACGATGGCGGGCGGTGCCGCAGAGGGAGGACGCGCCATGGCGATCACGCGCGAGGGCAGGATCTGCTCCTTCTGTGGCGAACCCGGAGGACCGGGCACCGACCTGCGCCTGATCGGTGGGCTGGGTTCCCAGGTGTGCGAGCGGTGCGTCGACGACTTCCACGGCATCCTCCACGACGAGTCGCAGTGGACCGCGGCCCGCGGGCCCTTCCCGTGGGAGCGGATGGACGACGCCGAGCTGCTGGCGACGCTGCCGCAGATCCTCGCCTCGGCCGAGCAGAACACCGCGTTCGCCCACGAGTGGGTCGACCTGCTGCGCAGCCGCAACATCTCGTGGGCCGAGATCGGTCGCGCTCTCGGCGTCTCGCGCCAGGCGGCGTGGGAGCGATTCTCGCGCCGGTCGGGCGACAAGGGCGCCACTGCGTGAAACCGGCCCCATTGTCAGGGTAGACTTGACGCACGAGGTGCTGGCCGGGCTGTCACGGGGGTGGGCCCAGCCGGCACCTCCGTCGTCGTCCCGGCTACTTCAGCAGCTTGGACATCCGCCGGTCGGCCAGCGGCTTCCCGCCGGTCTGGCACGTCGCGCAGTACTGCAGGCTGGAGTCCGCGAACGACACCTCGCGCACGACGTCGCCGCACACCGGGCACTTCTGGCCGGTCCGCCCGTGGACGGCGAGGTTGCTCTTCTTCTCGCCCTTCAGCTCGCTGGCGGCGAGCCCGCTCGAGCGCTGGACCGCGTCGCCGAGCGTGGTGCGCACGGCGTCGTACAGCGTCTGCAGCTCGTCCTCGTCGAGGCTGTTCGAGGGCTTGAACGGCGACATCCGCGCCGCGTGGAGGATCTCGTCGGAGTAGGCGTTGCCGATGCCGGCCACGATGGACTGCATCCGGAGCACGCCCTTGATCTGCTTGCGCCCCTCGCGCTCGAGGATCTGCTGCAGCACCTCGCGCGTGAAGTCGTCGGAGAGCGGGTCGGGGCCGAGCCGGGCGATGCCCTCGACCTCCAGCGGGTCGCGGACGACGTAGATCGCGAGGCCCTTGCGGGTCCCGGCCTCGGTGACGTCGAGTCCGGGACGGGTCTCGAGGTCGGGGTCGTCGATGACGATGCGGGCGGCGAGGGGGTTCTTGGAGCTGGGCTTGGCCGGCAGCGCCGGCACCTCGTCGCGCCACCTGATCCAGCCGGCCCGGGCGAGGTGGATGACGAGGTGCACCCCGCTCGCGTCGATGTCCAGGAACTTCCCGTGCCGGGTGACGTCGTCGACGAGCGTGCCGTGGAGGGCGTGCAGCGGCGGGTCGAAGGTCTTGAGCGCACTGAAGGCGGCCAGGTCGATGCGGCTGATCGCCCGACCCACGAGGCGACCGCGCAGGTCCTGGGCGAGGGCTTCGACCTCGGGCAGCTCGGGCACGATGAGAGTCTAGGCAGAACGCAGGGCCCGGGGTGAGAATGGCGCATGGCACAGCCGCGCACCCCTCGCATCGGGCAGGTCTTCCTCGACCCGCGCGGCGAGGACCGGTCGCTGCGCGTCACCTGGCACCAGGAGTCGCAGCTGGTGGTGCTGTCGTTGTGGCGGGACAACGTCTGCGCCGGCACCTTCCGGCTCGGTGCCGACGAGGTGCCCGACCTCATCGCCCTGCTGCGGCTGGGACTCGACGACGCGTACGACGCCGCGCGCGAGCGCGTCGAGCGGCTCGACCGGCCGAGCGAAGCCGGCTAGGCCATCGGGCCGGGCCTCACTTCTTCGCGCGCCACTCACGCTCGAAGGGCAGCCGCCACGCGTGCGGCGCCACGAGCTGGTGGATGGCGTTCGGTCCCCACGTGCCGGGCGCGTAGGGCTTGACGGGCGGCGGGTCGTCGAGGAGCGCGGCGGAGCGGTCCCACAAGGACTCGATGCCCTCGGCGGTCGTGAAGAGCGTGTGGTCGCCGCGCATCGCGTCGAGGATCAGCCGCTCGTAGGCCTCGAGCACGTCGCCCGCGGCCTCGGTCTCCTCGGTGGAGAACTGCATCGACAGCTTCTGCAGGCGCATGCCGGGACCCGGGCGCTTGCCGTAGAAGGACAGCGACACCTTCGACTCGTCCGCGAGGTCGAACGTGAGGTGGTCCGGCCCCGCCGAGCCGACCCCGGAGTTGGCCGGGAACATCGAGCGCGGCGCCTCGCGGAACGCGACCGAGATGATCCGCTTGCCCTCCGCCATCTCCTTGCCGGTCCGCAGGTAGAACGGCACGCCGGCCCACCGCCAGTTGTCGAGGCGGGCCTCGAGCGCGATGAAGGTCTCGGTGTCGGAGTCGGGCGAGACGCCCGGCAACGAGGTGTAGCCCGTGAACTGGCCGCGCACCACGTGGCGGGGCTCGATGGGCAGGAGCGAGCGGAAGACCTTGTTCTTCTCCTCCGAGATCGCCCGCGGCTCGAGCGCCGTGGGCGGCTCCATCGCGACGAACGCGAGCACCTGGAACAGGTGCGTGACGACCATGTCCTTGTAGGCCCCGGTCGACTCGTAGAAGTTGGCGCGCTGGTCGAGCCCCAGGGTCTCGGGGATGTCGATCTGCACGTGGTCGATGAAGTTGCGGTTCCAGATCGGCTCGAAGAGCCCGTTGGCGAAGCGGAACGCCAGGATGTTCTGCGCCGCCTCCTTGCCGAGGAAGTGGTCGATCCGGAAGACCTGCGACTCGTGGAAGGTCTCGTGGACCCTGGCGTTGAGGTCGATCGCGCTGCCGAGATCGGTGCCGAACGGCTTCTCCATCACCACGCGTGCACGGTCGACCAGCCCGGCCTCGCGCAGCATCTCGATGACCGGCAGCGCGGCCTTCGGTGGCACCGACAGGTAGTGCAGGCGGCGTACGCCCTCACCGAGCGCGTCCTCCGCGCGGGCGACCGCGGCCGCCAGCGCCTCCGGGCCGGCGGACTGCGGGACGTACGACAGGTTGTCGTCGAAGGTGTCCCACTGCTCCGGGGTCAGCTCGTGGAGGCCGAACTGCTCTACCGCCTCGCAGGCGAACGCCCGGAACTCGGCGTCGCCCATGTCCTCGAGCGACGTCCCGACGATGCGGATGTCGGGGGCGAGGTCGGAGAGCACCAGGTGGGCCATCCCCGGGAGCAGCTTGCGCCGGGCGAGGTCGCCGGTGGCACCGAAGAGGACGATGACGTGCGGGTCCACCCGCTCCTGCGCGTAGCGGGAGGAGCTGCGCGGCTCGGCGGGGTAGGAGATCGTCTGGGCGGGCGGCGGCAATGACGAGTCGGTCACGACCCCGATGTTTCCACCATCGCGGTGACTCGCCGACTATCCGGCAATCTAAGGCATGGCCTAGATTGCCGAATAGGGTCGGATCGTGGACCCGATCCGGAACCCCTACGCCCCCGGCGCCGGCCAGCGCCCGCCCGAGCTCGCCGGCCGCGACGAGCAGCTCGCCGCGTTCGGCGTCGTCCTCGAACGGGTCGCCAACGGCCGTCCCGAGCGCAGCCTCGTGCTCACCGGGCTGCGCGGCGTCGGCAAGACCGTCCTGCTCAACGCGCTGCGGGGCGCGGCCGTGCGCAAGGGCTGGGGCACCGGCAAGCTCGAGGCTCGGCCCGGCCAGGGGCTGCGACGTCCGCTGAGCAGCGCGCTGCACCAGGCGGTGCGCGAGCTCGGGCACCGCGACGAGGAGTCGGTCGACCACGTCCTCGGCGTGATCAAGTCCTTCGCGCACCGCGACGCCGGCGCGGGAGCGAGGCTCAAGGACCAGTGGAGCCCCGGCATCGACGCCGCCGCCGTCCGCGGTCGCGCCGACTCCGGCGACATCGAGATCGACCTCGTCGAGCTCTTCACCGATCTCGGCGGACTGGCCGCCGACGTGGGCAAGGGCATCGGGATCTTCATCGACGAGATGCAGGACCTCGGCGCCGACGACGTGTCCGCACTGTGCGCCGCCTGCCACGAGCTCAGCCAGTCGGGCCTCCCCGTCATCGTCGTCGGTGCCGGCCTCCCGCACCTGCCCGCCGTGCTGAGCGCGAGCAAGTCCTACAGCGAGCGGCTCTTCCGCTACCAGCGCATCGACCGGCTCTCCCGCGAGGCCGCCGACCGCGCGCTCGAGGCGCCCGCCGCGGACGAGGACGCGGCGTACGCTGCGGACGCACTGGCCGCGATGTACGACGCCACCGGCGGCTACCCCTACTTCATCCAGGCCTACGGCAAGGCCGTGTGGGACCTCGCACCGCGCTCGCCGATCACCGCCGCCGACGTGGCCGTCGCCGCGCCCGAGGCCGAGTCCGAGCTCGCCGTCGGATTCTTCGGCTCACGCTACGAGCGCGCGACGCCGGGGGAGCGCGACTACCTGATGGCGATGGCCGACGTCGCGCTGGCCCAGGCCGGCTCCGGGGGCGACGAGGACTCCGTCCCCAGCTCCGACGTCGCCGCGGCCCTCGGCAAGAAGCCGCAGTCGCTCTCCCCGGCCCGCGACTCGCTGCTCAAGAAGGGCCTCGTCTACTCCGGCGAGCGGGGCCGGATCGCCTTCACCGTCCCACACTTCGGGCGCTACCTCCGCGAGCGCGGTTAGCTGTCCGCCCCCTCCCCGCCCGAGCGGTGCGTGACGCAGGTTCTGGAGCGCGAAAACGTGTCTGACGCACCGCCCGGCGACCGCCGTTCACCGAGCGGTGCGTCACGCAGGTTCTGAGGCGTGAAAACGTGTCTCACGCACCGCTCAGGAGACGGGCGGTGGCGTCCGGAACTGCGGCGGCAGCTCCTCGAGGAGTCGGAGCCAGAGCTCCGAGGCGGTGGGGTACGACGGCACGGCGTGGCGCAGCACGTGCACCGGGACACCGCCGGTGATGGCCACGGTCGCCGCGTGGAGCATCTCCCCGGCCCCCGGGCCGACGAAGGTGGCGCCGAGCAGCAGGCGGGTGTGGGCGTCGACGACCAGCTGCGAGTCGCCGGCGACGTGGTCGCGCAGCAGGCTGGTGCCGGCGGCCGAGGCGGTCGGGACCCGGGTCACCACCACCTCGTGACCGGCGTCGCGGGCCTGGGCCTCGGTCAGCCCGACGCTGGCGACCTCCGGCTCGGCGAACACGACCTGGGGCACCGGCGCCTCGCGGTCGGGCTCCCACGCGACCTCGCCGGCGGCGCGGGACGCGATCCGGACGCCGACCACCCGGGCCTGGTGCTTGCCCCAGTGGGTGAGGGGCGGGCCACCGGTGGCGTCACCGACGGCGTACAGCCACTCGGGCAGCCGGCCGCCGGTGACGTGGTCGGCCGTCAGGTCCACCGACGACAGGCCGATGTCGTCGAGCCGCGGGCTCCGGCCGATCGCGAGCAGCAACTCGTCGGCCTCCAGCTCGCCGTGGGTGGTGGTCAGCGTGACCGGGCCGCCGTGGACGCGCCCGGTGCCGGTGGCCTGGGCGTCCGAGCGGCGCACCGCCTCGACGGAGGTGCCGAGCAGGACGGTCACACCCCGCTCGCGCAGCCCGGCGAGCACGGCCTCGCCGGCGAAGGGCTCGGTCCGGGCCAGCAGCTGGTGACCGCGCACGACCAGGGTCACCGACGATCCGAGCGCGGCCATCCAGGTCGCCGCCTCGCACGCCACGACCCCGCCGCCCACGACGACCAGGCGCTCGGGCACGTCCACCACGCCGGTGGCGTCGCGCGAGTCCCACGGCAGCGCGTCGGCGTACACCTCGGGGACGTGCGCCGCGCTGCCGGTGGCGATCACCACGGCCCGCCGGGCCCGGACGAGGACGTCGCCGTCCGCCGACGAGACCCGCACCGTCCGCTCTCCGGTGATCCGCGCGTCGCCGCGCAGCACCGCGAGGCCGACGCCCTTCGCCCAGTCGACCTGGCCGGAGTCGTCGTAGTGCGAGACCCACGTGTCGCGGCGCTCGAGCAGTGCCTTGGGCGCGACGTGTGCCGTCGAGACGCCCGGCAGGTCGGCCGTCACGTCGGCCACCGCGATCGGGCGCAGCAGCGCCTTGCTGGGGATGCACGCCCAGTAGCTGCACTCACCGCCGAGCAGCTCACGCTCGATCAGGACCGCCGTCATCCCGGTGCCCTCCACGGCGTACTGGGCGGCGTTCTCCCCGGCGGGGCCGGCACCGATGACCACGACGTCGTACTCCACTGTCTCCATGCCGGGACCCTACGGGTGCCGGACGTCGATGCGTGCTCCGCTTGCCCGTTCAACTAAACTCTGGCGCGAGGGGAGTACCCCATCAACCTCCGTCGGTCACTACGGCGCCTCAGCAGGCGTCCCGGCGGGGACCGGCACCAGCACGCGGAGCCGGCGGGAGAGACCTCAGGAACTGACACCTGAGGAGCTCCATGTCGTCCATCGCGTCCCCGACCCTGTGGTTCATCACCATCGGAGTGGTGCTCGCCCTGCTGGTCGTCGATTTCATCGCCACCCGCCGTCCGCACGCGGTCTCCATGAAGGAGGCCATCGGCTGGTCGGCGTTCTACGTCGCGCTGCCACTGGCCTTCGGCCTCTACGTCTGGAACGTCCACGGCGGTGACCGTGGGCTGGAGTACTACACCGGCTACCTCGTCGAGAAGACGTTGAGCGTCGACAACCTGTTCGTCTTCATGCTGCTCCTCGCCGCCTTCGCGGTGCCCGAGGTGCTCAAGCAGCGGGTGCTGCTGTACGGCATCATCGGCGCGCTCGTGCTGCGCGGCATCTTCATCGCGCTCGGCGCCGCCGCCCTGTCCCGCTTCGACTGGGTCTTCCTGGTCTTCGGCGCGATCCTGCTGGTCACCGGCGCGAAGCTGCTGCGCGACGCCGTCCGCGGCCAGGAGCACGAGGTCGACGTCGCAGAGATGCGCGTGGTCAAGGTGATGCGCCGGTTCATGCCGGTCGCCGACGCCTACGAGGGCACCCGGTTCACCGTGGTGCAGAAGGGTGCGCGCGCCCTGACGCCGTTCGCCCTCGTCACCGTGGCGGTGCTGGCGACCGACATCGTCTTCGCGGTCGACTCGGTGCCGGCGGTCTACGGCATCACCGGCGACCCCTACCTGGTCTTCGTGACCAACGCCTTCGCCCTCCTGGGGCTGCGAGCCCTCTACTTCGTGCTCGAGGGTGCGCTCGGCGCGCTGCGCCACCTGAGCTACGGCCTCGCCGCGATCCTGGGCTTCATCGGCGCCAAGCTGGTGCTCCACTGGGCCCACCTGGTGTGGCCGTCGGTCCCCGACGTGCCGACGCTGACCTCGCTGTTCGTGATCATCGGCATCCTCGGCGTCACGATCGCCACGAGCCTGTGGGCCAACCGGCGCGACGCCGCGGCCGCCACGGACGACGCCCAGGAGGCCGTCGGCACCCGCTGACGGCAGCCGCAGCCGACGGGTCAGTCGACCGTCAGCATCGTCGCCCCGAGGCCGATCATCATCGTGCCGCCGGCGGCGCTGAGGGTGTCGAGCCGGGTGGGACGGCGCGCGAACCACGTGCGCGCCGTCCCCGCGGCGATCGCCCACGTGCTGTCGGACACGGCGGCCAGGACGCCGAAGACGAGGCCGAGCAGCATCGTCTGCAGCGCCACCGGGCCGCTCGGGTCGGTGAACTGCGGGAGGAAGGCCACGAAGAACACGATGGTCTTCGGGTTGGTCGCACCGACGGTGAAGCCGATCCGCACGGGGTGCCCCCGCCGGGCCGGCGCCTGGGCGGCCATCGCGAGCCGCGCGTCGCTGCGGTGCCGGATCGCCTGCACGCCGAGCCACACGACGTACGCCGCGCCGAGGACCTTCACCGCGGTGTACGCCGTCGCGCTCGCGGCCACGACCGCGCCGAGCCCGACCGCGACGAGGACGACCTGGGCCACCAGCCCGAGCGCGTTGCCGACGACCGAGAGCAGTGCCTCGCGCCGGCCGACCGTCAGCGCGCGGCCGATGGTGAAGAGCAGGCTCGGTCCCGGGACCTGGATGAACAGGATCGAGGCGACGAGGAAGGCGGCCCACTGGCTCGACGACGGCATGGCCACAGTGTGGGGCCGCGCCGGTGCACGGGGAAAGCGCTTTGCCGTGGCCGCTGAGTCTCTGGGAGACTCACGGTGCAGGGCGCCGTCCGCCGCCCAGCCCGACGCGTCGGCCCCAGTCCGCGCACACGGCGAAGGGGAGCAGATCCTCGGGCATCCATGAGTCAGGTTCGTCGACGCCCGCTGCAGCGGCGTACTGGGGGCGCAGCGCAGTCGAAGGTGATCGACCATGACCAGGAACAGCGACTTCAAGCAGGTCGTCCGCGCCCGCATGGCCGCGACCGGCGAGGGGTACACGGCCGCCCGGGCGGCGCTCGAGCAGGAGGCGTACGACGCCGCGCGCGCCGAGCAGGAGCGTCTCGTCGGGCGGCTCTTCACCGACGGGCGCATCGAGCGGGTGCCGGCGAAGCGCAAGGTGCGCGCTGCCGTGCTGCTCGAGGTGCTCAGCCGCTTCGAGCCCGGCCGCGACTACTCCGAGCCCGAGGTCAACGAGGTGCTGCTCGGGGTGCACGCGGACTTCGCCTACCTGCGCCGCGAGCTGGTGAACTACCGCTACCTCGAGCGGGAGCACGGCCGCTACCGGACCGTCGCGCAGGCACCGGCGCGCTCGGCGATCGAGCGGCAGGAGATCCCGGCGTGGGAGGCGCACTGGCTCCCCGGCTTCCTCGCGGGGGACTACCGCCGGGAGCGCTGACGCGGCAGGCTGGGCCCATGACGGCAGGCATCGATCCCGAGGCAGCCCCGTCGGGCACCGGGTGCAAGGAGTGCGACACCGCGGGAGGCTGGTGGGTCCACCTGCGCCGGTGTGCCCAGTGCGGGCACGTCGGGTGCTGTGACTCGAGCCCCTCCCAGCACGCGACCGCGCACTACGAGGCGACCGGTCACCCGGTGATCCAGAGCTTCGAGCCGGGCGAGGACTGGTTCTGGGACTTCAGCCGCTCCGTGGGTGTGTCCGGCCCCCGGCTGGCCGACCCGCAGAGCCGGCCCGACGACCAGACCGTGCCCGGACCGGTCGACCGGCTGCCGGACGACTGGCGCGACCACGTCCACTGACCCTCCATCGGGGTGCCGTGTCGCACGCCCCGTGCGTGCCATGCTCGGCCCATGCGACGTACGCCGCGCACCCGCCGTGACCGGCCGGCCGTCGAGCGACCGCAGGTCGTGGCCCACCGCGGCAGCAGCCACGAGAAGGCGGAGCACACGCTGGCCGCCTACGTGAAGGCGCTCGACGAGGGCGCCGAGGCTCTCGAGTGCGACGTCCGGCTGACGGCCGACGGACACCTCGTGTGCGTGCACGACCGCAACCTGCGGCGTACGGCGGCCACGCCCGGGATCGTGTCGACGATGAACCTCGCCGAGCTCGACGAGCTCGACTTCGCCTCGTGGAAGAACCCCTGGGGCGACCTCGACGAGGATGCCCCCGACCAGGACCCTGACGCCGGCAAGGTGCTCACGCTGCGCAAGCTGCTCGAGACGGTGGCCGACTACGACCGCCACGTCGAGCTCGCCGTGGAGACCAAGCACCCGACCCGCTACGGCGGACTGGTCGAGCGGCGCCTCGTCGAGGTGCTCGGCGACTTCGGGTGGGACCGGGCCGGATCGCCGGCACGGGTGATGAGCTTCTCCCGCACCGCCGTCACGAGGGCGCGCCGGCTCGCGCCGGAGCTCGACGTGGTGATGCTGGTCGACAAGGCGCACCACTGGCCCGTGCTGCGCCCGGTCGTCGGCGACGACTGGATCATCGGCCCCGGGGTCAAGGAGCTGCGCGACCACCCCGGGCTGGGGCGGCACCTGGTCAAGGAGGGGCGCGAGATCCACGTGTGGACGGTCAACACCGCCGACGACCTCGACCTCTGCCTGGACCTCGGGGTCACCGCGGTCATCAGCGACCGGCCGGCGTACATGCTGGAGCTGCTGGGGAGCTGAGCCGCCGCTGGCCGCCGTCGGCGACCCGAGGGCCGGACAACTAGGGTGCGGCCATGGCCAAGAAGTCCCGCAACCGCACCCCGTCCGCACCCGCCGCCGGCGAGGTCGGCCCCCGCCAGCCCTGTCCGTGCGGCTCGGGCAAGCGCTACAAGGCCTGCCACGGTGCTGCCGGCGGCGCAGCACCCACCTTCGTCGCGCGTCCCTTCGAGGGCATGCCGAGCGAGTGCGACGTCATCGCGCTGCGCGAGCTGGTCCCGGCCGCCACGGCCCCGCTCACGCTGAAGGAGGGCGACCGCACCGTCCGCCTCACAACCCTGCTTCCCGGCGCCGCACCGGCGATGGTGCGCGAGTCGGGCGACATCTGGCTCGGCCTGCAGGTGCAGCACTCGTACGGCAACCCGGCCCGCGACCTCGGCGCCGTCCTGGAGGCCGCGCTCGCCACCGAGGAGCCTGGCATCGTCGGCCTGATGACCGCGCCCGGCGACGGACCCCGCATCCAGGACCTGATCAGCGACTCCAGCCTGGACATCACCGTGCACGACGGCTTCGAGTACTGGATCGACGACATCCCCGAGCGTGACGCGGCCATGGAGGCGGCGCTCGAGCAGGCGAACGGGGGCGTGATGCCCACCAGCCGGCTGACCTCGGTCGAGGCGGCGTACTGGACCAACGTCGGCACCAAGGAGCACCTCCGCTGGGTCATGCCGCACCCCGAGGACGAGCTGCTCGACGCGCTCGCCCGCCTGCACGCCGCCGGTCAGGATTCCGTGGCCGAGGACTCCCGGTTCGTCGGCATGTTCCGCGCCCACGGCCTGCTCGCGCCCGTCTGGGACCTCCCTGTCGGCACCGGCGCCGAGGTGCTGGAGGAGCCGGCCGCGACGTTCGCCGCGGCCCTGGACGACGCCCTGAAGGGTGGGGAGCTCAGCGCCGCCGAGCGGTCCGCGAGAGCAGGACTCGCCAACCGTCAGGTGACGATCCGGTAAGTCCCGGTCCACCATCCGACCACGGCTCGAACACAACGGATTCAACGGTTGTGCCCGCCCTTCCGGGCGGAGTAGATTCGTCTCTGCCCGGTCGTTGTTGTTTCCCCCGTCAACAACGACCGGGCTTTCACGTGTCCACCTTCTGAGCGGCCGTCACCGGGGCCTCACCCGCCAGGCCTCGAGGTGGGTGAACCCCTTGGCCGAGATCCGGCGGGCGCGGCGGAAGCGCCACGGTGCCTCGCCGCCGTCCTCCCCGTCGTCCTTGCCGGCGAGCGCCTCCTGGACGCCCGCATCGACCAGCACGCTCCCGGGTCGGGCGGCCGAGGTCAGGCGGGAGGCGGCGTTGACCGTCGAGCCGAACACGTCGCCGAGGCGTCGTACGACGGACCCGTGGGCGACACCGGCCCGCACCGCCGGGAAGGGGTCCTCCGCGTCGGCTCCTCGGGCAGCCAGCTCCAGCGCGACCGTCACGGCGGCGGCCGGATCGGCCACGGTGAACAGCACCTCGTCGCCGATCGTCTTGATGACCTGCCCGCCGTGGTCGACGACGAGCGCGGTGGTCCCCTGCTCGAAGCCGTCGACCCACTGCACGAGCGCGGCGCCGTCGAGGCTGCGGCTCTGGGTGGTGTAGCCGACGATGTCGACGAAGCACACCGCCAGCTGCGACTCGGTGACGGTCAGGGTGCTCGTGTCGTCGAGCAGGTGCTCCGCCGCGCTGGCGAGGTGTCGGCGCCAGACGTAGCTCTGCAGCGCCTCGACACGGGGGAGCACGTCGCCGGCGAGACCGGTGAGGTCGGCCAACCCGGCGGACGGGTCACCGCCGTCGGCGGCCAGCCCGGCGAGCAGGCCGGTCTGCCACTCCGCGAGCCGGGCGTAGCTGCGACCCCACGTGCGGACGAGCGCGGCCTGCGACTCCGGCGACAGGATCCCGATGCGGACGAGCTCGGCCGACAGGCGCAGCGCCTCCACGTCCCCCTCGACGAACGCGACGTCGTCGTCGGCGCGGTGCGGGAAGCCGAGCTGGTGCCAGAGCGTCACCGCCAGGTCGAGCGGCACGCCGGCGCGCTCGGCGACCTCGACGCGGGTCAGGCTCGGCTCCTCGCCGAGCAGGAACGCGCCCAGCGCCCGTACGGCGTCCGGCCCGCCGTCGCCCACCCCGGTCAGCCTCCCTCGAGGCGCCCCGCCGCGGCGGCGCGGAGCGCGGCGCCGAAGGCAGGGACCTCCTCGACGAGGTCCTCGATCGTGTCGCGGGTGAAGTGGACGACCTTGAGCGGCGTCAGTGCCACGACGGTGGCCGACCGGAGCGTGCGGTTGACGATCGCGCCCTCGCCCACGACGGACCCGGGGCCGAGGGTGGCGATCTCGACGCCGCGCTTGCGGACCGACACCTGGCCCTCGGTGATGAGGTACGCCTTGTCGGCGGGGGTGCTCTCGGCGATGGGCGACCAGCCCTGCGGGAGCGTCAGCGCGCGACCCGCTGCGAGCACCCGTCGGGCGTCGGCGGGGTCGAGGGCGTCCAGGATCGATGCGGTCATGCCCCCTCAACGACCCGGGGTCGCGAACGTGATGCTCGCGAGGAGGATCCGGTCAACGGGTGGGCACCGATCGGTGCCCACCCGCCCGGGTCAGTCCTCGTGCAGCGGCTCGCGCGAGATCGGGCAGCTCATGCAGCGAGGTCCACCGCGACCCGACCCCAGCTCCGAGCCGGCGATCCGGACGACCTCGATGCCGGCGTCCTCGAGCCGGTCGTTGGTCTCGTCGTTGCGCTCGTAGGCGACCGCGACCCGCGGCGCGAGGGCCAGGGTGTTGTTGCCGTCGTCCCACTGCTCGCGCTCGGCCGTGACCGGGTCGAGGCCGGTGTCGATCTGGTGGAGCGTGTCGATCTGCATCGCCTTGGCGGCGGCGACGAGGAAGGGCTCGGAGCCGCTGACGCTCAGGGTGAGGTCGGACTCGCCCGACCCGGGGTCGTCGAGCGTCACGGTCACCGCGCGCAGGTTGTCGGCGACGTTGGGATACATCACGACCTTGTCGACGTCGACCATCGTGCAGACGGTGTCGAGGTGCATCGTCGCCCGCTCCTGGGCGATCGGCACCGCGAGCACCGTGTGGGCGAGGTCGGCGTGGAACACCTGGCGGGCGAGCCGCTCGACGCCGGCGGGCGTCGTACGCTCCCCGACGCCGACGGCGATCACGCCGGGCGCGAGGAGCAGGACGTCGCCGCCCTCCACGTGCTCGTTGTGCCAGCCGTGGATCTTGCGGGTGCCGGCGAAGCGCGGGTGCTCGGTGTAGATCAGCTCCGTCAGCTGCGTCTCGCGCTTGCGCGCCGGCATCGCGAGGCTGGTGACGGCCACGCGATCGCGCACCCACACGCTCGAGTCGCGGGTGAAGAGCAGGTTGGGCAGCGGGTCGATGAGGAAGTCGTGGGGGTCCAGCAGGCTGGTGACCAGGCCGTGCCCGCCCTTGACCTCGTCGTTGCGGATGCCCGCGGTCAGCACGTCGGTCAGCTCGGCCGGCGACAGGTCGCGCAGCGCCTGTGCGAGGTAGCGCCGCATGGTGTCACCGAGGTGCAGCCCCGACAGTGCGCTCGTGATCGCGTGGTTGCGGGCCATCTCGCTGTCGAGCGTCTCGGTGAGCAGCTCGGTCAGGTACAGGACCTCCACGCCACGGTTGCGCAGCGTCTCCGCGAACGCGTCGTGCTCCTCCTGCGCCCGGCTCACCCAGGGGATGCCGTCGAAGAGCAGGCGGTCGTTGTTGCGGGGCGTGAGCCGCTTCAGCTCGTTTCCGGGGCGGTGGAGCATGACGGTGGCCAGGCGGCCGACCTCGCTGTCCGCTCCGTGCGGGGTGGTGACCATAGGCGGGACTCTAGCGCTCGCCCCGACCCGAGACGTACGCGGAACCGGCGGCCACAGGCCGCGCATGTGCGGCGGTTCTGGCCCTCCCATCGGGGAGCCGAGGGCCGCATCCGCCGCACGTGCTCACGCGGCGTCGGCGTGACCCGGGAAGTGGGCGCGCCACTCGTCGCCCAGGTGGAGAGGTACGCCCGGCAGGCCGCGGGCGAGCAGGACACGGTGGACGCGGATGAGGGTCTGCTCGGGCGTGCCATGGATGCCGGAGCTGATGACGGGCAGTAGGCGCCACCCCGAGCCGTCGATCGCGTCACGCCGCTCGAGGTCCTTCTCCCACGCCCCGGGGACAAGGACGTGGACCCTGCCGTTGAACTCGACCGCCACCTTCACCTCCGGGTAGCTCAGGTCGTACTTGCGGACCACCTCGCCGCGCTCGTCCCGGACGGTGAGGTTGACCTGCGGCTCCGGCAGGCCGGCCAGCACGATCAGCATCCGGAGTCGGGTCTCCATGGGCGAGTCGACGTCGCGTCTGACGTAGGCGGCGCCCCTGCGCGCCGCGGAGACGGCCTTGTGATCGATCCGCGCGCAGAACGTGACCAGCTCCTGCGGGCTGAAGAGCCGGCGGCGGACCATGGCGTCGCCGAGGACCACCAGGTCTACCAACGTGAGCATCCCGGCCATCTCGACGAACAGCATCAGGGGCTCGGTCACCCGTACTCCCTTCACCCACCTCGTGGCCGCGTGCCGACCGACGTGCGCTCTGACGCCTCGGTGTCGGCGACGAAGGCCGGCTCGGGGCACGCTCACGTGCTCGTCGGCGATCGTTGGGATCGGGAGGTCGTAGACCCGTGCGGCCGAGGCATGACTCACCCACGCCACGCCGTCGTACGGCAGCAGGGCGGCGCGTGCTCGAACGAGCGGCGTGAGGATCGTCGTCGCTGCGACGTACGTGCCTGGCAGGACCAGCCTGAAGCGTGGACCGCGCAGGGCCTTGGCGCTCACCCCGGCGTCGATCGCCGTACGGCGCTGGAAGGGCGTCCTCGGATCGAATGCCATCCCAGGATGGTGCCGGGATCTCGAGGAGCTCGTCCGCGCCCTCCACAGCCCGCGGCGCACGTGCGGCGGATGTAGCCCCTGCATCGCCGATTCGAGGGCAACAAACGCCGCACGTGCGGCCGGTCAGGCCTGTTGCGCCTGCCACTCCTCGCGGAGGAGGGCGTACTCGTAGGAGTCCGTCCACCGGCCCTTGGACCAGAAGTCGCCCATCCGGTGCACCTCGCGGCGCATCCCGAGGCGCTCGCAGAGGGCGGCGGACCGGTCGTTGCGGGCGTCGAGGTTGGCCACGATGCGACGCAGGCCGTAGTGCTCGAAGCCGAGGCGGAGCACGGCCCGGGCCGCCTCGGTGGCGTAGCCGCGGCCGGCGTGCCGGGGCATCACGGTCCAGCCGATCTCGCCCTCGCTGAGCCCGGTGCCCTGGAGGACGAGGATGGAGTCGGCGACCACCTCGCCCTCGCGTTCGGCGACCAGGCCGATGAACGTCCCGTCGCCCGGCTCGGTGCGGCGGCGCACCATCTCGCGCACCTCCGACGCGTTCATCGTGCGGGTGAGCAGGAGGCTCGCGTAGGTCTCGTCGGCCCACGCGTCGATGAAGGCGTCTCTGTCGCGCTGCTCGAAGGGGCGCAGCAGCAGCCGCTCGGTGCGCAGCGGCCAGACGGGCGGCGTCGGGGTGAGGAACTCCGCGCGCGGGGCGTCGACCCACCGCTCGCGCGACGTCGGGCCACCGAACCGGAGCCGGTCGTACGCCGTCATCGGCAGCAGGATGGAGTCGAGGCCCGGCACGGCCAGCACGCCGTCGACCGCCTGTCCGAGCAGGCCGCGCCCGACCGGGTCGTGGGGGTCGTGGCGCAGCAGCGCGATCGCGGCCTCGGCCTCGGCGATGCGCTCGGTCTTCTGCCGGATCCGGACCGGGGAGACGTCGCGCAGGCACACGTACTGCCCCGACAGGTAGGCCTGCCACTCCTGCTCGCCGACGTCGGGCCGGTCCGGCCAGAAGGCGACGAACCAGTCGCGCAGCCGGTCGACCCCTCCGGCGACCTCGGCCAGCTCTCCGTGCGCGGCGGGCACCATCGGCGTGCCGTCGGAGAGGACGTACGACGGCAGCGGGAGGCGGCCGTCCAGCATCTGCTCCATCGCCGCGGGCGTGGCCTCGACGAAGTGCTTGCGGACGTAGGCGTCGTCCTCGTCGGTCATCGGGTGGTCGCCGTTGACGGCGACGAAGCGGTCCCGGACAGCCGCGACCAGTGCGCCGCTCAGCGCGTCATCTCCCACACCGTCAAGGCTGCCATGAGGAGGCACACCGTCGCACCCACGTAGTGCAGGACCGAGAGCCTGACCCGCTGGAGCAGCAGCCGGCCGACGATGACGGCCAGGCCGGACACGGCCAGCAGGGCGCCCCAGGCGCCGAGGAAGACCGACGCCGGGTCGTCGTACTTGGCGACGAGGGAGATGGTGAGCAGCTGGGACAGGTCGCCCCACTCGGCGGCGAACAGCACCAGGAACGAGGTCACCACGACCTTGAACCCGTGGGCGCCGGAGTCGGCCTTCGCGGCGTACTCGTCCTCCTGCCCGGGCTCGTCCTCGTCGGCGGAGCGCGCCTCGCGGAAGAGGATGATCGCCCCGACCACGAACATCAGCGCGGCGACGGTGTGGATCAGCTGCTCGGGCAGGAACGAGACCACCTTGCCGACGCCCACCGCGACGCCGGTCTGGACGAGGAAGGCGAGCGCGACGCCGATCCAGACGAAGAGCGGTCGCATCTTCGTGGACATCACCAAGGTGGCGATGAACGTCTTGTCGGGGAGCTCGACGACGAAGATGGCGCCGAAGGCCAGCGCCACCACGAGGGGATCGATCACGGGCTGAGTGTCGCAGTCACTCCGCGCGGAACGCGTCGGCGGGGTAGACGCCGAGGACCTTGACCTCCGTGGTGAAGAACGCCAGCTCCTCCAGTGCGTTGCGCACGGCGGGGTCGTCGGGGTGGCCGTCGACCTCGGCGAGGAACTGGGTGGCGGTGAAGTGCCCGCCGACCATGTAGCTCTCCAGCTTGGTCATGTTGACGCCGTTGGTCGCGAAGCCGCCGAGCGCCTTGTAGAGCGCGGCCGGGAGGTTGCGCACGTTGAAGATGAACGTCGTCACGACCGGGCCGTTGCCGGACGGGGCCTGCTCGAAGTCGCGGGACAGCACCACGAACCGGGTGGTGTTGTGGTCCTCGTCCTCGATCTCCTCGCGCAGCACCTGCAGGCCGTAGATCTCGGCGGCCAGCGGTGGGGCGATCGCGGCCTGCGTCGGGTCGCCCGACTCCGCGACCTCGCGGGCGGCTCCCGCGGTGTCGCCCGCCACGACGGGCGTCAGGCCGAGCTCGCGGATCACGCCGCGGCACTGGCCGAGGGCGTGGACGTGGCTGTGCACGGTGCGCAGCGACCCGATGCTCGCCTCCGGGAGCGCCATGAGCGAGAACTGGATGCGCAGGAACCGCTCGCCCACGATGTGCAGGTCGGAGGTCGGCAGGAAGTGGTGGATGTCGGCCACCCGGCCGGCGATCGAGTTGTCGATCGGGATCATCGCGAGATCGGCCGCGCCGCTCTCGACGGCCGCGAAGGCGTCCTCGAACGACGCGCACGGCAGCGGCTCCCAGTCGGGGTAGGCCTGCTGGCACACCAGGTGGGAGTTGGCTCCGGGCTCTCCCTGGTAGGCGATGCGTCGCGTCACGTCGGCGAGTGTGTCACCTCCGGCCGTGTCCGACCGGCCGTGACCAGTCGCCGAACACAGCCCGAAGCGGGCTTAGGGTCGCCCCATGCTCGATGTGGTCGCCGTCGTCCTCGCTGCCGTCGCCTGCGCGCTCGCCGCGCTCGCCCTCCGTCGTACGACGACACGCACCGGCGGCGAGGGGGTCGATGCGCTGCCGGAGGACGTGCACGGCCTGCGGCAGGAGGTCGCGGCCCTCAAGGCGGAGGGCGTCGACGCGCTGCGGCACCTCTCGGTGGTGCGCTACGACGCGTTCGGCGACGTCGGCGGGCACCTGAGCTGGAGCCTGGCCGTGCTCGACGACTCCGGCCACGGGGTCGTCCTGACGTCCATCCACGGCCGGAGCGAGGCCCGCACCTACGCCAAGTCCATCTCCTCCTGGTCGTGCGAGCAGCAGCTCTCGCCCGAGGAGGAGGAGGCGATCGAGCACGCCCGCCCCTGACCCGACGCGTGACAGCGGCGGCCCCGTCCCGTCGCTCGATCGCCTGACGGCTTCCGTTGGACGTGAGACGCTGGCGCCCGTCGAGAACACCCGGGGGAGGGGTCGTGCGGTCATCGCGGTTCGCGCTCACCGTCGCCTGCACGGTGCTGCTCGCGGGGTGCGCGGGGTGCGCGGGGCCAGGGACGGACGCCCCGAAGGACGCCTCGATCGAGGACTTCTGTCTGGCCAAGTCGTGGATGGTCGTGGAGGGCTCGGACCGCTTCCTCGCCGACGGGCTCCCCTCCGACGACGAGCTCGTCGGACTGGTCCACGACTGGGCAGGCGAGCTGGCACGCGTGGGAACGCCGGACAACATGTCCGCGGACGCGCGAGCGGGGTTCGACAAGCTCGTCGCCCGTCTCGAGGACATGGAGGCGGGCGACGTCGAGGACAGGAGCTTCAACTGGCAGGACGGGGACTGGGAGAACGATGCGGAGACCTCGTTCGCCCGGTACGTCGCCAACACCTGCCCCTGACGCCGCGCACGGCCGGCTGCGGCCGGTCGAACGCCGTCAGCGCGGCACGCGCACCAGCAGCCGCCCGTGGATGCACTCCATCCACAGCTCTCGGCCCACGCCGATGGAGTCGCCGTCGAGCTGGCGGGGAGTGTCGGTGGCGGCCTTGATCCGGACCCGCGACCCCGTGCGTCGGTCGATGAGCTCGTCGACGGTCTGGCTCTTCGCCAGCACGCGCACGGCCAGCGGGATCCACGACAGGAACTTGCGGGGGTGCAGGATCACCACGTCGAGGACGCCGTCGTCGATGGTCGCGTCGGGCAACAGCGGCATGCCGGCCTGGAGAAAGCCGACGTTGCCGACGAGGACCGTGCGGGCCCGGTGGACGGTGGGCTCGTCGTCGTCGATCTGGATCTCGACCCGGACGGCGGGGAACATCAGCGACTTGAGCCCGGAGATGACGTAGGCGACCCAGCCGATCTTCTTCTTGATGTCCTCGTTGACGCCCTCCATGATCGCGGCGTCGAAGCCCATGCCGGCCATCACCATGAAGTGCGTGTCCTCGATGGCGTCGCCGCCGACCTCGACCATGTCGATGGCCCGGTCCTGGCCGTTGAGGGCGGTGTCGATCGCCGAGCGGATGTAGAGCGGGATGCCGAGGTTGCGGGCGAGGAGGTTGCCCGTGCCTGCCGGGATGATGCCCACCGGGATGCCGGTGCCGGCGAGCTCGGCGCACACCTCGCGCACGGTGCCGTCACCGCCGCAGACCATGACCAGGTCGGCTCCCGAGACCGCGGCACGCTCGGCCATGCCGGTGCCGGGATCCTCCACGGTCGTGTACTGCCACGTGGGCTCCGACCAGCCCGACTCCGCGGCCATCGCCGCGACGAGCGAGCGGAACTGACCGACGTCCTCGACCTTGATCGGGTTGAGGATGACGGCGAGCCGCTTCTGCGAGGCGTACACCTCCGGGAGCGGCTCCGCCCTGGCCGCGATCGAGCGCGGCCGGGGATCGATGAACGCCAGCGCGAGCAGGAAGATCGCGAGGGCCAGCAGCAGGCCGCCGACCACGTCGCTGGGGAAGTGCCGACCCAGGAGCACCCGGTCCAGGCCCACGATGAGCCACCACGCCACGACGACCGCGATGCCGAGGCGGCGCAGGCTCGTACGACGCACGAACAGGACGAGCAGCATGACCAGGAGTGCGGCGAAGGCGCCCGTCGAGGACGCGTGGCCGGACGGGAAGCTGAAGTTGACGTGCGAGCCGAAGGCGTCCTGCCAGTCCGGCCGGTCACGCCCGAGGAAGCGCTTGAGTCCCGTGGTCGCGAGGGAGGTCACGGCCATCACCACGACGACCAGCAACGCCGCCCACCGGTGCCGCCGCAGGAGGAGGACCCCGGCCAGGACGACGGTGAGCACGGTCATGCCGATCGTGCCGAACGCGACCTCGACGAACCGCAGCGCGTCGACGAGCAGCGCCTGGTCGTCGGCCCAGTCCTCCAGCCGCCGCCCCTCGGTGTCGAAGCCGTCGAGCGGGGACCGGTCACGGGTCACGAAGAACCCGAGGACCACGAACAGGGCGGCCGCGAGGGCTGCCCCGCCGAGGGCGCGGTTGCGTGAGGCGGGAGTCACCCGGGAAGTATGCCCACACCGGAACCCGCCCCCCACGCCCGGACGGATAGCCTTGCGCTTGTGATCGATCCGCGCCTCCTCCGTGACGACCCCGACCGCGTCCGCGCCGCCCAGGCGAAGCGCGGCCTGTCCGACGACGTGGTGGACCGGGCGCTGGCGGCGGACTCCGCCCGCCGGCAGGCGATCGCCGACTTCGAGGCCAAGCGGTCCGAGCAGAAGGCCAGCGGAGCGCTCGTCGCCAAGGCGCAGGGCGAGGAGAAGCAGGCCCTGCTCGCGCAGGTGAAGGAGCTGGCCGCGCGCGTGAAGGAGGCCGAGACCGCCCGCAACGCCGCCGAGGCCGAGTGGGACGAGGCGATCAAGGCCATCCCCAACATCGCCGCCGACGAGGCGCCCGCGGGGGGCGAGGACGACTTCGTCACCCTCGAGCACGTCGGCACCCCGCGAGAGTTCGACTTCGAGCCCCGCGACCACATCGAGCTCGGCAGGATGCTCGGGGCCATCGACCTCGAGCGCGGCGCCAAGGTCAGCGGCTCACGGTTCTACTTCCTCACCGGCGTCGGCGCGCAGCTCGAGTTCGCGCTGGTCAACCTGGCGATGGACCAGGCCCGCGACGCAGGCTTCACCCAGGTGATCGCCCCGTCGCTGGTGAAGCCGCGCGCGATGGAGGGCACCGGGTTCCTCGGTCAGGCCGCGGACGACGTCTACCGGATCGAGGGCGAGGACCTCTACCTCGTCGGCACGAGCGAGGTCGCGATGGCGGCCTACCACTCCGACGAGATCCTCGACGCCGGCACGCTGCCGCGCCGCTACGCCGCCTTCAGCCCGTGCTTCCGCAAGGAGGCCGGCAGCCACGGCAAGGACACCAAGGGCATCATCCGGGTGCACTGGTTCGACAAGGTCGAGATGTTCGTCCACACGACCGTCGAGGAGTCGTACGCCGAGCACGAGCGGTTGTTGGCGTGGGAGAAGGAGTTCCTCGACAAGCTCGAGCTCGCCTACCGCGTGATCGACACCGCCGCGGGCGACCTCGGCCTCAGCGCCCAGCGCAAGTTCGACTGCGAGGCGTGGATCCCGACGCAGGGCAAGTACCGCGAGCTCACCTCGACCTCCAACTGCACCGACTTCCAGGCCCGCCGCCTCGACATCCGCACGCGCGACGGGAAGGGCCAGACCGTGCCGGTCGCGACCCTCAACGGCACGCTCACGGCGATCCCGAGGGCCATCGTGGCCATCCTCGAGACCCACCAGAACGAGGACGGCTCGGTCACCGTGCCGCAGGCGCTCCGCCCCTACATGGGCGGACTGGAAGTGCTGAAGCCCGTTGGCTGAGCCGATGGTCGAGGCGGGCGCCGGGCACCCGTCACGAGACCCCTCCACAGACTGGCGTCCCCAGGTCGTCGCGCTGGACATCGACGGCACCCTGCTCAAGTGGGTCGACGGGCAGACCGAGCACTACGAGACCATCACCGAGCCGGTGCACGACGCCGTGCACCGTGCGCTCGACGCCGGTGCCCACGTCGTGCTGGCGAGCGGTCGCTCGCCGCACGGGATGACGACCATCGCCGACCTCCTCCACATCCCGCGCAAGGACGCCGACCGGCTGTGGGTGGTCGCGTCCAACGGGGCCGTGGTCTTCCGCTACCCGCCGATGGAGGTCGTCCACGAGGAGACCTTCGACGCCGCCCCGGCGGTCGCCGCGGTGCTGGAGCACCACCCGCGCGCACTCGTCGCGGTCGAGGAGCGCGAGGTGGGCGGCTACCGCGTCAACCGCGTCTTCCCCGAGGGCGAGCTCTCCGGCGAGCAGCTGATCACCCACGTCGACGACATCGTCGGCGAGCCGGTGAGCCGCGTCATCGTCCGCGACCCCGAGGCCACCGCCGACGACTTCATCGAGCTCGCGGCAAGGCTCGGCCTGCACGGCACGGACTACGTCGTCGGCTGGACCGCGTGGCTCGACCTCTCCCCGGTGGGCGTCTCGAAGGCGTCGGGCCTGCAGCACGTCTGCGACGAGATCGGGCTCACCGCTGCCGACGTGCTCGCGATCGGCGACGGGCGCAACGACATCGAGATGCTCCGCTGGGCCGGTCGCGGCGTGGCGATGGGGCAGGCCGTCGAGGAGGTCATCGCCGCCGCCGACGACGTGACCGCCACCGTCCACGACGAGGGCGCCGCCGTCGAGATCTCCCGCTGGTTCCCGCAGGACTCCTGACGTGGACAAGGGCGTCACCTTCACCGCGGAGCTGTGGCGCTGGACGGCTCGCAAGGAGTCGGCCGACTCCGGGGCGTGGTGCTTCGTGACCCTGCCGGTCGACCTCGCCGACGAGCTGCGCGAGCGGGCGGGGGAGCCCCGGGGCTTCGGCTCGGTGCGCGTACGTGCCCGCGTCGGCGCGACCACCTGGGACACCAGCGTCTTCCCGGACGCCGCCTCCGGGAGCTTCGCCCTGCCGGTCAAGAAGTCGGTCCGCACGGCCGCGGGCGTGGCCGAAGGGGACATGCTGACGGTCACCCTGTCCGTCCGGGACGGAGCGTGAGCAGTCCCCGCCTCGTGGCGACCGACCTCGACGGCACCCTCCTCGACTCGGAGGGACGGGTCTCGGTGCGGACCCGCGCGGTGCTCGACGAGCTCGACGCCGCCGGCGTACCCGTCGTCTTCACCACCGGTCGCCCCATCCGCTGGATGGAGGAGCTGTGGGAGGCCGTCGGCGGGCACGGTCTCGCCATCTGCAGCAACGGGGGGATCGTGTACGACGTCGCGCGCCGCGAGGTGCGCACCGCCCGGACCATCCCGACCGACGTGCTCCTCGCGGTCGCGGCGCGGCTGCGTGCGGACCTGCCCGGCACCGTCTTCGCGCTGGAGAAGACCACGGGCTTCGCCAAGGAGCCCGACTTCATGCCCCGCCTGGCGGTCAACCTCGCCCCCGACGTGCCGACGGGCCCCCTCGAGGAGATCGTCGACGAGGACGTGGTGAAGCTGCTCGCCCGCCACGAGGGCCACGAGCCCGAGCCCTACTGGGAGCTCGTGGCCGGACTCCTCGGCGAGCAGGTCGTCACCACGTGGTCGTCGGTCGGCACGCTCGTGGAGATCAGCGCGGCAGGCGTCACGAAGGCGTCGACGCTGGCCGCCGTGGCGGCTGGGATGGGCCTCGGCCCCGACGACGTCGTGGCCTTCGGCGACATGCCCAACGACCTGCCGATGCTCGAGTGGGCCGGCACCTCCTACGCCATGGCCAACGCCCACCCGACGGTGCGCGAGCTCGCCGACCACCTCGCGCCCCACCACGACGAGGACGGAGTGGCCGCGGTGCTCACCGACCTCTTCGGTCTCTCCTCCGGTCTCTCTCGCTAGGCTTCCCGCCATGATTCGCGCCGTCCAGCTCGCTGCCGCACTGCTCCTCGCGTGCCTCGGCCTCGTGGTGACGGTCCAGGCCCCGGTCGTCGCTGCCGACTGCACCTGCAAGCGGAGCAGCCAGCTCGAGCAGCAGGTGCAGCGCGCCGACGCCGTCTTCATCGGCACGGTCGACAACGTGGAGGTCGCCGGCAACGACCACACCTACGACGTGACCGCCTCCCGGGCCTACCAAGGCTCGCCCGAGCGCTCCACGCAGGTCTTCTCGGCCGGGGGCAAGAACGCCTGCGGCCTCGGCGAGCTCGCCGTCGGCACCTCTTACCTCTTCCTCGCCACCGGCACCGAGGCGCCCTTCGAGGCCGACAGCTGCGGCGGCAGCGACGTGGCCAACCCGAGCAAGGTCGCCAAGGTCGAGGGCCTCCTCGGCGAGGGCACCTCCGTCGAGCCGCCCCCGCCGCCGACGGCGCAGCGCACGCTGGTCGAGGAGTCGCCGCCCGCCGGCTTCGCCCGCACGGCGGCCCCCGGCGCGGCCGTCGCGATCATCAGCCTCCTCGGCCTCGTCGTCGTACGACGCCTCGCGCGCTGACGTCGTGGGCGCTCGTCCGCTCGCCGTCCCGGCGGTGCTGGCGGTGCTGGCTGGGGGCCTGGTGCTCGGCCCGGTGGGCCCCGCCGCCGCGTGCAGCTGCGTGAGCAACGACCCTGTCGAGCTGGCCGACCACGCCGACGTCGCCTTCGTGGGCGTGCTGACCAGCCAGCGGTCGGACGACGACGTCGTCGCCCACCTGTTCACGGTCGAGGACGTGCTCGCCGGCGACGTACGCCGCAGCCAGGACGTCGTCACTCCCAACGCCGGCGAGGCGGCCTGCGGCGTCGAGTGGGCGAGCGGGGCGACGATGGTGGTGCTGGGTCGCGTCGACGAGCACGGCCGGGTCGCCTCCGACCTGTGCAGCGGCTCGGTGCCGGCCGGCGCTGCGGCGTACGACGCCACGGTGCGGGCGCTGGGCGAGCCTCGGGACCCGCTGCCCGGGCGGTCGATGGTCGCCCTCGACCCGGCGGACGCTCAGGAGCTGCTGTGGGCTGCCGCAGTGGTCGGGGTGGTCGGCGCGCTGGGGATGGTCGTCGTACGACGCCTCACGCGCCGGGACGGCTGAGGCCTCAGAGGTACATGCCGCCGCGGCTGCCGGCCGGGTCCTCGTCGCCACCCGCGGTCGGCATGTTGGGCATGCCGGTCGGCGGCTGCGCGGCGGGGCCGCCGCCGTGGCCAACCGGGAGCGCCCGCCGCATCTGCTCGAGCTGGGCGCGCGAGGCCATCTGCTGGGCGTAGATCGCGGTCTGGATGCCGTGGAAGAGACCCTCGAGCCAGCCCACGAGCTGGGCCTGGGCGATGCGCAGCTCGCCCTCGGACGGCGTGCCGTCCTCGGTGAACGGCAGCGACAGTCGCTCGAGCTCCTCGACCAGCTCGGGCGCGAGACCGGTCTCGAGCTCCTTGATCGAGGCGGCGTGGATGTCCTTGAGGCGGTTGCGGCTGGCCTCGTCGAGCGGCGCGGCCTTCACCTCCTCGAGGAGCTGGCGGATCATGCTGCCGATCCGCATCACCTTGGCCGGCTGCTCGACCAGCTCGGTGATGTGGCGCTCGCCGTCGCCGTCCTCGTCGTCACCGTCCTCCCCGGTCTGCGTCATCGCCGGCAGCGCGCTCGCCGGGATCGTGCCGATGGGCTGGCCGTCGGGGCCGACGACCACGACCTGGTCCTCGACCTCCCCCTGGCCGCTGGGGCCGCCGGTGGGCTCGGGCTGCTGCTGGTCGGTCATGGCCCCAACCCTATGACGCGTCCGGTGGTCGCCTCCTGGCGAGCGGTGCGTGACGCAGGTTCCGGCCGTCGAGAAGATGTCTCACTCACCGCTCGACGAAAGATCAGAGGGTGAGGACGATCTTCCCCGCGCGCCCGCCGTCGTCCATCAGCTGGTGGGCGCGGGCGACGTCCTCGAGCGGGAGGGTGGTCTCGACGATCGGGCGGACCTCCCCGGAGGCGACGAGGGGCCAGACGTTCTCCACGACCCCGCAGCAGATCTGCGCCTTCTCGGCGAGGGGCCGCGCCCGGAGCGAGGTCGCCGTCACGGACGACCGCTTCCGCAGGAGCGCGTTGATGTCGAGCTCGCCCTTGGCGCCGCCCTGCATCCCGATGATGACGAGGCGCCCGGCGGTGGCCAGGGCGGAGACGTTGCGGCCGAGGTAGGCCGCGCCCATGTTGTCGAGGATGACGTCGGCGCCGCCCGCCTCCCTGAGGACCTCGACGAAGTCCTCGTCGCGATAGCTGATCGCCCGGTCGGCGCCCAGCGAGCGGCACAGCTCGAGGGTCTCCGGGGAGCCGGCCGTCGTGTAGACCTCGGCGCCGCGAGCCGCGGCGAGCTGGATCGCCATCGTGCCGATGCCGCCACCTCCGCCGTGGACGAGGAACCGCTCGCCCTTGTCGAGGTGGGCGGTCATGAAGACGTTGGACCAGACCGTCGCCGCGACCTCGGGCAGGCAGGCCGCCTCGACGAGGGAGACGCCGGTCGGGACCGGCATGACCTGCCCGACCGGCACGGCCACGCGGGCGGCGTACCCGCCACCGGCCAGCAGGGCGCACACCTCGTCGCCGACCTTCCAGCCCTCGACGCCCTCACCGAGCTCGGCGATCCGGCCGCTGCACTCGAGCCCCAGGATCTCGGAGGCGCCGGGCGGGGGCGGGTAGAAGCCCTGCCGCTGCAGGGTGTCGGCGCGGTTGACGGCCGTGGCGACGACGTCGAGCAGCACCTCCCCGGTGGCCGGGCGCGGGTCGTCGACCTCGCCGACGGACAGGACGTCGGGTCCACCGGACCCGGTGGTGACGGCAGCACGCACGTGATCAGTCCTCGTAGAGGTCGCTGGAGTGGTCGACCGACGAGTCGTCGGGCACCTCGTCGTCGATGTCGTCGGGGTCCCTCGCGTCGGCGGGCCGGTCCCAGCTCTCGGCGAGCTGCTGGGCGCGGGCAGCGAGCCGCTCGACCTGCTCGGGGTTCGCGTCGCCCGCGCCGACCGCGACGCCGAGGAGGTAGGCGGTGATGGGCGCGGCGGTCTTCTGCACGTTCTGCGCGGCCACGCGGGCCAGGTCGAGGACGAGGCCCTCGTCGACCTCGGTCTCGACGTCGAGCACGTCGGCGAGCTCGTCGATCCAGTCGTGGAGGTTCACGAAGCCAATGTCTCGCAACCCACCCGGGTGCGGCAAGGGAGCCGGCGTCAGGGGCGCAGGTCCCGCAGGTCGGCCCACGAGTCGACGTCGACGGCCTCCTCGCCGGTCGCCGGCACCTCGGCGAGGTCGAGGGGCGCCAGCAGGCGGTGGAGCGCCATCCCGTGCTGTCCCTCGAGGTCGGGTCGTACGACGTCGAGGCGGGCCGCGTCGAGCACCCCGGCCAGCTGGCGCCGGCCGTCGGCGTCCACCAGGAACGCCCCGTCCCGGCCGGCCGCCGCCTCGCGCAGGCGCCGCATCGTCGACGCGGTCACGCGCGGCATGTCCACCGCCAGCACGCCGACGAGTCGCGGTGCACGCAGGAACGCGTCGACGCCGGTGAGCAGCCCGGCCACCGGCCCTCCGCGGGGCGGGTCCTCGACCGCGAAGGTCACCGGCCGCGCGGTCCGCACGGGGTCCGGTCCGACGACCACGACCTCGTCGGCGTCGAGGAACGCGTCGACGGCGTACTCCAGCAGCGTCCGGCCGGCCAGCTCGACGGACGCCTTGTCGACCCCGTCCATCCGAGCGGCGGTGCCGCCGGCGAGCACCACGCCGCCGAAGCCGGCGGCGGTGAGGTCGAGGTCCATGCCGGCATCCTCGCAGCCGCCCTCGTGCCGGGCCGCAGCCGCCGCGTGGCCGCTCTACGCTGGTGGCATGGACCCCACCCCACGGCGGACCCACCAGCTGCGCGTGCGCGTCCACCAGTGGGCGAGCGGGCTCGATCCCGACGACAACCGCGCCCGCCTCGCCGAGGTGGCGCCGGGGGCCGACCTGGTCGTCCTGCCGGAGGCCTTCGCCCGCGACTTCGGCCAGGCCGGGTCCGACGTCAGCCCCTTCGCCGAGCCGGTCGACGGCCCGTTCGCCCGCGAGGTGGCCCGCGTGGCGGACGCGACCTCGTCCACCGTGGTGGCCGGGATGTTCGAGGTCGCCGACGACCCCGACCGGCCCTTCAACACCCTCGTGGCCGGCGGGCCCACGCCCGCGACGTACCGCAAGATCCACCTCTACGACTCCTTCGGCTACCGCGAGTCCGACCGCCTGACCGGCGGCGCGGTCGAGCCGGTGGTCGTCGACGTGGCGGGCTGGCAGGTGGGGCTGATGACCTGCTACGACCTGCGGTTCCCCGAGCTCGCGCGGCGCCTGGTCGACGCCGGGGCCGAGGTCCTCGTCGTGCCGGCGGCGTGGCTGCCCGGAGACCGCAAGGTCGCGCACTGGCTCACCCTGCTCGCCGCCCGGGCCATCGAGAACACCTGCTTCGTCGTCGGCGCCGGGCAGCCCGAGCCCCGCTACGTCGGTCACTCCGCGGTGATCGGCCCGCTCGGTGACGTGCTCGCCGAGGCCGGCGGCTCCGAGCAGGTCATCGACGCCGTCCTCGACCGTGCCGACCTCGACGAGGCCCGCCGCACCAATCCGTCGCTGGCCAACCGTCGGCTGTAACCTCCTCCGTCGTGCCTTCCTCCTCCGACAGCCCCCGCGGGTCCTCCCGCGGGAAGCGGGCTGCCGAGCGCCCGCCCTCGCGGCTGCGGCTGAAGCGGAAGGCGCACCCGCCCGAGGCGGCCCCGCCGCCGGTGCCGGACGAGACGACTCCCGCGCCGGCCGCCACGACGCGTATGCCGGTGACGGAGCCGACGGCCGCCCCGACGTCCGCCCCGACCCCGGAGCCGGCTTACGAGCCGGCCCCCGAGCAGAGCCCCGAGCCGACCGCCGAGCCCGGCGCCGCATCCGCGGCGTCCCCCCGTGCCGCCGACGCGACCGAGCAGACCGAGCCCACCGAGCGGGACGAGACGGTCCCCGACGGCCCGCGGCGGTCGCTGCTCGCCTTCTGGTTCGGTGTCCTGCTCCTCGGCGCGGCAGCCCTGGGCTGGTCGGCCCTGAGCGGCGCGTTGAGCGACATCCCGGCCGTGGCTGACACCGGCACGGCGCCCGGGTGGGTCGACGGCGTCGGCGCGGCCGCTGTCGTCACCGCGCTGTCGTGGCTTTTGGCCACGCGGACCGCGGGCCGCGCGCTGGTCTCCGCCGGCCTCGCGCTGGTCCTCGCCGTGGCCAGCCTCCTCGTGGGCGGCCGGGTGCTCCCGACGGGCGCGGCGGTGATGACTTGCGTGGTCGGCAGCGTCTACGCCGTCATGGTGACCGTGCCGGCGGTCACCGGCTGGAAGGCGATGCGAGAGGCGCTGATCGCCGCGCTGGTCGCCGCCGTCACCGCCTTCGCCGCGGTGGGTTTCGAGCCCACGGTCGCGATCGAGCGCTTCGAGATCGTCTCCCTGCTCCTCGCCCTCGTCCTGGTGCTCGCGATCGTCTACCGCCTCGGCGCCGGCCTGCACGGCCTCGGGCGCCGCGGGATGATCGTCGTGGCCATCGGCCTCGGCGTCCTCTTCGCGACGCTGGCGTACGCCGAGCTGCTGCGGCGCTACGGCGCCCAGAGCTTCGTGTCGTCGGTCCTCGACTTCGCCGACTGGACCTCGGCCCGCATCGGCGCGTTCCCGCGACCGCTCGTGGTCCTGCTCGGGATCCCGGCGCTGGTGTGGGGCACCCACGTGCGCGCCCGCCGGCGCCAGGGCTGGTGGTTCTGCGCGTTCGGCGTCGCCGCCACGGTGCCGCTGGCGACGGGGCTCGTCTCGCCGGACACCTCCTACCTCGAGGCCGGCCTGCGGGCGGCGTACTCCCTCGTCCTGGGCCTGCTCATCGGCTGGCTGGTGATCCGCGCCGACCTGGCCCTGACCGGGCCGAAGGGGCGCGGCGGACGCCGTGCCGAGGAGGCCGGACCGCACCGACCCGAGCCGCGCCGCTTCGCCGAGCTGTGACCCCGGCTGCCGGTCGGCGCCGCGATCAGCGGCTACGCCCGGGTAACCGATAGCGTCGGGGCCATGGCCCGCCCCACCTCCCTCGAGATCGTCTCCGAGCTGGTCGCCAACGTCCTCACCATCGAGGTGGCCGAGGGTGACCGCGTCGAGGCCGGCGACACCGTCGTGCTGCTGGAGTCGATGAAGATGGAGATCCCGATGCTCGCCGAGCGCGCCGGCACCGTCACCGCGATCAAGGTGACCGAGGGTGACGTCGTGCAGGACGGCGACGTCCTCGTCGTGCTGGACTGACCACCCTCGGCCACCCTCCGGGGTGGGCCGGAGCCCTACGCTCCAGCCATGACTCGCGAACGCGCCCGGGCGGTGCACCTGGTCGTGGCCGTCGTCGCCTGGTTCGCGCTGGTCTTCCAGCTGGTGCTCGTGGTCTCCGGCGAGGCGATCCTGGTCGACGAGGACCCGCCCGGTCTGGTGGCTCGGACCTACCGCTACTTCGCCTACTTCACGATCCAGAGCAACGTCCTGGTCGCGATCACGTCGACCGTGCTCGCCCGCGACCCGGTCGAGGACCGGCTCGGCTGGCGGGCCGCCCGACTGGCCGGGGTCGTCGGCATCACGGTCACCGCGCTCGTCTACTTCACGCTGCTGCGCGGACTGCTGGAGCTCGACGGGGCCAACTGGCTGGCTGACCTGCTGCTCCACCAGGTCGTGCCGGTGCTCGCCCTGGCCGCCTGGGCGGTCGCGGGACCGCGCCCCAGGATCGGCCGACGCGAGACGGCGTACGCCCTCGCCTGGCCGGTGGCCTGGCTGTGCTGGACGCTCGTGATCGGCCAGGTCGACGGCTGGGTGCCCTACCCGTTCCTGGACGCCGGCGACGAGGGCTGGGGAGCGGTCGGGATCGCCTGTGCCGGCATCACGATCCTCTTCCTCCTGCTGTTCGCGCTCTACGGGTGGCTCGACCGACGACTGCGCCCGGCGCCTCGCTAGTGTCGGGGAGATGGAATTCCGATACCTCGGCAACAGCGGACTCAAGATCTCCGAGATCACCTACGGCAACTGGCTCACGCACGGCTCACAGGTCGAGAACGACGTCGCCACGCAGTGCGTGCGCGCCGCGCTCGACGAGGGGATCTCGACGTTCGACACCGCGGACGTGTACGCCAACACCGCAGCGGAGACCGTGCTCGGTGAGGCCCTCAAGGGCGAGCGGCGCGAGTCCCTGGAGATCTTCACGAAGGTCTACTGGCCGACCGGCCCGAAGGGCAAGAACGACACCGGCCTGTCGCGCAAGCACATCATGGAGTCGATCAACGGCTCGCTGCAGCGGCTGCAGACCGACTACGTCGACCTCTACCAGGCGCACCGCTACGACGTGGAGACCCCGCTCGAGGAGACGATGCAGGCCTTCGCCGACATCGTCCGGCAGGGCAAGGCGCTCTACATCGGCGTCAGCGAGTGGACCGCCGACCAGATCCGCGCCGGCGTCGAGCTGTCGAGGGAGCTCGGCTTCCAGCTGATCTCCAGCCAGCCGCAGTACTCCATGCTCTGGCGCGTCATCGAGGACGAGGTCGTGCCGACGTCGAAGGAGCTCGGCGTCTCGCAGATCGTGTGGAGCCCGATCGCGCAGGGCGTTCTGTCCGGCAAGTACAAGCCCGGCCAGGCGCCGCCCGAGGGCTCGCGCGCCACCGACACCAAGGGCGGCGCCGACATGATCTCGCGCTTCATGCGCGACGAGGTGCTCACCGCCGTGCAGGACCTCGAGCCGGTCGCCCAGGACTGCGGCCTCACGATGGCCCAGCTCGCCATCGCCTGGGTGCTGCAGAACGACAACGTCGCCGCCGCCCTCGTCGGGGCCTCCCGCCCCGAGCAGGTCGCCGACAACGTCAAGGCCGCCGGCGTGAGGCTCGACGCGGACGTGATGTCCCGCATCGACGACGCCCTCGGCTCCGTCGTCGTACGCGACCCAGCGAAGACCGCCGAGGGGACGCCCAAGACCCGCGCCGTCTGACGCGCTTTTCCCGACCATCCCGCCGGGGCGGACCCGGGCGAAGAACTGCGGCCGCGCGTCACGTCCGAGGCGTCTCGGCATGTCGCGTCGCCGCAGTTCTCGTGCTGAGCGTCGGGTGGTGGAGCGGGCTCAGCGGCGCCGGTCGGCCCAGGCAGTTCTTGCGACGCGCCGGATCAGACCGCGACCCGGGTCACCCGGTAGCGCACGAAGGCGGGCACGGCGAGCGCCGCGAGGACCGTGCCGATGATCACGAGAACCCCGCCGCCCGCGGCCGCGACGGCGGCGCCGGTCACCGCGGCGGTCGCGCCGTGGAGGACGTCGGCGACGCGCGGGCCGCCGGCGACCACGACGATGAAGATGCCCTGCAGCCGCCCGCGCACGGAGTCGTCGGCCGCGGCCTGCAGCATCGACGTACGGAAGGCGGCGGACGCCATGTCGGCGGCGCCTCCGACCGCCAGCATCAGCACCGCGATGCCGAGGAACAGGGCCGGGGCGAGGGGCGCGAGCATGGCAGCGACCCCGAAGCCGACCATCGCCACGCCCCACACCAGGATCGACACGATCACCGCCAGTCCCTGCCGCTCGACACGCGACACCCAGCCGGACAGGACGCCACCCACGACCGCGCCGGCCGGGATCGCCGCGAAGAGCAGCGCGAAGGCGACGCCGCCCTCGTTGGGCCCGCTGAAGGCGACGTCGGCGAGCTCGGGGAACAGCGCCCGCGGCATGCCGAAGACCATGGCGATGATGTCGACGACGAACGACATCATCAGCACCGGTTGCGTGCGCAGGTAGCGGAAGCCGTCGATGACCGCCCCGATCCCCGGCGTCACGGTGACGCCCAGGACCGGCAGCGGTGGGAGGCGTACGACGGCGCCGAGGGTCGCGAACAGCGTGATCGTGTCGAGCAGGTAGAGCCACGAGAAGCCCATCAGCGGGATGAGCGCGCCGCCGACCAGCGGCCCCGCGATGCCGCCGGCCTGCATGACGGTCATGTTGAGCGAGTTCGCCGCGGGCAGGAGCTCCTGGTCGAGGATGCGTGGCAGCAGCGCCGACCGGGTGGGCTGGTTGACCGCGAAGAACGCCTGCTGGACCGCGAAGAGGGACAGCAGCAGCCACACGTCCTCGGCGCCGAGAGCGGCCTGGAGCCAGAAGCCGGTGCTCGTCGCGATCAGCCCGCACGTGGTGATCAGCAGCAGGGTCCGGCGGTCGAAGACGTCGGCCAGCGCGCCACCCCACAACCCGAAGACCACCAGCGGGACGAGGCCGAAGATGCCGGTCAGCCCGACGTACGCCGACGAGCCGGTCATCGCGTAGATCTGGGCGGGCACCGCCACGACGGTCAGCTGCGCTCCGACGACCGTGACGATGTTGGCGCGCCAGAGGCGCTTGAAGTGCGGGTTGGCGAGGGGGCGCGTGTCCGCCAGCAGTCGCCTGTCCACCGGCGCAGGCTAGGTCACGGTGTCAGCGGTGTCGGCGCCGGATGGCCTAGCATCGTCGGGTGGCGATGAGATCGGAGGCGACCGGCCTGGCGGCCGAGGCGGCCCTGTTCCACGCCCTGTCCGACCCGTCGCGGCTGCTGATCGTGCGGCACCTGTCGTTGGGCGAGCACCGCGTGGTCGACCTCACCGCACACCTCGGGCTGGCGCAGAGCACGGTGTCGAAGCACCTGGCCTGCCTGAAGGACTGCGGCCTGGTGGCCTCGCGTCCCGAGGGCCGGGCGTCGGTGTGGTCGCTGACCCGCCGCGAGGAGCTGCTCGAGGTGGTCGCGACCGCCGAGCGCCTGCTCGCGCTCACGGGGGTCGGCCCGGAGCACCACTACGAGGAGCGGCACCCGTGAGCCTGGATCCGGGCTGACCCGCGGTCCTCAGAGCAGCGAGGACCAGTAGGACCAGAAGCGCTCGAGGATGAGCAGCACGACCACCAGGTAGGTGCCGAAGACCAGCGGCCCCCGCCAGTCGCGCAGGACGTCCGCCAACCGTCCGTCCGGATCGACCCCGAGCGCACCCGCGGCGACGTTGCGCGCCGTGACGTACCAGAAGAGCGGGATGACGACCGCCCACACGACCATGCAGTAGGGGCACAGGGCACCGATGCGGTAGAGGCTCTGGAAGACCAGCCAGCAGATGAACGCGAAGGCCGTGGTCACCCCCGCCTGCAGCCCGAGCCAGTACCACCGTGCCAGCCGGGCGCCGGCGAGCAGTGCCGCGCCCGTCGCGACGACCACCGGGAAGGCCGCGACACCGATGATCGGGTTGGGGAAGCCGAGCAGGGCCGCCTGCGCCGACTCCATCACGTTGCCGCAGCTGAGGACCGGGTTGATGCTGCAGGTCGGCACGTAGTCGCTGTCCTCGGCGAGCCGGATCCGCTCGATGAGCAGCACGGCCGAGGCCACGAGGCCGATGAGCCCGCCCACCAGCAGTCCGATCGCGAGAGGACGCTCCTGCTGCTCGTGGCCGACGGCAGGGTGGTCGACCGTGGAAGAGGTGCTCATGGCGGGGCGTCTCCTGGGTGCGGGGCGGGTCGGGCCCATCTTCCGGCATCCCCCAACCGCAGCGGTCGACCGGGTTTGACCCGGCATCGCCGATTGGCGATGATGTGGGCGGACGACGATGGAGGTACGCCATGGGTGCGGGACACGGGCACGGGCACGCAGGCGCCCGGCACAGGTGGCGGCTCGCGGTCGCCTTCGGCCTCGTCGCCGGCTTCTTCGGCGTCGAGCTCACTGTCGGCCTGGCGACCGGATCGCTCGCACTGGTCTCCGACGCGGGCCACATGGCCGCGGACGTGGTGGCGCTCGGCGCCGCGCTCGTCGCCACGAAGATCGCCACCCGCCCGGACGGCACGGGCCGCCGCACCTACGGCTCCTACCGGGCCGAGGTGTTCGCCTCCGGCCTGACCGTCCTGATCATGCTGGGGGTCTCGGTCTACGTCGTCGTCGAGGCCGTACGCCGCATCGGCGAGGCCGTCGAGGTCTCCCCGGGCCCGCTCCTGGTGGTCGGAGCGACCGGGCTGGTCGTCAACCTGGTCTGCCTGGTCCTGCTGCGCGGCGGCGCCTCGGAGTCGATCAACGTCAAGGGCGCCTACCTCGAGGTGATGGCCGACGCGGCGGGCAGCGTCGGCGTCCTCGCGGCCGGGCTCCTCGTCCGCCTCACGGGTGACGGGTGGTGGGACACCGTCGTCGCCGTGGCGATCGGCGTCTTCGTGGCCGTCCGGGCGCTCGTGCTCGGCCGTGAGGTGCTGGCCGTGCTCGGCCAGCACGCGCCCCACGACGTCGACCTCGAGGCCGTCGTCCGCGACCTCGAAGCAGTCTCCGGTGTGGCCGAGGTCCACGACCTCCACGCCTGGACGCTGACGTCGGGCATGAACGTCGCGACCGCGCACCTCGTCCTGCGGGTGGGTGCCGACGCGCAGGTCGTGCTCGCCGCGGCCGGCGCCTCGCTCCGTGAGGGCCACGGCATCGAGCACGCGACCCTGCAGGTCGAGGCCCTGCCCGCCCAGGAGTGCCACGCGGCCACCTGGTGAGCCTGCCGGACGCTGGGCGTCCTCGCGGCTGGGCGCCCGCGACGGCTGCCAGGTGAGGTCCGTCGGGTGCCGGCTGACAGGATCGTCGCCATGGCACCCGAGCGCGAGACGCCGTACGGGCTGTCCGCCTGGGCGGCGGCCGTCCTGGTCTTCGGCTCCTCGGCGGCCGTCCTGGTCGTCGAGCTCGTGGCGCTGCGACTGCTCGCGCCCCACTACGGGCTGACGCTCGAGACCAACACGCTCGTCATCGGGCTGGCCCTGACCGCCATCGCCGCGGGCACGTGGGCCGGCGGGTGGACCGCGGACCGGGTCGCGCCGCGCCCGCTGCTCGGGCCGCTGCTCGGCATCTCCGGCGCGGCCGTGGCGCTCACTCCGGCCGTGGTCCGCGGTGCCGCTGCCACGGGCTCCCCCGGCCTGCTGCTGCTCGCGGCCACCCTCTCGATCCTGGTCCCCGGCGTGCTGCTCTCGGCCGTGACGCCGGTCGTGATCAAGCTCCGGCTGACGAGCCTCGCCGAGACCGGCACCGTCGTCGGACACCTCTCGGGCATCGGCACGGTGGGGGCCATCGTCGGCACGGTCGTCACGGGCTTCGTGCTCGTGTCGCGGGTCCCGGTGAGCGGGATCCTCGTGGGCCTCGGCGTGCTGCTCCTGGTGGCGTCGGTCCTGGTGCAGGTGGCGGGCCGGCGCGGTCGCGGCGACGCGGTGCTGGCATTGGTCGTGGCGCTGGCCGGGGTCGGGGCGGCCGCGGCACCGAGCGGCTGCGACGTCGAGACGACCTATCACTGCCTCGCGGTCAGCGTCGATCCCGAGCGGTCCGCCGGACGGGTGCTGGTGCTGGACGGCCTGCGGCACTCCTACGTCGACCTCGAGGACCCGACCCACCTCGAGTTCGCCTACGTGCAGGCGATGGCGACGGTCATCGACACGGCCTTCCTCGTCGGCGAGCCGCTGGACGGCTACCACCTCGGCGCCGGCGGGCTCACGCTGCCGCGCTGGCTGTCGGAGGTTCGGCCGGGCAGCACGAGTCGCGTCTCCGAGATCGACGCCGGGGTGGTCGAGGCGGACCTCCGGCTGCTCGGCGGAGAGCTGCCGCCAGGTGTCGAGGTGAGCGTCGAGGACGGTCGCCTGGCGATCGACGACCTCGAAGCCGGCAGCCTCGACCTCGTCGTGGGCGACGCCTTCGGCGGCATCAGCGTGCCGTGGCACCTCGCCACCCGCGAGGCGCTCGAGGGCCTCGAGGCGAGCCTCGGGGAGGACGGGGTCTACGTCGCCAACGTCATCGACCACGACCCGTACGACTTCGCACGCGCCTACGTGCGCACGGCCGGCGAGGTCTTCGACGAGGTCGCGCTCCTCGCCGCCCCGGACGTCCTGGCCGGCCGCGACGGCGGCAACATGGTGGTGGTCGCCTCGCGCGAGCCGGTGGACCTCGAGGTGGTTGAGGAGGAGCTCGCCGCGCGCGGTACGGACTGGGGGTCGCTGGCCGGCGCCGAGCTGGCCGCGTGGGCGGACGGGGCTCCGGTCCTCACCGACGACTTCGCGCCCGTCGACCAGCTGCTGACGCCGTACGGCCGCTGAGCGCTCAGAGGTCCTCGGGCAGCGTCCTCTCGGCGACGTAGGGCACGACGTCGGCGATCGAGTCGACGACCTTGGTCGGTCGGTAGGGGAAGTCCTGCACCTGGTGCCGCTCGGTGGCGCCGGTCGCCACCAGGACGGTGCGCATGCCGGCCTCGAGGCCGCTGATGATGTCGGTGTCCATCCGGTCGCCGATCATCACCGTGGTCTCGGAGTGGGCGTCGATGCGGTTGAGCGCGCTGCGCATCATCAGCGGGTTGGGCTTGCCGATGAAGTACGGCTGGCGTCCCGTCGCGGTGCTGATGAGGGCCGCGACCGACCCCGTCGCCGGCAGCATGCCCTGGGCGCTCGGTCCGCTCGGGTCCGGGTTGGTGGCGATGAAGCGCGCGCCGTCGTTGATCAGCCGGATCGCGCGCGTGATCGCCTCGAACGAGTACGTGCGGGTCTCCCCGAGCACGACGTAGTCGGGGTCCTGGTCGGTCATGACGTAGCCGATGTCGTGCACCGCGGCGGTGAGCCCCGTCTCGCCCACGACGTACGCCGAGCCGCCCGGGCGCTGGTCGTCGAGGAACTGCGCGGTCGCCAGTGCCGACGTCCAGATCGACTCCTCCGGCACGTCGATCCCGCTGCTGCGGAGCAGGCGCACCCGCAGGTCGCGCGGGGTGAAGATCGAGTTGTTGGTGAGCACCAGGAACGGGACGCCCTGCTCGCGCAGCGCGCTGATGAACTCCTTCGCGCCCGGGATCGGGTCCTCCTCGCGCACGAGGACGCCGTCCATGTCGGTGAGCCAGGTGTGGACGGCGCGGGGTTCGGTCACGGGGCCATTGTGGTCCACCGCGTCACGGTGCGGCGTGCGCGCCCACATGGACGGGGTGGCTGCGCTCGAGCTTGGCGCCCTCGACGTCGACGTCGGGCAGGATCCGGTCCAGCCAGCGCGGCAGCCACCACGCCTTCTCGCCGATGAGGTGCATCGCGGCCGGGATGAGGAGCATCCGTACGACGAAGGCGTCGAGGAGCACGCCGAAGGCCAGGCCGAAACCGATCGGCTTGATCGTCGCGTCGTGGCTGAAGATGAACCCGGCGAACACCGAGATCATGATGATCGCCGCAGCCGTCACGACCGAGCGCCCGGCGCGCAGCCCGTGCTGCACCGCGACCCGCGCCGGGGCGCCGTGGGCGTACGCCTCACGCATCCCGGACACCAGGAACAGCTGGTAGTCCATCGCCAGGCCGAAGAGGATGCCGGTCGCGATGATCGGCAGGAAGCTCAGCACCGGTCCCGGAGCGTGGACCCCGAACAGGTCGGAGAGGAAGCCGATCTGGAAGATCGCGGTGATGCCGCCGAAGGCCGCGAGCAGCGACAGCACGAAGCCGAGCGTCGCGGTGAGGGGCACCAGGATCGATCGGAACACCAGCACCAGGATCAGCAGGGAGAGCCCGACGACCAGCGCGAGGTAGGTGGGCAGCACGTCGGAGAGCTGCTCGGAGATGTCGATGCCCGCACTGGCGTTGCCGGCGACGCCGAGGGTGGCCTCCCCTCCGGAGGCCGTCGTCGGGGTCAGCGTCCGGAGGTTGTGGACCAGCTCTGCGGTCGACTCGCTCGACGGTGAACCGTTCGGGATGACCTGGAAGGCCAGCGCCGTACGGTCCTTCGACGCGCCGATCGGCACGACCGCGTCGACGTCCCAGACCCGGCCGAGCTGCTCGCCCACGGCTGCCTGCTCGGCGACGACGTCGTCCTCGGCGACCGCGCCGGGAAGGTCGGCGACGACCAGCAGCGGACCGTTGGACCCCTCGCCGAACTTCTCCGCCTGCACCTCGTGGGCCAGGTAGCCGGGAGAGTCCGGAGGCTGGGTCGAGCCGTCCGGGAGCCCGAGTCGCATCTGCGTCGCGGGTGCGGCCACCACGAGCAGGCCGGCGACGCCGAGCCCGAGGACGGTCCACGCGCGGGTGGTGCTCATCGGCCGGTCGCGGTCGGTGATCTCCTCGTCGTGCGTCCGCTCGCCTGCGGACAGCCGGTCGCGCTCTCGGCGACGCAGGATGCGCACGCCGACGAGCGAGAGGATCGCGGGGGTGAGGGTGACGGCCATCAGGATGGCGACGAGGACGGCGGCGGCACCGACGGAGCCCATGAGGCCGAGGAACCCGACCCCGGTGACGTTGAGGGCGAGCAGCGCGACCATGACGGTGACGCCGGCGAAGACGACGGCGTTGCCGGAGGTGCCGTTCGCCAGGCCGATGGACTCGTGGAGCTCCGCGCCCTGCATCAGCTGGCGCCGGTGCCGGTTGATGATGAAGAGCGAGTAGTCGATGCCGACGGCCAGACCCAGCATCACGCCGAGCACCGGCGTCACGGAGACGAACTCCACGAGTCCCGAGAACGACAGCGAGGCCAGCGATGCGACCGCGACCCCGAGGAGCGCGGTGACGAGCGGGAGTGCGGCGCCGATCACCGTCCCGAGCATGACGAACAGGACGATCGCGGCGATCACCACTCCGGCGATCTCGCCCGGGCCGAGGATCGACGGGACCGTCTGCGCGATGTCCTGCGAGGGATGGAGGGCGACCCCGTCGATGTCGGCGTCCGCGACGAGGTCCTCGATCTCCGTCTTCACCTCGGCGGTGACCTCGTTGGTGGAGACGTCGAAGGTGACGTTGGCGACCGCGGCGTTGCCGTCCGCCGACACGGTGCGGAAGGCGGACGACAGCTCGGAGAGCGTCTCGCCCCGCTCGAGCTGGGGTGCCTGCTCGTCGACCTTCGCCTGCTGCCGGTCCAGCTCGGCCTGTCCGTCGTCGAGCTGCTGCTCGGCGGCCTCGAGCTGCGGGCGGATGGCGGCCAGGGTGCCGTCCTCACGTGCCTGTGCGCGCTGCTGCGCCAGTGCCTGACGACCGGCGTCGATCTGTGCCTGGCCCGCGCGGAGCTGGGTCAGGCCGTCGTTCAGCTGCCGGCGGCCGTCGGCCACCTGCTCCGCGGACGAGTCCAGCTGGTCCTGGGTGGCGAACGGGTCGGAGACGTCGGCGACGGACTCGACGTCCGCAACCCGGTCGAACAGCGCGAGCAGCTCACGCTGCTGCTCGGCGGTGAACGCGGAGCCGTCGGTGGTCTCGGCGACGATCGCACCGTTGCCGCCACCCGTTCCCTCGAACTCGTCCTCCAGCTGCTGGGAGACCCTGGTCGTGGGGGTGTCCGGCAGCGAGATCGACGACGACAGGGCGCCGGCGAAGGACAGGTAGGTCACCACGGTGACGGCCAGGACCGCCAGCCAGGCGCCGATGACGGCCCAGTGACGGCGGGCCGCGAAGCGACCGATGCGGTAGAGGAGCTCAGCCATGGCGGCGGCGTGCCTTTCGTTGGTTCGGACGTCAGGTGGGGTCAGTCGGGTGCGAGTCGGGCTGGTCAGCCGGGGTGGCGGATGCGGAGCCGCAGCAGGACGCGGTCGAGCAGCGCGTCCCAGTCGTCGCGCGCCTCGGGGGGCACGTCCGGTGCCAGGTCGGGGTGCTGCTCCAGCCAGAGGCCGGCGATGGTCACGATCCCGCTGAAGAGCAGCGCGAGGCCGATCTCGAGGTCGACCGGGTCGAGGCCCGGCGCTCGGTGGACGAGCTGCTGGCGGAGGCGGCCGCCGACGTGGTCGAAGGCGGTCCGGGAGATGCCCTGCGCTCGCTCGTCCCCGACCTCGGGGGAGCCGAGGACCCGGTGGATCGTCGCGATCGCGGTGGGCAGGTCGACGCCGCGGGTGGCCTCGGCCACCGAGTCGAGCGCGGCCGGACCGCCGGCCCCGCCCGCAGGGAGGTCGGCCGTACGCCGCTCGACCTCGTCGAGCAGGTCCACCGTGGCCTCGGCGAGGATCTGCTCGCAGACCGCCACCAGCAGCTGGTCGAGCCCTGCGACGTGGTTGAAGACCGTCCGCCGCGACACCCCCGCGCGCGAGGCGACCTGCTCGACGGTGAACCCGTCGGCGCCGTGCTCGGTCGCCAGCGTCCGGGCGGCCTCGAGGATGGCGTGGCGCCGTTCCTCGCGCAGCGCGCTGCGGCCGTCGGTGGGCGGGGTGGTGGTCACGCAGCCATTGTTGCACTCAGTGCAAATAGTGCCGCATCGACGACCAGGGTCAGGGGAAATGATCTACGGCACGGCCCCTGCGAGGGCCGTGCCGCAGTCGCGCTGGTGATGCGTGGCTCCACCGCCGCTGGGGGGACCGGATGCCGGCGGGAGGACGACGTCCGGGGACGGTGACGAGCGCGACGGAACGCGACCGTCGTACCCAACCGGAGATGGGACGGGCCCGGTCACGACCCATGACGCAGCTCTGGTGGAGAATCCTGCCGAGCGGTCAGCCGGCCTCCGCCACCGTGGCGGGGCGCGTCGAGCTGCGGACGCGGTCCACCAGGTCGGCGAGGGCGAACGGCTTGGGCAGGACGTCGTCGGCGCCCGCACCCAGGCAGGCGGCGACGTGGTCGGGCCCGGCGTGGCCGGAGGTCACCACGACGGCGCCGAGGAACCCGTCCTCACGCAACGACGCCGTGGCCTCGAGGCCGTCCATGTCGGGCAGGCCGCGATCCATCACGACGACATCGACGGCGCTGCGGCTGACGGTCGTTCGTGCGTCGGCGCCGGTGTCGACGGTGAGGACGTCGAACCCGGCCCGTCCGATCGCGAGGGCCATCACCTGTGCCAGGTCGGGCTCGTCCTCGACGATCAGCACGGTGGTGGGCACGGCGCTACCGTACAAGCGAAGTACACGAAACATCCACAGAACGGTGAAGATCTCGTCACGTGGGGCGAACCTCCGCGCGCCTCCGGTCTCAGGCGGGGTCGGTGACGTCCGCGACCCGGGCGTGGAGATGGGCGATGACGTCGTCCGCGGCGAGCGTCGCAGCGACCCCGTGGGCGCCCGCGCCGATCGAGACGGTGCGGCCGACGAGGCGCTCGTCGGCGACGACGGGCAGCGCGGTCCGCGACCCGAACGGTGTGATGGTGCCGCGCTCGTAGCCGCTCACCTCGCGCGCGGCCTCGGCCGCCGGCATCGACATGCGGTTGACGCCGAGGAGCGCGCGCAGCCTGGGCCAGGCGATCTCTCGGTCGCCCGGCACCAGGACGAACAGGTGGTCGCCCTCCCCGCGTCGCACGACCATCGTCTTCACGATGGCCGACGGCTCGACCCCGCGCGCGGCGGCGGCCTCTGCGAGCGAGCCCACGCGTCCGTGCCGGGTGACCTCGTGCGCGATGCCCGACGCTGCCAGGGCCCGGAGCGCGGGGTTGTCGTCGTCCACCCACCGAGCGTACGACGCGGCGCCCGACCCCTGGGACGACGATCGGGCCGGTCCGCGAGGAACCGGCCCGATCGGCTGGCGGTGGCGGTGGGATTTGAACCCACGGTGGGTTTGACCCCACACATCATTTCGAGTGATGCACCTTCGGCCGCTCGGACACGCCACCGCGCCGAACGTTACCGGAGGGGACGCGCGAGCCGGAAACCGGCGGCGGTCCACCGGCCGGTCACCCGTCGGTCCGCCCGGCACTGGACCAGTCATGGTGCAGCCATGGCCAGCGGCGGCGTACGGCGGTAACTTTCGGCGCACGCCCGCGCTCGCGCCGAGCCCGGGCGGGAAGGAGGGACCGTGGCCGCCGTCCGTCGTGTCCGGGACCTCGCCCGCGCCGCCCTGCCCCGGAGCGTGGGGGAGCGCCTCCCCGCCGCGCCGCCGCAGGAGGTCACCGAGCTGCTCCACGACAAGCGCTTCCAGCGCGCCGTCGCCGCCGCGGCCCACGAGCAGGGTCGGGACGAGGAGGAGGTCTGGTCGGAGGTCAAGGGCTACCTCCACGAGATGGCCGCCGCCCACGACGACCGCACCGCGCAGGGGTGGGCGCGGATGGGCGAGTGGTTCCTGAGGGCGTACGACGTCCTGGTGGACGAGGACGACATGCAGGAGCTGCGGCGCCTCGACCGCTCGCACAGCCTGGCGCTGGCGTTCAGCCACCGGTCCTACCTCGACGGGATGGTCATCCCGAACGCCCTGTCGTCGCGGCGCTTCTCGCCGACCTACACCTTCGGCGGCGCCAACCTGAACCTGCCGATCATCGGGACGGTGGCCAGCCGCACCGGCCTCATCTTCATCCGGCGGGCGACCCAGGAGATCCCGGTCTACCGCCTCGCGCTGCGGTCCTACATCCGGCAGATGGTCAGCAACAAGCGCAACCTCGCCTGGTCGATCGAGGGTGGCCGCACCCGCACCGGCAAGCTGCGCCCGCCGGTCCACGGCATCCTGAAGTACCTCACCGACGCGGTGCAGGGCGACGCTGACGGTGACCCGTTCGACCAGGACGCCCCCGACGTGCAGGTGGTGCCGCTGTCGGTGGTCTACGACCAGCTGCACGAGGTGTCGCTGATGACGGAGGAGTCGCGCGGAGCCAGCAAGACGCCGGAGGACTGGCGCTGGCTGGTGCGCTTCGCGCGGCTGCAGCGCAACCGGCTCGGCCGGGCCTACCTGACCGTCGGCGAGCCGTTCTCGCTGCGGGAGCGGATGGCCGAGCTGGCCGCCGAGGGCGTCACCGGCCACCAGGCCGTCGAGCGGGTCGCCCTCGACATCTCCCACCGGCTCAACCGTGCAACGCCGGTCACCACCACGGCGATCGTCTCGCTCGCCCTCCTCGGCGCCGACCGCGCGCTGACGGTCGACGAGGTCCTCGACACCGTCGAGCCGCTCGCCACCTACATCGACGCGCGCCGATGGCCCGTCGCGGGTGCCGCCGACCTCCGCGACCGCTCGACCATCCGTCGGGCGCTCGCCGAGCTGACCCGCAGCGGGGTGCTGACGGCGTACGACCGTGGCACCGAGCCGGTGTGGAAGATCGGCGACGACCAGCACCTGGTCGCCGCGTTCTACCGCAACACCGCCATCCACATCCTCGTCGAGCGCGCCATCGGCGAGCTCGCGCTGCTCACGGTGAGCGAGCTCGAGCCCGGTGCGGAGCTGCCGCCCGGTGGCGAGCTGCAGGTGGGTTGGGAGGAGGCGAAGCGGATGCGCGACCTGCTGAAGTTCGAGTTCTTCTTCCCCTCCCGCGCCGGCTTCGAGGACGACCTGCGCACCGAGCTGCAGCTGCTGGTCGGCGAGGGTGTCACCGAGATGTCGCCGGTCAAGGCGCGCGAGCTGCTCGTCGGTGCCCGCCCCCACCTCGCCCACCTCGTGCTGCGGCCCTTCCTGGACGCCTACCTCGTCGTCGCGGACCGGCTGGCCGACCGCGGGGACGGCCCGGTGGACGAGGCCGACCTGCTCGCCGACTCCCTGGCCGTCGGCCAGCAGTGGGCGTTGCAGCGACGGGTGGCCAGCGAGGAGTCCGTCTCGCTCGAGCTGTTCCGCACCGCCCTGGCGCTCGCCCGCCACAAGGGCCTCCTCGAGGGGGGCGAGGGCGTGGGATCTGCGCGCGAGGCGTTCGCCGTCGAGCTGCGCGACTCCGTGCGCCGGGTGAACATCATCGGCGAGATCGCCGGCGAGACGATCCCCGTCGCCCGCCCCCAGCCCCAGCCCCAGCCGGTGCCCGATCCCCGGCAGGAGCGCGCGTGAGCGGACTGTCCACCGCGGTCAGCGACGCCATCGCGGCCATCGAGGCCGGACCCCAGGGGCCCTCGGTCGGGGCGTTCTTCGACCTCGACGGCACGCTCGTCGCCGGCTACACCGCAGCCACCTTCTACGGCGACCGGCTCAAGGGCCGCGACGTCTCGCCGGCGGAGTTCCTGCGCACCGTCGTCACGGCTGTGGACGGCGAGCTCGGCGGCGACCCGACCCGCATCGCCCATGTGGCCTTCTCGGCCATGCGGGGCGAGTCGGAGGAGGCCTTCGCCGACCTCGGTGAGCGGCTCTTCCGGTCCAAGATCGCCGGCACCATCCGGCGCGAGTCCCGCGCACTCGTGCTCGCTCACCAGCGGGCCGGCCACACCGTCGCCGTCGCGTCGGCGGCCACGAAGTACCAGATCGCCCCCGTCGCCCGCGACCTGGGCGTCGAGCACCTGGTGTGCACCCGGCTGGTCGTGGAGGACGGTCAGTTCACCGGCGCCACCGACGGGCCCATGCTGTGGGGCCGTCACAAGGCCAGCGGCGTCCGGGCCTTCGCGCGCGAGCACGCGGTCGACCTCGCGCAGTCCTACGGCTACGGCAACGGCTACGAGGACGTCGCCTTCCTGTCCTCCGTCGGCCACCCCACCGCGCTCAACCCCCACCGCGACCTGCGCGCCGCGGCCGCGCGACTCGGCTGGCCCGCCCTCGACCTCAGCGACCCGGTCGGCGGCTCGCTGCTCGCCGCCGGACGTACGGCGGTGGCGCTCGCCGGCATGAACGCCGGGGTCGGCCTCGGCCTGGCCTACGGGCTCGCGCGCGGCGACCTGCGCGAGGGCCGCAACGCCGCGATCCGCCTCGCCACCCACCTGCCCATGGCGCTGGCGGGCGTGTCGATGGACGTGCTCCACCAGGAGCGGCTGTGGACCCACCGCCCCGCCATCTTCGTCGCCAACCACCAGAGCTCGCTCGACATCCCGGTCCTCGGTCGACTCCTCGAGCGCGACTTCACGATCGTGGCCAAGAAGGAGGCGCGCTGGGACCCGCGGGCCGTCGTCGGGTCGGTCGTCATCGATCCCGCGTGGATCGACCGCTCCGACTCGGAGTCCGCCCGCGCGACGCTCGACGGGGTCGTCGACCGGATCCGCTCCGGCACCTCGCTGATGATCTTCCCGGAGGGCACCCGCTCGGCGACGCCGGTGCTCGGGCCGTTCCGCAAGGGCGCCTTCCACCTCGCGGCACAGGCCGGCGTACCCGTCGTGCCGGTCGTGCTGCGCAACACCGGCGAGCTGATGCGACGCAGCTCGCTGGTGCTCAACCCCGGCGTCGTGGACGTGTGCGTGCTGGAGCCCGAGACCGACTGGAGCGTGGACGACATGAGCGAGCGCATCGCGGCGCTGCGCACGAAGTTCGAGCAGACCCTCGCGAGGTGGCCTTCATGACCGACGCCGACGAGGACGTCGAGCGCTGGTCGGGCGCGGCGGGGTGGTCCGCCGCGCCCGAGCTGACGTCGATGCAGACGCTGCTGTGGCGTGCCGAGCGCCACCCGGTGCAGTCCTCGACCTCGACCGTCGTGATCGACCTGGACCGGGCGCCTGACTGGGACCGCCTCGTCGCCGCGACCGAGTGGGGCACCCGGCTCGTACGCCGCCTGCGCCAGCGCGTCGTCGAGCCCGTCGTGCCGACCGCCGCACCGACGTGGGCCGACGACCCGACCTTCGACCTCGCCTACCACCTGCGACGCGAGCAGGTCGCGAGCCGCGAGGCAATGCTCCTCCACGCGGCCCAGATCGCGCTGCGACCCTTCGACCGCACCCGCCCGCTGTGGGAGGGCGTGCTCTTCGAGGGCATGCCCGACGGGGCGGCGTACGTCCTCAAGATCCACCACGCGCTCGCCGATCCGCTCGGCACGGTCCAGCTGCTGTCGATGCTCCAGTCGGGGCAGCGCGCCCACACGCCGCGCAAGCCGCTGGGCGAGGAGGTCGTTGGGCCGGTGGAGCCCGATCCGGTCGGCCTGGCCGTCACCGGGTTCCGCGCCGACGTCGCCTCGCTGCCCCAGACCGCGCGGGCGACCGTCCGTCGCGTCGGGCACGCGGCGACGCGGCCGCAGGTGGTCGTGGGCTCGGCCCTGCGCTACGGCGCGTCCGTGCGACGGCTGCTCACCCAGGCCGCACCGCCCTCGCCGGAGCTGTCGCCGCGCACCGGGCGCATGTGGTCGTTCCTCACCCTCGACGCGCCCCTCGAGCCGCTCCGGGCGGTCGCCCGGCTCGGCGGCGGCACCCTCGACGACGCCGCCGTGGCGCTGGTCCTGGGCGGGCTGCGGCGCTACCACGCCCGCCGCGACAGCTCGGTCGCCGAGATCCCGGTCGGGGTGCGCGTCTCGCTCGACCGGGCCGACGACCTCGGCAACCGCTTCGCCGGAGCGCTGATCTCGGGCCCCCTCTCCATCGAGGACCCCGTCGACCGGGTCGCCGCTGTGCGGGGCGAGGTGCTCTCGCTGCACACGGAGCGGGCCCTCGAGGTGCTGGAGGCCGCGGCCCCCCTGCTGAACCGGATGCCGTCCTTCGTGGGGGCGTCCGCCCTGCGCACCGCCGAGGCGCCCGACGCCTTCGTGCTCACGCTGCCCGGGCCGCCGCGCCAGCGCTACATGGCCGGCGCCGAGGTGCAGGGGATGTACGTCCTGGGGCCGCTGCCCGGCGCCGCGCTGACCGTCTGCCTGGTGACCTGCGGCGACACCGCCTGCCTCGGCGTCAACGTCGACGCGAGCGCGGTCGCCGACCTGGCGGGGCTGCGCGAGTGCCTGGCGGAGGGTGTCGAGGAGATGGTGGCCGCGGCCCGCTGACCAGCGGTGCGTGAGGAGGGTTCTCGGGCTGCTGAATCCCCCTCAGCCACCGCCCGGTCGACCAGCGGTGCGTGAGGAGGGTTCTCGGCCTTCCGAATACTCCTCAGCCACCGCTCGGGGACGTGGTCGGGCCGATGTAGCAGAGCATCCGGTAGTCGACCCCGTCCTCGATGTTGACGAAACCGTGCCGCTCGTAGAAGCGGCGGGTGTCGACGTCCACCTCGTCGACGTTGATGTGCATCTCGGGCGACCCGAGGTCCTGGGCGATCCGGCGACACAGGGCGAGTACCTGCGTCCCGATGCCGCCCGAGCGGAGGGTGGGCACGACGTAGAGCTCCTCGAGCTGCGAGACGGGGCCGTCGAACCAGATGGCCGGCCGGAGGCTCACCAGGGCGAACCCCACCGCCTCGCCGCCGTCCTCGGCGAGGACAGCCAGGATCTCGGGCAGCTCGAGGATCCGGGCGAACCGCTCGGCCAGCACGTCGGCGGCGTCGGTCTCGGTGTCGAACTCGGTGTTGAAGTCCCACAGCAACCGGCCCAGGACGGCCGCGTCCTCAGGGGTCGCGCGGCGGACGGTGCTCATGTCCTCACGCTCACCTCCCCGTCCCCGGTATCTAGGGACGAAGTAGTAGGTGAAACGGCCTGCCGACCTACCAGATCGTCCCTAGATACCCCGGCGGCGGGCGCTCGGTGTCGCGCGAAGAAGTCGTCCAGGAGGGCGGTCGACTCGGCGGCCAGCACCCCGGCCACCACCTCGGGACGGTGGTTGAGCCGGCGGTCGCGCACGACGTCCCACAGCGAGCCCACGGCGCCCAGCTTGTCGTCGTACGCCCCGAAGACGAGGCGGTCGACCCGGGCGAGCACGACGGCGCCGGCACACATCGTGCAGGGCTCGAGCGTGACGACGAGCGTGCAGCCGGAAAGCCGCCACTCGCCGCGGGCGGCTGCGGCGGCGCGGAGGGCGACGACCTCCGCGTGGCCGGTGGGGTCGTGGTGGAGCTCGCGGGTGTTGTGGCCCCTGCCGACGACCGTGCCCGACGCGTCGAGGACGACGGCGCCGACCGGTACGTCGTCCGCCGCCAGCGCAGCCTGCGCCTCGGTCAGGGCCAGGCGCATCGCGTCGTCCCAGGGGCCGCTCGGCGTCATGCTGACGTGAGGCCGACCGCGTCGTCGAAGAGCTCGCCGAAGCCGAGGCGGCGGGCGATCTCGGAGAGCATCTCGTCAGGGTAGAGCTCGACGTCGTCGAGGAGCGCGCCGAGGTCGATGGCGTGGAGACCGAGGTCGTCGAGCAGGCCGAGGTCGCCGGCCGGCACCTCGATGTCGTCGTCCTCCGGAGGCGGCAGGCCAAGGAAGTCGATCACCGACTGGGCGAGCTCCCACTCGTCGGCGGCGGTGACGTCGGAGAGCAGCACGCGCGTGCTCGCACCGGAGACGCGGACGAGCACGAAGAAGTCCTCGTCGACGGCGACCATGCCCACGGCGCCGTCCTCGCGCGCGACCTGGCGGAGGGCGTGGCTGAGGGAATCCACGGAGTCGTAGGCGGGCGAGGCGATCTCCCGCACCTGCCACGCCCCGTCGTCGCGGAACGCAGCCAGCGCGAAGTCGACCTCGCCGGACTGCTCGGACATCCCCACACCTCCCTCGTCCAGTCCCTCGTCGGTCCCTCCTCCAATGTCGCAGAAAGGATGGGGACCGCCAACCCTCTCCGGCGTCTCGATCGGCGAGCGGCCTCCCCACTAGGGTGACCCCCATGCGCCTGCACGTGGTGAACCACCCGCTCGTCTCCCACAAGCTCACCGTCCTGCGCGACGAGGGCACGGACTCGCCGACGTTCCGTCGGCTGACCGACGAGCTGGTGACCCTGCTGGCCTACGAGGCGACCCGCGAGGTCCGCGTCGACCCGCGGCCGATCACGACGCCCGTCGGCCCGACGACCGGCGTCTACCTTGCCCAGCCCAAGCCGATGGTCGTCCCGATCCTGCGCGCCGGGCTCGGCATGCTCGACGGCATGATGCGGCTGCTCCCCACGGCCGAGGTCGGCTTCCTCGGCATGGTCCGCAACGAGGAGACGCTCGAGGCCTCGACCTACGCCGAGCGCCTTCCCGAGGACCTGTCGGGCCGCCAGTGCTACGTGCTCGACCCGATGCTCGCGACGGGCGGCACGCTGGCCGCGGCCGTCCGCTTCCTCACGGACCGGGGCGCCGACGACATCACCGCGATCTGCCTGCTGGCGGCGCCCGAGGGCGTCGACAACCTCGAGAAGGCCCTCGACGGGCACGAGGTGCCGGTCACGGTCGTGACCGCGGCGCTCGACGAGAAGCTCAACGACAAGGGCTACATCGTGCCCGGCCTCGGCGACGCCGGCGACCGGCTCTACGGCGTCGCGCACTGACCGACACCGGTCCTCAGAGGTCGACGACCAGGGCGCGGTGGTCGGAGAGCGGAAGCTCCACCACCCGTCCCTCGCCCGGCGGGAGGTCACCGTCGGCCAGGACGTGGTCGAGCTGCTCGCGAGGGGTGTGGGCAGGGAAGGTCAGGCCCGACACGAGCGGTCGCATGCGGGAGATGCGCGACGCCCGGGCGGGCCCCATGTTGAGGTCGCCCATCAGCACGAACGGCCGGTCGGCACCGGACAGCGAGTCACGCACACGTGCGAGCTGGCGTCCGTTCCACCACTCGACGAACGTCAGGTGCGCGTTGGCGACCGTGACGATGCCCGAGGGCGTCTCGACGGTGGCGGCGACCGCCACGCGCGGCTCGTCGCGAACCAGCTCGGGCCGTCTCGACCCCCTGAACTTCATCGGGAAGCGCACCGGCACCGGGGCGAGCCGGACGGTGTGCCACGCGTGGACGGGGAACCGCGACAGCAGCGCGATGCCGTACGCGGCGCTGTCGGGCTGCTCGTCCCCCACGGCCGCCATCCAGGTGGCGCCCGGGACGCCGCTGAGCGCCGCGACGAACCGGTGCTCCGGGGCGCCCATCGCCTCGGCGGCGAGCGCGGTGAGGTCGGCGTCCGACGAGCGGGACTGGTAGCGGTCCACCTCCTGCAGGGCCAGCACGTCGGCGTCGAGCGAGGAGATGGCCTCCGAGAAGCGGTCGAGGTCGACCCGGTCGTCGGACTGGGACCGACCGTGGAGGATGTTGAAGGTGGCCAGGCGCACGCGGTCCGGTGCCCGAGGTTGGTGAAGTCATGCGCAGTGGGTACCTGCTGGCATGACGCTTCCTCCGCCGCCCGCGTCGCAGGACGGCCTGCGCGAGGCGCTCAAGCGCGTCGCCGTGGTGCTCAAGGAGGGAGGAGTCCCCTTCGCGCTGACCGGCGGCTACGCCGTCTGGGCGCGAGGTGGTCCCGAGTCGGTCCACGACGTCGACTTCCTGATCGCGGCCGAGGACGCCGAGCGCGCCGCCGAGGTGCTCGAGGCAGGTGGCGTGGAGGTGGTGCACCCGCCGGAGGACTGGTTGTTCAAGGCGTACAGCGACGGAGCCATGGTCGACCTCATCCACCGCCACTCGGGCGGTCCCGCGTCGCGCGCGATCGTCGAGGACGCCGACGTGCTCGAGGTGCTCTCCGTCCAGATGCCGGTGCTCTCCGCCACCGAGGTGCTGGTGCAGAAGATGCTCGCCCTCGACGAGCACTACTGCGACTTCGCGGCGATGATCCCGGTCGTGCGGGCGTTGCGGGAGCAGGTCGACTTCGACCGGGTGCGGGAGGAGACGGCCGACAGCCCGTTCGCCGGGGCGCTGCTGTTCCTGCTCGAACGACTCGACGTGGTGCCACCGGCGTAGCCGCCTCGATGTGGTCCACGCCACACGGGACGCCGGTGCCGGACCGCGCCTGTTCGGTACGTTGACCCCGGCCAGTGCCCGGATCACCGTGTCCGGCTGCTGTCCCGCCATCGTCAAGCCACGTCCAGGAGGCAGCAGTGCGCATCGGCATCCCCCGTGAGTCCCGGCCCGGCGAGACGCTGGTCGCCGCGACGGCGAAGACGGCCTCCCAGCTCGCCGCGCTCAGGTACGACGTCGTGGTGGAGCAGGGCGCGGGCACAGCGGCCGACCAGCCCGACGTCGCCTTCACCGACGCCGGCGTGCGCGTCGTCCCGGCCGACGAGGTGTGGTCGAGCGACGTGGTGGTCAAGGTCAACGCCCCCAGCGACGCGGAGATCGGGCGGCTGCGCCCGGGCGCCACGGTCATCAGCCTGATGGCGCCCGCCCGCAGCCCCGAGCTGGTCGAGCGCCTCAGCGCGGCCGGGGTCACGGCGCTGGCGATGGACGCCGTGCCGCGGATCTCGCGGGCCCAGTCGATGGACGTGCTGTCGTCGATGGCCAACGTCGCCGGCTACCGCGCGGTGATCGAGGCCGCGCACGAGTTCGGCCGGCTCTTCACCGGCCAGGTCACCGCGGCGGGCAAGGTCCCCCCGGCCCGCGTCTTCGTGGTCGGCGCCGGCGTCGCCGGGCTCGCTGCCATCGGGGCGGCCGGCTCCCTGGGCGCGATCGTGCGCGCGTTCGACGTACGCCCCGAGGTCGCCGAGCAGGTCGAGTCGATGGGTGCGCAGTTCGTCAGGGTCGAGATGGAGCAGGAGGTCTCCTCCGACGGCTACGCCAAGGAGATGACCGCCGAGCAGGAGGCCGCGACCGCCGCGATGTACGACGAGGAGGCGCGCGCCGCCGACATCGTCATCACCACCGCGCTGATCCCCGGTCGGCCCGCCCCGCTGCTCGTCACCGCGGACACGGTCGCCGCGATGCGTCCCGGCTCCGTGATCGTCGACATGGCCTCGGCCAACGGCGGCAACGTCGCTGCCACGGTGACCGACGAGCGCGTCGTCACCGCCAACGGCGTCACCGTCCTCGGCTACACCGACCTCGCCGGCCGGCTCGCCGCGCAGACCAGCCAGCTCTACGGCACCAACGTCGTCAACCTGCTCAAGCTGCTGACCCCCGAGAAGGACGGCGTCCTCACCCTCGACATGGACGACGTCGTGCAGCGGGGCATCACCGTGACGCGCGACGGCGGGATCATGTGGCCGCCTCCGCCCGTGCAGGTGTCGGCCGCGCCGGCCGAGGCGACGCAGGTGCTGCCGGTCGAGAAGGCGCCACCGACACCACCTGACCCCCGTCGCAGGTTGTACGCCGCCGGGTTGGCCGCCGTGGTCTTCCTCGCGCTCGCGACCCTGGCGCCGCCGAGCTTCCTGCCGAGCCTGACCGTCTTCGTGCTCGCCGTCGTCATCGGCTTCTACGTCATCGGCAACGTGCACCACGCGCTGCACACCCCGCTGATGAGCGTGACGAACGCGATCAGCGGGATCATCGTGGTCGGCGCGATCCTCCAGGCCCCGGTCGACAACATCGCGGTCCAGGTGATCGCCGGGGTGGCCATCCTGCTCGCCAGCATCAACGTCTTCGGTGGCTTCCTCGTCACCCGGCGGATGCTCAACATGTTCCAGAAGGGCTGAGCCAGTGGTCTCGTTCGTCACGGGCGCCTACATCCTCGCGGCGCTCCTGTTCATCCTCGCGCTCGCCGGCCTGAGCAAGCACGAGACGGCCCGTCGCGGCAACGCGTTCGGCATGGCCGGCATGGCACTGGCCGTGGTCGCCACGCTGCTGCTCGTCCTCGACTACCTCACCGACGACCTCATCGTCGACAAGACCCCGATCGTGGTCGGGCTCGTCATCATCGGGGTCGCCGGCACGGTGGGCGCGGTGATCGGCATCCGGCTGGCACGCGGCGTCGAGATGACCGGCATGCCCGAGCTGATCGCGATGATGCACAGCTTCGTCGGCCTCGCGGCCGTGCTCGTCGGCTACAACACGTTCATCGAGGTGGCCTCGGCCCACGGCAGCGTCGGGCTGGAGTCCGATGCTGTGCACAACGCCGAGGTCTTCATCGGCGTCTTCATCGGCGCGGTGACCTTCACCGGATCGATCGTGGCCAACCTCAAGCTGAGCGCGCGGATGAGGTCCGCGCCGATCGCGCTGCCGGGGCGCCACCTGCTCAACCTGGGCATCCTCGTGGTGTCGGCCGTGCTGATGGTGTGGTTCATGGCCACGGACGGCTGGGTCGGCATGGTGCCGCTGGCGGTCATGACCGTCCTCGCGCTGGTCCTCGGCTTCCACCTCGTCGCCGCGATCGGCGGCGGTGACATGCCTGTCGTGGTGTCGATGCTCAACAGCTACTCGGGCTGGGCGGCGGCCGCCGCGGGCTTCATGCTGGGCAACGACCTGCTGATCATCACCGGCGCGCTCGTCGGCTCGTCCGGTGCGATCCTCAGCTACATCATGTGCAAGGCGATGAACCGCTCGTTCGTGAGCGTCATCGCCGGCGGCTTCGGCTCCGACGGCGCCGTCTCCGGTGAGGCCCGCGACTACGGCGAGCACCGGGAGATCAAGGCGGACGAGGTCGCCGACCTGCTCGCCCACGCGTCCTCGGTCGTGATCACCCCCGGCTACGGCATGGCCGTCGCACAGGCGCAGTACCCCGTCGCGGAGATGACGAAGAAGCTGCGCGAGAAGGGCGTCGACGTCCGCTTCGGCATCCACCCCGTGGCGGGCCGTCTGCCCGGGCACATGAACGTGCTCCTCGCCGAGGCAAAGGTGCCGTACGACATCGTGCTGGAGATGGACGAGGTCAACGACGACTTCCCGGACACCGACGTCGTCCTCGTGATCGGCGCCAACGACACGGTCAACCCCGCGGCCCTCGAGGAGCCGGGCTCACCGATCGCCGGGATGCCCGTGCTGGAGGTCTGGAACGCCAAGGACGTCATCGTCTTCAAGCGGTCCATGGCCACGGGCTACGCCGGCGTGCAGAACCCGCTGTTCTTCAAGGACAACGCCCAGATGCTCTTCGGCGACGCCAAGGACAAGGTCAACGAGATCGTCGCCGCCCTGGGTTGACCCTCAGCCCTTCGTGCCACCGGCGGTCAGACCCGCGACCAGGTGGCGCTGGGCGAAGAAGAAGACGAGCGCCGCCGGGAGCGTGACGAGGACCGCCCCCGCGGTGAGCAGCTCCCACCGGGGGCTGAACTGCGGGACGAACTGCTGGAGGCCGGCGCCGAGCGTGTAGTTCCTGCTGCTCTGCATGAAGGCGATGGCGTACGCCACCTCCGCCCAGGCGGTGAGGAACGTGTAGAAGGCCGTGACCGCGATGCCCGGCCGGGCCAGCGGCAGGACGACGCGCCAGAAGGTGCCGTACGGGCCGAGGCCGTCCAGCGCCGCGGCCTCGTCGAGCTCGCGTGGGATCGTGTCGAAGTAGCCGCGCAGCATCCAGGCGCAGAACGGGACCGCGACGGTGAGGTACGCGATGACGAGGGAGGCCTTGGTGTCGATGAGCCCCAGGTTCGCCATGATCGTGTAGATCGGCACGATGAGGATCGCCACCGGGAACATCTGGGTGAGCAGGAAGGTCCACATCAGCCCGCGCTTGCCCGGGAAGTTGAAGCGGCTCAGGGCGTAGCCGGCGGTGGCGGACATGGCGATGCCGAACACCATCGTGAAGGCCGCGACGATGACCGAGTTGAGGAACCAGTAGGGGAAGTCGGTCTCGCCCAGCAGGGTCCGGTAGTTCTCCAGGGTCGGGCTGGCGAAGAGGTGGATCTCCGAGCGGCGGATCTCGCTGGCCGGCTTGATCGAGCTCAGCAGCACCCACGCGATCGGGAACAGGGCGCAGAAGGTCGCCACCACCAGGGTGGCGTGCAGGCCGATGCTGGCGACGGTGGAGCGCTTGCGGCGCACGTGCGGTGGCCGCGGGCGGTCGAGCGCCTGGGCCCCCTCGATCGTCGCCGGCTGGATCGCCTGGGGCAGCACCTCTGCCATGTCAGAACACCTCTCCCTGCTTGGCCAGTACGCGCTTGTAGACCCCGGCGTAGACGACGAGGATCGAGAGGATCAGCACGCCGTAGGTCGCGGCCAGCGAGTAGTCGCGGATGCCCTCGAAGGCCGCGCGGTACGCACCGGTCACGAGGATCTCGGTCTCACCGGCGGGCTGGCCGCGGGTGACGAAGTAGATGATCGGGAACATGTTGAACGTCCAGATGGTCCCGAGCAGGATCACCGTCGAGCTGACCGGGCGCAGCCCCGGCAGGGTGATGTTGACGAAGCGCTGCCACGGAGTGGCGCCGTCGATCTCGGCCGCCTCGTAGAGGTCGCCGTTGATCGACTGCAGTCCGCCGAGCAGCGCCACCATCATGAACGGGACACCGAGCCAGACGTTGGCGACGATGGCGGTGAACAGCGAGGTCCAGCGCTGCTCGAACCACGCCACCGGGTCCAGGCCGACGGCGCGCAGGGCGCCGTTGATGACCCCGAAGCGCTCGTCGAAGATGAACCGCCACGCGAAGGCCGCCACGAAGGACGGCACCGCCCACGGCAGGATCAGGGCGACCCGGTAGAAGCCACGGCCGCGGAACTCGCGGTTGAGCATCACCGCCAGGCCCAGGCCCAGGCCGTAGTGGCACACGACGCAGGCGATGGTCCACACCAGGGTGTTGACGAACTGCAGCCAGAACTCGCCCTGCGCACCGGTGAGGATGTCGATGTAGTTGTCGAGACCCACGAACTGTGCGGCGTCGGGGTTGGGCTCGCAGGTCTCCTCGCCGCCGAGGACCTTGGTGCAGATCTCGTCGCGCTGGTTGGACTCGTTCAGGTTGGTGAACGACTGGGCCACGCCCCGCAGCAGGGGATAGAAGACCAGGACACCGAGCACGATCACCGTGGGGAGCACCATGGCCCACGCGTACCAGTGCTTGTCGAAGCTCTTGCGCATCCGTTGTCTCCGGGAGGTCGAGAGGAAGTGCTGGGGGTGGCGCTCCCGCAGGGGGCCGGACCGGTACGTCGCCCGGTCCGGCCCCCGCGGTCAGCAGGGTGTCACTGGAGCGAGTAGTCCGGGACCACGTCGCTCTTGTAGGTCTCCGCGACCTTGTCGAGGGAAGGCTGCACCGGCTTGTCCTGGATGAGCACCTCGGTGGCCATCTCGTCGAGCGGGGCGAAGAACTGGCCGCCCTCGGCGATCCAGGGCCGCGGCTGGGCGACCTCCATGGCGTCGGCCCACAGGGCGACGCGCTCGTTGGTGACCATGTCGTAGGCGTCGGCGTTGCCGGGCAGCAGGCCGAGCTCGTCGGCGATGAAGGCCTCGGACTCCGCCGAGCTCATGAAGGCGATGAAGGCGGCTGCGGCCTCGGCCTTCTGGTCGTCCATGCCGGAGTACACGACGTAGTTGTGGCCGCCCACCGGAGCGCCCTGGCCGGCGCCGCCGGCAGGAACTGGCGCGACGCCGAGGTTCTCGATGCCGCCGAAGTTCGGGTCGTCGCTGATCCCGGCGACCTCCCAGGGGCCGTTGATGATCATCGCGACCTTCTGCTCCTTGAACAGGGTCATCATCGTGCCGTAGGGGTCGTTGGCCGTCGGCTTGACCGAGGTGCCGTCCTTGACCATGTCCTGGGCCGTCTGGATGCCGGTGGCCGCCTCGGGGCTGTTGACGGTGATGGCCTGCCCGTCGACGTCGACGAGGTCGGCGCCCTCGCCGTACATGAAGGGCAGCAGGAAGTAGCCGCCGGAGTTGAGGTAGATGCCGTCGACCTTGGCCTTGCTCTTCAGTGCCTTGGCCGCCTCGGTGACCTCGTCCCACGTGGTGGGCGGGGCCTCGGGGTCCAGCCCCGCCTTCTCGAAGAGCGCCTTGTTGTACATCAGGCCGAGCGTGTCGGTGACCTGCGGGACGCCGTAGGTCTTGCCCTCGTAGACGTTGCTGGACAGCGGGGTCTCGAGGAAGTTGTTCTCCAGGGCCGCGGTGCCGTCCAAGGCGTAGAGGTAGCCCAGCGAGGCGAACTCCGGGGTCCAGGCGACCTCGGCGCGAAGGATGTCGGGCGCACCCGAGCCGGACTCCGCGGCGGTCTTGAACTTGTTCTGGGTCTGGTCGAAGGGGACCGTCTCGTGCTTGATCGTGACGTCCGGGTACTCCTCGTTGAACTTCTCGATCAGCTTGTCGTAGGCAGGTGCCTCGTTGGTGGCGTCCGAGGTGTCCCACCAGGTCAGCTCGGCGTTGAGGTCGGCCGAGCTGGTGTCGCCCTCGCTCTCGGTGTTGCTGTCCGAGTCCCCGCTGTCGCTACCGCACGCCGCGAGCGTGAGGGCGAGGGCGGCGACGGCGATTCCGGCGGAGCCGGCCTTGAATCGGCGCATCGATGTCTCCCATGAAAAGCGCACCCCTAGGGGTGCGTGTGATGACGGTCACCGGAGGCTAGCAAGAACATTCAGAATCTGAAAGACCTTGCAAGCCCCCTGCAAGCGTGCTTGCATTCGGCCATGGCCACCCTGTCGCAGATCGCCGGCGAGGCGGGCGTCAGCGAGGCGACCGTGAGCCGCGTCCTCAACAGCAAGCCGGGCGTCAGCGAGGCCACGCGACAGTCGGTGATCACCGCGCTCGACGTCCTGGGCTACGAGCGGCCCACCCACCTGCGGCAGCGCAGCGCCGGCCTCGTGGGCCTGGTCGTGCCCGAGCTGGAGAACCCGATCTTCCCCGCCTTCGCGCAGGTCATCGAGGACGCGCTGGCACGCCGCCGGTTCACCCCGGTGCTGTGCACCCAGTCGCCCGGCAGCCTCTCGGAGGACGAGTACGTCGAGTCGCTCCTCGACCACGGCGTGGCGGGGATCATCTTCGTCTCCGGCAAGCACGCCGACACCCGGGCCGACCACGAGCGCTACCGGATGCTGCTCGACCGGGGGCTGCCGGTCGTCTTCGTCAACGGGTACGTCGCCGGGGTGCAGGCCCCCTTCCTGTCGGCGGACGACCGGGTCGCGATGGACATCGCCGTGGCCCACCTCGCCCATCTCGGTCACCGCCGCATCGGGCTGGCGATCGGTCCGTCGAGGTTCATGCCGTCGGCTCGCAAGCGCGAAGGGTTCGTCGCCGCGCTCGGCACCCGCCTGGGGCTGCCCGCCACGGAGGCTCGATCGTGGGTCGCCGAGACCATCTTCTCCGTCGAAGGGGGCGCGGCCGCCACCGAGCAGCTGCTCGAGCAGGGCGCCACCGCCGTCGTCTGCGGCTCCGACATGATGGCGATCGGCGCCATCCGGGCGGCGCGTGCTGCCGGCCTCGACGTACCTCGCGACGTGTCGGTCGTCGGCTTCGACGACTCGCCGCTCGTGGCGTTCCTCGATCCGCCGCTCACCACCGTGCGCCAGCCGGTCGCGCAGATGGGTGGCACCGCCGTCGCGGCGCTCGCGGACGCCATCGCCGGCGACCCCGTCGCGTCGCGGGAGTACCTCTTCGCCCCCGAGCTGGTGCTGCGCGGCTCGACCGGGCCGGCGATCGACCGGGACTGACCCGGTCGACCAGCGGAGGACCGCCTCAGCCGAGGGTGGTGCCGGCGAGCGTGCCGATGAGGTAGGTGACCCCCATCGCGAGCAGGCCGCCGGACACGTTGCGCACGACGGCCGGCAGGCGCGGGCTGTAGCCGATGCGCGCGCTGACGAACCCGGTGAGCGCCAGCGCCGCGACGACGCTCAGGACCGTCAGGAGCACCCGGACGCTGTCGGGGACGAACGCCACGATGAGCAGCGGCAGCAGCGCGCCGATCGTGAAGGCGAGCATGGAGGCCCAGGCGGCGTGCCACGGGTTGGTCAGGTTGTCGGGGTCGATGCCGAACTCGATGTCGGCGTGCGCGCGCAGCGCGTCGTGCTCGGTCAGCTCACGGGCGACCTTCTCGGCCGTCTCCGGTGACAGGCCCTTCTCGACGTACATCGCGGCGAGCTCGCGCTCCTCGGTCTGCGGCATCTGCCGCAGCTCCGCGGCCTCGAGGCCGAGGATCGACTTCTCGGAGTCGCGCTGGGTGCTGACCGAGACGTACTCGCCCGCTCCCATGCTCAGGGCGCCCGCGGTCAGGGCCGCGATGCCGGCGATCACGATCACGCCGCTGTCGTCGGTGGCACCTGCCACGCCCATCACGACACCGGCGGTGGACACGATGCCGTCGTTGGCGCCGAGCACCGCGGCGCGCAGCCAGTTGAGCCGCGTGCCGACGTCGTCGCCCAGCTCCTCGTGGAAGTGCCGGGGATCCTCGTCGGTCCCGATCTCGAAGCTCACGTCTCGATCGTTCCTCGCCGTGCCCGGCCGCGCAACGAAGGTGAGGCTTGGCTGCGCGGCGTACGACGTCAGGCGAGCGCGTACGTCCGGACGACCTCGTGCCGCGGTCGGCGGCGGGCGCCCTCGCCGAGGTACGACGCCACGAGCGCGACCTCGCCGACCTGCCAGCGGGGGCCGTCGTAGGCGTCGAGCAGCCGGACCCACGACGTGACGTTGGCCGGCCGACCGAGCCGGCCGAGGGTCAGGTGCGGGTGGAACCGCTGTCCGTCGACGCGGGCACCCGCGCGGGACATCGCCGCCCGGCACGACGCGGCGAGCGCGTCGAGGCCCACCTCGTCGTCCACCTCGAGGCCGGACCACAGCACCCTCGCCGCGTCGGGGTGCGGGAACGCGCCACCGCCGGCGATGCGCATCCCGAACGACGTCCGCCGTTCGGCCGCCAGGGCCAGCAGCTCGTCGAGCCCGTCCAGCGCCCGGTCCGGGACCGACTCGGCGACGGCCAGCGTCACGTGCCACTGCTCCGTGGCGGACCAGCGGAACGTCGCGGCCTCGCGCCGCGCCGACAGGAACGACTCGAGGTCCTCCACGACCTCCTCGGGCGGGACGACCGCCACGAACATCCGCGTCATGCGGCTCAGTGTGCCGTGACGCCGGGTCTCGTGACGGTCGCTGCGCGACCTCCTCGACCAGCGGGCGGGGTCACAGCCCGAGGTCGCGGCCGATCAGCATCTTCATGATCTCGTTGGAGCCCGCCCAGATCTTGGTCACGCGGGCGTCGCGCCAGGCGCGGGCGACGCGGTACTCGTTCATGTAGCCGTAGCCACCGTGCACCTGCACGCAGTGGTCGAGCACGTCGTTCTGCACCTGCGAGGTCCACCACTTCGCCTTGGCGGCGTCGACGGGCGTCAGCTCCTTCTTGGTGTGCGCGACGACGCACTGGTCGACGAACGCCTGGGTGACGTCGACGCGGGTGACGAGGTCCGCGAGCAGGAACTGGGTGTTCTGGAACGAGCCGATCGCCTGGCCGAACGCCTGCCGGTCCTTGGCGTACTGGACCGTCTCGTCGAGGATCTGCTTGGCGTGGGCGAGGTTGGTGATCGCCGAGCCCAGGCGCTCCTGCGGGAGGAACTGCATCATCGAGATGAAGCCGGTGTCCAGCGGGCCGACGAGGTCGTCGTTGCTGACGCGCACGTCCTCGAACGACAGCTCGGCGGTGTCGGAGTCGTCCTGGCCGACCTTGTCGAGCACGCGGCCGACGCTGAAGCCCTCCAGCGTGGTGTCGACGGCGAAGAGCGAGATGCCCTTGGCCTTCTTCTCCGGGCTGGTGCGGGCCGCGACGAGCACCATGTCGGCCGAGCCGCCGTTGGTGATGAAGGTCTTGGATCCGTTGATCACCCAGTCGTCACCGTCGCGGACCGCGGTGGTCCGGAGGTTGGCCAGGTCGGAGCCGCCGCCGGGCTCGGTCATGCCGATGGCCGTGACGAGCTCGCCGGTCGCGGCGCGCGGCAGCCAGCGTGCCCGCTGCTCGTCGGTGGTGAGGTGGACGAGGTAGGGGACCGTGATGTCGGCGTGGATGCCGACGCAGCTCGGGAGGGTCATGTTGACCTTGGCGAGCTCCTCGGTGAGGACGGCGTTGAACCGGTAGTCGCCGGCCTCGGAGCCGCCGTGCTCCTCCGGGATCTCGAGGCCGAGGAAGCCCTGCTTGCCGGCGGCGAGCCAGAAGTCGCGGTCGAGCCCGTGGTTGCCGGCGTACGTCTCGAGGTGGGGGGTGACCTCGCGGTCCAGGAACTGCTTGACCGAGGCGCGGAAGGCCTCGTGGTCCTCGTCGTAGATCTCACGCTTCATGCGGCTATGTTACCCGCGAGTCACCAAGCCCCGTCGATCACCCGGAAGTGGGTCCGAGGGGACCTGATCCGGCGTAACGTGCCCGTCGTCCGGCTCGGGACTGGCAGGGGGAGCGGTGATGGACGACGACGGGCTGTGGGTCCGCCCGCGGGCACGCGCGTGGGGGAACGAGGCCCAGCGCGCGGTGCTGCACGCCATCGCCGAGGACCTCGTGAAGCGTACGCACCACAAGGTGGTGGCGATCGAGGCGCTGCGCTCCGACGGCTACCTGGAGTTCGTGGCGATCGCCGGCGACGACGCCGCCCGCGACAAGATGCTCGGCCAGGCGTCGCCGCTCGCCCTCGACCACATCAGCCAGCTCGGCGTGGAGCTGGCCGGCTGGAACCACATCCCGAGCGAGCGGCTCGACGACGCCACCCGCGCGTGGCTCGACGAGTACGGCCACCGGCCGGACACTCCGGCCTCCGGCCTCCCCAACGGCTGGGACCCCGACGACCAGATGGTGCGGCTGCTGCAGAACGAGGACGGCGAGCTGCGCGGGCTGCTCTACCTCGACGAGCCGTTGTCGGGGTTGCGTCCCACGCCGGAGACCGTCGCGGCGATCAACGCGGAGGCGGGGGTGCTCTTCGAGGCGGTCATCAGCATCGTCGAGCGCGAGCTCTACGGCGAGCAGGTGCGGATGGTCGCCCAGGCGCGGAGCGCGATCGAGAGCGTACGACCGGGGCTGGGCGTGCAGGACCTGTCCAGCGAGCTGTCGCGTGCCATGGTCGAGGCGATGGACGTCGCGACCGTCGACGTGATCGCGGTGGGCTCGGAGGTCCCCGGCATCGAGGAGGACCGACTCGACGTGACGGAGATGATGCGCGAGCAGTGGGCGCGGCGCGGGCACGTCGTCGTCGAGCGGCAGCGCACGTGGAGCATGAAGGAGGACTCGATCGAGACGCCGCCCTCCCTCACGCGCCTGCTCGACACGTACGGCCTCGGGTCGGGGCTGCTGGTGCCGATCGGGGCCGGCGAGGAGTACCTCGGCACGCTATCGATGGGACGGGCGGCCGACGCACCGAGATGGAACGCCTCGGAGATCAACGCCGCCACGACCGTCGCCTCCGACCTGGCCCGGCTGCTGCTGGAGGCGCGGCTGATGGAGCGCCAGCGCGCGCTCAACGTCGAGCTCCGCGACGTCATCGACTACCGCCGCGACATGGTCCTGACCCTCGCCCACGAGCTGCGCAACCCCGTCAGCGTCCTGTTCTCCCACCTGGAGCTGCTGGGCCTCGAGACGCACTCGGAGGCGTCGAGCCACTCGCTCGAGGCGCTCGACCGGGCGGCGCGGCGCATCGAGGACATGGTGGCGGACCTGCTGACCCTGGCCTCGGTCAGCGATCCCGACCGGGGCGCCTCGCTGGCCGAGGTCGACCTCGCCGCCCTGGTGAGGGAGACGAGCGACTTCCTCGCCCAGATGGCAGCGAGGGACGGCGTGGAGCTGCGGACGGTCGTGGCCGACGACCTCGTGGTCACCGGCGAGGCCGCGGGCCTGCAGCGGATGGTCTCCAACCTGCTGTCCAACGGGATCAAGTACACCCCCGAGGGAGGGCAGGTCGCGATGGACCTCTCGCGCCGGACCGTGGACGGGGTCGACGGGGTGCTGATCACCTGCACCGACACCGGCATCGGCATCGCCGCCGCCGAGGTCGACAAGGTGTTCGCCCCCTTCTTCCGCTCGAGCAGCCCCGAGGCGCGGAAGCGCCCGGGCACCGGCCTCGGCCTCGCGATCATCGAGCGGGTCGTGACGCGCCACGACGGGACGCTCGAGGTCGAGTCGGTGCTGGGCGAGGGGACGACGTTCACCGTGTGGCTGCCGGTCGGCGGCCCGCGGGCGGCGCGCTGACACGTCGTCGACCCAGCAACAGTTCGTCCACAGCGCGGGCCACAACGAGGGAAAACGGTCCGGTGGCCACGGTCGCGCGCCTACGATCCACGTGGCGGGGGGAGGGCGAGACGCCATGGAGCAGCTGCGGACCGGGGAGCGCAGGACGCGCGACCTCAGCTGGGGCGACGCGCGGGCGCGCGCTCTCATGCACGCCCTGGCCGACGACGCCGCCACCCGCACGGGCTTCCGCGTCTGCGCGATCGAGGTGGTGCGGCCCAAGGGCCTGCTGGAGTTCGTCGCGATCCACGGCGACGCGGCCAGCGCCGAGGAGCGCCTCGGCACGGCCTCGCGCCTGTCCGACATGCAGCTCGTCTTCGCCCAGGGCGAGGAGCACGGGCAGTTCCTCTGGATCCCGTTCGAGAACCTCTCCGAGGAGATCCGCGAGCGCATCGACGGCGTCGTCGTCGTCCCCGACCTCCCGACCACCGGCGAGCAGGGCGACTGGCATCCCATGGACATGCTCGTCGCCCGGATCGACGACGAGCGGGGCGACCTGCGCGCGCTGCTCTACCTCGACGTGCCCAGCGACCTCGCGCGACCCGACGCCGCACGGCTCCGCGAGATCAGCGACGAGCTCGCCACGATCCTGCGCTCGATCCTCACGGTGGTCGAGCGCGAGGAGTACGCCGGCCACATGAGGGTCATCCGGGCCACCCGGCGGCTCGCGCGGTCCAACCCCGCCCGGCACGACGTCAACCACCTGCTGCGCGAGGCTCGCTCGACGCTCCTCGGCGCGCTGTCCGTCGACGAGCTGGAGATCCGGGTCTTCCTCGACCAGGACGCAGCCACCCCCGACAGCCTGGGCCTGGAGGTGGCACCCGACGTGGGGAGAGCCCTCGACGAGGCGGCCGCGCGAGCGTGGACCCACCAGCGGGTGCTCATCATCGAGCCCGGGCACGTCTGGGGCGACCCCGAGCTCGCGGCGTACGCCGACTGGTTCACCACCGCGCTCGACAAGGCAGGCTTCGAGGCCGTCGTCGTCGCTCCGGTCGGGGTCGACGACAAGGTGCTCGGCATGCTGATGTGCGCGCGGCGCACCGGGTCGCGCCGCTGGACCGACGGCGAGGGCGTCGCCGCGCTGGAGCTCGGCCACGACCTCGGACGCGCCATCGCCAATGCCCACGCCACCCAGCGCGAGCGCCGCCTGCTCGAGGAGCTGCGCGAGCTCGAGGTGGCGCGCCACTGGTTCCTGCGCGAGCTGACCCACGAGATCAACAACCCGATGACGGTCATCGCCGCCAACGCCGAGTTCCTCGCCACGAGCGAGACCATCGACGAGCGCGACCAGCGGCGTGCCCAGGCCGTCCTGCGGGCGAGCGAACGGCTGGGCGACCTGCTCCAGGGGCTGTCGATGCTGTCGCAGGTGAGCGACCCGCAGCAGCCGCCCGCCATGCAGCAGGTCGACCTGGTCCCGGTCGTCGAGGAGACGCTCGCGGCGATGACCGCCGTCGCCGAACGCTCCGGCATCACGCTCCACCTCGTCGGCGACCTCGACGAGGCCGTCGTGCTGGGCGACCCGCGCGAGATCGCCAGCGCCGTCTCCAACCTCGTCGACAACGCGGTGAAGTACTCCGACGCCGGCCACGAGGTGTGGATCGGCGTGGAGCCACGGCCTGACGGCGGGCTGTCCTTCGTCTGCAGCGACGAGGGACTCGGCATCTCCGAGGCCGACCAGGCCAACCTGTTCGCCCCGCTGTTCCGCTCGACCAACGAGGCGGCCCTGATGCGGCCCGGCACGGGCCTCGGTCTCGGCATCGTGCGGGAGATCATGCAGCGTCACGGCGGCAGCATCGAGGTCGAGTCGGCGCTCGGCCGAGGCACGCGCGTCCGCCTGCAGTTCCGGCCCTACGTGCCTCGATCCGGCTCGGCGGCCTGACGGCGTCAGGGACGCCTCGCGTTCTTCGGGGCGGGACGTCAGGCGAGCACCTCGTCGACCCAGGCGGGCACGAGGCGGGTGGCGGGTCCCTGCCGGGACTCGGCGAAGTCGGTGGCTCCGGCGCTCGGCTCCAGGTTGAGCTCGAGGGTGGCACCGCGGGCCCAGTGGACGAACGCCGCGGCCGGGTAGACGACGCCTGACGTGCCGATCGAGACGAAGAGGTCGCACCCCTCCAGCGCCTCCTCGACGACGTCCATGCCGTAGGGGACCTCGCCGAACCACACGATGTCGGGCCGCAGGTCGGCCGCGCCGCACGAGGGGCAGGCGGGTCCGTCCGCCAGCGCGCCGTGCCACTCGTGGCGCCCGCCGCAGCGGGTGCACCAGGCAGACTGGAGCCGACCGTGGATGTGGTGCACCCGTCGGGAGCCGGCGCGCTCGTGGAGGTCGTCGACGTTCTGGGTCACGACGAGCAGGTCGTCGCCGAGGGCGTCCTCGAGCCGGACCAGCGCGTGGTGCGCGGCGTTGGGCTCGACCCCCGAGAGCGCCGCCCGCCGGGCGTCGTAGAACCGGTGGACGAGGCCGGGGTCGTCGGCGTACGCCTCGGGGGTGGCGACCTGCATCGGGTCGTGGCCCTCCCAGAGGCCGCCCGAGTCCCGGAAGGTGGTGAGGCCGCTCTCGGCGGAGATTCCGGCACCGGTCAGGACGACGATCCGCATGACCCCAGTCCTACCAGCCGCCCACCCGTAGGGGTGCGCACCGGGTGGAGGTCAGGTGCCCACTCCGGTAGACAGGCCGCCATGACTGACGTGGGAGGGACGTCGGACGCTGTCGCGTTCGTCGGTGAGTGGGACGGTCCGGTCGTGGCGACCTCGGTGCACGCGGGGCACGAGCTGCGGCCCGAGCTCGCCGAGGCGATGGTGCTCGACGAGGCCGAGCGCTTCCGTGAGGAGGACCCGTTCACAGACCGGCTCGCCGCGGTGGTCCCCGACCACGTGGTGACGAGGCGCTCACGCTTCGAGGCCGACCTGAACCGGCCCCGTCGGGAGGCGATCTACCGCAAGCCCGACGACTGCTGGGGGCTCGAGGTGTGGCGCGACGGCGAGCTGTCCGACGAGCTCTACGAGGGAAGCCTGGCGACCTACGACGCCTTCTACGACGCGCTCGCACCGCGGCTCGACGCCCTCGCCGAGCGCGGTCCGTTCGTGCTCCTCGACGTGCACTCCTACAACCACCGCCGCGACGGCGCCGAGGAGCCACCGGCCCCGGCGTCGGAGAACCCCGACGTCAACGTCGGCACCGGCAGCGTCGACACCGACCTGTTCGGCCCGCTGGTCGAGCGATTCACGGGCGACCTGCGCGACGCCTCGCTGGGCTGCGGCCCGCTCGACGCACGGGAGAACGTCGTCTTCGAGGGCCGCGGCCTCGCGTGGTGGGTGCACGACCGCTACCCGCGGGTGGGTTGCGTGCTGGCGCTGGAGTTCAAGAAGACCTTCATGGACGAGTGGACCGGTGAGCTGCACGCCGACCGGCTCCGCTGCGCCCAGGACGGCCTCGCCGCGGCGCTGCCCGGCCTGCACATCGAGCTCGAGAAGCTGCGGTGACCGACGGCGGTCCAGCGGAGCCGGGTGCGGAGCTCAACGCCACCGACCTGGCCGTGGACCACCGCCTGTCCCTGCTCGCCCAGAGCTTCCGCTTCCTGCTCGACATCACGCCCGTCGACGCCGACGACCTGCGCGAGGACTTCCTGGAGGGTCGCGAGCCCGACCCGCCGTTCACCTACCGGGAGCTCGAGACCGACCCCGCCGTCGTCCGCGCCGAGCTGGACGACATCGACCTCACCGCGGTCGAGGACCCCGTCCTCGGCCAGCTGCTGCGCGCCAAGCACCGCGAGATGGAGCTCCAGCTCGACATGCTGGAGGCGCGCGACACCGAGGACTTCCTGCCGCTGAGCCTCGAGCTCTACGGCGGGGTGTCGCCGTCGCTGCGCAGGCAGGCCGAGGCGCTGCTGTCCGGGATCACCCGCACCGAGCCGACCGACGAGCCGCTCGACGCCGAGGCGTTCCTCGAGCTGGCCCAGGCCGAGATCGCGCGCTACCGCGACGAGGACCCCGATCTCGACATGCACGCCGAGATCCGATCCGACGTCAACGGCGTCATGGTCTCGGGTGACGTGCTGCTGATCGGCCCGGAGACCAAGGTCCAGCAGGCGCGGGCCCAGGCGCTGCTCCACCACGAGGTGGGCACCCACCTCGTCACGCAGGCCAACGGCAGCCACCAGCCGATCAAGGTCCTCGGCGTCGGGCTCGCGGGCTACGACGAGACGCAGGAAGGTCTCGCCGTCCTCGCCGAGATCGCGTGCGGCGGGCTGACCGCCTTCCGCCTGCGCCAGCTCGCGAGCCGGGTCGTCACCGTTCACCGCCTCGTCGCGGGCGCGACGTTCGCCGAGGCCCACGAGGCGCTGGTCGCCGACGACTTCCCGCGCGGCAGCGCGTGGACCACCGTGATGCGGGTCTACCGGTCCGGTGGGATGACCAAGGACGCGATCTACCTGCGCGGGCTCGTCGAGCTGCTCGAGCACCTCGGCGCGGGCGGGTCCCTCGACCAGCTCTGGCTCGGCAAGTTCTCCCTGCGTGACCTGCCCCTGATCGGCGACCTCGAGTCCCGCGGGCTGCTGCGACCGCCCCGCGTCCTGCCCCGATACCTGCACGACCCGTCCGCGCACGACAACCTCGCTCGCGCGGCCGGCACCGAAGATCTCAGCACACTCCTGGAGGGACCCGCATGAAGATCGGATTCGTCGTCAACGACATCGAGACGGAGAAGGCTGAGTACACCACCAACCGCCTGGCCATGGCCGCGAAGGAGATGGGGCACGAGGCCTGGTACATGGGCATCGGCGACTTCGCCTACGAGCCCGACGGCTCGTTGAGCACCAAGGCCCGCGCCGGCCACGCCAAGTCGTACCGCTCCCTCGAGCGGCACCTGGCCGACGTCCAGAAGCCCGACGTCGAGGAGCTCATCGGCCTGGACGAGTTCGACGTGGTGATGCTGCGCAACGACCCCGCCGACGACGCCGAGACTGACCCGTGGCGCAACAACGCCGGCGTCGCCTTCGGTCAGCTGATCGCCTCCAGCGGCGTGCTCGTGGTCAACGACCCGACCAGCCTCGCCAACGCGCTGTCGAAGGCCTACTTCCAGCACTTCCCCGAGATCGTCCGTCCCCGCACGCTCATCTCGCGCGACGAGGCCATGATCGAGGAGTTCATCACCGACCTCGGCGGCAAGGCGGTTCTCAAGCCGCTCCAGGGCTCGGGCGGCGCGGGCGTGTTCCTGGTCGACCGCAAGGAGGCGCCGAACCTCAAGCAGATCATCGAGGCGATCTCGCGCGACGGCTACGTCGTGGCGCAGGAGTACCTCCCCGAGGCGGCCAAGGGCGACGTCCGGATGTTCGTGATGAACGGCCAGCCGCTGGTGGTCGACGGCGAGTACGCCGCCTTCCGGCGTACGCCGTCCACGAAGGACATCCGCTCCAACATGTCCGCCGGAGGGAAGGCCGAGAAGGTCAAGGTCACCGACGACATGCTGCAGATGGTCGAGGTCGTCCGCCCCAAGCTGGTGGCCGACGGGATGTTCCTCGTGGGCCTCGACATCGTCGGCGACAAGCTGATGGAGATCAACGTCTTCAGTCCCGGCGGCCTCGGCAGCGCCCACGGCCTCTACGAGGTCAACTTCGCGCCCGCGATCATCGCCGAGCTCGAGCGCAAGGTGAACATCCGCAGGCACTACCCGGAGATCGACAACCACACCCTCGCGACCAGCTGATCCGTACGCCGCTCAGTAGTACCAGGGGTAGGGCGACCAGTCGGGCTCGCGCTTCTCGAGGAACTGGTCGCGCCCCTCCTGCGCCTCGTCGGTCATGTAGGCCAGGCGCGTGGTCTCGCCGGCGAAGAGCTGCTGGCCGACGAGGCCGTCGTCGAGCAGGTTGAAGGAGTACTTCAGCATCCGCTGGGCGGTGGGCGACTTGCCGTTGATCCTGCGACCCCAGTCGAGGGCGACCTTCTCCAGGTCGGCGTGCTCGACGACGCGGTTAACCGCGCCCATCCGGTGCATCTCCTCGGCGTCGTACTCGTCGGCGAGGAAGAAGATCTCGCGCGCGAACTTCTGCCCGACCTGGCGGGCGAGGTAGGCCGAGCCGTAGCCGCCGTCGAAGGAGCCGACGTCGGCGTCGGTCTGCTTGAAGCGGGCGTGCTCGCGGCTGGCGAGCGTGAGGTCGGCGATGACGTGCAGGCTGTGCCCGCCCCCGGCGGCCCAGCCCGGGACGACGCAGATGACGATCTTGGGCATGAACCGGATCAGTCGCTGGCACTCGAGGATGTGGAGGCGGGCGAGCCGCGCCTTGTCGATGGGGCTCGGCTCCTCGGCGCCGGTGTCGGCGGCGCCGGCCGAGGTGTCCTCGTACTGGTAGCCGGCCCTGCCGCGGATCCGCTGGTCGCCGCCCGTGCAGAAGGCCCACTTGCCGTTCTTGGCGCTCGGGCCGTTGCCGGTGAGGATCACGCAGCCGACGTCGGCCGACGTACGCGCGTGCTCGAGCGTGCGCAGCAGCTCGTCGACCGTGTGGGGGCGGAACGCGTTGAGCACGTCGGGCCGGTCGAAGGCGATGCGGACGGTGCCGTGCTCGCGGGCACGGTGGTAGGTCAGGTCGGAGAGGTCGTCGAAGCCGGGCACCACGTCCCAGGCCTCGGGGTCGAAGATCTCGCTGACGCCCTCGATCGCGCTCACGCGGGGCCCCCGCGGCGTTGCTCGGGGGAGCGAAGCGGAGGAGCGGAACGTCGTGGGGTGTTCATGGTTGCGGAGGGTAGTTCACCGGGAGACGGACTACCCGAAGCGGTGTGGAAGAGGAGCGGCCCCCGTGGTGTTGTGGCGGGCATGGCACTGACTGGAACCTATGTCCCGAGCAAGGCCGAGTGGGTCCGCAAGCAGGTGGAGCAGTACGAAGCCAGCGGCGGCGAGAAGGCCAACACCCTGCCCGGCACCAAGTACCCGATCGTCGTGGTCACGTCCGTCGGCGCGAGGTCGGGCAACCTCCGCAAGAACCCGGTGATGCGCGTCGAGCGCGACGGCGCCTACCTCGCGGTCGCCTCCAAGGGCGGCGCGCCGGACAACCCGGAGTGGTACTACAACTTCGTCGCCCATCCCGAGGTCGAGCTGCAGGACGGCCCGGAGCCGCACCTCTACAAGGCCCGGATCCTGGAGGGCGACGAGCGCGCCGACTGGTGGGAGCACGCCGTCGCCACCTGGCCGACGTACGCCTCCTACCAGGAGAAGACCGACCGGGAGATCCCGCTCTTCCTCCTCGAGCGGGCCTGAGTCAGCTCGGCTGGGGCGGGGACGGGTCGGCCCCGTCCACCACTGCTTCTTCGTCCGCGTCGCGGTGGGCGGCCGTCTCCGGGTCGGGGTCCATGTGGGCCGGGGCCTCGGGCTCGAACGGGTCCGCAGGCTGGGGGCTTCCCGCCTCACCGGGCATGTCGGGCTGGGCGTCGTCCTGGGTCATGGCACACGTCCTCTCTGCTGACAGTCGCGGTCGCGTCCCCGTACCCGGCGTCACCGGCGCCATGCGCCGGTCCGGATGTGGCTGTCGCGCACGCCCGGTTGGCCCCACAATGACGCCGTGACGACCACGCTGCCGACCCGCTCGACCTTCGACGAGCCGGTCGACAACCCTCCGGCGCGCTGGGTCGGCGCGCTCGTGCTGCTCAACCTCGGCGTGATGGCCGGGTGGTTCGGGCCGATCCAGGTGCTGCTCGCCCAGCAGGCCGACCGGGTCGCCGCCGCGGAGCCCGGCGGCATGAGCAAGGAGGCGCTGCTCGCGGTCGTGCTGTTCAGCGGCGCCGCGGTGTCGCTGTTCGCGAACCCGGTGTGGGGCGCCTTCAGCGACCGGACGCGCTCGCGCCTGGGGCGTCGGGTGCCGTGGGTGCTCGGTGGGGTGGCGCTGGGTGCCGTGTCGCTGCTGCTGCTGTCCGTCGCCGACAGCGCAGCGTCGATGGTCGTCGCCTGGAGCCTCGTGCAGCTGGCGCTCAACGCTGCGTGGGCAGGCGGGGTCGCGGCCGTGCCGGACCAGGTGCCCGTCCAGCGCCGGGGCCTCATCGGCGGTCTCGTCGCCATCGCCGGCACCGTCGGCGTGCTGGTCGGCATCAAGATCGCGGAGGTGACCGGCTCGATCGCCCAGGGCTACCTCACGATCGCGGTCGTGATGCTGGTGCTCTCGGTGCCCTACCTCGTCGGCTCCCGCGACGTCGCCCTGCCGGCCGACCACCGGCTCGAGCCGATGGACTGGAGGCGACTGGTCCGCTCGTTCTGGGTCTCGCCGCGCGAGCACCCCGACTTCGCGTGGGCGTGGCTGACGCGCCTCCTGGTGAACCTCGGCAACTGGATCGCGCTCAACTACCTCTACTACTTCCTCACCGACGGCCTCGGGTTCGGCGACGACGACGCCACCGCGAAGCTCGGCACGCTCGTGCTGATCTACGGCGTGTGCACGGTCGCCACCACCGTGGTCGTCGGCCACTGGAGCGACCGCGTGGGACGGCGCAAGGTCTTCGTCATCTGGTCCGGGGTGCTCATCGGGGCCAGCTCGCTGGTGCTCGGTCTGTGGCAGGACTGGGCCGGTGCGCTGGTGGCGGCCGTCGTGCTGGGCGCCGGGTTCGGGGTCTACCAGGCCGTCGACTTCGCGCTCATCACCCAGGTGCTCCCCGGCGCCGGTGACCGGGCCAAGGACCTCGGCATCATCAACATCGCCTCCGCGCTGCCGCAGGTGCTCGCCCCGGCCATCGCCGGCCTCATCCTGGTCGCCGTACGCGAGCTCGGCGGGTCCGTCGCCACCCACGGCGAGGGGTGGTCGCTGGGCTACGGCGTGGTCTACCTCGTCGGCTTCGTCCTCTGCGTCCTCGGCTCGGTCTTCGTGACGCGCATCCGGTCGGTCGCCTGACGGCGTCGCGCGCCAGCCGAGCGGTGCGCCACGCAGGTTTCCGGGCGGCGGAACGTGCGTCACGCACCGCCCGGGTGGTGGCGTACGGCCGAGCGGTGCGCCACGCAGGTTTCCGGGCGGCGGAACGTGCGTCACGCACCGCCCGGGTGGTGGCGTACGGCCGAGCGGTGCGCCACGCAGGTTTCCGGGCGGCGGAACGTGGGTCACGCACCGCCCGGGTCGGGTCGTCAGTGGCTGATGGTCATCGCGAGCCCGACGAGGTGCTCGAGGCGGGCGAGCTCGGAGTCGAGGAACTCCGGACCGCCACGGCGACCCAGGAGGACGAGGTCGTCACCGAAGGGTGCGGCGCACTCGACGTAGACCTCGTCGCCGGGCAGGCGGGTCGGCGCGGGCACGCGGGCGTGGTCGATGTCGTACGCCGACGGCGCGGCGTCGGTGGCGTGGACGACCGTGGCGCCGACACCGTCGGTGCCCGGGGTGACGCGGGCGGCCCAGTCGACGCGGAAGGCGATGGGCAGCAGGTCGATCAGGCGGTCGCGCGCGGACGCGGGGTCCTGGGTGAGGGCCTCGACGACCTCGAGGTCGAGGAAGAGGTTGCCCCCGGCGGCGTAGCGGTTGATCCAGAGCACGCTGACGCCGTCGAGCGTGCCGCAGGCCGAGACGACGGAGTCGGGCATGGTGCCGGGCGACATCTCGAGGAGCACGTCGTCGACCGCGAAGCCGTCGCGCTTCTCGACGATCTCGATCGCGTCGATGTCGCCCCCGGCCTCACCGATCGCGCTCGCGACGCGACCCAGCGACCCGGGGACGTCCGGGAGCTCGACTCGCATCAGGTAGGGCATGCGAGGAGGCTAGCGGGGATCTGTGTCGCCGGCGTTTCGCCCGCGCGTCGGTGGAACGGTGTCGGCGTCGGGCCGCGGAGCTGCTGCGAGGCGTACGGCGAGCCCGCTCGCGCGCTGCGCACGACGGCCGATCGCCGCCCGGATCGCCGCCTCCGACCCCACGACCCGCACCTGCGAGCGCGCACGCGTGACGGCGGTGTAGAAGAGCTCGCGCGACAGCAGGCGGGAGTCCTCGTCGGGCAGCAGCACGGTGACGACGTCGGCCTGCGAGCCCTGCGACTTGTGGATGGTCATCGCGTGCATCGTCTCGACGTCGCCGAGCCGCGAGGTCGCGAGGTCGCGCGGGCCGTCGCTGGCCGCGATCACCGCGCGCGGGCCGCTCGGCGTCAGCACGACCACCCCGCTGTCTCCGTTGTAGACGCCGAGCTGGTGGTCGTTGGCGGTCACCAGCAGCGGCCGGCCGACGTAGGCGCGCTCGTGGAGGGGGTCGCCGGTGACGGCGGTGAGCCAGTGCTCGATGCGACGGTTCCAGTGGCGTACGCCGTAGGGGCCGTCGCGGTGCGCGCAGAGCAGGCGGTGGCGGTCGAGCGCGGCCAGGGCGCCGGTGACGTCGCCGCGCTCGGCCGCGTCACGGACGCCGAGGGCTGCGTCGAGCGCGGTCGTGCGGACGCGGGACGCGGGGTCGGCCTCGTCCACCCACTCCACCTCGTCGTGGCCCGCCGAGAGGACGGCCAGGGCGCCGTCGGCGTCACCGGTGCGGAGCGCCTCGGCGAGGGCGCGGATCTCCGGTCCGAAGCGGTGCGTGGACTGCAGCGCCGCAACCGGCGAGTCAGCCCGGCCCTGGAAGCCGCGGACCACGTCGCTCAGCACGGCGCCGGCCTCGACCGACGACAGCTGGTGGGGGTCGCCCACCAGCACGAGCCGCGCGTCGGGGCGCACCGCCTCGAGCAGCCGGGCCATCTGGGTCAGCGACACCATCGACGACTCGTCCACGACGACCACGTCGTGGGGGAGCCGGTTGCCGCGGTGGTGGCGGAAGCGGGTGGAGTTGCCCGGGTCGGGCCGCAGCAGCCGGTGCAGGGTGGACGCGGTCACCCCGGCGAGACGGACGCGGTCGGCCTCCTCGAAGGCCTCGGCCTCCTGGTGCACCGCCTGCTGGAGGCGGGCGGCTGCCTTGCCGGTCGGGGCCGCCAGCGCGATGCGCAGCCCGTCGGGGTGCTGGTCGAGCAACCCGACGAGGAGCGAGGCGACCGCGGTGGTCTTGCCGGTGCCCGGACCGCCGGTGAGCACCGTCGTCCACTGCCCGGCCGCGGCGAGGCAGGCCGCGACCTGCTCGTCGTACGACGGGCGCGGGCGTCCGTCGGCGACGGCCGCCGCCTGCATGGCCGTGACCACGCGGTCCAACGAGGCCCGCATCAGCGTGGGGTCGTGGTGGGGCGCGGTGGCGGCGCGCGACAGCAGGTCGTCGACGACCTGGGTCTCCTGCTCGTGGTAGCGGTCGAGGTAGAGCAGGTCGTTGTCCCAGCGGACCAGGCCCGCCGTCACCAGGGGGCTGGCCGCGACGGCGCGGGACCACGCGTCGGCCTCGGGCCAGGGCAGGTCGGGCGGGTCCGCGACGGTCGCGAGGTCGACGCAGACCGACCCGCCGCGCACCGCGCGCACGGCGAGGGCGACCGCGAGCAGGACCCGATCGTCGCTCTCGCGGCCCAGCCGGCCGAGGGCAGCCGCGACGTGGACGTCGGCGCTCGTCAGCACCCCCGCGACGTTGAAGGCGCCGAGCAGCCCGGTGGCACCGAGCGCGAGGCGGGCGTCGGTGGCGTCGATGGGTTCGAAGAGGTCACTCATGGCGCGACTCCGTCGAGGAGGTCGGAGAGGGCGGTCACCAGTGCGACCGGCGGCTCCCACGAGAACACCCCGCACGGCCGGCCGTCGACGAGGGGTGTCGCAGGCCCGCACATGCCGCGCAGGTAGAGGTAGAGCACGCCACCGAGGTGCTCCGCCGGGTCGTAGCCCGGCAGCCGCCAGCGCAGGTAGCGGTGGAGCACGACCGTGTAGAGCAGCGCCTGGAGGGGGTAGTCGGAGTGGCCCATCGCCTCGTCGAGGACGGCCGGTCGGTAGTCCCACGCCGTCGCCGGTGCGGCGCGGTCGCCGAGCCAGTTGGTCTTGTAGTCGATGGTCAGGTAGCGGGTGCGGCCCGCGATGGGCACCCGAACCACGACGTCGATCGAGCCGGTGAGGTAGCCGAGGAGGCGCTGGCCGGCGAGGTCGCGGTCGCCCTCCAGGGTGGCGGCGAACGCCAGGAGCGGGTCGCCGTCGGGCAGGTGCGCGCGGAGCAGGGGGGCGAGGTCGCCCAGCACGACCGAGGCCGCGTCGCGCGCGGCCGCCAGGTCACCGCCTGCCAGGGGCACCTCGAAGTCGAGCTCGCGCAGCCGGTCGGCGAGGTGGATGTCGCGCAGGGTGAGGCCACCCGCCAAGGGACCCAGCGGGGAGTCGCAGACCGCGACGAGGGCGTCGGCCAGCTCATCGGCGTCGACCTCGACCGCCCACCAGGCGCGGTGCTCCTCGACCTGCGCGAGCAGCTCGGCGCGGAGGTCGGGCGCAGCCGGGTCGGTGTGCTCGAGCACCTCGTGGACGAGGGAGCCGAACTCGGCGCCCACCGGCAGGTCGGCCATCGGCGACGGCACCGCCGTCAGCTCGAGGTCGGGCTCGGGTGCGGGCGCGTCGTCGAGCGGCTCGAGGTCGGCGTCGTCGAGGTCGGGCGCGTCGTCGGGCTCGGACAGCACCCGGTCGGGGGCGCCGGCATGAGGTGCGCCGGCCGCGGAGAGGGCGGAGTAGGAGGTGCGGCGCCAGTCGGTGTCGACGTCGCGGTCGAAGGTCCGCACCGCCAGGGGCGGCAGGTCGCGCTGGATGGGTGTCGTGTCGACCGGCACGAGCGCGGCCACCTCGGGCTGCGGCCCGCCGGCCGACTTCCAGCGGCCCAGGATGTCGACGAGCTCGTCGTCACCGACGACCGGCTGCTCGTCGTTGACGCGGGCGTGCCCCGGGGCACGCCCGAACAGCATGCGGTGGAGCGGCGCGGACGCGGTGTTGTTGGCGGTCGGGCAGTACCACGCGACGACCTGCGACTGCGCCCGGGTGAGGGCGACGTAGAGCAGGCGGAGCGACTCGCCGGCGTCCTCGTGGCGGCTCGCGGCGACAGCGGCGTCGCGCCACCGGCTCGGTCCTCCCACGTCGCGGCAGCGCTCGCCGTCGCCGTCGTGGAAGAGAGGGACGTCGTCGTCGCGCACCCACCGGTCCCACAGGGTCGGGAGGTAGACGACGGGATACTCCAGGCCCTTGCTGCCGTGGATCGTCACCAGCTGGACCGCCGCCGCGTCGGAGTCGAGCCGGCGGGTCCGCTCGGAGGCGACCTCGATCTTGTCGTCGGCCACCTGCGTCCGCAGCCAGCCGAGCAGGCCCACCACGCCGAGGCGCTCGCTGACGGCCACCTTGTGCAGGGCCTCGCCGACGTGGCGCAGGTCGGTCAGCGTGCGCTCGCCGCCGACGCGCCCGAGCACCCGGGCGATCAGCCCGTCGAGCACGGCGCTCTCCAGCACGGCCGCGACCCCTCGGGCCGCGAAGACGTCGGCGAGGCGGCGTACGTGCTCGCTCAGCTCGTCGGTCGGGTCGGGCTCGGCCTGGAGGTCCTCCGCGGTGCGTCCGAAGAAGTCGGTCAGCGCGGCCGCGCGCACCCGGTCGGCGCGGTGCGGCTGCTCGAGCGCCTCGAGCAGGCTGAGCCACTGGGTGGCTGCGGCGGTCTTGAAGACCGAGCCGCCGGCGTTGAGCACGGCGGGCACGCCGACCGCGGCCAGGGCGTCCTGCGCGGCGAGCAGGTCGGCCCGGCGGGCGGCGAGCACCGCGACGTCCTTGGGCTCGACGGGTCGGCGGTCGTCGCCCGAGCCGACGGTCGCGCCGCTCGTCAGCAGGCGCTTGACATCGGCGGCGAGGTCGGTGAGGACGTGCTGGCGCCAGTCGCCGATGCGCGGCCGTCGGCGACCCAGCTCCTCGTGGCGCACCACCCGCAACCGGAACGGAGGACCGGCCCCCTCGAGCCGGGACGCAGCGTGGTGGGCGCTCACCGGGTGGACGGCGATGCGATCGTCGCCGAGGGCGGCACCCTCGACCAGCACCTGCAGGGAGTCGAGCAGCGGCTGGTCGGCACGCCAGTTGACGCCGAGCGTCTGCCGGGTCGTCGCCTGCTCCGCCGCGTCGAGGTAGGTGACGATGTCGCCGCCGCGGAAGGCGTAGATCGCCTGCTTGGGGTCACCGATGAGGACCAGCGTGGCGACGCCGTGGAAGGCGCGCTCGAAGACCTGCCACTGCACGGGGTCGGTGTCCTGGAACTCGTCGATCAGCGCGACCTTCCACCGCTGGCGCATCCGGGCGCGGGCCGGGGCGTCGTCGTCGGCGAGCGCGTCGGCGAGCTGGCCGAGGAGGTCGTCGTAGGAGAGGACGCCCAGCCGTCGCTTGCGCCGGTCGATCTCGTCGAGGACGCCGCACGCGAAGCGGACGCGCGCGGCGGCCCGGCCGTCGGGGTCCTCGGTGAGCGCCTCCTGCGGAGCCACCCGCGCCCGTGGGTCGCCGACGACCGCACGGGCGATGCCGAGGGCGTCCTCGCGGCTCCACGCGGCCTGCTGCTCGTGGGCGAAGAGACCGAGGTAGCGGTCGTCGGTGACCTCGGTGGTCAGCTGCTCGAGGTCCTCCACCAGGACGGCACCGGTGTCGGTGTCCCCGGCGACGCCGAGGCTGCGCAGGACGAGCTGGCAGAACTGGTGGATGGTCGCGATCGTGGCGGCGTCGAACGACGTCAGTGCGTCGGTGAGCCGCGCGAGCCGGCCGGCCCGCTCCTGGTCGTCGGCGTCGAGCAGCCAGTCGTGCAGGCGGTTGGCGGGGTCGGCGGTCGCGGGGTCGGCCAGCACGGCAGCGGCGTCGTCGAGCTGGCGGCGTACGCGGTCACGCAGCTCCTGGCTGGCCGCGCGGGTGAAGGTGACGACGAGCATCTCCTCCAGGGTGGCGACGCCCTCGACGACGTAGCGCGTGACCAGCGCGGCGATCGTCCAGGTCTTGCCGGTGCCGGCGCTCGCCTCGAGCAACGTGGTGCCGGTGGGCAGCGGACCGCATATGTCGAAGGTGTCCATGCTCTGCAGGTCGGTGGGCAGGTCGGTGGGCAGGTCGGTCACGTCAGATCCCCCGCACCAGCTCGGTGGCGAGCAGCGGCGACCAGACGCGCAGGGCGTAGTGGCCCAGGCGGTGCGGCGCCCGGCCGTCGTCCGCCCGGTCGGTCTCGTCGAGCAGCAGCGGCGCGGCGAGCAGGTCGTAGGGGGCCTGCTCCCCCCAGGCGCGGACGTGCCACTGGTCGCCGTCCTCCTTGGGGAACCCGGTCTCGTTGAACCGCGGGGTCACCCACTCGGCGCTGGCCTTGAGGTCGGGGTCGGCCTGTCCCTGCGCGCCGATCTTGAACTCCTCCGCGAAGGCCAGGCTGGTCTTGATCGGCAGGGGAAGCGGCTCGCGCTGGCCGCGCTCCATGATGGCGACGAGGTCGCGCAGGTGGGTGCGGGCGTCGACGTCGGACATCGGCGGGACGAGCGCGCGGCGGCCGGACCGGCCCCAGCGGCCGATGGTGTGGGCGGTCCAGTTCTCGTCGGGATGGCCGGCGGCGAGCGCGAGCGCGTCGAGCCACGCGGCCAGCCGGTGCTTGGCCCCCAGGCTGGAGTAGCTCACCGAGACGAGGTTGTTGCCGAAGACGTTGCCGACGGTGCCGGTCAGCCGGCGGTCACCGAGGTCGATGTCGACGTCGAGGGTGCGGGCCGGCCCGGCGCGCAGGGGGACCGCGGCCTCCACGAGCGGGCGCACCCGCTGGACGATCTCGGTGAGCATGGCCGACCCGAGGTCCTCGGGGGGCAGCAGCCCGCGCAGCTGCTCAGCCAGCATCGCGGACTGCGGGTCGCCGCCGCTGAGCACGTCGCGCACCAGTCGGTCGCCGACGTCCCACTTCTCCAGGCCGTCGAGGGTGATCGGGATGGCGTCCTTGGTCTCGTCGACGTCGTAGGGCGTCGTGACGCGGAGCCGCTGGCGCAGAAAGCTGCGCACGGGGTGGGCGAAGAAGTCGTGGAGGTCGGCGAGCGTCACCTCCCGCACGGGCTCGGGCGGCGGCAGCGGCCCGGGGACGAGCGAGCGCGGTGCCGGCTGCGGGGCCCGCGCGGCCCGGGCGCCGGCGAGCGCCGTGCGGTCGAAGGAGAACGGCCGGTCGAGGGCGCCGACGAGAGCACCGGCGGTCAGGTTGGCCTCGTCGAAGGGCTGGAGCGGGTGGTGCACCAGCACGTCGTCGCGCACGGGCGCGCTGCTGGTGCGGTCGAGCGCGTCGAGGAGCTCGCCGAGCGGGACCGCGGGCGGCTTGTCGTCGTTGGTGTGCTCGCCGCGGCCGGCGTAGGTCACGACCAGCGTCTCGGTCGCGGCGCCGATCGCGTCGAGGAGCAGCTGCCGGTCCTCGGAGCGGATGTCGCGCTCACCGGTCATCGGCCGCCGGGCCAGGACGTCGTCGCCGTCGACGGCCTCGAGACGCGGGAAGACGCCGTCGTCGAGGCCGACGAGGCACACCACGCGGTGGGGCACCGAGCGCATCGGCACCATCGTGCACACGGTGAGGGTGCCGGTGCGGAAGTTGCTCCGCGTCGGCCGCCCACGCAGCCGGTGGCGCAGCAGGGCGCGTACGTCGGCGTGGCGCAGGCGGGTCTCGTGGTCGCCGACGCCGGCCGAGATGCGGGCCAGCTCACGGTCGAACTGCGCGACGCGCCACGCGTCGTCGGACCCGCTGAGGGTGAGTCCGTGCACCGCGCGGCCGAGGGCGGTCGTCCAGTCGGCGACCGACGTCGCCGACGCGGCCGCGCGCACGAAGGTGTGCAGGCGGTCGACCATCTCCGCGAAGCTGCCGACGAGGTCGAGGTGGCCGTCGCCGACGTCGTCGAGAGGCAGCGTGCTGCCGACGAACCGGTGCCCCTCGCCGGACATCGCCGCACCCAGGAGGACGCGCTGCAGGCCCGAGAGCCAGGTGTTGGCGTCGAGGTCGAGGCCGAAGGCGGCCCGGTGGTCGCGGTCGTAGCCCCAGCGGATGGCCGCCTGGTCGACCCACCGCGCCATCCGCTCGAGGTGGTCGTCGGTGAAGCCGAACCGGGCCCGCACCGGCTCGGTCGCGGCGAGGTCCAGGACGGCGGTGGCCGTCATCCGGCCGGCCGCCAGCTCGACGAGATCGGCGGCGACGCCGAGGAGCGGGTTGGTGGCACCGGGTGACCGGTCCGCGAGGCGGACGCGGAGCCGGTGGGCCGGGTGCCCGACGTCCTCACGGGCCACGTCGGCCAGGCCGAAGCCGGCCGAGATGAGCGGCGCGTAGGTCTCGATGTCGGGGCACATCACGAGGATGTCGCGCGGCTCGAGCGTCGGGTCGTCCTCGAGGAGCCCGACCAGCACCTCGCGCAGCACGTCGACCTGTCGGGCGGTCCCGTGGCAGGCGTGGACCTGCACCGAGAGGTCGGCGCCGGCGCGCACCCGGCTGGCCAGCTCGGCGGGTCCGGGCGCCCGGTTGGCGCGGAGGTCGGCCTGCAGCCAGCCGAGCAGGGTGGCCGGGTCGGCGTGGCCGGCGGGGTGCTGCTCGGCCGGCAGGTCGCCGAGCGTGCGGCGCAGCTCGCGGGAGTCGCGACCCAGGGAGGCGAGCAGGGGGTGCCCGACCAGGTCGGCGGACCGATCCTCGGCGCGCGCCACCGGCCCCGCGGCGGCCGTCGGCGCCAGCGCCTCCCACAGCGCGGGGGAGGGCTGCGGCAGCCAGAGGTGCACGTCACGGTGCTCACCGAGGGCGCGCAGCAGCTCGACCTCGGTCACGGGCAGGCGGGTGTGGCCGAACAGGGAGAGCCGGGCAGGCAGGTCCAGGCCGTCGGCGCCGTCGCGCAGCTGGGCGAGCGTCGTGGCGTGGCGCAGGTCGGGTGCCGGCGCCTCGACGCGGACGACGAGCCGGCGCCACAGCTCGGCCTGCCACCGCAGGTCGGGATCGAGCGGGCCGCCCGCACCGTCGGTGTCGTCGCCCGTCCGCCACTCGCGGACGAGCTGCGGGCGCTGGACGGCGTAGGAGGAGAGGAGGCCAGCGAGCCGGCGCGCCACGGCGTAGCGGCGGGCGGAGCGGTCGTCGGCGGGGTCGCCGCCGCCGAGGTGTCGGGTGAGGTCGTCGAAGCCGGGGGTGCCCATCGCCTCGTCGACCACCTCAAGCAGCGGCCACGCCAGCCGGTCGGGGCTCCAGGGGTCCTCGGCGTCGCGGTCGAGCAGCATCGACACCAGCGAGTGGGGCGTCACGAAGTCGACACCGGCGCACACGCCGTCGCCGCCGCGGGCGCCCACGCCGAGCCGGTGGGAGAGCCGCTGCGTGAGCCACCGCTCCACGCCGCGCGCCGGCACGACGACGACCTCACGCGCGAACGGGTCGGGGAGCGGGGTGACCAGCAGGTCCGCGAGGCCGTCGGCGAGCGCGTCGGTGCGCTCGGAGGCGTGGAGGTGCAGGGTCACGGCGCCACCCTATGAGCGGCGACCGACACCCGCACGGGCGGCGCGGTCAGCTGTGGACGGGCCCGGTCAGCGGGCGAGGAAGAAGACCACCAGGAGGATCGCGAGGGCGAGGAGCAGGCCGATCGGCGCGGCGGTGACCATCCACGGCCGACCGCTCTGGTTCGTCGGGTCTGCCTTGTCGGGATCCGGGGGCATCCCTTGACGTACCCAGCGCCGGTCCTTCCATGCGTCATGATCGCTGGGTGCGCAGACCGGCCCTCGTCGCGGTGGCGCTGCTGGGCGCCCTGCCGCTCGTGGCGTGCGACGACGAACCGCGCCCGCCCGAGCGCACCGAGATCACCTGGGTCGAGCACGCGCTGCCCCCGCACCCCGGCCCGGCCGGTCGTACGGTCGTGCGCGATGCGGTGGAGTGCGGCGAGGGGTGGTGGGTCGCCGGTGCGGTGTTCCTCGACCGGCCGACCGAGACCCGCGACACCCGCCCGGCGCTGTGGTTCTCCCGCGACCGGGAGCGGTGGGAGCCGGTGCCGATCGAGGCCGGCACCTACTGGGGCCGCCGGGCGATCCTCAACTCGATCGCCTGCTCGCGCGGCCGGATCGCCGCGGTGGGGGCCAGGTCCGGCGGGGCCCACGGCAACCCGCGGGTGACGACCTTCTGGCTGGACGACGACACGCTGGTCGACGTGCGCACCGTGTTCACGCAGTACGGCGGCGTCAGCGCGACCAACGTCGGCCCGATCGCGGGCGGCCCGGCCGGCTGGCTGATCACGGGCAACCGGACGTCGGGCCCCGGTGTGTGGGTCACCGACGACCCGCGCGAGTTCACCCTGGTCGAGGCCGAGCCCGGCCTGACCGACGACGGCGACCTGGAGTCACTCGCCCAGGGTGCGGGCTGGACCGGCGAGGAGTGGCTCGTGGTGGGTGGGGGCGCCCGCACCGGCCGGCACCTCGAACCGGACCCGCTCGCCTGGACCTCGTCCGACGGCCTGTCCTGGACGCCGGAGGAGATGCCGGCGACCGCCGGGGCGCAGGACGTGCACCGCGTGACGCGGCTCGACGACGGGCGGCTGCTGGCCGTGGGCCGCAGCGACGACGCGTACGCCGCGTGGTTGCGCGACGACGACGGGTGGCACGACCCCGTGGACTTCGGCCGGATCGCGGACTCCTGGCGTGGGGCGCCGTACGTCGCCTCGCTGGCCACCACGTCGGCCGGGGTGCTGGCGAGCGTCAGCACCGGTGACCACTACGAGCTGTGGCACACCGACGACGGGCGGGAGTGGCAGCGGGTCGAGGTCCCCCTCGAACCACAGACCGCCGGCGACCACACGTTGATGGTGGCCGCCGGCGGCGAGGTGCTGGTCGTCGCCGATGCGGGCGACGGTGGGCACGTGTGGGCAGGGACGCCCGTCAGCTCTTGAAGGCGTCCTTGATCTTCTCGCCGGCCTGCTTGACGTTGGCACCGGCCTGGTCGCCGCGACCCTCGGCCTCGAGCTTCTCGTCGTCGGTCGCCTTGCCGGTGGCTTCCTTCGCCTTGCCCTTGAGCTCATCGGTCTTGTTGTCGAACTTGTCGTCCAGACCCATCGTCGTTCCTCCTGTGCTGAAGGTGGTGTGTCGTCCGTACGGACCAGGTGGTCCTGTCCTCCAACCTGCCACGGCGGTGGGTGCACACCACACCCGTGCGGGTGGACCGGGCCGGGGGCGTGCGCCGGTCCACCCGGGGTCGTCAGCCGCGGCCTGGAAGGGGTCAGGACGATCGCAGCGACGCGGGGGAGCCGTCAGCGGTGCCCAGCTGCGGGCTGGTGGGGCGCGGGGCCGGCGGCTGGGTGTGCTCGATCTCGTCGGCGCGGAGCGCGTCCATGCGCCAGATGACAGCGCAGCCGACGATCGCGACGAGGATGGCGGCCGTGCTGATGAGGATCATGGCGGTCATGGGACTCTCCTGGGGTGGGGGTGGATGAGGACAAAACCTCTACACACCTGTATAAGTTATGCGAGCAGGTCTGGCAAGGTCGGACGAGAACATTTCTGAGGAGGAACACGTGTCGGACCGGGTCTCCGAGGGGTTCAGCATCGGCGTGCTGGCGGCACGCGCGGGCGTGACGCCGGGAGTGCTGCGCACGTGGGAGAACAGGTTCGGGTTCCCCCACGGCGAGCGCTCGGCGTCGGGTCACCGTCGCTTCACCGACGCCGACGTGGCGCTGGTGCGACAGGTGCTGGAGGTGCGCGACTCGGGGCTCCCGCTCCAGGTCGCGATCGACTCCGTGGTGCGGGCGCAGGAGGCCGGCGAGGAGCGCTCGGCCTTCGCCGCCGCGGAGGCCGCCGCCGACGTACGTCCCCTCCGTCTGCACCGGCGCGCGCTGATCGCCGCCTCCCACGCGGTCGAGGACGAGTGCCTGGCCCGCGGCGGCCGGTCGGTCGTGCTGGGCGCGTTCCAGCTCGGTCACCGCTACGCGTCCTCGCGGCACCGCTGGGAGGAGCTCGGTCGCACCGCGGCATGGGCTGCGGTCGTGGCCGACTTCGACGGCGACGCCGACCTCGGCGCCGACCTGGACGCGGCACCGGTGCGCTGCCAGCTGCCGGGCGACTCCCCGCTGCGTCGGGAGTGGGCCGTGGTCTGCCTCAGCGAGTCGTACGCCGCCCTCGTGGCCGCCTGGGAGGTGCCTGCGGCGAAGGGTCCGCCGACCTACGAGGCGATCATCAGCACCCACCGCGGTGCGACGACGGCGGCGGGCCGGGTGCTCGCGGGCGTCGTGAGCGCGGCCGGGGGCGTCGTACCCCCGGCGGCGGCGCGGCTCCTCGACGCGGCCGCTCCGGTGCGGACGACGTCCGCGGTCGACGCCGACCGGACCTGGCTGCGCGCCCTGGCCGAGCTCGACCCGCACTGACGGACGCCGCGGGTCCCTCGTACGCCTCCAGCGCGCGTTGCAGGGGTGCTCACCCGTGAGGGGGTTGGCGCGAGGCGCGCCGCGAGTAGCGTCGGAGGGATGGTCGACGACGCACGCGACGAGACCCCGCAGGAGCGGGCGGACCGCAACTGGAACGAGCTGCTGCAGGAGCTCCGGGTGAGCCAGACCGGTGTCCAGGTGCTCGCCGGCTTCCTGGTCACGCTTCCGTTCCAGTCGCGGTTCGAGGAGCTCGACTCCTTCCAGCGGGCCTGGTACGTCGGACTGCTCGCGCTGTCGTTCGCCACCGTCAGCGTGATGCTGGCGCCGGTCGCCATCCACCGGCGCGTGTTCCAGTCCGGCGCCAAGCCCCAGCTCGTCCAGGCCGGCCACCGGCTGACGAGCGTGGCCCTCTTCATGATCGCCCTGCTGATGGGCGGGATCTTCTTCCTCGTCGTCGACATGGTCTTCGACCGGAAGGCGGCCGCCGCGGGCGCCGTGGCCTCCGTGGTCGTGCTCGCGGGCCTGCTGCTCGTGCTGCCGAAGCGGGTGGCGGACACCAGCTGACGAGGTGGTGCGGGGGTTGAGGCGCGAGCCTAGGTTGGTGGCATGGCCAAGAAGACGACACGTTCCTCCAGCACGTCCCCGGTCACCAGCGACGCCGACGCGCCGCTGACGGTCCCGGGACTCGACACGACGACGGGTCACGCCGTCGCCGACGCCCTGCAGATGCGGGTGCACGCCCTCAACGACCTCCAGCTGACCCTCAAGCACGCGCACTGGAACGTCGTGGGCCCCCACTTCATCGGCGTCCACGAGATGCTCGACCCGCAGATCGACGGCGTGCGCGCCATGGTCGACGCTCTCGCCGAGCGGATGTCCACCCTCGGCGTGCCGCCCAACGGGCTCCCCGGCGCCCTGGTCGCGGCCCGCACGTGGGACGACTACGACCTCCACCGCGCCGACACCACGGCCCACCTCGCCGCCCTCGATCTCGTCTACACCGGCGTGATCGAGGACCACCGCGCGGCGATCGACGCGGTCGGCGACGACCCGGTCACCGAGGACATGCTCACCGGGCAGACGGGCGAGCTCGAGCAGTACCAGTGGTTCGTCCGCGCCCACCTGCAGGGCACGAGCGGCGCGCTGTCCTCGGCCGGTGCCGAGGACGAGGTCGGCGCTGCCCGGAAGGCCACCCGGAGGACCCCCCGGAAGCGGTGACCGCGCGCTCGATCCTCATGTGTTAAGGTTTTGGCCTTAGTGCATGAGGAAAGGAGCCGCCGTGCCACGCGCTGGGCTCACGAGCGCCCGGGTGGCGGAGGCGGCCGCCGACCTCGCCGACGACGTCGGGCTCGACGCGGTGACGCTGACCGCCCTCGCCAAGCACTTCGGGGTCGCCATCCCGAGTCTCTACACGCACGTGCGCAGCGGCGCCGACGTGCGCACCCGCGTCGCGCTGCTGGCCCTGGACGAGACCGCCGACCTCGTCGCAGAGGCCCTGGCCGGGGTCAGCGGACGCTCCGCGCTGGCGGCGGTCGGCGGCGTGTGGCGCGGCTACGCCCGCCGCCACCCCGGTCGCTACGCCGCCACCCGGCTGCCGCTCGACGCGTCGACCGCCGCCGTCAGTGCCGGCCCGCGCCACGCCGAGCTGTCGCGCGCGGCGCTGCGGGGATACGCCCTGTCCGGCGACGACGAGGTCCACGCCGTGCGCCTGCTCGGGGCCACCTTCCACGGCTACGCCGCGCTCGACGCGGCCGGCGCCTTCAGCCACGGCGGGCCCTCCGTCCCGACGTCCGACGACACGTGGGAGCGCGTGGTCGACGGCCTCGACACCCTCCTCCGCTCCTGGGAGACCCGATGACCGGCCCGTCCCTCGACGCCCTCGCCGCCCTCGTGAAGGGCGCCCTCGAGCTCGAGCGCACAGCCGGCGGCCTGCTGCCCCACCGGCTGCCCGCGTGGGCGCGGCGCCAGTCCGACGACCCGCAGCTCCACCTCGTCGAGGCCCAGCCGGCCGGCGTACGCCTCGCGCTGCGCACTGCTGCCACCCGCCTCGAGCTCGACGTGCTGCCCACCAAGAGGCGCTACGTCGGCGCGCCGGCGCGGCCCGACGGCTGGTACGACGTGCTCGTCGGCGGCGAGCTCGTCGACCGGCAGCAGGCCCCCGGCGGCAACGTGCTCGACGTCGACATGATGACCGGCGCCAGCACCTTCACCGCCGGCGAGCCGACGACCCTCGTCATCGCGCTGACTCCGGGCGAGAAGGACGTCGAGGTCTGGCTCCCCCACGACGAGCAGACCGAGCTGATCGCCCTCCGTTCCGACGCTCCCGTGGGACCGGTGCCCGACGACCGCCCCCGCTGGGTGCACCACGGCAGCTCCGTCAGCCACGGCTCCGTCGCGGTCCACCCGACCGAGCCGTGGCCGGTGGTCGCCGCCCGGCTCGCCGGGCTCGACCTCGTGAACCTCGGGCTCGGCGGCAGTGCCCTGCTGGACCCGTTCGTCGCCCGCACCATCCGGGACACCCCGGCCGACGTGATCAGCCTCAAGATCGGGATCAACCTGGTCAACCAGGACCTGCTGCGCCGACGCGCTCTGGGACCCGCCGTCCACGGCTGGCTCGACACGATCCGCGACGGCCACCCGACGACGCCGATCCGCCTCCTCTCACCCGTCCTCTGCGGCATCCACGAGAACGTTCCGGGACCGACCGGACCCGACGTGCAGGCGCTCGCCGAGGGCCGGGTCGCCTTCGTCGCCACCGGCGACCCGGAGGCGGTGGCGCGCGGGGCGCTGACCCTCGAGGTGGTGCGCGAGGTCCTCACCGAGGTGGCCGAGCGACGCGACGACCCCCACCTGTCGTACGTGGACGGGCTCGCGCTCTACGGCCCGGCGGACGCCGAGCGGCTGCCGCTCCCCGACAACCTGCACCCGGACTCCGCCACCCACCGGCTCATCGGCGAGCGGTTCGCGGCGCTCGGCGACTGGTAGGGGGCTGGGAGCGGTCAGCGGGCAGGCAGGCCGCGGTCAGGCGTCGTTGGCGCAGCGGAAGCCGATGTTGCCCGAGGAGGACTCGGCGGTGTTCGAGGAGCGAGCCGCGACGCGGTAGCGGTTGCAGTAGCTGTCGTGGCAGAGGTAGGACCCGCCGCGCATGACCCGGCTGACGAGGCCGTCGGCGGTGTCGTCCGGCTCCGCCGCGACCGGGTCGGCGACGGGCTCCTCGGCGGCGCGGTCGGCGTACTCCGTCGGCCGGAACGCGTCCTGACACCACTCCCACACGTTGCCGACGGTGTTGTGGAGTCCGTAGCCGTTGGGCTGGAACGCGGTCGCGGGCGCCGTGGTGAGGTGGCCGTCCTCGAGCGTGTTGTGCCGGGGGAAGTCGCCCTGCCAGATGTTGCAGCGCCACCGGCCGCCGTGGGTGAGCTCGTCGCCCCACGGGTAGCGGGCGCGGTCGAGCCCGCCGCGGGCGGCGTGCTCCCACTCGGCCTCGGTCGGCAGCCGCTTGCCGGCCCAGCGGCAGTAGGCCTGGGCGTCGCGCCAGGAGACGTGCACGACCGGGTGGTTCTGCAGGTCGCCGATGTCCGACCGCGGTCCGGCCGGATGGCGCCAGTCGGCGCCTCGTACGGCCAGCCACCACGGCACGCCGGCGGCCCGCTGGAGGACGTCGGCCGGTGCCGCCTGCACCGCGAGGTGGAACACCGCGGACACGCCGTCGCGCTCCGCCTCGGTCACGTGGCCCGTGGCCTTCACGAAGGTCGCGAACTGCGCGTTGGTCACGGCCTTGGCGTCGATGAGGTACGGCGAGACGCGGACCGCGTGCACGGGCCGCTCCCCGTCGGCGACGTAGCCGTCACCGTGGCTGTCGCCCATCCAGAACGTCGCTCCCGGGATCCGGACCTGGCCGCGGGTGCTCCGCCCGCCGCGGGGGACCTCCGACGAGACGGCGACGGGGACTGCACCGGGGAGGGCGCCGCTGCCGGTGCGGCCGGCCGTCGGCGCGCAGCAGGAGGCCGGTTCGGTGGTCATGGTCGGACGCTACACATGACGCGAGACCCTAGAGTCGGCCCATGGCTCGCTACGGCGCTCAGTTCGGCCCCGACATCACCTTCCTCGGCGTCCCGGCGTGCGACCTCGACGACGAGGCCACGTACGCCGACGCGGACGTCGTGGTCGTCGGCGCACCCTTCGACGGGGGCACGTCCCACCGGCCGGGCACCCGCTTCGGGCCGCAGGCCATCCGGATGACCGACTACCTGCCGCACGACGGCTCGCGGCCCTCGCTGGCGCTGCGCACCGACGCGCTGCAGGACCTCACGGTCGTCGACGCCGGCGACGTCGAGCTCCCGCCCGGCGACATCGAGACCACCCTCGGCCGGCTCGAGGCCGCCGTGGAGAAGGTCGCACGCGCAGGCGCGATCCCGGTCGTGCTCGGCGGCGACCACTCGATCGCCTACCCCGACGCCAAGGGCGTGGCCAACGTGCTGGGCCACGGCCGGGTGTCGATGATCCACTTCGACGCGCACGCCGACACCGGCGACATCGAGTTCGGATCGCTGTGGGGCCACGGCCAGCCGATGCGCCGGCTCATCGAGTCGGGCGCGTTGCGCGGCGACCGGTTCCTCCAGGTCGGTCTCCGCGGCTACTGGCCGGGTCCGGAGACCCTCGACTGGATGGCCGCGGAGCGCATGCGGTCCTACGAGATGACCGAGATCGTGCACCGCGGGCTCACGGAGTGCCTGACCGAGGCCTTCGGCATCGCGACCGACGAGTGCGAGGGGGTCTTCCTCTCCGTCGACATCGACGTCTGCGACCCAGGCCACGCGCCCGGGACCGGCACGCCGGAGCCCGGCGGGCTGACCGCCCGCGAGCTGCTCGACTCCGTACGCCGCATCTGCCTCGAGCTGCCCGTCGTCGGGATCGACGTGGTGGAGGTCAGCCCGCCCTACGACCACGCCGACATCACCGCCGCCCTCGCCAACCGGGTGGTCCTCGAGGCGCTCTCGGCGATCGCTCGCAAGCGGCGCGACGAGCGCGACGGCACGACCTGGGACCCGGGTCGTCCGCTGCTCGACCGCTAGGGAGGCCCGGGACCCTCGGCAGGGCACGCAGGTCCTTCGGGCCTGACGCCGACGAGCCCGCAGGCGGATGCTGGAGGGACACCCTCGAGTCCGGGAGGTCCCGATGCTCACCCACCAGTACGCCCAGCACGACTGGTCGCCCACGCTCGCCGCGCTCGTGTTCCTCACCATGGCGATCCTCCTCGTCGTGGGCATGGGCCTGTCCCTCCTCCTGGGCGCGACGCGCGAGCAGCGCGGCACCACTGCCCGCCACGCGGGGCACGGCCGGGTCGCTCACTGACCTCAGGACGACAACAGGGTCTCGACGTACGCCGTAGCGACCGCCGCTGCGTCCACGTCGACCACGACGTCCAGCAGCCGGCCGTCGCCCGTCGTGGTGAGGTGGCCATCGGCCAGCCCCATCCGTCGAGGCTCGAGCCGGAAGAGGTCCGGGTGGGTCAGCAGGACGAGCGCCCCGGCGTCGCCCACGAGGTGGTCGCGACGCACGGCCAGCAGCCGGCCGGCGAGGCTGGCCGCCGGCCGGGCGGACGAGCGCAGCCGGTCGACGTCGTCGACCCCCACCGTCACCCGCTCGAAGACGTCGGCGACGTAGAGCGTCGTGGGTCGCTCGCTCGTGAGGACCCGGGCGGTGGCGGTGAGGTCGTGTCCGGCGTTGAGCTCGGGCGGCTCCTCGACGGCGAGCTCGCCCGCGACCAGCAGGAGGTCGTCGGCGAGGCGGGCGAGCCCCGCCAGGTTGGTCATCGGCGCCAGGCCGGCGAGGGTCACCGGCCCGTCGGCGGCCGCGGCGCGCAGCACGCCGCCCGGGTCGTCGTACGACGGATGGGCCCCGGCCGGCAGGCGCACGCCGCCCAGGCCGTCGGGGCCGTGGTTCGTCGGACCGGCATGCGGGCCGTCCCCGGCGAGCGTGCGCGTGGCCCCGACAGCGACCGGGACGCTCACCGCGCCCGCGCACGCGAGGACCGCCGCCGAGTTGCGCGCGGCCACCGCGGCGGCGACGTTGCCGACCGCGGCTGTGATGCCGCAGAGCTCGAGGGCAGGGCTCGCCACGGCGTACAGGATCGCGAGCGCGTCGTCGATCCCGGTGTCGACGTCGAGGACGACCCGTCTCACGCGCCCACGGTAGACGCGTCAGGCGCTGGGAGATCCATCCGCCGCGTGACTTGTCCCGTCAAGTGAACGCTAACCTCCACCCATGGAGACACAGTGGCTCGACGAGACCGAGCGCGAGGCCTGGCTGCGCCTGATCGCCGTGGTCGAGCTGCTCCCGGGGGTGCTCGACACCCAGCTGCGCAGCGCGTCGGGGATGACCCACTTCGAGTACCTCGTGCTCGCGATGCTCTCGGAGGCACCCGACCGGACCCTGCGCATGACGGCCCTGGGCCAGCGCACCAACGCGACGCTGCCGCGGCTCTCCCACGTTGTACGACGCCTCGAGGACCGCGGGCTGGTCGAGCGGTTCCCCTGCCCGGAGGACGGCCGCGCCACCAACTCCCGCCTCACCGCCGCCGGCTGGGAGGCGGTGGTCGCTGCCGCGCCGGGGCACGTCGACACCGTGCGACAGCACGTCCTCGACCCGCTCACCCGCGAGCAGCTCGGCCAGCTGAGGGAGATCGGCGACGCGCTCCTGTCCCGGCTCGACCCCGACGGCCGGATGACCGCGCTCTACGACCCGGAGCGGGCCGAGTAGGACTCCGGCTGCTGCCCCGCCACGCCACTGTGGGGGTCGTGTGGGAGCGGCGTGGGTGGGACGGATGCCCGTGAGGTCGAAGGCTGGTCCACGACAGCATCCGAGCCGAGAGGGCAGCCATGAGCACCACCGCGTTCAGCACCACCCCGACCACCGACCGTCCGTGGGTGCACGAGATGGTCATCATCCATCGCGCGTTCCGCCGCGAGTTCACGATCCTGCCGCCGCTGGTCCGCGAGGTCGGCGACGGCGACACGCGTCGCGCCGCGACGCTCGCCGCCGCGGTCCGGCTCGTCCTGGGCGGCCTGCACCACCACCACACCGGCGAGGACGTGGTCCTGTGGCCGGCGCTGCTCGAGCGTGCGGCGCCGTCCACCGGGCTCGTCGAGACGATGCAGGCGCAGCACGAGGCCGTGGAGGGCCACATCGAGCAGGTCGAGCCGCTCCTCCAGGCGTGGGAGGCGTCGCCGACGACGGCCCGCGGAGCCGAGCTCGCCGACCTCCTCGACCGCCTCGCTGCTGCCCTCCTCGAGCACCTCGACCTCGAGGAGCGCGAGATCCTGCCGCTCGCCGAGCGGCACGTCACCGTCGCGGAGTGGAACAGCCTCGGGGAGCAGGGCGTCGACGAGATGGACCAGAAGCAGCTGCCCATCATCTTCGGCGCCATCCTCGAGGAGTGCACCTCCGAGGAGCGTCGCGCGATGCTCGCGAAGCTGCCGTTCCCGGTCCGCCTCGTCCTCCGGACCCTCGGCGCGCGGCAGTACCGGCGCTACGTCACCCGCGTCCGGGGTCGGTGATCCCGGCGGCCACCGTCTCCGCGAGCGCAGCCACCTGGACGGCCGTCATCGAGCGTCCGACCTCCCACGCAGCGAGGAAGTCGCGCTCGCCCAGTGCGTCCCGCGCGACCACCAGGCCGGCGTCGGCGGTCTCGCGGGACGGCGGGAAGTGCGGGTCGACCGCGGTGGCGGCGCCGAGGGTCGCCGCAGCGCCGAAGAGCGTGGCAGCGTCCTCGGGGTCACCGGACCGTGCCGCCACGCCGGCGAGGGCCGGCACCGCGTAGCCGATGGTCCACGTCAGCCGCAGCGGCCAGGCGGTCCGGAGGGACTCACCGAGGAGCGCGGCCGCACCCGGGTCGTCGCCGAGCACCTCGCGCAGCGTCGCCACCGTGTTGAGGGTGGTCGCCAGGGTGAACTCGTTCCCCAGGCCTCGAGCGGCGGCGAGCGCCTCGTCGAGCAGCGCCCGGGCGGTGCCGACGTCACCGCCGACGAGCGCCGCCTGACCCAGCCCGATGAGGGAGTGGAGGGAGATCCAGCGCGCGGCGTCACCGTCCGGCAGCTGCACGTCGGGTCGCAGCAGGTCCGCCCCTGCGGCGAGGTCGCCCGCGAACACGGCGGCCAGGCCCGCGAGCACCGTCGCCTCACCCTCGAGGGCCGGGTCGCCGACCCGGTGGGCCAAAGGCAGGGCGACGGCGGCCTCACGCCTCATGCCGGCGACGTCACCGACGACGAGCATGAGCCCCATGCGGGCGGTCGCGGCGCGTACGACCGCGGCGTCCGTGCCAGCACCGGCGAGGCGGCCGAGCCACCCCAGCCCCTCGCGGGCGTACCCCCGCAGGCCGAGGTGCAGCCACAAGGACTGGACGAGCTCGGCGGCGTCGGCGTGACGGTCGAGCTCGATCAGGCGGAGGTAGGCCGAGCGCAGGTTGGCGTGGTCGGCCTCGAGGCGGTCGAGGACGGGGCCGATCCCGCTCGACAGCAGCCGACGGTGGGCGTCGACGGCCAGGTCGCGGAAGTGGGCGGCGTGCGCCTCGGCCGTCGGGAGGGCGACTCCCGCCGCCTGCGCCCGCACGGCGGCGTACTGCCGCACGGGCTCCAGCAGCCGGAAACGCGGGCTGCGGTCCGGCGCGCCCACGGGCACGACGAGTGACTGCTCGACCAGCGACGTCAGCGCCGGCAGGACGTCGTCCGGGCCCCGCGCGCCACCGGGACCTCCGACGACCGCCTCGACCGAGTCGAGCGAGAAGCCGCCGGAGAAGACCGAGAGCCGCATGAGGAGGTCCCACTCCTCGGGCTCGAGGAGGTCGGCACTCCAGTCGAGGACGGTCGTCATGGTCCGCTGCCGGTCCGGGAGGTCCCGGGGTCCGTGACCGAGTCCGGGGTCGAGCCCCCGCTGCTCGAGTCGCCCGAGCAGGGCCTCCGGCGGCAGGACCCGGGCACCGGCGGCGGCGAGCTCGAGTGCCAGCGGGAGGCCGTCGAGGCGCCGGGCGATGCCGGCCAGGGTGGTCGCGGTCTCCGGAGTCACGGCCCACTGGACACCCGTCGCAGCCGCCCGGTCGAGGAACACCGCGACGGCCGGCGACGCGGAGACGGAGGCGGGGTCGTCGTCCTCGGGCAGTGCCAGGGGGCCGACCGGGACCTCGCGCTCGGAGCGGACCCGCAACGGGGCACGGCTGGTCGCGACCACGGTGAGCCCGGGGGCGCGCGCCAGGAGGTCGGCGACCGCCGGAGCGGCGGCCAGGACCTGCTCGACGTTGTCGAGGACGACGAGGACGCGCCGCCCCGCGAGGTGTGCGGCAAGTCGCTCGACGAGCCAGTCGGCGTCGACGCCCTCCACGACCCCCAGCGCCGTCGCGATGCGGGGCAGGACGACGGCGGGGTCGCGCACGGCCGACAGGTCGACGAACGTCGTGCCGTCGGGAAAGGCACGTCCTGCCTGCGCCAGGACCTCGGTCGCCAGCCGGGTCTTGCCCACCCCGCCCGGTCCGGTCAGGGTGACCAGTCGCCCGGAGGCCCGGGGGTGCTCGGCGGTCCCCGCGACGAGGTCGAGGAGTCGGCGCAGCTCGTCGCTACGCCCGATCGTCGGGCCGGCAGGTGACGGCACGACAGAGGCGGGCTGCCCCGCCGACGGGGACGAGCCGTCGACCGGGAGGGACGACGGTGTCGGCGAGCGCCGCGGGACCGCCGCTAGCAGGGCGGTCCGCTCGCGGTCGTCGAGGCCGAGGCCGTCGGCGAGGGAGCGGACCGTGTGGGGGTAGGGGCGCCGGCGCTCACCGCGCTCGAGGGAGCTGATCGCCTTGGCGGTGATCCCGGATCGTTCGGCGAGCTCCTCCTGGGTCAGGGACCGCGACTCGCGCAGTCCTCGGAGCGCACGGGCGAACCCGCCCGGTCCCGTCTCGGCCTCCACGGGGCAGACGCTAGTGGCTCGCGGGGCTCCGTCGGCAGGTCCGTGCCATCCCGACGGCGTGTGTGGGAGCGGTGTGGGGGGCCTGTGGGTGGGGTCGCGTCGGCGGCCGCCCGAGGGTGGGACGTGGCGGCACGAGCCGTCCACGAGGGAAGGAACCCGCATGACCACGACGCAATCGACAGCGGCTCCGTCGGGTACGTCCAGCGCGCGGACCACGACGTACGGCCGGCAGATGTCCGGGGTGATGCTGGCGGCGTTCGCATTGTCCGTCGTCCACACCGTGTACGCCGCGGTGGCCGGCATCGAGGACCCGACCTTCACGGTCACGACGCCGCTGGCGTGGGGCTTCTACGCCGTGGCGTTCGCCATGTCGGCGCTGGCCCGGCGACCGGGGCGTGCTGCTCAGGCGACGGTGCTTGCCTTCCTGGCGTCGACCCTCCTCATCGCGGTGTTCTACTACCCGACGACCTTCGGGCCCGAGCAGCAGACGGTGTTCGGGTGGTTCGAGAACGACGTGTACGTCGGCCTGCTCGTGGTGGCGACCTACCTCGGGGTCCAGCGGTGGCGCGGGACAGTCATCCGACCGTCATGACGCGGCGGCGTGGGCCTAGATGCCGAGCCCGAGGAGCCCCAGCGGCTCGGACATCTCGGTCTCCTCGTACGTGAAGTGCGACTCGAGGTCGGCCCGGAGGTCCGCGACGGCGGTGACCAGCTCGCCGATCCGCTCGGGGTCGGTCCGCACGGCCACCGCCAGGTCGTCGACCCGCTCGAGGTGGGCGTCGACGACCAGGTGCTCCTCGGCCAGGCGTGCTGCGACGGGCGCGTACGCCTGCATGGTCGCGACCGCGGGGAACAGGTTCTGGTCCTCGATGGTGTGGTGCATGGTCAGGACGCGGCAGACCTGCCCGCAGAGCCCGGCGACCTGCTGGGCGGTCAGCGACGGCGCCAGCCCGTGGACCCCGGCGCGGACCGCCTCCACGTCGATCATCCCGTCGCTCGTGCCGCCACCTGCCGCGTCCCGCAGGTCCTCGACGGCCCGGGTCAGGGTCTCCAGCTGGTGACGGAAGTGGTCGTGGACCATCCGCAGGTGGTCACCGGCCGCGCGCTGACGCGGATCCAGCTCGACCGATCCCGCGACGCGCGGTCGGGTGGCGTCATCGATGGGCGGCACGCGGCCGAGCCTACGACCGGCCCCCGCGCCGAGTTGCCTCAACGAGGGGATACCCCACGCCCGCGGCCCGTCACTAGATTCGAAGGCTGGCAGCCGGCCCCTTCGGCATCGGGTCGAGGTGGGTGCCGACAGCCCGAGAGGGAGCGATGAACACTGCGTCCAAGCTGTTGATCGCGAGCACGACCTCCGTCGTGCTCGCCACCGCGGCCGCCTCGTCCGGATCCGGGGCCGTCCAGACCGCCACCACCACGGCACACCCGGGCCACTCGGCCCACAGTGTCACCCCGAGCAACCCTCAGGCCAAGAAGTTCGTGAAGGGTGTCTCCGTCCCGGAGATCACCGACCACCAGGTCGCCCTCCAGCGCATCGCGTCCCTCAACGACGACACCCGCGAGGTGTTCTCGAACGGCTACCAGGAGTCCCTCGACTACGTCGTGTCGACGCTGCGCGACGCCGGCTACCAACCCCAGGTCGACGAGTTCAACTTCCCGTTCTGGGCGGAGACGCAACCGCCGGTCCTGAACATGGTCGCGCCGACGCCCAAGACGTACGTCCCCGGCGATGCCGAGGACGACAACCTGCCCACCGCCGACTTCATCACCATGGCCAACTCGCCGACCGTGGAGCTCACCAACGCTCCCGTGTTCCCCGTCGGCGGCATCCTCGACCCGCCCACGGGTGGCTCGGACAGCGGCTGCGAGGCGGGCGACTACACCGGCGTCTCCGGCAAGGTGGCGCTCGTCCAGCGCGGCACCTGCGCCTTCGTCGACAAGTGGGCGCTGGCCCAGGCGGCCGGTGCCACGGGCGTGATCATCTACAACGAGGGCAACACCCCGGAGCGGCAGAACCCGATCTTCGTCGACAACCAGCCCGACGTCCCGGCGACCATCGCCGCGGTGATCACCAGCTACACCCTCGGCAACGAGCTGCTCCAGGCCTACAAGCAGGGCCAGAACCCGACCGTGGACCTCAAGGTCTACGGGGACTTCACGGACCGCTTCCTGCCGCAGGTCATCGCCGAGACGCGCGGTGGTGACCCCAACCACGTCGTCGTGGTCGGCGCCCACCTCGACTCCGTGCCGGCAGGTCCGGGCATCAACGACGACGGCTCGGGCACGGGGACGCTGCTCGCCCAGGCCGAGGAGCTGGCAAGCGGGCACTACAAGCTGCGCAACAAGATCCGCTTCATGTGGTTCGGAGCCGAGGAGAACGGCCTGGTCGGGTCGACCTACTACGCGCACAACCTGAGCCAGGCCGAGGTCGACAAGATCGACGTGATGCTCGACTACGACATGCTCTCATCGGCCAACTACATCCGCGGGGTGTACGACGGCGACGGCAACGCCGCCCCGGACAACCCCGCCGGGCCGGAGGGCTCAGGCAAGGTCGAGCAGGTCTTCGACGACTGGTTCAGCGCCCAGGGCCTGGAGAGCTCGCGGCGGGCGTTCGACGGTCGGTCGGACTACGTCGGCTTCACCGACCGTGGCATCCCGTCCGGTGGCATCTTCGCCGGCGCCGAAGGCGTGAAGACGGCCGAGGAGGCAGCGATCTACGGCGGTGCGGCAGGCTCGTGGTTCGACCCGTGCTACCACCAGCTCTGCGACAACCTGATCACCGTGCTCACCGGGGTCCCGCCGCTCGACGCCGATGGTCTCGCACCGGACGGCACCGAGGCCGACAAGCGCGCCGCCCAGCGGGCGATGGCCGGTGGTGCGATCAAGAGCCTCACCGAGCTCTCGGCCGCTGCCAGCTACGCCGTCTACTACTTCGCGGCCTCCAAGGATCCCTTCGGCGCGAAGACGCACAAGGTCGACAAGGCCCGCAAGGCGGGCAAGGCCGGTCCTTCCTACACGTGGCACGGCCACGGGAAGCCGGTCCGCCGCTAGGAGGAACAGGGCCGAGAACGAGAGAAGCCGCAGGTCAGCGAACTGACCTGCGGCTTCCTCGATCTGCGCGCCTGTAGGGATTCGAACCCCAAACCTTCTGATCCGTAGTCAGATGCTCTATCCGTTGAGCTACAGGCGCCCGTCGTTCGCACCAGCGGCGCGAGGACCTGACGAGGATAGCCGACGGCTCGGGGGTGGGCGAAATCAGGGACCCAGCCGGTCAGCCGGGACGTTCCGCGCCCAGTCGGGACCTTCGCCCCCGTCGCGCGCCCGGACCGTGCCCTATGGTGCCTAGCACCCGTACCGCGGCGAGGCACCGCCGCACGACGAGAGGGAGCGCGATGGCAGATCTCGAGGCAGTCATGGACGATGCCGGGCTGACCAACCCGAAGGTCCGAGAGTTCGTGAAGGAGTACGCCGAGCTGACCGGCGCGGAGCGCATCGAGGTGGTCAACGCCTCCGACGACGCGCGTCTCCTCGAGGAGGCCGTGGCGGCCGGCGAGCTGCAGATGGCCGGTGCGGGCCGCTACTACTCGCGCAGCTACTACAAGGACACCGCCCGCTCCGAGGAGCGCACCATCGTCGCGACCAACGACGAGAAGGACAAGGGCGTCTACAACAACTGGCGCCCGGCCTCGGAGATGAAGCCGATGCTGCACGACCGGATGCGTGGCGCGTCCGAGGGCAAGACCATGTACGTCATCCCCTACCTGATGGCCCCCGCCGGCAACGTGCTCGCGCCGTGGGCCGCGGGCGTCGAGCTCACCGACACCCGCACCGTCGTGCTGCACATGATCCGCATGTCGCGGGTCGGCGTGCAGTTCGTCAACGACCTGGAGGACCCCGACTCGTTCGTCCGCGCCGTCCACGTGACCGGCGACCTCGAGCACCTCGGCCAGGGCACCCCCGACGACCAGCGCTACTTCGTCACGGTCGCCGACGAGCGCACGATCCTGCACTTCGGGTCGTCGTACGGCGGCAACGCGCTGCTCGGCAAGATCGCGCACGGCCTGCGGCAGGGCGCGTACGACGGCTGGGCCAGCAAGAAGTTCCTCGCCGAGCAGTACATGCTCATCGGCATCCACGACAAGGAGACCGGCAAGGACTACCACGTCTGCGGCGGCTTCCCGAGCGCGTCCGGCAAGACGAACCTCGCGATGATGGCGGCTCCCGACGCGTTGGGAGACCGCTACCACGTGTCGTTCTACGGCGACGACATCGCGTGGCTGTGGGTCGACGAGGAGTCGGGCCGGCTGATGGGCATGAACCCGGAGTACGGCGTCTTCGGTGTCGCCAAGGACACCAACGAGACCACCAACCCCAACGCGCTCGCCTCGGTCGGCGAGGGCACCGACTGCATCTTCACCAACGTCGCCTACAACCCGACCACCGGTGAGGTGTGGTGGGAGGGGCGCACCAAGCAGAAGCCGGCAGACCGGCACGGGTGGCTGGACTGGATGGGTTCACCCATCGCGGACCGCAAGGAGGACGACTCGGCTCCGTGGGCGCATCCCAACAGCCGGTTCACGACCACCCTCGCCAACGTGCCCAACATCGCTCCCGACTACGACGCGCCCATGGGCGTGCCGATCGACGCGATCATCTTCGGCGGCCGCACCCGCGACCGCGAGCCACTGATCCGCGCGATCACCGACCTGGCCGAGGGCGTCTACGACGGACTCACGCTCGGTGCGGAGGCCACGTCGGCCGCCGAGGGCAAGGAGGGCGTCCTGCGCTACGACCCCATGTCCAACCGGCCCTTCATGGCCTACGGCGAGGGCGACTACGCCCGCCACTACCTCGACATCGTCGGGGCGGCCTCCGACCAGCCGATCTTCGCCCACGTCAACTGGTTCCAGCGCGACGCCGAGGACGGTCACTTCCTGTGGCCCGGCTACCGCGACAACCTGCGCCCGCTGCTGTGGCTGCTCCAGCTCAGGAACGGCGAGGTGGAGGGACGGCGGACGGCGGTCGGGATCATCCCGACGGAGGAGGAGCTCGACCTCACGGGGATGGGCGTCCCGGCCGCCGACCTCGAGCGGATCCTGTCGATCGACAAGGAGCGGTGGCAGCAGGAGATGGGCTTCCGCGAGGAGCACCTGTCCCAGTTCGACCGGATGCCCGAGGAGATCTGGGAGGCGCACCGCCGGGTCGCCGCGGACCTCGACTCCACGGACTGAGCCGCACGACGTCGCACGCGCCACTAGGGTGGTGTCGTGCGACGTCGTTTCTCGGGGACAGCCGCGTCGGGGTCGGCACCGTCCGACCCCAGGCGGGGCGGCCCTGCCCTGGCCGTGCCCTTCGGCATCGTGGCACTGCTCGGCCTCGTCACCGTGCTCCTGCCGCCCTACGAGCGGCCCTGGTGGGTGGCCGGCCTCGCGGCAGCCGTGCTGGCGCTGGCCGTCGTGCTCTTCGTCGTCAGCCGTCGTCAGCCGGAACGCACCTGGCTCGACGCGCTCCCCGCCTACCTCCTCTTCCCGTACGCCGCCCTGGTGAACGATGCGGCCGGGGCGAGCAGCGGCGGCTCGTCGTCGGGCATGACGGTCCTGGTCCTCCTCCCGATCCTCTGGTTCGCGATCACGGGCACCCCGCGGCAGCTCTGGCTCGCCAGCGGCCTGGCCGTCGCGACCCTCGCCCTCCCGGTGATCCTGATCGGGCCGCCCGACTACACCTTCGGCGACTGGCGCCGGGCGCTCATGTGGGGCGCCGTTGCGCTCATCATCGCGCCCGTCCTGCAGCGGATCGTGCGCGACCTCGAGCGGCAGAGCCGGCGCGCCCGTGTCTCCAACGAGCGCGTCGAGAAGCTCTTCGACGACGCCCCGCACGGCGTGGCCCTGCTCGACCCGTCCGGCTCCATCATCCGCGTCAACATCTCGATGGCCGTCCTGGTGGGCCTGGACCCGCCCGACATGGTGGGCCACCGCCTCGCCGACTTCGAGACCCCGGGGGAGACCGCGATCGAGGACCACCTCGGTCGTCTGATGCTCTACCGCGGTGAGTCCCTGCAGGCGGAGTGCAACCTCCGCGACTCCGGCGGCAACGACGTGAGCGTGGCGCTGAGCAGCACGGTCGTCGGTGATGCGCAGATGGGCGAGATCGTGATGGTCAACGTCGTCGACGTCTCCGACCGGCGGCGCTACCTCGACCGTCTCGCCCACCTCGCCGACCACGACGTCCTCACGGGTCTCGCCAACCGGCGCCGCTTCGAGAGCGAGCTCGACCGGCACCTCGACCGCTGCCGACGCCACGGTCCCACGGGAGCGCTCCTCCTGCTCGACCTCGACAACTTCAAGCAGGTCAACGACACGCTCGGGCACAACACCGGCGACCAGCTCCTCGTCACCATCGCCGGGCTGCTCCGTCGTTCGATCCGCAGCACCGACGTCGTCGCCCGGCTCGGCGGCGACGAGTTCGCCATCCTGCTCACCGACTGCGAGCAGTCCGACGCCGCGCGGGTGGCCGGCCTCGTCGTCGAGCGGATCGCCACCCACGCCGCGACGCTCGACGGGGTCGCGCGGCGCGTGACCGCCAGCATCGGAGCGGTGACGTTCCGCGCCGCCGCCGAGCACGCCGCCGACGTCCTCGCGCTCGCCGACATGACGATGTACGACGCCAAGGACGCCGGCCGCAACCAGGTCGTCGTCCTGTCCGAGGGCGACGAGCGGGGCCCCCGCACCGCCGCCAGGCTGCACTGGCAGAGCCGCATCGAGGCGGCGCTCGCCGAGGACCGCTTCGAGCTGCACCTCCAGCCGATCATGGACATCGCCAGCGGCCGGATCAGCTCCGCCGAGGTGCTGCTGCGGCTGCGCGACGAGGGCGAGCTGGTCCCGCCGTCCCGGTTCGTCTACATCGCCGAGCGGGTCGGCCTGATGCCGCAGGTCGACGCCTGGGTCGTCGACAAGAGCCTCGAGCTGCTGGCCCGGATGCGCCGCGACCACGACCCGTCGTTCGAGTTCGAGGTCAACCTGTCGGGCCACTCCATCGGCAACCCCGACATCGAGAAGGCCATCGTCGCCTCGCTCACGACCCACGGTGTCGACCCGTCGGCGCTGATCCTCGAGATCACCGAGACCGCGGCCGTCGCCGACGTTGCCCTGGCGCGGACCTTCGCCGAGCGGATGACCCAGCTCGGCTGCGCCTTCGCGCTCGACGACTTCGGCGCGGGGTTCGGCTCGTTCTACTACCTCAAGCACCTGATCTTCGACTACGTGAAGATCGACGGGGAGTTCGTGGCCCACGTGCACGAGTCGGCCGTCGACCGGACGATCATGCGCTCGATCGTCGGCATCGCGCGCGACCTGGGCAAGCGGACGGTCGCCGAGTTCGTCTCCGAGCCGGAGATCCTGCAGGTGTGCCGCGACGAGGGCGTCGACTTCGCGCAGGGCTACCTGATCGGCAAGCCTGTGCCCTTCGACCAGTTCGTCCTCGAGTTCCTGCCATCCGCCGTCGGGTCGGCACCGAACGACTGAACGGTGCGGGACCCGCGCCCGCGAGGAGACAGCAGGAGACAAGGAGACTCGGGACAGATGCAGTGGCTTCAACGGTCGGTCGGTCTGGCGATCATCGGCCTGGCAACGTTGGGTGCGGGTGCCTTGTGGGTGGCCGTCGCATCCGGGGACCCGGAGGCGGGTCGCGCCCCTGACGAGGGGCTCCTGTTCGGCGTCTGGCAGGTCTTCTACGACACCGAGATGCCGGCGCCGCGGGTGCTGCTCGCGGCCGTGGGCGTCGCCCTGCTCCTCGCGGCCGGTGTCGCCGGCGTCGAGAGGCGCCTGCTCACCCGCGCCCGCCGCAGTGAGGACGGCAACCGGATGCCCCTCGCGCCCAAGCTCGTGATGACCGAGACCCGCGGGGAGTACGCCGGCGAGGTGACCATCACCGTCCTCATCCCGGCGCACAACGAGGAGGGCTGCATCGCCGAGACCCTGGCCTCGCTGCAGTCGCAGTCGCTGCCGCCCGCCCGGATCGTGGTCGTCGCGGACAACTGCAGTGACGGGACGGTCCGACTGGCCCGCGAGGCCGGCGTCGACGTCTACGAGACCGTCGACAACAAGCACAAGAAGGCCGGCGGCCTCAACCAGGCGCTCGCGCAGGTCCTCCCCGGCCAGGGCGACAACGACTGCGTGATGATCATGGACGCCGACACCACCCTCGACGCCGGCTTCCTCGAGGGTGCTGCCCGCCGCCTCACCTACGACCGCGCGCTGATGGCGGTCGGCGGACTGTTCTACGGCGAGGACGGCTTCGGCCTGATCGGCCAGTTCCAGCGCAACGAGTACACCCGCTACCAGCGCGACCTGCGTCGGCGGCGGGGCCGGGTGTTCGTGCTCACCGGAACGGCGTCCGTGTTCCGTCCGCGCGCGCTGCGTGCGGTGGCCGAGGAGCGGGGGAAGATCCTGCCCGGCATACCGGGCGACGTCTACGACACGGTCGCCCTGACCGAGGACAACGAGCTGACGATCGCGCTCAAGACGCTGGGCGCCCTGATGATCTCGCCGAGCGAGTGCACCGTGGTGACCGAGGTGATGCCGTCCTGGCGCGGCCTGTGGGCGCAGCGGCTGCGCTGGCAGCGCGGCGCGCTGGAGAACCTCGGCGCCTACGGCCTGCGGCCGCAGACCTTCCGCTACTGGATGCAGCAGCTCGGCATCGGCTACGGCGTCATCGCCCTCGCCGCCTACCTGCTGCTGATCATCCTGATGGTCCTGGCGACGTCGAACTGGGTGTGGTTCCCGTTCTGGATCGGCATCGGCCTCGTCTTCACCCTCGAACGGGTCGTGACGGTGTGGCGGGGCGGGTGGAAGGCCCGCCTGTTGGGGCTCTCGCTCTTCCCCGAGCTCTTCTACGCGATGTTCCTCAACGTGGTCTACCTCAAGGGCATCTGGGACCTGTCCCTGGCCAAGCAGGCGGACTGGAAGCACGTCGTCCAGACCGCTCCCGGCGCGCGAGCGGAGAACTGACATGCCGACCCTCGCCGTCCCGATGGGCGTGCTGCTGCCCGACAGCATCCTCCGCAACGACTTCATCGCCGTGCTGGCGGCCTTCGTCGCGATCAACACGATCGTCTACGTCACCCTCGCCGTGGCCAAGATCCTGCCGAAGTTCTACCTCCGCGACTGGCTCGCGGCCAGCAACCGGCGCTCGGAGACCCGCAGCATCCACCCCGACGCACCGGTCGGAGGACCGACGGGCGGCACGCTGGGCACGCGCCTGGCCCAGCCGCACCGGCGTACGCGCAAGTAGCGAGACGCAGGTCACAGGTCTGTGATCGATCCAATATGTGCGCCGATTCACGAGCGTTAACGTCCGCGACAAGTCGCCGACAACGAGGCCGCGCGAACCGACCGCGACGCAAGCTGTGAGGAACCGGCATGACCGCAACCATCGACACCCACACGACGCCAGACACGACTCCGCCGACCACCCACGCAGGCATCCTCGCCTGGGTCACCGAGGTGGCCGAGCTGACCCAGCCGGACGCGATCCACTGGTGCACCGGGTCCGACGAGGAGTGGGCGCAGCTCACCGCATCCCTCGAGGCGACCGGCACGTTCACCCGCCTCAACCCCGACGTGATGCCCAACTCGTTCCACGCGGCGTCCGACCCCACCGACGTCGCCCGCGTCGAGGACCGCACCTACATCTGCTCGGTCGCCGAGCGTGACGCCGGACCCACCAACAACTGGATGGACCCGGCGAAGATGAAGGACCTCATGCGCGGGCTCTACGCCGGCTGCATGCGGGGTCGCACGATGTACGTCATCCCGTTCGTCATGGGCCACCTCGAGGCGGACCACCCGATGTTCGGCATCGAGGTCACCGACTCGGCCTACGTCACGGTCTCGATGCGCGTCATGGCCCGCATGGGCACCGACGTGCTGCGCCGCATCGAGGAGCTCGAGGCCGCGGGCGAGGACCCGAAGTGGGTGCCCGCCCTCCACTCCGTCGGCATGCCCCTCGAGCCCGGCCAGGCCGACGTCGCGTGGCCGTGCAACGACACCAAGTACATCGTCCAGTTCCCCGAGGAGCGGATGATCTGGAGCTTCGGCTCGGGCTACGGCGGCAACGCGCTGCTCGGCAAGAAGTGCTACGCGCTGCGCATCGCCTCGGTGATGGCGCGCGACGAGGGCTGGCTCGCCGAGCACATGCTCATCCTCAAGCTCACCTCCCCGCAGGGCGTCACCAAGTACGTCGCCGCTGCCTTCCCGAGCGCGTGCGGCAAGACCAACCTCGCCATGCTCAAGCCCACCATCCCGGGATGGAAGGTCGAGGCGATCGGCGACGACATCGCCTGGATGCGGATCGGCGAGGACGGTCGCCTGTGGGCGGTCAACCCGGAGTTCGGCTTCTTCGGCGTCGCCCCGGGCACCAACGAGCACACCAACCCGCACGCCATGGAGACCATCCGCCAGGGCAACTCCGTCTTCACCAACGTCGCGCTGACCCCGGACGGCAACGTCTGGTGGGAGGGCCTGGAGAACACGCCCGCCGAGGCCACGAGCTGGAAGGGCGAGCGCTGGACGCCCGAGCTGGCCGAGGAGACCGGTGAGCTCTCCAGCCACGCCAACAGCCGCTACTGCACCCCGATCAAGCAGTGCTCGATCCTCGCCGACGAGTACGACGACCCCCGGGGCGTGCCGATCGACGCGATCCTCTTCGGCGGCCGTCGCAAGACCACCATCCCGCTGGTGACCGAGGCCCGCGACTGGAACCACGGCACCTTCATGGGCGCGACGCTCAGCTCGGAGACCACCGCCGCCGCGGTCGGTGCCGTGGGCGTCGTACGCCGTGACCCGATGGCGATGCTGCCGTTCATCGGCTACAACGCGGGCGACTACTTCGGCCACTGGGTGGGCATCGGCAAGGACAACGACGCCGCCAAGCTGCCGAAGATCTTCTACGTCAACTGGTTCCGCCGCGGCGACGACGGTGGCTTCCTGTGGCCCGGCTTCGGCGAGAACAGCCGCGTGCTCAAGTGGGTCATCGAGCGCATCGACGGCCAGGCCGCCGCGGTGGAGACGCCGATCGGCCACGTGCCGGCGCCCGGCTCGCTGGACATCGACGGCCTCGACCTCACCGAGGCCGAGCTCGCGCAGGCCCTCGCGGTCGACGCCGAGGAGTGGAAGGCCGAGCTGCCGCAGATCCAGGAGTGGTTCGAGAAGTTCGGCGACGACCTTCCCGCGGTGCTGTGGAGCGAGCTGGACACGCTGAGGGCCCGCCTCGACGCCTGAGGCCCCGCCTCACCGACACCGACCCGTCGTCCGGTCCTCCGGCGGCGGGTCGGTGCCTTCGCGTCCGTGCATGGCGGTGGCGCTTGGGGCTGGTGTGGCACGATCCTCCCCACGGGGATGTCGGTCGAGCGGTCGAGCGGAGTGAGCCATGCCCTTGGGGCCGGATGAGCGGAATCTCTTCGACAAGCAGGCGACCCCTCTCTACGAGGAGATCGTCGCGTCCGGTGGGATCGACGCCTCCGACGCGCGCATCGCGAAGGACGGCGAGCTGCGCGCCGCCTTCGAGCTGCTCGCCGAGGTGGGGCTGGTCGCGAAGGGCGACGACACCATCTGGCGCGCCGTCGACCCGGCCGCCGTCCAGGCTCGTGTGGTCGCCCCGCTCGGCCAGCAGGGCGCGGAGCTGATCGCGGAGTCCGCCCACTGGGCGCAATCGTTCAACGCGCTGTCCCAGACCTGGCGTCGCTCGCCGAGCGCGGTCGGCGCCCCGTTCACCGAGATCCGCGGTCTCGCGAGCATCAACGACTACCTCATGGCCCTCGCCGGCGACACCCGCGAGGAGCTGCTCACCGCCCAGCCGCAGTACCGCCGCGGGATCAAGCGGCTCACTCAGGCGATCGCCCACGAGGTCGACGCTCTCGAGCGCGGGGTCCGTGTGCGCACGCTCTACCAGCACGGGGCGCGGCGGGGGGCCGACACCCGCCGGTACGTCGCCGCGGTCACGGCCGCGGGCGCCGAGGTGCGCACCCTCGACGAGTTCTTCAACCGCCTGCTCGTCTTCGACCGGCGGGTCGCGGTGATCCCCAGCCACGAGGGCACCGACGCGGCGATGGTCATCAGCGAGAAGTCGACCGTGGCTTACCTGGTCGACATGTTCGAGCGCCACTGGGAGCGTGCCCGGCCCTTCACCAGCAGCGAGACGTCACTGATGCGCGACATCGCCGCCGAGCAGCGGGCGATGACGATCCGGATGCTCCTCGAGGGGCGGGCGGATCCCGCCGGCGCCAAGCGTCTCGGGGTCAGCCCGCGTACCTACGCGGCCTACGTCGCCGACCTGAAGAGCGAGTTCGAGGTCGAGACCCGCTTCCAGCTCGGCTACGAGATGGGCAAGCGGGGCATCTCCGGCCGGGAGGCCGACGAGTCCTCCGCCTGATCCGTTCCCTGCGGAGCTCTCGCCGCGCTGGGCTGGAAAAAGGGGGAGGGCAGCACCTCCGTGGAGGTGCTGCCCTCGTGCCGGGACGGGCCTGTGGGGGAGGCCAGCGGACCAGAACTCGTGGGGGGTTGAGGGGTCCGTGTCCCGGCTCTTCATTGCGTGCCCATTCTAGGCACGACTGGCTTTGGATCAGCGGCTGACGGTCCGCCCCCAGGTGATGTCGATCGCGCCGGCCGGAGCCGAGGTCGCGCCAACGAAGCCGAGACCGAGGGTTGCCACGAGGGCGGCGGCGGCGATACGGCGTACTGGGCTCATGGGGTTTCCACCTCTTGGGTCATGTTCACAGGGGGCTGACTCTGTCCATTGTCGCCCACCGTGCGCAGCCGCGTCCCGTCCGAACGATTGCAGTTGTGTGCATTGCAGGTTCTTGCAAATGCATGCACGGACAGCCGGCCGGCCCCCTCGGTGCGAGGGGGCCGACACTGGCGGAGGCGGAGGGATTTGAACCCTCGATGGGGTTTTAGCCCCAAACCCGCTTAGCAGGCGGGCGCCATAGACCGGACTAGGCGACGCCTCCATGCCCGACCGCGGCCGGGCGGACAGAAGGTTACAAGGCCCGGCGCGCCCGCGCCGAATCAGGTCACAGTTTGCGCAGGCCGTGTCCGCGCTGCAGGTGGTCCTGGACGTCCCGGACGAAGGCCTCGCGGTCCACGGCAAGCATCTGGACGGGGATGGTGGTCGTCCGGCCGTCGCGCAGGCGCAGCACCACGACCGGGGCCTCCGCCACCGTCGTGGTGACGGCGTCCTCGACGTCCTTCCAGCGACCCGAGGGGACTCCGACGCCCCGCACCCACTGGACGCGATAGCCCTCGGCCGTCATCCGCACCACCCAGCCCCGCGTGCGCCACGCCCACCAGCAGCCGAGCAGCACCGCCACCGTGAGGAGGACCGGGACCAGCAGGAAGACGGTGTGCAGGTCGAGCACGGCAATGGCCAGCGTGCTCGCCAGGATGAGCACCGCCACCAGGCACAGCACCACGCCCAGCAGCCGTGCCGCGACGGCGGGGGCGAGGCGGTGCACGGTGGCGGTCTCGGTCGTCACGGCGACGATTTCACCACGGGCGCCGCCCGCGCCCGGTGCGCGGGTCCCGCCACCCTGCCCGCGTACGACCTACCGCGCGCGCGGTTGGGTAGAGTCCCGCGGTGTGCGGCGCCCCGGCGCCGTACGAGGAGGGGTGCCGGAGCGGCCGATCGGAACCGCCTTGAAAGCGGTCGTAGGGAGACCTACCGCGGGTTCGAATCCCGCCCCCTCTGCTGAGCCCTTCGCGGAGCGAAGGGCTCAGCAGAGGCGTCTTGAACCTGAGGAGCGTGAGCGCAGCGAGCGCTCCGCTCTGCAGCGAGAGGGCATGGCCGGGTCTGGCGGCTGCCACGGCACAACCCGGCGTTACAGCGGTGGATAGGGTCGGCGGGTGACGACCTGGTTCGCGTCCCCGGACGACGCCGCGGCACGCCTGCGCGAGACCGGCTACCTCGCCGACGACGCCACGGCGCTGACGGCGTACCTCGCAGGCGCGCTCGAGAAGCCCCTGCTCGTCGAGGGCCCGGCGGGCGTCGGCAAGACCGAGCTCGCGAAGGCGGTGGCCCGAGCCGCGGGCGCGGAGCTGGTGCGGCTGCAGTGCTACGAGGGCCTCGACGAAGCGCGGGCCCTCTACGAGTGGAACTACAAGAAGCAGCTGCTCCGGATCCAGGCGGCCGGCGGGGACCAGTCCTGGAACGAGACCCACGACGACATCTTCACCGAGGAGTTCCTGCTCACCCGGCCTCTCCTCAGCGCGATCCGGCGCGACGAGCCGACGGTGCTGCTGGTCGACGAGGTCGACAAGACCGACATCGAGGTCGAGGGCCTGCTGCTGGAGGTGCTCAGCGACTTCCAGGTCACCATCCCCGAGCTCGGCACGGTCGCGGCCACCCGGCGCCCGTTCGTGGTGCTGACGTCCAACGCGAGCCGGGAGCTGTCCGAGGCGGTCAAGCGCCGCTGCCTGTTCCTGCGCCTCGACTACCCGGACGCCGAGCGGGAGCGCGCGATCGTCACCAGCCAGGTGCCGCGGCTCGACGACAGGGTGGTCGCCCAGCTCGTCGACGTCGTCGTACGCATGCGCGAGCTCGAGCTCAAGAAGGCCCCGTCGATCGCGGAGTCCGTCGACTGGGCGCGCACGCTGGTGGCGCTGCAGGTCGGCGACCTGGACGAGGCCACCGTCGCCCGCACCCTCGGCGTCGTGCTCAAGCACGCCTCCGACCAGCAGCGCGCGGCCAGGGAGCTGAAGCTGGCCGCGAGATGACTCTTCTCGACACCCACATCGGCTTCGTGGAGGCGCTGCGCTCCGCGGGCCTGTCGGTGTCGCTGGCCGAGGGACTCGACGCGATCAGCGCGCTGGAGAAGGTGCACTGGCACGACCGCGAGACCGTACGTGCCGCCTACGCCGCCACCCTCGTGAAGCGGCAGCCGCAGCGCGTCACGTTCGACGCCGTCTTCGACATCTACTTCCCGCGGCTGATCGGGAGCGGCGTGGCCGGCGACGGCCTGGAGCCGGCCGTGGGCCCGCAGGACACCGGACCGGACCTCGAGCGCTTCCGGGTGGCGCTGGCCGACGCCCTGGCCTCCGGGGACCAGCAGGCGCTGCAGGATCTTGCAGTCGAGGCGGTCGCGCGCTTCGGTGCGATGCCAGGCCGCGGGCCCGGTCTGTCGAGCTGGTCCGCCTACACCTCGCTGCAGCGGGTGTCGCCCGCCGAGCTGATGGACCGGCTCGTGCAGGGGCTGCTCGGCCAGGGCCTCGACGACGAGCAGGCCCAGCGCACGGCCGGACGCCGGATCGGGGACTTCACCCGGCTGGTCGAGGGCGACGCTCGCCGACGCATCGCCGAGGAGAAGGGGCCCGAGCACGTCACCGACGTCACCGTCCGGCCGACGATCGACCGGCTCGACTTCACCGCTGCCCGCCGCAGCGACCTCGAGGAGATGCGTCGCGAGATCTACCCCCTCGCCCGGCGGCTGGCAGCGAGGCTGACGAAGGAGCAGCACGCCCGTCGGCGCGGCCCCCTCGACGTACGCCGCACCGTGCGCGCGTCGATCGCGACGGGCGGGGTGCCGCTGACGACCCACCACCGCCCGAAGCGCCCGCACCGCACCGACCTCGTCGTGCTCTGCGACGTCAGCGGCTCGGTGGCCAACTTCGCGCAGTTCACCCTGATGCTGGTGTTCGCGCTGCGGGAGGCCTTCAGCGGCCTGCGGGCCTTCACCTTCGTCGACGACGTCGTCGAGGTCAGCGACAGCTTCCGGCCGGGGGCGGACGTGGTCGAGGTGATGGAGTCGCTGTCCGGGCGCATCTCGCACGCGGCGCTGTGGGGACGCACCAACTACGGCCGGGCGCTGACCCGGTTCGCCGAGGAGCACCCCGACGCCGTCGGGCCCCGGTCGTCGCTGCTGGTGCTGGGCGACGGCCGGTCCAACTACAGCGACCTCGCGCTGCCCGTGCTGGGCGATCTCGCCGGTCGGGCGCGGCACGCGTGGTGGCTCAACCCCGAGCACCCCCGCCACTGGGGTACGGGTGACAGCGCGGCCGACCGCTACGGCGAGATCGTCCCGATGGTGGAGTGCCGCAACCTCGCCCAGCTCGGCGAGTTCGTGCACGGAATCGTGTGACAGGGCCCCGCCTCTGCGTCATACGAAGGCGCACGGATGGGTGGTGGTTCGTATGACGCGGGCCCGCCCGCACCCCGGTACGTCATACGAAGGCGCACCGATAGGTGCTGGTTCGTATGACGCACGCGGCCAGCCCGGAGGTCCGCGAAGTCAGCCGGCGAGGAAGCCGAGGTCCTGCAGGCGGGCGATCTCGGCCCGCAGCTCGGGGTGGGCGGCGCTGTCGGCGGCCCGTGCGCCGGTGACGTAGAGCTGGGTGCCCTCGGCTCCGGCCGCGTCGAAGACGACGGTGAGCCGGTTGGTGGTCGACGCGTTGATGAGGGACCCGAGCAGGACCACCGGGTCGGAGCGGTCCTCGAGCGACAGCACCCGGGTGGCCGCGGGGATGCGCGGGACCTGGGCGGACGGGGCGCCGGCGGTGACGACCTGGTCGACCACGAACCGGGACGAGCGGGCGGTCGCGGCGATCTCGGTGGCGATCGCGCCCCCAGCCGCCGAGCCCACGAGCATCACCCGGGCGTCGTCCTCGGTGACCGAGGCCTCGATCGCCCGCACCACCTGGCTGATCGTCGTCGTCGGGTCGGCGCCGACGAGGCGCAGCCGGCCGGCGTCGTGGCTGAGCGAGCCGGGGAGGTAGGCGATGTAGCGGCCCGCGCCGACGCGCTGGACGCTGATCCGCTTGTCCTCGGCGAGCAGGTTGGCCATCAGCTCCTCGAGGGAGCGGGGGGCGGTGCCGGCACTGCTGTCGACCTCGGCCTCCGGGACCGCCGCCTCGACGAACGACCCCGCGGAGTCGCGGAAGGCCGACACGGCGTCGGTGGGGAACGGGTCCACGCCGATCGCCCGCAGGCCGCCGCGCGCCGCGTGGGCGCCCTGGTCGGAGGCGAGTGCCCCGGCGGTGAGGAGCGAGCGCATCTGCAACCCGTCGAGCAGCCCGCCACCACCGGAGAGGTGGTCCATCAGGTCGGGGTTGTTCTCGGCGAGCTCGTTGAGGTAGGCGGTGACGTCGTCACGGTCGAGGGTGTCGGTCTCGATGAAGCCGGCGCTGACGATCGCGCCACCGAGGGCGACCTCGGGGGCGAGGTAGCCGATGGCTCGGCCGGCGATGGAGCCGAGCGTCTTGTAGGCCGCCTGCTGCAGCTCGTCGATCCAGCGGTAGGTGAGGACGGTGGCGCGTACGACGAGCGCGTCCGCGTCGAGCTCGACCGAGCGGGTCAGCAGCCCGTTCGTGCCCGTCGTGGCGGCGCGGATGTCCTCCTCGGCCTCGCCCCAGGTGGCCTTGGACAGCTCGCCGGTGTCGACGACGTCGTCGTCGGCCAGGATCTCGGTGCCGAGGCGGGCGCGGGTGCGGATCTCGTTGCCGGAGGTGTCGAACAGGTCGGCCAGCGCGAGCATCTGGTCGTACTTGTCGGCGGCGACCGACGCCGAGGAGTCCTCCGGCGGACCGTCGTGGCTGCGGGGGATGTCGAGGTCGCTCATGTCGGGGTCCCTGCGGCGTTGTCGGACGGGGGAGCGCAGCGGGGGAGGTCGAGAAGGCCGTGGGGTGGCTTCATGTCGGGGTGTCCTCCGGGGCGGTGACCTGCGCGAGCACGGGCGCCAGCTCGGTGGCCAGGTCGTCGGGGTCGACGCGGGCGACAGCGACCCGTGCGCCGTCGTGGTCGTGGCGAGGGGTCAGGGAGTGCCAGCCGTCGCGGAGCAGCACCCAGGACACGACGCCCACGGACGTCGTGGCGCGCTCGGACACCTCGGCGGCGAGGATCCGCATGCGGCCGCGGGCCTCGGTGTGCACGGCCGACACGGCGTCGGCGGCCTCCGCGCCGCTGATCTCGCGACCGTCGGCGAGCACCACCCCTCCGGCGGACTGGTCGACCAGCACCGGCACCAGGTCGGCGCGGCCGGAGCGCAGCGCCTCCCCGACCGAGTCGGCGAGGGCGTAGGGGACGTCGAGGTGGGCGGGCACGTGCGTGGTGCCGGTCGGGAGGTCCTCCGGAGGTGCCGTGACCCGGGCGAGCTCGGTGGTCCACAGGTCCACGGGGAACCAGGCCAGCTCGAAGACGATGCCGTCGCAGGTCGACAGGCTGGCGACCGCGCCGCCGGCCTGGCGGTGCCAGGCCTTCACCTGGGTGGCCCCGGCGGCGACGTCGATGTCGAGCGCCAGCCGTGGCGTCGCGAGCAGCCCGACGGCCCCGACGATGCCGGGGTCGGCGCCTGCGTCGGTCACCAGGCCGCGTCGGCGCAGGGTGTCCTCGGGGTCGTGGAGCGTGCGGAGGGCGTCGGTGTAGGCGGAGTCCTCCACCGAGCCGCGGCTCTTGCCGAGGCGGCCGGACAGCGAGCCCGCGTCGGCGGTCTCGTCGGTGCTGGGCAGGTCGAAGGGCAGCGGGGCACCACCGGCGAGCTCGGCGACGAGGCGGAGCTCGGGCAGCGTGAGCGCGAGCCGCCGAGCCATCGCGTCGATGAAGCTCGTGGGGGGCGGCGGAGGGGTGGTCAGGTCGATGGTCACCATGTCAGAGCCCCGGGAGGGTCACGGTCAGCCAGTCCTTGTGACCGACCGGCGGAGGGTCGAAGGCGAGGAGGGCGGCGTCGGCCTCGTCGGTCTCGGCCGGGATCCCGTTGGGCCCAGACGCCTCGCCGGCGCGGGTGCGGGCGTCCTCGACGAGCGTGGTCGCCTTGTGGGCGCGTACGTCGATCGCCTCCTTCAGCGTGTCGACCTCCGCGAGGTGCCGGGCGAGCGAGTCGGCGGCGGTCTCGTGGTGGGCGGCGGCGGTGCGCAGGTGGGAGGCGCGCTCCTTGATGCGCTCGCGCATCGCCTCGGCGGCCTTGCCGTGCCACGGCACGGCCTCGGCCTGGGACACGAGGCGGGCGGCCAGGGCCCGGATGTCGCCACCCTGCTCGCGGAGCTGCGCCACGCGCTTGCGGCCCGCGGCGGTGTCGCCGTACATCGATCACTCCCTCTCGTCCGAGGACTGCTACCCCGTCAGCGGGACCTCAAACGTCCTCTCCCGGCAAGCGATTGTGCCGCAACCGGCCCCGTGACGCGCTGGCGCCGGACCGTCCGGGCCCGTCCGAGCCCGGACGACGCGGCGGTTGCGCGCCTGGCCGGCCGATAGGATCCAGTCCGCCACGCACGCCGCAGAGCCACCCAGAGGTCCCATGACGTTCGACGTCCACCAGCTCGACGAGTTCGTGCTGGTCGGCGCGGTCGTCACCCTGGCAGCGATCCTCGCCGTGCGGGTCTCGGCGCGCGCGGGGCTGCCGTCGCTGCTCATCTACCTCTTCATCGGGGTCCTGCTCGGCGAGGGCGGACCCTTCGGCATCCCCTTCGAGGACGCCCAGCTCGCGCACGCGCTCGGGTTCGGGGCGCTGGCGGTCATCCTGGCCGAAGGTGGCCTGACCACCGACTGGCGGCAGATGCGCCCCAGCGTCGGCCTCGGCCTGTCGCTCGCGACGATCGGCGTGGCGGTGTCGGTGGCCGTGGTCGCGGTGGGCACCCACTACCTCCTCGGCCTGCCGTGGGAGCTGGCGATCCTGCTCGGCGCGATCTGCTCGCCCACCGACGCGGCCGCGGTGTTCTCCGTCCTGCGCGCGCTGCCGCTCCCCAGGCGCCTCACCGGTGCGCTGGAGGCCGAGTCCGGGCTCAACGACGCCCCGACCGTCGTCCTCGTGGGCATCATCTCCACCGGCGCCGTCGGGGAGGCCGGGCTGCTCCAGACCAGCGGCCTCATCGTCTTCGAGCTGGTCGCCGGCGGGTTGCTCGGCGCCGCGATCGGCGTCGGCGGCGCGTGGGTGATGCGGCGGGCGGCGCTGCCGTCCTCCGGCCTGTACCCGCTCGCGGTCCTGTGCCTCGCGTTCGCGGCGTACGGCGCTGCGTCGGCGGTCCACGCCTCCGGCTTCGCCGCGATCTACGTCGCCGCGCTGATCCTCGGCAACAGCGAGCTCCCGCACCGGGTGGCGACCCGCTCCTTCTCCGAGGGGGTGGCGTGGCTGGCCCAGATCGGCCTGTTCGTGATGCTCGGGCTGCTCCTGTCGCCGTCGCGCATCGACCTCGAGACCGTCGCCCACGCGCTGGTCACCGGCCTCGTGCTCACGCTGGTCGCCCGGCCGCTGTCGGTCGTCGTCAGCAGCGTCGTGCACCCCATGGCGCGGCGGGACCTGGCGTTCCTGTCGTGGGCGGGCCTGCGCGGAGCGGTGCCGATCGTGCTCGCCACGATCCCGCTGTCGGAGGGGGTGACGGGCGCTGAGGCCCTGTTCGACATCGTCTTCGTGATGGTCGTCGTCTACACGCTGCTGACGGGCCCGACCCTGCCGTGGGTCGCCCGGACCCTCGGGGTCGCCCGTCGCTCGGAACCGCGGGGCCTCGAGGTGGAGGCGGCGCCGCTCGACCGGGTCGCCGCCGACCTCCTGCAGGTGACGATCGCGCCCACCTCGAAGATGCACGGCGTCGAGGTCGGGGAGCTGCGGCTCCCGCAGGGGGCCTCGGTGTCGCTGGTGATCAGGTCCGGCGAGGTGCTCGTCCCCGAGCGTCGTACGGTGCTGCGGCACGGCGACGACCTGCTCGTGGTCACGCCGCGCAAGCTGCGCGAGGCCACCGAGGCGCGGATGCGCCAGGTCTCCGACAACGGCCGGCTGGCGCAGTGGGTCGGCGACCCGAAGCGCCGCGACAAGGACTAGGCCGGACCAGCCGGCCCGGCCGTCACTCCGAGCCGGTGGCCTTGCACCAGGTCGCGTCGGCCTCGGCCACGACGGACTCGACCTGCTTCTTCTTCAGCGACTGGAACTTCTCGCCGACCACCACGACGACGCCGGGACCGAGCTCGTCGCCCTGGACGACCTGCGCGCGCTTGAACTGCCGCTGCACGAGCACGACCGCCGGGTTGTCCGGCTCCGAGGACCAGATCTGCGTGGTGGCGGCGGGGAGCGGGGAGTCACCCACGGTGCCCTCGACGAAGCCGCGCTCGGCGAGCTGGGCGATGGTCGCGCTCGCGAGCCCGCTGCGCTTGCTGCCGTTGAACACGCTCACCACGACCTGGTCGCGGCGCACCTCCGACCCGGCGGGCAGCGTCGTGTCCTCGCAGATCGCGACCGGCTCCTCCTCGGGGAGCGGCTCGGTGAAGGCGGCCCATCCCCACACCGCGGCGACGACCACCAGCACGGCCAGGACGGCCAGGGTGAGCGCCGACCGAGCCGCACCTGTCATTCGGGGCCCCCGCGGGGTTGTTCGGGGGTGCGGAGCGGCGGAGAAGAACGTCGTGGGGTGATCACTGGTCGCCCGCCTGGTGGACGCGGGCGTGGAGCACGCTGCGCTGCTGGAGCGCGGCGCGGAGGGCGCGGTGCAGGCCGTCCTCGAGGTAGAGGTCGCCCTTCCACTGCACGACGTGGGCGAACAGGTCGCCGTAGAACGTCGAGTCCTCGTCGAGGAGCGTGTCGAGCCGCAGGGTGTCCTTGGTGGTCACCAGCTCGTCGAGGCGCACTTGCCGCGGGGGCAGGTCGGCCCAGCCGCGCGAGTCGAGCCCGTGGTCGGGGTAGGGCCGGCCGTCGCCCACCCGCTTGAAGATCACGCCGGTGATCATAACGACGCCCTCGTCGTGGTCCGTCGCCCTGACTAGGCTCCCCGCATGACCGAGACCCCTGAGGCAGCGGCGACCGACCCCATCTCGGAGGCGGTCGCACCCGGCTACCGGTTCGAGGGCGCCGCCCTCGAGCTGGGTGGGCTGATGCTGAACGCCGACGACCTCAGCGACGTACGCATCCGGATCCCGCTGGGGATGCTGAACCGCCACGGCCTCGTGGCGGGCGCCACCGGCACGGGCAAGACGAAGACCCTGCAGCTGCTCGCCGAGCAGCTCAGCGCGAACGGCGTGCCCGTCTTCGCCGCCGACATCAAGGGCGACCTGTCCGGCATCAGCGTGCCCGGGGAGTCCAGCGACAAGCTGACGGCGCGCACCGCGAGCGTCGGCCAGGAGTGGACGGCGACCGGCTTCCCGACGGAGTTCTACGCGATCGGCGGCCAGGGCGTCGGCGTACCCGTCCGCGTGACGATGAGCGCGTTCGGCCCCACCCTGCTCGCCAAGGTGCTCGGCCTGAACGAGACGCAGGAGTCCTCGCTGGGCCTGGTCTTCTACTACTGCGACAAGCAGGGGCTGCCGCTGCTCGACCTCGCCGACCTGCGCGCGGTCCTGCAGTACCTCACCGGCGACGCGGCGGGGAAGGCCGAGCTCAAGACGATCGGAGGACTCTCGCCGCAGACCGCCGGCGTGATCCTGCGCGAGCTGGTCGCCTTCGAGGCCCAGGGCGCCGACGTGTTCTTCGGTGAGCCGGAGTTCGAGACCAAGGAGTTCCTGCGCACCGCCGAGGACGGACGCGGCATCGTCAGCCTGCTCGAGCTGCCCAACCTCCAGGACCGGCCGGCGCTCTTCTCGACGTTCCTCATGTGGCTGCTCGCGGACCTCTTCCACGACCTGCCGGAGGAGGGCGACCTCGACAAGCCCAAGCTGGTCTTCTTCTTCGACGAGGCGCACCTGCTCTTCAACGACGCCTCCGACGCCTTCCTCGACCAGATCGCCCAGACCGTGCGGCTGATCCGGTCCAAGGGCGTGGGCGTCTTCTTCGTGACGCAGTCGCCCACCGATGTCCCCGACGACGTGCTCGGCCAGCTCGGGTCTCGCATCCAGCACCAGCTCCGCGCCCACACCCCGAACGACGCCAAGGCCCTCAAGGCGACCGTCAACACCTACCCCAACAGCGCGTACGACGACCTCGGTGCGGTCATCACGTCGCTGGGGATCGGTGAGGCGGTGGTGACGGTGATGAACGAGCGCGGTGCGCCGACTCCCGTCGCCTGGACCCGGCTGCGCGCCCCCGAGTCGCTGATGGACCCGGCCCCGGCCCCCGAGATGGAGGCGGCGGTCAAGGCCTCGCCGCTCACCGCGAAGTACGCCGAGGCGATCGACCGCGAGTCCGCCCGCGAGCTGCTGGCCAGGAAGCTCGAGGAAGGCGCCCGCAAGGCCGCGGAGGACGCCCGCGTCAAGGAGATGGCGCGCGAGCAGAAGAACGAGCGCGTGACCAAGAAGGCCGAGCGGGCACCGAAGGAGGAGGACGGCATGGTGGAGAGCGTCGTGAAGTCACGAGCGTTCAAGGACTTCATGAGCACCGCCGCCCGCGAGATCGCCCGGGGCATGTTCAAGAGCGGCCGGCGGTGACTTCGGCGCTCGCTCCGCTCGCGCGTGCTGGGCGCCCCTGAGGACGCCGTCTTCCCTCCTCGCTCCCAAGCTGTCTCGCTGCGCTCGTCGCGCTTGCTCGCTCGTCGGTCCAGACGACGTCGGGCGCCCAGCGCGTGGGTCGGAGTCGCTCGCGGCCGACTTGATCCGCTGATCATCGGTGGAGGAGCAACGAGCGTGGCGAGCGCGAGGTCAGGTCATCGTGAGGCTCGGCGCGCTACCGCGTCTGGACTGACGAGCGATGCGAGCGCAGCGAGCGAGCCGAGGAGGGAAGACGCGGTCCTCCAGCGCGCCGAGCACGCCCGAGCGGAGCGAGGGCATTACATGGTGGGGTCGAGCCAGGCCAGCTGGGCGGTCTGGGTGCCGCCGTCGCGGGTGACGACGCGGGCGCGGCCCTCCGGGGCGGGCTGCGGGCGGAGGTTGCCGATCAGGACGCCCTCGTCGCGGGGACCCGAGAGCATCACGCCGGGCATCGCGAGGTCGCGCAACGACTGGATGACCGGCTCGTAGAGCGCGCGGGAGGCACCGCCCGTACGACGTGCCACGACGACGTGCAGGCCGACGTCGCGCGCCTGGGCCATCAGCGGCTGCAGCGAGGACACCGGTGAGGACTGCGCGGTCGCGACGAGGTCGTAGTCGTCGACCACGACGAACACCTCGGCCCCCGTCCACCACGACCGGCTGCGCAGCTGGTCGGGCGTCACGTCGGGGCCGGGGATGCGGCCCTCGAGGTAGCTCGCGATGTCCTTCAGCGTCGGCGTGGCCTGGGTCGCCGAGGTCAGGTAGTTGAGGAGGTACTCGTCGGGCACCTCGCCGAGCAGCGAGCGCCGGTAGTCGACGAGGACGATCTGCGCCTCCTTCGGCGTGCGGGTGCGCATGATCTCGTGGACGTACGCCCGCAGCAGCGCGCTCTTGCCCGACTGGCCGTCGCCGAAGACGAGCATGTGCGGCTCGGCGTCGACGTCGAGGCCGACCGGTGCGAGCTCCTTCTCGTTGATGCCGAGCAGGATGTGCTTCTGCGCAAGCTGCCGGCGCACGGCGTCCTCGCGGACCGCCTCGAGGGTGACCTTCTCGGGCAGCAGGCGCAGCTTGGGACCCTGCGGGCCCTTCCAGGCCGCGGCCATCCGGTCGATGAGGTGGTCGACGCCGTCACCGAGGGTGTCGGCGCTGCCGTCCCCGTCGATGCGCGGCAGCGCGCCGAGGAAGTGCAGCTTGGACGGCACGAGCCCGCGGCCGGGCCGGCCGACCGGGACGAGCGCGGCGACCTTGCGGTCGATCTCGGAGTCGAGCGGGTCACCGAGGCGCAGCTCGAGCTTGGAGCCGAAGACGTCGCGCATCGCGGCGCGGTAGTCGGCCCACCGGGTCGAGGCGGTGACGATGTGGAGGCCGAAGGTCAGGCCGCGAGCGGCGAGTTGCTGGATCTCCATCTCGAGGTCGTCGAACTCGGCGCGCAGCGTGCTCCAGCCGTCGATGACGAGGAAGACGTCGCCCCATCCGTCGTCGGCGCGGCCCTGCGTACGACGCGAGCGGTACGTCTCGATCGAGTCGATGCCGTTCGCGCGGAAGTAGGCCTCGCGCCGGTCGACGATGCCCTCGACCTCGGCCATCACGCGACGGACGACGTCGGGCTCCGAGCGGGTCGCCACGCCACTGACGTGAGGGAGGCGGGACAGCGGCGCGAACGTGCCGCCACCGAAGTCGAGCACGAAGAACTGCGACTCCATCGGCGTCGTCACCAGCGCCATGCTCGTGACGATGCTGCGCAGCATCGTGCTCTTGCCCGAGCGCGGTCCGCCGACGACGGCGACGTGACCGGCCGCGCCGGTGAGGTTGAGCGTCATCGTGTCGCGGCGCTGCTCGCGCGGCCGGTCGACGGTGCCGAGCGGGATGACGAGGCCCGGCACGTTGCGCCACTGCGGCGACGTGAGGCCGAGGTCGGGGCTCTCGACGAGGTCGGGCATGAGCTCGTCGAGCGTGTCGGGCACGTCGAGCGGCGGCAGCCAGACCTGGTGCGCGGCCGGTCCCTTGCCGACCATGCGCGTGACGGCGATGTCGAGCAGCGAGGGCTGCTCGCCCTGGTGGGGCTGCGGCGTCGCGACCTCGGTGACCTCCTCGGTCGGCTCGAGGGCCTGCACCTCGGAGATCGTGAAGGGCAGGATGCCGCGGATCGCGCCGCCCTCGTCGCGGGTGACGCGGGTGCGGCTCGACGGGGGCCCCGAGACGTACGCCGCCTTGAAGCGCAGCAGCGTGGACTGGTCGGGCTTGAGGTAGCCCAGGCCCGGCACGGCGGGCAGCTCGTAGGCGTCCGGCACGCCGAGGACGGCCCGGGACTCGCCGGCCGAGAAGGTGCGGAGGCCGACGCGGTAGGACAGGTGGGACTCCAGGCCGCGCAGCCGGCCCTCCTCGAGCCGCTGCGACGCGAGCAGCAGGTGCAGGCCGAGCGAGCGGCCGAGGCGACCGATGGCGACGAAGAGGTCGATGAACTCCGGCTTGGCCGAGAGCATCTCGGAGAACTCGTCGACGACGATGAACAGCGACGGCATCGGCTCGAGCGGCTCGCCGTTGGCGCGGGCCTTCTCGTAGTCGCGCACCGACGCGTAGTTGCCGGCGTCGCGGAGCAGCTCCTGGCGCCGGGTCATCTCGCCGGAGAGGGCGTCCTGCATGCGGTCGACGAGGGTGAGCTCGTTGGCGAGGTTGGTGATGACGGCCGAGACGTGCGGCATGTCGGCCATGCCGGCGAAGGTCGCACCACCCTTGAAGTCGACGAGCACGAGGTTGAGCTGCTCGGAGGAGTGCGTCATGACCAGTCCGAGCACGAGCGTGCGGAGGAACTCCGACTTCCCAGAGCCGGTCGCGCCGATCACCAGGCCGTGGGGGCCCATGCCCTGCTGGGCGGACTCCTTGATGTCGAGGTGGATCAGGCCGCCGGAGTCGCCGATGCCGATCGGCACCCGCAACCGGTCGCGTGCCGGGCGCGGCCGCCAGGCGGTCGCCGGGTCGTAGCTGAAGATGTCGCCGAGCCCGAGCAGGTCCATGTGGTCGGGGGTCGTCGAGGTGATGTCGACGGCGCCGCCGGCCGAGGACGACTCGGCGCTCGCGGTCTTGAGCGGCGCGATGCGACGGGCGAAGGCCTCGGCGGTGGCGATGTCGCACTGGTCGGCGAGGGCGCGGATCGGCTCGCCGCGCAGCCGCAGGGCGCTCACCGGGCGCTTGCCGAGCTCGTCGGGGGCGTCGGCGAACTCCAGGCGCAGCCGGGTGGAGTCCTCGAGCTCGTCCCACCGGCTCGGCAGGTCGAGCAGCGTGACGCCGTGCAGGCCGTCGGGCGGGACGATGTGGTTGCCCGGCGGCAGGTGGCCGCCGTCGATGACCAGCAGGATGTGGGGGGTGGCGGCGCGCTCGTCGGCGCCGAAGCGGGGCCGGTCGCTCAGGTCGGGCGGGAGCAGGCTGCCGAGGTCGTCGAGGGAGGTCGAGACCAGGCGCATCGGCCCGACCGCGTCGGCCTCCCGGGTGCTCTGGGCGTGCGGCAGCCACTTCACCCAGTCCCAGTGGGTGAGGTTCTGCTCCGAGCTGAGGACCGCGACGATGAGCTGGTCGGGGTTCTGGAACGCCGTCGCGGAGCAGATCATCGCGCGCGCCGTCGAGCGCACCTCCTCGGCGTCGCCGCACAGCTCGATCCGGTCGAAGGCGCGCAGGTCGATCGACGCCGGCAGGTTGGGCTGGAGGCGGTGCACGACGAGCAGCCGGTGCAGGGCCGACGCGGCGGCCGGGTCGACCTGGTCCACCGGCGCGCTCTCCGGCGGCACCAGCTCCAGCGACAGCGGCTGTGAGCAGAGGCCGTAGCGCACGTGCAGGAAGTTGTCGTCGGACGTGGTGTGCTCCCACAGCCGGGTGCGGTCCTCGGCCAGGGAGGGGAGCGCGGAGGGCTCGGGGTGGTGCCAGTTGAGGGCCCGACGCTGCTGGTCGGCCGCCTCGCGCGCCACCCTCCGGATGTTGCTGAGGTAGCGCAGGTACTCCGTGCGCGAGCCGGTGACCTGCTGCGCACGCTGCTTCCGCTGCCGGTCGATCTGGACGACGATGAAGCCGAGCGTGGCGAAGAGGAACATGCCGGCGGCGAGGAAGCTCCGGCCGCGGTTGGAGCCGCTGCCCATCGTCGCCACGAGGACGATCGACCCGAGGCTGCCCAGCATCGGGATGGCGTTCATCAGCACGCCCGAGGCGCCCTCGCCCTCCTGCAGCTCGGGCGGGGGCTGCAGCACGATCTGGCCACCCGGCATCTCCGGCTCGTCGAGCCGCTGGCCACCTCGCAGTGTCGTGCTCAACGCGTCCCCCAGTGCCGTGCCCGATGAAGTCGCGACGATGATAGGTGGGCTGCCACGCGAGCCGCACCTGCGACTACTCTCCAGCGAAGTGGTGCTTGTTCCGGGCAACGCGAAGGGGGACCCGTGTCGGACGTCGCGATGTCCAGCAGCGCTCGCGCGACCATCGCGCTGAGCATCCACGGCCCGGCCGGGGTGCTCGACCTCGTGGTGCCTGCCGGCGCGACCGCCGTCGACGTCGCGCGGGAGTACGCCAAGCAGGCCGACGTGCCCGGCATCCCGTTGCTGCAGACCGCCCTCGGCGAGCGGCTCAACGCCGCCGTGCCGCTGGGTGAGGCGGGCGTCCAGCCGGGTGACGTGCTCGTCGCCACGACCAGCGTGCACCGGCCGCGCCGGGTGACCCTCCTCCAGACCGCCAGGAACGCTCCGGAGAGCCCCGGGCTCGCCGCCATGATCGCCTGGCTCGCGGCCCTGGTCGCCGTCCTCGCCGCGTGGTACGCCGGTCGCGCGGGCGACGACGTCCTGCGCACCGCCACTGTCGGTGTGCTGCTCGCCTGCGCGCTCGCCGGCGTGCTGCCGCTCGGTCGCCACGCCCGGCAGCGGGCGGCCGCCGCACCGGCGTTCGCCGCCGCAGCGGCGTTCGCGGCGCTCCACGAGCCGGGCGCCCACCTCCTCCCGGCCGTCCTCGGTGCCGCCGGCATCTCGGCGGCCGTCGTCGCCGGCATCGGCCGCGCCCTCTCGGCCGACGACGACGAGGTGAGCACGGTGTGGATCGTCAGCGGCCTCACGGTCTTCGCCTGCTGCGCCGTCCCGGCGATGCTCGGCTGGGACGCCCGGGTCGCCTGGACGCTGCTGGTCTTCCTCTCGATGATGGCGGCGCGCTTCGCGCCCTCGCTCGCCGTGAACGTGCCCGACGAGGCCCTGCTCGACCTCGACCGGCTGGCCGTCACCGCCTGGTCGGCCCGCGACAGCCAGCGCCAGGGGCGTCGTGGCCGCATCGTGGTCGCCTCCGACGCCATGGAGCGCCTGGTGCACCGGGCCGCGCGGATCGTCACCGGCGCAGCGGCCGCGATCATGGTGACGATGCTGGTCGCCAGCCCGCTCCTGCTGCACACGGCGACCATCGACCTCGACCGCATCGGCGCCCGCTGCCTGGTCTTCTTCGCGGGCTGCTCACTGCTCCTCGCGGCCCGGTCCTACCGCCACGCGGCCGCCCGGATCCTGCTGCGCCTGGCCGGCCTGGGCGCCCTCCTGGCGCTGGCCGTGCACCTCGTCGCGGGACCCGGCGCGACCCACGTCGACGTGTTCTTCTACGTCACCGTCGGGCTGGGCGTCATCGCCCTCCCCGCAGCCGTGGCCGCCGGCCGCGGCTGGCGGTCCGTCTGGTGGTCGCGCCGCGCGGAGGTCGCCGAGTCGTTGTGCGGCAGCTTCGCCTTCGCGGCGGCCGTGGTCGCGGCCGGGGTCTTCCGGCGCCTGTGGGAAATGACCTCCTGATCGACATGAATCCGCCGATCTCTCGCCTGCTGCGCACCACCATGCGTACGCGCTGGCTGCGTTGTCGCGCGCTCGACGGGCCTCCGGCCCGCCATCGGCACTCCGCCTTGCCAGCGCACACGTCTGGCGGCGCTCGCGACGGCGTCGATCGGTGGATTCATGTTTAGCCCCAAAGGGGTCGGGTAGATGCACGTCAGCGCGGGGGGCCGGGACGTCTCCCCGAGCACCGGATCACCAGTCCAGTGAGTCACCAACACACAACACTCGGTCGGTTCGACCACCGAGGGAGAAGGATCGACATGAGCGAGATGTACGGCCAGACAGAGAAGGCCCTCTCCAAGGGCGCCGACTTCGTCGACCAGGCCCGCGGCGACGTCAAGAACAAGTGTGGCGTCCTCTCCGGCAACATCCAGACGATGATGGGCGGATGGGGCGGCCAGGGTGCCACCGCGTTCAACAACCTGATGATCGCCTGGGACCAGAAGCAGGAGACCATCCTCAAGGCCCTCGACCAGCTCTCGGCCTCCATGAAGGAGACGGAGCGCGACAACGTCTCGACCGACGAGTCGCAGTCCGCCAACCACGCCAACCTCCAGGGCCGTCTCGGCTGACGCCGGCACCCCGACTTCTGAGATCTAGGAGATCGACATGACTTTCGACGGAATCAAGGTCCAGCACGGCAGCCTCGACGCCGGTGCGGCCGACGTGATGAAGGCGGCCAAGGACATCGAGGCCCGCCTCGACCAGCTCGAGAACGAGCTCAACCCCCTCAAGTCGGACTGGAACGGTAACGCCAAGATGGCCTACGACCAGGCCAAGGCCAAGTGGGACCAGGCGATGTCCGAGATGACCCTCCTGCTCCAGCAGGCCAGCCAGGGTGTCGACGCGTCCAACGCCGAGTACAAGGCGGCCGACGCCCGGGGCGCCAACCGCTTCTGAGCACCCCACACCTCCGAGGCCGGTCGTCCCTCCGGGGACGTCCGGCCTCGTGGCATTTTCGCGAGCGGCCTTCGCCTAGGCTGCTCCCCGTTCAGTGCTCCGGCCCCTCGGCCGACGCAGGTGCAAGGACAATCAGGGGGGAACGCCAATGAGTCAGGGGTCCTCGGTCGCCTCGGGCCTGGTCCGGGTGACCATCGCCTCGGGATCGCGACGCGTCGATCTCGTGCTGCCGGGCTCGATCCCGGTCGCCGAGCTCGTGCCGGAGCTGGCGCGCTCGGTCGGCCTGCTCGACGCCTCCACGGTCTACGGCGGCTACCGCCTGGTGACCCAGGAGGGCCGGACCCTGGCCGACAACGCCGGTCTGACGATGCAGGGCATCGAGGACGGCGGCCTCCTCACCGTCACCGCCGGCGTCGACGACAAGGCCCCGCGTGTCTACGACGACGTCGTCGAGGCGATGGCCGACGTCGTCGAGAACGAGCTCAAGCCGTGGGAGCCGGCGGCAGGACGGCGTACGGCCCTGGGCGCGGGCAGCATCCTGCTCGGCCTCGGCGCCCTGGCTCTCCTCCTGCTGGGCGAGAGCGTGCTGGGCGGCGTCGCCGCGGCCGTGATCGCTGGACTCCTCGTGGTCGGCGGGATCGTGCTGACCCGCGCGCAGGGCGAGCCCGAGGCCGGGGTCGTCGTCTCGCTGCTCGCCGCCCTCTACGCCGCGGTGGCCGGGCTCCTCCTCGCGCCCGGTGACCTGCCGGCCTGGACCTGGCCGCTGGACGACGCGTTCTTCGGCGACGCCCTCCTCTTCGCCGGCCTCGGCGTCCTCGCCGTCGGGCTGGTCGCCGTGGTCGGCCTCCGGGACGGCCGCGCGCTCGTCATCCCGGCCGTCGTGGTCGGCGCGGTGGTCGTCGCCGGCTCGGTGCTCATCCGGGTGTTCTCGCTCGAGCCGTCCACGGTCTTCATCGTCCTGCTCACCCTGGTCGTCCTGGCCGGCAGCATCTTCCCGTGGCTCGCCCTCGGGGTGACCGGCACGAGCGTCGACCAGCTCTACTCGCTCCACGACATCACCGCCGACCCCGACGAGATCGACCCGGACGAGGTCGCCGACGACGCCCGCGTCGGCCACGAGATCCTGCTCGCGGTCTCCGCCTCGGTCGGCACCCTCCTCGTCCTCCTCGCCCCGTTCGCCGTCGGGAGTGGTGTCTACGGCACGATCCTGGCGGCCGTGTGCTGCCTGGCCGTCATGTTCCGCACCCGCCAGTACCGCACCGGCTCGGAGGTGCTCGCGGGCCTCGTCTCGGGCATCCTCGGCCTGGTCTCGGTGGCCCTGTCGATGCTGCTCATCCACGACGGCTGGCGCGCGGGTGCCGCCATCGGCCTCGCCGGCATCGGGGCCGCCCTGCTCGCGCTCACCCTCGTGCCGGCCTCCCCGTCGGTGCGCCGCGGCCGCATGGGCGACGTCGTCGAGACGATGACCCTGCTCGCGCTGCTCCCGCTGATGGTCCTCGCGGCCGGCTTCGTCTCCGCCGTGGCGGGCTGACCGATGGCCACCAAGAAGGACCTCGTCGAGGCCCACGCCTTCAGCCGCCGCCGCCTCGTCACCGCCTTCGTCTCCGGCGCCCCGGGCGGCCGCGAGGTGGAGCCGGTGCGACCCGGCCGCGTGCTGATCGGCGGCGTCGCCCTGTCCGTCCTCCTCCTCGCCGGTGCGGCGATCGCCGGCTTCCTGCTCGGGCGCCCGCCCGCGCAGTGGCTCGACAAGGGCAGCTTCGTGATCTCCAAGGACACCGGCGAGCAGTACGTCGTCCTGCGCGGCGGTGACGACCCGATGCTCCAGCGGGTGCCCAACTACGTCTCGGCCCAGCTGCTGCTCGGGCAGGACGAGCTCACGCCGTTCACCGTCCGCGACAAGTACATCCGCACCGTCCAGCTCGGCGGGGACCTCGGCATCGACGCGGCACCCGCCAGCCTCCCGTCGGCGGACGAGCTGGTCAACGACGGCTGGACCGCCTGCACGGGCGACGGTGCCGGCATCAAGGTCGCGATGCAGCGCACGCCCACCGTCGAGGACCTGTCGGGGTCCGCCTTCCTGGTGAGCAGCGAGGGCACGACGTGGCTGATCGCCACGGCGCCGCCGGTCGGGAGCAAGCAGGGCAGCGCCTACCGCTTCCCCATGCCCGAGGACGAGACGCAGTCCTCGACGCTGGGCGACCGGCTCGGGTTCGGTGCGTCGGCGACCGAGGTCGACCCCGAGTGGCTGAACCTCTTCCGGCTCGGAGAACCCCTCGAGAAGGCGTCGTTCGGCGTCACCAGGCCCGGCGAGCCGGTGCCCTACGGGAGCACCGGCACCGACCTCTCGCGCTACCGCATCGGCGACCTGCTGCTCTCCAGCAGCGGCTCCTACTACCTGCTCGGCGACGAGAAGCCCGAGCGGCTCAGCGACTTCGCAGGCATGGTCTACGGCGTGGTCGAGGAGCCGGCGCAGGAGCTTCCGGGCGACCTCGCCGCGTCCTTCGGCGACCCCAGCACGCCCGCCGAGTGGCCCAGCGACGTGCCCCAGCCGATCACCAACGGCGCGATGTGCGCGGTGCTCCACCCCGCGACCGGTGCCGACGCGACGTTCAGCCTGGCGACCAACCCGACCGGCGCGGCCGATCCCTACCGCGACGACGTGCGCCCGGGCCGGCACGCGGTGGACGTCGAGCCGAGCGCCGGCGCCTACGTGCTCTCCGGCTCGGGCGACGCCGCCGACTCCGGCACCCGCTACGTCATCGACCCGAAGGGCGAGAAGTACGAGCTGGTCGGCTCGGAGGTGCCCGACTTCATCGGCTTCGGCGACGTCGACCCGCCGCTGGTGCCGAGCGCGTGGCTGGAGTTCTTCGAGCCGGGTGTGCAGCTGTCGACCAACAGCGCGCGTCGGCTTCCCGAGGACGCCCCGCCGGCGGACGACGCGGCTGCGGACGCCGGCTGATGGCTGCACCGTCGCGGGATCGTCCCCTGCTGCGCCGCCCGCACGTGCGTACGACGCTCGCCGCGGGGTTGCTCGCCGCGTCGATCGTGCCGCTCGGCGCGGCGCCGGCCGCCGCGGACCACGACGCCCCGTGCCTCGAGAGCGAGGTGCCCGGCTCGGAGCCGCTCGCCGACACCCACGCGAAGGACAACCCCGCCTTCGAGCGGATGCACGTCGAGCAGGCGCAGGAGCTCGCCACCGGCCGCGGCGTGAAGGTCGCCGTCATCGACAGCGGGATGGTCGGCATCGAGGGGCTCGACGTCGCCGGCGGCCTGGCCATCGAGGGCGTCAACCCCGACACCCGTCTCTCCGGGCACGGCACGATCGTCGCGGGGCTGATCGCCGGCCCGCGCGGGGTTGCACCCGACGCGCAGGTCTTCGACGTCAAGGTCCACGACACCGACGACGCCGACACCACCCAGGGCGAGCGGGGGCTGTCGTCGGCCGGCATCGCCGCGGGGATCGACGCCGTCATCCGGCAGCAGCCGCAGCAGCAGTTCGACGTCGTCAACATCTCCCTCGCCGTCCGCGATCCCGACCCGGAGCTGGAGGCGGCCGTCGCGCGCCTCGTGGATCTCGGGGTCGTCGTGGTGGCCGCCGCGGGCAACGTACCGGTCGGCACCGCCGACCCCGGCTTCGCGGGCACGCCCGACAACGACGCCGACGTCTTTCCCGCCGACTACCCCGGCGTGCTCGCGGTCAGCGCGACGCCGCCCGGTGACGAGAGCCCCAGCGCCTACGTCGTCCCCAACCTGGACACCGACGTCGCCGCCCCCACGTGGGGTGCGGTCTCGGCCAACGCCACCGGTCAGGTCTGCGTCGTCGACCAGGTCGCGACGTCCTGGGCGAGCGCCGAGGTCAGCGGCGTCATGGCGCTGCTCAAGGAGCGCTTCCCGCGCGAGACGCCCCAGCAGCTGGTGGCGCGGCTCCAGGCGACGACCGAGGGAGCGGGCGCCCTCGAGGGAGCGGGCGGGACGGCGGCCAACCCGTGGACCGGTGCGGGTGTCGTCCAAGTGCACGACGCGCTCACCCGGGAGATCAGGCCGGGCCGCCAGGGCAAGGTGGAGACCACCGTCCAGGAGGTCCGGGCGGACGCCCAGGCTCCGCCCGCGCCCGAGCGCATCGACCTCTTCGGCACGCCGCGCGCGATCCTCCTGTGGTCGGGGCTCGTCGCCGGCTCGCTCCTCGCGCTCGCCTTCATGCTGCGCCCGTTGCTGCGACGCTGAGCCGGGACGGGCGGTCCATGATGGAATCAGCGCATGCCTGACACGTCGGACGATCCGGTCGCCGTCATCCTTGCCGGTGGCCAGGGCTCCCGCCTGTGGCCGATCAGTCGGGACCGAGCCCCCAAGCAGTTCCAGCCCGTGGTGCGCGACCGCCCGCTGCTCAGGGGGACGATCGAGCGGCTCAGCGAGATCGTGGACCCGAGCCGCATCCACGTCTCGACGCGTGCCAGCTTCGCCGACGCCGCCCGGGCGACCCTCGGCCCGGTGCCGCAGGAGAACCTCATCCTCGAGGAGGACCCGGCCGGGCCCGCGACGGCGTTCGCCCTGAGCGTCGCGACGCTGTTCCACAAGTACGGCAACGCGCCCGCGCTGATCGCCCCGTCGGACCACCTGATCACCGAGGAGGACGCCTTCAACGCGGCCTCGCGCGACATGCTCACGCAGCTCGAGCGCACCCCCGAGTCGATGGTCGTGCTCGGCGCCGAGCCGAACCGCTTCGACCCGAGCCTGGGCTACATCCACACCAAGGGCGGCGACGACGCCGTCCAGGTGATCGACTCCTTCCACGAGAAGCCCGACGAGGACGTCGTCAAGGAGCTGTCGGAGTCGGGCAACCTCTTCTGGAACACCGCGTGCTACGGCGTACGGGTCGGACGGGCCTGCAACGCCTATCGCACCGCCCTGCCCCTCATCTTCGAGTCCATCGAGCGGTTCGCCCGCGGCGCGACGTCCGACCAGGGCTACCGCGGGGCGTCCATCGGCGGCCATGAGATCTACCCGCTCATGTGGGCCGGCATGGAGTGCCTCGTCGTCCCGCGGCAGCTGGGGTGGACCGACGTCGGCACCTGGACGCGCCTGGAGCGGGTTTTGGACGACCAACGGGTCACCTCCATCGGTCCCGCGCTCCAGCTCGACGCCGAGAACACGCTCGTCGCCAGCATGGACGGCCGACCGGTCGTCACGCTCGGCGCGCGAGGACTGATCATCGTCACCCACGAGGACGCGGTCTACGTGCTCGACCGGCAGAAGGCGCTGGACGCCGGCATCCTCGAGCGGCTCCGCTCGCTCCTCGCGGCCAGCAGCCGCGAGGACCTCCTCTGACCGTCCGCCGCTGCCCCCGTCCGGCGCGCTCGCCCCGAAGGAACCCATGACCCACGAGAACAGCCAGCACATCGTCGTCGTCGGCACCAAGCCCGACATCATCAAGCAGGCGCCGATCTACCACGAGCTGCGCGACCGCGGCCACGACGTCGTGCTGTGCCACACCGGTCAGCACTACGACCACAACCTCTCCCAGTCGATGCTCGACGAGTTCGGCGTCCGGGAGGACATCAACCTCGAGGTGCGCGGCGGCGTCAACGACCTCGTCTCCGGCATCACCGCCAAGCTCGCGCAGTACCTCCGCGGCTTCGCCGAGCGCGGCGGCTTCCCGATCACCTACGTGCACGGCGACACGACCACCGCCATGGCCGGCGCCCTCGCCACCTTCGGCGAGCGACAGGCGCTGGTCCACGTCGAGGCCGGGCTGCGCACGCTCTCCCCGAAGCCGGAGGTCCTCAAGGGCTGGCTCGAGCAGGGTGCCGACCTCGACTGGGCGTCGTTCCGGGAGCAGTCGATCGACCGCGCCAGCTGGGCCAAGGGCAGCCGCGAGCCGTCGCCGGAGCAGTTCAACACCCGGGTCGCCGACGCGGGCTCCGACCTGCACGCCGCCCCCGTCGAGCTCAACCGCGAGTTCCTGCTCGAGGAAGGCTTCGCGCCCGCCGCGATCGACGTCGTCGGCAACTCGGTCGTCGACGCGCTCGCGCAGGCCGTCGCGGGCAGCGACAAGAACCAGGTGCTGCAGAAGTTCCCGCAGATGGGCGACGGGTCCTTCCTGCGCTTCTGCGTCCACCGCCGCGAGAACACCACCAACCGCGACCGCTTCAACCTGCTGATGGACGCCATGGAGGCGCTGCTCGAGCAGGGCCACCACGTGCTGTTCATCCGCCTGCTCGGCACCGAGGCCGCGATCGACAACTTCGGCCGCCGCCAGTGGCTCGAGGACCTCGAGGCGCGGTACGGCGCCGCACTGATCTCGACGCCCGTGTGGGACAGCTACCTCGACGTCGTCGCCGCGATGTCCATGTGCGCGGTCATCGTCACCGACTCCGGCAGCATCGTCGAGGAGGCCAACGTCCTCGAGGTGCCCTGCGTGACCCTGCGCTTCGGGTCGGACCGCTCCGAGACGTTCCTCGCCGGCAGCAACTTCCTCGCGCCGCCCGTCGACAAGGACCTGATGACGAGCGTCATCCACCAGGTCTACGAGCACCGCGCCGAGCTGTCGTGGGACCGCGTCTACCCCGAGAAGGCGTCGGCCATGCTCGTCGACGCGGTCGAGCGGCGGCTCGACGAGGGGAGCCTGCTGATCTCCGAGGAGTGGCGCTACGGCCTCCAGGCCCGGCTGCGCTGACCGGCGTACCTGTCCCGCACACGACGAAGGCCCCGCACCGGTGGTGCGGGGCCAACGTGTCGGCGGAGGTAGGGGGATTCGAACCCCCGAGGGCTATTAACCCAACCCGCTTTCCAAGCGAGCGCCATAGGCCACTAGGCGATACCTCCGCCGAGGAGAGTACCGGTCGGTCCGGTGGCCGGTGAAATCGCCCGTCGACCCCTCGGTTTGGGTGGCCGTCGGGGCCTCGCCTAGACTCCCGGCCAACCCCCCACGCGGCGTCACCTCGCCCAATTCCCCCAGGGCCGGAAGGCAGCAAGGGTAAGTGAGCTCTGACGGGTGCGTGGGGGGCCTCTGCATGTCCGGGCCCGGCCGCGTCGGCAGCGGGTCTCCCGCGGTGGTCGGTGTGGGTGGGCACGGTTAGGGTTCACGACGTGGAGTCACCGCTCGCGCTCTATCGCCGCTACCGGCCCGAGACCTTCCAGGAGGTCATCGGGCAGGACCACGTGACCGAGCCGTTGCGAGCGGCGCTGGCGGCCAACCGCGTGAACCACGCCTATCTCTTCTCCGGACCGCGCGGGTGCGGCAAGACCACCTCGGCCCGCATCCTCGCCCGCGCGCTCAACTGCGCGCAGGCACCGATCTCCGATCCCTGCGGCGAGTGCGACAGCTGTCGCGACCTCGCGCGCGGCGGGCCGGGGTCCATCGACGTCATCGAGATCGACGCGGCGTCGCACGGTGGTGTGGACGATGCCCGTGACCTCCGCGAGAAGGCGTTCTTCGCCCCGGTGCGTGACCGCTACAAGGTCTACATCATCGACGAGGCCCACATGGTCACCACGCAGGGCTTCAACGCCCTGCTCAAGCTGGTCGAGGAGCCGCCGCCCCACCTGCGGTTCATCTTCGCGACGACCGAGCCCGACAAGGTGCTGCCGACCATCCGCTCGCGCACCCACCACTACCCCTTCCGGCTGATCCCGCCGCGGCTGCTCAGCGACTACCTGTCCCAGCTCGCCGGTGAGGAGGGCGTGGCGATCGAGCCCGCCGCCCTGCCGCTCGTCGTGCGTGCCGGTGCCGGGTCGGCCCGTGACACGCTCTCCGTGCTCGACCAGCTGCTCGGCGGCGCCGGTCCGGGCGGCGTCACCCACAAGGTGGCGACCGACCTGCTCGGCTTCACGCCCGACTCGCTCCTCGACGAGGTGGTGGAGGCGTTCGCGTCGCGCGACGGCGCCGCGGTCTTCTCCGTCGTCGACAAGGTGGTGGAGACCGGTCAGGACCCGCGCCGCTTCACCGAGGACCTGCTCCGCCGGCTGCGCGACCTCGTCATCGTCACCGCCGTCCCGGACGCGCCGGCGACCGGGCTGATCGACGTCCCGGAGGACGCCGGCGAGCGCCTCGTGGCCCAGGCCGCGCGCTTCGGTGCGATCGAGCTCAGCAGGGCCGCCGACATCGTGGCCGCCGGCCTCACCGAGATGCGTGGTGCGACCGCGCCGCGCCTGCTGCTCGAGCTGCTCTGTGCGCGCGTGCTGCTGCCCGGCGCGGACCACACGGCCGACGGTGTGATGGCCCGCCTCGAGCGGCTCGAGCGCCGGATGGACGTGACCGGCGCCCCGACCCCCGCCGGGGGTGCCCCCGGCTCCGCTCCCTCCCGACCGGCCGCCCCGTCCGCAGCCCCGGCACAGCCCGCCCCCGCCGCGGCCCCGTCCGCCGCTCCTCCGCAGGAAGCGCCCCTCGCCGCCCAGGCGGCCGCCCCCCAGACGGCCCCTCACGCGGCCCCCCAGCCGGCATCCGAGGCAGCGGCTCAGGCCGCACCGCGGGGCGACGAGCCGACCCCGCCGCCGCCCATGCCGGTGGCGCCCACGGGTGTGCCCGCCTCACCCGCCCGCGACGACGGTCCGCCGCCGCCCCCGCCGATGCCGGGGTCGCAGCAGCCCGCGACCCCGCAGGCGCCACCCGTCGTCGCCGATCCGGCGCCGTCCCCGGCCGCAGCCGCCGGGCCTGACGCGCCGGTGGCCGAGCAGCCCGCCGGTCCTCGCGGCGGTCTCAGCCTGGTCGACGTACGCCGGCTGTGGCCCGACATCCTCGAGCAGACCAAGAACCGTCGCCGCCTGGCCTGGATGGTGCTCTCGCAGCACGCCCACGTGGTCGACGTCGACGGGGTGCGGCTGACCGTCGGCTTCGCCAACGCCGGCGCGCGCGACTCCTTCGTCAACGGCGGCTGCGACGAGATCCTGCGCCAGGCAGCCATCGACGTCGTCGGGATGGACTGGCGCGTCGAGTCCATCGTGGACCCCTCGGGTGCGGCGGCGGAGGCCCCGGTCGTTCGCCAGGCGGCCACCGACTCGTCCGCATCCTCGGCCCCCGCCGCGGCGCCGTCCGGACCTCCGGGCGGCCCGGCGCAGGAGGCGCCCGACGGCCCGCCGTCCTGGGTCACCGGCGACGCAGCCCCGCCGTCGGCTCCCGCAGCCCCGCCGCCGGTCTCTGCCGCCCCGGCCCGTGAGGCGCTCGAGGCGGCTCGTGCCGGAGGGCCGGCCGAGCCGGCCGCCCCGGTGCGCTCCGCCGACGACGACGTGGACCCCGACGACCCCGACGCCGACTCCGCGGCCATCGACACCGAGTCGCTGCTCAGCCAGACGCTCGGTGCCAAGCTGATCGAAGAGATCAAGAACGACTGAGACGATGACCGTCCCCAACCCCACCCCAGACCTGCAGCGGGAGACCCGATGACCCAGAACCCCTTCGACGCCCTCGGTGGCGGCGGCTTCGACATGAACGCCCTGCTCCAGCAGGCGCAGCAGATGCAGCAGCAGCTCGAGGAGGCGCAGGCCAACCTCGCTCAGCAGACCGTCGAGGGCACCGTCGCGGGCGGTGCCGTGACGGTCACCGCCAACGGCGTCGGGGAGCTGGTCGGCGTGGCGATCCGCTCCGGCGAGTTCGACGGCAGCGACCCCGACGACCTGTCCGACCTGTCCGACCTGATCGTCGCCGCCTACCGCGACGCGCGTGCCAAGTCGGAGGCGCTGGCCGGTGACCAGCTCGGCCCGCTGACCGAGGGTCTCGGCGGAGGCGGCGGCATGCCCGGTCTCCCCGGGCTCGGCTGAGGGGCCTCGTTGTACGAAGGTGTCGTCCAGGACCTGATCGACGAGCTCGGCCGCCTGCCGGGCGTCGGTCCCAAGAGCGCGCAGCGCATCGCCTTCCACCTGCTCCAGGCCGAGCCCACCGACGTACGCCGCCTCGCCGACGTGCTGATCGAGGTGAAGGCCCGGGTGAAGTTCTGCTCGACCTGCTTCAACGTCAGCGAGGACGAGCAGTGCCGGATCTGCCGCGACGAGCGCCGTGACCCGAGCGTCCTGTGCGTCGTGGAGGAGTACAAGGACGTCGTCGCGATCGAGCGCACCCGCGAGTTCCGCGGCCGCTACCACGTCCTCGGCGGCGCCATCTCGCCGATCGACGGCATCGGCCCCGACCAGCTCCACGTCAAGGAGCTGATGCCGCGCCTGGCCGACGGCACGGTCACCGAGGTCATCCTCGCCACCGACCCCAACCTCGAGGGCGAGGCCACCGCGACCTATCTCACGCGCCTCCTCCTGCCCATGGGCTTGCGCGTGACCCGCTTGGCGAGTGGACTGCCTGTGGGCGGTGACCTCGAGTACGCCGACGAGGTCACGCTCGGACGAGCGTTCGCCGGAAGGAGATCAGCCGAATGACCGAGACCGACGAGAAGGTGTTCGGCGAGCAGATCGCCGACTCCGTGGAGAGCTTCCTGCTCGCACTGCGCGCCATCGCCCGTGAGGGCAACGGGGCGCAGGCGGTCTCGCTGCTGCTCCTCGAGATCAGCCAGGTCCTCCTGGCCGGCGCCCGGATGGGTGCCCAGACCGACTTCACCCCCCGCGAGGAGTTCCAGCCCGACGTGGGGCCCGAGGCCGACATCGACGACCTGCGGCTACGGCTGGCCGAGATGCTGGAGGGGGTCGACGACTACTCCTTCGTCTTCGACCCCTACATCCCGGAGGTGGTCGTCAGCCGGCTCTCCGACGACCTGGCCTCGATCGCCATCGACCTCGAGAACGGCCTGCGCCACTACCGCGCGGGCAACGTCGACGAGGCCCTGTGGTGGTGGCAGTTCTCCTACGTCAACAACTGGGGCAACCTGGCCGGCGCGGCGCTCAACGCTCTGCTGACGGTCGTCGCTCACGACCGGTTCGACACGGACTTCGAGGCCGACGCCGACGCGGTGGCCGTCGCGGATGAGATACTCGGGAGTGCCCCGGTCGTACGCCCGTAGAATCGGCGGTGGCCTGGCGGCAACGGCGCCGACGGCCACGCCAGAGCTCCGCGGCCGCTGAGGCCGCACACCGATCCCGAGGACCAACCGTGGGCATTGTCGTGCAGAAGTACGGCGGCTCCTCGCTCGCCGACGCCGACGCCATCAAGCGCGTCGCCCGGCGCATCGTGGACGTCAAGAAGGCCGGTCACGACGTCGTCGTGGCGGTGTCGGCCATGGGTGACACGACCGACGACCTGGAAGACCTCGCCAACGGCGTCTCGCCGCTGCCGCCGGCGCGGGAGATGGACATGCTGCTCACCGCGGGTGAGCGCATCTCGATGGCGCTGGTCGCCATGGCGATCAGCGACCTGGGCTACACCGCCCGCTCGTTCACCGGCTCGCAGGCCGGCGTGATCACCGACTCGGTCCACGGCAAGGCCAAGATCATCGACGTCACGCCGGGACGCATCACCCAGGCGATCGGCGAGGGCCACATCGTGATCGTGGCGGGGTTCCAGGGGGTGTCGGCCGACACCAAGGAGATCACCACGCTCGGCCGGGGCGGCACCGACACCACCGCGGTGGCGCTGGCGGCGGCCCTCGAGGCCGACGTGTGCGAGATCTACACCGACGTCGACGGGGTCTTCACCGCCGACCCGCGCATCGTGCCGAGCGCACGCAAGCTCAGCAAGGTCTCCTACGAGGAGATGCTCGAGCTGGCCGCGTGCGGCGCGAAGATCCTGCACCTGCGGTGCGTGGAGTACGGCCGCCGCTACGGCATCCCGATCCACGTCCGGTCGTCGTTCAGCCACCTCGAAGGCACCTGGGTCGTCAACGACCCGAAGCTCAACCCCGGCCCCGCCGGTCCCAGTGAGGGAGACACCATGGAACAGCCCATCATCGCCGGCGTGGCCCACGACCGCAGCGAGGCCAAGATCACCGTCGTCGGCGTGCCCGACAAGGTCGGCGAGGCCGCCCGCATCTTCGAGGCCCTGGCCGACGCACAGATCAACCTCGACATGATCGTGCAGAACATCTCGGCCGCGGCGACGAGCCTCACCGACATCTCCTTCACGCTGCCCCGCACCGACGGCCAGGTCGCGATGACCGCACTCGCCCGGATCCAGGCCGAGGTCGGCTACGACAAGCTGCTCTACGACGACCAGATCGGCAAGGTCTCGCTGATCGGCGCCGGCATGCGCTCGCACCCCGGCATCACCTCGAAGTTCTTCGCCGCGCTGGCCTCCGCCGGTGTGAACATCGGGATGATCTCCACCTCCGAGATCCGGATCTCGGTCATCGTGGACGAGAGCGCCGTCGACGACGCCGTGCGTGCCACGCACACGGCGTTCGACCTCGACGCCGACGAGGTGGAGGCCGTGGTCTACGGAGGCACCGGCCGATGAGCGAGAAGGTCAACATCGGGATTGTCGGTGCAACCGGACAGGTCGGCGTCGCGATGCGGCAGATCCTGCTCGAGCGCGGCTTTCCTGCCGACCAGGTCCGCTTCTTCGCCTCCTCGCGGTCGGCCGGCACGGTGCTGCCGTTCGGCGACCGCGAGATCACCGTCGAGGACGCCGAGACCGCCGACCCGGCGGGTCTCGACATCGCGCTGTTCTCCGCCGGCGCGACGACCTCCCGCGCGCTCGTGCCGACGTTCGTCGAGGCCGGCGTGATCGTGGTCGACAACTCCTCGGCCTTCCGCAAGGACCCGGAGATCCCGCTGGTGGTCTCCGAGGTCAACCCCGACGCGATGGCCGCCGTCATCGAGGCCGGGCGCGGCGTGATCGCGAACCCCAACTGCACCACCATGGCCGCGATGCCGGTCCTCAAGCCGCTGCACGACGAGGCCGGCCTGACCCGCCTCATCGTGTCGTCCTACCAGGCCGTCTCCGGCTCCGGCGTCGCCGGCGTCGACGAGCTCGCCAACGCCGTGGCCGCGGCCGGCGACAAGGCGCGCGAGCTGGCCTACGACGGCTCGGCGATCGCCTTCCCCGAGCCCGTGAAGTACGTCGAGCCGATCGCCTACAACGTCCTGCCGATGGCGGGTTCCGTCGTCGACGACGGCCTCAACGAGACCGACGAGGAGCAGAAGCTCCGCAACGAGTCGCGCAAGATCCTCGGCCTGCCCGGCCTGCTGGTCTCCGGCCTCTGCGTCCGCGTGCCGGTCTTCACCGGCCACTCGCTCGCGGTCAACGCCGAGTTCGAGCGGCCGATGACCCCGGCCCGTGCTCGCGAGATCCTCGGCTCGGCGGCAGGCGTGGAGCTCGACGAGGTGCCGACCCCGCTCAAGGCGGCCGGCAAGGATCCGTCGTACGTCGGCCGGCTCCGCCAGGACCCGGGCGTCCCCGACGACCGCGGCCTCGCGCTGTTCATCAGCAATGACAACCTGCGCAAGGGCGCCGCGCTCAACACCGTGCAGATCGCGGAGCTCATCGCCGCCGCGGGCTGACCTGCCGCTCCGTGCTCCAGCGATCCCCGGTCGACCGGGGATCGCTGAGGTTGTCGGCCCGTGCACGGCCTGACAACCTCAGGGAGAGCCTGACAACCCCCTCAGCGGACGTCGTACGACGCGCGCGCGGACGTGTCCGCCGTCGGGTCGTCGGCACCGACGGCGGTGGTGACCCTCCACGACGCGGCGTAGGAGATCGCGGACGCCACGGGGACGGCGACGAGCCCCCATCCCTCGTCGAGCGAGCCGAGCAGGAACACCAGCACCAGCACGGCCAGGATGCCGACGGCGAGGAGGCTCGTCGATCCGGCGTGCGGCACGCCGAGCACGCGGAGCAGGAGGCTTCCGGTCCAGGTCAGCACGACGAGGACGGCCAGCAGGACGAGCAGGCCGGGGCCGCCGCCGCACGCCGACGTGCCGCGTACGGCCTCGCAGCCGACCCCGGCCAGCCACGCCAGCAGCACGGCGAGCCCGCCGACCATCAGGCCGGTCAGGGACGCCGCGGGCAGACCGCGCACCGGCAGCGTCGGGAGCCCTCGGGGGCCGGGTGCGTCCTCGTCGTGGGCGGCCTTCCTCCTGCGCCGCAGCGCGAAGGGCGGCATCTCGAGCGGGGGACGGTCGTCGGCCATGAGCGGCACAGTGCCACATGACAGCAGCTGCCACATGACAGGAGCTCCCGGACCCACCGTGGGGTCCGGGAGCTCCGGTGGTCGGGCTGACAGGATTTGAACCTGCGGCCTCCTCGTCCCGAACGAGGCGCGCTACCAAGCTGCGCCACAGCCCGCCGCCCGGACCGATGATCCAGTCCGGGCAACGCGGGCGAGCATACCGGAGCGGTCGGGGGCTGCCGAAATCGCCCCGGCCAGATCGGGCCGGCCCGGATCGGCCCGGGCCGGCTCAGCCTCGCCTGGTGAAGGTGAGGTGGGTGACCCCGCTGGGCGACGACACCGACTCGATGTCGAAGGTGTCCTCCAGCGCCTCGAGGCCGTCCCACAACCGGGCGCCCCGGCCGAGCACGATCGGCACGACCACGAGGTGCAGGTGGTCGACGAGGTCCGCGGCCACGAAGTCGCGCACCACGCTCGCGCCGCCGCCGAGGCGTACGTCGAGGTCGCCGGCCGCCTCGCGCGCGACGGCGAGCGCGTCGGCGGGAGAGGCGTCGAGGAAGTGGAAGGTGGTCCCGCCCGCCATCTCGAGCGGCGGCCGGGGACGGTGGGTGAGGACGTATGTCGGCGTGTGGAAGGGTGGCTCCTCGCCCCACCAACCCCGCCAGTCGGGGTCGTCCTGCCACCCGGGCGGGCCGAACTTGTTCGCACCCATGATCTCCGCACCGATGCCCACCTCGTGGCGGGCTGCGAAGATCGCGTCGACGCCGCGTCGACCGGCCTCGGGGTCCCAGAAGCTGGTGGCGAACATCCACTCGTGCAGCCGTTCACCGGCGTGGCCGAACGGCGCCTCCAGGGACTGCGGCTCGCCGGAGCCGAAGCCGTCGAGGGAGATCGAGAAGTTGTGGACCCGGACGAGGGGCACGCGTGGCTCCTTCAGGAGAGGGGTGGGTGGTCGAGCACGGTGGGGACGTAGTCCAGGAGCTGGAGGCGACCGTCGAAGGTCCGGCTGTCGACGAGCTCGAGGAGGACGTCGGGATAGCCGTCGAAGACCCGGTCCCGCCCGGTGGCTCCGTTGATCACCGGGAAGACGACCAGCCGGAACCGGTCGACGAGTCCCGCGACGAGCAGCGAGCGGGCCAGCGTGAGGCTCCCGAGCGTGCGCAACGGCATCGGCCCGTCCTCCTTCAGGCCGCGGACGGCCTCGACGGGGTCGTCGGCCACCAGCCGGGTGTTCTCCCAGCCCAGGGGCTCGCGGAGGGTGGACGAGAAGACGACCTTGTCCATCGCCCCCAGCTGGGCGATGGCCTCGGGCTCCTCCTCCGCCATCCCGGACATCAGCCGGTAGGTGGTCGCCCCCATCAGCGTGGTGTGCTCCTCCTGCTCGCCGAGGAACGCGTAGTAGTCGGGACCGCCCATGCCCCAGAGGCCGGGCCAGCCGTCCGCGGCGGCACAGCCGTCGAGGGACACGATGAGGTCGACCATCAGCTCGGGCACGCCGGCACTCCCTTTCTCGGTGGTCCCACACCACCACAACCGGGCGCGGGTGGAAAGGTCCGGGCAAGAGCTCAGGAGGCGGGCACGAACGTCATCAGCGTGGCCTCGGGACGGCAGGCGACCCGGAAGCGGACGTACGGGTTGGTGCCGAGCCCGGCCGACACGTGGAGCCAGGACGTGCCGTGGTCGCCGGGAGCGGAGTCGGCGGGGTGGCGGTGCAGGCCGCGCGCCCGTGCGGGCTCGAGGTCGCAGTTCGTGGTGAGGGCCCGGCCGCCCGGGAGGCACACCTGGCCGCCGTGGGTGTGGCCGGCGATGATCGCGTCGTAGCCGTCGGCGGCGAACTGGTCGAGGACGCGGAGGTACGGCGCGTGCGCCACGGCCAGGCGCAGGTCGGCCGTCGGGTCGGCTGGTCCGGCGACGCGGTCCAGGTCGTCGTACGCGAGGTGCGGGTCGTCGACGCCGGCGAAGGCGATGGTGGTGTCGCGCACCGTCAGCGACCCGAAGCCGTTGGTCAGGTCGAGCCAGCCGGCCTCGGCGAAGCGTTCCTTGAGCCGTGGCCACGGCAGCTGGGGCGTCGAGGTGTTGCGCTTGCCCGTGTCAGGGAGCAGGTAGAGCAGCGGGTTGCGCATGCCGGGCGCGTAGTAGTCGTTGGACCCGAGCACGTAGACGCCCGGCACGTCGAGCAGCCCGCCGAGGGCGTCGGCGAGGACGGGCACGGCGCGCATGTGGGCGAGGTTGTCGCCGGTGTCGATCACCAGGTCGGGCTCGAGGTCGGCGAGTCCGCGGAGCCACTCCTGCTTGGCGCGCTGGTCGGGCGCCATGTGGATGTCACTGAGGTGCAGCACCTTCAGGGGAGCGTGGCCGGCGGGCAGCAGCGGCACGGTCACGCGGCGGAGGGTGTACTGCCGCGCCTCCCATGCGGCGTACGTCGCCAGGCCCACGCCGGCGAGCGTCCCGAGCCCGAGCGTGCGGCGTACGACGGGGAGGAGAGGCATTCGGCAAGGCTGCCACAATGGTGATCATGAGTGCTCTGAAGGACCGTCTCCGCGCCGACCTGACCACCGCCATCAAGGCGCGTGACGAGCTGCGCTCCTCGACCATCCGGATGGTGCTGACCGCGATCACCAACGCCGAGGTCGCCGGCAAGGAGGCCCGCGAGCTCTCCGACGACGACGTCATCGGCGTGCTGTCCACCGAGGCCAAGCGTCGCCGGGAGGCGTCCGTGGCGTTCCAGGAGGCGGGCCGCACGGAGATGGCGGCCAAGGAGGCAGCCGAGGGCGAGGTCATCGCCGACTACCTCCCCGCCCAGCTCAGCGACGCCGAGATCGCCGACCTGGTCGCCGCTGCCGTCGAGCGGACCGGCGCGGCCGGGGAGGGGATGCGCGCCATGGGCAAGGTGATGGGCGTCGTCACGCCCCAGGTCAAGGGTCGTGCCGACGGAGGCGCCGTCGCGGCCGAGGTGCGCAAGCAGCTGGCCTGACGCCCTCGAGGGGCCTCAGCGCCGGCCGCCGCCGTTGCCGCGACCCCGGCCGCCCCCGTTGCCGTTGTTGCCGTTGCCGCCGCCGTTGCCGCTGTTGTCCGCGGAGGGCGGCGGGGGCACGTAGCCGGTCGAGGTGTAGAGCGTCACGGTGTCGCCGCTGCTCAGCTGGGCGCCACCCTCGGGGGAGGTGTAGGCGACCAGTCCGGCGCCGGTCTCGGAGTTGACCTGGCCGCCGTCGGCGACGGTGAAACCGGCGGCCTGGAGCGCCGCGGTCGCGGCCTCGACGCTCTGGCCCGCGACGTCGGGCACCGTGCTGAGCACGCCGGCGATCTCGTCACCGGGCGGCGCCTGGAAGTCCTCGTAGGGCAGCTTGGCCGACGCCGCGGCCATCGCCTCGCCCCAGATCGGGCCCGCGACCGTTGAGCCGAACGCCTCGTAGATCGTGCTGCCGCCGACGACCTGGCCGTTGAGGGTCATCCACTCGCCGAACTCGTTGGCGCCGGCGACCATCGCCGCCGTGGCGAGCGTCGGGGTGTAGCCGACGAACCACACGGCCATGTTGCTGTTGTTGGTGCCGGTCTTGCCCGCCGAGGGCCTGTCGATGGCGATGTTCTGCCCGAACCCGCCGGGCTCCATGACGCCGCGCAGGATGTCGTTGACGGCGTCGGCGGTGGCCCCGGGCATGACCTGCTCGCACTGGCTGGCGAAGTCCTTGAGCGACGCGCCCGACGAGTCGAGCACCTGGGTGACCGGACGGGGGTCGCAGTGCAGGCCGCGGGCAGCGAAGGTGGCGTAGGCCTGCGCCATGGTCAGCGGGTCGGCGTCGGAGACGCCGAGGATCCACGACGGCACCTGCTGGGCCTTGGGCACCTTCACGCCCATCTTCTCGGCCAGCTCGAGCGGCTCGCACATGCCGGTGCGGGTCTCGAGCTGGGCGAAGAAGGTGTTCACCGACTGCTGGGTGCCGCTGTAGAGGTCGAACGTGCCGGAACCGGTGGAGTTCTCCGGGTCCCAGCCCTTCTGGTCGCCGGCGTAGGGGCCGTCGCACGTCTCGAAGTCCCAGTCGTCGAAGTGCATCGTCTGCGGCGCGCTGATGCTGGTGCTCAGCGGGATGCCCTGGTTGATGGCGGCGGCGAGGACGAAGAGCTTGAACGTCGAGCCGGCCTGGAAGCCGTTGGCGTCGCCGTACTTCTTCGGGACGGTGTAGTTCAGGTAGGTCTCGCCGCCCTGCTTGTCCTTGCCCATCGGGCGCGACTGGGCGAGCGCCCGGACGTCGCCGGTGCCGGGCTCGATCATCGCCAGGCCGCCGATGGCCTGGTCGGTCTGGTAGACGTGCGACGAAACGGAGTCGTCGGCGGCCTTCTGCATGTCGAGGTCGATCGTGGTGTTGATCGTCAGGCCGCCGTTGTTCAGCGTGCGGCGTCGCTCCTTGGGCGTGTCGCCGAGCACCGGGTCCTTGAGCAGCCAGTTGACGACGTAGTCGCAGAAGAACGGCGCCCGCGACTGCTGGCAGCCGTTGGGCGACGTCTCGATGTCGAGCGTCTTCGCCAGGGGCTTGCCCTTGAGCCGCTCGGCCTTCTTCTCGGTCAGGATGCCGAGCTGGGCCATCCGGTCGAGGACGACGTTGCGCCGGCCCTCGGCGCGCTCGGGGTTGTCGACGGGGTCGTAGCCGACGGGGTTCTTCACGAGGCCGGCAAGGGTCGCCGACTCGAGCAGGTTGAGGTCCTTGGCGTTCTTGGAGAAGAAGTGGCGCGCGGCCGACTGGACGCCGAAGGCACCGTCGCCGAAGTAGGCGATGTTGAGGTAGCGCTCGAGGATCCAGTCCTTGCTGTGGTTCTTCTCGAAGGCGATCGCGTAGCGGAGCTCGCGGATCTTGCGCGCGTAGGTCTCCTCGGTCGCCGCCTTGCGCTCCTCGTCCGTCTCCGCCTGGTAGAGCAGCGTCTGCTTGACCATCTGCTGGGTGATCGACGAGCCGCCCTGCACCGAGCCGCCGTTGGCCTGGTTGGTGACGAAGGCGCGGACCGTGCCCTTGAGGTCGAGGGCACCGTGCTCGTAGAAGCGGTAGTCCTCGATCGCGACGATCGCCTTGACCATGGGGCGCGAGATCGAGGCCAGCGGCACGTTGATGCGGTTCTGGTCGTAGAGCGAGGCGATCAGGTTGCCGTTGACGTCGTAGATGCGCGTCTTCTGCGACAGGTCCTTCGCCTCGAGCGACTCGGGGAGGTTGACCATGCCCTTGCTGACGTCCTTGGCCGCCACGCCGACCAGGCCCGCGAACGGGATGGCGAGGCAGGCGACGAGGACACCCATGACGACCGCGACGGCAGCCATCACCGCGAGGTGGGACGCCACGCGACCGGCGGGACGGCCCGGGGGGCGCCCGGAGGGCGAGGACGAGCGTGAGGACATGCGCACCAGAGTACGGGGCGGACGCCTATCACCCGGAATTCCAGCCGCGCAGCCGGATAGTCACATTGGACTATACGAATTGAGCCACACGGTGTCTGTCTGGACCGGGGGTGATTCGTTTACTTTTCACTCGGAGTCAGGGATGGCCGCTATGGGGGCGGCCGACCGGCTCGACAATCACCGTGGGGTTTTCTTATGTGGGTCGAGGACTGGGCAGCACGCGCCGCATGCAAGGGCGACACGCCGGACGCACTGTTCGTGCGTGGCGCGGAGCAGAACAAGGCCAAGCAGGTCTGCGCGGGATGCCCCGTGCGGACCGAGTGCCTCGCCGAGGCGCTGGACAACCAGATCGAGTGGGGCGTCTGGGGTGGGATGACCGAGCGTGAGCGCCGTGCGCTGCTCCGCCGTCGCCCCGGTTCGTCGTGGCGCACCATCCTCGAGACCGCCCGCACCAAGGTCGAGGCTCCTTCCGTCTCCGTCTGACGTGACGTGCGGCGCCATCCCTCGTGGAGGCGAGACGTGTTCAGTCTCGCCCCGCCAGGGAGTCGCCGATCGTCCGCAGGCCGTCGAGGTCGTGGACGTCGCTCGCCATCGCGGGCACGACCGCGGTCGGCACCGTCGGGTGGGACGCAGCGAAGCGCTCGCGCAGGTGCTGCTCGCGCTCGATGATGTGGACCCGGTCGGCGTGTAGCCGGAGCAGACCGGCGGTCAGTGACGAGGAGTCGCCCGCCTGCAGCCGGTCGGCGGCGGTGATCGCCGCCTCCGCCGACAGCTCGGTGCGTGCCGACGGGCTGGCCCGGTTGACGACCAGGCCCGCCAGCGGCATGTCGTCGTCGGTGAGCCGGTCGACGAAGTACGCCGCCTCGCGCAGCGCGTCCGGCTCCGGTGCGGCGACCACGACGAAGGCCGTGCCGTCGGCCTGGAGCAGCGCGAACGTCGTGTCCGCCCGCTGGCGGAAGCCGCCGAAGAGGGTGTCGAAGGCCGCGACGAACGTCTGCATGTCGCGCAGCACCTGCGCCCCGAGCACCTTGGTCAGGGCGTTCGTCACGACAGAGAAGCCGGCCGTCATCAGCTTGGCCGGGCCGCGGGCCGGGGCCAGCAGCAGCCGGATGAAACGACCGTCGAGGAAGCTGGACAGCCGCTCCGGGGCATCGAGGAAGTCGAGCGCCGAGCGTGAGGGCGGGGTGTCGACCACGATCAGGTCGTGGCTGCCGTCGGCCAGCGCCTGCCGGTGCAGCTGGCCCAGCTTCTCCATCGCCATGTACTCCTGGGTGCCCGCGAACGAGCTCGACAGCGCGACGTAGAACGGGTTCTCCAGGATCTGCCTGGCCTTCTCCGGGCTGGCCTGCGACTCGACCACCTCGTCGAAGGTGCGCTTCATGTCGAGCATCATCGCGTCGAGCGACCCGCCCGCGGCAGCGTCGACGGCGGCGACCGGGCGCGGGGTGTTGTCGAGCTGCCCGATGCCCATCGACTGCGCGAGCCGGCGCGCCGGGTCGATGGTCAGCACGACCACCTTGCGTCCCCGCTCGGCGGCGCGCAGCGCGAGCGCGGCGGCCGTCGTGGTCTTGCCGACACCGCCTGCCCCGCAGCACACGATGATCTCGGTGGTCCGGTCGTCGAGCAGTGCGTCGACGTCCAGCACGGGTGGGGTGGTCTTCATTCGGGGCCCCTGCGGCGTTGTCCGGGGGAGCGGAGCGGAGGAGGAGAACGTCGTGGGGTGAGTTTCATGCCATCCCCTGGTGGCGCAGCAGCTGGGCCAGCTCGACGAGCGCCCCCTGGTCGATGCCGCTCGCGAGGCGCGGCAGCTCGTAGGTGGGCACGCGCTCGGCCGCGACGAGCTCGCGCTGCTCGTCCTCGAGGTGACGTCGTACGGCGTGGTCGCGCGCCTCGGCGACGAGCGACCGCACGAGGTCGGCGTCGACGTCGACCCGGGCCCGGGTCAGCTCCGAGGTCACCGCGGTCGGGTCGACGGTGTCGTCGCGCACCTGCGCCAGCGCGCTCGGGCTGAGGGCCTGCGGTCGCACCAGGTTGACCACGACGCCACCGACGGGCAGGTCCGCCGCGCGGAGCTCGGCGATGCCGTCCGACGTCTCCTGGACGGGCATCTCCTCCAGGATCGTGACGAGGTGCACGGCCGTGCGCGATGAGCGCAGCAGCTCCATCACCTTGTCGGCCTGGGTCTTGATGGGGCCCACCTTGGCGAGGCCGGCCAGCTCGGAGTTCACGCCGAGGAACTGGCAGATGCGGCCGGTGGGTGGCGCGTCGAGCACCACGGCGTCGTACGTGATCTGGTCCTTGTGCCGACCGCCGCGGGGCCGCTGCACCGCCTCGTAGACCTTGCCGGTGAGGAGCACGTCGCGCACGCCGGGCGCGATGGTGGTGGCGAAGTCGATGACGCCGAAGCGGTCGAGCGCCTTCCCGGCGCGCCCGAGCTTGTAGTACATCGAGAGGTACTCCAGCAGCGCCGACTCGGGATCGATGTGGAGCGCGTGGACCTGGCCGGCGCGTCCGTCCTGGTCGGGCGCGCCCTTGGCGATGCGACGCTCGTCGTAGGGGAGCGGGTCGACGTCGAACATGCGGGCGATGCCTTGGCGGCCCTCGACCTCGCAGAGGAGCACGTTCCGACCGGACGTGGCCAGCGCCAGGGCCAGCGCCGCCGCGACCGTCGACTTCCCGGTGCCGCCCTTGCCGGTGACGACGTGCAGGCGCACCTTCGGCCAGTCGTGGGGACGATCGGCGCTGGCGGTCACGAGCCGAGGATAGCCACCCGGGATCGGCAAGTTCCGCGCGCTTCTACGCGTCAACGTGCGTCTTTGTGTCCACGGCGTCCGTCTTTTGCTTGACCGCCAAACAAAAGTCTGGGAGCGTCCGAGAAGCACGGTGACCGAGGTCACACGCGCGTCCGCATCGGCTCGTACCGCCGCACCCGCCACACCCCGCCAACTTGGAGGCACTGGGATGTCCACCACCACCTCGCGACGACCGATCGCCCGGCGATCCACCGTCGGCACCGCGCTGACCGCCGTGGTCGCGCTCGTCGGCAGCGTGCTGCTCGGCGTCGCCACCGCCCTGCCCGCCCAGGCCCACGAGGGCCACGGGCACGTGCTCATCTTCACCGAGGACGCCGCGGGCGACTGGCACGACGCGGCCATCGCGCAGGCGACGCCGAAGGTGAAGACGGCCCTTGAGGCGGCGGGCATGACCGTGTCGGTCGTGCACAAGGAGACGGCCGGCGGCTCCGAGGCGGTGTTCACCGACGAGGGCCTCGCGCCGTTCGACGCGATCCTCGTCTTCCAGGCCAACGGCGACCCGTGGAACGCCTCCGAGAAGGCGGCGCTGGAGCGGTGGCAGGCGCAGGGCAACGGCATCGCGGCGGTGCACAACGCCCTGGACATGCGCGGCAACTACCCGTGGTGGGACAACATGGTCGGCTCGCTGATGCCCGGCCACGCGCCCACCGGCACCGACCCCGGCCCGTCCGGCGTCGTACGCAACGAGGACACCACCCACCCGTCCACCAAGCACTTCACGGGCACCGAGGACGTGACCCGCTGGACCCGCAACGACGAGTGGTACAACTTCAGCAACAACGTGCGTGGCACCGCCCACGTGCTCCAGTCCATGGACGAGTCCACCTACTCCGGCGGCAACATGGGCTACGACCACCCGATCACCTGGTGCAAGCCCTACGAGGGTGGCCGCTTCTGGGGCACCGCGCTCGGTCACTTCCCCTCGCACTACGACGAGCCGGACTTCATGACCGAGCTCGTGGGCGGCGTGAAGTACGTCGCCGGCCTCGAGGAGGGCGACTGCGGCGGCACCGTGTGGAGCAACTTCGAGCGCATCCCGCTCGACCAGAACACCTCCGCGCCCTTCGCGATCGACGTCGCCGAGGACGGCAAGGTCTTCTACACCGAGCTCGTCCGCGGTCAGCTGCGGATGTACGACCCGAAGTCGCAGGCCGTGACCACGGTCCTGACCCTGCCCGTCTACTCGGACGGTGAGGACGGCCTGCTCGGCGTCGCGCTCGACCCGGACTTCACGACGAACGGCCACATCTTCCTCTACCGGTCGGCGCAGTCGCCCAACAACTCCCTGCCGGAGAACTTCTGGTCGACCGTCTCCCGCTTCACCTTCGCCAACGGGGTGGTCGACCCCGCGTCGGAGAAGGTGATCATCAAGATCCCCGCCCGACGCCTTCCCGACGAGCCCGGCCACACCGGTGGCGGCCTGGACATCGACGACCAGGGCAACCTGTTCATCGGCGTCGGCGACGACGTCAACCCGCACTCCGAGCCGTCCGGTGGCTACGCCCCGCTGTCCGAGCGCGCCGGCACCTTCCACGACGCCCGCGAGACCTCGGCCAACACCAACGACCTGCGCGGCAAGATCCTGCGCATCAACCCCGTCGACCAGCCGGGCGAGCCGGGCGTCGGCTCGAGCTACACGATCCCCGAGGGCAACCTGTTCCCCGAGTCCGAGGACGCCGGGCGCGACAAGACCCTGCCCGAGATCTACGCGATGGGCTTCCGCAACCCGTTCCGGTTCTCCATCGACAACGAGACCGGCTGGCTGAGCATGGCCGACTACTCGCCGGACAACGGCACCGACGCCCCCGCCACGCGCGGTCCCGCCGGCATCGCCGAGTGGAACCTGATCAAGAGCGCGGGCAACTACGGCTGGCCGCTCTGCATGGGCGGCAACCACCTGGGCCAGAACCCCAACGGCGAGCCTTTCCGCGACGTCGACTACGGCACCACGACGCCGCTGAACCCACCGGTCGTCGGCGCCTACTTCGACTGCGCCAACCCGGTCAACGACTCCTCGCGCAACACCGGCCTCACGAACCTGCCGCCGGCCCGCGCCGCGGACATGTACTACGGCTACCGCCGCTCGTCGGTCGGTGCCATCCCGCAGGGCGGCGGCCTCGCTCCCATGGGCGGCCCCGTCTACCGCTTCGACGAGGAGCTGGAGTCGGACACCAAGTTCCCGAAGTCGTACGACGGCAAGCCGTTCTTCTACGACTGGGCGCGCAACAAGATGTACAACATCCAGCTGAAGAACCCCGCCGCGGCTCAGGGCACCCAGGTGGAGAAGGTCAACCCGTTCCTCCCGGACGTGCCGTTCCTGGCGCCGATCGACTCGAAGTTCGGTCCTGACGGATCGATGTACGTCCTGGACTGGGGCGGCGGCTACGGCCGTGACAACCCGACGTCGGGTCTCTACCGCATCGACTACATCAGCGGCTCCCGCTCGCCGGTGGCCCGCATCGCCGCAGCGCCCGACTCGGGCCAGGCGCCCCTCGAGGTGACCTTCGACGGCAGCGGCTCGACCGACCCCGAGGAGGAGGAGCTCACCTACGAGTGGGACTTCGACGCCGACGGCACCACGGACGCCACCGGCGTCAGGGCCGCCCACACCTACGAGGAGGAGGGCGTCTTCAACGCCCGCCTCACCGTCACCGACCCGGCCGGCAAGGCCGGTACGACGACGGTGCCGATCACGGTCGGCAACACGCGGCCCGTGGTGGACCTCGAGACCCCGCCCGACGGCTCCTTCTTCGACTTCGGCGACACCATCAGCTGGAACGTGGAGGTGACCGACCCCGAGGAGGGTGACGGCGTCGACCCGCAGTCCGTCGAGGTGCAGCCCGCGCTCGGCCACGACGACCACGCACACCCGCTGACCGCCTCGCGCGGCCTCACGGGGAGCACCACCACGAGCGTCGGCGGCCACGCGGCCGACGAGAACATCTTCTACGCCGTGGATGCCCGCTACACCGACACGGGAGGCGCCGACGGCGACGACCCGCTGATGGGCTCCGACACCGCGGTCATCTTCCCGAAGCTGCGCCAGGCCGAGTGGTTCGACGCCAAGTCCGACACCGCGACCCTGGCGCCGGGACGCGACGCGGCCGGAGGCGGCCAGGTGGTGGTCGGCAAGGGCGACGCCTGGCTCCGGTTCGAGCCGGTGAACTTCCACCAGATCGACACCTTCAAGCTCCGGGTCCAGGCCAACGCCGCCGGCGGCACCATCGAGCTGCGCAAGGACAGCCCGACCGGTGAGGTCGTCGGGACGGCAGCGGTCCCCGCGACCGGCCTGCAGTACCGCGACGTCGCAGTCGACGTGAGCGAGCTCGGCAACGAGACGATGGACCTCCACCTGGTCTTCACCGGGGCGAGCGACATCAAGCTCAACTTCTTCGAGGCCGTCGGCCAGGGCGTCTCGCCCGAGGCCAAGCCGATCGTCACGATCACCGGGCCGGCCGACGGCGACAAGCTCGACCCCGGTGCGCAGGTGACGGTGGCCGCCGAGGCGACCGACGCCGACGGTTCCATCGCCAAGGTCGAGTTCTTCGCCGGCGACACCAAGATCGGCGAGGACGCCACCGCGCCCTACACCGCCGACTGGACCACGCCGGACGACGAGGGCCTCCACGAGCTCACCGCGAAGGCGACCGACGACGACGGCAACGTCACCACCTCACGGCTGGTGCAGGTGCAGGTCGGCGAGCTCTTCGGCGACCTGGTCCCGTTCACCAACGTCAACGGCGAGTTCGAGCGCCTCGGTGCCGGACAGTTCCGCATCTCCGGTGCGGGCGCCAACGCCTGGCAGGGCGTCGACCAGTACACGACGCTCTACCAGCCGGCCGCGGGTGACGAGGAGTACGACGCCATCGTGCGCGTCGACGCCAGCACCCTGGTGAACAACTCGGGCAAGGCCGGTCTGATCATCCGCAACGACATGACGCAGCCCGGCACCTCGCCCGGCTACGCCATGCTCGCGTGGCGACGTGCCGCCGGGATGGAGTTCCTCACCGACCCCGACGGCAACGGCCAGCTCAACGCATCCATCGCCGGCGGCACCAGCACCGTCCCGAAGTGGCTCAAGCTCAGCCGCCGCGGCGACCAGGTGTCGGCGTACTGGTCCAACAACGGCAACACGTGGACCCAGATCGGGACCGCCGCGACCCTCGCCGGCATCGCCGACACCCAGGACGCCGGCTTCTTCATCATGGCCCACGAGTCCGGGGTGCGGACGGCCGACTTCTCGCAGTTCGCGATCGACAGCGACCCGCAGGAGCCGGAGCCCGAGCCGGAGACGCCGAGCGACCCGCTGACCTGCGTCACCGGTCCCGTCTCGGACGAGTTCGACTCCCCGGCACTGCTGCCCAAGTGGGCCATGCGCCACGCACCCGGTGCACCGATCACCCAGGCCGGCGGCACCCTTCGCCTGCCCGTCACGACCGGTGACATCAACGAGGCGAGCACCGGACCGGTGAGCTTCGCCGGCCAGCCCGTGCCCACCGGCAACTGGACGGCCACCACGAAGATCACCCTGGACCACAGCGCACACTGGCAGTGGGCCGGCCTGGTCGTGCACCAGTCGGACAACGAGTACAACAAGATCGGGTTCGTGCGTCGTGACAACGGCACGCGGTTCGTGGAGTTCCAGACCGAGACGGGCGGCAACCGCACCACCCCCGCCGCACCGACGCTCCCGGCGGACTTCCCGACCACGATCCACCTGAGGCTGACCAACACGGGCGGCACGCTCACCGGTGCCTACTCCGCGGACGGCACGGCGTGGACCGCGCTGGCCGGGTCGCTCGCCCTCAAGACCGGGACGGGCACGAAGATCGGCCTGATGGCGGCCGGCGACCTGGGCACCACTCCCCGAGTGGCGCAGGTCGACTACCTCCGGGTGACCCCGGACGCCACGGCCCCGGCCGTCGCGGCCGACGACGAGTTCGACGGCACCGCGCTCGACGGGTGCCGCTGGGCGGAGTCGGTGCGCTACAACTCGCACAAGGAGTCGGTGGCCGGCGGTCACCTCACGATCGAGACGGAGCCGGGCGACATCAACGGCGCCAACCCGATCCAGCCGCGCAACTTCATCCTGCAGGACGCGCCCGCGGGTGACTGGGTGGCCGAGACCAAGCTCAAGGCGCCGCTCAAGCACCAGTGGCAGCTGGCCGGACTGCTGATGTACGGCAACGACGACAACTACGCCAAGGCAGACGTCGTCGCCTACAACGCGCCCGGAAGCCCCCTCGACCTGCGAGCCGAGCTGGCCGCGGAGAAGGGCGGCAGCGGCGTCGCCGGCGGCGACCAGATCGACATCGCCAACACCACCGAGAGCGGTTACTGGTGGGTGCAGGTGACCAAGGTCGGCACGACCTACACCGCAGCGGTCAAGTCGACGGCGGGTGCCTCCTGGACGCCGATCGGCAACGGCATCACCTACGACGGACCGCTCAACTCGCTCGGCCTGATGGCGATCGGTCCGAACCAGGAGGAGCCCGTCACGGTGGAGTTCGACTACTTCCACCTCGACGCCGAGGAGGAGCCGCCGGCCGACGAGGAGGCGCCCACAACGAGCATCACGTGGGTCCCGGGCACGGCCGACGGGGAGGAGGGCTGGTACGTCACCGGCCCGAGCTTCACGCTGGCCGCGGAGGACGACGGCTCGGGTGTCGCGTCGACCGAGTACCGGATCAACGACGGCGCGTGGACGGCGTACGCCGGCGCGGTGCCGGTGCCCGACGGTGAGCACACCGTCGAGTTCCGCTCCACCGACGAGGCCGGCAACGTCGAGGAGGTGAAGTCGTCCGAGGTGAAGGTCGACACCGTCGCCCCAGCGACGGGGGCGACCCAGGAGAAGGCCGACAACGGGGTGGAGGTCGTGCTCAGCCCGACCGACGCCACGTCGGGCGTCGCCTCGACCGAGTACCGGGTCGACGGCGGGTCCTGGACCGACTACACCGGCCCGGTCGTCGTGACCGGCCCCGGTGACCACACGGTCCGCTTCCGCTCCACCGACGTCGCCGGCAACGTGGAGGAGGAGCAGTCCCTCACCGTCGACGGACCGCCCGCCGACACGACCGCTCCGGTGACCACCCTGCGGACCGACCCGGGCTCGCCCGACGGCAGCGCCGGCTGGTTCACCACGGCTCCGAAGGTCACACTCTCGGCGACCGACGCCGGCTCCGGCGTGGCACGCACCGAGTACCGCATCGGCAACGGCGCGTGGACGGCGTACACCGCTCCGTTCACGGTCACCGCGCAGGGCCGCCATGTCCTCGAGGTGCGGTCGGTCGACGAGGCCGGCAACATCGAGACGGCGCAGTCGAAGGTCATCGCGGTCGACACCGGTGAGCCGGAGGTCGCGATCGCCGGGATCCGGGCACGCACCTACCCGAGCCACCAGGCGACGGACGTGGCGTGGACGGCGACGGACGCGACGTCGGGGGTCCGAAGCGTGCGGGCGGTGCTCGACGGGGAGACCGTCGAGGCGGGCGCGTGGCAGATGTGGACGCTGTCCACGGGCCGCCACGTCCTCACGGTCACGGCGACGGACGGTGCCGGCAACACCAGCTCGCGCACGGTGGTCTTCACCGTGCAGGCGACCGGGAGGTCGCTGAAGAACGTGGTGAAGACCGTGGCCTCCGACGGAGAGATCGGTCCCAGGCTCGCCAACAAGCTGCTGCAGGCCGACAAGGACGCCCGCAAGGCCGAGAGGTCGGGCGACCGGAAGGCAGCGACGAAGGAGCTGAAGGAGCTGCGCAAGCTGGTCCGCACCAAGGTCGAGGGGGAGCTCCGCGCCGCCCTGCTCGCCCAGGTGAAGGAGCGCCTGGCCAGGCGATGACGTCGCAGGTCCGGCACTGAGACTGGCCGGGTCCGGGGAGGGTGCCTCTTCCCCGGGCCCGGCTTTCCATGTCCTCCGAGCCCGCTGGCACACCCGCTCCGGGACACATCCGCCCGGCCGCACTGTGGTGCCCGCCCACACGGTGGCGGCGGTCACACCCCCGCTAGGGTCTCGGGCATGGACAAAGTGGTCTCTTCCGCGGCCGAGGCGGTCGCCGACATCCCGGACGGCGCGAGGCTCGCGGTCGGCGGGTTCGGCCTCTCCGGCATCCCCTCGGTGCTCATCGACGCGATCCTCGAGGCGGGCACGGCCGACCTCGAGGCGGTCTCCAACAACTGCGGCGTGGACGAGTGGGGCCTGGGTCGGCTGCTCTTCGCCAAGCGGATCCGGCGGATGATCTCCTCCTACGTCGGGGAGAACAAGGAGTTCGCCCGGCAGTACCTCTCCGGTGAGCTCGAGGTCGAGCTCACCCCGCAGGGCACGCTCGCCGAGCGGATGCGCGCCGGCGGCTCGGGCATCCCGGGCTTCTACACCGCGACGGGTGTCGGCACCCAGGTCGCCGAGGGCGGCCTGCCGTGGAAGTACGACGACGCGGGCAACGTCATCGTGTCGTCGCCGCCGAAGGAGACGAAGGTGTTCTCCACCGCGGAGGGAGACAAGGAGTACGTCCTGGAGGAGGCGATCGTCGCCGACTACGGCCTGGTGCGCGCCTGGAAGGGCGACCGGCACGGCAACCTGGTCTACCGGCAGTCCGCGCGCAACTTCAACCCGCTGGCCGCGATGTGCGGCCGGGTCACGATCGCGGAGGTCGAGGAGCTCGTCGAGCCCGGCGAGCTCGACCCGAACGACGTCCACACCCCCGGTGTCTACGTGCAGCGGGTCGTGCAGCTGACTGCGGAGCAGGCGGCGGACAAGAAGATCGAGAAGGTCACCACGCGACCTCGTCCTCAGAGGCCCGACGCTCCCGCAGATGCATCGGGGGACGCGCTGGTGGACGACGCGGCGACGCACGGACTCGGAGGCTGACATGAGCTGGACGCGTGAGCAGATGGCGGCCCGGGCCGCCTCGGAGCTGCAGGACGGCTCCTACGTGAACCTCGGCATCGGGCTGCCGACCCTGGTGCCCAACTACGTCGGCGACGACGTCGAGCTGGTGCTGCAGTCGGAGAACGGCATCCTCGGCGTGGGGGCGTACCCGTTCGAGGGCGAGGAGGACCCCGACCTGATCAACGCGGGCAAGGAGACGGTGACCCTGCGCAAGGGGGCGTCGTTCTTCGACTCCGCGCAGTCGTTCGGGATGATCCGCGGCGGCAAGATCGACGCCGCGATCCTCGGTGCCATGCAGGTGTCCGCGGTCGGTGACATCGCCAACTGGATGATCCCCGGCAAGATGGTCAAGGGCATGGGTGGCGCGATGGACCTCGTCCACGGCGCCAAGCGGGTGATCGTGCTGATGGAGCACACCGCCAAGGACGGGTCGCTGAAGATCCTCGACGAGTGCGACCTGCCCTACACCGGCAAGCGTGTGGTGCAGCGGATCATCACCGACCTCGCGGTCATCGACGTGATCGACCCGACGACCGGTGAGGTCGCCCCGTCCGGCACCCTCGGCGACCGGGCACTCAAGCTCGTCGAGCTCGCCCCGGGGGTCACCGAGGACGAGGTGCGGGAGAAGACCCAGCCGCCGCTCGTCTGAGCGACGGCGCCGTCGCGGCGGCCGGGTCACGGAACCGCAACGATCGGACTTCTCAGGATGCAGGTGGTGAACCGTTCACCAGTCCCTCAGACGCGCTTGATGGAGTCCTCCTCGGCGGTGGCCCGACAGGACCCCCGAAACGTCGGGTCACCGTCCTTCAACCCGGCACCCCCCGGAGCGCGCCCGGGTCGACGAGCGAGCCCGGTCATCCCTGGTAGCCCTCTCCGCCCGCGCCCGCCGACCAGTCGGGCAGCTGCTGGAGGGACCAGCCGTTGCCGTCGGGGTCGGCGAAGAAGACGAAGCGACCCCAGGCCAGCTCGTCGACCTCGCTGACCTCGATACCGCGCGCGACGAGGTCCGCGTGGGTCGCGTCGGCGTCGGCGATCACCATCTGCATGTTGTCGAGCGACCCGGGCTCCATCTGGGTGAGCCCCTTGCCGATCGCGATCGAGCACGCGGACCCCGGCGGCGTGAGCTGGACGAACCGCACGTCGTCGCTCACCACCTGGTCGTGGTCGACGACGAAGCCCACCTTCTCGTAGAACTCCTTGGCCCGGTCGACGTCGGTCACGGGCACCATCACCAGCTCCAGCTTCATGTCCATGACCCGAGGCTAGGACTCCTTCAGGCCATCCGCTGACCGCTTGTGGTCGAGATGTCTGAGGACGCCGCGGTGGTCCCCGGCCCTCATCTCCGTCCGCCGCGTCCTCAGGTATCGCCATGTGGGCGTGGGAGGGCGGGGTCTACGGCCGCGTGTGCTATCTCTAGTAACACAGTAGAGATTACATAGAAAGGCGCACGATGGAGTTCCTCTGGTACATCCCCAACCAGGTGACGGCGGGGCACCGGCTCGACGACGCGGTCTCGGGGCACAACAGCCTCGCACGCCTGACCGCGCTCGCTCGCCTGACCGAGGAGCACGGGTGGGGAGGGGCGCTGATCGGCACCGGCTGGAAGCGGCCGGACACCTTCACGGTCGCCACCGCGCTGGCTGCCGCCACGACGACGTTCAACCCGCTGATCGCGATCCGGCCGGGCTACTGGACGCCGGCGCACTTCGCGTCGTCAGCCGCCACGCTCGACCAGCTGAGCGGCGGCCGGGTCAGGGTGAACGTCGTGAGCGGCCCCGACCACCAGCCGCAGTACGGCGACGACGAGGGCGACCAGGCGCAGCGCTATGCCCGGACGCGCGAGTTCATGCGGCTCGTGCGGCGCTACTGGACCGAGGACGACATCAGCTTCGAGGGTGCTCACTACCGGGCTGAGGGCGCGACCCTCGAGCACAAGCCGGTGGGGCGCGAGGGACGGCCGCACCCGCAGCTCTACTTCGGCGGCGCGTCCGAGGCCGCCCAGCGCACCGCGGCCGCCGAGGCGGACGTGCAGCTCTTCTGGGGCGAGCCGCTCGACGGAGTGGCGGCGCGGATCGACCACCTCCGGACGCTGTGCGCCGAGCTCGACCGCGACCTGCCGCCGCTGGAGTTCGGCCTGCGCATCACGACCCTCGTCCGCGCAACGACCGAGGAGGCTTGGGCCGACGCCGAGGCGAAGGTCGCCGCGATGGCCGAGGGCCAGCACGAGTGGGCGGTCGATCCCGGTCGCCGGGTGGCGGTCGGGCAGCAGCGGTTGCTCGACCTCGCCGAGCAGGGCGACGTGCTCGACGACTGCCTCTACACGGCCCCTGGCCGCGTGGGTGGCGGCGGCGCCGGCACGACCTGGTTGGTCGGCTCGCCGGACGACGTGGCCAAGGCCCTGCGCCGCTACGCCGACCTCGGCGTCAGCCACTTCGTGCTCAGCGACACGCCGTACGAGCGCGAGATCGTGCGCATCGGCGACTCGCTGCTGCCGCTCCTGCGCTGACCTCACGCACGCGCCGACCGTGGTCGGCGCCGGTGGACGGGAACTCCTGTCACCTCAAAGTCAGTAAAGTCGAGCGAGTTACATTACTTTTGCAGTCCGCTGTTCCGAGAAGGAGTACCCCTGATGCCACGACGAGGGCGCACCCGCACCCTGACCCGAGCCGCCCTGCTGGCCACCGCCGGCCTCCTCGCCCTGTCCGCCTGCGGCGGTGAGCAGGCCGGTCCCAGGCTGGAGCTCTCCGCCGCGCTGCCCGACGCGCCGTCCGACGGCACCGTGCTGCGCGTCGGTGACCCGGCCACGCAGGTGGCCCTCGAGACGTCCGGGCTGATCGACGACCTCGACATCGACGTCGAGTGGGCCAACATCACCGGCGGCCCCAAGACACTGGAGGCCTTCCGCGCCGACGCGATCGACATCGGGTCGGTCGCCGACATCCCGCCGCTCTTCGCCCACTGGACCGGCACCGACGTCCGCATCGTCGCCGCCCGCGAGACGGTCGACCCGATGGAGCACCCGACCTACGAGCTCGGCGTCGCGCCCGGCGTCGACGTGACCTCGATCGAGGACCTCGAGGGCAAGAAGATCGCCTACAGCCCCGGCCAGGCGCAGGGCGCCCTGGTGCTCAACGTGCTCCGCGAGGCCGGCCTGACCCAGGACGACGTCGAGTTCGTCGAGATGCAGAGCGTCGACGACGCCTTCTCCGTGGCCCTGGCCAGCAAGCAGGTCGACGTCGCGCCGCTCGGCCAGACCCTGGTCAAGACCTACCTCGCCAAGTACGAGCAGGACGGTGCCACCACCATCGCCCCCGGCGTGCGCGACGACGCGTGGACCCTCTACACGCCGACCACCGTGCTCGAGGACGCCGACAAGGCGGCCGCGATCAAGGAGTACGTCGCCGCGTGGGCCAAGGCCCAGCAGTGGATCTCCGACAACCCGGACGAGTTCGCGGAGGCGTACTACGTCGACCACGAGGGGCTCTCGCCCGAGGACGCGCAGTACGTGGTCGACGCGCTGGGCCAGTTCACGGTGCCGACGAGCTGGGACGAGTTCATCGCCCGCCACCAGGAGACCGTGGACACGCTGGTCGAGGCGCAGGACCAGGAGCCGCTGGACGTGGAGACTCTCTACGACCGGCGCTACGAGAAGGCGATCGCGGCCGCGGTGGAGGGCTCATGACGACCCTCACCGGCCACCTCGCCGCGCCCGCCCGGCCCCTCGCGGAGGCCGAGGACGTACGCCCCATCCGCCGCCGGCTCGGCCCCGGCGAGCCGATCCGCTTCGGCGGCCTCATCGGGATCGTCGTGCTGCTGGCCGCCTGGGTGGTGGGCTCGGCCACCGGGCTGCTCGACCCGCGCACGCTCACCGAGCCCTGGACGGTCCTGCAGACCGCGGGCACGCTGATCGAGAGCGGCCGTCTGCAGGAGAGCCTGGTGACGTCGGGCATTCGCGCGGCCCTCGGACTGGGTCTCGGCGTCGTCGTCGGCACGCTCCTCGCCGTGGTCTCCGGCCTGTCCCGGGTCGGTGAGTCCCTCATCGACGGGCCGATCCAGGTCAAGCGCTCCATCCCGACGCTCGCGCTCATCCCGTTGCTGATCCTGTGGCTCGGCATCGGCGAGCCGATGAAGGTCATCACCATCGCGCTGGCCGTCTTCGTGCCGATCTACATCCACACCCACAACGGCCTGCGCACGATCGAGGGCAGGTACGCGGAGCTCGCCGAGACGCTCGGTGTGTCCCGCAGCGAGTTCGTGCGCCACGTCGTCCTCCCCGGCGCGATGCCCGGCTTCCTGCTCGGGCTGCGCTTCGCGGTGACCTCGTCGCTGCTGGCGCTGGTCGTGGTCGAGGTCATCAACGCCACGAGCGGGATCGGCCACATGATCACGCTCGCGTCCAACTACGGGCAGACCGACATCATCGTCGTCGGCCTGGTCGTCTACGCGCTGCTCGGCGTCACCGCCGACGCGGTCGTCCGACTGATCGAGAGGAAGGCACTGTCATGGCGTCGTACGCTGGCGAGCTGAGTCCCGCGGTGCGGGTGAGGTCCCTGCACCGCAGCTTCAACGAGGCGGGTGGCGTGCTCAACGGCCTCGACCTCGACATCGCGCCCGGTGAGTTCGTGGCCCTGCTCGGCCGCAGCGGCTCGGGCAAGAGCACGCTGCTCCGGTCCCTCGCCGGCCTGGACCGCAACGTTGCCGGCACGGGGGTCATCGAGGTCCCCGACAAGGTGTCGGTCGTCTTCCAGGACTCCCGGCTGCTGCCGTGGAAGCGCGTCCTCGACAACGTGACGCTCGGCCTGCGCGCCGGCGACGCGTCGGACCGCGGTCGCCAGGCGCTCGCCGAGGTCGGCCTCGCCGGCCGCGAGAAGGCCTGGCCCCACGAGCTCTCCGGCGGCGAGCAGCAGCGCGCGTCGCTGGCCCGCTCGCTGGTCCGCGACCCGCAGCTGCTGCTGGCCGACGAGCCGTTCGGCGCCCTCGACGCGCTCACCCGGATCCGCATGCACACGCTGCTGCGCAAGCTGTGCGAGGTGCACCAGCCGGCCGTGCTGCTGGTCACCCACGACGTCGACGAGGCGATCGTGCTGGCCGACCGCGTCATCGTGCTCGACGGGGGCGTCGTACGCCACGACGCGCGGGTCGAGCTCGACGGCCGGCGCTCGCAGGCCGACCCGGCGTTCGCCCGGCTGCGGGCCCGGCTGCTCACCGAGCTCGGCGTCGAGGACGACCACGACGCCGTCCCGGCGCGCCACCTCGACCGCCATCTCGAACCCCGTCTCGACCGGGCGTCGGAGAGGGCGGCCTCATGACCACGGGCAAGCAGCTGCACCTCAACCTGTTCATCTACCCCGACGGCCACCACGAGGCGGCCTGGCGTCACCCGGACAGCCAGACCGACCGGATCCTCGACATCTCCTACTACCAGGAGCTCGCCCTGCGGGCAGAGGCCGCAAAGTTCGACGCGGTCTTCTTCGCCGACGGTCCGTCGCTGGCCGAGAACATCCAGTACGCCGCCCGCTTCCGCCTCGAGCCGATCACCGTGATGACGGCGATCGTCGCGGCGACCGAGCGGATCGGCGTGATCGGCACCGCGTCCACGACCTACACCGAGCCGTACAACCTGGCCCGGCAGCTCGCGGCGCTCGACCACCTCAGCAAGGGCCGGGCCGGCTGGAACATCGTCACCACCGGTGCCGCCGACGCGGCGCTCAACTTCGGCCTGGACGCGCACCCGCTGCACCGCGACCGCTACGAGCGGGCCGAGGAGTACGTCGACGTCATCACAAAGCTGTGGGACAGCTGGGAGGACGACGCGGTCGTCGCCGACCGGGAGAGCGGGATCTTCGCCGACCCCGACAAGATCCACCGCGTCGAGCACGTCGGCAAGCACTTCCGGGTGGCGGGTCCGCTCAACGCCCCGCGGTCCCCGCAGGGCCGGCCGGTCTACGTGCAGGCGGGATCGTCGGAGGACGGGCGGGCCTTCGCCGCCCGCTGGGCCGAGGCGATCTTCACCGCGCACCAGACGCTCGGGTCGGCGCAGGAGTTCTACGCCGACATCAAGCGGCGCGCGCAGGCACAGGGCCGCGACCCGCGAGGTCTCAAGGTCCTGCCGGGCATCAGCCCGTTCATCGGGTCCACGGCGAAGGAGGCCGAGGACCTGCACCAGGAGCTCAACGACCTCACCCAGCCGGGGTACTCGCTCGCCCAGCTCAACCGACTCACCGGCGTCGACCTGTCGGCGTACGACCTCGACGAGCCGTTCCCGCGCGAGGTCATCGACACCGACGAGGAGCGCAGCGAGGGCAGCCGCTTCCAGCTCGTGCTCGACATCGTCGACCGCGAGAACCCCACGCTCCGCCAGCTGTGCCACCGGCTCGCCGGCGCGCGCGGCCACCGGGTCGTCACGGGAACGCCCGACCAGGTCGCCGACACGATCCAGGAGTGGGCCGAGTCCGGCGCCGCCGACGGCTTCAACGTGATGCCGCCGTGGCTGCCCGGGGGGATCGAGGTGTTCATCGAGGAGGTCGTGCCGATCCTGCGCCGACGCGGGCTGTTCCGCACGGAGTACACAGGAACCACGCTGCGCGACCACCTCGGCCTCGAGCGCCCCGCCAGCCAGTACGCCCCCCACCACCAGGAGAAGACCGCATGAGCGAGCGAAGCGAGCTCATCATCAGACACAGCGCGACATGTGCCGCATGCGCGCACGGAGCGAAGCGAGTACGCGCATGAGCTACGAGCACTACCGCCCGTTGGGCCGGACCGGCGTCCAGGTCAGCCCGCTGACCCTCGGCGCGATGATGTTCGGCGCGTGGGGCAACCCGGACCACGACGAGTCGATCGCGATCATCCACCGCGCCCTCGACGCCGGCATCAACGTCATCGACACCGCCGACGTCTACGCCCGCGGCGAGTCCGAGGAGATCGTCGGCAAGGCACTGCGGGCCCGCAGGGGCAGCCGCGACGACGTCTTCCTGGCCACCAAGTTCCACGGGAGCATGCACGACGAGGACCCGAACCAGGCGGGCAACTCCCGCCGCTGGATCGTCCGCGAGGTCGAGCACTCGCTGCGCCGGCTGCAGGTCGACCACATCGACCTCTACCAGGTGCACCGGCCGCGGCCCGAGGTCGACATCGACGAGACGCTCGGCGCGCTCACCGACCTCGTCCGCCAGGGCAAGATCCGCTACATCGGCACGTCGACGTTCCTGCCCTCGCAGGTCGTCGAGGCGCAGTGGGTCGCCGATCGTCGCGGCCGCGAGCGGCCGGTCACCGAGCAGCCGCCGTACTCCATCCTGGCCCGCGAGGTGGAGCGCGACATCCTGCCGACGGCCCAGAAGTACGGCATCGGCGTGCTGCCGTGGAGCCCGCTCGCGGGCGGCTGGCTCTCGGGCCGCTACCGCCGCGGCGAGGACCCGGCCGTGTCGTCGAGCCGGCTGGAGCGCCAGCCGGCCCGGCACGACCCGGCATCGCCGGAGAACAAGGTGAAGCTGGAGGCGGTGCACGCGTTGCAGCAGCTCGCCGACGAGGCCGGGCTGTCGCTCATCCACCTCGCCCTCGGCTTCGTGCTCGCCCACCCGGCGGTGTCCTCGGCGATCATCGGCCCGCGCACGCTCGAGCAGCTCGAGTCGCAGCTCGGGGTGGAGAAGGTCGTCCTCACCCCCGACGTGCTCGACCGGATCGACGAGATCGTGCCACCCGGCACGACGCTGAACGAGGCGGACCGGGGTTACGCACCGCCGGCCCTCGTGCAGGCCGCGCTGCGGCGGCGGTGACCGTGCGCGGGATCCCCGGATATCCGGGGAACCCCCCGCTTGTCGGCCGAAACATCAGCCGACAAGCGGGAAGTCCGGCCGACAAGTGACCCACGTCAGGTCGCCGGCGTCGTCCGGGTCCGGGAGGCAGCGAGCACGCCGAGCACGGCGGCAACGGCCGCGAAGGTGAAGACGGTCAGGAAGGGATCGACGTCCTGGCGCTCCGCCGCGGCGAAGGCCGCGCCCGCGACCGAGAGCGCGAGGGCGGCGCCGAGGGAGTCGGCCACCGTGAGCGCCGAGGAGTTGAAGCCCCGGTCCCGGTCCGTCGAGGCCTCGAGCATCGCGACCCCGGTGCGTGGGTAGGCGAAGCCCATCCCGGCGCCGGCGAGGACGTACGCCGCTGCGGGAAGGACGGCGGACGGGTGAGCGCCGGCGTCGTGGGCCAGCACGCTCGCGGCGAGCGCCGTCAGGCCGGTGAGCACCAGGGTCGTGCCGACCACCATCGCGCGGGTGTGGGACACACGGGAGCCGAGCCGCGCCTGGACCTGGCTGGCGCTGGCCCACACCACGCCGACGCACGTCAGCGCGATGCCCGCCCGGCCGGGCGAGAGGCCCCAGTGCTCCTGCAGGACGTAGACGATGTAGGCCTCGGCGCAGAAGAACGTGGCGGCGAGGAGCCCGCGGGTGGCCACCACGGACGGCAGACCGCGACGCAGGGTGCGGCTGCCGGGCGGGAGCAGGCGGCCGAGGGAGATCCAGACGCCCGCGAGGGCGGCCAGGGCTCCCAGCGCCGCGACGCCGCGGGCCGACCCGATGAGCTCCAGCACGAGCACCGCCACCGCACCGAGCGCCGCCCACCAGAGCCGTGACACGGGCGTGTCGGTGCCCTCGGCGTGAGCCGTGAGGCCCCGCAGCGCCGGCGTCAGCAGGGCGAGGGCGAGGGCGACGAGGGCCACCGCGCCGAGGAAGACCCAGCGCCAGCTCCACACGTCCGCGACGAGCGCGGCGAGCCCGGGTCCGAAGAGGGCGGGCAGGACCCACGCCGCCGCGAAGGAGGCGAAGACCGCGGGCCGCAGCGCGGCCGGGAACACCAGCCCGACGACGACGTACAGGCCCACCGTGAGCGCCCCGCCCCCGAGACCCTGCAGGACGCGGCCGACGAGCAGCACCTCCATCGACGGCGCCAGGCCGCACACGAGCAGCCCGGCCGAGAACAGCGCCATCGACGCCAGCAGCGGCACCACCGGTCCGGTGCGGTCGCTCCACATGCCCGCGGCCACCATCCCGACGACACCGCTGGCGAGCGGCGCCGCGAAGGCGAGCGCGTAGAGGTCGAGCCCGTCGAGGTCGCGCGCGACCGTGGGCATCACGGTGGCGACGGCCATGGCCTCGAACGCGACGAAGGCGATCAGGCCGAACATCGCGACGGTCGTGGCGGCGTACGCCGGCGAGAGGATGCGCTCGCGGGGCTGGGTCCGGGTCGTGCTGGTCGTCACCCGCCTGACGGTAGGACCTCAGGTGCACCTGAGGGCAATCGGAATAACGGACCCGGTGCGGACGCTGGGTCGACAGTGACTGCTTCCTCCGTCGACCTGTCCGTGCTCGACCTCGTCCCGGTCCGCAGCGACCAGACCACCGGTGACGCCCTCGCCGCCTCGCTCAGCCTGGCGCAGGTCGCCGACGAGCTCGGCTACCGCCGCTACTGGGTGGCGGAGCACCACAACATGCCGGCCGTCGCCGCGACCAACCCGCCGGTCCTGATCGCCATGCTCGCCTCGGCGACCGAGCGGATCCGGGTCGGGTCGGGCGGCGTGATGCTGCCCAACCACGCCCCGCTCGTGGTGGCCGAGCAGTTCGCTCTCCTGGAGGCCGCCTACCCCGGTCGTATCGACCTCGGCATCGGCCGCGCTCCGGGCACCGACCCGCTGACCCGCTTCGTCCTGCGCGGGGGGAGCGCGGAGTCGGCCGACGAGGCGGTCGCGAAGTTCCCCGACTACGTCGAGGACATCCGCACCCTGATGACGACCGAGGGCGTCGAGCTCCAGGTCGGTCCGCGCCGGCAGCCGTTGCGGGCCACCCCGTCCGCACGCACGATCGCCGACATGTGGCTTCTCGGGTCGTCGGACTACTCCGCGCGACTGGCCGCCGAGAAGGGCCTGCCCTACGTCTTCGCGCACCACTTCTCGGGCGAGGGGACCGGCGCCGCGCTCGACCTGTACCGCTCGTCCTACCGTCCGTCGCCGGAGTACCCCGAGCCGCGGACCTTCCTGACCGTCAACGCCGTCGTGGCCGAGACGGAGGAGGAGGCCCGGCGCCGCGCTCTGCCCAACGTGCAGCAGATGATCGCGCTCCGCACGGGCGCGCCCCTCCACCCCCAGCGGCTCGTCGAGGAGGCCGAGGCCGTCGAGATGACCGCCGACCAGCGCGCCTTCGGGGACGCGATGGCGCGGCGCTGGATCGTCGGCTCGCCCGACCAGGCGCGGACCCGCCTCGAGGAGCTCGCGGCCGAGCACGGCGTTGACGAGGTGATGGTGCACCCCGTGGCGGGCGCCGCGGCCGGGACGGACGTACGCACCTCACCCGCGCGCGAGGAGACGCTGCGGCTGCTCGCGGACTGAATTGACGTCAATTCAGAACGGTCAGTGCTGCTCCTCCAGTCCGACCGCCTCGCGCAGCTTGACGACGGCCTCCTCGAGCTCGGGGTCGTCCGCGGCCCGGGACTCCATCAGGGCAGCGAGCGCCTCGGCGAGCACGTTGAGCTTCTCCTGCATGGCCTCGGTGCTGCGCCGTCCGGCGTTCTCCAGGAGCACCAGCAGCAGCAGCGAGAGCACGGCCGTGAACGTGTGGATGGCCAGCTCCCACTTGGTGGTCGACTTCCAGAGCGGGTAGCTGACCGCCCAGATGACGACCACGGCCACGCAGACGGCGAAGAACGGCGCCCGGCTGATGAGCTTGGTCGCGATGTCGACGAACCGCTCGAAGGGGTCCGGGCCGTCCTGCTTCTGCCGGCTCTCAGCCGCTTCGGTGCGTTCCATGCACGGAACCTAGTGCCCCGGACCGGGTGGCGTCGTCACCGGCGCCCTCACGTCGTGCGACCGAGCCCGGCGTCACGGGCACGGATGATGACGTCGGCGCGGTCGGTGGCCTGCAGCTTGGCCAGGATGCTGGTGATGTTGTTGCGGATCGTCTTGGGCGACAGGAACAGCTCCTGCGCGATCTGGCCGTTGGAGCGACCGGCCGCGATGAGGTCGAGCACCTCGGTCTCCCGCTCGGTGAGCTCCGGGAAGGGCCGCTCGGGCCGGCTGGTCGGGGCGAGCACCTCGGCGATGCGTGCCGCGAGCGAGGCACCGAAGACGACGCCACCGCCGTGGACCGTTGACACCGCGCGGACGATCTCGTCCTGCTCCGCCCCCTTGCGGAGGTAGCCCCGCGCCCCCGCGCGCAGCGCGGACAGCACCGTGCCGTCGTCCTCGCCCATCGTCAGCACGAGCACCCCGACCTCGGGGTGCGACGCGACGACCGCGCGGGTGGCGTCGATGCCGTTCATGACCGGCATCTGCACGTCCATGATCACCACGTCGGGGCGGTGCTCGTCGGCCAGCGCGACGGCCTCGGCCCCGTCGGACGCCCGCGCGACCACGTCGATCCCGGGCAGCGGGTCGAGCAGTGAGGCCAGGCCGTCGCGGAAGACCGGGTGGTCGTCGGCGATCAGCAGGCGGATCGGCGTCCTGGGCTCGGTCATCGGGTGCTCCTCACCGGCTCGCTCCGGCGCATGCTCGACGTGGTGGTCGGGGGGACAGTGTCGCCCGTGGCGGTGCCGTACGGCAGCACTGCACGCACGGTCGTGCCGCCGGACTCCGGGCACTCGACCTCGCAGCGGCCGCCGAGCTCCTCGGCGCGCTCGCGCAACGACAGCAGGCCGACCCCGGCGGTGACGTCGGGCCCGATGCCCCGACCGTCGTCCGCGACGGTGACGGTCAGCCCGCCCGCGTCGCCCTCGAGGCGTACGTCGACGTGGCGGGCGCCGGCGTGCTTCACCACGTTGGCGAGCGCCTCCGACACGATCCGGTAGGCCGCGACCTCCACGGCCGCCGGCAGACCCGTCGCGCCGTCGGCCGTGACGTCCACGTCGACCTCTGAGCGCACCCGGTCGGCCTGCTGCCGGACCGCGGCCTCGAGGCCGAGGTCGTCGAGCGCGGGCGGGCGGAGGTCGTGCACGAGGCGGCGTACGTCGTCGAGGGCGTCGCTCACCTCGGTGCGAGCCAGTGCGACGAGCTCGTGGGCGCGTGCGGGGTCGGTGTCGACGGCGTTGCCGGCGGCCTGCAGGCGCAGCGCGACCCCGCCGAGGACCGGGCCGAGCCCGTCGTGCAGGTCGCGGCGGATCCGGCGGCGGTCGTCCTCGCGGGCCAGCACGAGGCGCTCGCGGCTGGCCTGCAGCTCGGTGGCGAGGAGGCTCGTGCGGATGGCGACCGCCGCCTGGCGAACCAGGTCGACCAGCAGGCCCTGGTCGCGCCGCGACAGCATCGAGCGGTACCCCTGGGCAGGGAGCACCAGCCGGCCGACGCGCTCGCCTTGGTAGGCGATGTCGATCTCCTGGACCTCCACGGGCGGGATCCCGTGCGAGGCGGACAGCAGGCCTCCCTCGGGGGTGACCACCTCGACCCGGACGTGGCGGACCTTGAACGTCTCCGCGACCGCCAAGGCAAGGGCCGGCAGCTGCTCGTCCACCGTCCCCGTTGTCTCCAGCCGCGCGGCGAGCGTCGACACCACGCCGTAGCGGTCGCCGCGCCGCCCGAGGAGCAGGCGGCGCACCAGCCCGCCCAGCCAGGCGCGCAGCGGCCCGTAGACGACGACGGCCAGCACGAGCACCACGAGGGTGACGTCGCGCTGGTCGAGCCGGTCGCCGAGCAGCGCGGAGCCGGCAGCGAGCACGGCGAGGTCGATGCCGACGACGATCGCGGCGACGACGGCGGTGGTCAGCGTCCAGGCGACCAGGGCGTCCACGTCGCCGAGGCCCGGGCGCACCATCCCGACCGCGACCGACACGGCGAGCGAGGCCACGGCCAGGTCGAGCAGGACGGTCGTCACCACGCCGCCGACGGACAACGTGACGGCCGCCAGGACCATCAGCACACACATGATCCCGGCCCACAGCAGCCACCTCAGCTGCGTACGCTCCGGCGCCGACGCCTGCCGGTGGCGCGCCCACACCAGCGCGACCGCCGCGACGATCGAGCCGAGGGTGAGCACCTGGGCGCCTCGCAGCATCGCCTCGGCAGTGGCGGCGGACCAGGGGAAGGGCACGACCTCGGTGGAGCCGACCGGCTCCCCGGCGGCGAAGACGACCGGGTCGGGCGCCAGCAGCAGCATGGCCGGCAGCGCGAGGGACGCACAGACGACCGTGATCGCCGCGGTGCGCCAGCGTCCCGGCAGGAGATGACCGGTCGGGTAGAGCAGGAGCAGTCCGACCAGGCCCGAGAGCAGGAGCGCACCCGCGCGCGCGACGAACCAGTAGGCGAGGTCGGTGCCGGGGAGGTCGTTCGCCAGGCTGTGGGAGATCCAGCTGTCGAGGGCGCCGTCGACGGTCCACACCAGGGCGACCGCGCCGAGGAGCCGGCCCACCGTGTCCCCCGGGCGGGCGAGCAGCACGACGACGGACGCGGCCGCCAGCAGCAGCCCGGGCAGCGCGGTGGCGGTGCCGAGCCCGGTCGACGCGGCGGCCCGCTCGGCATCGCTGGTCGAGAGGTCCAGCCACGCGGCGGCGGCGACCGCTGTGAGCGACGCCAGGGCGACGGCGACGGGCTCGAGGAGTCTGCTCACGCGAGCAGTATCACCGCGCGGGCGTCCCGTCGTCAGGGGACCGCGGTCCCTCCTCGCCGGGACACCACGAGGGGACCGGCGACGGGACCCGTCTCCCTGTGGGCCGGGGCGTCGGGACGGCGATGGTTCCGGTGTGCCGCAGACCGCGGCCCCACACCACCATCACCACGAACAGGAGTCACCACCGTGACCATCCAGCACTCTCCCGCTCCGGCCCGCTCCGACGTCACGACGACGGCTCCGGAGGGCTCGACCCCCGACCGACCGTTCCTGGTGCACGGCCGGGTGCTCACCGCCGGCGCCCTCGCGTGGGCGGCGACGATGGCCGTCGTCGGCATCGACCCCCAGGGCCACGGCGAGGAGGTGGCGTTCTCGCTGTCCTCGGGCCTGTTCCAGGTGGGTCTGCTCTTCCTGCTCCGCACCCTGTGGCGCACCCAGGCCCTCGGAGAGGGTCGTCTGGCCCGCGCCGTCCTCCGCATGGAGGCGGTGGCCGTCGGGCTCGCCATCTGCTCCACCGCCAGCGACGGCCTGGGCCTGACCGACTTCGACAAGGTCGCGTTCATCGTCCTCGACGCCTTCTGGCCCCTGTCGATGCTCGGCATGTTCCTCATCGGCATCCGGATCGCGATCGCCGGCCGGTGGAAGGGCGTCACCCGCTTCTGGCCGATGGTCGCCGAGAGCTGGGCCGTCGTCACCATCCCCTCGATGGTGGTCTTCGGCGACACGGTCGGCCACGTCGTGGCCTGCGCCCACCTCGTCGTCGGCTACGCCGTCCTCGGGGTGCTCGTCAGCCGCAAGCGCGACTGACGATCCGCACGGTCGTTCCCGGCCTGCTGCGTCATACGAATCCGCACCCATGGGTGCGGGTTCGTATGACGTCCGGGTCCGGAGATGGCCGCTCAGTCGAGTGCCAGCCCCGCCGCGGGCGTGACCCCGGCGGCACGACGGGCGGGTACGACGCACGCGGCCAGGCCGGCGAGGGCGGCCACCGCGGCGACCGCGCCGACCTGCCACACCGGGACGGTGAACGCCGCGTCGTCGACGACGGCGGTCACCATCACCTGCACCCCGACCCAGGCGAACACCAGCCCGATGGCGGTGCCCAGCAGCGTCGCCACCGACGACAGGAGCAGCCCCTCCACCGCCATGGCCCGCCCGAGCTGGCGGCGGGTGAGTCCCATCGCACGGAGCAGGGCGTTCTCCCGGCCGCGCTCGAGCACGGAGAGACCGAGGGTGTTGGCGATGCCGACCAGCGCGATCACGATGGCGACTGCCAGCAGGCCGACGACCGCCCCGGTCAGGATGTCGACCTGCAGGTAGACCCAGCTCCGGTTGCCGTGGCCGCCGTCGAGCTCGGCGCCGGCGGCCCCGGCCAGTGCCGCCAGGTCGCCGGACAGGTCCTCGGCGTCCGCGCCGTCGCCCGCCCTGGCCCACACCGCCATCGGTTGCGGGTTGCGGTCGAGACCCGACAGCGTGGCGGCCGAGACGAGGCCGGACCGGCCCCACCCGCTGCCGGTCTCGACCTCGAGCGTGTGCTCACGGCCGTCGACCGTGACGGTCACCTCGCCGTCGTCCCACACCCGCTCGGCCGTCCGCGCCGGCAGGTCCTCGACGACCTCGTAGGGCAGCAGCAGCACACCGTCCTCCGGCGCGAGGTCCGCCCCACCTCGTACGACGTCTGGATCCCCGCCCGCCCCCAGGAGGACGACCCCGACCCGGCCGATGGTCGCCGTGGCGCCGTCCAGAGCGACCGCCTCGGCGACCCCGGGGGTGTCCGCCACCCGGTCGACGAGGGTGCCGTCCAGGGGCGCCTCGCCCGCCGTGATGGTGGCGTCGAGGGGGTAGGAGAGGTCCATGTCCTTGTCGATCGCCGTCCGCGAGGACGCCAGCCCGGTGAGGATGGCCGTGGTCAGGGTGACCCCGACGAGGAGCGACGCCGCGGTGGTCGCCGTACGACGCGGGTTGCGCACGGCGTTGCCGGTGGCCAGCCGCCGGACGGGACCGGCGCCGGGGATACCGCCGACCAGGCGGATCAGCTGCGGCACCAGCACCGGCCCCAGGAGCAGCACGCCGACGAAGGAGGCGATGCCCCCGGCGAGCATCGCGGGCACCGATCCCGCGGCGACCGCCAGGGCGAGCAGCGCGACGCCGGCCGAGACGCCGAGCGCGGCGAGCGCCAGGCGCCAGCGGCCGGCCGCGGAGCGGACGTCCACGCCGGTGTCCGGACGGAGCGCGGCCAGCGGCGCGACCCTGGTCGCGGACCGCGTCGGCAGCCAGGCGGCGGCGAGCGTCACCAGCGTGCCGACGGCGAATGCCGTACCCGTCCACACCGGGTCGAGCGCGGCCGCCCCCATGTCGGTGAACCAGCGGCGGACGAGCGCGACGAGCCCCGCCCCGGCGAGGGCTCCGACCGCGACGCCGACGGCGGCGGCCGCCAACCCGAGGGCGAGGGCCTCGAGCCGGATCGCGCGGCGAAGCTGGCGACGGGTGACGCCCACGCAGCGCAGCAGCGCGAAGTCGCGCATCCGCTGGGCGAAGAGGATCGAGAACGTGTTGGTGATGACGAGCACGCCCACGAAGAGGGCGATCACCACGAAGAGCAGTGCCATGATCGCGATGATGTCCACGCCGCGGGAGATCTCCGCCTGGCGCGCGGCCACCCAGTCGTCGGCCGACTCGACCGACGCGCCGCGGGCGACCTGGGAGGCCTGCGCCTCGGTGCCGCCCCACGCCACGGCGTCGACCCAGAGGGTGTCCTCGAAGCGCCGCAGGTCGTCCCACGGCACGTAGAGCGCGGCGCCCATGGCCGCCGGGCTGTCGACGAGTCCGACCACCTCGACGTCGGTGGCCGCCGGGCCGCTCCCGATGCGGACGACGTCGCCGATGGCGACGTGGTTGCTCTTCGCGCGGTTGACGTCGGCCAGGGCTTCGCCCGCCGCGGCGGGGAAGCGGCCGCCCTCCAGAGCCTGCCACTGCAGGCGCGGGTCGAGGGAGACCTCCGAGACGTCCACCGACTGCGCGAGCTGCACGCCGTCGCGGCTGACCGGCTCCATGGCGTACCCCAGCGTCAGGGCGGGGAAGCCGCCCTCGGCGGCCGCGTCGACGAGGCGCTCGACGTCCCGCGGGGCGTCCGTGCTGACGACCAGGTCGACGCCGCTGACGGGCGCCCCCGCGTCGGCGGTCAGCCCCGACCGGGTGGCCCCGGTGAGCATGCCGATCACGACGATGAAGGCGACGCCGATGACGACGGCCACCGACGCGGCGACGTACCTGCGCGTGTGGTGGCGCATGGACGCCACGAGCACGGTGCGCATCAGGCACCCCGCCCGCGCAGTGCGGCGACGAGCTCGTCCTGGCCGGGGTCGGTGAGGTGGGCCGTGACGGCGCCGTCGTGGATGACCACCACGTCGTCGGCGTACGCCGCCGCGTCGAGCTCGTGGGTGACCATCACGACGGTCATCCCGAGCTCGCGGACCGAGCGGCGCAGGTGGCCGAGCACCTCGGCGCTGGCCTCGCTGTCGAGGTTGCCGGTGGGCTCGTCCGCGAACACGATGTCGGGCTGGGTGACCAGCGCGCGGGCGATCGCGACGCGCTGCTGCTGGCCACCGGACAGCTGGCTGGGGAGGTGGCCGAGACGGTCGGCGAGGCCCAGCACGCCGACCACCTGGTCGTAGCGCTCGCGATCCACCGGGCGGCCCGCGAGCTCGAGCGGGAGGACGATGTTCTGGCCGGCGGTGAGCATCGGGAGCAGGTTGAAGGCCTGGAAGACGAAGCCGATGTGCTCGCGGCGGAAGATCGTCAGCGCGGTGTCGTCGAGGCCGGCGAGGTCGCGCCCGGCGACGGTGACCGAGCCGGAGGTTGCGGCGTCGAGCCCGGCCAGGCAGTGCATCAAGGTGGACTTGCCGGAGCCGCTCGGTCCCATGATCGCGGTGAAGCGCCCGGCGGGGAGGTCGAGGTCCACGCCGCGCAGGGCGTGGACGGCGTTGTCGCCGGCGCCGTAGGTGCGGGTCAGGCCGCGCGCGCTGGCGGCCGTCCCGGTGGTCTGGTCGAATGTCGTCGTCATGGGGACAACGCTCGTCGTCACCGGCCTCCGGGTCGTCGGACCCCGGCACGGACCGGGCGTCCGTCCGCGGTCGCACGCCCGCTGGTCGCCGTACGACCGGGGGAGGACGGTGGGCTGGGGCGGACCCGGCACTTGTCGGCCGAACTTCCCGCTTCGGTGCTGATGCTTCGGCCGACAAGCGGGGACTTCCCCGGATATCCGGGGATCGCGCCGTCGGTGACTCGACCGTCGCGGTCAGGCCGTGACGAGGCCCGTCTCGTAGCCGAGCACGACGAGCTGGACCCGGTCGCGGGAGCCGGTCTTGGCGAGCACCCGGCCGACGTGGGTCTTCACGGTCGTCTCGGCGACGACGAGGTGCTCGGCGATCTCGGTGTTGGTCAGGCCGCGGGCGATGAGGGTGAGCACCTCGACCTCGCGCTCGGTCAGCGGCGCGAGCCGGTCGTCGTACGCCGTCGGCTCGGCGGGGTCGGGCAGGGCGGCGAAGTGGTCGAGCAGGCGTCGGGTGGTGCTGGGCGCGACGACGGCGTCGCCGGCCATCACGGCCCGGATCGCGCCGAGCAGGTCGGGCGGGGCGGCGTCCTTGAGGAGGAACGCCGAGGCGCCCGCGCGGATCGCGGCGAAGGCGTACTCGTCGAGGTCGAAGGTGGTGAGCACGATCACCCGGGGTGCGTGGTCCTGCTCGAGCAGCCGCCGGGTCGCCTCGACACCGTCGACGCGCGGCATCCGCACGTCCATCAGCACGACGTCGGCGCCCGTGACCGCGAGCCGCTCGAGCGCCTCGCCGCCGTCGCCTGCCTCCCCGACGACCTCCATGTCGTCCTGGCTGTCGACGAGCATCCGGAAGCCTGCGCGCACCATCTGCTGGTCGTCGACGAGGAAGACCCGGATCGGTCCGGGTGCGTCGGTCTCGCTCACAGCGGCAGCCTCGCAGACACCGCGAACCCACCACCGGGCGCGGGTCCGGCCTCCAGCGTCCCGCCGTGCACGGCAGCGCGCTCGCGCATCCCGACCAGCCCGAGCCCGCGACCGTCAGCACGGGCGGCCGCGCCGCGTCCGTCGTCGCGCACGTCGACGGCGACGCCCCGGTCCACGGCGACGCGCACGTCCACCGCGGCGTCCGGCCCGGCGTGCTTGCGCACGTTGGTGAGGGCCTCCTGCACGATCCGGTAGGCCGCGAGCCCGACGCCGTCGGGCACGTCCGGCGCAGGCTCGGGGAGTTCGGCCGCGACCCGCATGCCGGAGGCGCGGGCCTCGTCGACGAGGTGGCGTACGTCGTCCAGGCCGGGCTGCGGGGCCACGCCGGTGTCGCCCTCGCGGAGCAGGCCCAGCAGTCGCCGCATCTCGGTGAGTGCCTCGCGCCCGGTGGCGGAGATCGTCTCCAGGGTGCCGACCGCGACGTCGGGGTCCTTGGCGGCGGCATACCTCGCCCCGTCGGCCTGGACGACCATCACCGACAACCCGTGGGCGACCACGTCGTGCATCTCGCGGGCGATCCGCGAGCGCTCGTCCCGTGCGGCCAGCTCCACCTCGCGCTCGGCCATTCGCTCGGCCTGCTCGGCGCGGGCGACCAGCGAGGCGACGTACCTCTCGCGGCTCTGGGCGGCCGAGCCGAGCGCCCAGGCGGCCGTGACGATCGCGCCGATCGTGACCGTGTAGGGCGCGAGGTTGCTGGGGCTGAGGTCGCCGGCCCCGAAGCCGTACAGCCAGCGGGTGGCGGCGACCAGCGCGCCGACGTAGCCGACGAGCAGTGCCGTCACGCCCTGCCAGCGCGGCGACCAGCGGGCGACGGAGTAGACCGCTATCGGGAAGGCGAGCTGCCCGGCGGCCGGCTGGTCGTAGGCCCACGCCTGCAGCGCCGAGACGGCCGCGACGGTGAGGAAGACCGTCCACGGGTGGCGCCGCCGCCAGAGGAGCGGGAGCGCCTCGGCGACGGTGAAGGCCGTGGCCACCGGCTGGCCGGTGACGACGTGTCCCATGCCGCCCACGACGATCACGAACGCCACCAGCAGCCCATCGAGCCAGCGCCGCCCGCGAGGCCCCAGGCGCCACGGGTGCTGGTCCCGTTGATCGCGCATGGCGCACACGGTAGACGCCGCACCGCGCGGGCGGCGTCAGACCACGGGAGGACGCTGCGCGACGCCCGGTCGGGCCCGAGTAGGGTGCGATCCATGACCCAGTGGGAATACCAGGTGGCGCCGATTCCGCTCCACAACGAGGCCCTGATGCTCAACAACTTCGGCCAGGACGGCTGGGAGCTGGTGGCCATCCACACGAACGCGCAGGGCGGCCTCGTGGCCTTCCTCAAGCGCGCCAAGTCCGGCTCGGGGGCCTGACGTGGGAGCCGAGGCCAGGCTCGCCGAGCTGGGCATCACCGTTCCCGAGGTCGTCCCGCCGGTCGCGGCCTACCAGCCGACCGCGCGCAGCGGCAACCTCGTCTTCACCGCTGGCCAGCTGCCGGCCCGCGACGGCGAGATGCTCGCCGTCGGCAAGCTTGGCGCCGAGGTCAGCGACGAGCAGGGCTACGAGTGCGCGCGCCAGTGCGCCCTCAACGCGCTCGCCGCGGTCAAGGCCGAGATCGGCTCGCTCGACGACGTCAAGCGCGTGGTCAAGGTCGTCGTGTTCGTCGCCTCGACGCCCGAGTTCACCGGCCAGCCGAAGGTCGCCAACGGTGCGTCCGAGCTGCTCGGCGAGGTCTTCGGCGACGCCGGCAAGCACGCCCGCTCCGCCGTCGGCGTCTCCGCGCTCCCGCTCGACGTGCCCGTCGAGGTCGAGATCATCGTCGAGGTCTGATCACCGATGGCCAGCGTGCAGCGTCTCCCGCTGCCGGACGCCCTCGTCGCCCAGGCGCGGTCGTACGCCGAGGGCGGCGCGACGCCTGCCGAGCCGCGCGACGCCGCGACCGTGGTGCTGCTGCGCCCCGGCGGGGCAGGGCCTGACGTCTACCTGCTGCGCCGCCAGACGTCGATGGCCTTCGCCGGCGGCATGTGCGTCTTCCCGGGCGGCGGCGTCGACCCGCGCGACTTCGACGACGAGCTGGTCGACCGCGGGCTCTGGGCTGGTCCGTCGCCCGCCGAGTGGGCCTCGCGACTGGGCTGCGACGAGCCGAAGGCCCGCGCGTTGGTCTGCGCCGCGGTGCGGGAGACCTTCGAGGAGTCGGGCGTGCTGCTCGCCGGCGCCGGTCCCGACTCCGTCGTGGCCGACACCACCGGCGACGACTGGGAGGCCGACCGCGTCGCGCTGGAGTCGCGCGAGGTCTCGCTGACGGCCTTCCTGGAGAAGCGCTCGCTCGTGCTCCGCACCGACCTCCTCGGCGCCTGGTCGGGCTGGCTGACCCCGGTCTTCGAGCCGCGCCGCTACCGCACGTGGTTCTTCGTCGCCCTGCTGCCCGAGGGCCAGGTGACCCGCGACGTGTCGAGCGAGTCGTCGTCGGTCATGTGGGCCGGCGCGATGGACGCGGTGTCGCTCGTCGAGCGGCAGGAGATCCTGATGCTGCCCCCGACGTGGCTGACCTGCCTGGAGGTCGGGCAGCACGCCGACCCGGCGGCCGTGCTGGCCGAGGCGAGCGGGCGGACCGTCGAGATGTTCATGCCCGAGGTCGTCGCCGACGGGGAGGAGTTCATCCTCTCCACCCCGCCCGCCTACGCCGCGCTGATGGCGTCACGATGACGGACAGGGGCTGGTCCGGCGGGAGCTTCGGCGACACCGCCACCTGCGTGCTCGCGCCCAACGCCGACGTGATGACCCTCGACGGCACGAACACGTGGGTGCTCCGCGACCCCGACTCCTCGCGCTCCGTCGTCGTCGACCCCGGCCCGTCGATCGAGGCGCACCTCGACGCGATCGACGCGGCCGCCGGTGACGTGTCCGTGGTGCTGCTGACCCACCACCACGCCGACCACAGCGAGGCGGCCCGGGAGTACGCCGAGCGGCACGGGTGCGGCGTACGCGCCCTGGACCCGGCCTACCGCCTCGGCTCCGAGGGCCTCGGCGAGGGCGACGTGGTCGCCGTCGGCGCGCTCGAGGTGCACGTCGTCGCGACCCCCGGCCACACGTCGGACTCGCTGTCCTTCGTGGTGCCGCAGGACCGGGCCGTCCTGACCGGCGACACGGTGCTGGGGCGCGGCACGACCGTCGTCGCGCACCCCGACGGCCAGCTCGGTGCGTACCTCTCCTCGCTCCAGCGGCTCCACGCGCTCTGCGGCGAGCAGGGGATCACCACGGTGTGGCCCGGCCACGGGCCGGTGATCGACGACGCGCTCGGTGCGCTCGACCTCTACCTCGCCCACCGCCAGCAGCGGCTCGAGCAGGTGCGGCAGGCTCTGCGCGACCTGCACGCGGTCGCGCGGGAGGGTGGATCGTTCCCCCACGAGACCCTGCCCCGCGCGATCGTCGAGGTCGTCTACGCCGACGTCGACCCGGTGCTGTGGGGTGCGGCGGAGCTGTCGGTGCGCGCCCAGCTGGCGTACCTCCAGGGCAATTGACCCTTGCGCCCGCACTCCGTGAGGAGTGAGGTGGTGCCATGACGACCACCCCGACGAGCAGTCCCCACCAACCCGTCGTCGTCCTGTCGCGTGCCCTCGACCAGGCGGGCGACGCGCTCGCGGCCGTCCACGCCGACGACCTCGACCGTCCGACGCCGTGCCACGGATGGACCGTGCGCGAGCTGGCCGACCACCTGGCCGCTGCGCCCGAGCACTTCCTGCAGCAGGCGCGGGGCGAGGAGGTCGACTGGAGCGCCGGGACCGGCGTCGAGCCGGCGCAGCTGGCCAGCCACTTCCGGGTGCACGCCGACGACCTGCTCCACCACTGGCACGACCAGTCCGACGACCAGGTCGCGCAGGCGGACTGGCAGAGCGCCGAGCTCGGGGCGCACACGTGGGACCTCGTCCGCGCGCTCGGCCGGCCGATGCCGCTCGACGACGAGGTCGCCGAACGGGGGCTGGCCTTCATGCAGCAGGGGCTGACCCCCGACAACCGCGGCGAGGCCTTCGGGGCCGCGGTCGACGTACCCGACGACGCCCCGGCCTACGACCGGCTGGCGGCGTTCGCCGGCCGCGACCCGCGCGCCTGACCCGTCGGACGGACCGAACGACGGCTCGTCGCCGTCTGCCACGCGTGCGGCCGGGGCGCTTTCGTCCGTTGGGTCCGTCCGACGGTCGGAGACGCGCGGACACACGTCCGGTCGCGCGGGACGACGCACGCTGGCCCGCGGGCGGCTGCCGGACTTCTGTCCGCGCGTCTACGACAGGCGGCGCCAGAGCCACCGCAGCGCCATGAGTACGGCGATCGCTGCCGCGACGCCGAGGCCGATGAACAGCGACAGCTCGATGCCGAACGGTGCCGGCGGCGAGTCGGTCTGGTCACCGAAGTCGTGGGTGAGCTCCTGCGACGAGGTGCCGTCGAGGTCGGGGACCAGGCCGACGGCGAGGCTGAGGCTCGCCACGTCCGGGACCTCGCGCACCAGGATGCGGTAGGTCCACTCGGACTCGGGCCGGTCCGGCGACGTCATCAGCACCAGGTGCGGCCCCTCGACGTAGCTCCCGGCGGGGCCGTCGACCTCGGCGACGAGGAGGCTGTCGTCGGCCCAGCCGACGGGGGACACCGAGGCGCCGTCGGGGTAGAGGTCGGCCGGCAGCCTGCGCTCGGGGTCGGTGCCGGTGGCGGTCTCGAACGGCATCGCTCGCACGACGGCGTCGTCGGTCGGATAAGGCGCGCTGATGCCCATGCCGGGAGCGGGCACGCCGGTGAGGGGCGCCGTGCCGCTCTCCCCTGTCGCTGGGTCGATGGTCCAGCGCTCGAGGGGTGGCGGCCCGTCGGCGCTGGTCGGGTCGCCGAACAGGTCGACGGACAGGTGACCGTCCGCGGTCCACGAGATCGCACGTGGCGTCCCGGTCCCGGGCGGCGGGTCGATCAGCCTCGTCTCGCCGGTGGACAGGTCCACGACGCGGTACCAGCCCGTCGAGAGGGTCCTGACGTCCCCCCGCTGTTCGACCGAGGTGCCGGCTGGGTAGGCCAGCCATCGACCGTTTGGGGACAACGCCAGCCATGGCCCGTGGAACCACTCGTCCATGGTCCTGCGGTCGATCTCGGGGAAGTCGGGAAGCTCGACATGCACCGCCTTGCCGGTCGTGGCGCTCACCAGGACGGGCTGTCCGAAGTCGAAGCCGTCGACGTAGGCGACTGAGGCGCTCCCGACCGCGAGGTCGGTGACCACGGGTCCATCAGGCTCGGTGATCCGGCTAGGGATGGCGCCGTCCGGCACCGTGCTGCCCGCCGGCCCGACAGGGGAGGGACGCATGACGAGCGCGCCCGCACCCGCGATGACCGCGACGACGGCGACCGCGGCCGCCCCGGCGGCGACCCGCGTACGACGCCGGGCACGGCGACCGCGGTCCCACGCGGACGGGTCGGGGGAGAAGGTCTGGGTGCGGGCGAGGGCGTCGAGCTCCTCGCGCAGGTCGGTGCTCATGCGTCTGCTCCCACCAGGTCGGCGAGCTCGGGGGCCAGGACGCGCAGCCGCTGGAGGGCCTGGCGCGACATGGACTTGACCGCGCCGCTGGAGATGCCCAGCTCGGCGGCCGTCCGGACCTCGGTGAGGTCCTCGAAGTAGCGCAGCACCAGCACGGTGCGCTGGCGCGGGGTGAGCCGGCGCAAGGCCTGCTCGAGGGTGAGCCGCACGGTCGGGTCAGCCGCCGGCACCGGGGCGTCGTACGACTGCAGCGGCGTCTCGGCGAGCCTGCGGCGCCGCCACCAGGAGATGTTCTGGTGGTACATCGTGCGGCGGACGTAGGCCTCGGGCGAGGTCTCGATGCGCTCCCAGTGCCGGGCCGCCTGCACGAGCGCTGCCTGCACCAGGTCCTCGGCGAGGTGGTGGTCGCCGGTGAGGAGGTACGCAGTCCGCGCCAGGGCAGGCCCCCGTGCGTGGACGAACTCGTCGAACCCGGACCGGTCGGTCATCTGGCACCCCCTTCAAGCAGTACGACGCGCAGCACCCGCCCCACGGGGGTCAGCGCCGCGAGGATTTCTCAGGCCAGCGCCCGCAGCACGGCCTCGACGTCCGACTCGGTGCTGTAGAGGTGGAAGGACAGCCGCAGCCGGCCCGCGCGCACCGACGCACGGACGCCCGCCGCGGCCAGGCGCGCGGGGGCGTCGGGCGGGCACGGCGCCGACACGATCGCCGACCCGGTCGGCGGCAGGCCGAGCCCGTCGCGGAAGGCGTCGGCCAGCGCCACGTCGTGGCGGTGGATCCGGTCGACGCCGACCTCCAGCAGCAGGTCGAGGGCCGGGGCGTGGCCGACCCAGCAGCCCCACGCGGGGGAGACGTCCAGGCGGCGCGCGTCCTGGGCGAGCCGCAGCGGCGGTCCGTAGACCGAGTCCCACCGCGAGACGCCGGCGTACCACCCGGCGGCCAGCGGCGGGACCGCCTCGAGCAGCTCGGGGCTGACGGCGAGGAAGGCGGTGCCGCGCGGCCCGAGCAGCCACTTGTAGCCGCTGCCCACCACGTAGTCGGCGACCACGCCCTCGAGGGGTAGCCAGCCCGCGGCCTGGGTGACGTCGACGAGGGTGCGGGCCCCGTGCCGCGCCGCGGCCTCGGCGAGGCCCGGCAGGTCGACCATCCTCCCGTCGGCGGACTGCACCGCCGACACGGCGACGAGGTCGACCTCGTCGGTGACGGCGTCGAGCAGCCGCTCCAGGGGGACGAGGCGTACGTCGAGGCCCGGCGCCTGCAGGAAGGGGAACAGCACCGAGGTGAAGTCCTCCTGCGCCGCGAGCACGACCGAGCCCGGGGCCAGGGAGGCTGCCACCAGGCCGACGAGCTGCGAGGTCTGGCTGCCCGTGGCCACGTCGGCGGGGGACCGGCCGATGAGGGTGGCGAACGCCGCGCGCCCGTGCTCGACGTACGCATCGATCACGCGGGCGTCGACCTCGCCGGCGGCGCGGGCAGCCTCGTGGGCGCGCACCGCCTCGGTGCTGCGGCGCGGGGCGAGCCCGAGGGTCGCGGAGTCGAGGTAGACCCCCGAGGGCGCGAACTCCTCGGGTGCCAGGCTCATCGTGGAGGGACCGTGGATGTCCTCAGCGCGCGCGGCGGGAGAGGCGCTCGAGGTCCATGATCACGACGGAGCGGGGCTCCAGGCGCAGCCAGCCGCGCGAGGCGAAGTCGGCGAGCGCCTTGTTGACCGTCTCGCGGGAGGCGCCGACCAGCTGGGCGAGCTCCTCCTGGGTGAGGTCGTGGTGGACGTGGACGCCGTCGTCGGCGGTGCGGCCGAACCGGTCGGCGAGGTCGAGCAGCGCCTTCGCGACGCGGCCGGGCACGTCGGAGAAGACGAGGTCGGCGACGACGTCGTTGGACTTGCGCAGCCGTGAGGCGAGCTGGGAGAGCAGGCCGCGCGCCACCTGCGGGCGGCCGTCGAGCCAGCGGAGCAGGTCGTCGTGGGACAGCGAGCCGAAGGCGGCGTCGGTGACGGCGGTGACCGTCGCCGAGCGCGGGCCCGGGTCGAAGAGCGAGAGCTCGCCGAACATCTGGCCGGGGCCCATGATCGCGAGGAGGTTCTCGCGGCCGTCGGAGGACGACCGGCCGAGCTTCACCTTGCCCTCGGTGACGATGTAGAGCTTGTCGCCCGAGTCGCCCTCGTGGAAGAGGACGTCGCCACGACGGAGCTTGGTCTCGGCCATCGAACCGCCCAGCGCAGTCGCTGCCTCGTCGTCGAGCGAGCTGAACAGCGGTGCCTGCCGAAGCACGTCGTTGTCCACGTCAATCCTCCCGGTGGGGTGCGTCCCGATCGGTGCTGCTCGGGATCCGGGACGATCCTAGCCGTGGTCCGGCTCACAACGGACACTCCGTGCGGGTGAGGCGCCGATTGCGCCGATCGCGCCGACTTCGGCGGTGTCGGAGCCGAACCGTAGGCTGGGCGCGTGCCCGCCCCCGCCCGCAAGGTGACCACGAAGCCGAGCAAGCCCGCCAAGGCCGCCGCGGTCGTGATCCCCAAGCCCGACACGTCGCTGGTGCGCCGGGCGCGCAAGATCGACCGCGTCCTCGGGGACACCTATCCCGACGCCCGCGCCGAGCTCGACTTCACCAACGCGTTCGAGTGCCTGGTCGTCACCGTCATCTCCGCGCAGACCACCGACCGCCGGGTCAACGCCGCCAGTCCGGCGCTGTTCGCTGCCTACCCGACGCCCGAGGCGATGGCGGCGGCCCCGCGCGAGCACCTGGAGCAGCTCCTCGGCCCGCTGGGCTTCTTCCGCCAGAAGACCGACGCGCTGCTCAAGCTGAGCCAGGCACTCGTCGACACCTTCGGCGGCGAGGTGCCCTCGCGCCTCGAGGAGCTCGTCACCCTGCCGGGTGTCGGCCGCAAGACCGCCAACGTGGTGCTCGGCAACGCCTTCGGCAAGCCCGGCATCACGGTCGACACCCACTTCGGGCGGCTCGCGCGGCGCTTCGGCTGGACCGAGGAGACCGACCCGGTCAAGGTCGAGCTCGCCGTCGGTGCCCTCTTCCCCAAGCGCGACTGGACGATGCTGTCGCACCACCTCATCTGGCACGGCCGCCGCCGCTGCCACGCCAAGAAGCCCGCGTGCGGCGCCTGCCCGGTCGCCCGGCTGTGCCCGTCGTTCGGCGCGGGCCCGACCGACCCGGTCGAGGCGGAGAAGCTGGTCGCGACGCAGGGACCTGCATGAGGAAGCTCCTGCTGGCGCTGGCGCTCGTCGTGTGCGTCGCCGCGGGCGCCTTCGCCTGGTCGTCGATGCGCGACGCCGGACCCATCGCCGTACGCCCTCCCGACGTCGAGGTGGACACCCCGGCGCTGCGTGCGACCAAGGCGCGCATCGGCATGGAGGACTGCACTCCGGGCACCGGTGAGCCGGTCGCGGGCGGACTGCCCGACATGACCCTGCCCTGCCTCGGCGGCGGTCCCGACGTCGCGCTCTCGTCGCTGCGCGGTCCGATGCTGATCAACCTGTGGCAGGCGCGCTGCGAGCCCTGCCGGTTGGAGATGCCGGCGCTGGAGGAGTTCCACCAGCAGTACGGCGACCGGGTCCGGCTCGTCGGCATCGACTTCAACGACGTCCACCCCGACGGCGCGCTCGCCCTGGCCGAGGAGACGGGGGTGACCTACCCCTCGGTCGCCGACCCGGGTGGTGAGCTGATGGTCGAGGACGCCTTCGCGATCGCCCGCCGCGGGCTGCCGGCGTTCGTCTTCGTCGACGAGACGGGCAAGGTCGTCGGCCAGGACTCCGGCGGCGTGGAGTCGGTCGACGAGGTCCGCGAGCTGGTCGCCGAGCACCTGGACATCGAGCTGTGAACACCCCGCTCCCGGGCTGGCTGACGCCCGTGGTCGAGGCGGCCGCCTCCATCACCGTCCACGAGCTGACCCGCTTCATGCCGCCCGCGGACAGCGATCCCCGACGCGGCGCCGTGCTGATGGTCTTCGCCGACCGCGACGCCGACCCGGCCGCCCCCGACGACCTCGCGCACCGCGGCGAGCTGCTGCTGACCGAGCGCAACCACCACATGCGCTCCCACCCCGGGCAGGTGTCGTTCCCGGGCGGCTCGCTCGACGAGGGGGAGACCCCGGTCGCGGCGGCGCTGCGCGAGGCGCACGAGGAGATCGGGCTCGTGCCGGCCGAGATCGAGGTCTTCGGCGAGCTGCCCGAGCTGTGGCTGCCGCCGAGCAACTTCGCGGTGACGCCGATCCTGGGCTACTGGCGTGACCGTGGCGAGGTGCGCATCGAGAGCCCCGAGGAGGTCCACGAGATCCACCACGTCGCGATCGCCGACCTGCTCGACCCCGACAACCGCATCACCGTGCGCCACCCGAGCGGCTGGCTCGGGCCGGGCTTCCTCATCGGCGCCCGGCGCGACGTGATCCTGTGGGGCTTCACCGCCGGCATCATCGCCCGGCTCTTCGACTACCTCGGGTGGGCCCAGGACTGGGACAGGGCGCGGGTGCGTGAGCTGCCCGACCACATGCTGCAGGGTGAGCCCAGCAACACCGACCTGGCGCCGAACACCAAGCTCGAGGAGTAGCGCATGAACGTCCTCGACTGGTGCCTCGTGGCGCTCGTGGGGATCTATGCCCTCTCGGGCTACTGGCAGGGATTCATCACCGGCGCCAGCGCCACCGCCGGCCTGCTGCTCGGCGGCCTGGCCGGCATCTGGGTCGCGCCCCTCGCGCTGGGTGACGCCGCCCCGTCGCTGTGGGTCTCGCTGGGTGCGCTCTTCATCGTGATCATCTCGGCCTCGCTCGGGCAGGCGCTCTTCCAGTACGTGGGCGCACGGCTGCGCGACCGCATCACCTGGCAGCCGATCCGGGCCGTCGACGCCATCGGCGGCTCGGTCCTCAGCGCGGTCGCCGTCCTGCTCGTCGCGTGGGCGCTGGGCGTCGCGGTCTCCGGCACCCGGATCGGCGCGGTCACGCCGCTGGTGCGCGACTCGACGATCCTGGCCGAGGTCGACCGCACACTGCCCGCCGACTCGGACAAGGTGCTGCAGGCGTTCAACAACGTCGTCGGCACGACGTTCTTCCCGCGCTACCTCGAGCCGTTCGCGCCCGAGCGGATCGTCGCGGTCCGCCCCGGCGACCCGCGCATGCTGACCGATCCCGACGTGATCGCCGCCGAGACCAGCGTGGTCAAGGTCCGCGGCACCAACGGTTGCGGCGGCGGCGTCGAGGGCACCGGCTTCTTCTACGCGCCCGGCCGGCTGATGACCAACGCCCATGTCGTCGCGGGCGTCACCCGTCCCGAGGTGGAGGTCGGCGGCACGTCGGTCACGGCGTCGGTCGTGCTCTACGACCCGGAGCTCGACATCGCCGTGCTCTCGCTGCCCGACACCGGGTCGTTGCCGCTGGCCTTCGACACCGAGGTGCAGCCCCGCGACCCGGTGGCCGTGCTGGGCTACCCCGAGGACGGTCCGTACGACGTCGAGTCCGGCCGCGTCCGCTCCGAGCAGCGGCTGCGCTCACCCGACATCTACGGCGAAGGCACCGTCATCCGTCAGGTCTTCTCGCTGCGGGGGCTGGTCCGGCCGGGCAACTCCGGCGGACCGATCGTGACGTCGGCCGGCGACGTGGCGGGCATGGTCTTCGCCGCGTCCGTCAGCGACCCCGACACCGGCTACGCGCTCACCGCGGACCAGGTGGCCGGGTCGGCGGCCGAGGGCGTCACCGCGACGTCCCCCGTCGACACCGGCACCTGCGTGCGCTGAGATCTCGTACGCCCGGCGGCCGTGCGTCGGGCGTGGCTCAGGGACGACCCTTGAGCGCCTGCGGGATCTGCCTGCCCTGCTCGATCGCGCGCTCGGGAGCCTTGACCTTCTTGACCTGCCTGAGGCCGATGTAGGCCAGCAGGGCGGCGATCAGGACGTAGACGGCGAAGACGACCGTGAAGGCCCAGTGCAGGTCGAGGCCGTCGCCGTTCCAGTTGAGGAAGTAGGCGAACGCGACCGACAGCATGATGATCGCGAGGAGGCCGAGGAACGCCGCGCCGGCGAACAGGCCGATGCCGACGCCGCCGTGCTTGACGCTGACCTTGAGCTCGGTCTTGGCGAGCTGGATCTCCTTGGAGACGAGCGAGGAGATGTCGCGCTGAGCGTCCATGACGAGCTTGCCGAGCGTCGGATCGGTGTCCTTGACCGGTTCGTTGGACATCTGGTGTGCCATGCGGAGCTGTCCTTCGGTGTACGCCGGGGCTGGGTGGTGCGACCCTACCAACGGGCCTGACTACACTTGGGTCGCAGGTGAGCCGGGAAGTCTGGTCGGCCCGTGGCGAGTCTGTCCGCGGTGATGCTGCTTCGACCACCCCCGGAAGGACCACCCCCCGTGATGGCCACGCCTCCCGACCGCCCCCGCTTCGACGACCTCTGGGAGAGCGGGCCCGTCTACATCGCCAGCGACAAGCCGCTGGCCCGGCTGGTGGCGCGCCCGGTGAGGGAGTTCCTCCGGGTCGAGGCGGCCGGCTCCCTGCTGCTCCTGCTGGCCGCTGCCGTGGCCCTCGTCTGGGCCAACAGCCCCTGGGCGGAGTCGTACGACGCGCTGTGGCACGCCCACCTCACGATCGACGTCGGTCCGCTGCACCTCGACGAGTCGCTGCAGCACTGGGTCAACGACGCCCTGATGGTGATCTTCTTCTTCGTGGTCGGCCTCGAGATCAAGTACGAGCTGGTCAACGGCGACCTGCGCGACCCCAAGACGGCAGCCCTGCCGATCGTCGCCGCGATCGGCGGGATGGCCGTGCCGGCCGGCCTCTACGTCGCCCTCAACCCGCCCGGCAGTGACGGCGCGGCCGGCTGGGGCATCCCGATGGCCACCGACATCGCGTTCGCGGTCGGCGTGCTCGGCATCCTGGGACGCCGGATCCCCTCGGCGGCACGACTCTTCCTGCTGACGCTGGCGATCGTCGACGACATCGGCGCGATCCTGGTGATCGCGGTGTTCTACACGAGCGACCTCTCCTTCACGTGGCTCGCGATCGCCGTCGGCCTGCTGGCCGCGATGGTGGTCGCTCGGACACTGCGGATCTGGTCGACGGTGGTCTACGTGGTCCTCGGCGTCGGCGTGTGGTTCGCGCTGCTCGAGTCGGGCGTGCACGCGACCCTGGCGGGTGTCGCGATCGGCCTCCTCGCGCCCGCGACCCCCCTGCTCAAGGAGGAGGTCGCACGCCAGCACGCACGTGAGGCGCTCCGGGACAACAGCCTGGATCCCGACGAGCTGGCGAAGCTGCGCTTCCTGCTCAAGGAGTCGGTCTCGGTGGTGGAGCGGCTCATCAGCACGCTGCACCCGGTCTCGGCGTACGTCGTGCTTCCCGTCTTCGCGCTCGCCAACGCCGGCGTCGAGCTGGGGGCGATCGGGAAGGTGTTCACCGAGCCGGTCGGCCTCGGCATCATGCTGGGCCTCGTGCTCGGCAAGCCGGTCGGCATCTTCCTGGCGTCGTTCCTGGCCGTACGACTCGGGCTCGGCAGGCTGCCCGAGCACACCTCGTGGTCGATGCTCGTCGGGCTCGGCGCCGTGGCAGGCATCGGCTTCACCGTCTCGATCTTCATCGCCGGGCTGTCGTTCCCGGGCGCCGAGCTGCTGACCGACGAGGCGAAGATCGCGATCCTGCTGGCCTCGCTCTTCGCCGCGGTCGTCGGAGTCGTGCTGCTGCTCGCCGCCACCCGCGGCCGGTCGGCGGTCCCGACATCCGAGGACGTCGTGGACGGCTGAGGAGCCGATCGCAGTACGCCACGTCCTCTGACATCCGGGCCGCGTGTGAATATCTAGGGACGTTCCGGTAGGTCAGAAAGGCGAATCGCCTACCGAGACGTCCCTAGATACCCACGGGCAGCCGAGGGACGAGCGCGATCAGTCCTCGGCCGAGGCGGCGGAGGTCTCCTTCGACTTGATCAGGTCCATCACGGTCGAGTCGGCGAGGGTGGTCAAGTCACCCACCTCGCGGTCCTCGGCGACGTCCTTGAGCAGGCGGCGCATGATCTTGCCGGAGCGGGTCTTGGGCAGCTCGGGCACGACCATGATCTGGCGGGGCTTGGCGATCGCCCCGATCTCCTTCGCGACGTGCTTGCGCAGCTCCTCGACGATGTCCTCGCCGCCGTCACCGGCGGAGTCGCGGAGGATGACGAAGGCGCACACGGCCTGTCCGGTGGTCTCGTCCGTCGCACCGACGACCGCCGCCTCGGCGACCTTCGGGTGCGACACGAGGGCCGACTCGATCTCGGTCGTCGAGAGGCGGTGGCCCGACACGTTCATGACGTCGTCGACCCGGCCGAGCAGCCAGACGTCGCCGTCGTCGTCGAGCTTGGCGCCGTCGCCGGCGAAGTAGAGGCCCGGCCAGCGCGACCAGTAGGTCTCCTTGAACCGCTCGTCGTCGCCCCAGAGCGTACGGAGCATGGCGGGCCACGGCTCCTTCAGCACGAGGTAGCCGCCGTTGCCGTTGCCGACGGACTTCGCGTCGTCGTCGACCACGTCGGCCGAGATGCCGGGCAGCGCCTTCATCGCCGAGCCGGGCTTTCCGGCGGTGACGCCGGGCAGCGGGCTGATCATGATCTGGCCGGTCTCGGTCTGCCACCAGGTGTCGACGACGGGGCAGCGGTCGCCGCCGATGACCTCGCGGTACCAGACGTACGCCTCCGGGTTGATCGGCTCGCCGACGGAACCGAGCAGGCGCAGCGACGACATGTCGTAGCCGTCGGGGATGTCGCGGCCCTGCTTCATGAAGGTCCGGATCGCGGTGGGCGCGGTGTAGAAGATGGTCACCTTGTAGTCCTGCACGATCTGCCACCAGCGGCCCTTCTCGGGCGTGCCCTCGTACATCACCTGCGTCGCGCCGTTGGCGAGCGGGCCGTAGACCATGTACGAGTGGCCGGTGATCCAGCCGACGTCGGCGGTGCACCAGTAGACGTCGTCGTCCTTGAGGTCGAAGACCTCCCAGTGCGTGAACGACGTGCCGGTGAGGTAGCCGCCGGTGGTGTGCAGGATGCCCTTGGGCTTCCCGGTGGAGCCGGAGGTGTACATCACGAACAGCGGGTGCTCGGAGTCGTGCATCTCGGCCTCGTGGTCGGCCGACGCGTTGTCGACGGCCTCGTGCCACCACACGTCGCGGTCGTCGTCCCACGCGACGTCCTGGCCCGTACGTCGGACGACGAGCACGTGCCGCACCTGGTCGCCCGTCTTCTCGACGGCCTCGTCGACCGCCGGCTTGAGCGCGCTGGCGGCTCCGCGGCGGTAGCCGCCGTCGGAGGTGATCACGACGTGGGCGTCGCAGTCGGTGATGCGCGAGGCGAGGGCATCGGCGGAGAAACCGCCGAACACGACGGTGTGCGGGGCGCCGAGGCGGGCGCAGGCGAGCATCGCGACGACGACCTCGGGGATCATCGGCATGTAGATCGCGACGCGATCGCCCTTCGCCACGCCGAGCTCGGTCAGCGCGTTGGCGGCCTTCGAGACCTCGTCCTTGAGCTGGGCGTAGGTGATGTCGCGGGTGTCGGCCACCCCGTCGTGGATGGGCTCGCCCACCCAGTGGATCGCGACCTTGTCGCCGTTGCCGGCGTCGACGTGGCGGTCGACGCAGTTCACGGCGGCGTTGATCGTGCCGCCGACGAACCACTTGGCGAACGGTGGGTTCGACCAGTCGAGGACCTGGTCCCACTTCCGGCCCCAGTCCAGCCGTTCGGCGGCGTCGGCCCAGAACGCCTCGCGGTCGGCGTCGGCGCGGGCGTACGCCTCCTCCGTGACGTTGGCGTTCGCCGCCAGCTCGGCCGGGGGCTCGAAGCGCCGGTCCTCGTGCATCAGGTTCGACAGGGTCTGCTCGGACAAGGCTCTCTCCTCGGGCGGGGCAGGTGCTGGGTCAGGTGCTGATCAGGGGCGGAAGACGAGGGAGGTGACCCCCTCGCCGAACCTACTCCGGCTCGGCGAGGGGGTCACCCGTTGCTCCGGCTCAGTGCTGGACGGCCTGCTCGGCGCCCGCGCCGGTGAGGGCGCGGACCTCGAGCTCGGTGTAGCGGTCCTCGGCCGCCGGCTCACGCTTCGAGATCGTGCCGAGGTAGCCGAGCAGGAAGCCCAGCGGGATCGAGACGATGCCCGGGTTGTTGAGCGGGAAGTACGACCAGTCGGAGTCGGGGAACAGCGACGTCGGCAGACCCGAGACGACCGGCGAGAACAACACCAGCCCGACGGCCGAGATGAGTCCGCCGTAGATGCTCCAGACGGCGCCGCGGGTGTTGAAGCGTCGCCAGAACATGTTGAAGATGATCGCCGGCAGGTTGGCCGACGCCGCGACCGCGAAGGCGAGGGCCACCAGGAAGGCGATGTTGAGCCGCTGGGCCGGGATCGACAGGGCGATCGCGATCGCGCCGATGACGAAGGCCGCGATCCGGGCGACCCGCACCTCGTCCTTCTCGGTGATGGGCTGGTCCTTCTTGATGACGCCCTTGTAGAGGTCGTGCGCCACCGAGGAGGAGCTGGCGAGCGTCAGTCCGGCGACCACGGCGAGGATCGTGGCGAACGCCACCGCCGAGATGAGCGCGAGCAGGACCGCGCCGCCCGTGGAGCCCTCGCCGCCACCGACGGCCTCGGCGAGGAGTGGTGAGGCGAGGTTCTGGTTGCCTCCCTCGAGCGGGTCGACCTGGTCGCGGTCCAGCAGCGCTGCGGCGCCGAAGCCGAGCACCAGCGTCATCAGGTAGAACGCGCCGATCAGGCCGATCGCCCACAGCACCGACTTCCGCGCGTCCCGCGCGGTCGGCACCGTGTAGAAGCGGATCAGGATGTGCGGCAGGCCGGCGGTGCCGAGCACCAGGGCGAGGCCGAGGGACAGGAAGTCGATCTTCGACGTCAGGCTGGCGCCGTACTGCAGGCCGGGTTGGAGGAACGCCTCGCCCTTGCCGGAGTTGTCGGCGGCCGCGCCGAGGAGCGAGGAGAGGTTGAAGTTGAACTCGACCAGGACCAGCACCACGATCAGCGCCGAGCCGAGCATGAGCATGACGGCCTTGACGATCTGGACGTAGGTCGTGCCCTTCATGCCACCGACCACGACGTAGAAGATCATCAGCGCGCCGACACCGATGATCGTGATGTTCTGGACCGCCTGGCTGTCCACGCCGAGCAGCAGCGCGACGAGCGTGCCCGCACCGACCATCTGGGCGAGCAGGTAGAAGATCGACACCACGACCGTCGAGATGGACGCAGCGGTGCGCACCGGGCGCTGGCTCATCCGGAACGCCAGCTGGTCGGCCATCGTGTAGCGACCCGCGTTGCGCAGCATCTCCGCCACGAGCAGCAGGGCGACGAGCCAGGCGACGAGGAAGCCGATGGAGTAGAGGAAGCCGTCGTAGCCGTAGAGCGCGATGGCTCCCGAGATGCCGAGGAAGGACGCGGCGGACATGTAGTCGCCGCCGATGGCGAGACCGTTCTGGAAGCCGGAGAACGACCGCCCGCCGGAGTAGAAGTCGGCCGCGGTCTTGGTCTGCCGGCTCGCCCAGAAGGTGATGGCGACCGTCAGCGCGACGACCGCGAGGAACAGGACGGTGGTGAGGACCTGGGTGTCCATCAGGCGTCGCCTCCCCTGCGGTACTCGTCGTCGAGCTGGCGGGCCAGCGGGTCGAGCTTGGCGGAGGAGAAGCGGGCGTACATCCAGGCGAGTCCGAACGTCGTCAGGAACTGGAGGAGCCCGAAGATCAGGGCCACGTTGATGTTCCCGACGACCTTGGTCGACATGAAGTCGCCCGCCCAGCCGGAGAGGATGACGTACAGCAGGTACCAGGCCAGGAACGCGACCGTCGCCGGGAACACGAAGCCGCGGTAGCGGCGCCGCAGCTCGGCGAACTCGGGTGTCGCGTGCAGCCGGTCGTAGATGGGGTCGTGGCGCGCGGCCTGCTCTTGGTCTGTCACGGATCGGTCCTTCCGAGCGCGGGTCGGCCACCGGGTGTGACCGCCGTCACCGTGACACCGGTCGCTCACCACGCGGGAGGGGTGGGCCTCGCCGCGTCGGTCGATGGGCGTCGTGGGTCGCCCAGCGGTCGGTGTCGTACGACGAGCGGTCAGCTCGCGTGGCCGGTCAGGCGCTCAGCTCGGCCCAGGCGACCTTGCCGCCGACCGTGGGGTCACAGCCCGTGCGGCGCGACAGGACCGCGACGATGGCCATGCCGCGGCCCTCCTGGTCGTCCGGCAGCGCGCGCTGGTGGCGGGGCCAGGCACTGGAGCCGTCCTCAACCGACACCCGTACGACGTCGCCGTCCCGCACGAGTGAGGTCCGGAACGGCGAGCCGCCGTGGGTCACCGCGTTCGTCGCGAGCTCGGAGGTGATGAGGACGGCATCGCCGACGAGGTGGTCGAGGCCCCACCCGGCGAGCGCGTCACGCACGAAGCCACGAACAGCGCGGACCGCCGCGGGGACAGGCAGGTGCACGCTGGAGAGGGCGACGTCGACGTCCGTGCCGGTCCCGCCGGAGCCGGGGTGCAGCCCGGCCAGGCTGACGTGGTCGTGGAGACCGCACATCGTCGCCACGTCGGCGAGGTCGGCGTCGGCGAGGAGGTCCCCGGAGTAGGCGCAGAGCAGGCGGACGGGGTGCGTCGCGAGGGCGGTGTTCCACAGCGACTCCAGCTCCAGGGCAGCAGCCACCTCGCCCCGCTCCCACAGCACGGCGACCATCTCGCCGAAGGCGCTCACCCCTCGTCCGCCGGCCGGCACCAGGGCGGCGACGAAGGCTGCGAAGAGGTCGGGGTCGGGGCGCCCGTCCACCAGGAAGCGGGCCATCGCCTCGTCGGCGTCGAGCGTGGTCAGGCGGCCGTCTCGGCGCGCCCGGTCGACGTCGACCGCGCGCTCGACCAGGAGGGCTTCCACCGCGTGGCGGTGCGCGGGACGGCTGATGGTGACGACGGGGACGCCGTCGTCCAGCGACGTCGCGACGAAGTCGGTGACGCGGTCGACGAGCGAGGCCGCCTCGTCGTACGCAGCGACCTCGTGCTCTCGGTCGGTCATCGAGCAGAACCTCTCCCCACACACCGAGCCGAGCCCTCGGTCCCACGTCCGTCCCTGTTCCCCTCGGATTGTGCACCCTTCAACCTCTTGCGGGAAGGGCCGAACGGTCCTGTCTTCACGGCGCGTCGACCTCGCGGTGTGAGGTCGTGAGGAGAAGTTGACGACTCCGCCACCGGATCGGCAGCCCGGGGGACACACCGGGAGCCGACGCTCGTCGGCATGAGCACCCCCACGCCCCGCCGCACGCGTCGCTGGATCGAGGACTGGCGCCCGGAGGACGCCGACTTCTGGGAGACGACCGGACGCGCGGTCGCCCGCCGCAACCTGGTGTGGTCGATCTTCGCCGAGCACGTCGGCTTCTCGGTCTGGCTGATCTGGAGCGTCTCCTCGGCCTTCCTGCTCGCGCAGGGCTTCGCGTTCACCCCGCAGCAGCTGTTCCTCCTCGTGGCGCTCCCCAACCTCGTCGGCTCGCTGCTGCGGCTGCCCTACACGTTCGCGGTGCCGAAGTTCGGCGGGCGGAACTGGACGATCGTCAGCGCCGCGATGCTGCTGGTGCCGACGCTGCTGTTCGCGTACGCCGTGCAGGACCCGACGACGCCCTACTGGGTCTTCTACCTGATCGCCGCGACCGCGGGCGTCGGTGGCGGCAACTTCGCCTCGTCGATGGCCAACATCAACTTCTTCTACCCCTCCGACAGGAAGGGCGCGGCGCTCGGGCTCAACGCCGCCGGCGGCAACCTCGGGGTCGCTCTGATCCAGCTGCTGCTCCCCGTGATGGTCGGCGCCGCCGGCATCTTCGGCCTCGTGCAGGCCTCGGGCGCCGGCATCCACCTCGAGCGGGCGGCGTACGCCTATGCGGGCCTGGCGCTGCTGGCGACGGCCGCCGCGTGGCTCTGGATGGACAACCTGGCCACCGTGACCTCGTCGCCGCGGGAGCAGATGCAGGTCGTGAAGCAGCGTCGCACGTGGCAGCTGTCGCTGCTCTACATCGGCACGTTCGGCTCGTTCATCGGCTACTCGGCCGCGATGCCGCTGCTGATCAGGCTCAACTTCTGGGTGCCGGAGCCTGCCCCGCTCGGCACCGGCATCTACTTCGCGTTCTACGCCTTCCTCGGCGCGGGTGTCGGCTCGCTGACCCGTCCGTTCGGCGGGTGGATGGCCGACCGCTGGGGCGGTGCCCGGGTGACCCTGGCGTCGTTCGTCGCGATGGTCGTCTTCACCCTCGGCGTGCTGTGGACGGTCAACCAGCTCACCCCCAACCCGGGCGCCGACCCGGCCGTGGCGACCGCCAACGCCGCCTGGTTCCCCCTGTTCCTCGGCTTCTTCCTCTGCATCTTCGCCGCCACGGGCGTCGGCAACGGCTCGGTCTACAAGATGATCCCCGCGCTCTGGAAGGCCTCGGCGGAGCGCGAGACCGCGCCGGGCACGCCGGAGCGGGCGGCCGCGCTCACCTCGGCCACCCGGCAGTCGTCCTCCGCCCTCGGCGTGATCGGTGCGGTCGGTGCCGTGGGCGGCTTCCTGGTCCCGCTTGCCTTCGCCGCCCCCTGGGTGGGCGACCCCCTGGCCGCGACGCGCGCCGCCTTCACGGTCTTCACCGCCTACTACGTCGGTTGCGCCGCACTCACCTGGGCGCTCTACCTGCGTCGGCCGGTGCGGGCCCACGGGCTCGCGGCCGCGGAGATCTGATGACCCAGACCGAGACCCAGACCGAGACGCAGACCGAGACCCACTGCCCCTACTGCTCCCTGCAGTGCGGCATGCGCCTGGCAGGCCGGCGCACGCCCGAGGTGTCGGCCTGGGAGGAGTTCCCCGTGAACCGCGGGGCCCTGTGCCGCAAGGGGTGGGCCGCGGCCGGGCTGTACGGCGGTCGCGAGCGGCTCACCTCACCGTTGGTGCGCGACCGGGAGACCGGTGAGTGGTCCGCCGTCTCGTGGGACCACGCCCTCGACCGGGTCGCCGCCGGGATCCGCGCCGCGCAGGCGGCGGGCGGGCCGGACGGGGTCGCCGTGTTCGGCGGCGGCGGGCTCACCAACGAGAAGGCCTACTCCCTCGGCAAGTTCGCCCGGGTCGCGCTCGGCACCTCGCAGATCGACTACAACGGCCGCTGGTGCATGAGCTCGGCCGCGTCGGCGGGGATCCGCGCCTTCGGCCTCGACCGCGGGCTGCCGTTCCCGCTGGCCGACGTCGAGGAGACCGACGTGCTGGTGCTGGTCGGCTCCAACCTCGTCGAGACGATGCCACCGGCCGCCCGCCACCTCGACCGGCTGCGCGAGCGCGGCGGCAAGGTCGTCGTCATCGACCCGCGACGTACGCCGACCGCGGACCGCGCCGACCTGCACCTCCAGCCGGTTCCGGGCACCGACCTCGCGCTCGCGCTGGGAGTGCTGCACCTGCTCGTCGCCGCCGGCGCGGTCGACCCGTCGTACCTCGCCGAGCGCACCACCGGCTGGGAGGACGTACGCGACTCGGTCGCCTCCTGGTGGCCTGAGCGCGTCGAGCGGGTCACCGGGATCGACGCGCACGAGGTGCGGGCGCTGGCGGCGATGCTGGGCGGGAAGCCCCGCGTCATGGTGCTCACCGCGCGCGGCGCCGAGCAGCACTCGACCGGCTCCGACACCGTGCTGGCCTGGATCAACGTCGCCCTCGCGCTGGGCATGGTGGGCAGGCGTGGAGCGGGCTACGGCTGCCTGACGGGCCAGGGCAACGGCCAGGGCGGGCGCGAGCACGGGCAGAAGGCCGACCAGCTGCCCGGCTACCGGCGCATCGACGACCCCGCCGCCCGCGCGCACGTCGCCGGCGTGTGGGGCGTCCACCCCGATGCGCTGCCCGGCCCCGGGCGGTCGGCGTACGAGCTCCTCGACGCGCTCGGCACGCCCGAGGGGCCGTCCGCGCTGCTGGTCCTCGGCTCGAACATCGTCGTCAGCGCGCCACGGGCCACCCACGTGACCTCGCGGCTGGAGGCGCTGGACCTCCTGGTCGTGTGCGACGTGGTGATGTCGGAGACCGCGGCGCTGGCCGACGTGGTGCTGCCGGTGACGCAGTGGGCCGAGGAGACGGGCACGATGACCAACCTGGAGGGCCGGGTGGTCCTGCGGCAACGCGCGATCACGCCGCCGTCGGGCGTGCGCACCGACCTCCAGGTGCTCGCGGGACTGGCGGAGCGGCTCGGCTCGCAGGCGTCGTTCCCGACCGACCCGGAGGAGGTCTTCGCCGAGCTCGGCCAGGCGTCGGCCGGCGGCCCGGCCGACTACTCGGCGATCACCTACCAGCGGATCCGCGACGAGAAGGGCGTCCTCTGGGGCGGTGAGCGGCTCTTCGCCGAGTCCTTCGCGCACCCGGACGGCCGGGCCCGGATGTACGCCGTCGAGCACCGCGGCGCGGCCGAGCAGCCGTGCGCGGACTACCCGGTCCACCTCACCACCGGACGCGTGCTGGCGCAGTACCAGTCCGGGGCCCAGACCCGCCGGGTCCGCTCGCTGCCAGACGACGGCCCGTTCGTCGAGATGCACCCGCTGCTCGCCGGACGCCTCGGCGTCGCGCAGGGCGACGCGGTGCGGGTGGCGACCCGGCGCGGGGAGATGACCGCCCCGGCCAAGGTGGTGCCGACGATCCGGCCTGACACGGTGTTCGTGCCCTTCCACTGGGTGGGGGCCAACCGGCTCACCAACGACGCCCTCGACCCGGCGTCCCGGATGCCGGAGTTCAAGGTGTGCGCCGCCTCGGTGGTCGCCGGTGCCTGAGCCGCCCCAGCGGATCGTGGTCGTCGGCGGCGGGATGGCCGCCGTCCGGCTGAGCGAGCACCTCGCCGGGGACGAGCGGTTCGCCGTCACGGTCCTCGCCGACGAGGCGAGCCCCCCGTACAACCGCATCCTCCTGTCGGCGGTCCTCGAGGGCACCCACGCGGCCGACGCGCTGACCCTGCGGTCCGCCGAGTGGTACGCCGAGCACGGCATCGAGCTGCGCCTCGGAGCCCGCGTGCTGGAGGTCGACCGGGACGCCCGCGAGGTCGTGCTGGTCAACGGGCCACGCGTCCCCTTCGACCGGCTCGTCCTGGCCTGCGGCTCGATCCCCACCCTGCCGCCGATCCGCGGACTCGTCCGTCGGGACGGGACGCTGGACCCGCGCGTCCACGCGTTCCGCACCCTCGACGACTGCCGTCGGCTGGACGCGGCCACGCGCTTGTTGGTCGAGGAAGGGCGGAGCCCTGTCACGAGACCCAGGGCCGTCGTCGTCGGCGGCGGGCTGCTCGGCCTGCAGGTCGCCCGGGCACTGGCGGTGCGCGGGTTGCTCCCCGAGGTCGTCGAGGGAGCCGACCACCTCCTCGCCAGCCAGGTCGGCTCCGGCGCGGGGGCCGTGCTCGCCCGCGACCTGCGACGGCTCGGGACCGAGGTCTACACCGGCGCCCGCGCTGTCCGGCTCACCGGCGACGGGCTTCGACTCGACAACGGCTACGTCCTGCCCAGCGACCTCGTCGTCCTCACCGCCGGCGGCCGCCCGTCGACCGCACTGGCCCGCCGGGCCGGCCTGATGGTCCGGCGCGGGGTGGTGGTCGACCACACCCTCACCAGCGTCACCGACGACCGGGTGCACGCCATCGGCGACTGCGCCGAGCACCGTCGTCGTACGACCGGCTTCGTCCCTCCCGCGTGGGAGCAGGCCGAGGTGCTCGCCCGGGTGCTGCGCGGCGAGGAGGCGTCGTACGACGGCAGCCGGAGCGTCGCGCGCCTGCGCGCCACCGGGCTCGACGTCGCCGTGCTCGGCGACCCCGAGCATGCGGAGGGCGAGGTCGTGGAGGTCACCAACCCGATCGCCGGCTCGCACCGCCGCCTCGTCGTGCACGGCGGGCGGATCGTCGCCGCGGCGCTCGTCGGCGACCTGTCCCGCGTCGGGCTGATCACCCAGCTCTACGACCGCGGCACCCTCCTCGGTCCCGACGAGCCCGGTCAGCTGCTCCTGCCCGAGGCGGCGGACGCGCCGGCGCCGCTGGCCGACGAGGCGGAGGTCTGCGCGTGCGCCGGCGTGACCGCGGGCGAGGTCCGGGCCTGCGGGTCGGTGCGCGAGTGCGTCGACCGGACCCGGGCCACGACCGGCTGCGGCGGGTGCGCGGACGTCGTGCGCCGCCTGGTTGAGGACAGCCCGACGGCGGTCGCGGTCGGCTGACAACTTCTCCCGGTGTCACTGCGTCCCACCGGGGTACCGGAGGAGGTGCGGGTGAGAGGACTGGTCCTGGCCGGCGCGGCTGCGCTCCTCGGCGGCTTCCTCGGCGGCATGCAGCTGCACCAGGTCGTGGCGTCGACCGACGAGCCGCAGCCGATGGTCCGCGCCATCGACCCGAGCGCGCACCGTGACGACGACGTGGTCCTCGAGGACTGTCCGGAGCTCGCGACGACGCCGCCCTACCCGCTCAACGCGAACGGCATGTCCTACGGCTCCGGCGCCGGCATCGACGAGGACGACCCGGGACCCGACCTGGTCGCCGCCTACGGCACCAACGGCAGGTGCGGCTTCGTGCGCGCCTCCGACCGCCGGAAGGACCCGCCGCGCAGCCCGGAGGAGGCGGCGGCGTTCATGACCGACCTCGACCCGGACGGACGGGACGTCCCGCTCTACGCGCAGGACGGCGTCACCGTGATCGGCAGCTTCCGCATCGGCCCGGGAAGGGTCTTGACCTCAGGTGCACCCGAGGCGCCACGATCGACTCCATGACCGATGCGCAGATCGCCGTCCAGGAGCTCCGGGTCACGCTGACCGTCGACGACTTCGACGCAGCCGTACGCCTCTACCGCGACGCCCTCGGGCTGCCCGAGGTGGCCGACTGGAGCAGCGACGAGGGGCGGGTGCTGCTGCTCGACGCCGGCCGCGCGACGCTCGAGCTCTTCGACGAGGCGCAGGCCGCGATGGTCGACGACCTCGAGGTCGGAGAGCGGGTCTCGGGCAAGGTCCGCCTCGCTCTCCACGTGCCGGACGCCGACACCGCCGCGACGACGCTCGTGGCCGCCGGCGCCAGGGCCGTCGCGCCCGCGGTGGACACCCCGTGGGGCGACCGCAGCGCCCGCGTCGCCGCACCGGACGGCCTGCAGCTGACGCTGTTCACGTCGTCGGAGGACGCCTGATCATCCAGGCGTCCGGCGCAACGTAGGCAGTTCGAGCTCACCGTCGCGCGGGCCACGCTCACGTCCCGCCACCGCCCCGTGAACTGCCTACGTTGGTGCCGTTGCGCTCACGAGACGTCCCGGCGACACTGACGGCAGCCCGTCGTCGAGGAGGCACCTGTCGTCGCCACCTCAGCGAGGTGCACGGAGCCACAGGTCGAAGGCGGCCCGAGCGGTGCAGAGACTGGCCTTCAAGAAGTAGCAGTCCTGGGAGTCCTGATCATCCAGAGGCCCGGGTCGGGCACGGGCTCGAAGCCGTGGCCCGCGTAGACCTCGTGGGCGTCCCTCGTCTTGAGCAGGGTGCGGCCGACGCCGAGCTCGTCGACACGCTGCGCGACAGCGGCCACCAGCCGCGTGCCCAGGCCGCGACCGCGGTGGTCGCGGTCGACGTACACGTCGCAGAGCCAGGCGAACGTGGCGTGGTCGGTGACCACGCGGGCGTACGCCACCTGCCGGCCGTCGTCGGTGAAGGCGCCGAGGTTCAGGGAGTGCTCCGCGGCACTCCCGACCACCTCGCGACTGCGCCCCAGGGACCAGTACGCGTCGGTGCTGAGCCAATCGTGGACGAGGTCGAGGTCCATGTCGGCGAGGTGGGTGCGGATCGCGTAGTCGGTCACGCCCGCATCCTCGCCGATCGGGCTGGACCGGCTTGAGCGGCGCCCGGCACAGGCCGATGATGGCGAGATGGGCGACGTCGAGTTCGAGATCCAGCGAACGGTCCCGGCGCCGATCGGCGAGGTCTTCGCCCGTCTCGCCGACATCGAGGGGCACAACGCGTGGGTGCCCGGGCGGGGGAGCATCCTTCGCGGGACACGGCAGACGTCCCCCGGTCCGGTGGCCGCGGGCACGACCTACGAGGACCGCACCCGGATGGGGACCATGCCCGGCGAGATCGCCGAGCTGGACGCCCCGAGCCGGATCGTCTACCACTGGTGGGACCGCAGCTCGTCCGGGACGACCAGGATGGAGGGCTGGCCGGGTTACACCCTCGAGGCCGTGGGCGAGGGGGAGACGCTCGTACGCCACCACGTGCGGCTGCGGGCCAACGGCATCCGAGCGCTCGGGACGCCGGTGCTGAGGATCATCGCCCGCCGTGAGCGGACGGCGACCCTCGACGCGCTCGTCCGCTCCTTCTCCACGCCGGGGTAGACGCCGGCAGACGGTCCTCCGACGGGCCCGGCGACCGTCCCGGTGGCCCTACCCGGAGGTGCGCCTCGTCGGGTGCGTTCGCCGCAGCGAGTCGGGCAGCAGGCGGGCGCCCGAGCCGCGCTCGCCGTGGACGTCGTCGGGGTTGGAGAAGGCGCACGACCGCAGGCTCAGGCAGCCGCAGCCGATGCAGCCGTCGAGGCCGCTCTTCAGTCGTTGCAGCGCCGCGATCTGCTCGTCGAGCCGGCGACCCCAGTGCCGGGAGATCCGCTGCCAGTCGGCCTTGGTGGGGGTGCGGTTGCCGGGCAGCCGCCCCAGCTCCTCGCGGATCTCCTCGATCGTGAGGCCGACGTTGGACGCTGCCCGGATGAAGGCCAGGCGCCGCAGCACGTTCCGCTCGAACCGCCTCTGTCCACCGCCGGAGCGGTGTGCCTCGATGAGCCCCTCGGCCTCGTAGTAGCGGATCGCCGACGCGGCGAAGCCGCTGCGCCGCGAGATCTCGCCCATCGGCAGCAGGTCGCGTCCATCCATCGGTCACACCCCTTGAACTCAAGTTAACTTCAACTTGAACCATGGTGCCATGACGACGAACACGACACGACGGGTGGCGCTGGTCACCGGGGGATCGACCGGGCTGGGGCTGGCGCTGAGCGGCGAGCTGGCGCGGCAGGGCTGGCAGGTGATCACCGACGGGCGCAGCGAGGAGAGGTTCAAGGGCGCAGCCCTGCCCGAGGGGGTGACGGTGGTCGTCGGCGACCTCACCGATGCCGACCACCGCGACCGGCTGCGGGCGGAGGTGGAGCGCCACGGCCGGCTCGACCTCCTGGTCCACAACGCCAGCACCCTCGGCCCCCTGCCGATGCGCCCGCTGGCCGAGGTCGACGTCCCCGACCTCATGCAGGTCTGGCGGACCAACATCGGTGGCCCGCTGGTCCTCACGTCGGTACTCCTGCCGTGGCTGCGCGCGGCGGACGGTGTGCTGCTGTCGATCAGCTCGGACGCGGCCGTCCACCACTACGAGACGTGGGGGCTCTACGGCGCCAGCAAGGCGGCGCTCGACCATGTGACGCTGACCTACGCCGCCGAGACCGGCCTGCGCACGTACGCCGTCGACCCGGGCGACATGCGGACGGCGATGCACCAGGACGCCTTCCCGGGCGAGGACATCTCGGACCGCCCCCTGCCCGAGACCGTCGTACCTCGCCTCCTCGCGCTGCTGGACGCGCGGCCGGAGTCGGGGCGGTACGTCGCTGCCGACCTCGCTGCTGACCTCGGAGGTGACCTCCGATGACGCTGCTGCACGAGGCGCCCCGCACCCGGTTCGTCGCGTCGTCCTTCGCGCCCCGGCCGGCCGAGGACCGCGGCCTCGCTCGTGACGAGGTGCGGCTGCTGGTGGCGACGCCGGACGGCCTGTCGCACGGGCGCTTCCGCGACCTGCCCGACCACCTGCGCGCGGGCGACGTCCTGGTCGTCAACACGTCGGCCACCGTTGCCGCCGAGGTCGACGGCGACCTCGACGGGCGCCCGGTGGTGGTCCACGTCGCACACCGCCTCGACGACGGTGACGCCGTGGTCGAGCTGCGGACCGCACCCGACGCGGCCCGGGCGCTGCTGACCGCGACCCCGGGCGAGGTGGTGCGGATCGGCGACGTACGCCTGGTCCTCCGCGATCCGTGGCCCGGCGTGGCGTCGTCCCCGACGGGTACCGGCAACCGGCTGTGGCGCGCGTCGGTGCGCGGCGACCTGGACCGCCAGCTCGACTGGAACGGCCGCCCCATCGCCTATGGCTACCTCGCGCGTCGCTACCCGCTCGAGGACTACCAGACGGTGTTCGGGACGCGGCCGGGGAGCGCCGAGATGGCGTCGGCTGCGCGCCCGTTCACGCACGAGCTCGTCACCCGTCTGGTCACCGCGGGAGTCCAGCTCGCGCCCGTCACCTTGCACACCGGGGTGTCGTCGCAGGAGGCCGGGGAGGCGCCCGGGCCGGAGTGGTTCGAGGTGACGCCCACGTCGGCGCGGGTCATCAACCAAGCGCGTGCCAACGGTGGGCGCGTCGTCGCCGTCGGGACCACGGCGACTCGTGCGATCGAGTCCACCGTGCGCGGGGCGACGGTCGTCGCCGGCCGCGGTTGGACGGACCGGGTCGTCACGCCTGCTGCCCCGCCGCGGGTCGTGGACGGCCTGGTCACCGGTTGGCACGATCCGATGGCCTCGCACCTCCTGCTCGTGGAGGCCGTCGCCGGCCCCGGCCTCACGCAGGCGGCGTACGACGCCGCGGTGGCGGAGCGCTATCTCTGGCACGAGTTCGGCGACTCGGCGTTGCTGCTGGGCAGGTGAGCCGCGGGATCGCCGAAATTCCGGCGAACCTGTGGGCCCCGCACCTCCGCCTCGCCCTACCCTGAGCAGATGATCCTCGGGGCACATCGCGCGTCTGCCGACCTCGGCTCGCTGGAGCCGGGGACGCACCTGTGCGCGCTCGAGCCCGACGCGACCATGCTCGACCGGGTCGCGGCCACCTTCGTCGGGCAGGGCCTCGCCGCTGGTGACCAGCTGCTCTACGTCGCCTCCGAGGACCAGGTCGACGACCTCGTCCGAAGCCTGGAGCAGCACCTCGACGCGGCGCACGTCCTCGCCACCGGGCAGCTCCTGACCACCTCGTTCGAGGGCGCCTACGGCACGTCCCCGCCCGACGACCTCGACGCGGTCGCCGACGGGTTCCGCCTCGCGGCGGACCAGGCGCAGAAGCGCGGTTTCCCCGGCCTCCGCGTGGCCGCGCGGATGGACGACCTGTCCGGGCTGCTCGGCTCCATGGACGAGGTGGTGGCATGGGAGCGGATGGCCACCGACCTGCAGCGGGAGCTCCAGGTCAGCTCGGTCTGCCTCTACGACACCCACCGTCTGGAGGCGGGGGAGGGGGCCGCACTGGCACGCGAGCACGACGGGCTGGCACCCGACCTCGACATCGCCCCGATCGCCACCTTCCTGGCGGTCGACGAGCCGTGGGGGGTGCAGGTGCGGGGGGAGGTCGACGTGTCCAACCGGCATCTCCTGCACCGCCTGGTGCTGTCGCGGGCCGCGGTGGCGCCGAGGCTGCGGCTGGACCTCGAGGGTGTCACCTTCGCCGACGCGTGCACGATCGCCCGCCTGCGCTCGATCGCCGCTGCGCTGCCCGAGGGCGGCCAGCTCGTGCTGGCGCGCGTGCCGACCGTCGTACGTCGGGTCCTGGAGCTCACCGGCATCAGCCATCCCCGGCTCACGGTGGAGCCGTGAGGCCGTCGTCATGAGCGTGGCTGCGACCCACACCAGCCTGTTCTACGACGGCGACCGGGACTACGCGACCGAGGCCGGGGGCTTCCTCCGTGAGGGCCTCGAGCACGGACACCGGGCGCTCGTGATGGCACCACCGTCGCGCATGGCGCTGGTCGCGACGGAGCTGGGAGCGGACGCGGACGCGGTCGACTTCATCGACCAGGCCGTCGCCTACGAGCCCCAGTGGAACGCCTACCGCGTCCTGCTCGACCACCTCGCCACGACGCCGGACGTGCCGACGCGCGTCGTGGCCGAGCAGTCACTCCTGCGGCGCGCCCCTGCCGAGCTGGTGGACTACCGGAGGCTGGAGTCGGCGGCCAACCTGGTCTTCGAGGGGCGATCGGTCGACCTGCTGTGCCCGTACGACGCCCGCGCCCTCCCCGACACCCTCCTCGACATCGCCCTGCGAGCCCACGACGGCCTGCGCGTGAGGGGGTCCGTGGTGCCCAACGCCCGTTTCCGCGACCCGCTGGAGGAGCTCGCCGGACTGGCCGCCGTGGTCCAGCCGCCGGCACACACCACGACGCTCGACTGCTCCTGCCAGTCCGACGTCTCCCTCGTGCGCCGCACGGTGCGGGCGAAGGGGGCGCAGGACGGGCTCGATCCTGAGGTGGTCGACGACCTCGAGCTCGCGGTCTCCGAGGTCCTGACCAACGCCCTCCTGCACGGCTCGCCGCCCACCCTCGTCCACCTCTACGAGGAGGCCGACATGTGGGTGTGCCACGTCCAGGACGGCGGCCGTCTGCCGGTCGACCCCCTCGCCGGCGTCGTACCCCCTGCCGAGCTGTCCGACCACGGCTACGGGCTGTGGCTCGCGCGGCAGCTGGTCGCGGCCGTCGACGTCGGCAGCGACCTCACCGGCACGCACGTGCGGCTGCACGTGCGCCTGCCCCGCTGACCAAGTCCCAGCCGGTCCCAGCCGGTCCCAGCCGGTCCCAGCCGGTCCCAGCCGGTCTCAGCCGGTCTCAGCGCGCCGCGGCAGCCGCACCGCCACGACCGTGTGCCCCGGCTCCGACCGGACGTCGATGGCCCCGCCGTGGTGCTCGACGACGATCCGCCGGGAGATGTCGAGGCCAAGGCCGGTCCCCCTGCCGACCTCCTTGGTCGTGAAGAACGGCTCGAAGGCGTGCGCGGCGACCTCGTCGGTCATGCCGGCCCCGGTGTCGCACACCTCGACCACGACGTCGCGCTCGTCGGTGAAGGTCCGCACGGTCAGCGTGCCGGCCTCCTCCATCGCGTCGACGGCGTTGTCCACGAGGTTGGTCCACACCTGGTTGAGCTCACCTGGGTTCGCCGTGACGGCGGGCACGGAGTCGTCGTAGTCGCGGACGACGGTGATGCCGCCTTCGCGCAGCTTGTGGCCGAGCATGATCAGCGTGCTCTCGAGGCCGTCGACGACGCGGACCTCCTGCACGGCGGCGCGGTCGAGCTGGGAGTAGGACTTCACGGCGGAGACCAGGTCGGAGATGCGGCTGGTGGCGTCCTGTGCCTCCGCGATGAGCGCGGCGGTGGTCACGGAGCTCGCCACCCACTCGAGGCCGGCCTGGAGGGCGGCGCCCGGCAGGGCCGATGCTGCGCGGTCGAGCCACGCCGGTGAGGCGCCCGCCGCGGCCAGCGCCGGGGCGATCACCCAGTCGCGGTCGACGGCGTGGTCGCCGAGCCAGTCGAGGAGCGACTCCTCGAGGTCGGCGAGGGCGACCCCCGTGGGCGCGGACGCGACGTCGATCGAGCGGCGCAGCTCGTCGAGCGCGACGAACTGGGACGCCGAGATCCCCTCGCCGGCGAGCCGCTGCAGGGCGGCGAACACGTCGTCGCTCGACTGCTGGAGCGCCCCGACGGAGCGGACCGCCGCCGAGGCCGGGTTGTTGATCTCGTGCGCGAGGCCCGCGGCGAGGGTCCCCAGCGCGACGAGCGCCTCACGCTGGCGGGCGTTGCCCTCGATGCGGCGCGCCGTGCCGATGAGGCCGCGGAGCAGGTGGACGGCGAAGGGGAACCAGGCCTCACCGAAGCGGCCCAGCTCCGCGGCGGGGAGCCGGAAGACCCGGGTCGTCTCCATGACCCGCGCGGACCCCATGTAGATCCCGTGCTCGTCCCACGCCCGGAAGCCGCCTGCCCACTGGCCGGCGTGCTCCATCGTCGCCATGATCGCTTCCTCGTGGCCGATCCGCCGCACCAGGTCGATGCGCCCGGACAGGAGCACCCACCAGTCGTCGGCCGGACGACCCTCGTCGAACAACCGGACCCCGGCGCCGTACGTCTCCTCCGATCCCGCCGCGGCCATGTCGGCCACCTGCGCGTCGGTGAAGCCGTCGAGGATCGGGACCGCGCGCAGCTCGTCGACGAGGCTCATGTCGCCGCCAGGTAGCGGTGGACGAGGTAGACCGACATCGCGCCCTCGCCGACGGCGGACGCGACGCGCTTCATCGAGTCGCGGCGTACGTCGCCGGCGGCGAACACGCCCGGCACGCTCGTCTCCAGCGCGAACGGTCCGCGGTCGAGCGGCCATGCGAGCTCGGACGGCAGGTCGGGGCCGGTGAGCACGAAGCCCCTGTCGTCCCGCGCGACGGAGTCCCCGAGCCACTCGGTGCGCGGAGCGGCGCCGATGAAGATGTAGACCGCGCTCGTGTCCACGTCGTCGACCCTCCCTGCGCTCCGGTCGCACAGCCTGATGCCCTCGAGGTGCCCGTCGCCGCGGGTGCCGACGATCTCGGTCTGCAGCCGGACCTCGACGTTGGGCGTGGCGACGATGCGGGTGACGAGGTACTGCGACATCGACGCCTCCAGCGACGTGCCGCGAACGACGAGCACGACCTTCCTGGCGTACTTCGCGAAGTTGAGCACGGCCTGCCCCGCCGAGTTGGCCGCGCCGACGACGTACACGTCCTCGCCGACGGTCTGCGTCGCCTCGCTCGCGCTGGCGCCGTAGTAGATGCCGCGGGCGACGAAGTCGTCGAGCCCTGGCGCGTCGAGTCGGCGGTACGACACACCGCTGGCCACCAGCACCGCGCGCGCCTCGATGTCGGGCGAGCCGTCCAGCAGCACCGCGCGCACCGGACCGCGGGTCTCGAAGCCGACGACGTCGCGCGCGAGCACCATCTCGGCGCCGAACCGCGACGCCTGCGCCACCGCGCGGTGCGTCAGGTCGGCGCCGGAGAGGCCCTTGGGAAAGCCGAGGTAGTTCTCGATGGACGCACTCTGCCCGGCCTGGCCGCCGGGTGCGTCGCGCTCGACGACGACGACCTGCAGCCCCTCGGAGGCGGCGTACACCGCGGCTGCCAGGCCGGCGGGCCCGGCGCCGACGACGCAGAGGTCGTAGAGCGGCTGGGTCGCCCGGGTGCTCAGGCCGAGGGCGCCGGCGAGCTCGACGGTCGTGGGGGAGCGGAGCGCGGAGCCGTCGGGCAGGGCGACGACGGGGACGTCGTCGACGTGGGCGCCGGCGAGCTCGAGCAGCCGGGTCGCCTCCTCGCTCTGGTCGACCTCGAGCCAGCGGTAGGGCACGTGGTTGTGGGTGAGGAAGGTCTTGACCTCCGCGGTCCGCTCGGACCACCGGTGCCCGACGACACGCACCTCGGAGTCGCGGTCGGGGTGGCCGTTGGCCCAGTCGCGGAGCAGCTCGTCGAGCACGGGGTAGAGCCGGTCCTCGGGCGGGTCCCACGGCTTCATCAGGTAGTAGTCGAGCGCGATGTCGTTGATGGCGCGGATCGCGACGTCGGTGTCGGCGTAGGCCGTCAGGAGCAGCAGCCTGGAGTCGGGGGACTGCTGCCGCACCTCCCGCAGCACCTCGATCCCGGTCATCCCCGGCATCCGCTGGTCGGAGACGACGGCGGCGACCGGTCGGTCCTTCAGCAGCTGGTCGGCGAGGATCTCGAGCGCCTCCTGCCCCGACGTTGCCCGCAGGACCCGGTAGTCGTGCCCGTAGCGCTGGCGGAGGTCCCGCACGACGGCGGCCACCACGGCCGCGTCGTCGTCGACCGCGAGGATGGCTGGCTTCGCCATCGGCACCTCCCCGTTCGTTGCCGTCCCCGGGACGCTACTGCCGCCGCCGCGCCGCCCACAGGTGGTCAAGACCAGCCCCGTGGGGTCGCCGAGGTCTCCCGTTCGGCGCCGGTGCCGTAGGGTGGGTCGTGTTGAAGGGGACGGCTCCACGTCGCCCAGGTCGCGCACCATGCGCGACTCGTATCTCGTTTTTCCTGGTTTTCGGTTCGCTGGACATCAGCAGGATGGATGTCTTCAGCAGCTCGGCGGCAGGTCGTCGCCGACAGAGAACAAAGGAACAGATCATGGCTCAGGGCACCGTCAAGTGGTTCAACGCTGACAAGGGCTTCGGCTTCATCGCCCAGGACGGCGGCGGCGAGGACGTCTTCGTGCACTTCTCGGCGATCCAGTCCGGCGGCTTCAAGTCGCTCGACGAGAACCAGAAGGTCGAGTTCGACGTCACGCAGGGCCCCAAGGGCCCGCAGGCCGAGAACGTCCGCGTCGTCTGACGCACTCCGAGGAGCCCCGACCGCCCAGCGGTCGGGGCTCCTCGCGCGTCCGGCCCCTTCCGGTCCCTGGGGGTGGACGACGCCGCCTCCGATCTGGGGCAGGCTCTGCCCGTGAGCTCGTCGACGGAGCGGCGCCAGGCCGCGCGCACGCTGTCCCTCGTCTGGATCCTGCTCGTCCTCGGCGTCCTGGCCACGGGCTGGCTGCTCACCGGACCGCTGGCCTCGGCGGTCGATCCCCGGGACGACGGCGTCGTGCGCTGGCTCGAGGACCGCCGCACGCCCGACCTCGACACGGCGGCCGCCGCCGGCAGCGCGGTCGCCGACACGATCGTCGGGGTGGGGCTGGCCGTCCTGGTGGGCCTGGCCGGCTCGTGGTGGCAGCGCTCGTGGCGACCGCTCGTCTACTTCACCGTGCTCGTCGGCGGGTACCTCGCGCTCTACGTCATCGTCACCCACGTCGTCCCGCGCGACCGCCCGCCCGTGGAGATCCTCGACCCCGGCCTGGTGCCGGACCACAGCTTCCCGTCCGGGCACATGGCCACCTCGATCGTCGTCTACGGCGGGATCGTGCTGTGGGTGTCGGCGGTCGCGCCGCGCTGGCGTCGCTGGGTCTGGCCGCTGCTCCTCGCCCCGCTGGTCGTGGCCCCGTCGCGGCTCTACCAGGGCGCCCACCACCCGACCGACGTGATCGCCAGCCTGGTCTTCGCCACCGTGTGGCTCCTGGTGGTGGCCCGCGTGCTCCTCCCGGGGGAGGCGCGGGAGGAGCGTCAGGACCGCGCTGTCATGGTGGAGACATGACCTCTCCGAACGTCGTCGTGACCGGTGCCAACGGACTGGTGGGCAGCCACGTCGTGTCCGCCCTGGGCGAGCGTGGGGCGACGGTGCGTGCCGTCGTACGCCGGGTGGGAACCGCGCCGCAGCACCCCGGCGTCGAGGAGCACGTCGGCGACTTCGCCGACCCGGCCTTCGCGGCGACCGTGGTGGCCGGCGCCGACGCCCTCGTCACGACGGTCCACCCGCTCGGCAGCGGACGCGACGACCAGCGCCGGGTCGGGCTCGACGGCACCCTGGCCATCGCCGAGGCGGCGGTCGCCGCAGGCGTACCCCTGCTCGTGCACGTCTCGACCGCCGGCGTCTACGACCGCAGCCCGGAGGTCGGCGACGTCGACGAGTCCGCGGCGCTCGTGCCCGACGACTCGTCGGCCTACGGCGTGGTGAAGCGCGACGTCGACGCCGCGCTGGCGCGGATGGAGGGCACGACCCGGGTGCTGCTGCGCCCGCCGGCCATCCTCGGCCCGGGCGCCTCCTCGGTGTGGAACACCGTCCGGCCCGCGCAGATGAGGGACGACGAGGGCGAGCGGCACGCCAACCCCGACCAGACCTTCGCGTGGGTGCACGTCGACGACCTCGCGAGCATCGCCGCCGACCTGGCCACGGGCGCGATCGCGCCGGCCGCCGACCCGGATGCGGGTCCGGTGGCGGGCGGCTGCACGCCGGTCAACGTCGCCAGCGGCCCGGCCACGCAGCGCGACTACGTGGGCGCGGTCGCCGACGCCCTGGGCGTCGAACCGACGTGGGACGAGGGTCCGGCGTGGTCCGGGCAGATCCTCGCCGAGCGCGCACGCCGCTGGGGCTGGGCGCCGCGCGTCGACCTGGCCACGGCGCTCGAGGAGCTGAAGGCGGGCCTGCGGGGCTGACCTGCACCGCGATCGCCACGAGAGCCAACGCAGGAAGCACGGGCGTCCACCTCAGGCCGCCGGTCGCGCCTCGAGGAGCGAGATCGGCGAGATGGTCGGCACCACCCGCGTCATCTCGAACCCGGACCGGCCGAGCAGGGCGGCGTACTCGCCCTCCGTGCGCTCGCGACCGCCGGCGAGGAGCAGCATGTCGAGGTCGAGGATCTTGGCGAAGTCGGGCCCGCCGCCCGGGTGGACCACGCTCTCCAGGAGCACCAGCGTCGCGCCGTCGGGCATGTCGCGACGGAGGGTGGTCAGGAGCGCGAGGGCCCGGTCGTCGTCGAAGTCGTGGACCACGCGCCGCAGCACGTAGAGGTCACCGTCATCGGGCACGCGGTCGAAGAACGACCCGCCCTCGAGTCGGCAGCGCGACAGCACCCCGGCCTCGCGCAACCGCTCTCGAGCGTCCGGCAGGAGCGACTCCTGCTCGAGCAGCACACCCTCGGCGGCCGGGGCTGCTCCGAGCATCGACGCGAGGAGCTGGCCGTGCCCGCCGCCGATGTCGACGATCCGCCGGAAGGGGGTGAAGTCGTACGCCGCAGCGACGGTCGGCCAGTCGAGCGCGGTGAGCCGCGACATCGCCTCGTTGAAGGTGGCGGCGTAGTCGGGGTCGCGCTCCAGCAGTCCCCACATCGAGACGCCGTGCACGGCCTCGGCCTGGGCCTCACCGGTGGTGACGGACTCCGGCAGCCGGTGCCAGACCGACTGGTAGCGGGGGTCGCCGATCATCAGCACCACCGCCCGCATCGAGTCGGGGGCGTCGGACAGGAGCGGGCGACCGAGGGCGGCCAGCTCGAACCGGTCGCCGTCCTGGCGCAGCAGGCCGTAGCCGGCGGCGGCCCGCAGCAGGCGGAAGGTCGCGTCGGGGTTCGTGCCGAGCTCGCCGGCCACGTCCGCAGCAGTGCGCGGACCGCCAGCCAGTGCGTCGGCCACGCCGAGCTTCGCCACGGCGTACACCGTGTTGGCCTCGATCAGACCCGACACCAGCTCGAGCACGCCGACCGGTGGCGGCACCATCCGCCGGGTGAGCCCCAGGACCGCCGTACGAGCTGCCGAGGCCGCGCGGGCGACCCGGACGGGAGGAAGTCTGGTCATGTCGCGCCCCTCAGGTCGTCAGGGATGCTGACCATCATGGTCAGGAAGCCTGACTACGTCAAGGGCAACGATGGACCGCGAGCGCGAGCGGGCCGAGCACCTCGGACCGTAGCCCGCCGACCGCCTGCTCGTTGGTGTCTGTGACCCCGTCGCAGGAGAGATGCCATGCCCACGCTGCTGCACCGACCCACCGCCCGGCTCCTCGCGGCCGCCGTCGCCGGCCTGCTGACGGCTGCGACCGCGCCGCTCGTCGGTGCGCCTGCCTCTGCGGCCGACGCGGTCACCACGACCGACGGCTGCCTGCGGAGCGTCCCGGACCCGGGTACCACCGCGCCGGTCGACATCTGCTTCACGATCTTCCGGCCGGCGGGCGCCACGAAGGACCGTCCGGTGCCGATGGTGCTGCACAGCCACGGCTGGGGCGGGAGCCGTACGACGGATCCCGGAGCGTTCGCCCACCTGACGGACGCCGGGTTCGGCGTGCTGAGCTTCGACCAGCGGGGCTTCGGCGAGAGCGGCGGCAGGGCCCACATCGAGAACCCCGACGTGGAGGGCAAGGACGTCCAGGCGGTCGTCGACCTCGTCGCCGCCCAGCCGTGGGTGCAGAGGCAGCGTCCGGGCGACCCGGTGCTGGGCGCGATCGGCGGGTCCTACGGCGGCGGCTACCAGTTCGTCGGGGCGCTCAGCGAGGTCCGTGACCGTGGCGCGACCCGCTTCGACGCGCTGGTCCCCGAGATCACGTGGTTCAGCCTGACCGAAAGCCTGTTCCCGCAGGGCGTGCCGCGCACGGAGTGGGCCGCGGCCCTGACCGCGGCGGCGCTGCCGACGGACGCCCTCCCGCCGCGGGTCGTGCAGGGCTTCGTCGAGGCAGCCGCGACGGGCAACGTGCCGACGCACCTCCACGAGTTCCTCGACCGCAACGGTCCCGAGTGGCACCTGCGGCAGGGCCGTGGGCTCGACGTGCCGGTGCTCCTCGGCCAGGGCGCGACCGACAACCTGTTCCCCCTCGACCAGGGGCTGAAGAACTTCAGCCGGGTGCTCACCGACAAGGCACGCTCGCGGAGCATCTTCGTCGGCTACAACGGCGGGCACACCCTGCCGGCCGTGCTGCCGGCCGGGACCAACCTCGACATCCCGCTGGCGACCGCCGACGCGTGCTCGACGACGCTGGGCAGCCCCGACTTCGCCGACCTCGGACTCCGGTTCCTGCAGCAGAACCTCCAGGGCAGGCAGACCGGTCTGACCGGCTTCGGCCGCTACCACCTGACCACCGCGGCCGGCGACCGCTGCGTCAGCGTCCCCGCCGTCGCGCCCACCACCTCCGTCGAGCTCGGCGAGGTGGTGACCACGGTGGGAGCCGGCGCTCCGCTCGCCTACCCGATCGCGCAGGGCCCGCTCACGATCGCAGGGTCGCCCACCCTCGACGCCCGGCTCACCGCCCTCGGTCTCGACAACCGCGCCTTCCTCGGGCTGTCGGTCGGGACCAGCCCGCTCGACGCCCGGATCGTGCAGAACAACATGCTGCCCATCCGCGAGAACGGCATCGCGATCGACAAGCCGCGCCGTGGGGTCGAGCTGCCCTCGGTCGCCGTCGACGTGCCCCCCGGGCAGACCCTCTTCCTGACCGTGGCGCCGGTCTCCGACATGTCGGTCGGCTTCGGCAGCCGGGTGATCGGGGCCATGCGGATGAAGGACGTGGTGGTCCACCTGCCGGTGACGGACCGGTGAGGGATCCTCGGCAGCCTCAGAAGTCGGTGGTCCCGCGCAGCCGCCGCGGCCTGCCGTCGGGGTCGTAGGCGTAGCGGTAGGCCGGCCGGGCCCACAACGTCGTACGACGCGGGAGCCGGGGCGGCTCGTGCACCTGGACCCGGCTCCCGGGAGCGTCGACGCGCGACGTCCAGAGACCCAACGGGTCGTCGATGTCGGCGAGCCGCGGGTCGTCGTCGGCCAGGCCGAGGTGCTCGGCCCACAGCGACGTGCGCAGCTCGCGCGGCAGCTCGCCGTCCGGGTCGACCACCGCGCAGGTGAGCTCGGAGTCGTGGGTCCACGAGCGGAGGTTGAGGTTGTCGGAGCCGATCGTCATCCACTCGTCGTCGACGATGCAGACCTTGGCGTGCACGTAGATCGGGGTGCCCTCGGCGTTGTGGAGGTCGAACATCGTGAAGCGGTCGCCGCCGGCCTCCTTGAGTCGCTCCCACGCGACCCGCTGGCCGTGCTTCATCGGCGGGCCGCCGACCCGGGTGTCCTCCTCCGGGTAGCGCGGCACGACCGCGATGACCTGCAGCCCCGGCTCGCGCCGGAGGGCGTCGGCGAGCGTCGCGGCCACCAGGTCGGACCAGAAGTACTGGTCCTCGATGTAGACCAGCCTGCGCGCCCGGCTGAAGGCGCGTGAGTAGGCGCGCGCGATCGACCGCTCGCCGTCGGGTGCGAACGGGTAGCGCGGCCGCTTGAAGGGGTAGGTCCGCAGGATCTGCACCTGGTGGCGGCCGGCCTCCGGCGGCGGGTCCCAGCGCTCGGGCAGCTGCTCGGGGTGCCGCGGCATCCTCGCGATCCGGTGCGCGACGGCGCGGTAGGGGTTGCGGTGGTCGAGCGGGGTCGTGTCGTCCCATCGCTCGGTGAAGGTGTCGAGCACGTGCGCGACGGCCGGACCGCGGATCTCCGCCATCGCGTCGTGCCACGGCGGGGCCTCGCCGTACCGGTCGTCCAGGGGTGCTGCCTGCGGGTCGCCGGCGTGGACGGCGTCGTCGCGCCGGCTGTGGCACAGGTCGATGCCGCCGACGAACGCGACGTCCTCCTCGGGCCGGCCCTTCCGGCGCACGACGAGGAGCTTCTGGTGGTGCGAGCCGCCCTTGCGCACCCGCTCGTCGAGCAGCGCCTCGCCGCCGCACTCGTTGATGATCCGGCCGAGGTGGCTGTTCTCCTCGCTGTTGAGCCGGCCCGGGTGGGAGCGCCACATCAGCGCCCGCACCTCGACGTCGCGCGCGGCGGCGGCACGGAGCAGCTCGGCGACGGTCGGCCCGTCCTCGGTCAGCCGCTCGTCGGAGTCGCCGCGCCAGTCGGTGAAGAAGATGCGGTCGCCGGCCGCCGTCGCCTCGACCAGCTCGACGAGGCGCGCGAAGTAGGCCGCGCCGTGCACGCGGGGGACCACCAGGTTGCCGGAGGTCCACGGGCGCTCCGTCTCCGGCAGGAACCACTCGCTCACCCCCACAGGTTCCCAGCACCGGACGTTTCAGTCACCGTTTCAGTCACCGTGCGACGCTCGGGGCGTGCCGGACCGCGCCCTCTCGACCGACTCCCTCGGTGCCTGGCTGGTGAAGGCCAGCGGCGCCGCGCCCTCGACCCGCGAGCACGTGCGCGCCGGATTCGCAGGCGTGGAGACCTGGTGCGTTCGGCCGACCTACCGCACCGACCTCGTCGCCGCCGGGCAACCGGTGCTGCTCTGGGTGAGCGGCTCCGAGCCCGGCCTCCCTGCCGGCATCCACGCCCACGGCCGGACCACGGGCCCGGCCCGCGACGGCGTGATGCCGATCGTCCTGGTCCCGCTCGACCAGCCGCTCCTGCGCTCGGAGCTCGTCGGCGACCCGGACCTCGCCGCGCTGGAGGTGCTGCGGATGCCGGCCGGCAGCAATCCGTCGTACGTCACTCCCGGGCAGCTCGAGGTGCTCGTCGGCATGTGCGAGGAGCTCGCCCGGCCCGTGTGAGGTCGCAGGCGTCGCACGGCGTGGGCGCACCGGTGCACACTCGGGAGATGCCCGGTCTCCAGCACACCGTCACGATCGCCGCGCCACCCGAATGGGTCTGGGAGGTGGTCGTCGACGTCGAGCGCTGGCCGGAGCGGATACCGACGGTCGACTCGGTCCAGCGGCTCGACGACGGCCCGCTGGCGGTCGGCTCCCGCACGCGGCTGCAGCAGCCCAGGCTGCCGGAGGCGGTGTGGACGGTGACCGATCTGGAGCAGGGCCGGTCCTTCACCTGGGGATCGAGGTCGCCGGGCGTCGCGATCTCCGCCCGCCACGTGGTGGAGCCCGACGCAGGCGCGACCCGCCTGACCTTGACCGTCACCATCGCCGGGCCGATGGGCCGGGTCGGTTGGCTCATGACGAAGGGGCTGACCAAGCGCTACGTCGAGACGGAGGCCGCCTCGATCAAGCGGGTGGCGGAGGAGGGCGCCCCCTAGGTCGCGGCCGGTCGAGCTGAACTGACGTCAATTCAGTCCGCCCGGGGGGCCCGCGCGGGGACCGGCCCGTGTGAGGTCGTGCCACCCAGTTTTCACGGCCGAAACATTCACGAACGCCACCGACAACATGCCGTTCCTAGGTTCGTCGGCATGACCAAGCGCCAGCGGATCGTCGTCGTCGGGCACGGCATGGTGGGCCACCGGTTCGCCCAGGCCGCCGTCGAGCGCGGCCTCACCGAGACCCACGACGTCCTCGTGCTCGGCGAGGAACCGCGGGCGGCGTACGACCGGGTCGCCCTCACGAGCTGGTTCAGCACCGGCTCGGATGCGCTCTCGCTGCTTCCCGGCGGGGAGTACGACGACCCGCGCGTGCGGCTGGTGCTCGACAGCGTCGTGACCGAGGTCGACCGCGCGGCGCGGACGGTCACCGTCGTGTCGCCGCCCACTGCGGTCGGGGACCCGCTCGCCCACCCGGGCGCGGTCACGGTCCACGAGTACGACGTGCTGGTGCTCGCCACTGGTGCGGCGCCGTTCGTCCCGCCGGTCGAGGGCCGCGGCAAGGACGGCTGCTTCGTCTACCGCACCATCGAGGACCTCGAGGCGATCCGGGCGGCCAGTGCCGCGGCGACCAGCGGCGTCGTGATCGGCGGCGGGCTGCTCGGTCTGGAGGCGGCCAACGCGCTCGTCCAGCTCGGCCTCGACACGCACGTCGTCGAGATGGCACCGCGGCTGATGCCGGTGCAGCTCGACGGCGCCGCGGGCGCCACGCTCGTGCGGCACATCGAGCGCCTCGGCGTCACCGTGCACACCGGTGTGGTGACCGAAGCCATTCTGAGTGAGGGCGGCGAGGGCGGGTCGTCCGTCACCGGGCTGCGGCTGCGGCAGGCGGGCACCGAGGAGGGCGCCCCCACGGAGGTCGTCGACACCCAGGTCGTCGTCTTCTCCGCCGGCATCCGACCGCGCGACGCCCTGGCCCGCGAGTGCGACCTCGAGGTGGCCCCGCGTGGCGGCGTGCTCGTCGACGAGCAGTGCCGCACCGCCGACCCGCACGTCTTCGCGATCGGCGAGTGCGCGGCGCCCGGCGGCACGATGTACGGCCTGGTCGCCCCGGGCTACGCGATGGCCGAGGTGGTCGTCGACGCGCTCCTCGACGGGCCCGGAACCTTCACCGGCGCCGACATGTCGACCAAGCTCAAGCTCCTCGGCACCGACGTCGCGAGCTTCGGCGACGCGTTCGCGACCACCGACGGCGCGCTCGAGCTGACGTACGCCGACGCGGTCGCCGGCGTCTACAAGAAGCTCGTCGTCAGTGACGACGGTCGGCGGCTGCTCGGCGGGATCCTCGTGGGCGACGCGTCGGCGTACGGCGTGCTGCGACCGATGGTCAGCAGTGGGCTCGCACTGCCCGACAACCCCGAGCAGCTGATCCTGCCCGCCAGCAGCGGCGTCCAGCTCGGTATGCCCGACGAGGCGCAGGTCTGCTCGTGCAACGACGTGTCGAAGGCCGACATCCTCCACGCGGTCACCGAGCAGGGCTGCGAGACCGTGGCGGACGTCAAGCAGTGCACGCGGGCGGGCTCGACGTGCGGCTCGTGCGTGGCGACAGTGAAGAACGTCATCGAGGACCACTTCGCGAGCGTCGGCAAGGTCGTCGACAAGGGACTGTGCGAGCACTTCCGGCTCACCCGGCAGGAGCTCTTCGACGTCGTCGCGGTGCACGGCTACCGGCGCTTCGACGACATCGTCGCCGCCCACGGCACAGGCCGCGGGTGCGACGTCTGCAAGCCCGCGATCGCGAGCATCCTGGCCAGCCAGACCAGCACCCACATCCTCGAGCCGGCGACCGCGGAGCTCCAGGACACCAACGACGCCTACCTCGCCAACCTGCAGCGCAACGGCACCTACTCCGTCGTCCCGCGCATCCCCGGCGGCGAGATCACGCCCGACAAGCTGATCGTGATCGGCGAGGTGGCGCGTGACTACGGGCTCTACACGAAGATCACCGGCGGGCAGCGGATCGACCTCTTCGGCGCCCGGATGGAGCAGCTGCCCGCGATCTGGCGGCGGCTGGTCGACGCGGGCTTCGAGTCGGGGCACGCCTACGGCAAGTCGCTGCGCACGGTGAAGTCGTGCGTCGGGTCGACCTGGTGCCGCTTCGGCGTGCAGGACTCGGTCGGGCTCGCGATCGCGCTGGAGCTCCGCTACCGCGGCCTGCGCAGCCCCCACAAGCTCAAGGGCGGCGTCAGCGGCTGCGCCCGCGAGTGCGCCGAGGCGCGCGGCAAGGACTTCGGCGTGATCGCGACGGAGAAGGGGTGGAACCTCTACGTCGGCGGCAACGGCGGCGCGACGCCGGCCCACGCCAGGCTGCTCGCGGGCGACCTCTCCACCGAGACGCTGGTCTCCTACCTCGACCGCTACCTCATGTACTACGTCCGCACCGCCGACCGGCTCCAGCGCACCTCGACCTGGATCGACCAGCTCGACGGGGGCCTCGACCGGGTGCGGTCCGTCGTCGTCGACGACTCGCTCGGCCTGGGTGCGGAGCTGGAGGCGGAGATGGCGCGGCACGTCGGCGGCTACGAGGACGAGTGGCGCGCGACGCTCGAGGACCCGGCCAAGCTCGCCCGGTTCGTGACGTTCGTCAACGCGCCGGACACCCCCGACCCGTCCATCGCCTTCACGACCGAGCGCGACCAGATCCAGCCGATCGCCCCGGCCCTCATCCCGGTGGGAGCACCCGCATGACGACCACCGCCATCTCCCTGACCCCGGTGTGCGCGGTCGACGCCATCCCGCTGGAGGGCGGTGTCGCCGCCCTGGTCGACGGCTCGGCCGTGGCGGTCTTCCGCTCCTTCGACGGGTCGGTGTTCGCCCTCTCCAACGTCGACCCCTTCAGCGGTGCGTCGGTGCTCTCGCGCGGCATCGTCGGCACCCGCGGCGACGTGCCGGTGGTGAGCTCGCCGATGTACAAGCAGGCCTTCGACCTCCGCACCGGCGCCTGCCTCGACGACGCGGCGGTGCGGGTGACGTCGTACGACGTCGCGGTGGTCGACGGCGTCGTGCACGTCGGGCCGGCCCGGGAGGTCGCGTGAGCCTCCCTCTCTCGGGATTCCGGATCGGGGTCACGGCTGCCCGCAAGGCCGAGGAGCAGGTGGCCCTGCTCGAGCGCCGCGGCGCCACGGTCGAGTGGGCGGCGGCGCTGTCGCTCGAGCCCAACCACGTCGACCTCGGCGAGCTGCTGGCCGCGACCAAGGAGGTCATCCTCGGGCCGGTCGACCTGTTCCTCGCCACCACCGGCATCGGCATGAAGACCTGGCTCTCGGCGGCCGCCGACGCCGGGCTGTACGACGACCTGGTCGCTGCGCTCGGCTCCGCGGAGATCCTGGCGCGCGGCCCGAAGAGCGTCGGCGTGCTGCGGGCCAACGGCCTGCGTGAGCTGTGGGCACCGGAGTCGGAGTGCTTCGAGGACGTGCTGGCCCACCTCCGCGGCCGCGACCTCAGCGGCAAGCGGATCGTCGTGCAGGAGCACGGCCAGTCGCTGTCGATGGCCGCCCACGCGCTCCGCCGGCAGGGTGCGTCGGTGGTGACGGTGCCGATCTACCGGGTGGCGTCGGCGGACGACCCGTCGCCGATGTTCCACCTGATCGACCTGATCGCCGACCGCGAGCTCGACGCGGTGACGTTCACCTCGGCGCCCGCGGTCGCCGCGCTGATGGAGGCCGCCTTCTCCGTCGGACGCCGCGACGACGTGGTCAGCGCCTTCCAGTCCGACGTCGTCGCCTCCTGCGTCGGCCCGGTCACCGCGGCGGCGTTCGAGATGTGGGGCGTCCCGACCATCGTCCCCGACCGCTCGCGCCTGGCCGGGATGGTCAAGCAGCTGGAGACCGAGCTCCCGACGCGCCGCGACGGGATCGACGTACGCCTCGCGGACGGGCGGACGCTCATCGTCCACACCGACTCGCTCCTGCTGGACGGGGTGCCCGTCGAGCTGTCACCCGCGCCGCTCTCGGTCCTCCTGTCGCTCCTCGTCAACCCGGGGCACGTCGTCTCCCGCCGCGCACTGCTGGCCGCGCTGCCGTCCGGTCAGGCGGGGTCCGAGCACGCCGTCGAGATGGCCGTCGCCCGACTCCGCGCTGCTATCGGGACGAAGGCCGTGCTCACGGTGGTCAAGAGGGGATACCGGCTCGCCGTGGGATGACGCCGGCCTAGGCTGGGACGGTGAGCGACGTGCTGGACGAGGGCCCGTTCTTCCACGGCACCAAGGCCGACGTGCAGCCGGGTGACCTGCTGACCGCAGGCTTCCGGTCGAACTACCGGCCCGAGGTCGTGATGAACCACATCTACTTCACCGCCCTGCACGACGGCGCCGGCCTCGCCGCCGAGCTCGCGGCAGGCCACGGCGAGCCGCGCGTCTACGAGGTCGAGCCGACCGGCGACTTCGAGGACGACCCCAACGTCACCGACAAGAAGTTCCCCGGCAACCCGACCCGCTCGTACCGCAGCACCTCACCGATCCGCGTCGTTCGCGAGGTGCACGACTGGCCGCGACTCGCGCCCGAGGCCCTCCAGGCGTGGCGTGACCGGCTCCGGGCGATCCTCGACGACGAGCGCGGCGAGATCATCAACTGACCTCGGCTGCCGGGCCGGACAACCGGCACGAGATCCACCTGCGCTGAGCAGAACTGCGGCGGCGCGACAGCCTCGAGCTGGCGGGTGCGTCGTCCGGCCGCAGTTCGTCACCGGCCGACGCGACCAGCGGGATGAGGGCTCAGCGATGGTCAGCGGCCTCGGTCGTGCGGGACGGTGCACTCAGCTTCGCCGCGGGTGGCGTTCCCGGCCGCGTCGGTGACGACTGCGGAGACGAGGTACGTGCGACCGTCCCCCGCGCCGCTCCGGGACGCCCTCACCTCGACGGTCCCCTGGTCGACGCGGACGTCGTCCGGGGCGGTCGGTTCGTCTGCGGTCACGTCGACCTGTACGCCGCCCACACCGGACAGGGCATCGGCACCCGTCACCTGCGCGACCTGCACCATCCTGCGATCGGGAGGCCAGAGCGTGCAGGGTTTCGAGGGGAGTCCGGCCAGCGTGGGACTCGTCCGGTCGATGCGGACCTCCAGCACCCGGGGCTGCTCGCTGTTGCCCAGGCGGTCGACCGCCCAGTACGTCACGTGACGGACACCCTCCTCGGTCATTGCGGGGAGGACGATGGTGTCGCCCGGCTCGATGACGGCGACGGGCGGCGTCGCCCCGCTCCGGTCCTCCACCAGGACGTGGATCTCCTGGACGCCGACTCCTGCGTCGGCGGCGGAGAGCGTGACCGTGACGTCCTCGCGGTTCCACCCGGCGGCGTTCGGCTCCGGAGACACCACAGCCTGCGTGGTCGGGGCGGTCGTGTCGTCAGGTGCCGGGAACGGCGGCGCGATTCCCGGACCGATGCCGGTGAACTCGACCTCGACGAGGCGGTGACCGGGCAGCGTCGGGATCTCGTCCCGCACGACGCGCCGCTCACCGGTCGCGTCGAACCAGTACGGCTCCGCCTGCGCGGTGAGCGCCTGGCTCGTGGGGAAGGCGTAGTGGAGACGTGCCGGGAGGCCCTCCAGGGCCCGGCCGTGCAGGAACATGATGAGGGCGTGCTCGCTGACGTGGTACATGTTCTTTCCGAAGCCGGTCTTGCGCATCTCCGCGAGTGCCGGGTTCCGTGCCGGACGGAAGAACGTCTCGCGGGCGGCCCTGTCGCGGTCGACGAAGACCTTGGTCCAGCTCGCGGCGCTGGCGGCCAACCAGTCCTGGTGCGCGAATCCGTTGTCGAGGTCGAGGGCCGCGAGAGTCTGGTCGGCCTCGTCGTGGATCCACCACTCGCTGTCCCGCTCGGTGCCGGCGCCGACGGGGCCGGAGCGCTTCTGGTTCCACCGCGCCGCGGGCGCGTCCCATGCCCGCTGGAGGAGCGCCTCCCGGTCGGCCGACAGACCGGACCACGGCCGGTCCGGGAACACGGCGTTCGCGTTGAGGACGAGCTCGTGGCTCTTGATGGAGTGACCGAAGTCGGTGTCCCCGGAGCCGAACCGGCCGACGAGCCCGGTCCGTCCCCAGAACCACCACGACTCCTCGCCGGTGCCCCGGTGCCGGGCGATGAGCTGCCCGGTCACCACGCGGAGGTCGTCACGGAACTGGGCCTGGCGGGCCGGGTCGCTCAACAGCTCGACGTTGGGCAGCAGGAGGGCCGACCCCGGGACGAGGTAGTTGGTGATGTCGCCGCCGTTGTCGCCGGTGTCGATCTCCGCAGAGAGGTCGTACTTCAGGGCATCCTTGATCCGGGAGGTGGCGGGGTCGTAGTAGTGCTCGAAGACGAAGTCGCGGACCTCGAGGAGGTCGGCCTCCACCTCGGGGTCGCGGGTCACGTTGTAGTATATCCCGAAGGCCAGCCCCAGCGAGGCCACGTCGAAGACCCGCTTGGGGTCCTTCGGGGCGAACGGGCTGCCGTCCTTGTTCAGCTGGCCGTACCAGCCGCCGTGCTCGGTGTCCCGGGCATGGGTGTTGATCCAGTCGATGCCGGCCTTGGCGTAGGTGAGGTACCTCGGCTCGCCGGTCAGGAGGAACGCGACCGAGTAGCCGTACACCCCGCGAGCGAGGGTCGACAGCCCGCGGCGGGCGTGCTCGACTTGATCGGCCAGCAGCTCGCCGTCCAGGCCTCGCCACGACGGGAAGTTCCCGAGCGTGTCTCCGAGCGCCTCCGGCATCTCCCAGTAGGGCATCAGGTCCTGGCGGTGGTGCTGCAGCCAGCTGTCCCCCCGGAGCGCGACCGGGACTTCTGGAGCGGTGGTCGCGGCTGTCGGGGCAGGGCTGCCGCCTGCGCTCACCGGGCCGAGCGCCGTCAAGCCGGTGGCCAGGGCGGTGGCCAGGGCCAGAGCTAGAACGGTGGTGCCGGCCGGGCGGAGCCGGCTGCTCATCGGGAGCGCCTCGTGCACAGAGCAGCGGTCGTGTGGACCTTCATGGAGCTTCCTCGAGTTCTCCGTGGTCGCCGCGCCCCCGTGTGGGGCCGCTCTGGCTGGGACAGCTCGCGACTCGGGAGCTGTCGTCGTGCATCCGTGCATCAGGACCGCCCGCGCACGACCGGCACCGGCTTACGGCATCGGGTGGCGTGCTCCTGCTCCACCACCACTGTGCGCCTGATCCGGCGCGGGCGACAGGGGGGCGGTGCGAACCCTTGATCTCAGGTAGGTGCCGCGCTCCCGGCCTGACCGGCGCCCGGGCGTGGCCACTCACGGGTGGCCGCCTCCGGACCGGCGTGCCTAGGCTGCCCGGATGGTCGTACGACTCCACGCGCTGACCGTCCTCGCCTCGCAGCCGGAGCTCCTCGCCTCGTTCTGGGGTGACCTGCTCGGCTGGGAGCGCTTGGGGCTCGACCTGTTGCCGGACGCTGACGCGCCGATGCGGCTCTCGTTCCAGGGGGCTGACCTGCCGCGGGCTCGGCTGAACCAGGTCCACTTCCACCTGACCAGCTACAGCGCGTCGCAGGAGGCGATCGTCGCTCGCGTGCTCGCGCTGGGCGGGCCGCACCTCGACGTCGGCCAGCTGCCCGAGGAGGACCACGTCGTGCTCGCCGATCCGGAGGGCAACGAGTTCTGCGTGATCGAGGAGACCAACAACTGGCTCGCCGGCATGGGGTTCCTCGGCGAGATCGCGGCTGACGGCACGCGGGACGTCGGCGTCTTCTGGGCCGCCGCCCTCGCTTGGCCGCTGGTGCACGACGAGGACGGCGAGACCGCGATCCAGCCGCCTGAGGGCGGGATGAAGATCGCTTGGGGCGGTCCGCCGCTCAACGAGCGCGCCGCCCGGAACCGGATGCACTTCGTCCTGATCACCGACGACCTCGATGCAGAGGTCGAGCGGCTGGTGTCGCTCGGCGCCTCCGTCGTGGCGAGGGGCGACGACGTCGAGATGGCGGATCCGGACGGGAACGAGTTCCACCTGCGACAGGGCTGAGCAGAACTGCGGCGGCGCGACAGCCGTGGGCGGGGCAACTCCGTCGTCCCGCCGCAGTTCTTCACCGGCGACGCGACCAGCGGGGTGAGGGCTCAGCGCTGGAGCTCGACGGCCTCTGGAGTGTGGAGGCGGACCATGAAGCGCCCGGCGTGGGCGGGCACGGAGGCGCGGGTCACGCGGGAGACCACGACCATCGTGAGGAAGGACGCCGGCACGGACCAGGCGGCGGGCTGGCCCAGCATGGCCGAGGCCCAGCCGGGGGAGGGCGACGTGGCGAGCGTCCAGGCCACCGCGAAGCCGGAGCCCAGCCCGCCGACCAGCAGTCCGGCGACCGCGCCGACGGGCGTCAGCCCGCGCCACCAGATCCCGAGCATCAGCAGCGGAGCGAAGGTCGAGGCGGTCACCGCGAACGCCAGCCCGACGGTGCGCGCGACGGCGACGTCCTGCGCGGGCAGCGACAGCAGGAGGGGTACGACGACCGCGATCGCGGCCGCGACGCGGAAGGCCGCCACCCCGCCGAGCCGGTGCGAGCCCCACCGTCGACCGGTCACGTCCTGCGACAGCACCCCGGCCACGGCGATCGTGAGGCCCGAGCTGGTGGAGAGGAAGGCCGCGAAGGCCCCGGCGGTGACGAGCCCGGTCAGCACCGCGCCCACCGCGCCGCCCACCATCAGCGACGGCAGCTCGAGCACGAGCACGTCCGACCGGCCGTCGATGAGCGAGGGGGCGTAGATCCGGCCGAGGGCGGCGTACACCGGCGGCAGGACGTAGAAGATGCCCAGCAGCCCGAGCACCGCGAGGGTCGTACGACGCGCCGCGCGGCCGTCGGGGTTGGTGTAGAACCGCACGACCACGTGGGGCAGGCCCATCGTGCCGAGGAACGTCGCCACGATGAGGGAGTACGTCGTGTAGAGCCCGATGCCGCCGCCGGGCGAGGCCAGCGGGATCGACCACGAGGGCGGGGCGGCTGCGGCTGGGTCGGCCGCGCCGTCGGCGAGCCACACCGCCAGCAGCACGAAGACAGGCACCAGCAGGGCGGTCAGCTTGAGCCAGTACTGGAAGGCCTGCACGAAGGTGATCGACCGCATCCCACCCGGGCTCACCGACGCCAGGACGACGACCGCGACGACCAGCGAGCCTGCCCACGGCGGCGCGCCGATCGTCGCGCGCAGCGTCACGCCGGCGCCCTGGAACTGCGGCAGCAGGTAGAGCCAGCCGATGGCGACGACCAGCACCGAGCAGAGCGTGCGCACGCCCCGCGACCCCAGCCGCGCCTCGGCGAAGTCGGGCAGCGTGTAGGCGCCCGAGCGGCGCAGGGGAGCGGCGACGAGCACCAGCAGGACGAGGTAGCCCGCCGTCCAGCCGATGGGGTACCAGAGCATCTCGGCGCCGAAGGTCAGCAGCAGCCCGGCGACGCCGAGGAAGGACGCGGCGGAGAGGTACTCCCCGCCGATCGCGCTCGCGTTGAGCCGGGGCCGCACGGTCCGCGAGGCGACGAAGAAGTCGCTCGTCGTGCGCGAGATCCGCAGCCCCCACGTGCCGATGACCAGGGTCGCGAGCGAGACGAGCACGACGGCGACGACGCCCGGCACGACGTCGGTGCTCATGCCTGCTCCTCGTCGGGGCCGCCGGGGCCGACCGACCCCACCAGGTCGGCGAAGTCGCGCTCGTGGTCCTCGGCGCGCCGGATGTAGAACCAGCCGAGCACCACCAGCCACGGGTACGCGAGCACCCCGAGCAGCAGCCAGGCCAGCGGCATCTGCCCCACACGCTCGTCGCCGAGCGACGGGAAGAGGTGGAAGAGCAGCGGCAGCATCCCGAGCGTGAGCGCCAGCGCGGCCAGCACCCGCAGCGCGAGCAAGAGCTGCTCGCGCAGCAGGGAGCGCATGAAGACCTCGCCGAGCGCGGTCTCCGCGTCGATCTCCCGCGTGCCCACAGGTCGTACGACGTCCGCGCGACGCCGCGGCGGCCCGGTCACCCGGACCCGCGGAGGCGGCTGGTCGCTCACGGCCACTCGCTCATGTCGGCCTCACGTCTCGCGGCGGGTCAGCACCGCCCGCAGCTCGCGGGTGTGGCGGCGGCTCACCGGCAGCTCGGTGCTGGCGATGACGACGCTGACCCGACCGCCCTCGCTGCGCACCTCCTCGACGTGGGGGAGCGCGACGAGCACCGAGCGGTGGATCCGGACGAAGCCGGCCGACGCCCACTGCTCGGCGAGCGACGACAGCGGGGTGCGCACGAGGTGGGAGCCGTCGGCGGTGTGCAGGCGTGCGTAGTCGCCCTGGGCCTCGACGTGGGTGATCTCGGAGCGGCTGATGAAGCGGGTGACGCCGCCGCGCTCGACGGGGATCTGCACGTCACCCGACGGCGCCGGGCCGCCGGCCTCCACCACGCGGCGTACGGCCTCGGCGAGGCGCTCCTCGCGCACCGGCTTGAGGACGTAGTCGACGGCGCGCAGCTCGAAGGCCGCGACGGCGTGCTCCTCGTGGGCGGTCACGAAGACGACCGGCGGCGGCGACTTGAAGCGCGAGAGCACCTGCGCGAGGTCGAGCCCGGTCAGGCCGGGCATCTGGATGTCGAGGAAGACCGCGTCGACCTCCTCGGCCTGCAGCACCCGCAGCGCCTCGGTCGCGGAGTCGCTGCCACGCACCTCGCCGATGCGGGGGTCGCGGCCGAGCAGGAAGGTGAGCTCGTCGAGGGCGGGGCGCTCGTCGTCGATCACGAGGACCTTGAGACCAGTCATCTCGGGGTCCCGGTTCGGGGTGGAACGAGGTGGGCATTCGAACGGGCTGAGTTCATACCTGCACTCCGGGGGCGAACTTCGGCACCCGGACGATCACCTTCGTGCCGGCGCCGGGTGCGGTCTCGACCACCAGACCGTAGTCGTCGCCGTAGGCGTTGCGCAGCCGTGCGTCCACGTTGCCCAGGCCGACGGAGTCCATCGACGTGTCGCCGGCCAGCGCCTGCCGGACGCGTTCGGGGTCCTCGCCGGTGCCGTCGTCCTCGACCTCGAGGACGCACTCCTGGGCGTGGTCGCGCGCGATGATCGACAGCCGCCCGACGCCGTCGGCCTTGTCGGCGCTGGCCTCCAGCCCGTGCCGTACGGCGTTCTCGACGAGGGGCTGGATGCACAGGAACGGCACCGCGACGGGCAGCACCTCCGGAGCCACCTGCAGCGTGACCTGCAGCCGGTCGCCGAAGCGCGCCTGCTCGAGCAGAAGGTAGCGCTCGACCGAGCGGAGCTCCTCGGCGAGCGTCGTGTACTCGCCGTGGCGACGGAAGGAGTAGCGGGTGAAGTCGGCGAACTCGAGCAGCAGCTCGCGCGCCCGGTCGGGGTCGGTGCGCACGAAGCTGGCGATCGCGCCGAGCGAGTTGTAGATGAAGTGCGGACTGATCTGCGCCCGCAGCGCGCGCACCTCGGCCTCCATCAAGCGGGTGCGCGACAGGTCGAGCTCGGCGAGCTCGAGCTGGCCGCTGACCCACGACGCCACCTCGTCGGCCGCACGGACCAGGCCGCCGGTGGTGTGCGGGGCGCCCACCACGAGTGCCCCCACGAGGGTGTCCTCGACGACGAGCGGGCTGACGATGGCCTGCCGGACCTGGCAGCCGCCGTCGTCGCAGACGAGCGTGCGCTGGTCGACGATCATCGTGCGCCCGGTCTCCGCGACCTGCCCGATCGTGCCGGCGAGCTGCGACCGGTGGTGGCTGCCGAGGCCGTCCCACGCCAGCAGCCCGCTGGTGTCACCCAGCCCGGCGGCCGGCGTGCCGAGCAGCGCGCGCAGGTGGCGTACGGAGCGCTCCGCGCTCGCCGTGGTCAGGCCCTCCCGCAGGGCAGGGCTGGCGAGGGAGGCGTTGTGCAGGGCGCGGAAGGCGGCGCGGTCGGCCTCGCCACCCAGCGACGTACGCCGCCACCGCCATCTCGCCACGCCCGAGACACTAGCCGCGGGCAGGGGTCACCGCTCGCAGCGGCGCTCTTGCTCCGCGACGCAGCGGTCACGGCCGTTGCCGCCGTCGGCGTGGTCACGACCCGCGCCGCCGACCAGCACGTCGTTGCCTCGCCAACCGCGCAGCACGTCAGCTCCTTGATCGCCGTCGATCGTGTAGCGCTCTGCCCTGCAGGGCGGGCTCGACTCCGACCACTCCTCGCTGCCGCGGACCAGCACGTCGTTGCCGCCACGCCCGCGGATCGTGCCCGCGCAGGCGGATGTGGAGAGCTCGTTCGGACCGCTGGTCCCCGCGAGCTCGGCGACCCGCGCGTGAAGCTCGGCGTCCTCGAAGCGCCGTACGTCGACCCGGTGAGTCGCAACGGCATCGGTGCTCGTCAGGAGCTCGTCGCGCAGGTCGAGTCGGAGGGTGCGGTCTCGGTCCACCAGATAGAGGAGGTCACGGCCGGCGCCACCGTCGACGGCGCTGCCGTCGAGGAGGAGCGAGCGCGTGGTGAGGCTGTCCCGGCCGCCGTCGAAGGAGGCCGCGACGGTGGCGCTCGCGCTGTCGATCATGAGGTGCTCGTCCTCGTCCGTGCCGACGAAGGTGACGGCGGCCCCCTCCTGGTCGGGGGCGTAGACGCTGAAGCCCTCGAGATCCGACCAGCCGAGGGTCGCCCGGCCGTCCTGAGTCAGACGCCCCTGGGCGTTGTCGATGGTGATCGAGTGTGCGGACGGGGTCAGGGACAGCAGGTCGGTCCCGGGGCCGCCGCTGATCGAGATCGGATCGGGTGACGTGCCGAGGTGGCTGAGGTAGTCGTGTCCCTGCCCGAGCCGCACGTAGTCGTTGTTGGGCACGCCGGCCTGACCACTGACGAAGTGGTCGCGACCGGCACCGCCCGAGAGGATGTCGCGCTCAGAGTCGAGGTGGGAGTAGTCATCGCCGGCCTCGCCGGCCTCGATGAAGTCGTCCGCGCCCCCGCCGTAGAACGTGTCGGCACCGGACCCCAGGTAGCCGGAGACCGCCCAGTCCGGCGCCGCCGTGCCGTCGACGAGGTCGTTGCCCGCCCCGGTGTCGAGCTGCACCTGGGACTGGGTGCCCTTCGGTCGGTTCGGGCCGGTGATGCAGACCAGGTCGTCTCCGCCGAGCGTGTCCACCTCGCCGCTGCGATTGGTGACCACGACGTCGCGCCCATCCGTGCCGACGATGTCGCGACCGGAGGTGCCGACGATGGTCGCCGCCTCGCCACGGCACGTCTCACCCGCAGCGGTGGCGGTGGAGGTCGGCGCGAGCAAGGTCAGGCCGAGCAGCCCGGCGGCCGTCACTGTCGTCGTACGCATGCGTGTTCCTCCGTTGTCGTCGTGCCTGATGTGTCAGCGCTCGCAGGAGCGGGTGCGCTCGGCGAAGCAGGTGTCGCGTCCGGAGCCACCGACGGCGAGGTCCTTGCCCTTGCGGCCCTTGATCCAGTCCTTGCCGCCTCCGCCGCTCAGGACGTCGGCGTTGATGGTGCCACGGATGGCGTCCTCGCCGGCGCCGCCGTCGACGCGCATCCGAGGGTCGCACCCCTCCTTGCGCAGCGCGTCGTCCCGGATGTGGAGGATGTCGTCGTCGCCGCCGCGTCCCTCCACCACGCCGAGCCCGCACGGTCCGACGGCGAGGCGGTCCACGCCCGACGAGCCGACGAGCTCCACGCGTTGGGCGACGCCGAAGAGCATCCGCGGGGAGATTCCGAAGGTGGTGACCACCCGGCCACCGACGCGGATCTCGCCCGCCAGCCCGTCGATGGAGATGCGACGGCCCGGCGCGGTCACCTTGATCCACCCGGACGTCCGGTTGCCGACCATGGTGCCGACGGTCGCGGGCAGGGGCTCGCCGGGCTTGATGCGGTAGTTGACGAAGTCGTCCCCGCGGTCGGCCACGACGGTGTCCTCGAAGCCGGCCTCGACGCGGTCCTCCCAGCCGCCGCCACGGAACTGGTCGACGCCAGAGCCGAGGGTCACGTCGGAGTTGTTGTGCTCGCCCTCGGAGACGACGGTGTCGTCGCCCGCGCCGGCGTCGACCTGGACGACGTTGCCGAGCAGGTCGCCCTCCATCGGCGGGATGCAGACCAGGTCGTCGCCGTCGCCGGCCGTCACCGACCACGCGCCGCCGGACACGATCACGTCGTCGCCCGCCGTGCCGACCACGCGGCCCTCGGGGGTGCCGACGATGGTGGCGGGCACGCCCTGGCAGGTCTCGGCGGCCCGCTCTGTCGTGGCAGTGGCGGCCTGCGTCGGGGCGAGCAGGGTGAGGCCCAGCAGGGCTGCGGCGGTCAGGGTCGTCGTACGCACGAGGTGCTCCTCGGTGAGGCGGGTCGGTCAGTGGTCAGGGGCGGAAGGTCAGCGCTCGCAGCGGCGCTCGCGCTCGGCGACGCACCGGTCGCGGCCACGCGACCCGTCGGCCTGGTCGAAGCCGGCGCCGCCGATGAGGGTGTCGTGGCCGGCGTTGCCGTGCAGCCGGTCGTGACCGGGGCCGCCCGTGCCCCGGTCGCTGCCCTTGCCGCCGAAGGCGACGTCGGTGCCCTGACCGCCGCGCACGACGTCGTCGCCGCCGCGGCCCTGCATGCGGTCGCGGTGGCCCTCCCCGACGAGGAGGTCGGGCCCGTGCCCACCGCGGAGCATGTCGACGCCCGGCCCGGCCCACATCGTGGCCGACGCGTCACAGTCGAAGGAGTAGTCGTCGAAGTAGGGGTCTCCTGCCACGGCGACCAGGTCGTCGTCACCGTTGCCGCCACGGAGCATCGCCTGGCAGCCGTGGAAACGCAGGTCGTTGTCCCTCATGTCGCCGACGATCACCACCTCCGGCGCCATCAGGAACGCGTCCTCGAACGAGGTCGCGGTCGAGACGTCCTGTCCGGCCCGGAAGCGGGAGAGCTTCATGTCCAGCGTCAGCAGGTCGCCGGCGTGACCTGCGACGAACCGGTCGCGACCGTCGCCGCCGGCGACGGTGCTCCCCGGAGCCAGGTCGGCGACCGGCAGCAGCACGTCGTCGTCACCGGTGCCGGCCTCGACGTCCACCGGTCCGGCGGCGCGCGGCGTGGTCACGCAGATCGTGTCGTCCCCGCCGAGCGCGCGGACGGACGTCGCCGGGCCTGTCACGATCACGTCCCGTCCCTCGGTGCCGGTCACGGTCGGGGCGCTGCCCACGATGGTGGCCGGCTCGCCCGCACAGATCTCGGCGGAGGCGGTCTGGGCACTCGTGACGGAGGTCGGCACCAGCAGGGTGATGCCGACGAGGCCGGCAGCGGTGAGTGTCGTCGTACGACGCATGGTGGCTCCCGGGGAGTCGTTCAGCGGAAGTCGATGAGCAACATGTCGGTGTCGGTGCCGTCGCTCACGACCGGTCCCTCCTGTGACGGAGCATCGCCGTCAGAAGTTGTCTGCTCGTCGCGGTCGACCACGACCGCGCGGTAGCACCGCGTCACGTAGGGGATCTGCATGCCGTCCATGCCCCGGCCGAAGTCGTCGTAGAAGGCGAGCACGTCGGCCAGGTGGCGCTCCCGCTCGGCCTCGTCCATCATCGCGAAGCTCGAGCGCGAGCGCGCCATGTCGAGGATCGTCTCGCGGTTGACCTCCTGCCAGTGCTTGAAGCTCGCCTCCTCCATGAAGCCGAAGAGGTCGCTGTGCACGAGCTGCTCGGACGAGCTGGTGTCGAGGTCCTGGCGGCCGAGGAGGTCACCCATGCGGCGCACCCACGGGATCCGTTCGTCGCGGCTGTTCCACACCAGGGCGACGTGGCCGCCGGGCTTGAGCACGCGGGCGATCTCCGTCAGCGCCGCCTCGTGGTCGAACCAGTGGAACGCCTGCGCCACGACCACCACGTCGACCGACCGGTCGTTGGCCGGGATCTCCTCCGCGGTCGCGACCTTGGCGCTCACCTCGGGCACCCGCTGGCGCAGCACCTCCAGCATCGCCTCGTCGGGCTCGGTCGCGAAGACCGCATGGCCCTGGTCGACCAGGCCGCGCGTCAGCTTCCCCGTGCCCGCCGCGAGCTCGAGGACGACCTTCGCCTCGCCGCCGGCCAGCCAGGCCACCGCCTCGGCGGGGTACGTGGGCCGACCCCGGTCGTACGCCTCCGCGACGGACCCGAAGGACCGTGCGCGGTCGGTGGTGGGTGGGGTGGTCGGGGGTTCGTCGCTCATCGCGCTCACCGTATCCCGCGATCGGGCGCGACCGTCGCCGCGACTACCGTCCTCCCCATGACCGACCCGCTCGCCTGGCTCACCGACCTCGAGGGGGTCCGCTCGGCCTACGCCGGCACCCGCGACGGGATCGACGTGATGCTGCGCGACCGCGGCCTGAGGCGTACGTCGCCGGAGCTGACCGCGGAGTCCCTGCTGCGCGGCGCCCACGCGAGCGCCGTCCTCGAAGGATCGGGGTCCTCCCTGGAGCAGGTGCGGGCGGGGGAGGGCGACGAGATCGCGAGCGACGCCGTCCGGCTGTCCGCGTCGATGCTCGCCCTCGCGCCGCTGCTGAAGACCGCGCCCCTGCAGGCCATCGCGCGCCTGCACGCCGTCGTCGGGGCCGCCTCCCTCGCACCCGACGAGCTCGGGCGTCCGCGCGACGCCGCGTCCGCCGACCGGCTGCGCGGCGTGGCGGAGCTCCTGCTGTCCGGCAGCGAGGCTCCGGCCCTGCTGATGGCCGCCGTGGCGCACGCCGACGTCGCGACCGCCGCGCCCTTCGCGTCGCACAACGGCATCGTGGCCCGAGCGCTCGAGCGGCTCGTGCTGGTCTCGCGCGGCGTGGACGCCAAGTCGCTCGTCGTGCCGGAGGCCGGGCACCTGGCCCACCGGGCGGCGTACGAGTCGAACCTGCGCGCCTACAGCAGCGGTGGGCCGAGCGGGGTCCACGCCTGGGCGCTCTACGGGGCCGAGGCCTTCAGCGCGGGCGCCGAGGCCTCGCCGCTGCGGGGGTAGCCGCCACCAGCACGTGCGAGCGGCACCCGCTCACGTGGATCGGGTGCCGCCGCTGACACGTGATGCCTGGCTACCAAGCGTGCATTGTCTAATTGCTGCCTCGGGCAGATCCCGATCGGCCAGCACCCCATCGGATGGGTGGATCGCCGCGTGGGTACCCGGATCACGTGCTGCTGTGGAGTTCTGACTCAGTTCTATCCCGGTCCACAGCCACCTTCAAGGGTTGACTTTGGCGGCGACGGATGGGTCCCGCTCAGGAGCCGGTGGTCCGCCGGCGGCGGCTGGACCAGATGAATCCACCCGCCGCGACGGCGCCGCCGACCGCCAGGGCGGCGAGGGTCGGCCGGGTCGGGGGCACGGGCAGCCGCCGGCGGAGGGCCACGGGCCGGACGAACAGCAGGACCGGCCACTCCCGCGCCGTCGCGGTGCGTCGCAGCTCGCGGTCGGGGTTCACCGCGAAGGGGTGGCCGACGACCTCGAGCATGTGGACGTCGGTCACCGAGTCGCTGTAGGCGTAGCACTCGTCGAGGTCGTAGCCGACGGTCGCGGCGAGGTGCTCGATCGCCCGCGCCTTCTCCTCGGCGTAGGCGTAGTAGTCGATGTTGCCGGTGTACTTGCCGTCCGCGATCTCCATCCGCGTGGCGATCACTCGGTCGGCGCCGAGCATCTCGCCGATCGGCTCGACCACCTCGACGCCCGACGCCGAGACGATGACGATGTCGCGACCGGCCGCGCGGTGCTCCTCGATCAGGGTGACGGCCTCGTCGTAGACGAGCGGCTCGACGATCGTGGTGAGGGTCTCGTGGACGATGTCGCGCACCGTGGCGACGTCCCAGCCGGCGCAGAGCTGCGACATGAACTCGCGCATCTTGTCCATCTGGTCGTGGTCGGCACCGCCGGTGAAGAAGACGAACTGCGCGTACGCCGACCGCAGCATCGCCCGGCGCGAGATGAGCCCACCCGCCTGGAACTCGCGGCTGAACGCCAACGTGCTCGACTTGGCGATGATCGTCTTGTCGAGGTCGAAGAAGGCCGCTTGGGGGCGGGGCATGCGGCCATCGTAGGGGCCCGACCGACGGAGCCCGGGCGCTCCGCCACGGCCGAGGCGGAGCTGTTGCTGGCCGCCAGGTGTCCACAGGCGGCGCCGGGAGACGGTCGTCCACAAGCGCTGTGGGCGCGGGCTGACGGGCGTCGGTGCCGCCACCGACGCTCGGGGCATGCCCGTCCTCCTGATCACCCGGTCCCCGTCCGTCCACGACTCGGTCGTCCCCCTCTGTGCGGCGGCGGGGGTCGGGGCCGAGGTCTGCGCCGAGCCGACGCTCTCCCTGGCCGGGTGGCGCGAGGCCGACCTCGTGCTCGTCGGTGACGACCTCGCCGGCGCTCTCGCCGACCTCGCACCTCCGAGACGGACCGGTGTCCACGTCGTCGGCGTCGGTGTCGGCGACGCCGCCTTCCGCTACGCCGTCGAGCTGGGCGCCGCGTCCGTGGTCGACCTGCCCGCGGGCGAGGGCTGGCTCGCCGACGAGCTCTCCGACGTCGGCGAGCGGGCCTCGCCCGGCCGACTGGTCGGGGTGGTGGGCGGGGCCGGCGGCGCGGGAGCCACGACGCTGGCGTGCGCGCTCGCCCAGTGGCACGCGGCAGGTGGGTCGACGCTGCTCGTCGACGGCGACCCCCTCGGGCCCGGGCTCGACCGTCTCCTCGGCATGGAGGACCTCCCCGGCGTGCGGTGGGAGGCCCTCGCCGAGACCGCCGGCCGGCTCGGGGCGCGAGCCCTGCGCGAGGGCGTGCCCCGGCGCGACCACCTCGGCGTGCTCACGTGGTCCGGGCTGCGACGCCGCCTCGACGTGGCGACGGCCCGGCGGGTCCTCCCGGCCGCGGTCCTCGGCCACGACCTCGTCGTCGTCGACCTCGCCCGGCAGGGCGGTCCTCTGCTCGCCGAGCTGGTCGACCGCTGCGACGACCTGCTCGTGGTGACGCCGGCGACCGTGCCCGGGCTGGCGGCGGCCGCCCGCCTGGTCGCCGACCTCGGCCGGGACGGCCGCGCCGGGCTGGTGCTCCGCCCGGGCGGCCTCAGCGACGCCGATGCCGAGCGGGTGACCGGACTGCCCGTCGTGGCTGCCGTCGCCGACCAGCGCGGGGTCACCGCGGCGGTCGACCGAGGCCTCGGCCCCCTGGCCGGGAGGGGGCCGCTCGCCCGGGCCGCCCGGGCTCTGCTGGCGGACGCGGCATGAGCGCCACCCCACGACCTTCCTCGCCTCCCCCGCTCCGCTCCTCCGCCGAGCAACGCCGCGGGGACCCCGGCATGAGCACCCCGGTCCCGACCGCCGTGCTCGACGACGTACGCCGCCGCCTGGCGGTGTCGGCGGGCGACCTGACCCCGCACCGGGTCGCCGAGGCGCTGCGCGCGTCCGGGTCCCCGGTCGGCGACGCGACGGTGCTGGCCGTGCACGACCTGCTCCGACGCGACGTGCTGGGTGCCGGACCGCTGGAGGACCTGCTCCGGCTGCCCGACGTCACCGACGTGCTCGTCAACAGCCCCGACGAGGTGTGGATCGACCGCGGGGCCGGGCTCGAGCGCGCGGCGGTGTCCTTCCCCGACGATGCCGCCGTGCGTCGCCTCGCGCAGCGGCTGGCCGCCACGGCCGGGCGGCGCCTGGACGACGCGACACCGCACGCCGACGTACGCCTCCCGGACGGCACGCGCTTCCACGCAGTGCTCGCGCCGGTCGCCCGGTCGGGCACCGTGCTGTCGCTCCGGGTCCCGCGGGGTCGGGTGTGGACCCTGCCCGAGCTGGTGACGGCCGGCGCGGTGCCGCCCGACGGCGCGTTCCTGCTGGAGGAGATCGTCGACTCGCGGTGCGCCTTCCTCGTCACCGGCGGCACCGGCACCGGCAAGACATCGGTGCTGTCCGCCCTCCTGTCGCTCGTGGACCCGGGCGAACGCATCGTCCTGGTCGAGGACGCCAGCGAGCTGCGACCCGACCACCCTCACGTCGTCGCACTCGAGGGCCGCCCGGCCAACATCGAGGGCGCCGGCGAGATCTCGCTGCAGGTGCTGGTGCGTCAGGCGCTACGGATGCGGCCCGACCGGCTCGTGGTGGGGGAGGTGCGGGGGGCCGAGGTGGTCGACCTGCTGGCCGCACTCAACACGGGCCACGGCGGGGGGTGCGGGACGCTCCACGCCAACTCCGCCGCCGACGTCCCGGCCCGGGTCGAGGCGCTGTCCCTGGCCGCCGGCCTGCCGCGCTCGGCGGCGCACAGCCAGCTCGCCTCCGCGCTCGACGTGGTCATCCACCTCGGACGAGGTCGCGACGGGCGACGCAGGGTCCTCGAGCTCGGCGTCCCCGAGCGGGACGTGTCAGGCCACGTCGCGCTCCGCACCGCCGCGACCTTCGAGGCCGACCGCGTCGTGCGGGGGCCGGCCGCGGGTGCCCTCGCCGCCCGGCTCGGGTCGGTGGCGTGGTGAGCGCATGGCTGGCTGCCCTGCTGGCCGGTGTGGCCGCCGCGGTCCTGGTGCCGTCACCGGGGCCCGTGCCGCGTCGTCCCGGCCGGACGCGACCGCAGTGGTCGGTCCCGGTCCCGGTGCTGGCCCGCCGTAGGCGTGTCGCCGCCGACCAGGCGGCCGTGCTGGAGGTCTGTGACCTGCTGGCCGCCGACCTCGCGGCGGGGCGACCGCCGGACGCCGCCCTGGCCGCCGGCGCCGAGCGGTGGCCACCGCTGGTCCCGGTCGTCGAGGCGATGCGGCTCGGAGCCGATGTCCCTGATGCGATGCGGCGGCTGGCAGGCGCGAGACGCGGCGCGGCCGACCTCCGCTGGGTGGCCGGGGCGTGGCAGGTCGCCCAGCACTCCGGGCACGGACTCGCCGCGGCGCTCGAGCGCACGGGCGCCGGCCTGCGCGCGCGTCGTCGTACGCGTCGCCTCGTCGACTCCGAGCTGGCGTCGGCCCGGTCCACGGCGCGGCTCGTCGCCTGCCTGCCGGTGGCCGTGCTGCTGATGGGGTCCGGCGCCGGGTCCGACCCGTGGTCGTTCCTGCTGACGACGCCCGCCGGCTGGGTCTGCGGCGCCGTCGGGCTGACCCTCGTCGGCGTCGGCCTCTGGTGGATCGAGCGACTCGCCGACCGGGCGGCGGCGCCGTGACCTGGCTGGTCGTCGTGTGCGCGTCGCTGGCGGTCGCCGCGCTCGTCCCGTCGGTGCCGCCGACCGCCCGGCGCGAGGCCCCGGCCTCGGCCTCGGCGCCCGCTCTGCGCCGGCTCGCGGTCGCGGGCGTCGCGATCGGCGCCTGGCTGTTCGTGGGCGGGACGGCCGGGCTGCTGGTGGCCGCGGTGGCCGCCGTGCTCGCCCGACAGGTGCTCGCGGCTGCGGAGGCTCCGTCCGCCCGCCGCGAGCGGGAGGAGGTCGAGCGGACGCTGCCGCACCTCGTCGACCTGTTCGCCGCGACGTTGCGCGCCGGCTCCGAACCCCTCTCCGGACTGGCACGGGTGTGCGCCGCGCTCCCGGGCCCGGCTGCCGACCGGCTGGTGCCGGTCGTGGAGCAGGCCCGCTGGGGAGCCGCCGGCGTCGAGGCGTGGTCGGTGGTCGCCGACGACCAGCAGCTGGCTCCGCTGGCGCGGGCGATGGTCCGCTCGCAGGTGTCGGGTGCGTCCGTCGTGCAGACCGTCGAGCGCCTCGCCGACGAGCTCCAGCGGGAGTCGCTCGCCCGCGCCGAGGACGCGGCCCGGCGGGTCGGGGTGGCTGCTGCGATCCCCCTCGGTGCGTGCCTGCTGCCGGCGTTCATGCTGCTCGGCGTCGTGCCGACCGTGGCGTCGCTCTTCGGATCGGTGACGCCGTGACGGGCCGCTCGTCGTCCACAGGGCGGCTGATGTGGGCGTCCTCCACAGGCTCGCGCCCGTGGCCGTGCGGGCGGCCCGCGGTCCTCGCAGGCTGGGTGTCGGTCGGGGTTCATCGGGAGCCCCGCGACGACAGGGGAACTGATGAAGGTCACGGGTCATCTCGGACGGAACAGGTGGGCCAAGACGGGCAGGTCAAGCGGGTCGCCCAGGTCGGGCATGGAGGCGGGCATCACGACAGCGGAGTACGCCGTCGGCACCGCCGCCGGGGCCGGGTTCGCCGGGCTGCTCTACACGCTGCTCACGGGCGCGTTCGGCAACCAGCTGCTGGAGCGGCTGTTCAAGCACGTCATGGGCCTGCTCGGCATCGGGTGAGCGCGGTGAGGCCTCGCGGGAGACGGTCACGCCCGGAGTCGGGTGCCGCGACGGCGGAGCTCGCCTTGGGGATCCCGCTGCTCGTGGCCCTGACCGTCGGCCTGGTCTGGATGCTGGCGGTCGGCGCGGCACAGGTGCGCGTCATCGACGCCTCCCGTGAGGCCGCCCGCGCCGTCGCCCGCGGCGACGACATCGGCTCGGCGCAGGGCGTGGCCGTCCGGATCGCGCCCGACGGCGCCCGCGTGCGGGTCGAGGTCGGCGAGTCCGACGTCGTGGTCACGACCAGCGCCCGGGTCACGGGTCCGGGCGGTCTGCTCGGCTCACTGCCCGGCGTGACCGTGTCCGCGGAAGCGGTCGCGGTGGTGGAGGAGCCGTGATGCTCGGAGGCGTGGTGAGAAGCGAACGCTGGACCCGCGGGGAAGGAGGCGCGGCGACGGTTCTCGTGGTGGCGATGGCAGGCGTGCTGATGTTCGTCATGATCGGCCTGGCCGCGGCCGGCGGTCTCGTGACGGCCCAACGCCGGGCCCAGGCGGCGGCCGACCTCGCCGCTCTCGCCGGGGCGTCCGCGCTCGCGGACCTCAGCGACCCGGCGGCCCCGTGCGCCGCGGCGGACAGGGTCGCGGGTCGCAACGCGGCGGAGCTCGACGCGTGCACGCCCGACGGTCGAGCGATCCGGGTGATCGTCTCGGTGGCCGGTCCGGACGTCCCGTGGAGGGAGGTGAGGGTGACCGCCGAGGCGCGCGCCGGTCCCGGCTGAGCCGGCCCGCGCCCGGCCCCGTCGCTGACGTCAGATGGTGTCGCGACGCTCCGGGTCGTCGGTGCGGCGCTCGGCCTCGGCCCGCTCGAGCTTCTGGTTGAGCTCGGTGAGCTCCTTGCGCTCTCGGCGGTGGGCGAGGCTCCGCTTCGTGCCCCACTTGAGGATCGCGAAGCCCCAGAGGATTGCAGCACCTGCGGCCACCCCGACGAGGAACGACTCGAGGGTGGTGACGTCGAAGCCCAGGAGCTCCCCACCGCTGCCGGGCTCGCTGACGAAGAGGGCGGAGAGCACGGCGATGCCACCGAGGATGATGAGCCCGAGACCGAGGATGACCATGAGCCGAATCTAGCCCTCCACGCCCACGCGCGGTGCCCCCGAGAGGAGGGCGTCGAGCAACAGGATGGCGCCGTCCTTGTCGAGGGGGTTGTTCTGGTTGCCGCACTTGGGCGACTGGATGCACGACGGGCAGCCGCTGGCGCACTCACAGCTCGCGATCGCCTCGCGGGTCGCGGTGAGCCAGGCGACCGCCGTGTGGAACCCGCGCTCGGAGAAGCCGGCCCCGCCCGGGTGGCCGTCGTAGACGAAGACGGTCAGCACACCGGTGTCGGCGTGGCGGGCGGTGGAGACGCCGCCGATGTCCCAGCGGTCGCAGGTCGCGAAGAGAGGGAGGAGGCCGATCGAGCAGTGCTCGGCCGCGTGGGCCGCGCCCGGCACGTCGAGCGCGGCCAGGCCGGCCTCGGCCACCACGTCGTCGGGGACCGTCCACCACACCGCGGTCGTGCGCAGGGTGCGCTCGGGGAGGTCGAGCAGCTCCTCCGACAGCACCTCGCCGCCCGGCTGGCGCCGTCTGAGGAACGAGACCACCTGGTGCGACACGTCGACCTCGCCGAGGGACAGTTCGCACCCGCTCCACGAGTGGCGTTCGCGGGTGGCGACGATGCTGATGTCGGTGACCTCGCGCGCGGTCGTGGAGTACGACGGCTCGTCGCGGCGCATGGTCGCGACGTGGTGCTCGAGGTCGAGGTCTTCCACCAGCCAGGTCTCTCCCTGGTGGACGTAGACCGCGCCGGGATGCGCCTGGTTGTGGGCGCCGGCGGCGTCGACCGTGCCGACGACCCGGCCGGTGTCGGCCTCGATCAGCTGCACCGGCGACCCGCCGGCGGACCGGATGTCGGCGAGGTCGGCCGCCCGGCTCCGGTCGGTCCAGAACCAGCCGCGCGGCCGCCGCCGCAGCAGCCCGAGCGTCGTCAGCTCGTCGACGACCTCGCGCGCGGTGGGTCCGAAGAGGGGCAGGTCGGCCTCGGTGAGCGGCTGCTCCTGCGCGGCAGCGCAGAGGTGCGGACCCATGACGTGAGGGTTCGACGGGTCGAAGACTGACGCCTCGACCGGTGCACCGATGAGCTTGTCGGGGTGGCTGACCAGGTAGGTGTCGAGCGGGTCGTCCTTCGCGACCAGCACCCCGAGCGCGTCCTGAGCGCCCCGCCCGGCCCGCCCGACCTGTTGCCAGAACGCCGCCCGGGTCCCCGGGAAGCCGGCGATGAGGACGGCGTCGAGCCCGCTGATGTCGATGCCGAGCTCGAGGGCGTTGGTCGCTGCCAGCCCGACGAGGTCGCCGCGGCGCAGCGCCGCCTCGAGGGCCCGGCGCTCCTCGGGGAGGTAGCCGCCGCGGTAGGCCGCGACCCGATCGGGCAGCGTCGGGTCGACCTCGGCGAGCAGCTCGGACGCCGACAGGGCCACCTGCTCGGCCCCGCGCCTCGAGCGGATGAAGGCCAGGGTGCGCACGTCCTCGGCGACGAGGTCCGCGAGCAGGTCGGCGACCTCCGACGACGCGGCCCGGCGCACGGGCGCGCCGTTCTCACCGGCGTGCGAGGTGAAGGGCGGCTCCCAGAGCAGCAGCGACACCTGCCCGCGCGGGGAGTCGTCGCGGGTCAGCGCGACCACGTCGAGCCCCGTCAGGCGCGACGCGGTGACCTCCGGCTCCGCGACGGTTGCCGAGGCGAGGACGAACGTCGGGTGTGCGCCGTACATCGCACACACGCGCCGCAGGCGACGCAGCACGTGGGAGACGTGCGCGCCGAACACGCCGCGGTAGTGGTGGCACTCGTCGACGACGACGTACTGCAGCGACCCGAGCAGCCGCGACCACCGGTGGTGCGAGGGCAGCAGCGACCGGTGGAGCATGTCGGGGTTGGTGAGGACGTACTCGCCGAAGTCGCGGGTCCAGTCCCGCTCCTCGCGCGAGCTGTCGCCGTCGTGGGCCGCGAGGCGTACGTCGAGCCCGAGCGACGACAGGCCGGCGAGCTGGTCGTGGGCCAGCGCCTTGGTGGGGGCGAGGTAGAGCACCGACGCACCCCGCTCGCCGCGTGGCCCGCGGGCCGCGCGGATCGCCGACAGCGCCGGCAGCTGGTAGGCAAGCGACTTGCCCGACGCCGTGCCCGTCGCGACGATCACGTGGTCGCCGGCGTGGGCCGCGTCCGCGGCCACCACCTGGTGCCGCCAGGGCCGTGCCACGCCCTGGGCGGCGTACGCCCCGCGGACGTCGTCGGGCACCCACTGCGGCCAGTCCTCGTGCACCGCCTCGCGGGCGGGCAGCACCTGCAGGTGGCGCAGCCGGTCCTCCCGCCCGGGCACGCCGGTCAGTCGACGCACGAGCGTGTCGACCGGTGGCAGGACGCCGGGGCGGGAGGGCTTCACCTCGTGAAGTCTGGCAAAGGGCGGGGACGCCGCCAGAGGCGGCGTGGGGTGTGATGTGAGGAGGAGTCCTGCGCAACCCTTGTGACTCGTGGTTTGATACCACCCGAAGAACGAAAGGGGCACCTGCGTGCCCGTAGGCGCACTGTCCGAACGAGTTCGGGGACCGGGGAGCAGTCGTGGATCTCACCCTTGCGACACGCGAGGTGGACGGCCGTGCCGTCGTTGCCGTGGGCGGCGAGATCGACGTCTACACCGCGCCCAAGCTGCGTGACTGCATCACCGAGCTCGTCGGTGCCGGCACCTACGACATCGTCATCGACCTCGAGGCCGTCGAGTTCCTCGACTCCACCGGCCTCGGCGTGCTGGTCGGCGGGCTCAAGAAGGTCCGCGCCCACGACGGCTCGCTCGACCTGGTCTGCACCCAGGAGCGACTGCTCAAGATCTTCCGGATCACCGGCCTCGCCAAGGTGTTCGTCATCCACGACTCCGTCGGCCTCGCGCCCGGCGCCTGAGCCGCACGGCAGCCCGTCGTCACCCCTCCGGACGTGTCCGGAGGGGTTTTGTCACGTTCGAATCCCATACCCCGGTGTGGTGTGGGTCACGCCGTCCGGTGATCTGGGTCACGTCTGCGTAGACTCCGGCGCGTTCACGGATCTTTTCCAGTCCTAGGAGGACACGCATGACGGGGATCTTGCCCGCGGTCGTTGCGACGCCCGAGCTTGAGGGTGGCAACCTCGTCCTGGTCGTCGTCGTCGCCCTGATCGCGCTCGGCGCGCTCGGGATGGCCGCGATGTTCAGGTCGCAGGTGCTCGCCGCGGGCGAGGGCACCGACAGCATGAAGACCATCGCCCAAGCCGTCCAGGAGGGCGCCAACGCCTACCTCACCCGGCAGTTCCGGACCCTGGCCATCTTCGCGGCGATCGCGTTCTTCGCGCTCCTCGTGCTGCCGGCCGACGACACCACCGTCCGCATCTTCCGCTCGGTGTTCTTCATCGTCGGAGCGGGCTTCTCGGCTGCTGTGGGCTATCTCGGCATGAACCTCGCGGTGCGCGCGAACCTGCGCGTCGCCGCTGCCGCAGAGACCACCGGCCGCGAGCCGGCCATGACGATCGGACTGCGCACCGGCGCGATGGTCGGCATGCTGACCGTCGGCCTCGGCCTGCTCGGCGCCAGTCTCGTCGTGTTGTTCTTCCAGGACGAGGCGCCCGACGTGCTCGAGGGCTTCGGCTTCGGCGCCGCGCTCCTCGCCATGTTCATGCGTGTCGGCGGCGGCATCTTCACCAAGGCCGCCGATGTCGGCGCCGACCTCGTCGGCAAGGTCGAGCAGGGCATTCCCGAGGACGACCCGCGCAACGCCGCGACGATTGCCGACAACGTCGGTGACAACGTCGGCGACTGCGCTGGTATGGCCGCCGACCTCTTCGAGTCGTACGCCGTGACGCTGGTCGCCGCGCTGATCCTCGGCTCACAGGCCTTCGGTGACAAGGGCCTGGTCTTCCCGCTGCTGATCCCCGCCATCGGTGCCCTCACCGCGGTCGCGGGCGTCTACCTGACCAAGCCCAAGGCAGGCGAGAACGGCCTGACCACGATCAACAAGTCGTTCTACATCTCCTCCGGCATCGCCGCCGTGGCGAGCGTCGTCCTGTCATACGTCTACCTGCCGAGCAGCTTCGGGGAGTTCACCAACATCGCCGGCGACCTCGCCGGCGCCGATGGTGACCCCCGCTTCATCGCCGCCTCCGCGGTGGTCATCGGCATCGTGATGTCGGCTGGCATCCTCGCCCTGACCGGCTACTACACCGGCACGGAGTACCGCCCGGTCAAGGACGTCGGCAAGACCTCCCTGACCGGCCCGGCCACGGTCATCCTGTCCGGGCTCTCGGTCGGCTTCGAATCGGCCGTCTACACCACGCTCGTCATCGGTGCCGCGGTCTTCGGCGCCTACCTCCTCGGCGGCGCGGCTCTCACGGTGTCGCTGTTCGCCGTGGCGCTGGCCGGTTGCGGCCTGCTCACCACCGTCGGCGTCATCGTCGCCATGGACACCTTCGGCCCGGTCTCCGACAACGCCCAGGGCATCGCCGAGATGTCGGGTGACGTCAGCCCCGAGGGCGCGCAGATCCTCACCGAGCTCGACGCGGTCGGCAACACCACGAAGGCCATCACCAAGGGCATCGCGATCGCCACCGCGGTGCTCGCCGCGACCGCACTGTTCGGCTCCTACGCCACCTCGGTGTTCGAGTCGCTCCGCGAGGCGAGCGTCGGCCCCGACGAGGCCTACCTGCTGGACTTCAGCGTCTTCAACCCGGCGGTCATCGTCGGCGTGCTGCTCGGTGCGGCAGTGGTGTTCCTCTTCTCCGGCCTCGCCATCAACGCGGTGGCCCGAGCTGCCGGTGCGGTCGTCATGGAGGTGCGTCGCCAGTTCCGCGAGATCCCCGGCATCATGGAGGGCACCGGTCGCCCGGAGTACGGCAAGGTCGTCGACATCGTCACCAAGGACTCGCTGCGCGAGCTCGTGACGCCCGGCATCCTGGCCGTCCTGGCGCCGATCGCCGTGGGCTTCGGCCTCGGTGCGACCGCCCTGGCCGGCTTCCTCGCCGGCGCCATCGGCACCGGCACCCTCATGGCCGTCTTCCTCGCCAACGCCGGTGGGGCGTGGGACAACGCCAAGAAGCTCGTCGAGGACGGCCACCACGGCGGCAAGGGCTCGGGTGCCCACGAGGCCACGATCATCGGCGACACCGTCGGGGACCCGTTCAAGGACACCGCCGGCCCGGCCATCAACCCCCTCATCAAGGTGATGAACCTCGTCTCGCTGCTCATCGCCAGCGCCGTCGTCTCCTTGAGCGTCGGCGAGGACCAGAGTGACGTCCTTCGCGTCGTGATCGCGCTCGTCGCAGTCGCGATCATCGCCGGCGCGGTGATCATCTCCAAGCGGCGCGAGGTCGCCATCGCCGACGACGGCGACAACACCGGCTCGTCGTCCTTCACGCACCACGCCTGACCCTTCCGGCGTACGTCGACGGCGGCCCGTCACTCCTCCGGGGGTGGCGGGCCGTCGTCGTGTCGTCGCGCTTCTTCAGTGCTGGTCGAAGTGCGGGCGGGTCAGCTCGTGGGTGAGCCCCCCGAGCGCGGTGTGGTCGTCGGCGCCACCGACGTGTGGGCCCTGCATCCACTGGGCGAACGAGAAGATTTCCGACAGTCGCCACTCGAGGTCGAAGAGGCGCACCATCTCAGGGTCGTGGGCGACGTCGCGACCCTCGTGGACGAGCGTCGCGAGGTCGCGCTCGTGCGGGGCCAGAAGCAGCGATTCCCAGTCCAGCAGCCAGGTCCGACCGCGGGCGAGCCACTGGTTGTGCACGCCCGGCTCGCCGTGGGTGACGACGTACCTGGCCGGGTCGGCCAGTGCGACCAGCCTCGCGTGCTCGCGCGCCCAGGCGCCGACCTGCGTCAGGTGGTCGACCACCAGCTCGCGGGCGGCCAAGCCGAGCGGACCCGGCCACGGCTGCTGGAGCAGGTCCCGCAGCCGTCCCTGCAGGTCCGCGTCGATCTCGGTCGACCACCCGCGCGCAGTCGCGGGCGGGGGCGTCTCGTGCAGCGCAGCCAGCATCTCCGGCAGGTCGTCGGACGAGGCGTCGGGCTGCTCCCCGGCGAGCCACCGCGCGACGCTCATCGTGCGTCGGGCCATCGGAAGTGTCACGTCGCCGTCGAGCCTCGGCAGCGACGGCCAGACGAAGTCCAGGTCCAGTGCTGCGGCGCTTGCGTACGCCGCTTCCAGCGTCGCCCCGGTGTGGCGGGGAAGGTCGGGGTCCAAAGTCACGAAGAAGGCGGGCTCGCCGTCGACGTCGGCCCGCCAGTGGTGCGCGCCCCAGCCGACGGGTAGGTGGTCCACGGCGTCGACCTCCGGCGCCCAGTGGCGCCGCACGGCCGCGAGCACCTCGGCGTCCGTGACGTCGTCCGGCGGCTCGAGCATCCTGCGATGGTGCCACGACGTGTGGCGGACCGGTCGCTCCAGCGGCCTCCTCGCCGCACGCTGTGTCGTGTCGTGTCGTGTCGTCGCGGAGCCTGCGAGGCTGTGTCCATGCCGTCCGACCTCGACTTCGCCGGGCCCCTGCGCGACGCCCTGCTCGCCGCCGACTTCACCTACGACCGGGTCGCCGAGGCGATCGGCGAGGAGGCGCACCGGGCGCTCGGCCGCAACGAGACCCTCCCCGCACTGCGTCGTACGACGTCGGGCGCGCCGATCGACACCCTGGTCCGGCTCTTCCTGCTGCAGACCCCGGTGGCCCGCGACGAGGCGGAGCGGGCGCTTCCCGGCCTGGTCGACCGGCTCTGCAACGCCGGGCTGCTCGAGCAGAGCGTCAGCGAGGTCGCGGCCCGGACCGACTGCCGGCCCTACGCCACCGCGGAGGCAGGACGGGACCGTGACCTCTGGGTCGTCTCCGACCTGACGCCCGGCCTCGACGGCGCCCCGGTCGCGATCGGCCCCGACCACGTCCTGGGCATCTCGAGCGCCTCGACGAGCCTGGCGCAGCTGACGATGCGTGAGCCGGTCGGCAGCGCGCTCGACCTGGGCACCGGCTGCGGCGTGCAGGCGCTGCACCTCGCCGCGCACTCCCGCTCCGTCGTCGCGACCGACGTCAACGAGCGGGCGCTCTGGATGACCCGGCTCAACGCCGCGCTCAACGAGGTCGAGGTGGACGTCCGCGACGGCTCGTTCTTCGAGCCGGTGGCCGGGGAGCGCTTCGACCTCATCGCCACCAACCCGCCGTTCGTGATCTCCCCGGCGACCGGCGAGCGGTTGGTCTACCGCGACTCCGGACTCCCCGGCGACCGCGTCGTCGAGCACATCGTGCGCACCGGGCCCGACCACCTCACCGACGGTGGCTGGCTTCAGGTCCTCGCCAACTGGGCGATCGTCGACGGCCGGCCCTGGGACGAGCGGCTCGGGTCGTGGCTGCGCGACGACTGCGACGCGCTGGTGGTGCAGCGCGAGACGCTGGACCCGTCGGCCTACGTCGAGCTGTGGCTCAAGGACAGCGGGCACCACGGACGCCCCGACTACGCCCAGCGCTACGACACCTGGCTGTCGTGGCTGGAGGAGACGGGCATCGAGGGCGTCGGGTTCGGCTGGATCGACGTCCGGCTCGGCGGGGGAGGTCGCCACGACCTCCTCGAGTGGCCGTACGACGTCGAGCAGCCCATCGGCCCGGCGATCCACGAATGGGGTGAGGCGGCGACGGCCCTGCGCGGGCTCACCGACGACAAGCTGCTCCGCAGCGTGCTGCGTGCCCGTGAGGACGTCCAGCAGGAGACGGTCGGCCGGCCCGGCGCCGAGGACCCGGAGGCGATCGTGCTCCGCCAGCAGCGAGGCTTCCGGCGGGCGCGGACGGCCGACACGGTCGAGGCCGCCCTCGTCGGGGCCAGCGACGGCGACCTGGCACTCGGTCAGCTGCTGGGGGCGATCGCCGCGCTGCTGCAGCGCGACGAGGCCGACCTGCAGGAGACCTACCTTCCGGTGGTGCGGGAGCTGGTGGGCGAGGGCTTCCTGGTCCTCGACTGAGGCCGGTTGGGTCGCGGTCGAGTGGGTACTGCCCGGCCATGACGACAAGACGAGGAGAAGCACTGACCGCGCTCCGCTCGGCCGCGGACCTCTACTCCGACGTGGTGACCGCCTACGTCGACGTGGGTCGTGCGTCCGAGACCGGTGCGCAGGCCGTCGAGACGCGCATCAACAACCTCGCCCGCGACCTCGGGTCGGCGGGCATCGACGAGACGACGGCGAGCGCGGTCACCGAGCGCCTGGAGCGCCCCACCGGGCACGGCGGCGACGCGTCCCGCGTGGTGGTCGCACGCGACGGCAAGGTCGTCACCGACCTCGTGGTCGGTGACGGCGTCGCCGACCACCACCACGCCGGTCCGGTCGCCCACCTGCTGCGGCTCGGGCGCGCGCTCGCCGACGCGGTGTCGTACGTCCTGGTGCGCGTTGACCACGCGGGCGCCGACATCACGGTGAGCGACACCCTCGGGCTCGACGAGCGCGAGATCGTCAGCGAGGGGGACCACGACGTGCTCCACAAGGTGCCGGGCGGCGGGTGGTCGCACCGCCGGTTCCAGAGCCGCGCCGAGGACTCGTGGGACCGCAACGCCGACACCGTCGCCAAGGACCTCGACGCCCTCGTGCGCGAGGTCGATCCGGACCTCGTCCTGCTCACCGGCGACCCGCACGGCATCGCTCGCCTGCGCGAGTCCGTGGCCGGCCACGTGAAGGACCGGCTCGAGGTGCTGGAGCACGGCAGCCGCGCCGAAGGCGCTTCCGACGACCGGCTCGACGAGGAGGTCGCAGCCGCCGTCCAGCGCTGCCGGAGCGCCCGGATCAACGAGGTGCTCGACCGCCTCGGCCCGGCGGACGCCCCCAAGGCGGTCGGCGTGGCCGAGACGCTGGAGGCACTGCGTCGCGGCGAGGTCGAGACGCTCGTCCTGCTCGAGGGAGCACTCGAGGACCGCCAGGCGTACGCCGGACCGGACCCGCTGCTGCTGGCCACCGACCCGGGCGAGCTCACGGCGCTCGGCGTCGACGACCCCGCGCCCGACCAGCTCGAGGAGCTGCTGTTCCGCGCGGCACTCGCCCAGGACGCCGACCTGCTGCCCCTGCACGCCCCCGTCGGCGCACTGCCCGACGGCGTGGGAGCGGTGCTCCGCTTCTCCACCCGCCCCGACCCGAACGCCCAGGACGACCAGTCCGGAGAGGACATCTGATGGCCGAGTCCCACATCAGCGACGAGCTCTGGCAGGAGTTCCACGACGTGGTCAACATGACGTCTCGTGAGCTGTCCGACTGGCTGCGGACCGAGGCGACCGGGGAGGACGGACGCGCGACAGAAGGACTTCCCGAGCTGGAGGTCGGCGAGTCCGTGGTCGCCATCCTCGCCAAGCGGCGCACCGACCTGACTCCCGACGACGTCGACACGATGCAGCACGTCGTCGACCAGGTCCGCACGATCCGCGGGGACGAGCCCGAGCCCGAGGCGTACGACGACGCGCTCCGCCGTGCGCTCATGCTCTTCGGCCACGACCCCCTGCGCCCGACGGAGGTGTGACGGGGACTGACCCCGATGGCACCCGCGGCGGTGGGCCGGTCCGACGTGCGCGGACGGACCGTCGACTCACCGCTGCGGGTGGTCTCCGACACGGCGACTTGTGTCGACAGGCGAGCAAAAGTCGATCGCTCGTTGACGTGACGCGTGTCACGTGCCTACGTTGCTTGTCGGCTCCTTGCCACCTCGGGAACAGGAGAACCCCCCATGAAGCAACCCTTCCGCACAGGGCTCACGGCCGCCGTCGGCGCCGCCCTCTGCCTGCCCATGCTGGCGGTGACCACCGCGGCCACCGCCCACGAGGGCCACGACGACACCGCCCCGCCCCCGCCCTCCGGGTCGTTCCAGAAGGTCACCCTCAACGACCGCCCCGGCGAGGCCATCGACCTCGCGGTGCTGCCCGACGGCGACGTCCTGCACACCACCCGCGCCGGCGTCATCTGGCACAACGACGCCGACACCGGCGTCAACAGCGTCGCCGGCCGCATCCCGGTCTACCTCCACGACGAGGAGGGTCTCCAGAGCATCGCCCTGGACCCGGGCTACGACGGCAAGAAGAACAAGTGGATCTACCTCTACTACTCGCCGCCGCTCGACACCCCGGCCGACGACCCGGCGACCGCCTCCATCAACGAGGGCGACGCCCCCGAGACCGGCACGGCGGCCGACTTCGCTCCCTACAAGGGCCACCTGACGGTCTCCCGGTTCCGCTTCTCCGGCGGCCAGGTGGACGTCGGCTCGGAGCAGAAGGTGCTCGACGTCCCCGTCGACCGGGGCATCTGCTGCCACGTCGGCGGTGACATCGTCTTCGACTCGGCGGGCAACCTGATCCTGTCGACCGGCGACGACACCAACCCGTTCCAGTCCGACGGCTACGTGCCGCTCGACGAGCGCCCCGACCGCAACCCTGCCTTCGACGCCCAGCGCACCTCGGCCAACACCAACGACCTGCGCGGCAAGATCCTGCGGATCACGCCGAAGGCCGGTGGCGGCTACACGATCCCCGAGGGCAACCTGTTCGCCCCGGGCACCCCCAAGACCCGCCCGGAGATCTACTCCATGGGCTGGCGCAACCCGTTCCGCATCGAGATCGACCCCGACACCGACGACATCTGGGTCGCCGACTACTCGCCCGACGCCCGCAGCGCCAACCCCAACCGGGGCCCGGCCGGCCACGGCAAGTGGGCGGTCGTGGACAAGCCGTCCAACTACGGCTGGCCCTACTGCGCCACCGCCGAGCTGCCTTACAACGACTTCGACTTCGCCACCCGCACGAGCGGCCCGAAGTTCAACTGCGACGCGCCGGTCAACGACTCTCCCAACAACACCGGCCTGCGCGAGCTGCCGCCGGTGGAGCAGCCGGAGGTCTGGTACTCGTACGGGCTCTCCACCGAGTTCCCCGAGCTCGAGACCGGAGGCATCGGCCCGATGGCCGGCCCCGCCTACCAGTTCGACCGCAAGGCCACCAAGGGCCGCAACCCTGTCGCCTGGCCCGAGCGCTACGACGACACCCCGCTGTTCTACGAGTGGACGCGTGACTACATCAAGGGCTTCCACCTCGACGACGGTGCGGTCGCCGCGATCGAGGACGTCGTTCCCGACATCGTGACCGACAACCCGATGGACATGGAGTTCGGCCCCGACGGCGCGCTCTACGTCCTGGAGTACGGCGACGGCTACTTCGCGGAGAACCCGGACGCCCAGCTGTCGCGCATCGACTTCGTCGGCGAGGGCGGCAACCGCAGCCCGGTCCCGGCGATCGAGGCCGAGCCCACGGCCGGCAAGGCGCCGCTGACGGTCGCCTTCTCCAGCGACGGCACCACCGACCCGGACGGCGACACCAAGCTGAAGTACGCCTGGGACTTCGACGGTGACGGCAAGGTCGACAGCCGCAGGGCCAACGGCTCGTACACCTACACCGAGGACGGCAGCTACCGCGCCACGCTCACGGTCACCGACCAGGGTGGGCGCCGCGCCTCGGCCGACGTCGACATCGTCGTGGGCAACCAGGCCCCGGTCGTCGAGTTCGTCACCCCGGTGGACGGCCAGGCGTTCAGCTTCGGCGACACCGTGACGTACGAGGTCAGGGTCACCGACGACGAGCCGGTCGACTGCAGCCGGGTCACCGTCACCTACGTGCTGGGCCACGACACCCACGGCCACCCGCAGTCCACGGCCAACGGCTGCACCGGCTCGCTCACCACGTCGGTGCCCGAGGGCCACGACCCCGCGACCGACGACCTCGCGGCCGTCTTCGTCGCGGAGTACACCGACACGGGCTCCGAGCCCGCTCTCACCGGCTCCGACGAGGTCGTCCTCGAGCCGGCCGGCTGATCAGGGACCCATCCGCCGAGGCGGGCCCGGGGCGACCCGGGCCCGCCTCCTCCCAGCACCACCCGCCCCGAGAACCCCCCGAGAAAACCAGGAAGAAGGCAGCACATGTGTTACGGATATGACGGCGACGCCGCCCTGCGCGAGTCGCTCGAGAGGAAGGGCGCCAGTCGTCGCGGCCTGCTGCGCGGCGCCGTTGCAGGCGCGGCCGGAGCCACCGTGCTCGCCGCTGGCTCCCCGGCCCTGGCCGCCAAGCCCAGCAGCCACCCCGGCAAGGGCCACGGTCACGCCTACGGGCGGAACCGGGTGAAGACCGAGCTGATCAGCATCCAGCTCTACACGCTGCGCTCGGCCATGACCGACCGCACCGCCATCCTGCGACAGTTCGACCAGCTGGCAAAGTTCGGCTACCAGCGCGTGGAGCGGGCCGGCCTCTACGCGGCGCGTCCCCCGCTGGACCCGGCGGCGTACGGTCTCGACACGGCGGCCAAGCTCAAGGCCGAGCTCGACGCCCGGGGCATCTGGGCCTCCTCGAGCCACGACGGCATCAGCCCGAACGTCGCAGCGCTCAACCAGAAGCTCGACGACGCCAACACGTTCGGCCAGAAGTACATCGTCGTGCCCTACCTCAACTCCAACAGCAAGAGCGAGTGGCAGCTGTGGGCGGAGCAGATGAACACCGAGGCGGAGGCCGCTCGTCGTCGCGGGCTGCGCTACGGCTACCACAACCACGCCCACGAGTTCACGATCAAGTTCGACGACGGCACCACCCCGTGGGACGTGCTCACCGGTGAGCTCGACCCCAAGCTGGTCCACCTCGAGGTGGACCTCTACTGGGCCTACACCGGTGGTGTGAACACGGGTGCTGCCGACCCGCTGCAGTTCGCGATCGACGTGATCCAGTCGGCCCCCCAGGAGGTTCGGCAGTACCACGTGAAGGACCGGCACGGTGCTGACGCCGCCGTTCTCTACGACGGAGAGCAGCCCGGCGACATGGCCGACCTCGGTCTGGGTGTCATCGACTTCCCGACGATCTTCAAGGCCCACCAGGTCGAGGAGTACATCGTCGAGAACGACAGCCCCGACTTCTCGCCGGCCGCGACCGCCAACACCGGGTTCCGCTACCTCGAGGGTCTCGACTTCTGACCCGTCCGACAGCCTGACGCGCTCGGGCCCCACGTCGTCGCGGCGTGGGGCCCGAGCCGTGCCGGCGCGCGTCCGCCGGGGCTCCTGTGGACGTCGAGGAGTGGCGATCTCGGGAACTGGCGCTACCGTTGCCGCGCTGAGCAACATCGCAGCAAGAACCTGAGGGAGCAAACACACGTGGCAAAGCTCGTCATCGTCGAGTCCCCGGCCAAGGCCCGCACCATCGGCGGCTACCTGGGCGCGGACTACGTCGTCGAGTCCTCGATCGGTCACATCCGCGACCTGCCCAACAACGCCGCGGACACCCCGGCCAAGATCAAGGACAAGCCGTGGGGCCGGCTCGCGGTCGACGTCGACAACGGCTTCGAGCCCTACTACGTCGTGCCGCGCGACAAGAAGAGCCACATCGCCAAGCTGAAGAAGCTGGTCAAGGACGCCGACGCCCTCTACCTCGCCACCGATGAGGACCGCGAGGGCGAGGCGATCGCCTGGCACCTCCTCGACGAGCTCAAGCCCCCGAAGGGCCTGCCGGTCCACCGGATGGTCTTCCACGAGATCACCAAGCAGGCGATCCTCGCCGCGGTCGAGAACCCCCGCGAGATCAACGACGACCTCGTCGAGGCCCAGGAGGCACGTCGCATCCTCGACCGCCTCTACGGCTACGAGGTGTCCCCGGTGCTGTGGAAGAAGGTCATGTCCGGCCTGTCCGCGGGCCGCGTGCAGTCCGTGGCGACCCGCCTCGTCGTCGACCGGGAGCGCGAGCGGATGAAGTTCCGCGTCGCCTCCTACTGGGACCTCGACGCCACCTTCGACGCCGGCACGGGCCACGACCCGCGGATGTTCCCCGCCAAGCTCTACAGCGTCGACGACGTCCGCGTCGCCCGCGGTTCCGACTTCGACAACACCGGCGAGCTGAAGTCCGGATCAGGCGGCAAGGCCCACCGCGCCCACCTCTCCCGCGCCGACGCCCAGGCGCTGGCCGCCGGCCTCAGCGACACGACGTACGACGTCCGCTCGGTGGAGTCCAAGCCCTACCGCCGCTCGCCGTACGCCCCCTTCCGCACCACCACGTTGCAGCAGGAGGCCAGCCGCAAGCTCGGGATGAGCGCCAGCGTGACCATGTCGGTCGCGCAGCGGCTCTACGAGAACGGCTTCATCACCTACATGCGTACGGACTCCACGACGCTCTCGGACGCCGCGGTGGGTGCCGCGCGCGACCAGGTGCGCGAGCTGTACGGCGCCGAGTACCTGCCCGACTCGCCGCGCACCTACGCCTCCAAGGTGAAGAACGCGCAGGAGGCGCACGAGGCGATCCGACCGGCCGGCGAGTCGTTCCGCACTCCCGCGCAGACCGGCCTGTCGGGCGAGCAGTTCCGCCTCTACGAGCTGATCTGGATGCGCACCGTCGCCTCGCAGATGAAGGACGCCACCGGCAACTCGGTGACGATCCGCATCGGCGGTGCCGCTGCCGACGGTCGTGACGTCGTCTTCAGCGCGAGCGGTCGCACGATCACCTTCCACGGCTTCCTCAAGGCCTACGTCGAGGACATCGACGACGCCTCCAAGCGTCGCGACGACGCCGAGACCCGCCTGCCCAACCTCACCCAGGGTGCGGCGGTGTCGGCGGCCACGCTCACCCCCGAGGGCCACGAGACCAAGCCGCCCTCGCGCTACACCGAGGCCACGCTGATCAAGGAGCTCGAGGACCGCGAGATCGGCCGCCCGTCGACCTACGCCTCGATCATCGGCACGATCCTGAACCGCGGCTACGTCTACAAGAAGGGCACCGCGCTGGTGCCGGCGTGGCTCGCGTTCTCGGTGGTCCGGCTGCTCGAGGAGCACTTCCCGCGGCAGGTGTCCTACGAGTTCACCGCCGACATGGAGGACGTCCTCGACGAGATCGCGGGCGGCCGCGCCGACCGGGCCACGGAGCTCGGCGAGTTCTACTACGGCGGTGGTGACGTCGTGGGCCTCAAGACGCTGGTGACCGAGCTGGGCGAGATCGACGCCAAGGAGATGGCGACCTTCCCGATCGGCGAGGGGATCGACCTCCGCGTGGGCCGCTACGGCCCGTACGTCGAGGGCCCCGCGCCCGAGGACGGCGACGGCGCCCCGGTGCGGGCCAACGTGCCCGACGACCTGCCGCCCGACGAGCTCACCGTGGCCAAGGCCAAGGAGCTGCTGGCCAACCCGGCCGGCGAGGAGCAGGTGGTCGGCAACCACCCCGACACCGGTCTGCAGATCGTCGCCAAGAACGGCCGCTTCGGCCCCTACGTCACCGAGCTGCTGCCCGACGACGCGCCCAAGTCGGCCAAGCCGCGCACCGGTTCGCTCTTCGCGTCGATGACCCTCGACACGGTCACGCTCGAGCAGGCGGTCCGGCTCCTCGACCTGCCGCGCATCGTCGGCGTCGACGAGGACGGCACCGAGATCACCGCGCAGAACGGTCGCTACGGGCCCTACCTCAAGAAGGGCACCGACTCGCGCTCGCTGACCAGCGAGGACCAGATCTTCGACATCACCCTCGACCAGGCCAAGGCGATCTACGCCCAGCCCAAGCAGCGCGGGCGCGGCGCGGCCACCCCGCCGCTCAAGGAGCTCGGCAACGACCCCGTCTCCGGCCAGCCGGTGATCGTCAAGGCCGGCCGCTTCGGCGAGTACGTCACCGACGGCGAGTACAACGCCACCCTCCGCAAGGACGACACCGTCGAGTCGATCACCCTGGAGCGCGCGGCCGAGCTGCTCGCCGAGCGGCGCGAGCGCGGCCCGGCCAAGAAGGCGGCCAAGAAGGGCGCTGCGAAGAAGGCGCCGGCGAAGAAGACGGCTGCCAAGAAGACCGCGGCCAAGAAGACCGCAGCGAAGAAGACGACGGCCAAGAAGACCGCCAAGAAGTCCTGACGCTCCTCCGGGTCTCGTTGGTCGAGGAGGGCGCCACGCTGCCTCCGTTGGTCGAGGAGGGCGCGGCGCGCGTCACGGGTGGTGACCGCCGATCGGACCGAACGCACCGATTCGGGGCCGGCGTACGCGTGAGGGTTCCGCAGCGGCGGGCGTTGGGTCCGTCCGGCCGCCCGGGCGAGGCTGACCGGGGAGCGTGTCCCACCCCGCCCGTAGGGTGTGCCTCGTGAATGCAGGGGTCTATGCCGAGCAGGGGCTCTTCGTGTGCTTCGAGGGCGGCGAGGGGGCCGGCAAGTCCACCCAGTCGCGCCTGCTGCACGACTGGCTCGTCGAGCGCGGCGAGGCCGTCCTGCTGACCTTCGAGCCCGGCGACACGTCCGTCGGCAAGGAGCTGCGGCGCATCGTGCTCGACCCGGCGACCGGCGACCTGTCCGACCGCACCGAGGCGCTGCTCTACGCCGCCGACAAGGCCGAGCACGTCGACCACGTCGTCCTGCCGGCGCTCGCGCGCGGCGAGGTCGTCATCACCGACCGCTACGTCGACTCGACGCTGGCCTACCAGGGTGCCGGCCGCACGCTCGACGTCGCCGAGGTCGAGGCCGTCGCGCGGTGGGCCACCGGCGACCTCCGCCCGCACCTCACCGTCGTCCTCGACCTCGAGCCGCAGGCCGGGCTCGACCGGTTCACCGGTCGCGACCGGATCGAGGGGCAGTCGCTGGAGTTCCACCAGCGGGTGCGGCAGGGCTTCCTCGGGCTGGCCGCCGCCGACCCCGACCACTACGTCGTGCTGGACGCGCGGGCCCCGGTCGAGGAGATCGCCGCGGCGATCCAGCAGCGGCTCGCGCCCCTCCTGGAGCGCGCGTGAGCACCCCGACCAGTCCAGCCACCCGGACCGTCTGGTCCGACCTCGTCGGGCAGCGCCCGACGATCGAGGTCCTCCAGCACGCCGCTGCCGGGGTGGGCATGACCCACGCGTGGCTGTTCACCGGGCCTCCGGGCTCCGGCCGGTCCAACGTGGCCCGCGCGTTCGCGACCGCGCTGCAGTGCGAGCGGCGGACCGGCTGCGGCGAGTGCGAGGCGTGCCGCCTCGGCACCAACGGCACCCACCCCGACATCACCTGGGTGAAGTCCGAGACCTCGGTGCTCTACGTCGACGACATGCGCGACCTGGTGCAGTCGGCGGCGAAGTTCCCCGCGATCGGGCGCTGGCAGATCGTGGTGATCGAGGACGCCGACCGGCTCGGCACCCCGGAGAACCCGCGCACCGGCAACGCGCTCCTCAAGGCGATCGAGGAGCCCACGCCCAAGACGCTCTGGCTGCTGTGCGCGCCGACCGTGCAGGACGTGCTCCCGACGATCCGCTCCCGCTGCCGCACCCTGACGCTCGCGACGCCCGGCACGCGTGACGTCGCGGCGTTCCTCGCCAGCAACGACGGCATCTCCGAGACGATGGCCGGCTTCGCCGCGCGCGCCAGCCAGGGCCACATCGGGCGCGCCCGCGCCCTCGCCCTCGACGAGGCCACGCGCACCCGCCGCCGCGAGGTGATCAGCATCCCGGCCCGCCTGACGTCGCTGGGCTCCTGCATGACCGCGGCGACAAACCTCGCCGAGCTCGCCAAGGAGGAGACCGAGGCGATCACCGCCGACGCGGAGAGGCGCGAGCTGCAGGAGCTGCAGGCGATCTTCGGCAGCGAGCGCAAGGACACCACGAGCCGGTCCTACCGCGCCGCCCTCGCCGGGCTGGAGAAGCTGCAGAAGCAGAAGGCCAAGCGCCGTGTGCTCGACGTGATCGACCGCGCGCTGATGGACCTGGTCTCGGTCTACCGCGACGCGATCGCGCTGTCGGTCGGTGCGCCCGGACTGCTCGTCAACGAGGAGCTGCGCGGTGACGTGCAGGTCGTCGCGCGCGCCGCCTCGCCCGAGGAGCTGCTCCGGATGATCGACGCGATCTTCACGGCGCGCGAGCAGATGTTGGAGTTCAACGTGCCGCCCCAGCTGGCACTGGAGTCGATGACGGTCGCGCTGCGGCTGCCCGGAGGACGTTGATGAAGAAGGCGATGGCCGTCGTTGCCGTCCTCGCGCTGGCACTGACCACCTTCGTGACGGTCGGCTTCGCGATGCAGGGCGTCACCCCGCTCGACTTGCCGGCCGCGGATCCGACCCCGTCACCGACGATACCGCCGCCTGCGGCGGTCACGGAGGCGCCGTCCCCCGAGCTCGCCGATCTCTACTCCCAGCGCATCGACTGGCAGCCCTGCGAGACCGACGCCGACCACGACTGCGGCTTCCTCACCGTGCCGGTCGACTACGCCGACCCACAGGGGGAGACCATCGACCTGGCGCTGCTCCGGGTCCCGGCCACAGGCTCGCGCGTCGGCTCCCTGGTGGTGAACCCGGGCGGTCCCGGCGCCCGCGGGACGACGTACGCCGCCGCGGGCGGGCAGGTGTTCCGCGAGCCGCTGCTCGAGGGCTTCGACATCGTCGGCTTCGACCCCCGCGGGGTGGGCGCCTCGGCCCCGGTCGACTGCCTCAGCGACGCCGAGCTCGACACCTACCTCGCCGAGGACCCCACCCCGGACACCCCGCTCGAAGTCGACTACTTCGAGGACTCGGTGCTGTCCTTCGGCCCCGGGTGCGTCGCCGGCTCCGGCCCGGTCGTCGGCCACGTGACCACGACCGAGGCCGCTCGCGACATGGACGTGCTCCGCTCGGCGCTGGGGGAGGAGACGTTGACCTACTTCGGCGCCTCCTACGGCACCAAGCTCGGCGCCACCTACGCCGAGCTCTTCCCCGACAAGGTCGGCCGCTTCGTCCTCGACGGCGCGGTCGACGTCTCCCTCGACGCCCGCTTGCTGGCGCTCGAGCAGGCCACCGGGTTCGAGACCGCACTGCGGGCCTACGTGCAGAACTGCCTCGACACGACCGACAACTGCTTCCTCGGCGACACGGTCGACGAGGGCATGGCCACCATCACGGGGCTGCTCGAGTCGATCGAGGAGGAGCCGCTGCCCGCGGGTGAGCGCGAGCTGACCATCGGCAACGCGTTCTACGGCGTCATCACCCCGCTCTACAACCGCGACTACTGGTTCCTGCTGAGCACCGCGCTCGCCTCCGCGCTGGAGGGCAAGGGCTCGGCGCTGATGTCGCTGGCCGACGCCTACGCCTCGCGCAACCCCGACGGCAGCTACGCCGACAACTCGGTGGAGGCCAACTACTCGATCAACTGCCTCGACGACCCGTCGTCGGTGCCGTTCGGCAAGGTGCCGTCACTGTTCCCCGAGTTCGAGGAGGCCTCGCCGACCTTCGGCCGGGTCTTCGCCTGGGGGATGGCGCTGTGCCGTGGCGTCGACGTGTCGTCGAGCGAGGAGCCGCTGACGATCCGCGGTGAGGGAGCGGCGCCGATCGTGGTGCTCGGCACCAGCCGTGACCCCGCGACGCCGCTGAAGTGGGCGCAGGCCCTCTCGGCCCAGCTCGACTCCGGCGTGCTCGTCGAGCGCGACGGCGACGGCCACACCGCGTACAACGCCGGCAACGAGTGCATCGACACCCTCGTCGAGGACTACCTGCTCGACGGCGACGTGCCCGCCGACGGCACGACCTGCTGACACCTTCCGCCCGTCCTTCGGGCTCCGCCCGGCTGCGTCATCCCGATCCGGACCCATACGTGTGCCTTCGTATGACGCCCGCGCCCGGCTCGGCACGGGCGTCATACGGATCGGGACCCATGGGCGCGCGTTCGTATGACGCAGAGGGGGCCTTCGACCAGAGGGCGTGCCTCAGCCCTCGAGCGTGGCCTCGAGCGTGATGTCGACGGCGGCGAGAGCCTTGCTGATCGGGCACTCAGCCTTGGCCTTCTCGGCAGCGTCCTTGAAGGCCGCGTCGTCGAGGCCGTCCACCTCGCCGCGCACCCTGAGCACGATGCCGGTCAGCTTGAAGCCGCCGGCCGCCTCGTCGGGACCGAGCGTCACGTCCGCGGAGACGTCGAGCGCCTGGACCGTGCCACCGCCCTCGGTGACGAGGTTGGACAGCGACATCGCGTAGCAGGCGGAGTGCGCCGCGGCGACGAGCTCCTCGGGGCTCGTGGTCCCTCCTGCATCCTCCGCGGCGCGCTTGGGGAAGCTGACGTCGTACGTGCCGACGCCGGAGCTGGTCAGCTCGACCTGGCCGGAGCCGTCCTGGAGTCCGCCGTTCCAAGCCGTGCGTGCGGTGCGAGTGGGCATCGTGCCTCCTGAGATGAGGGGACTGCGGTCGCTCCCGAACCTAGCGGGTGGACCGTGATTTCAGTCCCGGCCAGCGGCCTCCGTATACTCGCCCGCGGTCCACCGAGCACGCTCGGCAGGCCACGCCGCCTTAGCTCAGTCGGTAGAGCGAGTCACTCGTAATGACTAGGTCGTCGGTTCGATTCCGACAGGCGGCTCCGACTCCCCCGGGGACCCGAGACCCTGGGGGAGTCTTCTGCGTCCGAGGCCGACCGGATCGCTGTCGGCGCCCGTCCGGGTACGGACCTGCGCACCGCAGGCGAGGAGCGAACGATGAGTGTCGAGGCGACCGGCGACAGCCCGCGCAGCCGGCTCGCGCCCAGTGACTGACCGCGACCGTCAGTCGGTGAGCAGCGCCGTCACCGTGCGGGTGTCACCCTCTCGCTCGACGGCGAACTTCACCCCGTCGGCGTTGTCCAGGAAGTCGCGGACGACCGTCAGCTCGAGGCCGGTCGCGTCCGCGATGGCGGTGTCGGGGACCGATACGGCGGCTTGCCCGCGACCCGCTGGCGGCGCGAGCTCGTCGCTCGCGCCGCTCTGGGCCTCGAGCCAGAGGTCACGAATGGTCTGGTACAGGTCTGCAGTCGTGGCTTCCAGGTCGCTGGTCATGGCCCCGCAGTACCCACCTGCCAGCCGGCGGATGTCAGCCGGTGCCGAGCACCCGGTCGACCATCACGTTGCGGAAGGTGCCGGCCGGGTCCATCCGGTCGGCGAGCGCCCGGAAGTCGGCGAGGCGTGGGCGGTCGGCGGGCTCGTGGCGGTCGTAGACCTTGCCCCAGTGCGGCCGGGCGGCGAAGGGCGCGAGGGCGTCCTCGACGCGCCGTACCATGGCGAGCACGGCCTCGGGCTCGCGCTTCCAGGTGAAGTGCAGCGCGACGGTCTCCCGGCCCTCGGCGGGTGAGAGCCACAGGTCGTCGGCGCGGATGGCGCGGATCTCGCTCACGATGAGCAGCCCCGCCAGCTCGCCGCCGGACGCGGTGGCGAGGTCGGTGACCGCGCGCAGTGCGCCCTCGGCCGAGTCGGCGGGGACGAACCACTCCGACTGGATCTCCTCGCCGAAGCTGGGCTGCCGGTCGCCGCGGAAGTGCGGCAGCCGCTCCGACCACGGCCCGGGCGTGCCGCGTGCCGTGATGTGGTCGCCCGCGCCGAGGGTGAGCGAGGCGGTGGTGGCCGGGACGGCCTCGGTCCCGCCGACCCAGCCGGCCGGCCCGCGTTCGTCGGTCGTGCGGGTCTTCACCAGCACCTCGGTGGGGTCCGCGTCGTTCCACCGGCCGAAGACGCTGACGCTGTAGGCCGACCCCAGCACCTCGTCGATCCGCTCGACCACCTCGCTCCAGCGCAGGTGGGCGTAGAGGTCCTGGCGCACGTCGTACGTCGGCTCGACGTCGAGGTCGAGCGACACGACGGCGCCGAGGGCGCCCAGCGCCACGACGGAGCCGGCGAAGTCGGGCTCGCCACGCGCGATCGTGCGCAGCTCGCCGTCCGGGCCGATCAGCTCGAGGCGGCTGACACCCGCGCCCAGGATCTTGTTGGCCGCGCCCGACCCGTGGGTGCCGGTCGACGTGGCGCCGGCCACCGAGATGTGGGGGAGCGAGCCCATGTTGGCCAGCGCACAGCCGTGGGCCTGCAGGTGGGCGGCCACGTCGTTGTACGGCGTACCACCCGCCACCCGCACCGTTCCACGCTCGAGGTCGAGGACCGGCTCGGCGGCCAGGCCCGTGAGGTCCAGCAGCGTCCCCTCCGTGTCGCACAGGGCGTTGAAGGAGTGGCGGGTGCCGAGCAGGCGCACCTTGCTCGACGAGCGGACGACCTCCTGGGCCTCCTCGAGCGAACGCGCGCGGACGTAGCGCCCGGCCGCGTAGGCGTGGTTGCCGGCCCAGTTGGTCCTGGGACCGGTGGAACCGTCCCCGCCGGTCGGGGCGCTCGGGTCGTGCTGCGGTCCGGGCATGCGGCCTCCTCGTCGGTGCCATGGAAACTACAGCGCGCCACGGAGCTGACGGGGTACAGGGCTGTTCCACCCGCTCGTCGACCCCTTGGAGGAACCCTGTGAGCCCTGGCCTGGACGTCTCGTCGCTGCGACGCAGGCTCGAGCTCGGACGACTGGTGATCGGCTCGCTCGTCGAGGTCGGCATCAAGGCGTACGGCGTGGGCGCGGCGCTGAGTGTCGCCGTGAGCGACGCGGAGACCGTGAGCGGCAAGGGCCAGGACGCGCTGGCCGCGGTGCCCAACCTCGTGGACCGCTATCGCGCTGCGGAGTACGTCGTCGAGCACCGGCAGGAGATCCAGGCCGCCCTCGACCACATCAACCAGAACACGCCTCCCCAGGCAGAGCTCGAGGACGCGGCCGCCAGGAGCTCGGAGACGCTGCGCGACATCGAGACGACGTCCGACGAGGTCGATGCGGCGCTCGGGTCCTTCGACGGCATCAGCCCCTTCAACGCCTTCGACAGGAGCCAGGACGCGCTCGGTCACGTCCGCGCGGCGTGGGGGGCGAGGCCCGACATCGAGTCCCTCCGCGAGCTGGCCGACCGGGCGGAGCAGATCGGTCCCTACGTGGACCAGGTGGAGGTGCTGGTCCCGGTCTACTACGGGGGGCTGTTCGCCGCGGTGGACAACTTCGCGAGCGACGAGGTCGTGGCCACGCTGTTCGTCATGGCGGCGGCCCTGGGAGTCGCCTTCGTGCTGGGTCAGGCCGTCGGCTTCTGGGTGCGGCGAGGCAGGCCCGGGTTGATCGCCCGAACCCTGCAACGGTGGGGCGCGCAGACCTTCCCGCGCTGGTACGTCCGCAACCTGCCCTACGCCTTGAGCCCGCCGCTGTACGCGGCCGCGCGAGAGCGCATGCAGCGCGACATCGTGGCGGACCCTCAGGAAGCGCTCGACCCGGCGGTCCTCCGAGAGCTGGAGGTGTGGTTCGCGGGCAGGTCGAAGGAAGACGCCGCACGGTGACCTCCACTGTGTCGGTACGCCGGTGCATGCTGGCCGGCATGGCGAGATTCGAGGACGAGGACCTGACGGACGCCGAGTTCCGCGAGTGCGACATGACGCGCGCCCGGCTCATCGGGGTGGTGATGCAGGACGCCGTCATCGACGGGCTGGTCAGCAACCTGGTCGTCAACGGGGTCGAGGTGACGTCGTACGTCGAGGCCGAGCTGGACCGACGGCATCCCGTGCGCCTCCTGATGCGGTCGGCCGACCCCGATGACCTGCGCGACGCCGAGCGGCGGCTGCGGGCCGGCTGGGCGGCGACGGTCGCGCGCCTCCGCGCCATGGACGAGGGGCTGGAGCACCAGCGCGTCGGCGGAGAGTGGTCGGCGGTGGAGACCCTGCGCCACCTGGTCTTCGTGCACGACTCCTGGTTCCGTCGTTGCTGCCTCGGATCGACGCAGCCCTTCACCGCCATCGGTCTGGCGTCGGACTTCGTGCCCGACCAGGAGGAGCAGGGCCTGGATCCAGCGGCAGAGCCTGACCTCGACCAGGTGGTGGCCGTGCGCGACGAGCAGGGCGCCGAGCTGGAGCGCTGGTTGGCCGGCGTGACGGCCGAGGACCTGGCGAAGGTCGCGCCGGTGCCTGCAGGTCCGGGCTGGCCGCCGTACGCAGCGGGCCGGACGGTGCTGGAGTGCCTGCGCGTGGTCCTGGACGAGGAGTGGGCGCACCACGGGTTCTGCGTGCGCGACCTCGACCTGCTGGACGGCTGACAGCACGCGCGTTGCGCCGGGGTGTGGCGGGTCCACGGCCGCGACTGAGACCATGGCTGCTCGCCCGTCTCGGACCAGAAGTGGACCATGCTCGACACCGACAGCCTGCGCATCTCCTTCGCCCTCGTCGCGCTCACCCTGCTGGTGCTCTTCCTCGCGATCACGTACCGGATCGGCCGGTCCGCCTACGCGGCGTGGTGGTGTGCCTCCCTCGTCGCGTTCCTCGGAGGTGCCGTCGCGTACCTCCTCGGCGGAACGGTCCCCCAGTCGGTGGCGATCCCGCTCGGCAACGCCCTGATCGCCCTCGGTTCGGGCTGCGTGTGGGCGGGCGCCCGGTCCCTGCGACAACGCTCGCTCCCGTGGTGGGTGCTGCTCGTCGCACCCGCCGTCGTGGCCATCGCCACGACGCTCGGCGACCCGGGAGGCGACGTCTGGGCGGGTGGAGCGACCTTCCTCGGCGCCATGTGGGTCCAGTTCGCCCTGGCGGCCGGCGAGCTCTGGCGCCTGCTGGTCGCGAGCTCCACCTCGCGGGCCGACGGCGGCTCGTACCGCGCTTCGGTCGGCGCCCTCGCGACGATGTGCAGCGGTGCGGCCGTGTTCTACCTCGGTCGCTGGACCGCGATCCTGGCCGTCGGCCCCGACGAGCCGCCGTTCACGACGGTGTTCGGGCAGGGAGTCACCACCCTCATCACCACCGCACTGCTGGCCACGGTGTCGTTCAGCATGTCCACCCTGAGCGAGGAGCAGCAGAAGGCGGTGCTTCGCGACGCGGCGCACCGCGACGCCCTCACCGGACTGCTCAACCGGGCGGGCTTCGTGCACCACGCGAAGGCGGCGATGCACGCCGCGAGGCGACACGGCACCTCCGGATCGCTGATCATGGCCGACCTCGACCACTTCAAGCAGGTCAACGACGTCCACGGTCACCAGGCGGGTGACCAGGCGCTCGTCGCCTTCGCCGACTCGTGCCGCAGCGCCGTACGCGTCAGCGACGTGGTGGCTCGTCACGGAGGTGAGGAGTTCGTCCTGCTGCTCCCCGGCGCCGACTCCGACAGGGGCCGACGAGGTGGCGCGCACGATCAGCGAGGAAATGGCACGGCGTTCGCCGCTCGGCGAGGTCGTCCTCCCGACGGTCAGCTTCGGCATCGCTCCGCTCGACCTCGCGTCGAGCCTCGAGCACGTGCTCGAGCAGGCGGATGCGGCGCTCTACCGCGCGAAGGCGACCGGCCGGAACCGCGCCGTCCACCACGCCGCCCGCGACGCGAGCTGAGGCGCGATGGGCTCGGTGGTGGTCGTCGGCTCGATCAACGTCGACGTCGTGATGCACGTGCCCGGCTTCCCCGCGCCCGGGGTCACCCTCCTCGCCGACCGCGTCGAGCGCTCGCCCGGTGGCAAGGGGGCGAACCAGGCGGTGGCAGCCGCTCGGGCCGGTGCGGCGACACGCCTCCTGGGAGCGGTCGGTGACGACGGTGACGGCGCGCCCCAGGTCGACGCACTGGTCGCGGCGGGGGTGGACGTGTCGGGAGTGGAGACCTGCCACGGGCGGACCACCGGGACCGCGTTCGTGATGGTCGCCCCGTCCGGTGAGAACGCCATCGTGGTGGACGCCGGTGCCAACGGCGCCCTCGACGTACGTCGTGTGGTCGCCGCGCTGTCCGACCGCGGGGACGCGGCCCCGGACGTCGTCCTCCTGCAGTCGGAGGTCGGCGCCGCGGTGGTCGACGCCGCGGCCGCCGCGGCGCACGAGAGAGGGGTCCGGGTGGTCGTCAACAACGGCCCCTGGCTGCGCCTCGCGGCGGCGACGCTCGAGGCGGCGGATCCCCTCGTGGTCAACGAGCACGAGGCGGCCGAGGCCTGCGACGGGTCCGGCGCCGAGGGCGCGGACGTGGCTGACGCCGTACGACGGCGACACGGCTGCAGGTCGGTGGTGGTCACCCGCGGCGCCGGGGGAGCGTCGATCAGCGGCGCGGAGGCGTCCGAGAGGCTCGCCGCGCCGACCGTGGATCGGGTGCTGGACACGACGGGCGCCGGGGACGCCTTCGTCGGGACGCTCGCTGCGGTCCTGGCGCAGGACCAAGGCCTGAGGCGTGCGGTCGAGGAGGGACAGCGCGCTGGTGCAGCCGTCGTGGCCCGCCTGGGAGCTCGCGGTGACGGCTGACCACCGTGAACGGTGGGCGGCTCAGCGCAGGTAGCGCCTGGCCACGACCCCCTGCTGGTCGACCGGGGCGCCGCGCTGCATCGTCCAGGCCAGCCGGACCAGGCCGGCGTGGGACCAGGTCAGCGGCGTGGCGGCGCGGGTCCCCTCGCCCGCGGGGCAGCAGGCCTCACCCGTGGGCGGGCGGCCGTCCCAGACCTGCTCCGAGATCATGTCGCTCGTGCCGGCGGCCGCCGCCATCGCGGCGAGGTAGGACGTCGCGTCCTGCCCGGCCGTGACGGCGTACTCACCGCGCTCCCCGGTCAGCAGCGGCCAGGCACGACCGAGGGTCGTGCGGGTGTCGTCCTCCGTGATGTCCCACTGTCCGCCGTCGCGCTTCTCGCCGTAGCCGTCGAAGCTGAAGCGGTGCCAGAACGGCCCGTGGGGCGTCTCGACCCGCAGGTCCTCGTCCACGACTGACAGCGTGGACAGCACGTCGGGGTCGTCCGCCTCCTCGAGCCCGAGGCGGACCAGGTCGAGGAAGCTGGGGTCGACCACGCGCCGCTGGTCGACGGCGGACGGGCCACCGTCGCCGATGGCGTACTCCGTGCCGCGGTCGGGACGACCGTCCTTGGTGATCCGGAGGTAGTAGGGGCTGTCGCTGAGCGGGCCCGTGGTGGTGCGCGTCCACTGCTTGACCTTGGACTGCCAGCGGTCCGCCAGTCGCAGCCAGCGGCGCGCGGACGCGCGGTCACCGTTCTTGCGGGCGATGTCGGCGGCGCAGACCAGCCCGGCGACCTGGGTGGCGATCGAGTTCGGGGAGTAGCCGGACTGGTTCTCCCACCGCTCCTGCGGCGAGAACGGCGCCCGCCGCCCCGTCTCCTCGTCGCGGAAGCGCACGAGGAAGTCCGCCGCCCGCTTCACGCCGCGGTAGGTGCGGGGTCCGTCGCGGCCGACCAGCCGGGCCAGCACGATCGGCAGGGCCACCTCGTCGAGCTGGAGCTCGGACCAGACCGGTGTCCCCTCGACGTCGGAGTTCTGCGGGAACGAGCCGTCGGGCAGCTGCTGCACGTCGAAGAGCCAGTCGACCGAGCGGCGGGCGGCCGCCTTGTCGCCCATGGCCCACAACGCCGTGCCGAACTGGTAGGAGTCGCGTGACCACACCAGGTGGTAGGCGCCCGACGGGGAGGACAGGTCCTTCACCTCGTCACCCCACACCCATGGCGCCGACGGCGAGGCCACCAGCGCGCCCGGGTTCCGCTTGTCCTCCGCGGCGGCCAGCACGAGCGCCGAGGCGAGGTAGGTAGGGCGGACGGCCGCCGCACTGGCCGGGACCTGCCGGAGCGTGCGCAGGTAGCGGTGCCAGCCGCGGTCGTAGCGCGCAGCCGTGCGGCTGGCGCCTGCGAGGAGGCCTGCCCGGGCGGTGCGCTGCGCCTCCGCGCCGCTCCGCCCGTAGCCGAGCACCAGCGTCGCGCGCTGCTCACCGGCGAGCCCCGTCACGCCCGAGACCCGACCGGTCTGCACGACGTTGCCCGGACCCGCGACGCGCCTGCCCTCGTCGAGGCGCTGGTCGTCCTCGAGGTCGGTCCAGCCGTCGTCGAGGCCGAGGAGGCCGGTGCTGCTCCTGCCCAGGCCGGGACGCGAGACGAGGGCGGACGCGACGCGCTCCTTCGCATCGGTGGCCACCAGGGCCGTGCGCGTCGTGCGCCCGCGGTCGTCCATGCCGGAGTTGGCCAGCGCGGGGTCGTGGACGGCGTACAGCCGGTAGCTGCCTCCGTCGAGCGACTCGAGGCGGACGCGGACGACGAGCACGTCGCGGCGCGGGTCGGTGACGTACGTCTTGGTGATCCGGTAGCGGCCGGAGGTCGCGGTGCCGACCTGCTGGAAGCGCAGGCTGCGCTCGTCGGGACGCGTGGTCACCACGTCGACGTCCTCGGTCTCGCGGTCGGTGAACGTGCGGCCGTCCGTCACCACGAGCTCGAGGCTGCGGGTGCTCGGCGTCGACAGGTCGGGGTAGAACACTTCGCTGACCCGGCCGTCCTGCAGCGTGAACCACACGTTGCTCCGCCGCGTGCGCGCCGTGCCGAAGCCCGCCTTGTCGGCCTCGGTCCACGTGCTCTTCGAGCCGCGGTCGGGGACGGCGCGCTCGGCCGCACCGGGGCTGGCGCCCACGGTCGGGCCGAGGGTCGCCACGGCGAGGGAGAGTGCGATCGGACCGACGAGCAGGCGCAGCGACATGAGGGCCTCCGAGATGGGTTCCTCCCGTCGTACTCCTGCCGTGGGACCCGGGGCCACACCCCGCCGGGTACGGCGTCAGCCCCGGGTCGAGCGACGGGCGACGAGCTCGGGGGTGAAGACGACCTGCTGGTGCAGGTGGTCAGGGTTCTCGGCCTCGTCGAGCACCAGCTCGGCGGCCCGGCGTCCGAGCTCCTGGCGCGGCTGGCGCACCGAGGTGAGGGGCACGGCGGCGGCAGCGGCGTACTCGATGTCGTCGTAGCCGACGATGGCCAGGTCCCCGGGCACCGAGAGGCCAGCGGTGCTGAGCTGCTGGAGCAGGCCGAGTGCCAGCAGGTCGTTGGCGCAGAACGCCGCCGTCGGGCGTCGGCCGCTGGCGATGCCCATCACGCGCTCGCCCGCCGAGCGTCCTTCGGCGACGGTGAGGGCTTCGGTGCCGACCACGACCAGCTGGTCGTCGGGCAGGCCGGCGGCGGCCCAGGCCGCGCGGGCGCCCGCGAGGCGGTCGCGCACCTGCCCGATCGTCTGGGGGCCGCCGATGAACGCGACCCGGGTGTGCCCGGCCTCCACGAGGTGCTCGACGGCCAGCCGACCGCCGAGGACGTCGTCGACCGCGACGGAGCAGAAGTGGTCGTCGTCGCGCGTGCGGTCCACGATCACCAGCGGCGTGCCGTTGCGGCGTACGTCGTCCAGCGCGGCGGCGTTCGGGTCGACGGGCGTGACGAGGATCCCCTGCACCCGCTGCTCGACGAGGTGCGCCAGGTAGTCACCCTCGCGGGAGGCCCGGTTGCCGGAGTGGCACAGGAAGAGCGAGAGGCCGGCCGACTCGGCCGCGAGCTCCGCGCCCTGCGCGACGTCGGTGAAGAAGGGGTTGCGGGCGTCGAGGAGGACGTAGGCCAGCGTGCGGCTCCGGCCGGCGCGCAGCTGGCGCGCGGACTCGTTGCGGACGAACCCGAGGTCGCGCATGGCCTGCTCGACCTTGGCCCGGGTGGCGGGGGAGACCCGGTCGGGTCGGTTGAGGACGTTGCTCACGGTGCCGAGCGAGACGCGGGCGAGGGCGGCGACGTCCTTGACGGAGGAGGCCTTCGCCACGACAGGGCCCCCTCTCGCACCAGCCGTCCGTCGCGAGGGTCGCGCCGTGGCGTTGAAACGATTGTCGACGGGAGCGTACGCCATCGCGCCCCTCGGCGTGGCGAGCCGACACGGAACTGCAAATGACCCGTGACGACCCTTGACACGTGTGACGACCCTCACCTACCTTTCCGTTGAAACCTTTCAAACCGAGGAGCCACATGCCTGCCAGCAACGCCGCCGCACCGGTGCTCGAGCTGCGCGACGTCTCCAAGTCGTTCGGGCCCGTGGTCGCCCTGCGCTCCGGCAGCCTGCGCGTCGAGGCCGGCTCGATCCACGCCCTGGTCGGGGAGAACGGCGCCGGCAAGTCGACGCTGGTCAAGGTCGTCGCCGGCGTCCACCGCCGCGACTCGGGCACCTTCGAGCTCGGCGGCGAGCCCGTCGACTTCTCCTCCACCGCTGAGTCCAAGAAGTCGGGCGTCGCGGTGATCTACCAGGAGCCGACGCTCTTCCCCGACCTCTCGGTCACCGAGAACATCTTCATGGGCCGCCAGCTCCTCGCCCCAGGCCGGCGCATCGACCGCGCGGCGATGTACGCCGAGGCGGAGCGGCTCTTCGAGCGGCTCGGTGTGCGGATCGACCCCCGCCGTCCCGCCGAGGGCCTCTCGATCGCCGACCAGCAGATCATCGAGATCGCGAAGGCCATCTCGCTGGACGCCCGGCTGCTGGTCATGGACGAGCCGACCGCCGCCCTGAGCGGCGTCGAGGTCGACCGGCTGTTCGCCGTCGCCCGCAGCCTGCGCGACGAGGGACGTGCCCTCGTCTTCATCTCCCACCGCTTCGACGAGGTCTTCGACCTCGCCGACACCGTCACCGTCATGCGCGACGGCTCGTACATCGACACGAAGACGATCGCCGGGACCACGCCGTCCGAGCTGGTCTCGCTGATGGTCGGCCGCGACGTCGACGACCTGTTCCCCAAGGTGGCCGCCGAGATCGGCGAGCCGGTCCTGCAGGTGCGTGGCCTCAGCCGCGCCGGCGTCTTCCACGACATCGACCTCGAGGTCCGGGCCGGCGAGATCGTCGGACTGGCCGGCCTGGTCGGCGCCGGGCGCAGCGAGGTCGCGCGAGCGGTGTTCGGCGTCGACCCCTACGACTCAGGGTCGGTCTCGGTGTCCGGCAGGCCGGTGAAGGCCAGGGCCCCGCGCTCCGCGATCCGCGCCGGCATGGCGTTCATCCCCGAGGACCGCCGCAAGCAGGGCCTCGTCATCGACTCCTCGGTGACCCGCAACGTCGCCGGCGTCATCCGCCGCAGCATCGCGAAGGCCGGGCTGCTCACCTCCTCCATGGAGAACCGGGCAGCCGGACCCTGGGCCGGACGCCTCGAGGTGAAGACCAGCGCGCTGGACATGACCGCGGCCACGATGAGCGGCGGCAACCAGCAGAAGGTCGTCATCGCCAAGTGGCTGGCCACCGACCCCAGGCTGCTGATCATCGACGAGCCCACCCGCGGCATCGACGTCGGCACCAAGGCCGAGGTGCACCGGCTGCTCTCCGAGCTCGCCGGGCAGGGCCTCGCGATCCTGATGATCTCCTCCGAGCTCCCCGAGGTCCTCGGCATGGCCGACCGCGTCGTCGTCCTGTGCGAGGGCCGGATCACCGCCGAGCTGGACCGCGCCGACGCCACGCCCGAGGCCGTCATGCACGCCGCCACCCACCACCTGGAGACCGTCCGATGAGCCACACCGACGTCGAGCGCCCCGAGACGGGACCCGGGTCCGAGCCGGACCACAGCGACGTGTCCGCCGGCGAGGCGCTGCTGGTGGAGCCCAGCCGGCTGTCCCCGACGCGCCGCGCGCTGACGACCGTGCTGCGCTCGCGCGAGCTGTCGATCTTCCTCGTGCTGGTGGCCGTCGTCGTGCTCGCGACCACGAAGAACAACGCCTTCCTCTTCAGCAGCGACGGCTGGCGCAACTTCCTGCTCAACCCGTCGATCCTGGTGCTGCTCGCCGTCGGCCAGGCCGTCGTCATCATCACCCGCAACGTCGACCTGTCCGTCGGCTCGGTGATGGCGCTGACCGCCTACCTGACCGGCCGGCTCTTCATCGAGCAGCCGAACATCCCGATCGTCGCGGTGCTGGCCGCGTGCCTGCTGCTCGGCGCGGTCCTCGGCCTCGTCAACGGCGTGCTGGTGGCGTACGGCGGCGTGCCCGCGCTGGTCATCACGCTCGGCACGCTCTACATCTACCGCGGCATCATGCTCACCTGGGCGGGCAGCGACCGGATCAACGCCGGCGACCTGCCACGCGAGTTCCTCCAGCTCGGCACCCAGTCGGTGCTCGGCGTGCCCCTGCTCACGATCCTCGCGCTCGTCGTCCTGGCCGTCGTCGGCTACTACCTCTACACCGCTCGCGGTGGTCGCGAGCTCTACGCGATCGGCTCCGACCCGGACGCCGCGGTTCTTTACGGCCTGCCCGTACGCCGGCGCCTGCTCGCCGCGTTCGTGCTGAGCGGCGCCCTGGCGGGTCTCGCCGGCGCCCTCTACACCGCCCGCTACGGCACCGTGAGCTCGAGCGTGGGGCTGGGCATCGAGCTGCAGGCCGTCGCGGCGGCGGTCATCGGCGGCGTCGCGATCTTCGGCGGCAGCGGCACGGTGTGGGGCGCGGCGATCGGCGCCTTCCTGCTCGTCACCATCAACCGGGCCCTGCCCAGCCTCGGCATCGAGGACTTCTGGCAGCGCGCCGTCGTCGGCGCCCTGATCCTCGGCGCGATCGTGCTCGACCGCGTCCTCGCCGTCAGACAGGCGCGCAAGCTCGCCGAATCGAGGGACCACTCATGACGACCACCCAGTCCCCGGCCGCCCCCGCTGCGCCGACCCGGACGTACGCCGACTACTCGGCGCCGCTGTGGCGCCGCTGGCTCCTGACCCGCGAGATGGCCGTCATCGCGCTGACCGTCGCGGTCTTCGTCTACGCGACGCTCAACGTGGAGAACTTCGACGGCCCGCTGACCGTGAAGTTCCTCCTCCAGGACATCGCACCGATCCTGCTGATCGCCCTGCCGATGACGCTGATCATCATCACCGGCGAGATCGACCTGTCGGTCGCGAGCATCATGGGCCTGAGCAGCGTGCTGCTAGGCGTCTTCCACGACAGCGGCATGTCGATCCCGGCCGCCGCGGTCCTCGCGCTGCTGGCCGGGCTGCTGTGCGGCGCGCTCAACGGCTTCCTCATCGCGTACGTCGGGCTGCCGTCGCTCGCCGTCACCATCGGCACGCTCGCGCTCTTCCGCGGCATCGCGGTCGGCCTGCTCGGCACCACGGCCATCACCGAGTTCACCGACTCGTGGGCGGACCTCGCGACCAACACCATCGGCGAGTCGCGGATCCCCCTGGTGATGATCCCGTTCGCGGTGCTGACCGTCGCCTTCGTCGTGCTGCTGCACTTCTCCACCTTCGGGCGCGGCATCTACGAGATCGGGCTCAACGACGAGGCGGCCCACTTCACCGGCGTCAACGTCGCCCGGACCAAGTTCATCCTCTTCGTCCTCTCGGGCGTGGTGTCCGCCTTCGCCGGCATCTACTTCACCCTGCGCTACGGCTCGGCCCGCGGCGACAACGCCACGGGCTACGAGCTCCAGGTGATCGCCGCGGTCCTCCTCGGCGGCGTCTCGATCTTCGGCGGCCGCGGCCGGCTGCACGGCGTCCTCGCCGGCGTCGTGCTGATCGGCGTCATCTCCAGCGCCCTGCGCCTGGAGAGCGTGACGGTCAACGTCACCAACATCATCGTCGGCCTGCTGCTCGTGGCCTCGGTGATCCTCCCCAGCGTCCTTGCGTGGGCCTCGTCGAGGTTGCCGCGCAAGGCAACGACTCCTCCCGAGTCGAGCCCTACCCCGAACGCCGCATCCGCCGGCGTCTAGGAACACGAAAGGCAGAACCGACATGAAGTTCCACACCCGGCGGCCGATCGCTCTGGCTGCGATCATCCTCACCGCCTCCGCGGCGCTCACCGCGTGCGGCAGCGACGACGGCGGCGACAGCGGCTCTGACAGCGGCAGCGACGGCGGCGGCGAGCTCAGCATGACGATGCTGCCGAAGAACCTCGGCAACCCCTACTTCGACACCAGCACCGACGGTGCGGAGGCGGCGGCGGAGGAGCTCGGTGTCGAGATCGAGGAGGTCGGTCCCGAGACCGCCAGCCCCGACGCCCAGGTGTCCTACATCAACACCGTCGCTCAGCAGGGCAAGGACGCCCTGATCCTGTCGGCCAACGATCCCGAGGCCCTCTGCGACGCGATCGACGAGGCCCGCAGCGCCGACGTCAAGGTCGTCACCTTCGACGCCGACACCAACCCCGACTGCCGTGACCTGTTCATCAACCAGGCCACCGCCGAGGGCATCGCCGCCAAGCAGCTCGAGCTGATCTCCGAGCAGATCGGCGGCAAGGGCGAGATCGCCATCCTGTCCGCCGCTGCCAACGCGACCAACCAGAACGCGTGGATCGAGATGATGGAGAAGGAGCTCGCCGAGAACCCCGACTACGCCGACATCGAGCTCGTCGACACGGTCTACGGCGACGACGACGACCAGAAGTCGTTCGACCAGACCGAGGCGCTGCTGCAGAACCACCCCGACCTGAAGGGCATCATCTCGCCCACCACGGTCGGCATCGCGGCCGCGGCCCGCTACCTGTCGGACTCCTCCTCCAAGGGCAAGGTCGCGCTGACCGGCCTGGGCACCCCCAACCAGATGCGCGAGTACGTCGAGAACGGCACCGTCGAGTCCTTCGCGCTGTGGAACCCCAGCGACCTCGGCGCCCTGGCCACCTACGCCGCGGCCGCCCTGGCCAACGGTGACATCTCGGGCGAGGAGGGCGACTCCTTCGAGGCGGGCGAGCTCGGCGAGTTCGAGGTCGGCGCCGACGGCGTCGTCCTGCTCGGTGAGCCGTTCACCTTCAACGCCGACAACATCGGCGACTTCGACTTCTGAGTCGGACCACCACTTCGTTGGTCGAGGAGGCGCCCCAGCGCCGTCACGAGACCCCTCCAGCCGGGTCTCGTGACGGGCCTCCGGCCCTCCTCGACCAACGGACACCACCCACCGACAGGAGACCGCGATGCACCGCGTCTGCTTCACCCTGCAGGTCCGCACGGACCGCATGGAGGAGTACGCCGAGCGCCACGCCGCCGTGTGGCCCGAGATGCTCCGCGCCCTCCACGACACCGGCTGGACCAACTACTCCCTCTTCCTGCGCGAGGACGGCCTGCTCGTCGGCTACCTCGAGACGCCCGACCTCGCCGCCGCGCAGGAGGGCATGGCCCGCACCGACGTGAACGCCCGCTGGCAGGCGGAGATGTCCGAGTTCTTCGAGGACCTCGACCTCCCGCCCGACCAGGGCTTCTGGCAGCTGGCCGAGGTCTTCCACCTCGAGGACCAGCTCGCCGCCCACACCCCCACCAGCACGGCCACCGACTCACCCACTCCCACAGCTCAGGACCTGTCATGACCACCTCTTCCGGCCCTTCTGGCTTCTCCACCATCAGCGACCGACTCGGCGAGCTCGCGATCGAGGTGCCGTCCTGGGCGTACGGCAACTCCGGCACCCGCTTCAAGGTCTTCGGCACCCCCGGCACCCCGCGAACGGTCGAGGAGAAGATCGCCGACGCCGCCACCGTGCACCGCTTCACCGGCCTCGCGCCCACCGTGGCGCTCCACATCCCGTGGGACCAGGTCGACGACTACGCCGCGCTGGCGGCGTACGCCAAGGAGCAGGGCGTCGCGCTCGGCACGATCAACTCCAACACCTTCCAGGACGACGACTACAAGCTCGGCGCACTGACCCACACCGACCCGCGGGTGCGGCAGAAGGCGATCGACCACCACTTCGCGTGCATCGAGGTGATGCACCAGACCGGCTCGCAGGACCTGAAGATCTGGCTCGCCGAGGGCACCAACTACCCCGGCCAGGGCGACATGCGCGCCCGCCAGGACCGTCTCGCCGAGGGCCTCCGCACCATCTACGACCGGCTCGCCGAGGACCAGCGGCTCGTGCTCGAGTACAAGTTCTTCGAGCCGGCGTTCTACCACACCGACGTCCCGGACTGGGGCACGTCGTACGCCCACGTGGCCGCCCTCGGCGACCGCGCGAAGGTGTGCCTCGACACCGGCCACCACGCGCCCGGCACCAACATCGAGTTCATCGTGGCGCAGCTGCTGCGCCTCGGGAAGCTCGGCTCGTTCGACTTCAACAGCCGCTTCTACGCCGACGACGACCTCATCGTCGGTGCGGCCGACCCGTTCCAGCTGTTCCGCATCATGGTCGAGGTCATCCGCGGCGGCGGCTTCGGCGCCGAGAGCGACGTCGCGCTGATGCTCGACCAGTGCCACAACATCGAGGACAAGATCCCCGGCCAGATCCGCTCGGTGCTGAACGTCCAGGAGATGACCGCCCGCGCGCTGCTCCTCGACACCGAGGCCCTCGACGAGGCGCGGTCCGCCGGCGACGTGCTGCGTGCCAACGAGATCTTCATGGACGCCTTCTACACCGACGTACGCCGTGACCTGGCGGCCTGGCGCGAGGAGCGCGGCCTGCCGGCCGACCCGATGCGCGCCTACCTCGAGTCGGGCTACCAGCAGCAGATCGAGGCCGACCGCGTCGGCGGCTCGCAAGCCGGCTGGAACTGACCCCCACAACCCGTAAGGAAACCTGCACCGTGAGTGACCTCAAGCCCACCGTCAACCCCACCGTGGAGCAGCTCGTCGAGCGCTCCAACCGGCTGGGCGCCGACCCCAGGAACACCAACTACGCCGGCGGCAACACCTCCGCCAAGGGCACCGAGACCGACCCGGTCACCGGCGAGGACGTCGAGCTGCTGTGGGTGAAGGGTTCCGGCGGTGACCTCGGCACGCTGACGCCGGGCGGCCTGGCGGTCCTGCGGCTGGACCGGATGCGCGCGCTCGTCGACGTCTACCCCGGCGTGGACCGCGAGGACGAGATGGTGGCGGCCTTCGACTACTGCCTGCACGGCAAGGGCGGTGCTGCTCCCTCCATCGACACCGCGATGCACGGCCTCGTCGACGCGGCGCACGTCGACCACCTGCACCCCGACTCCGGCATCGCGATCGCGACTTCCGCCGACGGGGAGGAGCTCACCCGGACCATCTTCGGCGACGAGGTCGTGTGGGTGCCGTGGCGCCGCCCGGGCTTCCAGCTCGGCCTCGACATCGCCGAGATCAAGGAGAAGAACCCGCAGGCCCGCGGCTGCATCCTCGGCGGCCACGGCATCACCGCGTGGGGCGACACCAGCGAGGAGGCCGAGGCCAGCTCGCTCTGGATCATCGAGACGGCCTCGGCCTACATCGCCGAGCACGCGAAGGCCGAGCCGTTCGGTCCGGCGCTCGAGGGGTACGCCGCCCTGCCGGAGACCGAGCGCCGCGCGAAGGCCGCCGCCCTCGCGCCGACCATCCGCGGTATCGCCTCGGCGGACCGTCCGATGGTCGGCCACTTCACCGACGCCGACGTCGTCCTCGAGTTCCTGGCGCACGCCGAGCACCCGCGCCTCGGCGAGCTCGGCACGTCGTGCCCCGACCACTTCCTCCGCACCAAGGTCAAGCCGCTGGTGCTCGACCTGCCCGCCTCCGCCTCGGTCGAGGAGAGCATCGCCCGCCTCCAGGAGCTGGCGGTCTCCTACCGCGAGGACTACCAGGGCTACTACGACCGCAACGCCACGCCCGACAGCCCCGCGATCCGCGGCAAGGACCCCCTGATCGTGCTGGTGCCCGGCGTCGGCATGTTCAGCTTCGGCAAGGACAAGCAGACCGCCCGCGTCGCCGGCGAGTTCTACGTCAACGCCATCAACGTGATGCGCGGCGCCGAGGGCCTGTCGTCGTACGCCCCCATCGACGAGTCGGAGAAGTTCCGCATCGAGTACTGGGCGCTCGAGGAGGCCAAGCTCCAGCGGATGCCGAAGCCCAAGCCGCTCGCGACCCGCGTCGCCCTCGTCACCGGAGCCGCGTCGGGCATCGGCCTCGCCACCGCGAGGAAGCTCGCGTCCGAGGGCGCCTGCGTCGTCATCGCCGACCTGTCGCTGGAGAAGGCGCAGGCCGCGGCCGCCGAGATCGGCTCGGCCGACGTCGCCGTCGGGGTGCAGGTCGACGTGTCCGACGCCGCCGCCGTCGAGGCGGCCCTCCGGGCCACCGTGCTGGCCTTCGGTGGTGTCGACCTCGTCGTCAACAACGCCGGCCTCTCGCTGTCGCGCTCGCTGCTCGAGACCACCGAGCAGGACTGGGACCTCCAGCACGACGTGATGGCCAAGGGCTCGTTCCTCGTCGCGAAGGCCGCGGCCAGGGCGATGATCGAGCAGGGGATGGGCGGCGACATCGTCTACATCTCGTCGAAGAACTCGATCTTCGCCGGCCCCAACAACGTCGCCTACGGCGCCGCCAAGGCCGACCAGGCGCACCAGGTGCGGCTGCTGGCTGCCGAGCTCGGTGAGCACGGCATCAAGGTCAACGGGGTCAACCCCGACGGCGTGGTGCAGGGCTCGGGCATCTTCGCCTCGGGCTGGGGCGCCAACCGCGCCGCGGTCTACGGCGTGGAGGAGCAGGACCTCGGCAAGTTCTACGCGCAGCGCACGATCCTCAAGCGCGAGGTGCTGCCGGACAACATCGCCAACGCGGTCTTCGTCCTGTGCACCGACGACCTGAGCCACACGACCGGGCTGCACATCCCCGTCGACGCGGGCGTGGCGGCGGCCTTCCTGCGATGACCCAGCCTGCGATGACCCTGCGCGTCGCGGCCGTCGACCTCGGGGCGACGAGCGGCCGTGTGATGGCTGCCCGCGTCGGCCCGGGGCAGCTCTCGCTGAAGGAGGTGCACCGCTTCCCCAACGGCGGCGTCCCGGTCGGCGGCTCGCTCTTCTGGGACGTCCTCGGCATCCACCGCGAGGTGCTCGCCGGTGTCGCCGAGGTGGCACGCACGGGGGAGCTGCACGGCATCGGCATCGACTCGTGGGCGGTGGACTACGGCCTGCTCGACCGCGACGGCGAGCTGCTCGGCAACCCCTACAGCCACCGCGACCCGCGCACCCGCGACGTCCCCGAGCTGGTCGCCAAGACGGTGAGCGTGCAGGAGCAGTACGCCGTCAACGGCCTCCAGCAGCTGCCGTTCACCACCGTCTTCCAGCTCGCCGCCGCCCGCGGCACCGCCGCGCTGGAGTCGGCCCACGCCATGCTCCTGCTGCCCGACCTGCTCGGCTACTGGCTGACCGGCGAGGTCGGTGCCGAGCGCACGAACGCGTCGACGACCGGGCTGCTCGACGTCCGCACCGGCGAGTGGTCCAGCGAGCTGGCCGGCCGTCTCCAGCTGCCCTGGTCGATCCTGCCGCCGCTGCGGGACGCCGGCTCCGTGGTCGGACCGCTCCGACCCGAGGTCGCCGCCGGCCTCGGCCTCGCGCCGGACGTGCCGGTGGTGGCGGTCGGCTCGCACGACACCGCCTCCGCGGTCGTCGCCGTCCCCGCGGACCCGGGCACCTCCTTCGGCTACATCTCCTCGGGCACGTGGTCGCTCGTCGGCCTCGAGCTCGATGAGCCGGTGCTCACCGAGGAGGCCCGCGAGGCCGACTTCACCAACGAGGGCGGCGTCGACGGCACCGTCCGCTTCCTCAAGAACGTGATGGGCCTCTGGGTGCTTTCGGAGTGTCTCAAGGCCTGGCGCGACCGCGGCACCCCCGCCACCGACCTCGCGTCCCTGCTCGCCGACGCCAGCACCGCGGCGCCGCTGCGCACCGTCGTCGACATCAACCACCCGTCCCTGCTGGGCCCGGGCAGCGCCACCGACCCGATGCCCGAGCGCGTCGTGCGGCTGGCGCGGGACGCCGGCGAGCCGCTCCCGCAGACCCCCGGCGAGATCACCCGCTGCATCCTCGACAGCCTCGCGCTCGCCTACCGACGGCACCTCCGCACCGCCGCCCGGCTGGCCGGCCGCGACCTCGAGGTCGTGCACGTCGTCGGCGGCGGCTCCCACAACCACCTGCTCTGCCAGCTGACCGCGGACGCGCTCGGCGTACCGGTGCTGGCCGGCCCCGGCGAGGCCGCCGCGCTCGGCAACGCCCTCGTCCAGGCGCGCGCCCTCGGCGCCGACCTGCCCGACCTCGCCGCCATGCGTGCCCTCGTCCGCGAGACGCACGACGTACGACGTCACGACCCCCGCCCCGGCCTCGACTGGGACGCCGCCGACCGCCGCGTCGGCCCGACCGCCTAGCCACCGCTCCGACCGCCCCGCCACCCACAGGCGCCACCCCACCCCCCAGGGAGACCCGATGGACCAGCCCGGCCCGACCCACCTCACCCGCCGCACCCTGCTCGGTGCGTCCGCTGCCGCGGCGGGCTTCGTCGCCGCCTCCTCCTCGACCGCGGTCGCCGCCGCACCCGGCGGCGCCTCGGCCGCGACCGAGTGGCTGCCCAAGGACCTGGTGCGCCGCTTCGCCGCCCCGGGCACCGCGACCGCGGCCGGCTTCCGCTGGTGGTGGCCGCACGGCCTCGTCGACCCGGTCGAGATCGCCCGCGAGGTCGACCAGGTCGCCGACGCCGGGTTCGGCGTCCTCGAGGTCGCCGACGTCACCCACAGCCTTCGGGCGCGCAACATCACCATCGACGTCGGCACGCACGGCTGGGGCACCGCCCCGTGGGTCACCGGCGTGAAGGCCGCGCTGTCTCGAGCGGCCGAGCGCGACGTGCGCATCGACATCACCGTCGGCCCGTCGTGGCCGGCCGCCGTCTCCACCATCACCCCGGACGACGACGCCGCGTGCACCGAGCTGGCCCACGGCCTGGTCAACCTCGCTGCCGGAGCGACGTACGACGGACCGGTCCCCGAGGCCGTGCTGCACGCCGAGGGCGCCGTCACGAAGCAGGCGCTGGTGGCGCTCCAGGCCCACCGCTACACGCCCTCGACCAACACCCGCGTGCTGCCGCAGGTCGACCCGGACTCCTACGTCGACCTGCTCGACCAGGTGGTCGACGGCCGGATCACCTGGACCGCACCTGACTCGCCTGCGGGCGGCTCGTGGGTGCTGCTGTCCTTCTGGCAGCGTGGCTCGGCGCAGGAGCCCGAGGCGGCGCCGCACACCAGCCCGCGGTCGTACGTCGTCGACCACTTCAGCGCGCTGGGCTCGCAGGCCGTCGTCGACCTGTGGGAGACGAAGGTCCTCGACCGCGAGCTCCGCGGCCTCCTCGGCCGGGCCGGTGGGTATCTCTTCGAGGACTCGCTGGAGATCGAGACCGAGGCGACCATCTGGACGCCGCGGATGTTCGAGGAGTTCGAGAAGCGCGCCGGCTACGACCTCCGGCCCTGGCTGCCGGTCGTGATGGAGCTGAAGGAGAAGTACCTCTACGACCTCGGCACCGGCACCAACGCCGCGACGACGGACAGCCTGCGCACCAACCAGGTCCGCGACGACTACAACCAGGTCCTCTCCGACCTCTACCGCGACCACCACCTGCTCCCGCTGCAGGCCTTCGCCCGCACGCTCGGCATGGGCCTGCGGGTCCAGCCCTACGGGCTCGAGACCGACACGGTGGAGCACGCGGCGCTGCTCGACGTCCCCGAGACCGAGTCGCTCGGCTTCAAGAACCTCGACGACTACCGGGTGATGGCGGGCGGTCGCGACATGGCCGGTCACACGATCCTGTCCTGCGAGGCGATCTGCTACAACGGGGCGGCCTACAACACGATGCTCGGCGGCAACAGCGCCAGCCCGACCCAGCAGAACCAGGCGCTCTTCACCCTCAACAGCATCTTCGCCGCGGGCGTGAACCAGGCGATCATCCACGGGTTCCCCTACGCCGACGCGCCGGGCGTGACGTGGCCCGGCTTCGCCGCCTTCTCGCCCTACTACAACGGTGCGATCGGGTTCGGCGAGGCGTGGGGACCCCGCACCCCGCAGTGGCAGCACATGCCCGACATCGCGGCGTACCTCTCCCGCACCCAGCTCGTGCTGCAGACCGGGACGCCCAAGTACGACGTCGTCTTCCTGCGGCAGAAGGGCTGGACGTCGACCGGCATCGGCGCCTTCTGGGCGACCAACGACGGCATCCCGCTCGGGTGGACCCACTCCTTCGCGACGCCGGCGCTGCTCGACCTGCCGCTGGCGACGGTGCGCGGTGGCCGCCTGGCCCCCGACGGCCCGGCCTACAAGGCGATGATCATCGGCACCGACCAGTTCCGAGGCCAGGTCGCCACGATGGCCGTCACGACCGCGCGACGGGTGCTCGAGCTCGGCCGCGCCGGGCTGCCCATCGTCTTCGTCCGCGACTGGTCCGACCCGCGCCCCGTCGGTCTGCCCGAGGGTGCCTCGGACGCCGAGGCCGCCGAGCTCCGCGACCTGGTCGCGCAGATCAAGGCGTTGCCCACGACCCGTGTCGCGGCGGCCGACGCCGACATCCCGGTCGCGCTCGCCTCGCTCGGAGTCACGCCCGACGTCGAGCACGAGCGGTCGACCGTGATGACCCTGCGGCGGGTGGTCGGCGACGTGGACCTCTACTACGTCGCCAACGCGCGGCACGCGGAGAACCGCAGGCTCAACCGGGTGACCCACGACGTCTGGCTGACCACCACCTCGCCGCGCGCGGTGCCGGTGGTGCTCGACGCCTGGACGGGTGAGACCCGCCCGGTCGGCCTCTGGGAGCGCCAGGCCGACCGGGTGCGGGTCCGGGTCGACCTCGCCCCGGGCCAGTCGACCGTGATCGCCTTCGCGACGCCGCAGTCGGCCGACCCCGCCCAGCTGCACGCGATCGCCACCACGGCCGTCGACGTCCTGCGCGAGCCGGGCAGGCTCGTGGCCCGTGCCGGCACCGCCGGCGACCACACCGTCACGCTCGGCGACGGTCGTACGGTCCCCGCGAAGGTCGACCGTGTCCGGGACCCGGTCGTGCCGTCGTCCTGGCGTCTCGAGGTCGAGGACTGGCAGCCCGGCGCGTCGGCCACCGAGACCGTCAAGCCGGTGCGGACGGTGCAGCTCACGACGCTCGTGCCGTGGAGCCAGATCCCCGGGCTCGAGGACGTCTCGGGCCTCGGCCGCTACGCGACCGAGGTCGACCTCGGCTCCGACTGGACCGACCGCGACGGCGCCTGGCTCGAGCTGGGCGAGGTCACCGACACCTTCCGGGTCACCGTCAACGGCGTGGCGGTGGGTGGCTGCGACCCGCTCCACCCGCGCGTCGACCTCGCCGGCCTGCTGGGCCGCGGCACGAACGTCATCGAGGTCGAGGTGGCCTCGACGCTGCTCAACCGGCTGCGCACGGTGACGCCAGCCGTCTACGGCGTCGCCCAGCGCCAGGCGTACGGCCTCCTCGGACCGGTCCGGCTGGTGCCGTACGTCGACCAGCCGGTCCGACGCTGAGCCGATGGGGGCGCCAGGGGGGCGGCCGTCGGAGCCGGTCGGGCCCGAGCGGGTCCTCGGCGTCGACGAGCTCACCGTCCTGCGGCTGATGGCCGAGGGCAGGACGGTGCCGGCGGTCGCGCGGCAGCTGGACATGTCCGAGCGCACGGTGCGTCGCAAGGCGCGCAGTGCCTGCGACAAGCTCGAGTGCGACTCCACCATCGAGGCCATCGTGTGGGCCGTGCGCCACCGGATGTTCTAGCCCGGGAGAGCAGACTGTGAACGAGACGAGAGGAACGGTTGCGTGAAGGTCGCCCTGCAGGTCACCTGCGTCAACGACGCCATGTTCCCCGACACGGGGAAGGCCGTCGTGCGGCTGCTGCGCCGGCTGGGGGTCGAGGTCGACTTCCCACAGGCCCAGACGTGCTGCGGGCAGCCGATGGTGAACACCGGCTACCTCGACGAGGCGGTGCCGGTGGTGCGGACCTTCGTCGACGCGTTCGCAGGGTACGACGCCATCGTCACGCCGTCGGGCTCGTGCGCCGGATCGGCACGGCACCAGCACTCGATCGTCGCCGACCGGTCGGGTGATCCTGCGCTGGTCGCGGCCGTCGCCGAGACCGGACCGCGGACCTACGAGCTGAGCGAGTTCCTCGTCGACGTCCTCGGCGTGACCGACGTCGGCGCCTACTTCCCGCACCGGGTGACCTACCACCCGACCTGCCACAGCCTGCGGATGCTCGGCGTCGGCGACCGGCCGACCCGGCTGCTGGAGGCGGTGCGCGGCATCGAGCTCGTCGACCTCCCCAACGCCACTGAGTGCTGCGGCTTCGGCGGCACCTTCGCCCTCAAGAACGCCGACACGTCCGTGGCGATGGGCGCCGACAAGGCCCGCCACGTGCGCGACACCGGGGCCGAGGTGCTCGTGGCCGGTGACAACTCCTGCCTGATGCACGTCGGCGGGATGCTCTCGCGCCAGCGCGCCGGCGTCCGCGTGATGCACCTCGCCGAGGTGCTCGCCGCCACGGAGGACACCGAGGGCGACACCGAGCCCAGCAACCCACTGGTCGAGGAGGCCGCGATGCGGCCGTCACGAGACCGTGCCCCCCGAGACCGAGCCCCCCGAGAACGAGGCACCCGATGAACGCCCCACGCCGTTCTTCTCCTCCGCTTCGCTCCCCCGAACAACGCCGCGGGGACCCCGAACAGCGCAGCGGCACCTTCGTCGGCATGCCGGCCTTCCCGGCCGCCGCGCGCGAGGCACTGGCCGACACCCAGCTGCGCCGCAACCTCGCCCACGCCACCCGCACCATCCGCGACAAGCGCGCCGCGGTCGTCGCCGAGGTCGAGGACTGGGAGGAGCTGCGCGTCGCTGGCGCCGCGGTCAAGGAGGCCGCGCTGCGCGACCTCGCCACCCACCTCGAGACGCTCGAGGCATCCCTGGTGCGCGCCGGCGCGACCGTGCACTGGGCCCGCGACGCGGAGGAGGCGTGCGCGATCGTCGCGTCGGTCGCCCGCGACCACGGCGTCGACGAGGTGGTGAAGGTCAAGTCGATGGCCACCGGGGAGATCGGCCTCAACGAGGCCCTCGAGGCCGAGGGCATCGCCGCCTGGGAGACCGACCTCGCCGAGCTGATCGTCCAGCTGGGCGACGACCTGCCGTCCCACATCCTGGTGCCGGCGATCCACCGCAACCGCGCCGAGGTGCGCGAGATCTTCCGCCGCCGGATGGGCGACGTCGGGCGGCCCGCGCCCCCCGACCTGACCGACGAGCCGGCCGTGCTGGCCGGGGCGGCGCGCGAGCACCTGCGGGAGAAGTTCCTGCGGGCCAAGGTCGCCGTCAGCGGAGCCAACTTCGCGGTCGCCGACACCGGCACGCTCGTCGTGGTGGAGTCCGAGGGCAACGGGCGGATGTGCCTGACCCTGCCTGACGTGCTGGTCAGCGTCGTCGGCATCGAGAAGGTGGTCGCCACCTGGTCCGACCTCGACCCGATGCTGCGGCTGCTGCCGCGCTCGTCGACGGGGGAGAGGATGAACCCCTACACCTCGACCTGGTCGGGCGTGACGCCCGGCGACGGCCCGCAGGAGGTGCACGTCGTCCTGCTCGACAACGGCCGCACGCGCGCCCTCGCCGACGACGTCGGCCGGCAGGCGCTCCGCTGCATCCGCTGCTCGGCGTGCCTGAACGTCTGCCCGGTCTACGAGCGGGTCGGCGGCCACGCCTACGGCTCGGTCTACCCCGGCCCGATCGGCGCGATCCTCAACCCGCTCCTCAACGGCGTCTCCGACGAGCAGACGGCCTCCCTCCCGTACGCCTCGTCGCTCTGCGGCGCGTGCTTCGAGGTCTGCCCGGTCCGCATCGACATCCCGTCGGTGCTGGTCGACCAGCGCGCCGCCGTCGTCGACTCGCACCGCGGCGATCGCGTGCCCAAGCCCGAGGCTCTCGCGATGAAGGCGGCGGCGTGGACGTTCTCCGACTCGCGTCGGCTGCGCTGGGCCGAGCGCGCCTCGGGTGTGGCCGGTCGCGTCCTCGGCCGTTTCTCCCGTACGACGCTGCCCGGCGGCCGCACCGCCGCGGGCCGCCTGCCCGGGCCCGCCGCCGGGTGGACCGGCGCGCGCGACCTCCCCGCCCCGCCGACGGAGTCCTTCCGCGAGTGGTGGGACCGCACCGACGGTGGGCACCGTCCCGACGACGAGCAGGAGGGCCGTTCGTGATCACCCCACGACGTTCTTCGACTCCCCCGCTCCGCTCCTCCGTCGAACAACGCCGCGGGGACCCCGAAACTAGCGCCCGCGACGAGATCCTCGGGCGTGTCCGCTCGGCGCTGTCCGGCGTGTCGCCCGCGGTCGACCTTCCTCCGGCCCCTCGCACCCCGGACCGCGGTGACCTGGTGGCGCTGTTCGTGGAGCGCGTCGAGGACTACCGGGCGGTGGTCACGCGGTGCGCCCCGGACGACATGGGCTCGGTGGTCGCCGAGGTGCTCGGGTCGGCGACCAGCGTCGTACCTCCCGGGCTCGGTCTCGACGTCGCCGGCTCGGTCGTGGACGACGGACTGTCGGCCGCCGAGCTCGACCGCATCGATGCCGTCGTCACGCGCGCCCGGGTCGGGATCGCCGAGACGGGCACGATCGTGCTCGACCACGCGCCCGACCAGGGCCGCCGGGCGATCAGCCTCGTGCCGGACCTGCACGTGTGCATCGTCGACGCGGCGCAGGTCGTGGCCGACGTGCCCGACGCGATCGCCCTGCTCGACCCCGTGCGACCCACGACGTGGATCAGCGGACCGTCGGCCACGAGCGACATCGAGCTCGACCGGGTCGAGGGCGTCCACGGGCCTCGGACGCTGCACGTGGTCCTCGTCGTCTCCTGACGCCGACCGGGCGCCGCCGAGCGGTGCCTGCTCCCCGTAGGCGTGCCTCGTCAGGCTCGAAGATCACTCGTACTGGGTGCGAGTGATCTTCGAGCTTCGGGCGCTACGGGATGGCGTTGATCTGTTCCCAGTCCCGGATCCGCCCGTTCCACCGCTCCAGCACCCACGGCCACTTCTCGCGGAGCTCCGGCGGTCGCTGCTGGTTGCGGCTGGTCGCCCACTCGCGTGCGGCCTTCTCGGCCTCACGGCCGGTCACTGCGGTGAAGTCACGGAGCGTGCGGTCGCGCTCGGGCGGATCCTCCGGCCCGGGCGCGTAGGCGACGCGGTACATCACGTACATGAGCCCTCCTGAGTTTCTTCCTCCACCCAGACAGGAGAGGTCGGGAGGGACTTTGATACGCCGGCGCGTCAGGCCGCAGTCCTCACGGGCTGATGGAGAGCCTCGCCGCCTCGTCGGGAAGCTGGCGCAGGACGTCGGGCAGGAGGTGCTCGAGGACACCGACCTCCTCGACGTTGTGCCTGATCCACGCCTCGGCCATCGCCTCGGGGAAGACGCGTGAGGTGAGGTGCCGGTTGACCGGCGTGGCTGCCCGGAGGCGGGAGCCGAGGTCCATCACGCTGACGTAGTGCGTCCCGTCGGGTCCCCACGACCAGGTGTGCTCGAGCTGGAAGATCCGCACCCCGGCGATCCGACGCACCAGCCGGATACCGGTCTCGTCGAGCTTCTCGACGCGTTCGACGGAGTCGACGCGGAAGCGCTCGTCGCGCCCGAACGCCTCGACGATGCGATAGCTCGCACCCTCGTCGGCGCCGCCACCGGGCGCCGGCCTGGCCAGCTCCCACGTGATGTGGTCGAGCGGGTGCCAGGCGAGGTAGGCCGACATCCGCTCGCCGGCGTAGTCGATGTCGTCCCCGATGTGGCGGAACCACCACAGCAGCATCGGCGGGGTGATGCCGGCCAGCGGCTGGTGGTCGATGGTGACCCGCATCCGGTGGTGGGAGAGCCGGCGGATGGTGCTGCGGGCCGAGTCGGTGGTGCGCAGCGGGTGGAGCACGGGTCGCGGCTCCGGCAGGGTCATCGGACGGGCCACGGTCGTCACCTCCGGTCGGGGGCTCCCACGCTAGGGGTGGAGCTGCACGGCGGGCCAGAGGTCACCCCGTCGTGGGAGGCCGCGGCGTGCCGGGCCTGTGAGACTTGCGCCCATGGAGCACCGCACCCTCGGAAGGACCGGCCGCGAGGTCTCGGTCGTCGGTCTCGGCACGTGGCAGCTCGGCGCCGACTGGGGTGACGTCAGCGAGGCCGATGCGATGGCGGTGCTGGAGGCGTCGGCCGAGGCGGGTGTGACGTTCTTTGACACTGCCGACGTGTACGGCGACGGGCGCAGCGAGCAGCTGGTCGGTCGCTTCGTCGCGGCCCACCCGGATGCCGGGTTCACCGTCGCGACCAAGATGGGCCGTCGTGCCGAGCAAGTGCCGGCGAGCTACGTTGAGCCGAGCTTCCGTGACTGGTTGGACCGCTCGCGTCGCAACCTGGGGGTGGACACGATCGACCTGGTGCAGCTGCACTGCCCGCCGAGCGAGGTCATCGACGACGACGCGACGTACGACGTGCTCGACCGGCTCGTCGACGAGGGTGTGGTCGCGGCGTACGGCGTGAGTGTCGAGACGGCCGCGCAGGCGCTGAGCGCGATCACGCGACCTCACGTGGCGAGCGTGCAGATCATCCTCAACGCCTTCCGGATGAAGCCGCTCGCCGAGGTGCTGCCCGCGGCGGCTTCCGCGGGTGTGGGGATCATCGCCCGGGTGCCGCTGGCGTCGGGGCTGTTGTCCGGGAAGTACGACCTGGACACCACGTTCGCCGCGGACGACCACCGCACCTACAACCGCGACGGCAGCGCCTTCGACGTCGGCGAGACCTTCTCGGGTGTCGACTACGCGACCGGTGTGGAGGCGGCGCGGGAGTTCTCCGCGCTCGTCGCCTCGTCCGGGATGGACGTCACCCCTGCGCAGGCCGCGATCGCGTGGATCTGGCAGCAGCCGGGCGTGTCGACCGTCATCCCGGGTGCGCGGAACGTCGACCAGGCGCAGGCGAATGCTGCCGCCGGGCTGGTCGGGGAGCTGCCAACGTCGTTCCTCGACGGCGTGGCCCAGCTCTACGACCGGCGGATCCGGGAGCAGGTGCACGCTCGCTGGTAGGTCGGATCGCTGCCACAATCCCTCCATGACGGACCGGGCACATCCAGGGGTCGACGCCTACATCGCGAAGCTGCCCGAGTGGCAGCAGTCCATCTGTGAGCAGCTGCGCGAGATCATCTGGGCCACGGATCCTGAGATCGAGGAGACGATCAAGCGGACGGTGCAGCCCTACTTCGTCCTCGAGGGCAATGTCTGCGCCCTGTTGGCGACGAAGGACCACGTCAACCTGTTCCTGTACGACCCGACCGTGAGCGACCCCGCCGGCGTCATCAACCAGGGGCACGACAACCTGACCGCCCGGTCGATCCAGATCTACGAGGACGACGAGATCGACCGAGACGCGATCACCGGCATCCTGGGCGAGATCGTCGAGCACAACCGGCAGGGCGGCTGGCGTCGACTGACCCGGCCGTGACCGTCCTGGCGCCAATCCGGCGACAGCTGGCCGGATGCGCGCTCGTTCGCACCCGGGGCAGCGCGGCACGCTGTGAGCACGGCACGGGCCCGAAGGGAGCACGTGGGAGTCGCAGGAGGCATGCATGAGTGTCGGATTCATCGGGCTCGGGCACATGGGCCTGCCCATGGCCCTCAACATGGTGCGCGCGGGTACGCCGCTCACGGTCTGGAACCGGTCTCGCGACAAGGCGGAGCTCGTGGCCGAGGCCGGCGCCGTGGTCGCTCCCAGTCCGGCCCAGGTGTTCAGCGAGGCGAGGACCGTGTTCCTGATGCTGGCGAACGGCACGGTCATCGACGAGGTGCTCGAGCGTGGTACGCCGCGCTTCGCCCAGATGGTGGCCGGCCGGACTCTCGTCCACATGGGCACGACGGCGGCGTCGTACTCGGAGCAGCTCGCCGAGGACACCACGTCGGCAGGCGGCCGCTACGTCGAGGCGCCGGTATCGGGGTCGCGCCGCCCCGCGGAGGCCGGTCAGCTGGTGGGGATGGTGGCCGGCCCCGACGCATCCGTCGATGCTGTCCTTCCCCTGCTCGCACCGCTGTGCGCGACGACCGTGAGGTGCGGTGAGGTCCCGAACGCGACGCGCATGAAGCTGGCGGTCAACCTCTTCCTCATCGCCCAGGTGACGGGGCTGGCGGAGGCGTTCCACTTCGCCGAGAACAACGGCCTGGACGTGGAGGCCTTCCGTTCGGTGCTGGACTCCGGGCCGATGGCCAGCGCCGTCTCGCGGCTCAAGCTGGAGAAGCTGGTGCACGGCGACTTCGAGGTGCAGGCATCGATCAGGGACGTGCACTACAACAGCCGCCTGGTGGCGGACGCAGCCCGCGGGTCCGGCGTGTCCTCGCCCGTCCTCGGCACGTGCCGCGACCTGTTCGCGGAGGCTGAGCAGCTGGGTCACGGCCACGAAGACACGGTTGCGGTGCTGCGAGCGATAGAGGCGCGCACCGACGGAAGGTGACGTCGACGGGTGCACCCCAACGGCGGGTCGCGGCCGGCGCGAAGAAAGTCGCGCGTTCAACCATGGTTGTGCCGAGCCGACGCCCGGGGTAGACCTAGTCCTGCTCACGGGGTGCCCGAAGGTGCTCGCTCACGCAGCGAGCGCCGGCGGGCACCCGGTGAGACCAAGGCTGCGCGACCCCGGTGGTGAACGACCGCCCGCTCGAGGCACAGCCCCGACGCGGCGGAACCTGCGGGCCAGCGTGTATCGGGAGTGGCTACCTGGGAACAGGATGACAGCCATCCACGAGCGAGGGACCCAGTCATGAGCAGCCCGGACGACAAGACGGCCAAGCCCGCATCCGAGGAGCGACGCGCAACGCCGAACTCGTCGGGTCCTGAGGGAGCGGCCGGCGGCATGGGCTCCAGCAGCGAGCGCGTCGGTCCCACCGGGAGGGGCCAGGTGGGAACCGATGGGCTTCGGGACAACTCCGTGCTGGACACCCCGGCGGAGGCACCGCCGGAGCAGAGTGCAGGTGGAGCGGAGCCGCAGCCGGAAGGCGTGGAGCCGAAGGCGGGCTATCCCCGACTGGACCCGCGGCACGATCAGAAGCCCTACCGCCCCTGATCCGCTACGGGTAGGTCTGCGTCGGACTGCTGCCCCGCGGTATTCGACGCGTTTCAGGCGAGCCCCCTGTCCGAAACCGGACAGAACTCTTGTGCCTACCGTCACCCCGTGTGACCCTCCTCACTGAAACGATTCATTGACCTGAGGAGTCCATCGTGCATCCACTTCGCGCGCCCCGACCCACGGCGGCCGGTCGCACCACGCGGCGATGGCTCGGTGCCATGGCCGCCGCCTCGGTCGTCGCCGGTTCCGCACTCGCCGGCGGGCCCGCCGCAGCGGCAGCGGGTCCGGCCGCGGTGACCGTCGACGGACTGCGCATCGACAACCGTGACGACGAGCCGCTCGGTGTCGACGACACCCAGCCTCTGCTCAGCTGGCAGCTCGTCGGCAGCGGACCTGACGCACGACAGACGGCGTACGAGGTGCGCGTCGCCGACGCCACCGGTCGGTCCCTGTGGGACACCGGACGGGTGGACGGTTCCGTCGCGCAGGTGGAGTACGCGGGCAAGCCGCTGTCCTCGCGCACGCAGGTGTCGTGGCAGGTCCGCGTCTGGGACGGTGAGGGTGACGCCTCGGCATGGAGCGACGCGTCGACGTTCGAGATGGGCCTGCTCGACGAGTCCCACTGGGACGACGCGAAGTGGATCCAGTCCCCGCAGTCACCGCTCAACCGCGGCGTCACGATCGATCTCGGCGGTGCCCGCGACGCCCGCTACGTCCGGCTCGACGTCACCAAGCTCGGGCTGCCGACCGACGAGGGCGGCAGCCGGGGCATCGTCTCCCGCATCCAGCTCGTCGAGGTCCAGGTCCTCACCCCCAACGGCACCAACGTCGCACTTGGCAGGAACGTGTCGGTGTACGACCAGTTCGCCTGCCCCGGCTGCGGCACCAAGCTGCTGACGGATGGCAAGGTCATCAGCCCCGGCTACATGAGCCGGGACTCCAAGACCCAGGAGATCAGCCCGTCGAAGTGGGTGCAGATCGACCTCGGCTCCGCGCAGTCCGTCGATCGGGTGGTGTTGTTCCCCCGCACCGACGCGCGCCTGCCCGACGGTCAGATCCCCGGCTTCCCGGTCGACTTCACGATCCGCGCCTCGGCGACCTCGTCGACGCCGACGGACGTCGTCGCGACCGTCGTCGACCAGCCCAACCCGCAGGGCCCTGACCTGGAGAAGCCACTGCCGATCTTCGCCAAGCCGTTCGCGGCGACCAAGGAGGTGGCTGATGCGCGCCTGTACGTCGCGGGCCTCGGTGCCTACGAGGCGACGGTCAACGGCGCGAAGGTCACCGACACCGTGCTCAACCCGGGCGTCACCAACCCGTTGCGGTCGGTCGAGTACGGCACGTACGACGTGACGTCGCTCGTGAAGGACGGCGACAACACGCTCGGCGTCGCGCTCGGCAACGGGATGACGTACGTCTACCCGCAGGCCAATGCCGCGACCGGCCGGACTGACGTCTACACGAAGTTCAACTCCGCACCGGTCCCGGACGGCACGCTCACCGCTGCCGTGCAGGCCGGCGCGACCACGTTGGCGCTGTCAGGCGTCGGCGGGTACGCCGTGGGGGACACCGTCCACGTGGACACCGGCGACGGCGGCGGCCGGCTCGAGTCGCGCAGGGTCACGGCCATCGACGGCAACACCCTCGCCGTGGACGCGCCGCTCGGCAAGGACCACGCGGCCGGCGCAGCGGTCCTGGGCTCCGGTTCGCCCGCGAAGCCACAGATGTCCGTCTCGCCGCGGCTCATCGCGCGTCTGGAGCTGACCTACGCTGACGGTTCGACGTCCTCGATCGCCAGTGACCCCTCATGGCGCTACAAGGACGGGCCGACCACCACCGACAACTTCTACTCCGGCACTGACGTCGACGCGCGGCTGGTGCAGGCGGGCTGGGACGAGCCAGGCGCCGACCTGTCCGACGAACAGGGGTGGGCGGACTCGTGGATCACGTCCGCGCCCTCGCTCGACACAGAGCTGGCGTGGCGCAAGGCGCCGCCAGTGCGCGTTCAGGAGGAGTTCCGGTCCACTGAAGCCGGTATCAAGCAGATCGGTCCCGGCTCGTGGTCCTTCGACCTCGGCCAGAACTTCGCCGGCATGCCGCAGCTGAACCTTCCCGGCGGCGCGGTCCCGGGCGGCACGGTGATCCGGATGACGCCGGGTGAGAGCCGCAGCGGCAGCGGTGTGGTCAGCACTGCCTCCGCGGGCTCGGCGACCGGCATCCTCAACACCTACACCACGTCGGGTGCCGGGGGCGCCGAGAGCTTCACGCCCCAGTTCATGTACCACGGCTTCCAGTACGTCCAGGTGGACGGGCTGCCGGCCGGCTTCACCCCGACGCCCGACACCCTCGTCGGCCTGGCAGTCAATGCCGACGTGCCGTCCGGTGGATCCGTCACCACGGACAACGACCTGATCAACCGGATCCACGGGATGTCCGAGTGGTCCATCCGTTCGAACATGCAGTCGATCTTCACGGACTGCCCGCACCGCGAGAAGCTGGGCTGGCTGGCCGACATGATCCAGTCGATGGGCTCGATCCAGTCGAACTTCGACGTCTCGGCCTACCTGCGCGGCATGCAGCGCCAGATGCTGGAGTCGCAGCAGGCGGACGGGCTCATCCCCGGAACCGCCCCGGAGTTCCCGATCTTCGGGGGCGGCTACCGCGACGACGTCAACTGGGGCGGTGCGTTCATCCTCACGCCCTACGAGCTGTGGAAGACCTACGGCGACACCGCGACGATGGCCGAGTACTACGAGCCGATGCAGGACTACCTCTCCTACGTCCGTGCCCAGGTCAAGGACGGCCTGCTCGTCAGCGGCCTCGGCGACTGGATCGCCGGCGACACGACGACCCCGAAGGACGCCACGGGCACCTACGGGCTGTGGGTGATCGCCGACAAGCTCAGCCAGATGGCTGCCGAGCTCGGTCACGCCGACGACGCCGCCGACTACCGGCAGCTGGCCACGAGCCTGGGCGAGGCTTTCCACGCGAAGTTCTACAACGCGACGACGAAGTCCTACACCAACGCCGGGGCCGGCGGCACCACGGGCTCGCAGACCCTCGACGCTCTCCCGTTGGCCATGGGCATCGTCCCGGCCGAGGACAAGGAGGCGGTGCTCGACGACCTCGAGAAGCGGATCCGTGACTACCACCCCGGCGCGAACGGCGCCGGTCCGCACATGTCCGGCGGTACGGTCGGGCTCCAAGCGACCTACCGGGTGCTGATGGACAACGGTCGTGGTGAGCTGCTGTTCGACGTCATCCAGGAGCCGACGGCGCCGAGCTACGCCAACTTCGTGGCGCAGGGACGCACCACGATCCCCGAGTCGTGGGACTTCGCAGGCTCGCAGAACCACATGATCCTGTTGCAGGTCGACGAGTGGTTCAACGCCGGTCTGGCCGGTATCCAGCAGCCCGCGGACTCCAAGGGCTTCGACGAGATCATCGTCAAGCCGCAGCCCGTCGGCACGCTCCGCCACGTCGACGGTCGCCGCGAGACCCCGCACGGCACCGTGTCGAGCGAATGGACGCGCAACGCCGCTGGGATCCTGCGGCTGGACGTGACGGTGCCGGCCAACACGACCGGCGAGGTGTGGGTCCCGACGCTGGGCAAGGGTGTCGTGGCCCCGCCCGCTGCCACCTACGTCCGCGATGAGACGACGGGCGACACGACGTACGCCGTCTACAGGGTGGTCCCCGGCTCCTACACGTTCCGCGGTGGAGTCGGCTCCCCGAGGCAGCAGGTGCCGCGCTGAACGCCGGCGCAGCAGCTCGCGAACTTCTCCCTCCACACCGGCGCGTGCCAGCGCTGTGTGAACCTCAACTCGGAAGGACTTCCCATGAGTCGATTCAACACTTCGGGCCGGCTGGTGCCGGTCACCGCTGCCGCGACGGTCGCTGCCTTCGCCCTGTCGGTCGCGGCCACACCCGCCGGCACGGCGGCAGCAGGCCCTGACGCGGCCGCCACAGCGGCTCAGTCCGAGCAGGGCTTCGAACCCGCGGCCTTCGTGAACCCGCCCAAGGACAGCCGCCCGTCGGTGTACTGGTACTGGACCGGGACCGTCACCGCTGACGTCGTCGACGCGCAGATGGCCGAGCTGCGCGACAAGGGCATCCACGAGGCGGTGCTGTTCCCGTACGGCGGTCCCGGCATGAAGCCGGCGTACTTCACCGAGGCGTGGTTCGACATCGTCGAGCACGTCCTGCGTGAGGCGGAGCGCACCGGCATGCGCATCTGGCTCTTCAACGACAGCAACTTCCCGAGCGGCAAGGCCGGCGGGATCATCGCAAACGGCGGCACCGTGGGCGACACGACCTATGAGCCGAGCCCCGAGCTGCGGCTCAAGGCCCTGCAGCGCTCGACCCGGGTGGTCGAAGGGCCGGCGACGATCGACCCGAACGAGTCCAGCGGCTTGAGCATCGCCGAGGGCCGACTCGTCGTCGACGCAGCGATCCGCCAGGGCGGGCATCCGCTCGTGGCGGGGAAGGAGTGGACCGACTACACCGTCAGCGGCAAGGTGAGGCTGACCGCCTCGGGCGCCCAGCTGATCGTGCGGTCCTCGCCCGACGGCACTCGCGGCTACCTGGTCGACGTCGACGTCAAGGGGCGCGCGAGCGTGTGGCGCCTGGACGGCGACGAGCGGACGAAGCTGACGACGGGCGTCCCTGCCCCGGGCTTCCACCCGCGCAACGAGCAGACGATCACTGTCACCGTCTCCGGGGACAAGGTCGCGCCGGTCATCAACAAGACCGTGCAGCCGGTGGCGGTCGACGCGACGTACACCTCCGGCGGTCCCGCCGTGAGCGCTGAGCTCGGGGGCGTCGGGGTGCAGGACGCCGTCGAGGGCCTGCAGCGCGTCACCTGGAACAACCTCGCTGTGACCGACCCGGCCGGCGCACAGCTCTGGTCGAGCACGTTCGAGCGCGGCGAGGACGTCGAGGCGTTCGGTGGACCCACCGTGCGGATCGACGGCGCTGTCGCGGCCGCCGCTCGCCCGGTCGCCTCCACCGACGCCGCGGACCTCGTCGAGCTGACTCCGGACCTCGAGAAGGGTTCCTGGACGGTCCCCGAAGGCCGCTGGCAGGTCGACACCTACGGCAAGGCGATCCTGATCGACGACAGCAGCGGCTATCACCGCGGCTACCTCGACCTGCTCGACCCGGTCGCCACTGACCGGCTCTTCGAGGTCGCCCAGGGGGAGTACGTCCGTCGGTTCGGGTGGGCCATGGGCGCCGTCGTCCCCGGTTTCTGGGACGACGAGCCGTTCATCTCCTCCGCCGAACCGTGGCCTTTCAAGCGGCTCCCCTGGTCGGCGAGCCTCGACGCGCTCGTGGAGGAGGCCGGGTCCACCCCCGGTGTGGCCTACACCGCGGCGTTCGACGAGCTCGGCCGCAAGGGCGAGGAGTACTCGGGCGCCTACTGGCGTGCCGTGAACGATGCGTTCGCGACGAACTACTTCCAGCGCCAGGCCACATGGATGGAGGACCGGGGTCTGCAGCTGATCACCAACCCGTTGCTGGACGAGGAGAGCCCGCAGAAGCGGATGCACAGCACTGGTGACCTCAGCAAGAACAACCAGTACGCCCAGGTGCCCGGCACCGACATGATCACCACCGACTACGTCGCCGGTGAGCAGACGACGTTGGGCCGCAACGCCGCGTCGTCCATGCACCTCAGCGGCGGGGACCGTGCGCTGTCGGAGGTCTTCGGCAACTCGGGCTGGGACGTGGCACCCGAGTTCATGCACGCGACCATCGGTGGGCTCGCCACCCGGGGTATCAACGCGTTCGCGCTCCACGCGTTGTGGACCGACGAGCAGCAGGTGTTCTTCGCGCCGCCGTTCGGTCCGGCCAGCACGTTCTGGGACGCGATGGGCGATGTCGACGCCTGGATCGGCCGCGTGAGCGAGATGGCCCGCGGCGAGTCGCTCGCGCAGACCGTGCTGCTGCAACCGCAGCGCGCGGCCGAGCAGACCCGGACCACGGACGCCGAGCACCGGCTCGACGCCGACCTCAGTGACACGGCGTACGCCCTCGAGCGCAGCCAGGTCGACTTCGACATGGTCAGTGACGGATCGTTCTCCGGTGACCCGCACGCTCGATTCCACGCCGAGCCGGCACGCGGCGAGCTCGAGATCGGATCCTCCTCATACCGGATGGTGGTCGTCCCGACCACGCCGGTGCTGGACCTGGAGACCGTCCACACCCTGCAGGACTTCGTCAGCAGCGGTGGCCGCGTCGCGATCGTCGGGCCCCTGCCCGAGCACGAGGCGCGCGGTCGGGACGCGGCGATGACCGCCGCGCTCGGCTCTCTGTTCAAGGACGCCGCCAGCGGCTGGACGGAGCGCGGAACCGGCCGGGTAGCGGTCGCCGCCGGCGTCGAGGACCTGGATGCGTTGGTCGAGGCCGCCGGCGTGACCGCCGCCGAGCTGACCCCTGCGGTGCCGGCCGTGCGCGTGCTTCGCACCGGACGTGACGGCGACGTGGCCTACCTCGTCAACAACGAGAGCGGCGCGACCGTCAGCACCCGGGCGACTCTCCCGACGGACGGTGTGCCGGAGCTGTGGGACCCACGCACCGGCGCGACGGACGCGTTCACGACGTACGACGAGGCGGGCCGGGGCGAGACCACAGTCCCGCTCGAGCTCGACCCGTACGAGACCGTCGCAGTGGTGTTCGAGGAGGGCACCAAGGTGGAGCCGCACCTGGTCGGCGATCTCGTGGCCGAGTCCGTCGCCCAGGTGCGCAACACGATCGACGCGAGCCTTGTCTTCGAGAGGCCCGGGACCTTCGACCTTCAGGGCCAGTTCCACGGCAAGACCTACCGAGGCCAGACGACGGTCACCGACACGCTCGAGCCGATCGGGCTCGACGGCCCGTGGACGCTGCGCGTCGAGCGGGACGGCGAGACGGCCAAGCCCACCCAGCTGGGCTCGTGGACCTCGACGGACCCGACGTTCTCCGGCAGTGGCGTCTACCAGACATCCCTCAGCCTGACGAAGGGCGAGCTCGCGGACCGCAGGATGCTCCTCGACCTCGGCGACGTGCGTGAGCTCGCGCAGGTCACGGTCAACGGCGTCGTGCTTCCGCGCGCGCTGTGGGCGCCGTACGTCGTGGACGTCACTGAGGCGCTCCGCCCGGGCGCCAACGCGATCGAGGTGCGCGTGACCAACACGCTCCTCAACCGTCGCAGCAAGACTCCGCCGCCCTCGGGGCTGCTGGGTCCGGTGACCCTGCGGCCGCAGGCCGTCGTCGGGACCACTCTGAGGTGATCGCAGCCAGTCTCGCGGTCGTGGGCCGCGAGAGTGGCTGATCCCCCTGCTTCGAGCGGCGTCGTCCTCCGAGACGAGGACGGCGCCGCTCGCCGTTGAGAACACGGCGCCGCGGGCGTCGTCGAGCGCTTGCAGACGATCGGGAGCTCGGCATCTGTGCAGTGAGGGCCGGGTCGGCGATGTGAAGCTGAGCCCACCACGATGACCAAGCCACGTGCCGCTGGAGCATCGCAACTACCCGATTCTGGCGTTCTAGCCGTCGGGTCACGCTGTCACGATGCAGGGTGCAACCACGTCGCGTTCACACGTCGTGCTCGGGGCGACTCGGCCGCTCGACGCAGCGGCACAGCGTCGAGCAGACCGCACTCCTGACTTGCCTCAGAAGCGTTGCTTGTCCGTGGCCGCGCATGAGGAGGTCGACCCGCTCATCTTCGGAGGCTTCACCATGAAAAAGCCCCACGTCATCGCAGCTGTCCCTGTTGTCATGGCTGCGCTAGTAGTCACTGCCTCACCAGCACAGGCGGGGACCCGGGTCCCGGTCGTGCTCGTGGACGACCAGGTGTTCGGCTCGGAGACCTCGACCTTCACCAGCGACATTCCTGGGTGCCCAACCGGCACGTCCACAACGATCCGGGGAATGGTTCAGGACCGCGCCGGAGTGTTCCGTGGCACTCGCGTGTTCACCTGTGACAGCGGTGCCGCGTCGTTCACCGTGAACCTGTCGGCGCGATTCGGCGAGGGCGGTTCGGTCGGGACCTGGTCCGTCATCGGGTCCACCGGGGTGTTGAGCGACGTCCATGGTGCCGGCACCTTGGTCGGCACCCCGTTGCCCGGCGGGATCCGGGACACCTACTCCGGCACCGTGACAGTGACCGGCTGACAACGGCACGACCTACGCGACCGCAGGCGTCTTTCCCGGGGGACCGCGAGCGACGGCGTCCGGGAGCGTGCAGGTTGCTTGACGTGCGCGTACCTCAAGGCATCCGCCAACCGACGCGAGCGGCGCCGCCGCAAGCACGTCCTCGCGGCAGCCCTCGACCTGTGCACCGACCTGGCAACGGAGCGAGCACGGCCGACGTCGTCGCGTCCCGCGCCGCAGTGGAACGGGTGCGCGGCGGAGCGGAGCCCTCGTCCGAGGTGACGACCACGCCCGCATGACTTGCCGGTCAGCGAGCCGCAGCTCGCAGGTCATAGCCTTCGACACACAGAGGCCCACCACAGCTCAGAGGAGAGACCCATGCGCAGCGAACTGTTCGGCACGAACCTCGAGTCCTCCGGCACCGATCGGTTCGCGTTGCAGAACCCGAAGATGCTCCGGGTCGCGCTCGACGGGGAGGTGATGGGGCGACAGGGTGCGATGGTCGCCTACCAGGGCGAGGTCGACTTCGCCTACCAGGGCGCGGGCGGCATGGGGAAGTTCCTGAAGAAGACGTTCACCGGCGAAGGCATGCCGTTGATGAAGGTCACGGGACGCGGTGACGTCTTCTTCGCCGACGACGCGATGGAGATCCACCTCATCAACCTCGAGAACGACGCCCTGACCGTCAACGGCAGCAACGTGCTGGCGTTCGACTCGACCCTCGCGTGGGACATCAAGAAGGTCGAGGGGGCCTCGATGATGGCCGGCGGCGTCTTCAACACCACGTTCACCGGCACGGGCACCGTCGCCATCACCTCGCACGGAACTCCGGTCGTCCTCGACGTCGACGCGCCGACGTACGCCGACATCCAGGCAGCGATCGCCTGGTCGTCGTCGCTCACCACGACGGTACGACGCACCGCCGGCGCCGGCGCGATCATCGGTCGTGGCTCAGGTGAGGCCTTTCAGCTCGGTTTCAGTGGGCAGGGCTTCGTCGTCGTCCAGGCCAGCGAAGGCCGAGTGGTGGCCCCGCACAGCCACTGATGGTGTGCGAGGCCAACCCGCACACCTCCCACGACACCACCAACACGTCACTTGACGAGAGGCACGCGTGATCATCAGTCCCGGCAAGCACCGACCCCAGGGCCCGTGGGACCCCAATGAGAAGAAGAAGTACCTCGACACCTCGGAAGCATGGCTCTGGTTGCCGCTGCTGGCGTTGGTCGGTGCTGTTGTCGCCGCCGTGTACTTCCTCGGCTGAGCGAGCACCAGCCCTCCGGTCCGCAGGCCACGGGGTCATGTGCGTCCCGGTAGAGGCGTGGCGCGAGCAGTCCCGGCCTCATCGCGGCAGGTCACACGCCGTCGTACTCTCACGAGATGACGCGGGGGGCGGTGGTGGCGATGGTGTGTGTGCTGCTGGCTGGCTGCGGCGCAGACGACGGCCAGGTTCCTGGCGATGAGCCGATCACGCCCGCGGCGATCGCTGCCATCGTGCAGGAGCACGTCGACCTGGAGCCAAGGCGCATCGCGGAGTCGATGGTCCTTGCCCCCGAGCTCGGGGAACGGTCCACGGCCGCGTGGCTCGAGTATGGCGACGACGTGTCCCTCACGGTCGTCGTAGCGCCCACCAGCAATGGCCCGCTGGTCTGCGCCGAGCCGTCCTTCTTCGATGAGTGTGTCGACGACTCCATCGACGGCCACGAGGTGACGATCGCGTGGCAACAGCTCGAACCTGAAGAGGACCCTGGGGTCGTCTACGTCATCGACCGTCGTGAGGGCGAGGACGCCCTGGTCAAGGTGAGCGGCGCCTCCATCACCGACGATCCGCGCGACCTCGACCTCGGCGTGCCGCTGGCTGACCTCGCCGCTCTCGTGGTCGATCCGCGACTGAGTCTCACGACGTCCCAGACCGTTGTCGAGCAGGGCGCAAGCGTCGACATCGAACAGGGTGGACCGTATGAGACGCCTGCGCCGCGCTGACCATGCCTCGATCGCACCTGCGACGGCAGACCCACGCACTCGTCTCGGCAGCATTCCTGCGGTCACTGGCGGATGATGCGGCGCTCGATGGCTGCAGCCACGGCTCCGGCGCGGGTGTCGACGCCGAGCTTGGTGTACACGTGCGACAGGTGCGACTTCACCGTGGCTTCCGAGACGAAGAGCTCGCGCGCGATCTCGCGGTTCCCCAGCCCGCGCGAGAGCAGCTCCAGCACCTCGACCTCACGCTCGGTGATCGTCGAGGCGCCGGTCGTGCGGCGGACGAGGGTAGCGGCGACCGAGGGGGCGAGCACCGTCTCTCCACGTGCGGTGGCGCGGATGCCGGTGAAGAGCTCGTCGGGGGGCGCGTCCTTGAGCAGGTAGCCCCGGGCGCCGGCGTCCAGCGCCCGCAGGACGTCAGCCTCCGTGTCGTAGGTCGTGAGCACGAGCACTTCCGGCGGATCGGCCATCGCGCGCAGCGCGGCGGTCGTCTCGGCGCCGCCCTTGTCGCCCGCACCGAGGCTGAGGTCCATCAGGACCACGTCCGGCCGCTCCACCGCAGCACCGGCCAGGGCCGTGTCGAAACCGTCGGCCTCCGCCACCACGGTGAGGTCCTCCTGGCCGTCGACCAGGGCGCGCAGCCCCGCGCGCACGACGGGGTGGTCGTCGACGATGAGGACGCGGATCACGACTCGTCCCTGCCGGTGCCGAGGGGGAGGTGCACGGACACCGTGGTGCCCTCACCCGGGGTGCTCTCGACGTACGCGCGACCGCCGAGGGCCGCGGCGCGCTCCCGGATGCCGACGAGGCCCCGGCCGCGGACACCGCCGGGACGGACGCGCGACGGGTCGAAGCCGCGACCGTCGTCGCGCACGTCGAGCACCACCTCGTCGGAGTGGTAGGTCACGGTGAGCACCACCCGTCGAGCGGACGCGTGCTCGCGGACGTTGGCGAGGGCACCGCGGGCGGTGCGCACCAGAGCGGCAGCGACGTCGGCGGGCACGGCGACGGGTTCGCCGTCGACGCGCACCTCGACCGGCATGTCCGGTCCTGACTGGGCGACCGCCCGCTCGAGCACCGCCGCCAGCGCGCCCGCATCGGCGGTCTCGAGGTCAGTCGGAGCAAGGTCGCGCACCACGCGCCGCACGTCGTCCAGCCCTTCCCGCGCCGTCGATGCCGCGGTCCTGACCAGCTTCCTGGCCGCGTCGGGCCGGTCGTCCCAGTCCTGCTCGGCGGCCTGCAGCAGGAGGTTGATGCTCGACAGCCCCTGGCCGACCGAGTCGTGGATCTCCCGGGAGAGGCGGGTGCGCTCGGCGAGCGCGCCGGTGCGGTGCTGCTGCTCCGCGAGCTCCTCCTGGGCGTCGACGAGCTGGTCGACGAGGTCCTGGCGAGCCCGGGACTCCACGTCGAGCGCCCGGTAGGCCAGCACGGTCACCAGGGCGATGCCGATCGGACCGGCGACCTGGACCGGATCGAGGCCGTCACGGATCCGTTGCCACGACGCCGTCAGCAGCAGCGTCATGGCGACGACGGTCCCGACCGCCCAGGCGAACGGCAGGACGCGCAGCACCGCGAAGGCCACCGGGACCGCGCACCACGCGAAGGACGGCGCGACCGCGGTCAGCGCTCCCCAGAGCACCACCATGCCGACGACCCAGACGGTCGGCCACCAGGACCGACCGGGCAGCAGGCCGCGGGCGGCGTACGCCGCGCCGAGGACCACCGCCCCCAGCAGGACCGCGGCGCCGGCGGCGTCGAGGCCGTGCCGGTCGAGGTAGCGCACGGCGCAGGCGACCAGCAGGACCAGCAGGACGACCAGCAGCCAGCGGTCGAGCCGCTCGGCGGGCGCCAGGATTCCCCGCACGCCTTCGGGCGTCCGACGGAGGGATGCGGTCGCGGCCATGGTCGAGCCAGCCTAGGCAAGACGGGCCGATGCCGAATCAACCGATCAGCTATCGGGCGAGGGCCGACTGCCGGACGCGGACCGGCCGTCCCGGCCCGCACAGTGGTGGAACCACCCACACCGACCCCCAGGAGGCACCTCGTGCCGCACACTCGTCGCACGCTCCCCGCCCTGTTCCTCACGGTCGCCCTCGGTGCCGCAGCCGCCGTGGTGGCGCCGGTCGCCGCCACGGCGGACGCGCGCCCCACGTCGTACGCGCTCGCCGGCGACGCGGCCAGCCCGGTCGGCTCGAAGTTCGAGGGCATCGGCGTCGACGAGAGGCGCGGGCTCTTCTACGTCAGCGAGGTGACGGGCGGCGAGATCCACCGCGGTTCGGCGCACTCCTCCCAGACCGCGGAGTGGCTGGCCGGCGACGGCGCCGACGGCCGGTACACCGCGCGCGGCATCACCGTTGACGACGAGGGCCGCGTCTATGTCGCCGGCGGTCCCAACGGGCTCGGCACCGGTCGCCCGGACCTGTGGGTGTACGACGCCTCGGGCAGGCTGCTGGCAGCCCTGCGCGCCCCCGGGCAGGACGTCTTCCTCAACGACGTGGCCATCGGCGCCGACGGAGCGGCGTACTTCACGAACTCGAACGACGCTCACGTCTTCCGCGTGGCCGACGACGGCGCCGGCTGGCAGGCCGAGCTGTGGGCCGACGCCACCGACCGGATCGAGCGCCGCCCCGGCTTCAACCTCGGCGGCATCGTCCTGACCGCCGACCGCAGCGCCCTCGTCGTCGCCCAGGGCAACACCGGTCAGCTCTGGCGGTTCGCCGCCGCCACCGGCGACGTCACCGGGGTGGAGACCGGCGGCGCCGACCTGGTCGACGCCGACGGCCTGGTCCGCCAGGGGAACCGGCTCACCGTGGTGCGCAACTTCAGCAGGATGGTCGCCAGGCTGCGACTGGCCGCCGACGGCACCCGCGCCGTCCTCCTGCAGCAGGAGGCGAGCGCCGCCGACCGCGTGCTCACCACCGCGAAGGCGCTGCGCGGCCGCATCCTCTACGTCGACAGCAAGTTCGACGAGCCCGTCGCCAGCGGGCCCTACGACGTGATCACCGACCCGGCTCGATGACCCGCACCGTCACTCGTCTCGCCGCCGTCCTGCCGCTCGCGCTCGTGCTGGGCGCGTGCGGCGGAGGCGGATCGAGCTCGGTTCCCGACCCTCGTCGGGTCGCCGACCACGGCACCACCGCGCCCGGGACGGGTAGGACCTCCGTGCCCGACGACACCACGCCCAGACCCACCCCCAGCCCCCGCCCAGGCCCCGATGAGCAGGCGGCTCTCGACGAAAGACTCAGAGCCAGGGCGTGGGCCGACGACGTCGCCCACGCCCGGCGTCTGATCGCCCGGGGCGCCGACGTCAACGCCAAGGACGCGACCCAGCAGTCGGCCTACCTCGTCGCCACCAGCGAGGGGCACCTCGAGCTGCTGCGGCTGACCCTGCGCAACGGCGCCCGCGTCGACGACAAGGACAGCTGGAACGGCACCGGCCTCATCCGCGCCGCCGAGCGTGGCCACGCCGACGTCGTCGGCGAGCTCCTCCGGGCCGGCATCGACCGCAACCACGTCAACCGGATCGGCTACCAGGCGATCCACGAGGCCGTCTGGCTCGGTGCCGACGGCCCGTCGTACGCCACCACTGTCCGCGTCCTCGCCGCCGGTGGCGTGGAGCTCGAGCGGCGCTCACCGACCGCCGGCCTCACCCCGCTCGAGATGGCCCGAGCGCGCGGGTTCGACCAGCTGGAGAGGATCCTGTCCACCGTGACGACTGCCGAGCGACCCGCTGATCCCGACGCAGCCCTCCTGGCCGCGGCCAGTGCCGGGGACGCCGATGCCGTCGCGGTCGCCCTGCGCGCCGGTGCGGACATCGAGGCGCGTGACGCGCACGACCGCACCGCGCTGCTGCTCGCCGCGACCCACGACCACGTCGAGGTGGCCGCGCTGCTCGTGGCGACGGGCGCCGACCCGGACGCGTTCGACGACCGCCACGACACGCCCTGGCTCGTCACCGGGGTCACCGGCAGCGTCGCGATGCTCGAGGCACTGCTTCCCGCCGACCCCGACCTCACCATCCGCAACCGCTTCGGAGGCCTCTCCCCGATCCCGGCCAGCGAGCGGGGGCACGTGGCGTACGTCCGCCGCGTCGTGGACACCGACGTCGACCTCGACCACGTCAACGACCTCGGGTGGACCGCCCTCCTCGAGGCCGTCATCCTCGGCGACGGAGGCAGGGACCACCAGGAGATCGTGCGGATCCTCCTCGACGCGGGCGTCGACCCCACCATCGCGGACCATGACGGCGTGACGCCGCTGCAGCACGCCGAACGGCGACGGTTCGACGAGATCGCGGCGCTGCTGCGAGACGCCCGCTGACGGGCATGTGCGGTGGCGCGGGCTCTACGGCAGGTCGCGCGGCTCGATCCGGCGCCGTCCGAGGTGGAAGCCCACGCCCCCGGCCATGACCATCAGTCCGAGGGCCACGACAGCGGAGCCCGCCACCTGCCATCGCGACACGACCAGTGCTGACCCGTTGCTGACGGGGCCCCTCCAGCTCATGTCCCCCTCGGGGTTGTGACTCGGCGGTGTGTAGGCGAACCATCCGAAGTCGTCCGGCCCCGTCCGGGCCGACAGCGCGACCGCGACGCCGCCGCACACCAGCACGAGTCCCGCGACCCACCACAGATGACGAAGCACGCGGTGAGTATCGCTGAGTCGCGGCGGGTCTTGGGGCATGCACGTCGCCATCGGTGCAGGCAAGCACTCCTGATGGTGGAACAGAGGCTCAGGCTGGGATCAACGTGGCGCTCATGGCGGCGATGTGCTCCGGCGTCGAGCCGCAACAGCCGCCGACCAGGTCGATCCCGAGCTCCGCCAGCCGGGTGGCGTGCGCAGCCATGTCGCCGGCGGTGGCGTCGTACTCGAAGTGGTCACCCACCACCTGCGGAAGGCCGGCGTTGGACTGGGCGACCAGGAGGACGTCGTCGGTGCGGGCCTGCGCCATCTCCGCGGCGATGATCTCCATCTCCGCGGGACCGCGACCGCAGTTCGCCCCCGCGGCGTCGGCACCCGCTGCGGCAAGGTGCGCCACAGCGTCGCCCGGGCGGACGCCCATCATGGTGCGCAGGTTGGTGTCGAAGCTCATCGTCACGGCCACCGGAAGGCCGGGCGCGACCTCCCGCGCCGCGGCGAGGGCCGCGTCGGCCTCACCGAGGTCGCTCAGCGTCTCGACCAGCACCAGGTCGATCCCGCCCTCGACCAGGGCGGTGAGCTGCTCGGCGAACAGCGCCTGGGCCTCCTCGCGGGTCAGGGTCCCGAGCGGCGCCAGCAGCTCGCCAGTCGGGCCGAGGTCGCCGGCGACGAGCAGTCCGCGCTCGTCCGCCACCGATCGTGCCAGCCGCGCCGCCGTCCGGTTCACCTCGCCGACGCGGTCGCCGAGCCCGTGCAGGTCCAGACGCGGCCGGGTGCCCCCGAAGGTGTTGGTCGTCAGCAGCCGTGCCCCCGCCGAGGCGTAGGCCGTGTGCGCCGCGCGCACCGCATCGGGGTTCTCGAGGTTCCAGAGCTCTCCGGGTACGCCGTCCTCGAGGCCGCTGTCCTGGAGCAGCGTCCCCATGCCGCCGTCGAGCAGGACCGGACCGTCCGTGCGTAGCAGCGCCCTGAGCCGATTCATCGGCCCAGCTCGTCGAGGTAAGCGGCGATCCTGTCGGCCGGCCACTCCGCGTCGAGCTCGGCGGCGACTCGTTCGAGCACCTCGCTCGGCGTGCCGTCGGCCTCGGTCCAGGGAGACCGTTCCCAGCCCGCCAGGTAGTCGTCGGCCCCGGTGTCACCGAGCCGCATCGCGGCCTCGTCGATCGCCTCCTGGAACCGCGGGGCGAGCTCCGACTTCACCGTCTCGTCGTCCGCACGGACCACGAGCATCGACGGAAGGTCGCGCCACCGGGTCACCTGGTACTCCGCCATGCGTCGCAGCCTAGTTCCGGCTCCGGCGTCTCGACGGGACGTCCGGTGAGTGAGCGCAACCTCGTGGGTCCGTTCCTGAGGGTGTCGTGGCGGCACCCCGAGTCGGGGAGCATCGAACCCTGTACCGCCACATCGGCCGTGAGCCCTACTCCCGCCAGGGCAGCTGCCGAGGATGCAGCTCGATCGAGTCCGCCATGGTGAGCAGGTCCCGGACGACAGATGCCGGTGCGTCCCGCGTCCATCCGGCCACGACGAGCAGGGGCTCACCGTCGACGTCGATCAGCCAGATGTCGTAGGTGCCGCCGAGCCCGAGGTTGCCGATCGGTCCTCTGGCGTTGTGGAAGGTCTCGAGGGCACAGTCGGGCCCGGGGCGAGTCTCCTTCAGCCCTAGATGGAACGCGGCATGGCCGAGGCGGGCAGCGGGCGCGGGGCCGTACGTCACGTCGAGTCGGGGCAACGTCGTGAGGTGCGGCAGCAGCTCCGTCACCCCGGCGCCCATCAGGTTGAGCATGTCGCAGTTGGGTGCAGCGAGCCAGCCCACCTGGGTGACCAGCAGTCCCGCGTACCACCGAGAGCGCTCCAAGGCGTGGGTGTTGTCCGCGCCCACCGACCCGATGCCCTCGAACTTCTCCGGCCCGTACGACGCGTTCCAGCGATCCGGGACCCGCACCCGCGCCGCCGGGAGGGCGATGTCGGCGTACGGCGTGAGCTCGTAGGTGCCCGCCTCCACGGTGACCATCTCGGGCCCGGGGTACGGCCTGCCGGGGGTGTGCGTGTTCTCGGCCGGCTGCGGTTCGCCGTGGTCGCGACCCGTCGCGACCAGAAGACCCGTCACCAGCAGCGCGCAGGCCGCCACGGCACTCACGCCAGCGTGCCTCCGGTGCCGTCGGGCACGGCCGGCTGCCTGGATCGGCTCGAGCTCCGGCACCACGACGCCCCGCTCCGCGTCCTCCCGGAACGCATCCAGCAGTCGTTCAGACATGGTCGACCACTTCCTCGACATGGGCGAGGCTGATCGCGAGCGCCTCGCGTCCCCGGCTCAGCCGCGACTTGACCGTGCCCTCCGGAACGCCCAGCTCTGCGGCGATGGCACAGACCGGTAGGTCGGCCAGGTAGTACAGCGCGACCGCCTGGCGTTGCTGCTCCGGCAAGCCGCGCAGGGCGTTGATGATCTCGACGTGCTCCTCCATCGCGGCCGGGTCACGCGGGCGGAGCATCCGGTTGTGCGCCCGGCGACCGTTGCGCCTCTTGCGCCACCTGCTGCGGTGCGCGTTGACCGCCGTGGTGCGCAGCCACGCCTCCTTGTTGTCGACTCGCAGGAAGCGTCGACCGCTCGCGACCGCCCTCACGAACGCCTCCTGCACCAGGTCCTCGGCCTCGTCGTAGTCGCCGGTGATGGCGTAGAGCTGGACGACCAGCTTGCGGTAGCTGCCGTCGAAGACGTCCCGCACGGTGACGTCGCCATCTCCAGGATCCGGCATCCGCCCGAAGGTGACGGAGTCCTCGTCCATGCCGGCCTCCTGGAGGGGATACCTGAGACGACTCCCGAGGGGCCTCGTGCGTTCCGCAAAGGCCCGGTCCCTCTGCTCATGGTGCGCTCCTGGCCGTGCCTGGCGCGGCCTGGACTAGTCAGCCGACCCGTGCGCCGACCTGGTGTTCAGCTGGCGTGGGAGCCCGCGGAACCCGGGGGCCCCATCGGGAGTCGTCATAGGTGTCCCACCCCCGCCTCGGTCAGGAGACTCCGATGAGGACCACCTTGCGCACCACCATGACGCTCACCACCGCTTCGGCCCTGCTCGCCGTGGCGTCCGTCGCCGCTGGCGGCCCTGCCGCCGCCAAACCGATCGACCGCGGAACGTTCCACGAGGACCTCAGCTTCGTCCTGACGGACTTCTGCGGCGTCGCCGGCCTCGACATCGACTTCGACGCATCGATCGACTTCGAGTACACCGTCCGGTCCCAGGGCAGCACGCAGCTGCCGTACTTCTCGCAGTTCGTCATGGGCACCCGTACGTTCACCAACCCGGACAACGGCCGCTATGTCACCGAGTCGTTCCGCGTCATCGAGAAGGACCTGCGGGTCACGGACAACGGCGACGGAACGTTCACCCTTGTCGTACTCGCGACCGGCAACAGCACCACCTACGGGATGGATGGCAAGGCGATCGCGCGCAACCCCGGGCAGGTCCGCGACGAAATCCTGATCGACAACAACGGGACTCCGCAGGATCCCTCCGACGACGAGTTCCTGGCGTTCATCCGCGAGATCAAGGGATCGACCGGCCGCACGGACGACTTCTGCGCTGCCGCCGTGCCGGCCCTCGCGTAGCCGGCAGGCGGCGCACCGACGTCATCCCGGTCATCTCGGTCGGGCCTCCTGCATGCGACCGGTGCAGGCCGTGTGGACACCCGTGTGCGCTTACGCGTGATGCCCGAAGATGGCCCCGTGACCCGGAACCCGATCCACGACCGCGTGTTCGGCCAGATGCCCGACGGACGCGACGTCCGCCTGGTGACGATCGGCGCAGAGCCCGGGCCGGTGGTCGAGGTGCTCACCCTCGGTGCCACGGTCCACCGGCTGGTGGTGGCGGGCGGCGACGGCGAGCGGCGCAACGTCGTGCTCGGCCACCCGGACGTCGAGGAGCGGCTGGCGAGCGGGGACTACATCGGCGGCACCATCGGTCGGTACGCCAACCGCATCGCCGGCGGCCGCTTCACGCTCGACGGCCAGGACCTGGAGGTGCGCACCCACGACCGGGGCAACAGCCTGCACGGCGGGCCCGAGGGGTTCGACGTACGCCTCTGGGACGTCGAGTCGCTCGAGGCGGACGAGGTGGTGTTGTCGCTGATCAGCCCGGACGGCGACCAGGGATTCCCGGGCACCGTGAGGGCGACGGTCCGCTACCGAGTCCAGGGCAACACCGTCCGCGTGGCGATGGAAGCGACGACCGACGCCCCCACCGTGGTCAACCTGACCAACCACGCCTACCTCAACCTCGACGGCGAGGGCGCCGGGACGATCGACGGCCACGAGCTCGTCGTCGAGGCCGACGAGCTCACCCCGGTCGACGGGACCGGCATCCCGACCGGTGGCCACGCCCCGGTCGACGACACCCCGTTCGACTTCCGCACGAAGAAGCCGATCGGTCCCGCGGTGCGCACCGAGCACCCGCAGGTGGTCGACGCACGCGGCATCGACCACAACTTCGTCGTGCGCGGCAGCGGACTGCGCCGGGCCGCGGCGCTCACCTCCCCGAAGACCCGCGCCAGCGTCGAGCTGTGGAGCGACCAGCCGGGTCTGCAGGTCTACACCGGCAACTTCCTCGACGGCACCCGTCGCTCGACCAGCGCTGGCCGCTACCGCCAGGGCGACGGCGTCGCGCTCGAGCCGCAGCTGTTCCCCGACTCGCCCAACCGGCCCGAGTGGCCGTCGGCGACGCTGCGGCCGGGGGAGACGTACGCCGCCCACCTCGAGTGGCGCTTCGGGACGACGACCTGATTCAGGCGGCATAGTCGACGGGGTGCGTGCGTTGAGGCACACCACACGTCCCCGACGAAGGAGAAGCGCGATGCGTGCCGTGGTCTACACCGAGACAGGCGACAGCTCGGTCCTCGAGGTGGTCGAGCGCGAGGCGGCCGACCCGGGCCCCGGTGAGGTCCGGGTGCGGATCGTCCGCGCCGGCGTCAACCCGACCGACTGGAAGTTCCGCGCCGGTGGCATGGGCGAGCTCGCCTTCCCCGAGGTCGTGCCCGGCCAGGACGGTGCCGGTGTCGTCGACGCCGTCGGACCCGAGGTCGACGACCTCGCGGTGGGCGACCGGGTCTGGACGATGCTCGCCCAGCACCAGCGCCCCGGCGGCACCGCGCAGGAGCTCGTCGTGCTCCCCGCCGCACACCTGACCACGCTGCCCGAGGGGGCGTCGTACGACGTGGGCGCCTCGCTCGGAGTCCCGGCGATCACCGCCCACCGTGCCCTGACCACCTCCGAGGACGGGCCTGACCGGCTGGCTCCGGGTGCCCTGTCCGGGCGGACCGTGCTGGTCGCCGGTGGTGCGGGTGCGGTCGGCAACGCGGCCATCCAGCTCGCACGGTGGGCCGGCGCCACCGTCATCGCCACCGTCAGCAGCGACGAGAAGGCGCGGCTCGCGACGGCAGCCGGCGCCCACCACACCGTGAACTACCGCGAGGGCGACACCGTCGAGGCCGTGCGCGACCTGGCGCCCGACGGCGTCGACATCGTCGTCGAGGTCGCGCCCGCGCAGAACCTCGCGCTCGACGTCCGCGTCATCAAGCCGCGCGGGACGATCGCGATCTACGCCAACAACGGCGGCGACGAGGTGACCCTCAGTGTTCGGGAGACCTTCTCGACCAACGCGCGCTTCCAGTGGGTGCTGCTCTACACGGTGGGTCAGGCGGCGCTGCGCGCGGCGGCCGACGACGTCACGGCCGCGGTCGCCGACGGCGCCTACGGGGTCGGCGAGGACCACGGGCTGCCGCTCCACCGCTACCCGCTCGAGCAGACCGCCGAAGCGCACGCGGCGGTCGAGGACGGTGCCGTCGGCAAGGTGCTCATCGACGTCAGCGACGCCTGACCAGCGAGGCGCCCGCGAGGCAGAGGAGGGCGGCGGTGAGGCAGGCGGTGACAGCTCCGATGACGTCGAGCCACGCGTCGAAGCAGACCGCGCCCACCGCCTGCCCCACGGCGAGGGCGACGAAGAGCGACGAGGTCCCTCGACCCGCCGCCTCCGGCCACACCTCCCGCGCCCACAGGATCAGCACGCCCGACAGGCACATGTAGCCGGCGCCGAAGCACGCCATGGCGACGTACGCCGGCCACGCGAGGCCGAGACCGACCGCGCCGCCCAGGATGACGGAGGCGACGGCGACCGCGCCGACCGACCACGCCCAGGCGCGCGCCAACCCGCGGCGCTCGACGAGCCGACCGGTCAGCGGGCCCAGGAACCCGCCCAGCCCGAGGGCGATCCACAGGAACCCGACGCTGCCGTCGTCGACCGGCCCCGGCCCGGTCGCGACGAGCGGGCCGTAGGACCACAGGAGCGCCGAGCCGGCACCGACGACCGCCGCCGCGGCAGCCGGCGTCGCCAGGGGACGCCAGTCGTACGACGTCCCGCTGCCCGACGCGGTCGGTTCGCCGGGCCCACCGCTGCCCCGGACGAGCAGGAGCACGCCCCCGGCGGCGACGGCGTTGAGCGCCGCCATGGTCCACCAGGCGCCGGCGGTGGACGGGACCCCGAAAGCGAGGGCGCCGGCCACGACGACGCCGACCGCCGTCCCGGTGTTGACCAGGGACTGGGCGGTCGCTGCCGCCCGGGGCGGCGTGACGGCGTCGACCAGACGGACCAGGGCGGGGGAGGCGAGGCCAGCGCCCGTGCCGCCCACGAAGACGAGGGCGACGAACCACCCCGCGGACGCGGTCGTCGCGACCCCGACGCAGCCCAGCGCAGCCGTGGTCCCCGCGAGCAGGACGGACCCCCGCGGCCGGCGGTCCGAGACCCGGGCCGCGACTGCCGCGGCGACCGAGTACGAGACGAACTGGGCCGCCGCTGCCCAGCCGACGACCGGCGCCAGCTCCGGGCGCTCGGCCACGAGACGCGGCGCGAAGAGGCCGACGCCGAACCGCGCCATGCCGTACGTCGAGGCGATGAGCAGCGTGCCTGCCACCGCGACGGCGACGCTCCGCACGGAGGAGCGCTGCTCGACGGGTGTCTCGGCGATCATAACGACCGTTCTACCATAACGAACGTTATGCTGCAGGCGTGGCCAGGACCGACACCCGCGAGCGCATCCTCGACACCGCCGAACGGCTCTTCTTCGTCGACGGCATCGGGGTCACCGGCGTCGACCGGGTCGCGTCCGAGGCCGGCGTCGCGATCGCCACGCTGTACCAGCACGTGGGCAGCAAGGACCGGCTGCTGACGGCGGTGCTGGACCGCCGGCTCGCGGCCTGGACGGCCCAGTGGGAGGCCTCGATCGCCGCGGCCGGCTCGCCGCGGGAACGGGTGCTCGCGCTCTTCGACGCGCTGGTGGAGTTCCGCCGCTCGTCGGGCACGACCCAGTGGTGCTGCTTCCTCGCGACCGCGTCCGAGCGCCCGCGCGGCGTCCGCGCGCACGACCCCGTCATGGCCCTCGTCGAGGCGGACACCACCGCTCTGGTGGAGCGGCTCCGCCAGCTCGTCGACGAGGCGGGCATCGCCGATCCCGAGGTGACGGTCGCCCGGCTCCTCGTGGTCTACAACGGGGCGCTGGCCAGCCTGCTGCGTGGCGCGCCGGCCGATCCACTGACCGAGGCGCGGGCCATCGCCGACGCGCTCCTGCCGGCGTCCTGACGGGCGGTGCCCTACTCGGACCGCTTCGGCGCCAGGTCGCGCAGCAGCACCTCGCGCCCCAGCCGCTGCTCCAGCTCGGCGACCTGAGCGAGCAGCAGCTCGGCGGCCGCGACCGCGTCGGTGAGCGCGTGGTGGGACGCGTAGCGGGGCAGCCCGTGGGTGCGGCGCGCCGCGTCGAGCCGCAGCGATCCCTGCACCTCACCGTTGACGTCGGCACGCAGGCGGTGCTCCAGCGCCAGGGTGTCGACGACGGTGAGCGGAGGCCGGGCGCCGTACGCCGACACGGTGGCGGCCCCGACGAACTCCACCTCGATCGGCGCGTGGTGCGCGAGCAGCACCCGGCCGTGCAGGGCCCCCAGCAGCCGCGGCAGCACCTCGGCGAGGGACGCGGCGCCGGCGAGGGCGTCGTCGGTCAGTCCGTGGATCGTCGCCGACGACCCGACGTCCACGCCGTCGGGAGGACGGACCCGGTGCTCGCACGCATCGGCCAGGAGCACCTGCCCGCCCGCAACCGGCACCCAACCGACGGACAGGACGTGGTCGGTGCGGGGGTCGAGGCCGGTGGTCTCGAGGTCGAGCGCGAGGAGCTCCACCTGCGACACCGGTGCGGTGCCGGGTGGCGGGGGTGCTGCCGCGAGGTCCCGCAGCGGACCGGATGGGTAGTGCCCGGGACGGCGCGGACGGCGACGGAGGAAGTGAGGGCGCGTCCTCACTCGAACCCCGGCGGCAGGGTGCTGGACAGGCGGTGCTGCGCGGCCCGCACGATCTCGAAGGCGTCGCGCAGGTGGCGCCGCTGCCGCTGGGTGAGGTCGGCGGGGCGGAGGTTGTTGTCGGGCGTCCGCCCCGCGCGCGCCTGCGCGGCCTGGTGGTGCAGGCGCAGGTAGGACATCAGCTCGAGGGCGTCGGCGAGCTCGGAGGCGGCGTCGTTCTCGATCGTCCCGGCCGCTGCCGCTGCAGCGAGTCGTCGTCGCGTCGACAGGGCCGGCGAGCCGGACCGCAGGGCGTGGATGCGGGCCAGCTGCACGACCGCCGAGATCGGGCGCTTGATGTCGAGGGTGTCGCGGTGATCGCCGTGCCGCTCCAGCACGAGGCCGCGGAAGAAGCCGAGCGGCGGCCGCATCGCGAGCGCCTGCCGCGACAGGTGGCCGAGCAGGCGCGGCGACGCGGTCGTGAGGGAGGCCAGGTGCACCCGCTCGGTGAGGTCCCGGTCGCCGGCGAGGTGGCGCATGTCGTGGAAGACCGCCGTGTGCAGAACGGCGTCGGGCCGGGGCTCGCGCGACCAGTCGGCGAAGTGGGCCCGCCACTGCGGGACCGTCAGCCGCCAGTCGGGGTTGGTGGCCATCACGTCACCCGGGCAGCGCGGCCAGCCGCACTGCTCGAGCGCCGCCGTCACCCGCTCGGCCAGCGCGGCGAACCACGCGTCGCCCGCCTCGTCGGGCTCCGCGCCCAGCACGATCGCGTGGTCCTGGTCGGCCGTGAAGCCCTCCTCGTCGCGGGCGGCCGAGCCGAGCACGATCCAGCTGTACGGCACCGGCGAGGGCCCCAGCTCCTCCTCGACCAGGGCGAGCACGCGGCGTCGTACGGCGTCACCGAGCGCGGTCGCCACCCGGGAGACGTCCGCGGCGCTGACGTCGCGCTCGACGAGCTGCCCGAGGACGGCGCGGATGCCCGGGGGCTCCGCCACGACGCCGGCCAGGGTCGTCTGCCCGCCGATCGCCGCGGCCAGGTAGACGGGGTTGGCGTTCTCCAGCCGCACCAGGTCGGTGGTGGTCACCAGCCCGACCGGCCGGCCGGTCCCGTCGACGACCGGAAGGTGGTGGATGTCGCGGCTCACCATCTCGAGCAGCGCCTCGACGGCGAGCGCCTCGGCGGACAGGGTGACCGGGTCGGGGGTCATCACCGACCGCACCGGGCTGACGGTCGGCAGGTCGGCGGCGAGCACCCGGTTGCGCAGGTCGCGGTCGGTCACGATGCCGACGAGCGCGAGGTGCTCGACGACCAGGACGCAGGAGACGCCGGCCGTCGACATGGCGGCCGCGGCGTCGCGCACCGACGCGGCCGGTGTGGTCGTCACCGGCTCGCGCGTGACCAGGTCGCCCACCCGGGTGCCCAGCGCCGTGCTGCCGGAGGTCGCCCGCTGCAGGTTGCCGATCGCCCGGGACAGCCGGGCGTGGTGGGTGGCGGCGAAGAAGGTCGCGAAGTCCGGGTGCGCCTGCGACAGCTCGCCGTACGCCGTCGGCTCGAGGACGACGAGCAGGGTGTCCTCGACCGCGGTGCACCGGTAGCGGGTGGGCCGGTGCTCCAGGAGCGAGCTCATCCCGAACGCCTCGCCGGCGCCGACCCGGTCGACCAGCTCGGCGGTCTCGTCGCGCACCTCCACGGCACCGGAGCGGACGACGTACAACCCGTCACCGCGGTCGCCCACGTCGAGCACGACGCTGCCGCGCCGGGCGTAGCGGATCGTGCAACGTCGCGGCAGGGCGGCGAGCTCCGAGCCGGGCAGCCGGTCGAACGGCGCGTGGCCGGCCAGGAAGTCGCGGACCTCGGCGAGCTCGACCTCCATGGCCCCATCGTGGCACCGATCGGTGCGGAGGGTCTTGTGGTCAGGCCCCGAGCGGGGTACTCATCAGGGGAGGGCTCGCGGCCCGCCGGGGCGCGCCCGAGCACGAAGGAGTCGCACCATGTCCACCCAGTCGACACACACGCCTCCATCCCCAGCGCCGATGGGCGGCCCCCGCCGCATGGACGCGAAGTCGATCGCCATCTGGGGGACGGTCGCCGTCGTCGGTGCCGTCTGCTGGGCCGTCCTCGCGCTCTCCCGCGGGGAGGAGGTCTCGGCCCTCTGGATCCTCTTCGCGGCCCTGGCCTCCTACGCCATCGCCTACCGCTTCTACGCCCGCTTCATCGCCTACACGGTGCTCGAGGTCGACGACACCCGCGCCACCCCGGCGGAGCGGTACGACAACGGACGTGACTTCGACGTCACCCACCGGCATGTGCTGTTCGGGCACCACTTCGCCGCGATCGCCGGTGCCGGCCCACTGGTGGGTCCGGTGCTCGCCGCCCAGATGGGCTACCTGCCCGGCACGATCTGGATCATCGTCGGCGTCATCTTCGCCGGCGCTGTGCAGGACATGGTGGTGCTCTTCTTCTCGATGCGCCGCGACGGCAAGAGCCTCGGCCAGATGGTGCGCGAGGAGATCGGCGTGGTGGGCGGGATCGCCGCACTGATCGCGGTCTTCGCGATCATGATCATCATCCTGGCCGTGCTCGCACTGGTGGTCGTCAACGCCCTCGCCGAGTCGCCGTGGGGGGTCTTCTCGATCGGCCTGACGATCCCGATCGCCCTGTTCATGGGCTACTACCTGCGGGTGCTGCGCCCCGGCCGCGTCTCGGAGGTCACCGCCATCGGTGTCTCGCTGCTGCTGCTCGCGATCATCGGCGGTGGATACGTCGACCAGATGGGCATCGAGGAGGCGCTGACCCTCTCGAAGGAGCAGCTGACGCTCGCCCTGGTCGTCTACGGCTTCGTCGCCTCGATCCTGCCGGTCTGGATGCTGCTCACGCCGCGCGACTACCTCTCGACGTTCATGAAGATCGGCGTGATCGTCCTGCTGGCCGTCGGGCTGATCCTCGCCGCCCCGGTCCTGCAGCAGGAGGCGGTCACCGACTTCGCCCGCGAGGGAACCGGACCCGTCTTCGCCGGCAAGCTGTTCCCGTTCGTCTTCATCACCATCGCGTGCGGTGCGCTGTCGGGGTTCCACGCCCTCATCGCCTCGGGCACCACGCCCAAGATGGTGGCCAAGGAGAGCCAGGTCCGGATGATCGGCTACGGCGGCATGCTGATGGAGTCGTTCGTCGCCATCAGCGCCCTCATCGCCGCGTCCGTCATCGACCCGGGCCTCTACTTCGCGATGAACAGCCCGGCCGGCGCCACCGGAGGCGACCCGGCCACCGCGGCGGAGTTCATCGCCGGCCTCGGCTTCAGCATCACCCCCGACCAGCTGACCCAGGCGGCCGCGGCGGTGGAGGAGCAGACGCTCATCTCCCGCACGGGCGGCGCACCGACGCTCGCGCTCGGCATGTCCCAGATCTTCACCGAGGCGTTCGGCGGCGGGCTCGCCGCCTTCTGGTACCACTTCGCGATCATGTTCGAGGCGCTCTTCATCCTGACCGCAGTCGACGCCGGCACCCGGGTGGGTCGCTTCATGCTGCAGGACACCGTCGGCAACGTGTGGCCCAGGTACGCCGACCTCTCGTGGAAGCCGGCCTCGTGGTCCGCGAGCGCCGTCGTGGTAGCGCTGTGGGGTTACATGCTGTACGTCGGTGTGACCGACCCCCTGGGCGGCATCAACCAGCTCTTCCCGCTCTTCGGGATCGCCAACCAGCTGCTCGCGGCGATCGCGTTGACGCTCTGCGTGACGTTGCTGATCAAGCACGGCAAGGTCAAGTGGGCGTGGGTCCCGGGGATCGGTCTGGCCTGGGACCTCGTCGTCACCATGACGGCCAGCTATCAGAAGGTCTTCTCCGACAACCCGGCCATCGGCTACTTCACCCAGCGCGAGCGCTACGCCGACGCGCTCGACGCCGGTGAGCTGCTCGCACCCGCGACCACCGTCGACCAGATGGAGCAGGTGGTCTTCAACTCCACCGTCAACGGCACCCTGCAGTCGATCTTCGCGCTCCTGGTGATCGTGGTGGTCGTCAACGCCTTCGTCATCTGGTTCCGTGCGGTGCGCGCGGGCAGCCTGCCGACCACCGAGGTGCCGCGGCAGGAGTCGCACCTGGTCCAGCCCTCCGACTTCTTCGCAACTGCCGAGGAGAAGGAGGCCGTCCGGGAGTGGGAGACCGCAGGGCGTGGCACCGGAGTGGGGAGTCACCGATGAGCGCGGTGCTGGAGATGGCTCGCACGCTGCGCCGGCGCGTCCGTGAGCTCACCGGTGAGGCCAGGTGGGACGACTACGTCGCCGAGTGCGCGGACTTCGGCGAGCAGCCGATGTCCCGGCGCGAGTTCGAACGTCTGCGGGACGACGAGCGCGAGCACCTGCCGGGCGACGGACGCTGCTGCTGAGGTGAGCGCTCAGAACACCTGCGGCACGAAGGTCTGCTCGTGGAGCGGCGGGCGGACGTAGGGGATGTCGCGGATCTCGGGCAGCTCGACGCGCGGCGGCGCCACGTCCTCGTAGTCGAACTGCGAGAGCAGGTGGTTGATGCAGTTGAGCCTCGCCGCGCGCTTGTCGTCGGACGGGACGACGTACCAGGGCGCCTGCTTGATGTCGGTGTACTGGAAGGTCGTGTCCTTGGCCATCGAGTAGCGGACGTAGAGCTCGCGCTCGGCGAGGTCCATGTCGGACAGCTTCCACCGCTTGAGCGGTTCGTCGTTGCGGGCCTCGAAGCGGCGCCGCTGCTCCTCGGCGCTCACGGAGAACCAGTACTTCAGGACCACGATCCCGGAGCGCACGAGCATCCGCTCGAACTCCGGGCAGCTGCGCAGGAACTCCTGGTGCTCCTCCTCGGTGCAGAAGCCCATCACCCACTCGACGTTCGAGCGGTTGTACCAGCTGCGGTCGAGCAGGACCATCTCCCCGCCGGCCGGCAGGTGCTCGACGTAGCGCTGGAAGTACCACTGGGTGCGCTCGCGGTCGGTCGGCCTCGGCAGCGCGGCGATCCGCACGGTGCGCGGGCTGGTGCGCTCGGTGATCCGCTTGATCACGCCGCCCTTGCCGGCCGAGCCGCGGCCCTCGAAGATCACCAGGACCTTGAGCCCCTGCGACTGGATCCAGTACTGCAGCAGCACCAGCTGCTCCTGCAGCCGCTCCATCTCGGCGTCGTAGACCGATCCGCGCAGGCGCCCTGCGGAGGTGTAGCGCTCGTCGTGCTCGGCCATCGCCCCTCCGCTCCTCGTCGGCGTGGTGGCACCGAGACTACGGCGCGGCGAGGTCAGTCGGCCAGACGGTTGAGGACGGTCGTCATGTCGTCCGCGGTGTCGCTGCCGATCTTCTCGAAGACGATCTTCATGACCGGGTCGGCGACCTTGGCGGCGCCCTTGAGCCGGATCTCGGCCTCGTAGGTGATCCGGCTGCCCGGCCCGTCGGGGCTCGGCACGACCGTGATCGTGTCGACGGAGCGTGCGGTGTCGTTGTGGCCGACCAGCGTGATCGTGTCGTCGGTCAGGTGCTGGAGCGTGTAGGTCAGCTCGGTCGTGACACCGGCGATCTTCGAGACGTTGTGCCACGTCGAGCCCACCTGGACGGGACCCGAGTCCTGCCGCGTGCACGACTCCGTGCCGGGGTCCCACTGCTCGGCGTTCCCGAAGTCCTTGAGGTAGTCGATGACGACTGCGGGCTGCGGACGGACGTCGAAGGTGCGGCTGACATTGGTCATACCTTCGACAGTAGGCAGACCTCGCGCAGGGCAGACCGCCCGAAGGGGTGCGCGCCCCACCCTTGTCGGTGCGGGCCGGGTCGGCGAGATTGGGCCCATGCCCCACAACCTGCCGGACCTCCCCGGAGCGGCCGACCACCTCGAGCTGTGCCTGCGACTCGCCGAGGAGGCGCTCGGGGACGGTGACGGCGCCTTCGGCTCGGTGCTCGTCGACGCCTCGGGTGCGGTCCTGCGCAGCGGGCGCAACCGCGAGGTCTCCGGCTCGGACCCGACGGCCCACCCCGAGCTCGAGCTGGCCCAGTGGGCCGCCGCCCACGTGCCCGAGGAGGAGCGCGCGGGCTGCGTCGTCTACACCTCGGGCGAGCACTGCCCGATGTGCGCCGCCGGCCACGCGTGGGTCGGCCTCGGGCCGATCGTGTACGCCGCCTCGTCCGCTCAGCTCTCCCAGTGGCGGGCCGGGTGGGGGCTGCCCGCCTCGCCGGTCGCCGCACTGCCGATCACCGACGTCGCCCCGGACGTGCGCGTCCACGGACCCGTGTCGCCGTACGACGACCGCGTCCGCGAGCTGCACCGGCGCGGGCTCGACGGCGGCTGAGGGCCGTCGTCAGGGCAGGACGGCGTCGACGTACCCGCCGTCCACCCGCAGGGCACCGCCGGTGGTCGCGGAGGCCAGCGGGGAGCTGAGGTAGGTCACCATCGCGGCGATCTCGTGGGGCTCGATGAGCCGCTGCAGGAGCGACTGCGGACGGTGCTTCGTCATGAACTCGCGCTGTGCCTCGTCCCACGGCAGGTCGTCACCGACGAGGCTCCGCACGAACTCCTCGACCCCGCCGGTGTGGGTCGGACCGGCGATGACGGAGTTCACCGTCACGCCCGTCCCCGCGGCCTCCTTCGCGAAGCCGCGCGAGACCGCCAGCAGCGCTGTCTTGGACATGCCGTAGTGGATCATCTCGACCGGCGTCACGACGGCCGAGTCGCTGGCGATGTAGAGGATGCGCCCCCAGCCGCGCCGCGTCATCTCCGGCAGGTGGTGGCGCGTCAGCCGCACGCCCGCGAGGACGTTGACCTCGAAGAACCGCCGCCACTCCTCGTCGGTGATCTCCAGCGCCGGCCGGCTCTCGAAGATGCCGAGGTTGTTGACCAGCGCGTCCACCTCCGGCATCGCCTCGACGGCCGCGGCGAAGCCGTCGTCGGTGGCGACGTCGGCCACGACGGGTACGACGTCCGCGCCGGGGACCGCGGCTCGGAGCTCGTCGACCGCTCGGCCGACCGACTCCTCGGACCGCCCGTTGACGCCCACTCGGGCACCGGCGGACGCGAGGCCCTCGGCGATCGCCAGGCCGATGCCCTGGGTGGACCCGGTGACCAGCGCAGTCTTGCCGGTGAGGTCGATCTGCATACGGCCGACCGTAGCGCGGGCCATCGGTCCGGTCCCGGTGGCGACCGCGCGGCGGAGCCGCCACGATGGGCGCCATGCCGGACACCGTCTTCACCGACGCACGCGTCTTCAACGGCTTCCGCCACCTCGGCGACGTGGGCGACGTGCTGGTGCGCGACGGCCGCGTCGTGGCGGTCGGGGGCTCGCTGCGCACGCCCGCCGCCGACGTCGTCGACTGCGGCGGGGCGCTGCTCCTGCCGGGCTTCACCGACGCGCACGTCCACCCGGTGCAGGGCGGGCTCGAGCGGCTGACCTGCGACCTCAGCGGCCTGCCGGTCGACCGCGCCGCCTACCTCGCGCACGTGGCGTCGTACGCCGCCTCCCGCCCGCAGCTCGACTGGGTCCAGGGCGGCGGCTGGGCGATGGCGGCCTTCCCCGGCGGACTCCCGACTGCGGCCGAGCTCGACACCGTCGTCGCCGACCGCCCCGCCGCGCTGGTCAACCGCGACCACCACGGCATGTGGGTGAACAGCCGTGCGCTCGAGGTCGCCGGCATCACCCGCGACACCCCCGACCCGGTCGACGGCCGCGTCGAGCGCGACGCCTCGGGCGTTCCGACCGGCGTGCTGCACGAGGGGGCGATGGGCCTCGTGCTCGACGTGCTCCCGACGGCGACGGCCGACGAGCTCCACGCCGGCCTGCTCGAGGGCCAGCGCCACCTGCTCTCGCTCGGGATCACCGGCTGGCAGGACGCGATCGTCGGTGCGTACGCCGGCATGCAGGACACCGGGCCGGCCTACCTGCGCGCGGCCCGCTCGGGCGACCTCGTGGCCTCGGTGGTCGGGGCGCTGTGGTGGGAGCGCGAACGCGGGCTCGAGCAGGTGGCCGAGCTGGTGGAGAAGCGGACGGCGTACTCCCACGGGCGGTTCGCCGCGACCTCGGTCAAGATCATGCAGGACGGCGTCGCGGAGAACGGGACCGCGGCCCTCGTCGAGCCCTACCTCGACCGGTGCGGGCACGCGACGACCAACACGGGACTCTCCTTCGTCGACCCGGTCGCGCTGCGCGGCATCGTCGGTGCCCTCGACGAGGCCGGCTTCCAGGTGCACGTCCACGGCCTCGGCGACCGCGGCGTCCGCGAGGCGCTCGACGCGCTCGACGGCACCGAGCCGCTGCACCGCCACCAGGTCGCGCACCTCCAGCTGGTGCACCCGGCTGACGTGCCGCGGTTCGCGGAGCTGCAGGTCGCGGCCAACATCCAGGCGCTCTGGGCCTGCTACGACGACCAGATGGTCGACCTCACCATCCCGTTCCTCGGGGAGGAGCGGGCGGCGCGGCAGTACCCGTTCGGCGGCCTGCACCGCGCCGGTGCCCGCCTCGTCGCCGGCAGCGACTGGCCGGTCAGCACCCCCGACCCGCTCCAGGCGGTCCACGTCGCGGTCCACCGGATGGCGTACGGGGAACCCGGGCGTGCCGGGAGCGAGCCGTTCCTCCCCGACCAGGCCCTGTCCCTCGAGGTCGCCCTCGCGGCGTACACCTCGGGGTCGGCGTGGGTGTGCCACCGCGACGACGCCGGGATGGTCGAGCCCGGCGCGGTCGCCGACCTCGTCCTCCTCGACCGTGACCCCTTCGACGCCCCTGACGAGATCGGCGCCGCCCGGGTCGAGCGGGTGTGGATCGGGGGAGAGGCGGTCGCGGGCGCCTGACGTGCACGCACCATGAAGGCAGTTCGCGACCTGGAAGTCGATCCACACGCTCAGCGCCTGCCGCGCGGCGGCGAACTGCCTGCATGGTGCACCGAGGTCGTCGTCGTCGCGGACCGGGAGCCGGCTCAGCTGCAGTTCGCGCCTCGCGCCGTCGTTGCTGCGATCGCCTGCGCGAGCGGGACGTGCGTGCGTGCGTCGGCCGCTGCCCGCTTCAGGAGCCGATCGGCAGTCGTGCCCTCGCCGTGATGGAGGGCGACCTCGGCAGCGCGCCAGCGGCAGTACGCCGCGTCGTGCGGCCGCGTGATGCGGTCCCACTCCGCGGCTGCCGACGCCCAGTCCGCGACCGACTCGGTCCCGTCGATCCTCGCCAGCTCGGCACGCCAGGACTTCCAGGACGCGGGGACGGAGACGTCGCAGTCGGCCACCCCGAACGGGTCCGTCCGAGCCGACGCCACGGCAGCCCGGAGCTGTCCCACGAGCCGACGCCGCTCGGACGCGGGGGCGTGCGCGGCGTCGAGCCGCTCCGCGTGTGCTCGGGCACACCAGCAGACGAGTGCAGCCGTCATCAATGCCTGGGTCGGGAGCGTCACCTCCAGGGCCTCTTCGAGGACCTGGAGCGCCGGCTCGACCCTCCCTGCCCACAGCTCCACCTCCGCGAGCCAGGGCACGCCGTCGATCCAGCTCTGGCCGTGTGCCCGGATCTGTGCGGACGCGTCCCGGCACCGGTCGACAGCGTGCTCCACGTCGCCCTCCCTGAGCTCGATCGCGCCGAGCAGGTAGTGGACCAAGGCGGTGTTGGGGTCCGGGTCCGAAGACGTCACCGGACCCAACCACTCCCGCGCCGTGAGCACATCGCCGTGGACGAGGTAGGCCCAGGCGACGTTGCCGCGCAGCAGCACGGAGCCGTTCGAGAGCACGAGGTCGTAGGCCTCGATCTCGCGGAGGGTGCCACTGGCCAGCGCTTCTACCTCACTGGCCGTGGCGGCGGTGTGGAGCATGACGTCGGTCGCCGTCACCGCGAGCCCGAGGTCGGCCATCGGGTCGAGTCGGGCAGGGGCAGACACGAGGGCCGCCTTTCCGATGGCCACGGCCCCTTCCGGGTCGCCGGACCGCATGGTCACCCACATCGAGAGAGCAGTCCAGCGTCGTCGGGACCCCTCGTGGCCGAGTGCCTCGCTGACCTCCAGGCCACGGCGGAGGTCCGTCCTGGCGTCGTCGACCCATCCGAGCTGCATGAACGACGCCACCCGATCGGCCAGGAGCTCGTCCAGCTGTGGCGACGGCGGCTGTCCTTCGAACAGCGCGAGCGCCTCGTCGAGCAGCGCCAGGCCGCGCCGTGGCCTGCCATCGGCCAGCTCGAACGTCGCGGTCCACTGAAGCGCAGCCGCCCGCTGCTGGTCGTTCAGCTGCCCCTCGGCGAGCCTGGGGACCAGCGCTCGAGCGGCGTCGAGGTCGCCCATCTGGCCGGCTGCGCGGAGGCCGGAGGTCAGGACGTCCCACAGGTCCACGCCGTCGACGCGTTCGTCGGCGTCCCACAGCTCCAGCACCCGCAACCACTCACTGAGCGCCTCGCGCGGGGCGAACCTCTCGTCCGCCCGGAGGGCTGCGGCCACCCGGTGCACGATCTCTCCGTCCGGTCGGCCCGCCGCTCGCCAGTGGTCGGCAACCTCTGCCGGTTCGACGTCCGGCTCGGCGGCCAGCGTCTCCGCGAGACGGGCATGGGCCCGAGTGCCCTCTCCGGGGACCAGGCGTCGGTGGATCGCATCCACGAACAGCGGGTGGGACAGCGCCACGTCGTCCCCGAGGCCTGCGCGGAGAAGCCCTCGGTCGGCGAGTGCTCGGAGTGCGGCCTCGATCTCCTCGGACTCCAGGCCGCTGGCCTCGGTCAGCACCCTGGCCGGCAACCGCCGCTGGGCGACTCCGAGCAGTCGTGCCACCCGCCACGAACCCTCGTCCAGGTCGCCGATCCGCCGGTCGAGCAGGTCCGCCAGCTGCGACGGAAGCTCGTCGTCGGCCGACCTGCCTGCCAGCTGGGCGGTGTAGAGGGGGAGGCCCTGCGAGCGGGCGTGGATGCGTTCTGCATCGGCGGGCGCAGGAGCCGAGCCGGTGAGCAGCCGAAGCTGCTCGGTGGTCTCCCCGAGCGTGAGCGTCTCGAGGTGCACCGTCGTCACCCCGGTCGTCCATCGGGTCTTGGTCAACCAGTCGGTGTGGTCCCGCGGGACGTCGGGATCGCCGGTGCGCCATGTCGTGACGAGAGGAACCGAGCACGACGCGCTCGCCAGGTGCGCAAGCAGGTCGAGGGTGCTGCGGTCGGCCCAGTGGCAGTCCTCGACGTGCAGCGCCACGGGACGGACTGCCGCCAGCGCCCGCAGCAGCCGGCTCACGGCAGACAGGAGTCGTTCGCCTCCCCACGGATCGTCCGGGGTGGGGCTCGACGCGACGTCGAGCTCCGGCAGCAGCCGCGCCAGGCTCGAGCCGACGTACGCAGGGCACGCACGGAGCGCTTCCTCGACCCATTGCCTGTTGTCGGCGTCGTTGAGCGTTCGCAGGGCTTCGATGACAGGGAGGAGGGGTACCTCCCGGGACAGGTGCAGGCAGTGGCCGACGACCACGGTGGTCGTGGCCGATGCCGCCGCAGCACCCACGAGCGCCGTCTTGCCCACGCCGGCCTCGCCGGTGACGAGGAGCAGTCCGGAGACAGCCTCGAGGTGTTGTCGTACGACATCGAGCTCGGCCACGCGGCCGGCGATCACCACGCCGGGGCGCCGGGGCGCATCAGGAGGCGCTGACGCGGCGAGCCACAGCTCGTGGAACCGGGCGATGTCGCCTCCCAGGGCCTCGACCAGCAGCTCCACGGTTCCCCAGCTCGGGAGCGCCGGCGACGAGATCGCCTTCGAGACCGTCGTGTGGGAGACCCCCGTGTCCGCGGCGAGGTGCCGGAGGCTCGGCCATCCGGCACGGTGGTGCAGGTGGTGGAGCGCGTCGACCAGCTCCCGGTGGGGACCGGGAGCAAGGTGCGGTCGCGGCAGCGCCCTCATCCGGTCAGCGTCACCCCGTCGGTCACCGATGTCCACACGACCGCGCGCCGGTCTGGAGCGCGTGTCGCATGGCTAACCTCGACGCATGGCTCCGAACATCGCGACGAACACCGAGGTCGGGCTCGACGAGCTGCTGGAGTTCGTCCGCCCGCGCCACCGCATGCTGCTGATCACCGAGCGCGCCGACGGGAGTCCGCAGGCCTCGCCGGTCAGCGGTGGCGTCGACGACGGTGGTCGCATCGTCGTCGCCACCTACCCGCAGCGCGCGAAGACGAAGAACGCGCGTCAGCGCCCGGGCGTCTCGGTCGTCGTCCTCTCCGACGAGTGGGACGACGCGTGGGTGCAGGTCGACGGCACGTGCGAGGTGCTCGACGCGAGCGAGGGGGAGGAGGCGCTCGACGCGTTCGTCGCGTACTTCCGCTCCATCGCCGGCGAGCACTCCGACTGGGAGGAGTACCGGCAGGCGATGGTCGACCAGGGCAAGTCGCTGCTCCGGATCACGCCCACGCGCTGGGGCACCGTCTCGACCGGCGGCTTCCCGCCCGACGTGGCCGCCCGCCGGTCCTGACCGGCTCCGCCGAAGGGACAGCCGTTTCGCGCCGGATGTCACGATGAGGGGCATGCAGACCACCGCCCGCGAGCCCGCCTGGAAGGGTGCCGCGCTCGTCACCGGCGGGTTCGTCGTGCTGCTGTGGCTGCTCGAGATCGTCGACGCCGCGACGGGCAACCCGCTCGACGCGTACGGCGTCCGGCCCCGCAGCGAGGACGGGTTGGTCGGGGTGGCGCTCGCGCCGACCCTGCACTTCGGCTTCGACCACCTGACCAGCAACACCGTCCCGGTGCTCGTGCTCGGCTTCCTCACCCTCGCGACCGGCGTGGCCCGCGGGCTCGCCGCCACCGCGATCATCTGGGTCGTCGGCGGCCTCGGCGTCTGGCTCTTCGCGCAGCCGGGCAGCACCCACGCCGGCGCCTCGGTGCTGATCTTCGGGTGGATCGTCTACCTGATCGTCCGCGGCTTCCTCAACCGTCGCATCCTCGAGATCTTCATCGGGGTCGCGGTCTTCCTGCTCTACAGCAGCGCGCTGCTCGGGGTCCTGCCCGGCCAGCCGGGCGTCTCGTGGCAGGGCCACCTCTTCGGTGCCGTCGGCGGCTTCCTCGCGGCACGGGTGCTGACCGCCCGGCAGCGGAGTGAGTCGAGCATCACGTACTGATCGGTAACAAACCGCGGACGCGTCTCTCCTCCGGCTCCTAGCCTGCCCGTCATGCGCGCTCCCGCCCTCCGCTCCCTCGCCCCCTCCGCTCTCCTCCCCGTCCTGCTCCTCCCCGCCCTCGCCGCCTGCGGCAGTGGTGCCGACGCCACCACCGAGGCGTCCGGGCCGGCCTCGCGGGCCGAGGACGCGGCGCTCGCCGACTGGGAGGCGGCGCTGGCCGACGAGCTCGGCACGGGCACCTTCGACTTCGCTGCCCTTCGGCAGACCGCTGCCGCCGACTGCGTCCGCACCGACGCCGGCGACTGGACGGTCGAGCTGGCGCTCAGCGGCGACCTGTCCACCTCCACGCTCACCCGGATCGGCCTCGAGCACGCCTGCGCCGACGTGGTCCCGGCCTTCGACGAGGCCGTCGCCACCGTGGAGCAGGCGGCCGACCCGCTCGACCTGGTCTGCGGCGCCGATGTCGAGCTCTCGGCCGAGGCAGCCCTCTCCGCCGACCTGGTCTGCGACCACCGTTAGCCGTCCTCCGGGTCCTTTTCCGGGTCCTCCTCCGGGGCCGGGATCGTCTCGGGGAGGTCGCGCACCGGCACCACGACGACGTCGTGGACCTTCCAGTCCAGCTCGCGCAGCAGGTCGGCCGCCGCCTCCAGCTGGTCGAGGGTGGGAGTGCGGCCGTCCGCCGGCCGTACGAACGACTCGACGTGGAAGACGTGGCCCTGGTCGCGCACGCGGCTGCGGCTGTCGTCGACCCACGGAAGGTCGGCCAGCACCTCGTCGACCCGGCGGGTGAGCGGGTGCGGGTGCTCGTCGTCGTACGTCCTGGCGCGCTCGTCCATCAGCGCGGTGGTCGCGTAGTGCAGGTTCGTCCAGCCGTCGCGCGCGATCGACAACGAGATGAGCAGCGCCGCGGCGGAGTCGGCCCACCACAGCCCGAGGCCGATGCCGAGGACGCCGGCGATGGTGCCGGCCGCGGTCATCCAGTCGGCCTTCTGCATGTCGGCGTCGGCGTAGAGGACCTTGTCGTGGAGCCGCTCGGCCAGCGGCAGCTTCATCCGGCCGAGGACGAACGGTCCGATGCCCGTGTAGACCATGGCCGCCACCATCAGCCAACCCGCCCAGAACGTGTGGCCGAGGAGCCGGACCGTGCCGATCGGCGGGTGCTCGGCGCGCAGCAGGCCCGTCGCCGAGTCCACGGCCAGCAGCAGGCCGACCGCCAGCAGCGCGATCGCCGAGGTCAGGTGGCCGACCCCCGTGGCGCGGTGGAAGCCGTACGGGTGGTCGGCGGTGGGGCGCCGGCGACCGAGGCGGACCGCGATGAGGAAGGCGAGTGGTGGCACGAGTGCCAGCGAGTCCTCCACCCATGCGGTCTTCATCGCCTGCGAGCTCCCGGCCGTCGCGAAGACGACGGCGACGCAGGTGAGCATGTAGACGAACGTCACCACCTCGAGCCGCTTGGCCCGCCGCAGCGCGTCGGCCTGCTCCGCAGGCAGCTCGGTGTGGCCGAACCAGTGGCCCGACCCGCCCGCCCCATCGGAGCCGACCCGGTCCTCGGTGCGGCTCATGACGTGCCCCCGCCGGCGGTCGGGGGGTCGTCGAGCCACCGCTCGAGCTCGACCTGGAAGGCGTTCTCGCCCATCGGCACCATCATCACGTGCGCCTCGGTGGTGCCGGCCACCTCGACCTCGGCGTACGCCCGGGTGAGTCCGACCTTGTCGACCCAGGCGTTGGTGTCGGTGAAGCCGCCGACGGCCAGGTCGATCTTCCCGTCCTCCAGCAGCCGGACGAGCTCCTCCTCCCCGGCCACCGTCCACTCGACCTCGGCCGCGAGGTGGTCGGCGAACCCCGCCACCAGCTCGGCCTCGCGACCGGCGGGTGGGCCGTCGCCGACCTCGACCCACCCGGGCCGGGGCGAGGCACCGACCCGCAGCACCCCGCCGTCACGCACCCGGTCGAGCGTCCCATCCGGATCGGCTGGGAAGTCGGTCGGGACCACGGAGCCGCACCCGGCGACGAGCAGGGCGGCGGCAACGAGGAGCAGCACGCGGCGGATTTCCGTCATCAGTCCGCCCGGTCTCCCGCCTCCCCGGCGGCGCTCGAGCGCTTGAGGAGCGGTCTGGTCGCGGGGCCCTCGAGCACCTCGCCGTCGGGCGTGAAGCGGGAGCCGTGCAGCGGGCAGTCCCAGGTCCCCTCGGCGTCGTTCCACTTCAGCAGCCCCCCGAGGTGGGTGCACACGCCGACGATGCCGCACTGGTTGGCCTGGGCCGGTCCGGCGTTGCCGGGCAGCCGCTCGCGGGCGGTGCGCACGGCTCCGGTGACGACCGCCGCGCCGACCCCGAGGTTGATCCGGGTGATCTCGGCGGCGTTGGACGACGTGGGCCTCCGGCCGCTGAGGGTCTGCGCCCACGGCGGCATGTCACCGAGGATGTCGGAGGAGATGGCGCGGGCCGCGACGACCGCGTTGGTCATGCCCCACTTCTGGTAGCCGGTGGCGACGTGGATCCGGTCACCGCCTCGCCGCAGCGGTCCGACGTACGGCACGCCGTCGGCGCTGCTGTAGTCCTGGGCCGACCAGTGGTGGGTCTCGATGGTGGCGGGGTACCACTTCGCCGCCCACGCGCGCAGCCGGTCGAGGTGCGCGAGGTGGGAGTCCGTACGACCGACCACGTGGCCGGCCCCGCCCACGACGATCGTCCCGCCGGGGGCGTCACGCACCGACCGGGCGTCGGACCCGGCGGAGAGGTACATCCCCTCCATGGGACCGGCGCCGTCGAGCGCCAGCGCGTAGGAGCGCTGCGGCTCGAGCCGGGCGAAGTGCAGCCCGCGGTCGAGGATGGGGGTGCCGGTGGCCAGCACCAGGTGGTCGGCGGTCAGCGTCTCGCCGCCCTCGAGCCGGATGGTGGGCCGGCCGGCCTTCGAGACCGACCGCACGCGGTGGCCCTGGTGCAGGGTGCCGCCATGGGAGCGCAGCTGCTCGACGAGCGCCGCGAGGACGTCCATGGAGTCGATCTGGGCCTGGTCGGCGAGCGTCGTCGCGGCCACGTGGGGGAAGGGCACGTCGAGGGTGTCACGCCACTCGACGGCCAGGCCGAGCGCGGAAGCGGCCTGGTGCTCCTCCTCGACCGACGAGCGCTCCTGCTCGTCGGCGGCGTACGTCACCGCGGTGCGGCGCTGGTACGGGACGGCGTGGTCGTCGCAGAACCGCAGCAGCCACTCCATGCCCTCTCGGTTGGCGTCGACGTAGGCCGCCGCCACGTCCTCGGACTGGTGGCTGCGGATGCGGGACAGGTGCGTGCCCTGGAGCAGCGAGACCTTGCCGGTGGTGCGCCCGGTGGTGACCGCGCCGACCTGGCGGGCCTCCACGCACGCGACCCGCAGCCCGGCGCGGGCGAGCAGGAGGCTGGTCGTCAGGCCGGTCAGCCCGGCACCCACGACGAGGGCGTCCACGGGCGCCCCGGAGCCGGGCAGCGGGTCGTCGGCGAAGGGCGCCGCCCGGTCGAGCCAGAGCGAGGTCACGACTGGTCCTCCTCGGTGTCGTCGACGACGTCGTCCTCGACGCCGGTGGGACTCTCCTCGGCGTTCACCGGGTCGGTGTCGAGGTGGGTCTGCGGGTCGGTCCAGGGCTCCTGCGACCGGTCGTCGGACGGACTCATCTCTCCTCCAAGGGGTGCGGGGCGTCTCGTGACGCGGTCCCCGTACCCCGACCACCGGCTCTCAGTCGCGGCACCCGACGCATGCGTCGGGGATCGTGCATGGGGGGCGTATGGAGTGCACCCCTGAGGGGTACACCTGGGTCACGCCGGGATCGTCCCGCCACGATCTCGGCGCCCAGCGCGAGACCCGCCGGTCTTGACCTCCCGTACGCCGTGCGAGGTGACTCCGGCGGGTTTCGTATGCGCACCTCCGCAAGGGGTACCGGCCGGCCCATGACGACCTCCACGAGCGGTACCACCTCGTCCAGCGGCCTGACGTGCCTGGTGCTCACCTGCACGCTGAAGCCGTCACCCGCGGACTCGAGCTCGGAGCTGCTGGGCTCGCAGGTCCTCGACGCGTTCCGCGCGCGGGGCGTCGACGGCTCGATGGAGCGCGTCGTCGACCACGACGTCCGCTTCGGCGTCACGACCGACGAGGGGGACGGCGACGCGTGGCCGACGCTGCGGGAGAGGGTGCTCGCGGCGGACGTGCTCGTCCTGGTGACGCCGATCTGGCTGGGCCAGCCCTCCTCGGTGTGCAAGATGGTGCTCGAGCGCTTCGACGCCGGGCTGGGCGAGTCCGACGACGACGGGCGGCCGATCATGTTCGGCAAGGTCGCCGGCGTCGGCGTCGTGGGCAACGAGGACGGCGCCCACCACGTGTGCGCCGAGCTCTTCCAGGCGCTGGGCGACGTCGGCTTCACGATCCCCGCGCAGGCCGCGACCTACTGGGTCGGCGAGGCCATGCAGGCGGTCGACTACCGCGACCTCGACACGACGCCGGAGAAGACCGCGAGCACGACGGAGCTCCTGGCCCGCAACACCACGCACCTCGCGCGGCTGCTCAGGTCGTCGAACTACCCTGCCGCGTGAGCGGTCCGCCCTCGAGGTGGTCGAGCAGGTCGCGAGGCCCGTCGTAGACCCACGACGCACCTGAGGTGGTGAGGCGCTCGGCGCTCACGCCGCCACTGCGCAGCCCGATGCACGGCACCCCGGCCGCCTCGGCGGACACGGCGTCCCAGACGGCGTCGCCGACCACGATCGCCCTGCCGCCCCCGGCGCGCTCGATCGCGAGCTGGACCATGTCGGGTGCGGGCTTGGTCGCGGCGTCGTCCGAGCCGGTCACGATCGCCGTCAGGTGGCGGCGTACGTCGACGATCTCGAGGAGGTCGTCGACGATGTCGGCCTCCGACGAGCTGGCCAGCACGAGCCGGTGCCCGTGACGGGCGAGCGTCTCCACGAGGTCGGCGGCGCCGTCGAGGGCGCACACCGTGCGGAGGTACGAGCGGAAGTAGTCGTCGTGCAGCTTGCGGACGTCCTCACCGACGGCGACCTCGGCCGCGTCCCCGGCGACGTGGGCGACGAGCCGGTCCCCGCCCATCCCGATCGCCTCGTGGACGCGTACGGCGCTCACGTGGAGGCCGACGTCGTGGAAGGCGGCGTGCCAGGCGACGACGTGCTGGTAGACCGAGTCCACCAACGTGCCGTCCAGGTCGAGGACGACGACCGGGTGGTGGAGCGTCTCCGCGTTCACGGGATCGTCGTACCCGAAGGGGCGGGGGGCCATGCACCCACCCTCCACCGCCCGCGCGGGTGTGGTGTCGTCCGGGGCGTCGGAGGAACATCGAGGGCTCAGGCAACACCGATGTGTCGAGGGGATCGATATGGAGCTGCTGCCGCAGAGTCGGGAGGCGTTGGACGAGTACGTGACAGCGTCCATCGACGACATGGAGGGCCTGCTGCGGGTGATCGAGAGCTGGGCGGTGCACTCCGTGCCGGACTGCGTCGCACTCAGCGTCACCCTGCTCGACGAGGACCTGACCTTCACCCTGGTCGACCGGCAGGCGACCAGCGAGCTCCCGCGCGACGACGAGGCGGGCGACGCGGGCGAGGCCGGGCCCGCCGCGGCTCCGGGCGAGGCCCACCCCCTCGACGAGCTCGACTGGGCCGACATGGCCCGCGAGCGGGCGTTCGGGGCGATCGCCAGCACCGTGTCCCTGCCGGTGGTGGAGCACGGTCGCGCGGTGCTCAACATCGACCTCTACGCCTCGACCGCCCACGCGTTCCGCGACCGGATCGAGGGGCTCGTCGAGGCGCTCGGTGCCTGGCAGGCGGGCGCCGTCACCAACGCGGACCTCGGGTTCGAGACCCTCCGGCGTGCCGAGCAGGCGCCTGAGCGGATGCGGGAGCAGCGCCTCGTCGACGTGGCCGTCGGCCTGGTCGCGGCCCGGATGGCCGTCACGACCGACATGGCGGCGGTGATGCTGTGCGAGGCTGCCGAGCGGGCCGGCGTCTCCGAGTCCGAAGCGGCCTGCGTGGCCCGGGTGCTGCTGGCGTAGGGCTTCACCTTCACGGGCGCATGCGCCCCGCCCATCGGGGTACTGCGGGCCATGCAACGACCTACTGCCCCCGTCACTCGCCACGTCAAGGTGGCGATCATGGAGGAGAGCGAGCTCGTCGTCCATGGCCTGCGCGCCATGCTCGAGCCGCACTCCGCGCTGATCACAGTGGTGGCGCACCGGGCCGACGGTCCGGCGCCCCTGTGCGACCTCACCCTCTACGAACCCCACCGCCGCACTGCTGGCGTACGCCCGGCGCCGCAGCGCTTCCCGACCCGCATGGTCGCCTTCGGCTGGGACTGCAGCCCCGAGGCGGTCTCCACCGAGATGTCGCGCGGCGCCGCGGGCTTCGTCAGCAAGTGGCTGCCGGCCCGCCGCCTCGTGTGGAACCTGCTTCAGGTGGCCGACGGCCGCGTCGTCGTCGACGCGTGGACCGGCCAGGCCGAGGCCGAGAAGGTGGCGGCCGAGAAGTGGCCGCTCACCCAGCGCGAGACCGAGGTGCTCTCGATGATCGCGGCCGGCAAGGCCAACCGCGACATCGCCGAGGAGACCAACCTGAGCATCAATTCGGTGAAGTCCTACATCCGTGGCGCCTACTCCAAGATCGAGGTGACCTCGCGATCCCAGGCGGTGCTCTGGGCCATCCAGCACGGGCTGCTGATGTCGCACGAGCCGGAGCAGAGCCGCGCCCGCGTGAGCGCCCCCGCCACGCGCTGATGACGAGGTTCGGCTACTTCCTCTCCTGCGAGGAGTACGCCCCCGACCACCTGCTCGAGCAGGCGCGGCTGGCGGAGCGGGCCGGGTTCGACAGCCTCTGGATCAGCGACCACTTCCACCCGTGGAACAACGCCCAGGGGCAGTCGCCGTTCGTGTGGTCGATGATCGGGGCGGTCGCGCAGGTGTGCGACCTCCCGGTCACCACCGCCGTCACCTGCCCGACGGTCCGCACGCACCCCGCGATCGTCGCGCAGGCCGCGGCCACGTCGGCCGTGCTGCTCGGCGAGGGTCGGTTCACTCTCGGCGTGGGCACCGGCGAGGCGCTCAACGAGCACGTCCTGGGCCACAGGTGGCCGCACACCGAGCTCCGCCTCGAGATGCTCGAGGAGGCCGTCGAGGTGATCCGCGCGCTGTGGACGGGCGAGGTGGTGTCCCGCGAGGGGCGCCACTACACCGTCGACACGGCCCGCATCTACACGCTGCCGGACCAGCCGCCGCCGATCTTCATGAGCGCGTTCGGCCCGAAGGCGCTCGACGTGGCGTGCCGGATCGCCGACGGCTTCATCACCACCAAGCCGGACGCCGAGTCGGTGCAGACGTTCCGTGCGGCCAAGGGCGCTGACGCACCGACGCAGGCGGGCTTCAAGGTGGCCTGGGGGCCGACGCGCGACGACGCGATCGACACCGCGTACGAGCTGTGGCCTAACTCCGGCGTGCCCGGTGAGCTCAGCCAGGTGCTGCCCAGCCCGCAGCACTTCGAGCAGGCCAGCGAGCTGGTCACCCGCGAGGCGTTCGCCGAGAAGGGCGCGTTCGGGCCCGACGCCGGCGAGCACGTCGAGGCCTACGCGCCGTTCGTCGACGCCGGCTTCGACGAGGTGTACGTCGCCAACATGGGACCGCACTACGCCGACATGATCGCGGCCTACGGGTCCGAGGTGCTCCCGCAGCTGCGCGGCTCGCGCTAGGTCTCCGCCGCGCCTCAGCCGTCGTACTCGGGGTCGCCCTCGACGTCCGCCGGCTTCGCCTCGTGGCCCTCGCGTCCGCGGGTGCGCCGAAGCTCCTTCATCTCTGCCTCGAAGACGTGGCGCTGGCCGTTCATCAGCTCGTCGAGGGCGCGCTGGTGCAGGCCCTTGGCGCGGGCGTAGAAGCCGTCGTCGAACTCGTCGACCATCTGGAAGGACCACATGCCCGGCAACGGGTTCTGACCGAGCACGTCTCGGTCCATCGCGTCGGCGATGTCGTCGTGGCCGGCCTTGCGCACCAGCTCCTCGGCCTCCTCGAGCGTCGACTCGGCGCTGCCCATGAGGCGGTGGAAGGCGTAGAGGTGCCCGCGCGCGTCCTCGACGTGGTCGAGGGCTGCGGACAGCTTGCCGACCGCCTCGACGGTCTCGTCGGTGACCCCGTCGGGGCGGCGGTGCTCGGGAGAGGGCTGGTCGTCCATGCCTCCGAGGCTCACAGACAGCGAGGGCCTGCACCACCTGCCAACGGGCGGGTCAGGGCTTGGTCGGCGTGTGCCGGTGCGGGACCTCGCGGGTCGCGACGACCTGGGCCGCGAGGTCCCGCAGCTTGAGGTTGTCCTGCGAGGAGATCCGGCGCAGCACGCTGAACGCGTGGTCGGCGTCGAGCTCGTAGCGCTCCATGACGATGCCGATCGCCTGCCCGATGGTCGTCCTCGTCTCGAGGGCCGACGCGAGCTGCTCGTCGTTGATCGACCGCGCGAGCGCGACCGCCGCCAGCGCGGCGATCGTCTGGCCCTGCACCACGTCCTCGTCGCTGAAGCCGTCCTTCTCGGTGGAGTAGACGTTGAGCGCACCCCAGGTGCGGTCGGGGCGGGTGAAGAGCCGGAAGCTGAGGCTGGAGCGGATGCCGAGCTCGCTGACCATGGCCCGGCCCCACGACGGCCAGCGCGGGTCGGTGGCGAGGTCGTGGACCACGACGGTCGCGTGGGTGCGGATCGCGTCACGGCACGGCCCCTGCCCGATCTCGAACTGGGACTCGTCGAGCTCACGCAGTCGCTCGTTGGTGCCGGCAGGGGTGCGGACCTTGCCGCCCTCGATCAGGGAGACCCCGACGAAGTCGCACATCGGGAAGAACTCAGGGGTGAGCTCGACGAGCCGCTGGAGGGTGTGCGGCGGATCGGCTTGGGCGTCGAGGTCGCGCACCGCGTCCGCGAGGACACGTTCGAAGCGCTCGTCGAGCATCTGTGGACCTTCCGTCGGTCACGGGATGCGATGCCGACCCGGGTGTCGTGGCGCAGGCACTCGCGAAGCCGCTGAGGGGTGCCCCCAGCGTGTCACCGGGGGGCGTCCCGCGCAATCAGCAGAGGTGCGCAGCTCGACACCACGCACGCCAGAGAAGGCCGGTACAGCTAGCCCTCGACGCCCGTCGAGTCGTGCGGCTCGCCGACCGGCTTGCTCTGCGACGAGCCGCGCTGGCGCAGGTAGATCGCAAGGACGGCGAGCGTGCCCACCGCCAGGAACTCGCTCTGCCAGTTCTGCAGCGTGCGGGCCCAGAAGTCAGCGTTGACCAGGTAGGAGCCGTACGCGATCGGGTCCTGCAGCTGCTGCAACCGCTCCTCGTTGAAGGCCGCCCAGCCCGCCACGGACTGCACCGCCCACGAGCCGAGGAAGATCGCACCCATCACGATGGCGAGCGACGACGAGTAGACGCGGGTGCGCCACCCGCCGGTCTTCGCCCACGCCGGGGAGTCGGGATCGGCGTGCGACCCGATCTTCTGGTCCTCGTCGGACTCCTTGCCGACCTTGTCGAGCTCCTTGGACTCCGGCGACCCCTTCTGCAGCAGCCACACGGTCGCCATCAGGTAGACCCAGAACTGGAGGAACTCGCTCTGCCAGTTCTCCGCGACGTCGACCGCGAAGTCCGACGACGTGACGTAGCGGGTCCACGACAGGGGGTCGAGGTGCTCGGCGACCAGCCGCGCGTTGACCTGGTGCCACCCGGCGAGGGACTGGCCGGCCAGGCTGAGGAGGAACAGCAGCCCGAAGAACAGGCCGAGTCCGTTGTGGCGGAGGAAGGCGCGCATCACACGTGCCTCAGGGCGAGGGCGAGCAGCACGGCCAGACCGACGCAGATGCAGGCCAGGTAGGCGACGAACATCGCGCGCATCAGGGGAGTCCGATGCTGCAGTCGTAGGGACGGTCGGGGACGGGCGTGCAGCCGGCCGCCACCACCCGCCAGCGGCCGTCGTAGCGGGACAGGAAGACCGTCTCGGCGCCGACGACGACCTGGGCCATCGTGTCGAAGACCTCGACGCTCGCAGGCCCGTCGCCGCCGAGCTCCTCCTCGAGGACGGCCTCCTCGCACGGCTTCCCGCTCGACTGCTCGAGCTCGTCCCTGGTCGGTGCCGCCAGGGCTGCACAGGCACCGGGGCCGTCTCCAGCGGCGGCTGCGTCCAGCAGTCGCCGGGCCGCCGTGGTGGCAGCGTCGTCCTGGGTGCCGCCGCACCCGGCGAGCGCGGCGCAGGCCACGACCAGGACGGCAAGGTCGCGCACTCTGGGTGGTGGTCGCACCCCTGACTACTACCACGGTCGCGGAGTGCGACGCGCTCACCCCGATCGGCGAATCGTCCCGGCTGCAGCGGGTACCGGACGTGCCCACACGGCACCACGACGAGAGGAGACGACATGACCACGGCACGCGAGGTGATGACCGGGGGCGCCGAGTGCGCCTCGGTGAACGACACCGTGAGCGACGCCGCCCGCAAGATGAAGGACCTGGGTGTCGGTGCGCTGCCCATCTGCGGTGAGGACAACCGCCTGAAGGGAATGATCACCGACCGCGACATCGTCCTGAACTGCGTGGCCGAGGGGATGGACACCACTCAGGTCAAGGTGCAGGACTACGCCGGTGACGAGGTCGTCACCATCGGCGCCGACGACGACATCGAGGAGGCCCTCGACACGATGGCACGCCACGGTGTCCGGCGCCTGCCGGTCATCGACGGGCACGACCTCGTCGGCATGATCAGCCAGGCCGACATCGCCAAGAGCCTCCCGGAGGACAAGGCCGGACGGCTCGTCGAGGCCATCTCGGCGGCTCCGTCGACCGACTGAGCGGGCTCACCCGGCCGCCGGGCTGCCCGGCGGCCGGACCGCGAGCTCGTGGAGCTCGCCGACGAGCTCGCGGAGCGCCAGGTTGGTCGCGGCGACGACGACCTCGGCGGGGTCGCCCTCGAGACGGGTGTGCAGCTCACGGGTGCCGCGCGCCGTGGACACCGCGAGGTGGACCGTGCCGGGCGGCCGGTCCTCCTGCGGGCCGGGTCCCCCCACCCCGGTGATGCCGAGCGCGACGTCGGCGCCCAGCAACGCGCGTACGCCGTCCGCCATCTGCTGCGCGCAGGCAGCCGTGACGACGGGTCCGCGGGTGACGCCCAGCACCTCGAACTTCACCTCCTCGTCGTACGCCACGACCGCACCGCGGTACCACTCGCTGGCGGCCTCGCCTCGGCCGAGGAACGCCGAGATCCGTCCCGCGGTCAGCGACTCCGCGACGGCCACGCGCAGGCCCTGCGACGTCGCCAGGTCGGCGATCCGGTCGGCGCGCTCCTCGTCGGTCGGCTCCTGATCAGCGGGCACTGCCACCTCCTGGGGGGTCGTCGGCCCTCCCTGCGTTCCCCGCGCGCCCGGCCCCCATGCACGCGCGGCCTCTCGCACGCGCGCGCATGGAAGGGGCCGTCCGGGGCACTGGCTCTGCACGACCACTCAGCACGACGGACCCAGGAGGTCACCGGTTCCATGAAGGCAGTCACGTGGCAGGGCAAGCAGGACATGCAGGTCAAGGAGGTCCCTGACCCGGTCGTCGAGGAGCGCACGGACGTCGTCATCGAGGTGACCTCGACCGGGCTGTGCGGGTCCGACCTGCACCTCTACGACCCGCTGACGCCGTTCATGACCGCAGGCGACATCGTCGGACACGAGCCGATGGGCATCGTGCGCGACGTCGGGTCCGCGGTCACGACCCTGCAGCCCGGCGACCGCGTGGTCGTTCCGTTCAACATCAGCTGCGGCACCTGCTGGATGTGCTCGCGCGGCCTCTACAGCCAGTGCGAGACCACCCAGAACAGGGACACCGGCACCGGCGCGAGCCTGTTCGGCTACAGCAAGCTCTACGGGCAGGTGCCCGGCGGCCAGGCCGAGCTGCTGAGGGTGCCGTTCGGCGACACGCTGCCGATCAAGGTGCCCCACGGCCCTGCGGACGACCGCTTCCTGTTCCTCTCCGACGTGCTGCCCACCGCGTGGCAGGCCGTCGAGTACGCCGACGTCGAGGACGGCGGCACGCTCCTGGTCGTCGGCTCCGGTCCGATCGGCGACATGGCGGCCCGGATCGCCCTGCACCGCGGCCTGCGGGTCATCGTCGTCGACTCCGTGCGTGAGCGGCTCGCGCGCGTGCACGGCCGCGGCGCCGAGACGATCGACTTCACCGAGGTCGACGGGGTGGGCGACGCCGTGCGCCGGCTCACCGACGGCCGCGGCGCCGACGGCGTCATCGACGCCGTCGGGATGGAGGCGCACGGCTCGCCGGTCGCCGAGACCGCCCAGAAGGCGCTCGGCCTGCTGCCCAAGAAGGTGCAGGAGAAGGTGATGCTCAACTTCGGCGTCGACCGCCTCGCCGCGCTCATGAGCTGCATCGACAGCGTGCGCCGCGGCGGCACCATCAGCATCTCCGGCGTCTACGGCGCCCCCACCGACCCGCTGCCGATGTTCCAGCTGTTCGACAAGCAGGTGCAGGTGCGGATGGGCCAGGCCAACGTCCGCCGCTGGAGCGACGACATCCTCGCGCTGCTCGAGCAGGAGGAGGACGTGCTCGGTGTCGAGTCGTTCGCCACGCACCACCTGCCGCTCGACGACGCCCCGGAGGCCTACCGCAAGTTCCGGGACAAGGAGGACGGCATGGTGAAGGTGGTGTTCAAGCCGTGAGACTGCCCAAGCCGCGCGGCGCGCTGAGCGAGTGGCTCGTCGCCCGGCTCGCCGACCCGGAGCTCTCCGGCTCGGCACCCGAGGCGGACTCGTGGGACGACGAGTCGATCTCGCTCTGGACCCTGCACGAGCTGTCGTTCCGCGGCTTCGAGGACGCCGACGACCGCGCCGAGTGGGACCCCGAGCTGCTCGGCGTACGCCGTGACCTCGAGACCGCCCTCGAGGAGCGGCTGCGGGCGCGATGGGCCGAGGCGGGCGTCCCGCCGACGCCCGCTCCCGCCGACGTGCCGACGGCCCTCGAGGACCTCGTCGCCGCGGACGACGGGCCGTCGCTGGCCGACTTCGTGCGTCGTCACGCTGACCGCGACCAGGTGCTCGAGCTGCTGCGGCAGCGCTCGGTCTACCACCTCAAGGAGTCCGACCCCTCCGCCTTCGTGGTCCCGCGGCTGCCCGTGCGGGCGAAGGCGGCGCTGATGGCGCTGCAGTTCGACGAGTACGGCGACGGCGACCCCAACCGGCTGCACTCCCACCTCTTCGCGCGCGGACTCGTGGCGGTCGGGCTGCGGGCGGAGTACGGCGCCTACGTCGACGACGCCCTCCCGGAGAACCTCGAGATGAACAACGCCGGCTCACTGTTCGGCCTGCACCGCCGGCTGCGCGGCGCGGCGATGGGGCACCTCGCGGCGTTCGAGATGACCAGCTCGCTGCCCTCGCGCAAGATGGTGCAGGGGCTCGACCGGCTCGGGCTCGACGGTCCGATGTCGGCCTACTACGACGAGCACGTCGAGGCCGACGCGATCCACGAGCACCTCGCTGCGCGCGACATCTGCGGCACCCTGGCGGACGACGAGCCCGACCAGGCGGCCGAGATCCTGTTCGGCGCCTTCACCTGCCTGGACGTCGAGGCGCGCTTCGCGACGGCGATGCTCGGGGCGTGGGAGGAGCAGCGATGAGCGAGCGCGACTTCGACCACCCCGACGTCGTGCTCGTGCCGCACGGCCCGATGCTGCTCCGCGGCGCCGAGTCCGTGCAGGACCTCGAGGGCAGGGTCCACGTCGTCGACCGCCCCGTCGTCGCCCTCTGCCGCTGCGAGAAGTCCAGCCGTCTGCCCTGGTGCGACGGCACCCACAAGGTCATCCCGCGCTGAGGCCGTCCGGCGCGCCGTCGTCGTACGCCGTCAGCCGCGGTCGATGCGGGCCAGCACCCCGCGCACCTGCTGGCGCACCTCGACCATCGCGAGCCGACCCTCGGTGAAGCAGGGTTCCCGGCGCAGGGCGTCGGTCTGGGCGCGGGTGCCGACCTGGAGCACGGCCGAGCCGCCGGGGGAGAGGTGGTCGTCGATGACCGCGAGGCAGGCGCGGGCGACATCGAGGCCGTCGTCGCCGCCGTCGATGGCGGTGAGCGGGTCCTCGGGGTAGCGGGTGGTCTGCTCGCGCGGGACCCAGGGCGGGTCGGCGATGATCACCGGGAACGTCTCCTCGGGCGCGAGCGCCTCCTGCAGGCGAGCCTCCCGCACCTCGACCCGCTCGGCCAACCCGGCGGCGAGGGCGTTGGCCCGGGCGTAGTCGCACGCCACGGGGTTGGCGTCGACGCAGAGAAGGCGGCGGCCGGAGGAGGCGACCGCGAGCAGGCCGATGTGGCCGGCGCCGGCGCAGAGCTCGAGCACCGTCCCGCCCGGCGCGGTGGTCATCAGGTCGGCCGCCCAGTCCGACTGTGCGGCGGTCCACTCGCGTGGTCGCAGCACACGGTCGTCGTAGGCGATGGTGAGGGTGCCGAAGGCGAGGTGCTCGGTCATCAGGCGCCTCCGGTCGGGCCGGACGAGGTGGACGGGGTGGACGGCGTGGACGGCCTGGACGAGGGACGCAACCGCCCGGTGCGCCGGTGCCAGAGGGCGGCTCGGGCGGCGTTGGCGCCGGCCGCGCCGTGGACGCCGCCGCCGGGGTGCGCGGAGGCGGAGGCGAGGTAGAGCCCCGGCAGGCCGGTCGACGCGCGGCCGCGCATCGCCGGGACGGGGCGGAAGACCAGCTCCTGGTGCAGCTGCGACGTGCCGCCGTTCACGGCGCCGCCGACCAGGTTGGCGTTGCGCGCCTCGAGCTCGTGCGGCCCGAGCACCCGGCGCTCCATGACGAGGTCGCCGAAACCGGGCGCCCGCGCCTCGATCCGCGCCTGCATCCGGTCCGCGAAGCGTTGCGCGTCGTCGTGCCCCCACGCGCCGGTGACCTCGTCCGCGGCGTCACGGCGGGTCTTCCCGGGCTGCGGGACGTGCGTGTAGGCCCAGAACGACTCGGTGCCGGCGGGCGACCGGGTGGGGTCGCTCGACGTCATCTGGCCGGTCAGCAGGAACGGTCGGTCCGGCACCACCCCCGACGAGACCTGGGCAAGGGTCTGGGTCATCTCCTCGACGGAGTCCGCGACGTGCACGGTGCCCGGGGCGCGGTCCGGCCGGTTGGTCCACGGCACGGGCCCGGACAGTGCCCAGTCCACCTTGACGGTGCCGGGGTCGAGCTCGAAGTCGCGCATGCCGCGCACCAGTCGTGCGGGCAGGTGCTCCTCGGCGACCAGCCCGCCGAAGAGGTGGGTGGCCGACACATCGGCGAGCACGGCGCGGGTGGCGTACGACTGCCCGTCACGGGTGCGTACGCCGGCCACGCGGCCGTCGCGGACGTCGACGGACGTCACCTCGGCGTCGGTCACCAGCTCCGCGCCGAGGGAGGTGCAGCGGGCGACGAGAGCGTCGGTGAGCTGCTGGGCGCCGCCCCGGGGGACGGGGAAGCCGACGGTCTGACCGAGCATCGTCATCAGCACGCCGAAGACGCCCGAGCCGGGGGAGGCGAGGGGGAAGTCGGCGTGACCGGCGTTGCCGTTGAGCAGCAGCTGGGCGGCGGGGCCGGCGAAGAGCTCGCGGCCGAGGGAGGCGACCGGCGTCGCCAGCATCCGTACGGTGTCGAGGCCGCCGGAGCGGGCCAGCGCCGGCACCAGCCGGGCGCCCGCACGCACCGGTGGGAACGGCGAGGTCAGTCCGTCGACCAGCGAGGGGCCGATGCGGTCCCAGGTGGCGCACAGCTCCAGCCAGGTGTCGCCGTCACCCGCGTGGAGTGCGTCGAGGCCGGCCGCCGTGTCGTGGCGGTCGCGGTGCAGGACCGCCCACTGCCCGTCGCCGAACTGGTGGCCGAGCACCGCCGGGGCGTGCTCCCAGGTCAGCCCGTGGTCCTCCAGCCGGAGTCCGGTGATGGTGCGCGAGGCGAGGGCCAGCGGGTAGAACGCGCTGAAGGTGTCGTGGACGAAGTCCGGGTGCACCTCGCGATCGCTTCGGACCGCGCCGCCCGGGGTGGCCTGCGCCTCGAGCACCAGCACCCGCCAGCCGGCGTCGACCAGCAGGTTGGCGGCGACCAGGCCGTTGGGGCCGGCTCCGACGACGACGGCGTCGTAGGCGCCCGACGGGCCGGCGCTCACTGCGTCCGGCCCTCCACGACGAAGGCCAGCCGTCGCAGGGTCTCGATGTTGCGCCAGTGCAGCTGGGCGTCGCGCAGCGGCTTCGGCACGAGCAGCCCGGGACCGGCCGTCGCGTCCTCGGTGATGGTGACGACCGTGGCGTCGCCCTGCGGCTCCAGCGAGATGTCGACGTGCGCCTGGCCGGCGGGCCAGCCGCGAGCCAGCAGCAGGATCCGCTTGCCCTCGTCGACCTCGACGACCTCGGTGGTGTCGTCGATCAGCAGCGGCCAGGTGCCGACGCTGTGGTGCAGCCGGGCGCCGACCGCGGGCCACGACTCGTCGACGTCCCGCATCCGGGACGCACCCACGACGAAGAGGGGGTAGAGCCAGCCGTCGGACAGCACCTTCCAGACCTGCTCCGGGGTGGCGGACACGCTTCGGGTCGTCGTGCTCATGGTGTGGTCTCCTTCGTCCGTCTCGTGCTGGCGGTGCTGCTCGTGGCCGTGGGGCCCGGCGGCGTCTCGCGGGTCCAGTGCCCATCCTGTCGGCGCACCAGTCCCCGGCGCTCGAACTCCTCCAGCCAACCGGTCATCGGCCACTCGCCCCACCGCTCGTGGAAGAGCCGGCCGTTGCGCAGGATGTCGTCCAGGTGCTCGACCGGCGGGCTGCTGACCGGGTGGTGCTGGTGGTAGGCGCGGGCACCGCCGACCCAGCCGAGCCCGATGCCGCGGGCGATGGCCGTACGACCCAGGTCGGTGTCCTCCCCGCCGTAGCCGACGTAGTCCTCGCAGAAGCCGCCGAGGCGCTCCCAGGTGCGAGGGTGCACGCCGAAGGAGAGCGACCAGAACAGGTCGGCGTCGTCGGACTCCAGCAGCTCGCCGGGCGCGGGGTTCGGTCGAGCCGGGTGCGGGTCGTCCCAGCCCGCGAGCTCGGCGGGGTCCTGGGGGTAGCCACCGGGCCGGCGTGGCGGCAGGTAGGTCACCGGTCCCGACCAGATGCGCTCCGGGCGCGCCGCGACCACGTCGGCGTACGACGCCACGAGACCGGCCCCGGCGAGGCAGTCGACGTCGAGGAGCACGACCACGTCGGCGCCGGCGTCGATCGCGGTGCGGACGCCGACGTTGCGGGCTGCGGCCAGGGGCAGGGCGCGCTCGGGTCCGCGACCGAGCGCGACGACCTCGCGGGTGAGCCCCGCGACCTGCTCCTCGACGATCGCGGGGTCGTCCATCGCGACGGCGACGTAGTGGTCGGGCCGGACGGTGCCACGGGCGAGCGAGCGGTGCTGGGCGGCGAGGTGCTCGTGGCGGCCGTGGGCGATCGTGACGACGGCGACGCGGCTCACCGCGGCTCCCCGTTGCGCACGCGCTCACCGGTGGCGAGGACGACCTCGGCGAAGCGGTCGGCCGCCCAGCCGTCGCACCACTCCGTCCATCGCCGGGGGTCGAGCGACGCCGCTCGGTCGAGGACCGTGGGCCACTCCGCCGCGTCGGGCCAGGCTCGGTGGACGACGGCCGGCCAGCCGTCCGCCAGCACGTCGCCGGTCGCACGCTGCTCGTCGTGGGGTCGGCGCTGCGGCAGCACGACGGCGGGACGCCGGGCGGCCGCCGTCTCGGCGAGGGCGTTCTGCCCGGCATGGGTGACGACGACGTCGACGCCGGCGAGCACCGCCGAGGGGTCGTCGACCCACGTGCCGGGGTCGGCCCCGAGGACGTGCCACTCCCAGTGGGGCGTCGCTCCCTGGGCAGCCCGTACGTCCGCGGCGGTGATGTCGTGTCCGCCCGAGCCGAGCATCAGGGCCACCGTGCGCTCCCCGACGTGCGGCTGGCTGCGGAGCGCCGGGCGCACGGGGTGACGGGACAGTGCCCCGACCGGGACCAGCCGCTCGCGCAGCTCGTCGGGCAGCCCGGGTGTCATGTCACCCGCCGTGCTCGGCCAGAACCCGACCAGGGCTTCGGCGACCCCGAACCCGAGGAGATGGGCACGGTCGTCGCGCCGTCCCGGGAGGACCACGCCGACGGCGGGTACGCCGTGGAGGCGGGCGAGGAGCAGCACCTCGACCGAGACGTCGACCACGAGCAGGTCCGGGCGTGCGGTCTCCAGCCACGCGCTCAGGGCGGCCGCGCGGGAGCGGGCGCCGTCGTGCAGGAGGGGAGCCCAGTGCAGGTGCCCGTGGCCGGAGACGTCGCGCGGGTCGCCGTCGTCGTCGCGAGGCAGCCGCACCCAGTCGCCGTTCCAGGCGTCGGGCCGGGGCAGCGACGACAGGCCGGTGACGGCGACGCCGTCGCGACGTAGCCGGGCGGCGAGCACCTCGGCACGGTGGCGGTGCCCGCTGCCGACGTGGTGGACGTAGTAGCCGACGACCCGGGTGCCGCCGTCGCGGGTCACGCCGCGTCGTCCTGGCGGGCGAGCTGCGCGTAGAGGTCGAGGTAGCTCTCGACCATCGCGTCCGCGCTGCACGTGGACTCCGCGTAGGAGCGCACGCCGTCCCGGTCGAGGCGCGCCGCGGCCACGACGGCCTCGGCCAGCGCAGCAGCGTCGCCGGGCGCGGCGAGCACCCCGCCCTGCGGCGACACCACCTGGCTGAGCCCACCACGAGCGAACGTCGCGACCGGGGTGCCGCTGGCCATGGCCTCGGCGGCGACCAGGCCGTAGGGCTCGTCCCACATGGGTGTCACCACCGCCACCGATGCCTGCCGCAGCAGGTCGGACAGCTCGCGCTGGGCGAGGTGGCCGGCGTGGTGGGCGCCGTCGCCCAGGAGCGGAGCCACCTCGCGGTCGAAGTAGGCCCTGTCCTGGACGGGGCCGGCGAGCACGAGCGGCACGCCCGCGATCCGGCAGGCCTCGATCGCCAGGTGCGGGGCCTTCTCCGGCACGATCCGCCCCGACCACACGGCCGGCCCGCCGCCGGGCCCGGCCGGCCAGTCGCGCAGGTCGAGCCCGTTGAGCACGACGTCGCTGTCGACGGCGTGACGCCACGAGCGGGCCGTCCAGTCGCTCACCGCGACGAAGCGGGGCGGACGCGGGCACAGGGCCAGCGCCGACTCGATCATCGGCAGTGGCGGTGTGTGGAGCGTGGTGAGCATCGGCACGTCGACCGCCGGAGCCATCGCGATCGGCAGGTGGTGGAGGCTGTTGTTGTGCACGACGTCGTACTCCTCGGCACCGGTGCGCGCGAGGGAAAGCATCAGGGCGAGGTAGGCGTGGTGCTCGGCCAGCCACCCCGGTCCGGGCGCGAACTTGTCGGCCATCGCCGCGGCGCTGACCTCGACCGTCGACAGCGGCAGGAAGCGCACCGGCAGGGACGTGTCCGATCCGGGCCCGGCGAACAGCGTCACCTCGTGCCCTCGCTCGGCCAGGCCGCGCGCGGTCGTCCAGGTCATCGACTCGAGCCCGCCGGCGAAGGGCTCCCGGATCGGGAAGCGACTGGAGGCGATGATGCAGATCCTCACCGCCGACCCACGACCGAGTCGTACACCCGCGCATGGACGGCGGCGACCTGCGCCCGCTGTTGACGTCGTTCGTCCACGTCGACCGGGGCTGCGACGCGGCAAGCGTGGGCCTCGCGCACCGCCGCTGCCAGACCGGCGGCGTCGAAGTGGTCCTCGTCGTGCTCGTAGGTCAGCACCGGGCCCTGGTCGGCGTAGTAGCCGCACGAGGGGGCGATGACGGCGGTCCCGAGGTCGCGGCAGGCCTCGAGCCAGCCGCTGTGGGTGCCGAAGCGGTACGGCAGCACCGACACGTCGAGGGAGGTCAGGTAGGCCCACAGCGCATCGTCGTCGAGGAAGTCGTGGATCCGGAGGTCGACCTCGCCGCGGGCGGCGTGGTGCTGGAGTGCCTCGGCCAGCGCGGCGTCGTACCTCGCGCCGTCGGGCAGGAGCACGTCACGGTGCCCGTTGACCTGCAGCACCGCGCCCGGCAGGTCGCGGACGGTGTCGACGAGCACGGGGAGCAGCGGGTGGGGGTGCATGCCGGCGCGCAGGCTCTTCACGTGCACGCCGATGCGGAGCGTGCGGTCGCGCGGCCCGCGGCGGAGGACCTCGCGCATGGCGGCGGCGCGGCGCATCACGTCGAGGGGTACGACGTGGGGGTGCGGCACCACGACGGCCTCCCGACCCCAGCGGGCCCGGATCTCGGCGGCGGCGCCCTGCGTCAGCGTGATCAGCGCGTCGGCGGCGGGCACGAGGACGTCGAGGTGGCGGTCGTGCGCCTCGCGGTCGAGGTGGTGGGGGTTGCGCAGGTCGTGGACCGTGAAGACCAGCGGCTTGCCGCGCCGGCGGAGGGCGGCGACCAGCTCTTCGAGGTCCGCAGGGCTGCGGGCGTCGAAGCCGAAGTGGACGTGGAAGACGTCGAAGTCGTGCTCCTCGACCCAGGCGGCGTCGAGCATCACCGGGGGCCACCACTGCTGCGTGGCGGCCGCGCCTGGCGGCGTGGGGTCGGGCAGGCGCACCGGGCCCGAGCCGTCCTCGGGCGCGAGGTGTCGGACGTACACGTGGTTGGCAGGCACCGAGGCGATGACGAGGCGCCTGGCCCGCGGACGCGGTACGGGCAGCGCCGAGCGCGCCTCCGCGGTCATGTCGGAGGTGGTCACGTGCACAAGTACCCGCGCGCGGGGTGCTCATGCGGGAACAGGGCCTCCGGCGGGCGGGAACCCGCAGGATCATCCCATGGGAGGTGTCGCGTTGAGCGACAGCGGCAGGGGACGATAACTTTTGTCCCGACTCCAGAACACGGGTCGCAGACGCAAGTCCCGCAAGGAACCTCAGTGTCATCCCATGACTCCTTGGCCGTGTTCGCGGCGCTCGCTGCCGAGCTCCAGCAGGAGCCTGACGAGGCTGTCACCTCGCTCGCGATCGTCACCCGCATGCGCGCGCTCGTCCCCGAGGCCGACCAGGTGAGCCTCACGATCCGCACGCCGCGCGGTCACAAGACGCTGGCCAGCAGCGACGCCGTCGCGCAGGAGGCCGACGCCCTCCAGTACGCCCTGGGCGAGGGTCCGTGCGTCGAGATCGCCGACACCGGCGGCTGGCTGCGCAGCGGTGACGTCAGCTCCGACTCCCGCTACCCGGCGTGGGGCCCACGCGCCGCCGGCCTCGGGGTGGGGTCGCTGCTCGCCGTCGCGGTCACGGACCGCGACGAGCCGATGGGCGCCCTCAACCTCTACAGCGGCACGACCGGCGCCTTCGCCGACCGTGACGTCGTCGACCTCGCGCTCGTCTACGCCGTCCACGCGACGACGGCGCTGTCGTCGGCGCGCCGCGCCAGCACCCTGCAGACCGCGGTCAGCTCCCGCCACGTGATCGGCATGGCCCAGGGCATCGCGATGGAGCGCTACGGCATCGACCAGCACCAGAGCTTCGAGCTGCTGCGTCGGCTGTCCTCGACGACGAACGTCAAGCTGCGCGACGTGGCCACGCAGATCGTCGAGACGCGCGCCATCCCGCACGAGCGGGTCGTCGACGTCGTCGACGACTGAGGCCGCGCGCGCCGGCCTTGGGGATCAGGAGGGGAGCGCGCCGGTCTGGAGGACGTGCTCGGACACGACGCCGATCTTGGTGCGCCGGCTGCGGGCCGCGGTGCGCAGCGCGTTGAACGCGCCGACCGCGTCCAGCGACTGACTGGCCATCAGGTAGCCGACGGCTCGCTCGATGAGCACGCGGTAGTCGAGGGCGTACTGCAGCTGGCGGGCCAGCTCGCCGGCCGTGTGGGCCTGGAGCGCGGCGCCCAGGGCCGTGGCGATGATCTCGGCATACCTCCCGAGCGCCGCTGCCTCGCTGTCGTCCCAGTCGTGGGGGTGGCTCTTGTAGACGTCGAGCGTGCCGACCGGCACGCCACCCAGCAGCACCGGCGTGCCGAGCACGGCCCGCACCGGCTGCTCCGCCATGGCGCTGGCCAGGGTGGGCCACCGGTCGACCTCCGCCGTCACGTCGCGGCTGGTGACCACCCGGCCCTGGACGAACGCCTCGGTGCACGGCCCCTCGCCCGCCTCGGCCTCGGTCTGCTCCAGCAGACGACCCGGGCCGTCGCTCGCCGCGGCGTAGACGAGGATGTCCTGCTCGTCGGCGATGAGCACTCCGGCACCGTCCACGCCGAACAGGTCGACGCAGGCGGTGACGACGACATGGAGCGCCGAGGTGATGCTGCCGTCGTCGTCACGGGGCTGGGACAGCCGGCGCAGGCTGTCGGCCAGCGCGGCGTCGTCGATGTTCATGGCAGGGATTATCCCTGAGTCGGCGACCCTCCAGGCCAGCCCGACGCGGGCAGGTGCTCCACGAACCTCTCCAGGGCCTCGCGTTCCTCGGGTCCGGCCGTGCCGTCGTGGGTCGTCACGAGCGCCCGCGCGACCGTGCGGACCTTGGTGTTGCTGTCCTGCGAGACACGGAGCATCGTGCGCCATGCCTGCTCGGTGCTGCAGCCGAACCGCGCCGACATCAGCCCGACGGCCATGCCGATGTCACGCTGCGACTTCACGGCCTCGTGCAGCTGCGCGACCTCGTCACGCAGCTCATCGGGGTGGGGGGCCGGCTCGCCCGGAGATAGGGGTGTCCCAGACATCGTCACCTCTTGCATGACGTAGGTCCGCGGACACAGGGCGGAGGATCGATCGTTCGTGGCCCACCCTACAGGCTGGTCCCCACACCTCCGTATGGGCGGAACCCCCGTTCCCGGGTTACAGTCGAGACGACTCAAGCCGTCGGGTCGTCCGCACTCTCCATCGGGAGGTGCTCGTGCCTGATCTGAGATCCCGCACGACGTCCGACGACTTCGACTTCGAAGGTGACGGCGACGACGCGCGCCAGTGGCTCGACAACGCGTACGGCACCTCGCTGGGCCTGAGCGGCCGGATGGGCACGGTCCACGCCCGCCGGCGCGAGGTCGGCGGTGTCTCCTTCGACCGGCTGCGGATCGATGCCCCCGTCCGCTTCGACGCCCAGGCCATGCCGGTCCTCGTCGTCGTGGACGTGCTTGCCGGCGAGGTCGAGTACACCCACGACCGGGTGACCGATCGCGGCCGCACGGGCGACACGGTCCTGGCAGCCGGGTGGGACATGCCGTTCACCGGCGGCGGCGCCGGCTACGAGGTGCGCAACACCGGGATCCCGGACGACGTGATGTCCGCGGCCATCGCCGAGATCGACGAGGAGAGGACCAGCGCGGACCTCACCTTCGCCAGCTTCGTGCCCCGGTCGCCGTCCGCGGCCGCTCAGTGGCGGGCCGTGGTAGACAACCTCAGCTCCCCCCCGGCGGGCATCACCGGCGACTCGTTGGCGCAGCGGGAGGCGTCCCGGCTGCTGGCGCACAGCCTCCTGCACACGTTCGACAACAACATCGTCGGCAACGCTCCGCTCTCGGCCCGCGACATGCGGGACGCCACGCAGGCGACGGTCCGCCGCGCGCAGGGCGTCATCGACGCACGGGCCCAGGACGACCTCACGCTCGCCGACCTCGCCCAGGAGTGCCACGTCTCCCCGCGCGCGCTCCAGTACGCCTTCCGGCGCCACCTCGACTGCACCCCCCACGCCTACCTGCGACGCGTCCGCCTCGACCTGGTCCACCAGGCGCTGCGCGAGGGGTCGGTGTCCAGCGTCGGCGATGCCGCTGCCCGCTTCGGCTTCTTCAACCCTGGCAGGTTCGCCGCGGAGTACCGGCAGGTCTTCGGTGAGAACCCTCGACAGACCTTGGTGCGCCATTCCCCCTGAGGGGTGGAGTTCGTTTTCTGGCTGTCCATGTGGTCCAGACCATGCGACTCTGAATAGCAGATCGTCTTGCTGGAGACCACGGCAAGCCCATCCACACCCAGGAAGCGAGCACGTGGTCACCATGTCGATCGCACCTGCACTTCACTCCGAACGCACACCCGTCCAATCCGTCGCCCAGCCCCTCGAGGGCAAGGCACGTGCCCGTCGCACCGACGCCATCGTCTGCGACCTGCGTGGCGTCCACCGCCAGGCCGACACCGAAGAGCTGACCCGTCAGCTCATCGAGACCAACGTGGCCGTGGCCCGCAGCATGGCCTCGCGCTACCGCAACCGGGGCATCGACCTCGACGACCTCGAGCAGGTCGCCCTGCTGGGCCTCACCAAGGCCGGGCAGCGGTTCGACCCCGGCGCCGGCCACGACTTCCTGTCGTTCGCCGTTCCCACGATCCGTGGCGAGCTGCGTCGGCACTTCCGCGACAGCGGATGGATGGTCCGGCCGCCTCGCCGGATCCAGGACCTGCAGACCCGCATCGCCGCTGCGCAGGAGGAGCTCGAGCCGCGGCTCGGGCGTTCGCCGCGCCCCAGCGAGCTCGCCGCCCACCTCGGCGAGCAGACCTCCGACGTGGTGGAGGCGCTCGCCGCGGACGGGTGCTTCACGCCGACCTCGCTCGACGCGCGGGTGGCCGACGGCTCGTCCTCGCTCGGCGACCTTCTGGGCGACGAGGACCGTGCCCTGGCGCAGGCCGAGGCCAAGGTCATGCTCGCCCCGCTGATGCGCGCCCTGTCCGCACGCGACCGCCGGATCGTCCGGCTGCGCTACTTCCAGGAGCAGACCCAGCAGGAGATCGCCGATTCCGTGGGCCTGACCCAGGCGCAGGTGTCGCGGGTCCTCACGCGGATCCTGACTGACCTTAGGGCCGGTCTGGTCGAGCGGCCGCCGGCCGCCTGAGGCCCTACGAGGTCGCTGGGGGTCGCCGTGCCACGATGGCGCGGTGACCCCCTCCCTCGCCGTCGGTTACAAGGCCTCGGCCGAGCAGTTCGGCCCGCGCGAGCTCGTCGAGCTCGGGGTGCGCGCCGAGCAGGTCGGCCTGGACAGTGTCTGGGTCAGTGACCACCTCCAGCCGTGGCGCCACGAGGGCGGCCACGCGCCCAGCGCCCTCGCCGCGCTGGCGGCCCTCGGCGAGCGCACCGAGCGCGTCGTGCTGGGCACGAGCGTGCTGACGCCGACGTTCCGCTACAACCCGGCCGTGCTCGCCCAGCAGCTCGCCACCATCGCCCTGCTCAACCCGGGCCGCGTGGTGCTCGGCGTCGGCACCGGCGAGGCGCTCAACGAGATCTCCGTCGGCCTCCCGGAGTGGCCCGACTTCAAGGAGCGCTGGGCGCGCCTGCGTGAGGCCGTACGGCTGATGCGTGAGCTCTGGGCCGGTGAGCGGGTCACCTTCGACGGTGAGTACTACCGCACCGTCGACGCCACGATCTACGACCGCCCCGAGGGCGGCGTCCCGATCTGGGTGGCGGCCGGCGGGCCGCAGATGGCGGCGTACGCCGGTCGCGTGGGCGACGGCTTCATCTGCACCAGCGGCAAGGGCATGGACCTCTACGTCGACAAGCTGCTGCCGGCGGTGGACGAGGGTCTCGCCACGTCAGGCCGCTCCGCGCGCGACTTCTCCCGGATGATCGAGATCAAGCTGTCGTACGCCGCGACCCGGGAGGAGGCGCTCGAGAACACCCGTTTCTGGGCGCCGCTGTCGCTCAGCGCCGAGGACAAGCACCGGCTCCACGACCCGGTCGAGATGGCCGCGGCCGCCGACCGCCTGCCGATCGAGCAGGTGGCCTCCCGATGGATCATCGCCACGACGCCCTCCGAGGTGGTCGACGCGGTCCGGCCCTACGTCGACGCGGGCTTCGACCACCTCGTCCTCCACGGCCCCGGGCACGACCAGGAGCAGTTCCTCGCCGACCTCGGCGAGCAGGTGGCACCGGCCATCCGCGCGCTCCGCGGCTGACGCCCCTCAGGCCGGGCCGTGGCCAGGCCGACCCCGCCGCCGAGCACGCCGCCGGCGCGGGTGGGAGTCCGGGGCTACGGCGCCGGCCGGTTGAACTCGGGCTCGACCTCGACCACGGCGAGGGCCCAGATGACCGCGACGTTCAGACCGATCAGGGTGAGCGCCCAGAAGGGGTAGTAGGGCAGCCACATGAAGTTGGCCGTCATGGCCAGGACGGCGACCGCGATCCCCGCCCACCGGGCCCACGCGGCTCCGGTGAACAGGAAGGCACCCACCGCCATCAGGACGGCACCGATGAGCAGGTGCACCCATCCCCACGTCGTGAGGTCGAAGTGGTACGTGTACTCGGGACCCCTGACGACGATGTCGTCGTTGGCGAGGGCGGCGATCGCCTGCAGGATCTGGAACAGGCCGACGGTCAGCAGCATGGCCGCCGCGAACAGCATCAGCCCGGAGGCCCAGGCGTTCCGGGTGGAGTAGGTCGACGTCATGTGCACCTTCCAGTTCGTGCCCCCGACGGGGGCGATGGTCGAGACGAGCGGCGGGTCAGCCCGTGGCGGTGTGGTGGCCCTGCGCGTCGCGTGCCCGGACCGGCGCTCGCAGGCCGAAGCCGATCAGCGCCAGGACGATGCCGACCCCGAAGGCCATGAAAGCGACGCCGAAGGCGACCACCGAGGTGAACAGGGAGGCCTGCAGGAACGCCGAGTCCATCGCGGTCGCCCGGTTCGGGTCCTCCCGGTCGAGCTCGGCATAGGTGAGGCCGCCGGTGATGTTCTTGGTGTGCTGGTCGATCACGTCGGCCTGGCAGTAGGCAGAGAAGGGCCCGTCGACCTCGTCACCCGCGAGGCAGCTGGCGTCGTCCGCGACGACGATCTTCTGCTCCGACAGGGTGGTGCTGACCACCACCCAGGTGATCACCCCTGCAACGGCCATCACGATGCCCACCACGATGGCGACGATCGAAGCTGTCGTGCGCATGTGTCATCACCTCCTGGTCCCGCACTCCTCCCCGCGGAGCAGTGTCGAGTGCACCCACCGTGGCCGTCGCGGCAGTCACGCTGCATCACCCGGGCGGGGTGAGCTTCTCGACTCCTCGCGGTGGCTCGGACACCTGCGATCGCGGCGGAACAGTCGCGGTCACGTCGACTGATCGCTCGCGCCGACCGAGGGCGGGTGCCTGCCGAGGCTGGAGGGAACTACCTCCGTAGACGCCGAACGAGCCGACTGGGACGATCCTTGACATGGATCTCGACCTCACCGCAGTCGAGAGCTTCATCGCTGTCACCGACTCGCGGCACTTCGGGCGCGCCGCTGACAGGCTCGGGATCTCGGCGTCCGCACTGACGAAGCGCATCAAGAGGCTCGAGGCCGCCGTGGGTGTCCCGCTGATCGACCGCGACACTGGCGGCTTCTCAGGACTCACACCCGCCGGTCGGCGTTTCGTGCAGTTCGCTCCGCAGCTGGTACTCGCTGCCCAGACTGCACGAACTGCGGCGACGGGGGCGCCCCTCAAGACGCTGAGGCTTGCAGTACCGGACGGGGTCGGTGTCGTGGCGCCGCTGATGCCGCAGGCCCTGGCGACGCTCGAGCTGGCGCTGCAGCACGCTCACCCGGACACAGGGATCGAATCGGTGCGAACGGCGTTCCCGGACCTGACGCCGGCCCTTCTCGAGGGCGACGTCGACGTGGTCCTGACCTTCGGTCCCTCCGCCAGCCCCGAAGTGACGTCGACCCGACTCTCGGAGATCCATCGTGTCGGGCTGGTCGGCGCAACCCATCCATGGGCGTTCAAGCGCAACGTGGCGGTGCACGAGTTCGCGCGGCTGCCGATGATCTACAGCCCAGATCTTCCCGATGAGTACATGCGGCCCTTCATCCTCGCCGACGTTCGACCGCTCGAGGAAGCGACGTTGGTGCCGATCAGTGCCTCCAACACCGCGCATGTCGCTCAGCGCATCCTCGGAGGTCGGGAGGTCACCGTGGTCCCCGTGGCACTCACCGGCAACCTCCCTCCCGAGCTCCGACGGGTGGGCCTGATCGGCGTTCCACCCAGCTGGTACCACGCGCACCGGCGCCGCGGCGATGACAGGCCGGAGCTGCTGACTGCCATCGACCTGATGACCGAGTTCACCGACTCCATCACTCGGTCCGCGCTGAGCTGACGAGCTGCTGTTTCCGCAACGGAAACACAGCCGCCCCCACCATGACTCGGGGCTACCGTCCGATGGTGAAGAGTCCGGCAACGCCCGCCGCCTCCGCCGCGGGAGGCCCGCCTGGTGCTGGTCCCGAGGAGCGCCGCAGGCCGAGCCTCGAGTGGTCCGCCCGCGACTGGCGGATGCCGGCATGGCTGTGGGTCGGCCTGGCGACCATGTTCTTCAGTGTGCTGCACATCGTCCTCGACTTCGGCGTCGGTCTGTTCGACCTGCACGGGACGCTGAGCGTCAGCGAAGCATCCACACTTCTCGGGGTTGCGCTCATCCAGCTCTGGTGGGCGGTCTCCTTCATGGCGGGCTCCCGGGGCCGCGGCAGTGGCGTCGCCAGTGCCGGGATCCTCGGCGCCGGCTGGTCGGCGCTGACGAACGGCTTCCCGATCGTCTACTGCCCTCCCGTCTGCGAGGAGGCGCGGCCACTGAGCGACATCGCCCATGTCGGCAGCATCGTGTTCGGCATCCTGCTCGCTCTGGTCGCGATCTGGTCGCTGTGGCGCGCCCGGGTACGCCCGGGGTGGTTCATGCCGGCCGTTGCGGCAGCGCTGGTGCTCATGACGCTGGTGTCGCTGGCGAACACCCCGATCGAGTAGGCGGGCGGGAAACATCGATGGTCGTTCAGGCCGCCGACGCACCAGTGCGGGTCCCTACCGGTCCGGGCCACGGCCCTTCGCTGGTCCTCGTCGGTGGGTTGTTCGGGCTGGCGTGGGCCGCCGGTCTGCGCGGAATCATGGCTCAGATCGTGCAGGGCGATTCGAGTGTCAGCTGGTCTGGCACGTTCGGTTACATCCTGCTGCCTGGGCTGGTGGTCGGGCTGCTACTGGGATGGGCCGAGCATCTTCGCCGTACGGGCGGCCGGCGCCGCTGGCGCTGGCTCGCCCTCTCGCCCGTGCTGTTCGCGGCGATCGTGTTCAGTGAAGGCCCGCTGGGGGTGCTCGGCATCTTCGAGGACGGCCTCGGAGGGGGAGCGATCGGTGTGCCTCTCTACGCGATGGCAGGCGGATACGCCATCTCCGGACGAGGCCCCCGCTGGGGCCGACTCGCCTGCGGCGCGCTGGCGCTCACCGCCATCCCGATCTGGGCACTGACCGTCGAGTCCTTCGCCGGAGCGCAGCTTCGCGTCACCACCCCTCGCGGGCTGTGGGTCGCTCTCTACTACTACTCGTTCCTTGCCCTCTTCATGATCGCTGCTGCCATCCCGCACCGACCCGTTGCCGGCCCATGACGCGACGTGGCGCGGACTCAGTCCGTGCTCGCCCGGGGCAGGTCGAGGTCATGCTCATCGATGAAGGCGTCGATGTCGGCCTGGCTGGTCTGGCCGTCAGCGAGTGCCTTCCTGGCGGCGATCAGATGCTCGTTGGGGGCCGACAGCTCGAGCGCGATGTTGTCCGGATCGCGGAAGTTGAGGTGGTAGCCGAACTCCATGTCGCGGATGGGCGTGTAGGTGACGCCGAGGTCGTCGAAGCGGCGCTCCCACTCCTCCAGGTCGGAGCGTGACGTCGCGGTCAGGCCGAGGTGGTCGAGACCGGTCGTGAGCTCGGTGAAGTCGCCGCCGTGTGCTCCCTCGTGCTTCATCAGCGAGAGCGTGAAGCCGGTGCCGGGATGCATGAAGATGCGTCCGTAGCCGACGTCCAGCACCATCACGAAGCCGAGCACGGTGGTGTAGAAGTGCTGGCTCCTGTCGAGGTCGGACACGGTGAACGACACGTGGTCGACGCCGGCGAAGGTCACCATGACGAACCATCCGATCTGCGGTCGGGCCACAGCGACCCGCTAGCGGCAGCACCCATCATGTTCCTCCGGCCGGCCGAAGAACAGACTCGATCCGTCTCGGTCGGGTCGCTCAGCGGTCAAGCACCTCGCTCGTCGGGGTCACTAGAGTCGTGATGCTCGGCGTCCAGCGGTCACCCTGGTGCCGGCCTCGCCGGACCGGAGGAGGAGTCGTGCTGGAGGCGTTGGGACTCAGCGAGGACGAGGAGCGCGTCTACCAGAGGCTCGTGGCGGGGACATCGGAGTCCGCCGAGGACGTGGCCACCGCACTGGGTCTCGAACCACGCGCCGGTGCGGCCGTGCTGTCGGACCTCGAGGCCAAGGGTCTCGTCGCCCGCTCGGTCGCCGATCCCGGCCGCTTCGCCGCCTCGCCGCCTGCGGTGGCGTTGGGTGCCATGCTCGCGGAGCGGCAGGAGGCGCTGCGACGTGCCCAGGTCCAGCTGACCGCGCTGGCCGAGACCTACCGGACGGGTGCCGACGAGCGCGCTCTGGTGGACGTCATCGAGGTGGTGCACGGCCCCCAGGCAGTCGGGCAGCGCTTCCTCCAGCTGCAGCGGGGAGCCCGTAGCGAGGTGCTCGCATTCGTGAAGGCGTCGGTCGCGGTGGTGAGCCCCGAGGAGAACGACGACGAGGACCGGGCCCTCGAGCGAGGGGTGACCTACCGGCTCGTCATCGAGGCCCGGGCCTTCGACCGGGCCGGATACTTCGACGAGGTACGCCAGCTGGTCGAGGCCGGTGGGGCGTGCCGGATCCGCGGGTCGGTTCCCATCCGGCTGCTCGTCGTGGACCGCGAGCTCGCCCTCCTGCCGCTGGCGGGGACGGACGACCGCGGCAGCGGGGCGCTGCTGGTCCACCCGAGCGGCCTGCTGGATGCCCTGGTCGCCCTCTTCGAGCTCGCGTGGGACGGCGGTCAGGTCTTCACCCCCACCGGCGACTCGACCGGCGACTGGAGCGACCTCGATGCCTCACCGCTGGACGAGGTGGACAAGCAGCTGCTGACCTTGCTGTTCCACGGACTCACGGACCAGGCCATCGGCGGCCAGCTCGGGATGTCCCAGCGCACCGTGCAGCGGCGGGTGCGTCAGCTCATGGAGCGGGCCGGCGTGTCCTCACGCTTCCAGCTGGGTCACGCCGCAGCCGGTCGTCGGTGGCTCGGGCGCTCCTGACCGCCGCTGGGGAGTGACGGCATTGCGTCGTTGGCGACAAGGCGACAGCGGAGTTCCTTGATCCGCGTCGCGGCCCGACCCAGAGTCGACGGAGCACGTGATGACGCGACAGCCGCGTCGGTGCCGTGCTTCCATCGAAAGGATCCTCCGTGCCATCACGCACTGGTCCGAGCGCGCTCCGCTGCGCCCTCGTACGCCCGACAGCGACCGGCGCCACCGCGCTCGTCGCCGTCGCGCTCACCGCCTCCCTCGCCGGCGTCGTCGCTCCCTCCGCCGGAGCCGCACCGGCTCCGACCGACGGCCGCGACCGGTCGGGACCGCCGGTCCAGCACCGGGTCACCCTCGTCACCGGCGACGTCGTCCGGCTCTCCACCGGCGACGACGGTCGCCAGTCGGTCTCGCTGGAGCCGGGCGAGGACGGCACGACGCCCCAGGCGGCCATCACGCGCACCGACGGGCACCTCTTCGTCGTGCCGACGTCGGCGTTCGGGCTCCTGGCCGCCGAGCGCATCGACCGGGACCTCTTCGACGTGACCGCGCTGGTCGAGGCGAGGTACGACGACGCCTCGACCGGCTCCCTTCCCGTGATCGTCGACTACGGTCGCGGCACCACCGCGGCCGCCGAGTCCCGGAGTGCCTCGCTCACCGCAGCCGAGCGGACGCTCACCGTTCCGATGCTGGGCGTCACGGCGTTCCACGCGGACAAGGACCGCGCGAGGGCCTTCTGGGACGACCTCACGAAGGACGACGCCGACGGCGCTCCCGACGCCCTGGCCGACGGAGCCGTCCGGGTCGACCTCGACGGCCGGGTCGAGGCTGCGCTCGAGCAGTCGGTCCCCCGGATCCACGCACCGGAGGCATGGGCGGCGGGACTCGACGGCACCGGTACGACCGTGGCGGTCCTCGACACGGGCTACGACCCGACCCACCCCGACCTGGCGGGCAAGGTGTCAGACGCGCTGAACTTCACCTCCGACGCCGGGGTCGCGGACGGCAACGGACACGGCACGCACGTCGCCTCCACGATCGCCGGCAACGGCGCGGCGTCCGACCGCCTGCGGCGAGGAGTCGCACCGGGAGCCGACCTCATCGTCGGCAAGGTCCTCACCGACGGGGGCTGGGGTGCCGACTCCTGGGTCCTGGCAGGCATGCAGTGGGCCGTGCAGCAGCAGGCCGACGTGGTGAGCATGAGCCTGGGCGGGGACGCCGACGACGGCACCCATCCGTTGGCCAAGGCCCTCGACGAGCTCTCCGCGTCTTCCGACACGCTGTTCGTCGTCGCCGCCGGGAACGCCGGTCCCGGCCCGTCGACGGTGAGCAGCCCGGGCTCCGCCGATGCGGCCCTGACCGTCGGCGCGGTGGACGGGAACGACGCCATGGCCGGCTTCTCCAGCCGTGGTCCGCGCATCCTCAACGGCGGTCTCAAGCCGGAGGTCAGCGCCCCCGGCGTCGACATCACGGCGGCTCGCGCCGCCGGGACCAACCTCGGACCCACGGTGGACGAGTACTACACCTCCATCAGCGGGACGTCCATGGCGACGCCGCACGTCGCCGGGCTCGCCGCCATGCTCACGCAGCAGCACCCGACGTGGGGCGCTGAGCGGCTCAAGTCGGCGATCGCCAACACCACCGTTCCCGTCCCCGACGCGACGGTCTTCGACACCGGTACGGGCCGCATCGACGCGCTCCGTGCCATCGGGGCAGAGGTCCTGGCCCCTGCCTCGCTGCACCTCGGCACGTTCGCCTGGCCCTACGCCGAGGCGGAGCCGACCAGCACGACGCTGCGCTACACCAACACGACCGACACCGACGTCACGCTCGACCTGGCCCTGTCCGGCCAGGACGGCTCGACCGTGCGGGGGACCATGGCCCTCACCACCGACCGTCTGGTGGTGCCGGCCCACGGCGAGGCCGCCACGGACGTCACCGCGGACCCCCGGAGCGGCGAGCCCGGCAGCCACTCGGGCGTCGTCACGGCGACCGGGCCCGACGGCCGTACCATCCGGACCGCCGTCGGCTACCTGCTGGAGCAGGAGCTCTACGACGTGACCGTGCGCGTGGTCCCCCGCTCCGGCTCGCAGAAGGCCGCCCACCAGGTGTCGCTCAGCTCCATCGGCGACCCGTGGTTCTTCGACCAGCGCACCTACGACGCCGTCCCCGGCGCCGTGACCACGACCTTCCGGGTCCCGCCGGGCACGTACAGCACGGCCGTGGCGTCCTTCGGCCTGGCCGCTGACGGGGCTCGCGAGGGCATCCTGTCCTACGAGCCGCAGCTCACCGTGGACCGCGACCGGGAGATCGTCCTGGACGAGGACGCGACCAGCCGGTTCAGCTACCGCGCCGACCGCCCCGTGGTCGACGACAACGTCACGCTCGACGTCTCCTGGACCGGCGAGTCCGGAGGTGCCGGCTTCATGCTGGCCGGCGCCCACGACCGCGTCTACGCGCGGCCCACCGCTGGGCTTCCCGGCGCCGCGTCGCTCGCCACGAACTGGCAGCTGGCCCAGCCGGAGGCCACGATCACACCGACCGGTGGCAAGGCTGTCGGCGCTCGGCCCCTGCCGCAACCGGGCAGGCCCGTCGCCGAGTCGACGACCCCCGAGGTCGGCGGGAAGCACCCGGTGGTCGACGCCGGCACTGCGGCACAGCCCCGGACCGCCGGGGTGGCCGGTGCGCTCGCTTTCGTGTCCGGGACCTGCAGCGACCTCAGTGCCGCCGCGGCCTCGCTCGACGCCGCGGGGGCGGTGGGCATGGTGGCCTACGCCGGTCCGGGCGAGACCTGTGCCGGCACCGTGGCCGCAGAGCCGCCGTTGCCCGCGCTGGAGGTCCGGCCGTGGGAGGCCTCGGCGCTTCTCGCAGACGCCGGGTCCGCGCGCATCACCACCCGCACGCACCCCGGGTACATCTACGACCTGGTCCACCACTACGCCGACGAGGTCCCCGACGGCGGGGTCGTGGACGCCACGGGTGAGGCGGTCGCCGCCGTGGTCGAGGACTACCGCGGCCTGGGCACCACCAGCCGGGACGGGCTCGTGGCGATGGAGGAGCTGGTCGGCTGGGTGCCGAGCCGCGGTGGCGTCGCGAACCTCGGACAGATGCGGCTGGTCCCGTTCCCGAGCACCGTCACGCACTACGTGTCCGCGGACGCGGTGTGGGAGCGCAAGGTGATGGTGCTCGACGCCACCTACCTCGGCGAGTACGCCAGCCTCTGGGCGCCGCGGAGGACCTTCCGAGGCGGCACCACCACGCGCGACACGTGGTTCGGCGGTCCCATCGGCTCTCGGGTCTCACCACTGCAGAGCGTGACGAACGGCGCTCAGCCGCCGGTCCGGGAGGGCGACTGGCTCTACTTCTCGCACGGCGCCTTCACCGATGCGGCAGGGCACTACGGCAACTCCGACCTGTGGACCCAGGAGTACACCGGCAGGATCATCGTGGACGGCAAGGAGATCTGGGTCACCGACTGGTCTTCGTTCCTCAACGAGCGGATGCCCACCGGGGACCACGACGTCGTCGTCGAGACACATGCACACCGGAAGAACCGGTTCTGGCAGCTCTCCACGGACATCCGGACGCGCTGGTCCTTCCGGTCGGAGCAGCCGACCGGGGCCTGGTCGGTGCTGCCGATGCTCGGCGTCGACTACCGGATGGAGCTGTCGGGCAGCAACAGCGCGCCCAAGGGGCAGTACCGCTTCGAGGTCGCGTTCCCGATGCCGGAGGGCGTCGCGACGAGCCCGCTGGCGCACCGCAGCATCGACGTCTCCTGGGACCAGGGCGCCACGTGGGAGCCGCTGGTGCTGAAGGACTGTGGCAAGGGCGCGTGCTCGGTGACGGTGCGCAACCGGGTCGGAGCGAAGGCCAGCCTCCGGGCCCGGGCCGACGACACGCTCGGCCGCAGCGTCGAGCAGACGATCATCGACGCGTACGCCGTGCGCTGAGCGATCCGCTCGTCGACGAGCGAGCGGGCCGAGCCCCTGACCGGAGTGTGGGTCAGGGGCTCGGCCGCTCAGGAGTCGAACCCCAGTCCTGCCCGGTCGAGCACGCGCAGGAAGCCGTTGCGCCGCCCCTCCCGGTGGTCGGCGCGGTCCAGTGACCAGCGGGTGAGGTTGATGCCGGCCGAGGCGAGCGGCTCCGGCGGGAAGGGGAGCGGGCGCTCACGCACCATCCGCAGCTCCGTGCGCTCGGTCGGCAAACCGGCGAGGAGGTCGAGCAGCACCTCGGCCGCCCAGCGGGTGGCGCCGACACCGAGCCCGGTGAAGCCGGCTGCATGGGCGACCCGGCCCCCGTGCGTGGTGCCGTAGAACGCGGCGAACTGCGTGGACGTGTCGATGGCGCCGGCCCAGCGGTGGGTGAAGCGGACCCCCTCGAGCTGGGGGAAGGTCGCGAGGAAGTGGGAGGCCAGGCGCTCGTGGCTCTCCGGCCGGTCCTCGTGGCGTGGGTGCAGGCGACCGCCCGCGGGGTAGACGGCGTCGTACCCGCCCCACAGCACGCGGTCGTCGGCGGTCAGCCGGGCGTAGTGGAACTGGTTGGCGAGGTCGCCGAGCCCCTGCCGACCGGCCCAGCCGATGGAGGCGAGCTGGTCGGCGGTGAGCGGCTCGGTGACGAGCACGTAGTCGTAGACCGGCACGGTCATCAGCCGGTTGCGGCGCAGCAGGGCGGGGAAGACGCCGGTCGCAAGCACGACCTGGTCCGACGTCACGCTCGCGCGGTCCGTAGCCACCTCGACGACGTCGCCCTCGCGCCGGATCGCGGTCACGGCCGAGTGCTCGTGCACCTCCACGCCGAGGTCCGCGGCCGCCCGCGCCAGGCCGAGCGCCAGACGTGCCGGGTGGACCAGGGCAGTGGTGTCGGGCGCGAGGCCGCCGGCAAGGAAGAGCGGGCTGTCGATCGCGGCCCGCACCTCCTCGCGGTCGAGGAAGTGCTGGTCGGGGTGGGCAGGCGAGTCACGCAGCCAGTCGACCTGGTGGTCCTCGACCGCGACCGACAGCGCGCCGGTGCGCTCCCACTCGCAGGGCAGGCCGAGGTCGCGGACGTCGGCCTCGAAGGCGTCGAGGTTGGCCGCGCCCAGGCGTTCGAGGACGTCGTGCTCCTCGGGCCAGCGTGACCGGCCGTTGTCCTCGCCGTGCGTCAGCGACGCCTCGCAGAAGCCGCCGTTGCGCCCCGACGCCGCCCACCCGACGGTCTGCGCCTCCAGCAGCACCACCCGGCGGCCGGGGTCGCGGCGCTTGGCGTGGACGGCCGCCCACAGGCCGAGGTAGCCGCCGCCGACGACCGTGAGGTCGGCGGGGGTCGCAGCGGTCAGCGGGTCGTACGCCGGCGCTGCGCCGACGTCGTCGAGCCAGAAGACCGCCGGCGCGCTGTCGGCCAGCGACTCCGTCACGAGCCGCGGGTCCGGGGCGTACCGCTCGTAGGCGGTGCGATGGGCGGTCACCGGTCGTCGGGCGTCAGCCGGCGGCCGCGGCCAGGGCCGCGTCGAGGATCGCGAGACCCTCGCGCGCCTCCTCGTCGGTGGTGGTGAGCGGCGGCACGACGTGGATGCGGTTGTAGTTGACGAAGGGCAGCATCCCGCGCTCCTGGCAGCCCTTCACGACCGCCGCCACCTCGGGGCTCGAGCCGCCGTAGGGGGCCAGCGGCGCGCGGGTCTCCCGGTCGCTCACCAGCTCGATCGCCCAGAACGCGCCGGTGCCGCGCACCTCGCCGATCCACTCGTGCCGGTCGGCGAGCTCGCGGAGGCCGGGGCCGAGCACGTCGGCACCGAGGCGGTCGGCGCGGCCGACGACGTCGTCGTCCTCCATCGCGCGGATCGTCGCCACCGCCGCGGCGCACGCCAGCGGGTGGCCGGAGTAGGTGAGCCCGCCGGGGTAGGTCCGGTGGGCGAAGGTCGCGTGGATCGCGTCGCTGATCGCCACGCCGCCGAGCGGGACGTAGCCGGAGTTCACGCCCTTGGCGAAGGTGAGCAGGTCGGGCGTGACCTCGCCGTGCTCGACGGCGAACCACCGCCCCGCGCGGCCGAAGCCGGACATCACCTCGTCGGCGACCAGCACGATGCCGTGGCGGTCGCAGATCTCCCGCACGCCGGCGAGGTAGCCCGGCGGCGGGACCATGATCCCGGCGGTGCCGGGGATGGCCTCGAGCACGATCGCGGCGACGGTCGCCGGTCCTTCGAGCGCGACGACCTGTTCGAGGTGCTCGAGCGCCCGCTGGCACTCCTCGGCCTCGGTGGTCGCGTGGAAGGCGCTGCGGTAGAGGAACGGGCCGAAGAAGTGCACCGTGCCGGCCGAGCCGTGGTCGCTGGCCCACCGGCGCGGGTCGCCGGTCATGTTGACGGCCAGGTGGGTGCCGCCGTGATAGCTGCGGTAGGTCGTCAGCACCTTGTGCCGTCCGGTGTGCAACCGTGCCATGCGTACGGCGTGCTCGTTGGCGTCGGCACCGCCGTTGGTGAAGAACACGTGGTCGAGGTCGCCGGGGGTGTGGCTCGCGATCAGCCGCGCCGCCTCGGACCGGGTGCCGTTGGCCACGGCCGGGGCGATCGTGCACAGGTGCTCGGCCTGCTCCCTGATCGCGGCGACGACGCGCGGGTGCTGGTGGCCGAGGTTGGTGAAGACCAGCTGGGAGGAGAAGTCGAGGTAGCGCCGCCCGGCGCCGTCCCAGACGTGGCTGCCCTCGGCGCGGGTGACCACCATCGGGCTGATCTCGGCCTGGGCCGACCAGGAGTGGAAGACGTGCGCGCGGTCGAGCTCGTAGGCCCGGGCGGCGTCGTACGTGCTGGACAGGTCGGAGCGGGTGGTCGTCTCAGTCATTGCGCGGGAACCCCAGCTCGAGGCCGCCCTCGGGGCGGTTGGCGGGGTCGATCCACCGGGTGGTGACGACCTTGCCGCGGGTGAAGAAGTGGACGCCCTCGGTGCCGTGGGCGTGGGTGTCGCCGAAGAGCGAGCGCTTCCAGCCGCCGAAGGAGTAGTAGGCCACCGGCACCGGGACGGGCACGTTGACGCCGATCATCCCGACGGTCACGTCGGCCTCGAAGCGGCGGGCCGCACCACCGTCGTTGGTGAAGACCGCGGTGCCGTTGCCGTACTCGTTGGCGTTGACCAGCGCGACCGCCTCCTCGTACGACGTCGCGCGGACCACCGACAGGACAGGCCCGAAGATCTCCTCGCGGTAGATGTCCATGTCGGGGGTGACCTCGTCGAAGAGCGTCGGGCCGAGCCAGAAGCCCTCCTCGCCGCCACGGGCGGCGACGTCGCGTCCGTCGACGACCACCTTCGCGCCGGCGGCCTCGCCGGAGTCGATGAACGAGCTGACCCGGTCGCGGTGGGCCTTCGTCACGAGGGGACCCATGTCGGCCTCCTTCTCGCCGCCGGTCGCGTCGCGCCCTCCGTCGCCGATCAGCAGCGTGCGGGTGCGGTCGGCGATCCGGGCGACGAGCTCGTCGCCGATCGGGTCGACCGCGACGAGCACGCTGATCGCCATGCAGCGCTCGCCCGCGCTGCCGTACCCCGCGTTGACCGCCGAGTCCGCCGCGAGGTCGAGATCGGCGTCGGGCAGCACGACCATGTGGTTCTTCGCGCCGCCGAGGGCCTGGACGCGCTTGCCGTGCCGGCTCGCGGTCTCGTAGACGTACTCCGCGATCGGCGTGGAGCCGACGAAGCTGATGGCCTGCACGTCGGGGCTGGTGAGCAGTGCGTCGACGGCGGTCTTGTCGCCGTGCAGCACGTTGAAGACGCCGTCGGGGAGCCCGGCCTCCTGCCACAGGGCGGCGATCCAGCCGGCAGCGCTGGGGTCCTTCTCGCTCGGCTTCAGCACGACGGTGTTGCCGGCGGCGATGGCGATGGGGAAGAACCACATCGGCACCATCGCGGGGAAGTTGAAGGGGCTGATGATGCCGACCACGCCGAGCGGCACCCGCTTGGAGTGCACGTCGATGCCGGTCGAGGCCTCCTCGCTGTGGCCGCCCTTGAGCAGGTGCGAGATGCCGCACGCGAACTCCACCACCTCGAGGCCGCGGGCGATCTCGCCCATCGCGTCGGAGTGCACCTTTCCGTGCTCGGCGGTGATGATCGCGGCGAGCTCGTCCTTGCGCGCGTTGAGCAGCTCGCGGAAGGAGAAGAGCACCTGCGTCCGACGTGCGAGCGACGTCGTGCCCCAGCTCCGGGCGGCGCGCGACGCGGCGGCGATGACCTCGGCGACGTCGCCCTCGCTCGCGAGCGCGACGCGACCGGTGACCCGGCCGCTGGCAGGGTTAGTCACGTCGGCCCAGCCGGTGGGGGAGCCGGTCAGGGGCGAGCCGTCGACCCAGTGCACGATCTCGACGGGAGCTGAGGTGGTCATGCGGCTCATCCTGCTGGTCGTACGACCGCGCCGTGGGTGTCGGATCGTCGGCATCGGGCGCAGCGGCCGGACACTTCGTCACCCCGTGCGCGCGTAGGCTGGGCGCCGTGGTCGACGTGACGCCGGGGGTGACGCTCCGTGAGGCGCTGGAGCTCCCCACCTTCCGCCGCGCCGCTCCGGAGGTGCTCGCCGGTGCCTCCGGGACGGACCGGGCGATCCGTTGGGTGCACGCCACCGAGCGACCCGACGTGCGCCAGCTGCTCCGAGCGGGCGACCTCCTGCTCACCATGGGCACCGGCCTCCCGGGCGACACCGACGCGGCCGGCCTGGTGTCGTTCGTCGACGAGCTCGCCGACGTCGGCAGCGCCGGCGTGGTGGTCGAGCTCGGCCGACGCTGGGAGTCCGCGCTGCCCGACGCCCTGGTCGACGCCTGCGAGCGGCACGGCCTGCCCCTGGTCGTGCTGGCCCGGGAGACCCGCTTCGCGGCGCTCGCGCAGGAGATCGGCGAGCGCGTGGTCGACCAGCAGCTCGCCGAGCTGCGCGAGGCGCAGCGCGTGCACGAGACCTTCACCGAGCTCAGCAACGAGCTGGCCAGCCCCGTCGAGGTCCTCCGGGCCGTGCAACGCCTCGCCGACGCCCCCGTGGTCGTGGAGAACGCCCAGCACCGGCCGCTCGACTACTTCGCCGGGCCCGACGAGGACGACGGCTTCCTCGCCGGCTGGCCCGCGCGCTCGCGCCGCGTCGAGGTCGCCGGACGCACCGGCTGGGACGCCGCCAACGGCTGGCTCGTGACCAGGCTCGGCACGGCCGACCGGGCGTGGGGCCGGCTGGTCATCGGCTCGCCGCAGGCGCCGTCGCAGCGGCTGGTCGCCGTGGCCGAGCGCGCCGCGTCCGCCCTCGCGCTGCACCGGCTGCACGACCGCGATCGCGGCACCCTCATGCGGCGCACGCACCTCGAGCTGCTCACCGGGCTGGCAGAGGACCCCGCCTCCGACGACGTACGACGTCGCTGCGAGCTGGCCGGCTTCCCGGTCCACCGCCGCAGCCTCACCGGCGTGGTTGTCCGGGGCCGGGTGGGCACCGTGGCGCCGGTGGACCTGGACGAGGTGGCCGCCACGGTCGTCCGCGCGGCGCACGCGCTGCGGGTGCCCGCGCTGGTGTGCGAGGTCGAGCGCGACCTGCGGGTGCTCGTCTCCACCACGCCCGGCGCGGACGCCGACGAGCTCGTCGACCGGCTGGCCGCACGCGTGCTGGCGCACCACGACGTCGTCGTCGCCGCGGGCCGCACCGCTCCCGACCGCACCGGCGTCGCCCGCACGGTCGCGGAGGCCGGGCAGGTCGCCGACGCCGCACCGCAGGCACGGCGCGAGCAGGACCCCGACGTGCACCGGCTCGCCGACCTGCACCTGCGCGGCCTGCTGGCGCTGCTCGGCGAGGACGAGCGCGTCCGGCTCTTCGTCGAGCGCGAGCTCGGGCCGCTGCAGGAGCACGACCGGGCCGACGGGTCGCGCACCGCCCTCCTCGCTGCCCTGCGCGCGCTGCTGCAGCACCCGTCCAGCAAGACCGAGGCGGCCGCCAGCCTGCACCTGTCGCGGGCCGCCTTCTACGACCGGCTGGCGCGGATCGAGGCGGTCCTCGACGCCGACCTCGACGACCCCGACGTCCGGGTCTCGCTGCACGTCGCGCTCGTGGCAGACGAACTGTTGCGCGGGCGGGCGAAGTGACGACAGATCGTCGGGCCGCGCGTCCCGTCCCGCTGGGGACGATGCTGGACATGACCCGCGAGACCACCCGTGTCCTGGACGTCGCCGCCACGGTGCCGACCACTCCGCTCGACCCCGGCACCGTCGTCGACGGCGCCCCCGAGGCCGGCTCGCGCGCGCTCGCCGCGGTCTCCGGGGTCGAGGTCGGCGTGTGGGAGATGACGCCGGGCACCGCGACCGACGTCGAGGTCGACGAGGTGTTCGTCGTGCTGTCCGGCTCGGGGACGGTGTCCTTCGACGACGACGGCGAGCAGGTGGACCTCACGCCCGGCAGCGTCGTACGCCTGCGAGCCGGCGAGCGCACCACCTGGGTCGTCCGCGAGACCATCCGCAAGATCTACGTCGCCTGAGCACCGGAGGAGTCCCCCATGACCGAGCCCACCGACCAGACGGTCCGCAACTTCATCGACGGCGAGCTCGTGGCGTCGGCGACCAGCGAGTTCATCGACCTCGTCGACCCGGTGACCGGCAAGCCCGACGGACGCTCGCCGATCTCGACGCACGAGGAGGTCGACCGGGCGTACGCCGCTGCCGAGCGCGCGTCGACCACGTGGAAGCGGCTCACCCCCGGGGTGCGGCAGGCGTACCTCCTCGACCTCGCCACCGCGATCGTCGGGCGACGCGACGAGATCAGCGCGGTGCAGGCCCGCGACACCGGCCAGCCGGTGCGCTACATCGCGAGCGAGGAGGTCGACCAGGGCGTCGACCAGCTGCGGTTCTTCGCCGGCGCCGCGCGGCTGCTGGAGGGCAAGTCGTCGGGGGAGTACCTCGAGGGGCACACCTCGGCGATCCGCCGTGAGCCCATCGGCGTCGTCGGACAGGTGACGCCGTGGAACTACCCGTTCGCGATGGCGATCTGGAAGATCGCTCCCGCCCTCGCCGCCGGCAACACGGTCGTGCTCAAGCCCAGCGACACCACCCCCCGCTCGACCGTGCTGCTCGCCGAGATCGCCGGCGCCGTGCTGCCGCCCGGGGTGCTCAACGTCGTCAACGGCGACGCCTCCACCGGCCGCTACCTCGTCGAGCACCCGACGCCCGGCCTGGTCGCCATCACCGGCTCCGTCCGGGCGGGCACCGAGGTCGCGCTGTCGGCGGCCAAGTCCCTGAAGCGGGTGCACCTCGAGCTCGGCGGCAAGGCGCCCGTCGTCGTGCTGCCGGACGCCGACCTGCCTCGCGCCGCGGAGCTGATCGCCGCGGCGGCCTACTTCAACGCCGGCCAGGACTGCACCGCCGCCACCCGCGTCATCGCGCACAGCAGCGTCCACGACGAGCTCGTCGACCTGCTCGTGAAGGCGGCCGAGGGCACGTCGCCCGGCGCGCCGTCGGACGAGGAGGCGGACTACGGGCCGCTCAACAACGCGAGCCACCTCGCGAAGGTCGAGGCGTTCCTGGCCGAGCTGCCCGACCACGCGACCGTCCGCACCGGGGGGAGCCGGCACGGTGACGCAGGGTTCTTCTTCGCGCCGACCGTCGTCACCGGCGTACGCCAGGACGACCGCATCGTGCAGGAGGAGGTCTTCGGCCCGGTGCTCACGGTGCAGTCCTTCGACGACGAGGCCGACGCGGTCGCGCTGGCCAACGGCGTGCCCTACGGACTCGCTGCCAGCGTGTGGACCCGCGACGTCGGCGTCGCCGACCGACTCACCCGCGAGCTCGACTTCGGCTGCGTGTGGGTCAACACCCACATCCCCTTCGTCTCCGAGATGCCGCACGGCGGCTTCGGCGCCTCCGGCTACGGCAAGGACCTGTCGGGGTACGGCTTCGACGACTACACGCGCATCAAGCACGTGATGACGGCGCACTACTGAGCCGTCCGGCCGGTCAGGCATGCTGGTCCTATGCGCTTCACCGAGCACGAGCTGACCGTCGCCGTCACCGCCGCCGCGAAGATCGTGGCCGGCGGCAAGGTCGGCCGCCGCGCCAAGGGCGAGGAGGCGTGGGAGTCGATGAGCAAGATCGACCGCTACCACCTCCTCGAGGCGGTCGGCAGCCAGGTGCTGCCCGTGCTGATCGCGCTGCCCGACGTGGAGGTGCCTGCCGGCACCCGTCCCACCTTTACCGACGCCCAGATCGCGGAGGCGGTGGAGCAGACGCTCGGCGAGACGGGAGTGGGCCGGCTGCGCCAGAAGGTCACGGTGGCCGCCCGTCTCACGCTCGTGCGCACGGCGCTCGCGCAGCTCCCGGTGCGCCAGGACCCCGACGCCCTCGTCGTACCCGACTCCCTCGACGGCCTGTGACGGCGGCCACGACCTGAGAACCCTGAGGACGGCGCTCAGGTTGGGTGCGTACCGTCGGGTGCGATGACTTCCACGATGACCTCCCTCTTCAGCACGCGCGCGCGCACGGCACTCGGCGCCCTCTCGGTCGCCGCCGTCCTCACCCTCTCCGCCTGCGGCGGCTCGGGCTCCTCCGACTCCGACTCCGACGCCGGCACGGACGCCGCCAAGGACGCCTCGTCGAGCGCGTCGCCGTCCGCCGGTGCCTCGGACGGCGCCGCCGAAGGCCCCCAGCCCGACCTCGACTCCATCCCCGACGTCGTGGCCGAGGTCAACGGCGAGGAGGTGACCAAGGAGGAGTTCGTCCCGATCTACGAGGCGGCCTTCCAGCAGGCGGCCGCCCAGGCGCAGATGAGTGGCCAGGCCCCGGACGAGGAGGCGCTCCGCAAGGAGACCGCGGACAACCTCGTCGACACCGAGCTGCTCCTCCAGGAGGCCGAGTCCCGCGGACTCGAGGTCTCCGACGAGGCCGTCGAGGCCGAGCTCACCAGCCTGGCCGAGCAGAACGGCATGAAGACCGCCGACGAGCTGCTCGAGGCGGTCGAGGCGCAGGGCGTCAGTGCCGACCAGGCGCGTCAGCAGGTCAAGACGCAGGCGATGGTCGAGCAACTCGTCGAGGACGAGAACGGTCCGGTCGAGCCGACCGACAAGGAGCTGCGCAAGCTCTACGACCAGGTCAAGGAGCAGCAGGCGGCCACGGGCGGTGGCGGCCAGGAGATCCCGCCGTTCGCCCAGGTGCGCGACCAGCTCGAGGAGCAGGCGTCGAGCCAGGAGACCGGCAAGGTCGCGACGGCGCTGGTGGAGGACCTCCGCAAGGACGCCGACATCACCATCAACCTCTGATGGGCCTCTGATCGGCCTCTGATCGGCTCCTGAGGGCGGGGGCGAGGAAGCCCGCCAGCAGCTCCCGGAACGCCGCGGGCTGCTCCACCGGCGGCGCGTGACCGCAGCGGCCGAGGACGTGGAGTCGTACGTCGGCGAGGTGGTCGAGGAGCGGCAGCGCGGCCGTCGGCAGTGGCGTCAGCCGGTCCTGCGCCCCGTGGACCAGCAGGACCGGTGCGCGCACGGCGGCCAGCGTGGTGGCCGACAGCGTCAGGTCGTCGACCCACCGGGTGCGGGGCGCGGGGAACATCGCCGCGAACGACTCCGCGCCGGCCTCCATCGCGCTCGCCCGTGCGGCGACCGCCTCCTCGGTGACCAGTGACTGGTCGAGGACGAGTCGGCCCAGCATGTCGCGGGCGCCGGCACGGCCCGGAGCCGCAGCCCACACGGCGTTGAGGTCGGCGGACAGCGGCGCACCGGGAGCGCCCATGGTCGCGACCGCGACGACCCGCGCGACCTGACGCGGACGGGCGGCTGCCAGGGCGAGGGCGACCGCACCACCCATGGAGTGGCCGACGACCGCGTACGACGTCTCGCCGAGGGCCTCCATGAGGCCGGCCGCCTGCTCCGTCCAGACCCGCAGGCCCCCCGACGTCCCGGGCGGCAGCGGCGTGCCGCCGAAGCCGGCCTGGTCCGGAGCCACCACGCGGTGCGACCCGGCGAGGGCAGCGGCGGTCGCAGCCCAGGCGCCGGCGCCCGTGGTGCCGGGCCCCGAGCCGTGCAGCATCAGCACGGTGCGCCCGGCTCCGGCCCCGACGTCGAGCACGTGCACGGGTGACCCGGCGACCTCGACGCTGCGGTGGTCCGTCACCGCGCCGCTGAGGGCGCCCGGGAGCCGGTGGTCATGCCGACGCGTCGCCGATGGACTTGTCGAAGACCTCCATCATGGCCCGGCCGAACTGCGGCATGTCGGGCCAGCCGCGGCAGGAGACGAGGTTCCCGTCCACGCAGTCCGGAGCGTCGACGACCGTCGCGCCGGCGTTCTCCATGTCGCCGGTGATGGGCGGGAAGCACGCGGTGCGGCGCCCCTTGAGCAGGCCGTAGACGGCCGGGACCTGCGCGCCGTGGCAGACCAGCGCGATGGGCAGGTCGCGGGCGAAGAAGTGCTCGGTGATGCGGCGCACGTCCGCGTCGACGCGGATCCACTCAGGGGCGCGGCCGCCGGGGATGATCAGGGCGTCGTAGCGCTCGACGTCGACCTCGGACCAGGTGAGGTCCACCGGCAGCTTGCGGCCGTTCTTCTCGACGTAGGCGTCGGAGTTGGGGTCGAACTCGTGGATCACGAGCTGGATGTCGCGCGTCGTCAGCGAGGCGACGTCCACGTCCCAGCCGCCCTCCTGCACGCGGTAGTAGGGGTACATGGTGTCGAGCTCTTCGGCGGCGTCGCCGGTCATGAGCAGTGCTCTGGGCACCTGGATCTCCTCGCACTTCAGGGGGCGGGCGGGCTGACGATCGATCCCATCGGATCGGATTGGATCGGTCGACCTAGGATTCCGCCGACCGCGGGCTCCCGTCAAGACCCTGGCCGGACAGGTCCACCTCCTCGGACTCGTCGAACAGCCGCCGGAAGCGGTCGCGCGAGAGCAGGATGTGGCGCCGCATGGCGTACGCCGCCGCGTCGGGGTCGCGGGCGGCGATCGCGCCCAGGACCTCCTCGTGCTCACCCATCGCCAAGAAGGTCACCTCGGCGTCGTAGAACAGCCGGAAGAGGTGCACGTGCGTGTGCAGCCGCGCCAGCGCCTCGCGGACCACCTGGTTGCCGGCGCTGTCGGCGACGAGGTCGTGGAAGGCGGCGTCGCGGAGGCCGAAGGCGCCGTAGGCGACGTGGCGGTCCCCCTCGACCAGCTCGGCCATCTCGTCGAGCATCCGCCGCAGGCCGCTGACCTGCTCGGACGAGGCGCGCTCGGCCGCGTGGCGGGCCGCGGCGGGCTCGAGGAGGAGGCGGATCTCCACCATGTCCTCGAAGCGCCCGCGCGTGATCTGCGGGGGGATCCGGTAGCCGGCGTGCGGCACCCGGACGACGAGACCGTCGGCCTCCATCCGGTTGAGCGCGTCGCGGATCGGCGTCTGCGAGACGCGCAGCTCGCGCGCCAGCGCGTCGATCGTCACGCGCGAGCCCGGCTCGATGTGGAGCGACATCAGCTGCCCGAGGAGGGTGTCGTAGACCTCGTCGGCCAGGCGGCCGCGCGTGCGGTCCACGCGGAGCCCGTCCCCGGTGGGCGGGGACCACGGCCCGCTGGCCTGGCCCGTCGTCGCCTCGTCCATGTCCTGGTCCCTTCTCCGCGTGTCGAGCCCGGACCTGTTGACAGAGGCCGGTGCCGTGGCTCATGCTCTCGCACCAATCGGATCGTATAGGAAATGGGTCCCCTGACAAGAGCACCGGTCAGCCGCCCCGCCACCTCCACGGTCCCGATCCCATCCCTCCTCCCCTCGGAGCACCCATGAGCCTGCTCGGTGTCCTGCGCGGCCCGCGCCAGGTCCTGTTCGGAGCCGGGCAGCGCCATGCGCTCGGGACGATCGTCTCGGCACTGGGCTCGCGCGCCCTGGTCTGCACCGACGCCCGGTTCGGGGCGACCCCGGAGTTCGCCCACCTGGTCCGCCTGCTCGAGGACTCCGGCGTGCAGGTCACGTCGTACGCCGAGGTCGAGCCGGACGTCCCCGTGCACCAGGTCGTCCGGTGCGCCGAGCTCGCCGCGGCCGCGGAGCCCGACGTCGTCGTCGGGATGGGAGGGGGCAGCTGCCTCGACCTGGCGAAGGCCGTCGCCGTGCTGCTGACCCACGGCGGGACGCCCGCCGACTACTACGGCGAGCTCAGGGTGCCCGGGCCGGTCGTGCCGGTCGTCGCCCTGCCCACCACGGCGGGCACGGGGTCGGAGGTCACGCCGGTGGCGGTGCTCACCGACCCCGACCGGATCAGCAAGGTGGGGATCTCCAGCCCCTACCTGATCCCGCACGCCGCCGTCTGCGACCCGGAGCTGACCGTCGGCTGTCCGGCCCCGCTCACCGCGAGCGCGGGCGCGGACGCCCTCTCCCACGTCGTCGAGGCCTTCACGGCGATCCGGCGGCCGGTGACCTCCGAGCTCGCCACCGAGCGCGTCTTCGTCGGCAAGAACGAGCTGACCGACACGTACGCACTGCTCGGTGTCCGCCTGATCGCCGGGAGCCTGCACCGCGCGTGGTCCACCCCCGGCGACGTCGACGCCCGCGAGGCGATGATGCTCGGCGCGACCGCCGGCGGCTTCGCCCTCGGCACTGCCGGTACGGCGGCTGCGCACGCCATCCAGTACCCGGTCGGCGCCCTCACGCACACCCCGCACGGTGTGGGGGTCGGCGCCCTCCTGCCCTACGTCATGGAGTTCAACCGACCGGCCCGGGTCCCCGAGCTGGCGGCCGTGGCCGTCGCGATGGGGGCGTCCCGCGAGTGGTCGGCCGAGGACCTCGCCGACGAGGCGATCGACCGCGTGACCGCCCTGCTGGCCTCGGTGGGGATCCCCGCCAGCCTGGCCGAGCTCGGGCTCCCGGCGGACCAGCTGCGGTGGACGGCCGAGCAGGCGGCAGGTGCCGAACGGCTGGTCGCCAACAACCCGAGGCCGCTCGACGTGGACGCGCTCGAGCACATCGTGCGCGCCGCCCACGCCGGTGACCGCTCGGCGCTGCGCGAGGCCGTGCCCACCCCGACCGGCCTCGCCGCGACGGGAGGTGCGTGATGACGGTCGTGGACGAGGTGCTGCGCCCGGTCGCCGACGTCATCGACGTGCCGACGGACCTGTTCGTGGGGGGCACCTGGCGCCCCGCCGGCGCCGGCCGCCGACTGGACGTGGCCGACCCGGCCACCGGCTCCGTCCTGGCCACCGTGGCGGACGCGGACACCGACGACGCGGCCGCGGCGGTCGACGCCGCCGCCGCTGCAGCCGTTGACTGGGCCGCGACGTCGCCCCGCTCGCGCTCGGACCTCCTGATGCGCGCGTTCCACCTGATGCAGGAGCGGAGCGAGGAGCTCGCCCTGCTGATCTCCCTCGAGAACGGCAAGTCGTTGGCCGATGCCCGCGGCGAGGTGTCCTACGCGGCGGAGTTCTTCCGCTGGTACGCCGAGGAGGGCGTGCGGCTGCGCGGCCAGGTCGGTCACGCGCCCAGTGGGGCCAACCGGCTGATGGTGAGCTACCAGCCCGTCGGCGTCAGCGTGCTCGTCACGCCCTGGAACTTCCCCGCGGCGATGGCCACGCGCAAGATCGCGCCGGCGCTCGCGGCCGGTTGCACGGCGGTCCTCAAGCCGGCCGCCGAGACGCCCCTGACCGCGCTCGCCGTGGCCGCACTCCTGGAGGAGGTCGGGCTGCCCGCCGGCGTGCTCAACGTCGTCACGACGTCGCGGCCGGGCCCGGTCGTGGAGACCATGCTGACGGACCGGCGCACCCGCATGGTGTCGTTCACCGGCTCCACCGAGGTCGGCCGGGTCCTGCTCCGCACGGCGGCCGGCCAGGTCCTCAAGTGCGCGATGGAGCTCGGCGGCAACGCCCCCTTCGTCGTCCTCGCCGACGCCGACGTCGACGCAGCCCTCGACGGAGCCATGGTCGCCAAGATGCGTAACGGCGGACAGGCCTGCACCGCCGCCAACCGCTTCTACGTCCACGACTCGGTCCACGACGCCTTCGTCGAGGGCCTCATCGCCCGGATGGCCGCCATCCGGGTCGGCCCGGGGACGGACGAGGCCACCCAGTGCGGCCCCCTGATCAACGACCACGCCGTCCGGAAGGTCGACCTCCTGGTCCGCGACGCCGTCCGGCGCGGCGCCCGCGCCATGATCGGCGCCCGCGTCCCGGACGGCCCCGGCTCGTTCTACCCGCCCACCGTGCTGGTCGACGTACCCCTCGACGCGCGGGTCCTGCACGAGGAGGTCTTCGGGCCGGTCGCGCCAGTGGTCCGCTTCGCGCGCGAGGAGGACCTGCTGCCCGTGGTCAACGACACCGAGCTCGGGCTCGTCAGCTACCTCTACACCCGCGACCTCGCCCGCGGCCTCCGCCTCGCGGAGCGCCTCGAGAGCGGGATGGTCGGGCTCAACCGCGGGCTCGTCTCCGACCCCGCCGCCCCCTTCGGCGGCACCAAGCAGAGCGGACTCGGCCGCGAGGGCAGCACCGAGGGACTGCTCGAGTTCATGGAGGCCCAGTACGTCGCCACGTCCTGGTAGCCCCCCACCTCCCCACCAGCCTCGACCGTCTCGGCACCAGCCCAGCACCACCCGACCACCCATCCCGAGCAGGAAGCAGGAAGCAGATGCGGTACCTAGAGCGAGCGGGACGCAGGTCCCTCCCCGGCCGGCAGGCGCGCCTGGCCACGGCCGCCATCCTGGTGGCGACGGCCCTCGCGGCCTGCGGCGGTGGCGATGACGGCGACGGCGGTGCGGCGGCGGCGAGCGGCGCCAAGGCGCCCGCCACGATCCCCGACCTGACCGACGACCCCCTGACGCTGAGCTTCATCTGGTTCGAGTGGCCGCCTGCCCAGGCGCTCGAGGACTTCGCCAACGCGGAGTACACCAAGGAGCGGCCCAACGTGACCATCGAGGTCAACACGGTCCCCAACGCCAACTGGCACGATGCGATGTTCACCCAGTTCGCCGCGAAGCAGACCGACTTCGACATCCCGATCCTGGACTCCCAGCACATCGGCGAGGCGGTCACCAACGGCAACATCCTCGACCTCACGGACTTCGTCGACGAGAACATCGAGGTCGACGCCTACGACCCCTACCTGCTCGCGGCGTACGGCCAGTACCCCCAGGCCGAGACCGGTCAGCGCGACGAGGACGCCAGCCTCTACGGCCTGCCGCTCCTCGGTGACACCTGGACGATGATCTACCGCAAGGACCTCATCGGCGACGAGCCGCCGAAGACCTGGGACGAGATGATCGACGTCGCCGCCCAGTGCCAGGAGGACAACCCGGGCGTCAGCGGGCTGGCCTTCCACCAGTCCAACGGGTCCGACGCCGCGGCCGTCACCTACAACACGGTCAACGGTGTCTACGGGGGCAACCTCTGGAACGCCGAGGACAAGACCATCGAGGGCGTCATCAACGACGAGGCCGGCCAGAAGGCGATGGACGTGCTGGTCAACGAGATGAAGCCGCTCACCGCCAAGGGCTCGGGCAACTGGTTCATCGACGAGGTCAACGCGGCCGTGGCGCAGGGCAAGGCCTGCATCGCCTTCCAGTGGATCGCCGCCGCCGGCGGCCTCGTGGACCCCGCCCAGTCGACCCTCGGCAAGACCGAGGACGAGATCCTCGACAAGCTCGGCTTCGCCACCCTGCCCACGCAGGACGCCGACGTGGTGCCCCTCGGCGGCATGGGGATGCACATCTCCGCCTACGCCCCCTCTGAGCGGCAGGCCGAGGCGCTGAACTTCATGAAGTGGTTCGAGCAGGAGGACATCCAGAAGAAGTGGGCCGCTGCCGGTGGCGTGCCCGCCCGCACCGACGCGCTCGAGTCGCCGGAGTTCCTCGAGGCCGGACCCTTCAACCAGGTGTACGCCGACTCGGTGTCCCGCATGCGCGACATGTGGAACGTGCCGGAGTACGCCCAGCTGATCGACATCGAGAACACCAACGTGAACGCCGCGCTCAACGGGGCCAAGGACCCCGAGGAGGCGCTCGACGACATCGCCGAGCAGCAGCAGCAGGTGCTCGACTCCGACGGTGGCGGGCTGTGAGCTGACGGCGATGACCACCACGACCGACCACCCGGTGCAGGAGGCGTCCGCGGCGTCGCTCCCTGCACCGGGGCGGTCCCCCCGCCTCACCGACCGCCGGCTCGCCCTGCTGTTCATCTCACCGGCGATGCTGCTGCTGCTGACGATGTCGGTGTTCCCGCTGCTGTGGGCGCTCTACCTGTCCTTCACCGACTACTCCGCCACGCGTGACGTGCCGGCCGAGTTCGTCGGGTTCCAGAACTACGTCGACGTCCTCACGTCTCCGCAGGTCTGGCAACGGGCGCTGACGACCCTGGTCTACGTCACGGGGGCGGTGGCGCTGCAGACCGTGCTGGGCTTCGGCATCGCCTACCTGATCTCGAGGCGTACCCATGGACGCGGGCTGCTCACCACGTTGTTCCTGGTCCCGATGATGCTGTCGCCGGTCGTCGTCGGGCTCTTCTGGCGCTTCATGCTCGACACGCAGTTCGGTGTGGTCAACAGCATGCTGGGCTCCCTCGGCCTCGGACAGGTCGAGTGGCTCACCCGCCAGCGCACGGCGCTCCTGTCGCTGATCGTGGTCGACACCTGGCAGTGGACGCCGTTCATCATGCTCATCGCGCTGGCCGGCCTCACCGCCGTGCCGAAGTACCTCTACGAGGCCGCCTCGATCGACCGCGCGTCCGAGTGGTTCCGCTTCCGGCACATCACGCTGCCCCTCGTGTGGCCGCTGCTCCTCATCGCCGTCATGTTCCGCGCGATCGAGGCGTTCCGGCTCTTCGACCTGGTCTACATCCTGACCAACGGTGGGCCGGGGGTCTCGACCGAGACGCTGTCGTTCCACGTCTACAAGGTCGCGTTCCTCGGCTTCAACACAGGCACCGCGTCGGCGTACGGGATCCTCATGGTCCTCGTCGTCATCGTCCTCGCGCAGTTCTACCTGCGCTACCTCAACAAGCTCAAGGAGGGGTGATGGCGATCTCGATCGACGAGGCCGTCCCCGTGGCCGGGACCACCGGCGACACGCCACCTGTCGCCCGCCACGGAGGCCGCGGTCGCACGATCCTCGAGGTGGTGCTGCTGACGGCCCTGGCCGTCGCGATGCTCTTCCCGGTCGTCTGGATGTTCGAGACCTCGATCAAGGAGAACCGCGACGTCTACGCCGTTCCCGCGCAGTTCTTCGGCTTCGACGTGACGCTCGACCACTACCGCGACGTGTTCGTCGCACCCGGCGGTGGGCGCTCCGACCTGTCGGGGTCGCTGCTCAACTCGGTGATCGTCGCATCGGCGTCCACCGCGCTGGCCACCCTCCTCGGCGTCCCCGCGGCGTGGGCCTACTCGCGCTTCACGCTCAAGGCCAAGAAGGACCAGCTGTTCTTCATCCTCTCGACCCGGTTCATGCCACCGGTCGTGGTGGTGATCCCGATCTTCCTGATGTACCGCGAGCTGGGGCTGATCGACACCAAGCTCGGCCTCGTCCTCATCTACGCCGCGTTCAACGTGCCGTTCACGATCTGGATGATGAAGGGCTTCGTCGACGAGGTGCCGGCGGAGTACGAGGACGCCGCGATGCTCGACGGCTACACCCGCCTGCAGGCGTTCTGGCGCGTCACGCTGCCGCTGCTCGTGCCGGGCATCGCCGCGACCGCGGTCTTCGCCCTGATCTTCTCGTGGAACGAGTTCGTCTTCGCCATCTTCCTGACCTCCAGCCAGGAGGTGCGGACGGCGCCACCCGCCATCGCCGGCCTGATCGGCGGCACCACCGTGGACTGGGGCCTGGTCGCGGCGTCCGCGGTGGTGTTCGCGGTGCCGGTGCTGGTCTTCGCCTACCTCGTGCGCAAGCACCTCGTGGCCGGCGTGACCCTCGGGGCGGTGCGACGCTGATGGCCGGCATCGAGGTGACCTCACTGCACAAGCGCTACCCCGACGGCACCGTCGCGGTGGAGCACGTGGACCTGTCGATCGGTGACGGCGAGCTGTTCGTGATGCTCGGCCCGTCGGGCTGCGGCAAGACGACGACGCTGCGCGCGATGGCCGGTCTGGAGCTGCAGACCTCCGGCGACATCCGCATCGGTGACACGCTCGTCAACGACCTCCCGCCGGCGCAGCGCGACATCGCGATGGTGTTCCAGTTCTACGCGCTCTACCCGCACCTGCGCACGCGGGACAACCTCGCGTTCCCCCTGCGCGCCGAGGGTCTCCCGGAGCCCGAGGTGCGTGCCCGGGTCGACGAGGCGGCACGGATGATGCAGCTCGAGCCGCTGCTCGACCGCCGTCCCCATCGGCTGTCGGGCGGCGAGCAGCAGCGCGTGGCGCTCGCGCGTGCCCTGGTGCGCCGACCGCGCGCGTTCCTCATGGACGAGCCGCTCACCAACCTCGACGCCGAGCTGCGCGCCGACATGCGCACGGAGATCAAGCACCTCCAGGCGGAGCTCGGGACCACGATGGTCTACGTCACCCACGACCAGGTCGAGGCGATGTCGCTCGGGCACCGCATCGCCATCCTCAACAAGGGCCGCGTCGAGCAGATCGGCACGCCGCTGGAGGTGTACGACCGGCCCGCCAGCCTGTTCTGCGCCGCCTTCATCGGCTCCCCGCCGATGAACCTCATCGAGGTGCAGGTGGCCGAGGGCGTGCTCCACGGGCCCGGCGGGCTCGTGCTCACGCCGCCGGACGGGCTGCCGCGCGACCGTGCGCTCGTCGCCGGCGTACGACCGGAGGCGCTCGAGGTGACCGCACCCGGTGCGGAGCGGACGGTGCCGGCACGGGTCGTCTCGGCCGAGGCGCTGGGCGACGAGATCATCTACGTCGTCGACCACGGCGGCGCGGCCGACGTACGGGTCCGGATGCCACCGACGGTGCGCTTCGCCGCCGACGACCGGGTCGGGCTGCGCCACGCCGGCGGGACCCCGCCGGTCTACGACACGAGCACGGAAGAGCTGGTGGCCTGATGGGGACCGTGGAAGCGCACGGGCTGCGCAAGTCGTTCGGCGACGTGCAGGCCCTCGACGGGGTCGACCTCGACGTGCCGGACGGCTCGTTCTTCGTGGTGCTCGGTCCGTCCGGCGCCGGCAAGACGACGACCCTGCGGGCGATCGCCGGCCTCGAGAAGCTCGACGGCGGCTCGGTGCACCTCGACGGCCGCGACGCGACCGGCGACACCCCGGCCGCCCGCGACCTCGCGATGGTCTTCCAGAGCTACGCGCTCTACCCGCGGCGAACGGCGTACGACAACATCGCCTCGCCGCTGCGGGCCCGCAAGGCCTCCTCCGGCGACATCGCTGCCGCGGTCGAGCAGGTCTCGGCCCTGCTGCACATCGAGCGGCTGCTGCAGCGCCGTCCCGCGCAGATGTCGGGCGGTGAGATGCAGCGTGTCGCGCTGGCGCGCGCCCTGGTCCGTCGCCCGCGGGCGTTCCTCATGGACGAGCCGCTCACCAACCTCGACCTCAAGCTGCGGGTCGAGATGCGCACCGAGCTCACGCGGATCCACCGCACGCTCGGCGGGACGTTCCTCTACGTCACCAACGACCAGGTCGAGGCGCTGTCGATGGCCGACCACATCGCGGTGCTCAGGGACGGGCGCGTGCAGCAGGTCGGCACGCCGACCGAGGTCTACGAGCGGCCCGCCAACCAGTGGGTCGCCGGCTTCGTCGGCAGCCCCCGCATCAGCCTGCTCGCCTGCCGGGCCGAGGGCGACCGGCTGGTCGGGGCGGAGGGCTGGTCCCTGCCGCGACCGCGGTGGACCACCGCCGAGGACGGACGGCCGCTGCTCCTCGGCCTGCGCGCCGAGGACCTGTCGGTCGAGAAGCGTGGCGAGACGGCGCTGGCCGGCGAGCTCTACGGCCTCGAGCCGCTCGGCGACCGCACCGTGGTCGACGTGAAGGTCGGGTCGGAGACGGTGAAGGTGAAGGCCAGGCCCACCGTGACCGGCACGCGGGGGGAGCGGGTCTCGGTGACGGTCGACCTCGACCGCGCCCACCTCTTCGACGCCGGCACCGGGCTGGCTCTCTCCACCACGGGGCGGTAGCCGGATCCGCTCAGTCCGCCCCGGTACCCGGGCCGGGGTCGAGCAGCGTGTCGACCGCGGCGAGGAACTCGCGCCGGTTGAACGGCTTCGGCAGGAAGTGCCGGTGCTCGTCGCCGACGTCGAGGTCGCCGGACATGATGAGCACCTTGGTGGACGGGCTGGTGCGGTGCAGCTCGTCGGCGACCGCGAGGCCGGTCATCCGCGGCATGTGGTGGTCGACGACGACCAGGTCGAAGCTCTCCGTCGCCGTGTGGGCGAGGACCTCGGCACCGTCCCCGGCGGTCGTCACGCGGTGACCGGCGCGCTCGAGCACGTGGCCGATGAAGTCGCGGATGTCCGGCTCGTCGTCCGCCACGATGCTGCGCAGGGCCATGGGACGAGTGTGGACCCCCGCGGGTGCTGCTGTCGTGCCGCGACGCAGATTCTGGGGTGGATGTGAGCGGATCGTGAGGTCTGGGCTCTGTGGAAGCCCCGTCGGCCATCCGTCGCCGGCCTTAGTGTGTGCGCATGACGAAGGCCCTGTCGCCGTCGCGCGCAGCTGCCTTCGCCGTCGCGTACACCCTGCTGACCCTCATCGGGCGGGCCACCGCCACCGAGGGCCTGGTCGTCAGCCTCATCTGGCCGGGCTCGGGCGTCGCCCTCCTCTGGCTGCTCGCCGAGTCGCCGCGCCACGTGCTGCGCGTGCTCGTCCCGCTGATGGCCATCCACTTCGGCGTCGTGCTCGCGACCGGGGTGTCACCGCTCCTCGGCTTCTTCGGGGCCGCGTCGGTGACGCTGCAGACCGCCGTCGCCGGCCTGCTGCTGCGGCGCTGGTGCCCGACGATGCTCGGCGCCGGTGGCACCGCCAGCATCCGGTCGCCGCGCAACCTGGCGGCCATGGCGGGGGCGGCTGCCATCGGCTGCGCCCTGGGGGCGGCGGTCGGGACGCTCGGGCTGTGGCTCGACCAGGCACCGGTGACGGCCCTGACTCCCGTGGCCTGGTTCGCCCGGCACATCGCCGGCGTCCTCACCGTCGGTGCCGTCGGCCACCTGGCGTGGGAGTGGCGCACCCAGCCGATCCCGACGCGCATCCACGGCGGCTCGCGCACCGAGCTGGTGCTGCTCTGGGTCGTCTCGGTGGCCATGACGGTGCTGCTGTTCGTGCAGCCCTACCCGGTCGTCTTCCTCGTCATCGCCTTCGCGGTGTGGTCGGCCGCTCGGTTCCCGACGTTCCCCGCCGCCCTGCACTGCCTCGTGCTCGGTGGCATCGCGCTGTGGCTGAGCCTCACCGGGCACGGCCCGTTCGACGCCATCGACGACCCGGTGGCCGAGGTGCTCGTCTCGCAGCTCTTCATGGTCGTCGTGCTGCTCACCGGCCTGGCGGTGGGAGCCCTCGGCGACCGGGTCGACGAGTCGTACGCCGCCGAGACCGCGGCCCGCGCAGAGGCGGCCGAGCAGGCCGAGCTGCTCGCCGAGATGACCGAGAGCATGGACGAGGGGCTCGTCGTGCTCGACGCCGACGGACGGGTCGAGCGCAGCAACGGCGCCAGCCGACAGCTGGCACACCGCGTGAGCGTCGCGACCACCGACGCCGACGCGCTGGCCGAGCTCGTCGGCCTGCTGCGCGACCCCGACCCGTCCGACACCCGCGCGATGCGCGCCGAGCTGGGCGTCGGCGACGTCGTCATCGCGCTGAGCAGCGGTGAGGAGGTCGTCCTCGCGGTCTCCCGCGCGACGCTCTCCCGCGCGAACCGTCGCCCCGGCGTCCTGCTCGTGCTGCGCGAGGTGACGGAGCACCGCTCCGGCCTGCGGCCGCTCGCCGGCTTCGCGTCGACAGCCGCCCACGACCTGCGCGGACCCCTCTCGGCGATCCGCTCCTGGGTCGGCCTCGCCGTCGACGACCTGGAGCCCGACTCCCCGGCCGCGGAACCGCTCCGCCGCGCCGAACGGGCGTCGGAGCAGATGGGGGAGCTCATCGGCGACCTGCTCGAGCACGCAATCGCGGAGTCGGGCGAGCTCGCAGCCCGCGAGGTGCCGCTCGCCGGTCCCGACGGGGTGCTGGACCAGGTCTCCGGACTGCTCGGCCCCGACGACGTCCTCACGGTCGACCCGGACCTGCCCTCGGTGCGCGCCGACCCGGTGGCGCTACGACAGCTCTTCGGCAACCTGGTCGGCAACGCGGTGAAGTACGCCCGGCCCGGCGAGCCCGCGACCATCGCCGTCCGTGCCCGGCGCAAGGGATCGCGCGTCGTGGTCGAGATCGAGGACTGGGGGGTCGGGGTCGAGGACTCCGAACGGTCGCTGATCTTCCAGCGCTTCCACCGCAGCGGCGCCGTCCGCGCGCACTTCCGCGGGACCGGGATGGGACTGTCGATCTGCCAGACCATCGTGCAGCGCCACGGCGGCACCATCGAGTGCCTCACCACCCCGCCCGGGAGCGGGACCGTGTTCCGGTTCGACCTGCCGGCGGCCTAGCTGCGCCGACGTCGGTTTCGAGCCGCCCGTCGCGGCCTCGTTCCTCGCTCGCGGGGCTCCCTCAACCTCTTCGCGTTCGCGTCCTCGCTGCGCTCGTCCGCGAAGCTCAGACATTGCGGCGGTACTGCCCACCGACCTCGAAGAACGCCTCGGTCACCTGCTGGAGCGAGCAGACGCGGGCGGCGTCCATGAGCACGGCGAAGACGTTGTCGCCCGAGATCGCGGCGTCCTTGAGCCGGGCGAGCGCCTCCTGCGCCTCGGCGCCGTGCTCGGCCTGGAAGGCGCGCACGCGCGAGAGCTGCGACTCCTTCTCGGACTCGGTCGCCCGGGCGAGCTCGACCTCCTTGGGCTGCGCGTCGGCGGCCGACTCCTTGACGAAGGTGTTGACGCCGATGATCGGCAGCGAGCCGTCGTGCTTGCGGTGCTCGTAGAGCATCGACTCGTCCTGGATCCGCCCGCGCTGGTAGCCCGTCTCCATCGCGCCGAGCACGCCGCCGCGCTCGTTGATCGAGTCGAACTCCGCCAGCACAGCCGCCTCGACGAGGTCGGTGAGGTCGTCGATGATGAAGGACCCCTGCAGCGGGTTCTCGTTCATCGCCAGGCCCCACTCGCGGTTGATGATCAGCTGGATCGCCAGCGCGCGGCGTACGGACTCCTCCGTCGGGGTCGTCACCGCCTCGTCGTACGCGTTGGTGTGGAGGCTGTTCGCGTTGTCGTAGATCGCGATGAGCGCCTGCAGCGTGGTGCGGATGTCGTTGAAGTCCATCTCCTGCGCGTGCAGCGACCGCCCGCTCGTCTGGACGTGGTACTTCAGCTTCTGCGACCGCTCGGAGGCGCCGTACTTCTCCTTCATCGTCACCGCCCAGATGCGGCGGGCGACGCGGCCGAGGACGCTGTACTCCGGGTCCATGCCGTTGGAGAAGAAGAACGACAGGTTGGGCGCGAAGTCGTCGATCTTCATGCCGCGCGCGAGGTAGGCCTCGACGTAGGTGAAGCCGTTGGCGAGGGTGAACGCGAGCTGGCTGATGGGGTTCGCCCCGGCCTCGGCGATGTGGTAGCCGGAGATCGACACCGAGTAGAAGTTGCGCACCTGCTGCTCGATGAACCACTCCTGGATGTCGGCCATCATCCGGAGGCTGAACTCGGTGGAGAACAGGCAGGTGTTCTGGCCCTGGTCCTCCTTGAGGATGTCGGCCTGCACGGTGCCGCGGACGTTCGCGAGGGCGTACGCCGCGAGGGTGGCGCGCTCCTCCTCCGACGGCTCGCGGCCCTCCTTCTCGCGGAACGCGTCGACCTGCTGGTCGATGGCGGTGTTGAGGAAGAACGCCAGCACCGTGGGGGCCGGGCCGTTGATCGTCATCGAGACGCTGGTCGTCGGGGCGACGAGGTCGAAGCCGTCGTACAGCGCCTTCATGTCGTCGAGCGTCGCCACGCTCACACCGGACGTGCCGACCTTGCCGTAGACGTCGGGGCGCGGGTCGGGGTCGCGGCCGTAGAGCGTCACCGAGTCGAACGCCGTCGACAGGCGGGTGGCGTCGTTGCCCTCGGACAGGATCTTGAAGCGGCGGTTGGTGCGCGCGGGATCGCCCTCGCCCGCGAACATCCGGGCCGGGTCCTCGTTGTCGCGCTTGAACGGGAAGACCCCGGCGGTGAAGGGGAAGTAGCCGGGCAGGTTCTCGTTGCGCCAGAAGCGCACCAGCTCGCCGTGGTCGGTGAAGCGGGGGAGCGAGACGCGCGGGATGTGGTTGCCGCTCAGCGACTCCCGGGTCAGCTTGGTGGTGATCTCGCGGTCGCGCACGACCACGACCTGCTCGTCGCCCGAGTACGACTCGACGACCGCGGGCCACCCGTCGATCTGGTCGGCGACCTCGTGCGGCACGGCCTTGCGGGCCGACTCCAGCAGCTCGGCGACCCGGCCGAGGTCGCCGTCGGTCAGCTGGTCGGCGACGTGCTGCACGCGCTGCAGGTTGCGCGCCGCCTCGGCCAGCTCGGTCGTACGGGCGTGGTAGCCGCGCACGGTCTCGGTGATCTCCGAGAGGTAGCGGACGCGGTCGGCGGGCACGACCTGGCGGATGCCCGAGGAGTGGCGGACGTCGACGTGCGGGAGCGTGCCCTCCTGCACGTCGAGCCCGGCGTCCGCGAGCTCGGCGCGCAGGTGCTGGTAGAGCGCCGTGACGCCGTCGTCGTTGAACGTCGCCGCGCTGGTGCCGAAGACGGGCATGTCGTGCGGCTGCTTGCCGAAGGCCCCGCGGTTGCGGACCAGTTGGCGGCCGACGTCGCGCAGCGCGTCCTTGGCGCCACGTCGCTCGAACTTGTTGATCGCCACGCTGTCGGCGAAGTCGAGCATGTCGATCTTCTCGAGCTGCGAGGCGGCGCCGAACTCCGGCGTCATGACGTAGAGGGAGTGGTCGACCAGCGGCACGATGCCGGCGTCGCCCTGCCCGATGCCGGGGGTCTCCACGATGACCAGGTCGTTGCCGGCCGCCTTCATCACCGCGATCACGTCGGCGAGGTGCTCGGGCACCTCGTGCGCGCCGCGCGTGGCCAGGGAGCGGAAGAACACGCGGTCGCCGTCGAGGGCGTTGGCGCGGATCCGGTCGCCGAGCAGCGCTCCGCCGCCCTTGCGCCGGGTCGGGTCGACCGCGATGACCGCGATGCGCAGCTTGTCCTGCTGGTCGGTGCGGAAGCGGCGGACGATCTCGTCGGTCAGGCTCGACTTCCCCGATCCGCCGGTGCCGGTGATGCCGAGCACGGGGACGACGCGGCTCGCGGCCGCGCGGCGTACCTCCTCGAGCAGCGACCCGTCGAGGCGACCGCCCTCGGCGCCTGTGATCGCACGGGCGACGGCGAACCGGTCGCCCGAGAGCACCTGCTCGGCCGTGACCTGGCGGTCGGCCCACAGGTCGATGTCGCAGTCGGCGACGACGGAGTTGATCATCCCGACGAGGCCCATCTTCTGGCCGTCCTCGGGCGAGAAGATCGTGACCCCGGACTCGCGCAGCCGCTGGATCTCCTTCGGCACGATGACGCCACCACCGCCGCCCACCACGCGCACGTGGCCCGCGCCGACGGCACGCAGCGACTCGACGAGGTACTCGAAGTACTCCACATGGCCGCCCTGGTAGGACGACACCGCGACGCCCTGGGCGTCCTCCTCCAGCGCGGCGTCGACAACCTCCTGCACCGACCGGTTGTGGCCGAGGTGGATGACCTCGCAGCCCTGGCTCATGAAGATCCGCCGCATGATGTTGATCGAGGCGTCGTGGCCGTCGAAGAGCGCGGACGCCGTGACGAGGCGGATCGGGTGGGTGGGGGTGTGCAGGTCGGCCATGAGTCGATAGTAGGACTTCCAACTAATACTCGCGAGTCACCAGCTTCTCCCGGCGCGATCCCCGGATATCCGGGGAACTTCCCGCTTGTCGGCCGAAGCTTCAGCCGACAAGCGGGAACATCACCGGATATCCGGGGAAGTCCCCGCGGCGGGTCAGACGTCGCCGAGGCCCGAGCGGAGGCCGGTCAGGCGGTCGGTGAGCTCGCGTACGTCGACCTCCGGCAGCCCGGGGGCCTCGAAGACCGTGCGGTTGAGCGCGTCCGTCGCCTCCTCGACCGCGTCGCGGCCGGCGTCGGTCAGCACGGCGCGCACGACGCGCTTGTCCTCGTCGCTGCGCACGCGTTCGACGTAGCCCTGGGCCACCAGGCGGTCGACGGCGCTCGTGACGCTCGTGGGGTGCACCTGCAGCAGCGACCCGAGCCGCGACATCGGCATCGCAGCGCCGCGGCTGAAGGACAGCAGCCGCAGCACCTCGTAGCGGGCGAAGGTCAGCCCCCGCGGACGCAGCACCGCGTCGATGCGCTCCATGAGCAGCTGCTGGGCGCGCACGACCGAGGTCACCATCGCCATTCCGTCGGCGGCACCGGCCCAGCCGTGGGCCACCCACTGCCGGTGGGCCTCGCTGATCGGGTCGCGGGTCATGGACGGGAGGCTACTCAGCCAGGCCGGCCAGCACGGCGTGCGCCTCGACCATCGCCGGGCCGTACCACGTGAGCAGCCGCCCCGACACCAGCCGCGTCGGCGTCCGCAACGCCTCCGGGCCGTCGTCGGCGGTGAAGACGTACGGCTCGTCCGGGAGCAGCACGACGTCCGCGCCGGCGCCGTCGATGTCGTCCGGGGTCACGGTCGGGTAGCGCCCCTCGCGCTCTGCCGGACCGTGGGCGAGCACGTTGGTCAACCCGGCTCGGGCGAGGAGGTCGTCGGTGTAGGTCTGCGACCCGACGACCATCCACGGGTCCCGCCAGATCGGCACGGCGACCCTGAGGCGAGGGACGGCGGGGGCGGACCACAGCGCGCGGGCATCGACCAGCCACGAGGGGTCGGGGAGCGCGAGGGCCTCGCGGAGCAGCCGCGACATCGAGTCGAGCGACTCCGCGACGGTCTCGATCCGCGTGACCCACACCGCGACGCCGGCGTCGCGGAGACGGCGTACGTCGAGCTCGCGGTTCTCCTCCTTGTTGGCGACGACGAGGTCGGGGGAGAGGGCCCGGACGGCCGCGAGATCGGGGTTCTTGGTGCCGCGCACGCGGGCGACGTCGAGGTCCGCGGGGTGGGTGCACCAGTCGGTGGCACCGACGAGGAGCCCCGGCGCCGAGGTCGCGATCGCCTCGGTGAGCGAGGGCACGAGCGACACGACCCGGGCGGCCGGGGCGCGCAGGGGGACGTCAGCACCCAGGTCGTCGCGCATGGGTCGAGGTTAGGGGGCGGTCGCGTTTCGGTGGCCATCGCGACGGGTAGCGTCCCCGGCATGAGCGCCGCAGCCGCAGGGCGCACCGGGGCAGGTGCACGTACCCCCGGCGTCCGCCTGGTCCCGCGCTGGTTCACCGCAGTCGTCGTCGGCGCGCTGACGCTCGCCGTCGTGGGCTTCCTCCTGCTCGCCCTCACGGTCGGCGGGGTGATGCAGTGGTCGGCGTGGGGACTGGTCGCGTTCGCCGTGCTGGCGTGGTGCTCGGCGGTCTCGGCGCTGGCGCGCCCACGCCGCCGCCGGGAGCCCCACGTGACGCCCGAGGGCGTGCGCGTCTTCGTGGCTCCGGGCATGACCACCTGGCCACTCGTCGGCGGGTGGGTGGCTCTCCTCGTCGTGGCCGGCACCTGGGTCCACGTGGCACTCACCGACCTCGGTGCGCTCGAGTCACCCGGGTTCGCCCTGCTGACGATCCTCGGCGCGGCCGCCTCGCTGCCCGATCTCGTCCGCCTCGTCACCGGTCGCCTGCATCGCTGGAGGCTCGAGCTCGGACCCGAGGCGGTCACCTACCGCGGCTACCGCACCGACGTCTCGTACGCGTGGTCGAAGGTGCACGGCTCCCGGATCCAGGAGCGCGGACCGGCCGGGGTGGTGATCGACGTCAAGGGCTCCGGCACCGACCCGGTCATCCCGATCATCGCCTTCGCCGTCCCCGCTGAGCAGCTGTTGGAGGAGATCGACCGGGCCCGGGCGGCCGCACGCCGGTGACCTCCCGCACCCCGCCGACCGAACGGGTGGTCACGCCGGCGACCCCGACGTGGTGGAGTTCTCCCCATGAGCAAGCACGCCCGTCCTCGGGGGCTGCCGGTGGACGGCGTGGAGCGTCCCACGGCCGACGGCTGGACCTTCCCGGCACGCAACCCGGCGACCGCGGAGCCGTTGTGGGACGTGCCGGACGCCGGGCTCACCGACGCCCGCGACGCGGTCACCGCCGCGCGCCGCGCCTTCGACGCGACGCAGTGGAGCACCGACGCCGACCTGCGCGCCGACGCCGTACGACGTCTCGCCGCCGCCGTCGCCGAGCACGCTGACGAGCTGGTCGCGCTGATGGCGGCCGAGACCGGGGTGCCGGTCGCGCTGCGCTCGGCCCACCTCGACGACGCCCTCGCCGCGATGGCGTCCGGGATGGCGTCCGGGATGGCGTCTGGAACCGAGTCCGAGCCGCAGCGCGGCCCGGCCGGTGTCACGGCCGTCGTCACGCCCGCCACCTCGCCCCTGTCGGTGGCCCTCACGGAGATCGGTCGCGTGCTCGTGGAGGGCGGGACGGTCGTGCTGAAGCCCGCGCCGGAGGCCGCGACCGCCGCGATCGAGCTGGGCCGCATCGCCCTCGACGTGCTGCCGCGCGGCGTGCTCAACGTCGTCACCACCCGCGACGTCGACGTCGCCATCGCGCTGACCCTCGACGAGCGCGTCGACGCGGTCTCCCTCACCGGGTCGCCCTTCGTGGCCGAGCGCGCGCAGGTCGCCGGCGAGCTGGCCGGCAAGCGTGTCCGCGTCGCGGTCGGTGGGCCGCGCACGGTCCGGGTGGCCGACGACGCCGACCTCGGGGCGGTCGTCTCCGCGGCGGCGTACGACGTCGCGGCCAACGCCGGGCAGGGCTGCGGGCTCCCGACGAGCGTCATCGTGCCCGTGCACCGGCACGCCGAGGCGCTGCAGAGCGCCGTCGCCGCCATGGCGGACGTCGCCGTCGGCGACCCGACCGACCCCACGACCCGGTGTGGCCCGCTGCGCTCGGTCGTCGCGCGCGACCGGGTGCGCCGCTACGTCGACCTCGGTCGTGCGGAGGGCGGTGACGTCGCCCTCGGTGGTCAGCCCCTCGACCGACCCGGTTGGTGGTTCGCCCCGACGGTCGTCGGCGGCCTCGCCCCCGGCTCGCGGCTGGTCCGCGAGGAGGTGCTCGGCCCGGTGTTCATGGTCGCGGTGGACGCGCCTGACCGGGCCGGCTCGCCCGCGCCATCGGCACGTGCATGACGCCGTCCTCGTCGAACTCCGGCCCGGTCACCGCGAAGCCGTAGGCCTCGTAGAAGGCGGTGAGCCCGGTCTGCGCGTCGAGCCGCACCTCGCGGTCGCCGCACAGGGCCATCGCCTCGTCCATCATCACCGCCGCCAGGCCACGACCCCGCGCGGCGGGCGCGACCACCACGCGGCCGATCCGCGACCACCCGCCGTCGTCGAGCACCCGGAGGGTGCCGACCACGGCCCCGCCCTGGCCGTCCTCGTCGTCGAGCAGCACCAGGTGGCGGGTCGAGTCCTCGAGGTCGCGACCGTCGAGGTCGGGGTAGGGGCAGTCCTGCTCCACGACGAACACCTGCTGGCGCAGCCGCCACACGTCGTACGCCGTGCGCGCGGGCAGCTCGTCGAAGGCGGCGACCAGCACCCTCACCGCAGGAACTCCGTCACTTGGCGGAAGGCGCGGGCGCCCTCGGGGACGAAGGGCAGCAGGCCGTAGACGTGGATCAGGTCCGGCTCCTCGACGACGGTGAGGTCCCAGCCGGCCTCCTCGGCTCGACGCGCCAGCAGTCGGCAGCCGGGGGCGAGCAGGTCGCGGGTGCCGTAGAGCGCCAGGGCTCGGGGCAGGCCGGCGAGGTCGCCGAGCCCGGGCGACACCTCGGGACGGCCGAGGTCAGCGTCGGACCCGGCCCACCACGCGGCGTACGCCTGCACCTTGCCGATGAACAGCCACGGGTCGATCGCGTCGGCGGCGAAGGTCTCGGGCGTCGAGGTGGTGAGGTCAACCCAGGGCGCGTGCAGCACGAGCGACGACGCCTGCGCCAGGCCGCGGTCGCGCATGGACAGCGCCATCGACAGGGCCAGCCCGCCGCCGGCGGAGTCGCCGGCGAGCACCGCGCCACCCTCCGAGCCCGCCCACCGTGCGGCGTCGTCGACCAGCGCGTCGTGGGAGTCCTTCCACGTGTGCTCGGGCGCGAGCGGGTAGTCCGGCATCACCACCCGGGCGCCGATCGCGTCGGCCAGGCGGGTGGCGTAGCGGACGTGGAAGGGATCGATCGGCGCCATGTAGCCGCCGCCGTGCACGTAGTAGAGCGTGCGGGTCACCGGCCGGCCGCGCGGGGTGAGGACGTGGCACGGGAAACCGATGTCGGTGACCGTGGCGTCCCACCGCTTCGCGAACCGGGGCACCGCGCGCGTCGGCAGAGCGCGTCCCAACCCGCGGTCGAGGGTGGCGTGCCACGCCTCGACGCGCGCCCGCTCGGTCGGCTCGTCGTCGAGCTCGCGCGAGCGGCGCAGGGCGGGCACCAGGCGGGCGAGGAGGTCGTGGCGGCGGCTGGGCATGGGAGGCAGCGTAGGGGGAGGCTAGGGTTGGACCACGAAGACAGGGGAGCACGCGCAGGCGTGCTGAGAGTGCGGACCAGCCGCAGACCCTCCGAACCTGATCCGGTTAGCACCGGCGCAAGGGAGTCACACATGTTGCACGTACGCGTTCGCGCTGCCCTCACGGCCTCGAGCCTCGCCTCCGTGGCGGCGCTGTCCCTCGTGGGCTGCAGCCTCGCCGGGGGTGGCGGTGACGGGTCGACCGCCACCGAGCCGTCGACCTCGTCACCGGGGGCCGAACAGGGCGGCGGCACCGTCGTCCTGGCCACCCACGAGTCCTTCCACCTGCCCAAGAAGCTGGTGAAGGCGTTCGAGGCTGAGAGCGGGTACGACCTCGAGGTCCGCGCCGCGGGCGACGCCGGCACGCTGGCCACCAAGCTCAGCCTCACCGCCGACAACCCCATCGCCGACGCCGCCTTCGGCATCGACAACACCTTCGCGTCCCGCCCGCTCGGCGAGGGCGCGTTCGCCGAGGTCACCACGACGGCGACCCCGCCGGCGGAGTACGCCCTGCCCGAGGGCGGCGACCGGCTGGTGCCGATCGACTCGGCCAACGTGTGCGTCAACGTCGACACCGCGTGGTTCGAGCAGGAGGGCATCGAGCCGCCGCGCACCCTCGAGGACCTCGCCGACGACCGCTACCGCGACCTCTTCGTGACGCCGGGCGCCTCGACCAGCAGCCCCGGGATGGCCTTCTTCCTCGCGACGGTCGCGGCCTTCGGCGACTCGTGGCCCGACTACTGGACCGAGCTGCTCGACAACGGCGCCAAGGTCGTCGACGGGTGGGAGGACGCCTACTACGGCGACTTCACCGCCGGCTCCGACAACGGCACCCGGCCGATCGTCGTGTCGTACGACTCCTCCCCGGCCTTCACCGTCAGCGGCGGCAGGACCACCACGGCGGCGCTGCTCGACACGTGCTTCCGCCAGGTGGAGTACGCCGGCGTGCTGGAGGGCGCCGACAACCCTGCGGGCGCCGAGGCGCTGGTCGACTGGATGCTCACCGACGAGGTGCAGAGCGCGCTGCCGGAGTCGATGTACGTCTTCCCGGTGATGCCGGGCGCCACCGTCCCCGAGGACTGGGCCGAGTTCGCGCCGCAGCCGAGCGACCCCTACGAGGTGGACCCCGCCGAGATCGACGCCAACCGCGAGCAGTGGCTGACCGACTGGACGGACGTCATCTCGCGGTGAGTCTCGGTACGCCCTGGCTCGTTCCTCGCCCGGCCACTCGACCACCGAGGGCTTCGCGTCGCATCGCCGGTCTGCTCGCCATCGCAGCGGCGCCGGTCCTGGTGCTGGGCGTGCTCTTCGTCCTGCCGGTGGCCGGCATGGTCGCCGAGGGGTTCGTCGTGGACGGGCACTTCGCGCCGGGCGCGGTGCTCGACGTCCTGGCGCGGCCCCGCGTGCACCGGGTCGCCTGGTTCACGGTGTGGACCTCCGGGCTCGCGACGCTGCTCGCGGTCGCCCTCGGGCTGCCGGCGGCGTACGCCCTTCATCGGCTCGCGCTGCCGGGCCGCACGGCGGTGCGGGCGGCGCTGCTCGTGCCGTTCGTGCTCCCGACGGTCGTCGTCGGCGTCGCCTTCCGCCAGCTGCTGGGCGAGGGCGGCCCGCTGGGCTTCCTCGGCCTCGACGGCACGCCCGTCGCCATCGTGTGCGGGCTGGTCTTCTTCAACGTCGCGGTCGTGGTGCGCACCGTCGGGGTCGCGTGGGAGTCGCTCGACCCGCGGCCCGGGCAGGCCGCCGCGGCGCTGGGCGCCTCGCCGTGGCAGGTGCTGCGGACCGTCACGCTGCCTGCGCTGCGCCCGGCGATCGTCGGCGCGGCGAGCATCGTCTTCCTCTTCTGTGCGACGGCGTTCGGCATCGTGCTCACCCTCGGCGGAGTCCGCTACTCGACGGTCGAGACCGAGATCTACCTGCTCACCACCACCGTGTTCGACCTGCAGGCGGCGGCCGCGCTGTCGGTGCTGCAGATCGTGGTCGTCGTCGGCCTGCTCGCCCTCTCCGCGCGGCTGCGGGCGACCCCGGACCCGACGGCCCAGCGCGCGGTGACGCCCGTGCGGGCCGTACGCCCCTCCGACGCGCCCGTCGTCGGCGCCACGCTGCTGGTGCTGGGCGCGATGCTCCTGCCGATCCTCACGCTCGTGCTCGGGTCGCTGAGCGTCGGCGACGGCTGGGGCCTGGACAACTACCGCGCGCTCACCACCGCCGGCGACGACGAGGTGCTCCTCGTGCCCGTCACGGCCGCGCTCGCGACCAGCCTGCGCACCGCCGTCGACGCCATGTGGATGGCGCTCCTCGTCGGCGGCCTGGTGTCGCTGATCGTGACCCGCCGCTCGCACTCGGTCGGGGAGCGGCGGGTGCGCTCGACCCTCGACGGCTTCTTCATGCTGCCCCTGGGCGTGAGCGCGGTGACGCTCGGCTTCGGCTTCCTGATCACCCTCGACGAGCCGCCGCTCGACCTCCGCGACTCCCCGCTGCTCGTGCCGATGGCCCAGGCGCTGGTCGCCCTGCCGCTCGTCGTGCGCACCCTCGCCCCGGTGCTGGGCGGCATCGACGACCGGCAGCGCCAAGCCGCCGCCTCGCTGGGCGCCTCACCGTGGCGGACGCTGCTCACCGTCGACCTGCCGGCGGTCTGGAAGCCGGTGCTCGCCGCCTGCGGCTTCGCCTTCGCGGTGTCGCTGGGGGAGTTCGGCGCGACGTCGTTCCTGGCCCGCGACACCGACCCGACCCTGCCGATCGTGATCTTCCGCCTGATCGGGCACCCCGGGGAGATGAACTACGGCATGGCCCTGGCCGCCTCCGTCGTGCTCGCCGGCGTCACGGCCGTGGTCGTCCTGGCCGTCGAGCGGCTGCGCGTGCCGGGTGTGGGAGCGTTCTGAGGTGCTGGCGCTCCGGGACGTGACCGTGCGCTACGGCGACACCGTGGCCGTCGACGACGTGTCGCTCGACCTCGCGTCGGGTCAGGTGCTGGCCGTGCTCGGGCCCTCGGGCTGCGGCAAGTCCACCCTGCTGCGCGCCGTTGCGGGCCTCGAGCCGCTCGCGTCCGGCTCGATCTCGTGGGACGGCACCGACCTCTCCGGCACGCCCACCCACAAGCGCGGCTTCGCGCTGATGTTCCAGGACGGCCAGCTCTTCGCCCACCTGACCGTCGCCCGCAACGTCGCCTACGCGCTCCGGCTCCGGCGTACGCGTTCGGCGCGCGTCGCCGCACGGGTGCGCGAGCTGCTCGACCTCGTCGGGCTGTCGGGGTTCGACGACCGGCTGCCCGGCACGCTGTCCGGAGGGGAGCGACAGCGGGTCGCCCTCGCCCGGGCCCTCGCCGTCGAACCGCGGCTGATCCTCCTCGACGAGCCGCTGTCGGCGCTCGACGCCTCCCTGCGCGAGCGGCTGGCCGGCGACCTGCGGTCGATCCTGCACGCCGCGGGGACGACGGCGCTGCTGGTCACGCACGACCACGAGGAGGCCTTCGCGCTGGCCGACCGGCTCGCCGTCATGCGCGCGGGACGCGTCGTGCAGCACGGCGCGATCGACGAGGTGTGGCGCGAGCCGGTCGACGAGGAGACCGCCCTGTTCCTCGGCTACGCGCGCGTGCTGCGCGACGACCCCGCGCGCCGCGTGCTGGCCGCCGCTGCGCTGCCGCCGGCGTACGCCGTCGCGCTCCGCCGCTCCGCCCTGGTCGTCGACGACGCCGGCTCCCTCCACGCCGTCGTCGAGTCTGCGCGCGTGACTCCGGAGCTGGTCCGGCTGGTGGTCCGCGTCGAGGGCGTCGGCACCGTCGACGCCGTCGCCCCGCTCGGCGGGCGGGTGGCGCCCGGCGACGAGGTGTCGCTGCGCGTCGACGTGACACGTCTCGCGGTGCTGCCGATCAGCGGGTGACGGTCGCGCGTCCCTACACTGACGTGCGTGTACAGACCGGCCTATGCCCTGCTCGTGGGAGTCGCCGCCACCATGGGCGCGCTGGCTGTCACGGCTGCGCTCGTGCTCGACCGACCGCTGGTCGACCCGGAGGGCTTCCTCGGTCCGTCGTGGCTGCGCCTGCCACTGCTCATCCTCGGCGCGTTCCTGCTCGACATCCTGCCGCGGACGCTGTGGTACTCGCGGATGAAGCCGGCGCTGATGCTCGACATCGCGCGCGAGCGGATCCGCGAGCACTGGGACCGCGAGCGGATCACCCTGGTGGTGCTCGGGCTCGTGTCCTTCTACATCACCTACGTCTGCTACCGGAACCTCAAGTCGTTCCTCCCGTTCATCATGGGCGAGGACAAGTACGACCGTGAGCTGCACCTCGTGGACCGGGCGCTGATGTTCGGCCACGAGCCGGCGACGATCCTGCACACGGTCTTCGGCACCAGCTTCTCCGCCCACATCCTGTCCACGATCTACCTGTGGTTCCTGCCGCTCGTGCCGCTGGCGCTCGCCGCCTGGCTGGTGTGGTCGCGCAACATCACCTTCGGCTACTGGTTCGCCACCTCGCAGTGCCTGGCCTGGTCGCTCGGCACCGCGTCCTACTTCGCGCTGCCGACCCTCGGGCCCGGCTTCCAGTACAGCTACCTCTACGCCGACCTCCCCGACACGGGCTCGAGCGCACTGATGGAGTCGCTCTTCTACGGGCGCAAGGGTGTCATCCGCGACGGCGCGGAGGGAGCCGTGCAGTCCGTGGCCGGCTTCGCGTCGCTCCACGTCGCGATCACCCTGCTCGTCGCACTGATGGTGCAGTACACGCTCCGCAACAAGGTCCTGCACATCGTGTTCTGGGCCAACTTCGCCATCACCGTCGTGGCGACCCTCTACTTCGGCTGGCACTACATCGCCGACGACCTCGCCGGCGTCGTGATCGCCCTCTTCTCCTTCTGGCTCGGCGGGCTGGCGAGCGGGCAGAAGTTCGATCGACATGGCCTGGCGAGCCATCCGACCTCGACGACCAGCCAGGTTCCCGTCGACGCCGAGTGACCGGCGTACGCCTCCCATATTTGCCCTGCGCGATCCCCGGATATCCGGGGAAGTTCCCGCTTGTCGGCCGAAACTTCGGCCGACAAGCGGGAAGTTCGCCCGACAAGTGCTCAGGCGCCGCGACGTGCCCGGGCTGCCATCACGCCGCGGATACGGGACGCGAGGAGCTCGGGACGGAGGAGGTCCGACCAGCTGATCCGCAGGCAGGTCCACCCGGTCAACAGGCACACGAGCTCGGCGCGCTCCTTCTCGCGCATGAGGTAGTCCTCGAGCGTCTCGCCGGGGAGTCGGTAGCGCGTGTACTTCTCCCGGCCGTCGAACTCGAGGAACACTCCGAGCTCGGGCCACGCGAAGTCCACGCGCGCGACGAGGTTGCCCGATTCGTCGAAGACCTCGAACTGCGGCTCGGGGCGTGGCAGCCCCTGGCGGTAGACCAGGTAGATGAAGCGGTCCTCGCCGACCGACTCCAGCCGGGGGTCCGCCAGCCGGAGCACGAGGTCGGCGGTCAGGCTGCCGGGCCAGCGCTGGTGCCGACCGACCTGCTCGGCGAGGGCAGGCAAGGTCAGCCGGCTGGCATGGAGCAGCCGGTTGACCACGACGAGTGCCGGTTCGACGGCCGCGACCGTCAAGACCTCGAAGGCTGCACGTGCCGTAGTGCTGACCGGGACACCGTTGACGACCTCGATGTCCTCGTCCGCCAGCACTCCGCGATGCGGCGTCCAGTCGCTCGCATGGCGTCCGGCGCGATCCGACTGCCCCCTCGTGGTGTGCACCACGGCCATGTTGAGGCCCCACATCGGGATGTCGCGCTCGGCCACGGACGAGACGTGGGTCAGCACGGTCGAGGGATGCGCGCGGGCGAGCACGCCGCGAGCCAGCAGTCGGTGCCGGTCCTCGACCGAGCACCGGTTCCAGACGTCGCCGGCGACGTACGTGCCGTGCCTGACGCGATGGAGCACGCCGCTGCGCACCAGTCGGGTGATCTGGTTGTCCGACAGACCCTCGGCCCGCAGGTCACTGCGCAGGCGCACGAGGGCTGCCAGGTCTTGGGAGGGGTGGAACGGTGTCGTACGGACGGGTCGCATCATGCACCCCGCCTGCCCGTTGCCGGCGTCCGTCATGCCGGCCGGTTCGGACCTGTGGACAGGACGTGGCGACTTGTCGTCCGAAGTTCCCGCTTGTCGTCCGATGTTTCAGCCGACAAGCGGGAGCTTCCCCGGATATCCGGGAAAGTGATCGGACGTGGCCTAGAACTACATCGATGTAGTTCGCAAGCCGACACGCCGGGCGATGGTGAAAAAGTTGAGGAAACTGTTCCTTGTGTGACGAAAGTTCACTAACGTGCCTCGAGTTGCCCGGTGCGAAGGGGAAGTCGCACGGGCCCGAGACCATCAGGAGCGCCGTGCCCTTCGCAGCACCGCACGACCATGAGCGACGACGCCGTACGACGTCGCGCTGGGCGACCGCGGTCGTCCTCGTCGCAGGCCTGGCCGTCGGCGGCGGCCAGGCGGCGTACGCCGACGACGATCCGACGCCGAGCGAGTCCGACGTCGCTGCCGCGAAGGACCGGGCCGACGCCAAGGGGCGCGACGTCGCCGCCGTGCAGGCCGACCTCATCCGCGCCAACCTCGGGCTCGAGTCCGCCGGCGACCGCGCCGCCCAGGCCGCGGAGGCGTGGAACGGTGCCCGCTGGCGCGCCGAGCAGGCACGGGCCGACGCCGACGAGGCCGAGGATGCGGCCGAGGCAGCGCGTGAGGACGTCGAGTCGCAACGCGAGCTCTACGCGGCCACGGTCGTGCAGTCCTACGAGGACGGCACCCAGGTGCAGGGTCTCTCGGCAGTCGTCGAGGCCGACGGGATCGAGTCGCTCATCGACCGCACGGTGACGATGGGCAACACCTCCGACGCGCTCAACCACCAGTACGACGCCTTCCTCGCGTCCTCGGCCGTCGCCGACGTCACCGCGTCGACCGCCACCCGGGCCTCCGAACGGGCCGAGGTCGCCGAGGCGGAGGCCGAGGAGGCGTACGACGCCGCCGGAGCTGCCGAGGCCGCTGCCGGCGCCGAGGCGCAGGCGGCGTCCGCCACCAAGGCCGACCTGCTCGCCGAGCTCGCCGAGCTCGAGGGAATCAGCGTCCGGCTGGCCGAGAAGCGGCAGTCCGCGCTCGAGCGGGAAGCCGCCGAGGCGGCAGCGGCTGCAGCCCAGGCGCAGGCCGAGGCGGAAGCCCAGGCCCAGGCGGAAGCCCAGGCCCAGGCGCAAGCCCAGGCGCAGGCCCAGGCGGAGGCTGAGGCGGAAGCCCAGGCGCAGGCTCAGGTGGAGCAGGAGCAGGCTCAGGTGGAGCAGGAGCAGCAGTCCACGCCCACGCCGACCACGAAGCCGACGCCCACTCCGACGCCGTCCGCCACCCCGACGCCGACCGCGACGCCGTCCGCCACCCCGACGCCGACCGAGACGCCGACCGAGACGCCGACACCGACGCCGACCGAGACGCCGACGCCGACCCCCACGCCGACCGAGACGCCGACGCCAACCCCCACGCCGACACCCACCCCCACGCCAACGCCAACGCCGAGTCCGACCACGCCACCCACCCCCACGCCAACGCCAACGCCGAGTCCGACCACGCCACCCACCCCGCCCCCGCCGCCGGCGGCCACGGGTGCCGCGGCCGCGATCGCCTTCGCCGCCGCCCAGATCGGCGACCCGTACAAGTGGGGTGCCTCGGGCCCCAGCGCCTGGGACTGCTCGGGCCTCACCGCAGGCGCGTGGGCAGCGGCCGGCAAGGCGCTGCCGCACTACTCGGTCGCCCAGTACACGCAGTCGACGAAGATCACCGCCGCCGACCTCGCGCCGGGAGACCTCGTCTTCTGGGGGTCATCGAGCAGCCCGAGCTCGATCTACCACGTCGCCCTCTACATCGGCGACGGCCAGATCATCCACGCCCCCCGCACGGGCAGGCCGGTGAGCCAGGAGTCGATGTACTACTGGCGGTCGCCGAACTTCTTCGCCCGCCCCTGATCGCCGGACTTGTCGTCCGAAGTCCCCGCTTGTCGGCCGAAATTTCGGCCGACAAGCGGGAAGTTCCCCGGATATCCGGGGATCGCGTCAGCGGACCTTCCGCGCCAGCCGCCCCGCCAGCTCACCGGGGTCGAGCTGCCCGTCGAGGATGAGCCGCGTCGGCCAGGCTGACGTGTCGATGCCCGACAGCTCCTCGAAGAGCGCGAGGTCCTTGGCGTACACCTCGGCGACGCGCGCGAGGTCGTCGGCGGTGGGGGCGGTGCCGGGCACCTGCTCGGCGCCGGCGTGCCAGTTCTGCAGCGGCGGCACCTGCTCGAAGCGGGGCAGGTCGAGGAAGTCGGTCGTGCGGTCGACGGTGGCGGAGAAGTCGTCGAGCATCGCGCGCAGCTCGATCAGCAGCCACTGGCGCCGGTCGAAGAGCTCGAAGCCGCGCTGCAGCTGCTCGCCGTAGAACCCGCGCGCCAGGCCGGTCATGTGTCGCCACCGCATGGTGCGTACGTCGTCGGGCACCGCGTCGGGCAGGGAGGTGTGCGGCCACTCGGTCAGGAAGTCCGGCCAGTCGGGCCACGCGAGGTTGCGCGAGCGCAGCATCACCCAGTGGGAGAACAGCCGCTCGAGCGGGTCGCGGAACACCGCGATCAGCGGCATGTCCGGCTTGTAGGCGCGCATCCGCTCCATCGCGTGCGGCCAGTAGAGGTAGGTGGGCGAGGCGTCGCCGAGCAGCCGGTGCACACGGGCGCGGCGCGGCGCGGTGTAGTCGCGGGCGTAGTCCGGCGCTGACCAGTCGACGGTCTCGTCGTCGAAGTAGTGGCGCTCCTTGTCGGGCGCCTGGCACACGAGCCGGTGCTGGTTCAGCGTCACCGCGAGCGTCGACGTACCGCCCTTCTGCACGCCCACGACGGCAAAGTTGTAGGCCATCGACCCCAACGTCTCGCCTCGAGGGGTGGCATCCGACACGTTCATCGCGGTGAACCTACCGGCATGGCTACCGTTGGTGAATGGCCACCGATCAGGTTCCGCCCATCGCCGACGAGCTGCCCACCGTCGAGCCGGAGACGGCTCCGGCCCGCGTCGAGGACGACGGGGTCCACGCCGACGACTCGGGCTACCGCCAGCCGGAGGTCGACGCCGACGCGATGCGCACCCTGCTCGACGGCCGGTACGGCGAGGTCCGCGACCTCGTCCGCGCCAACCTTGCCGAGCACGCGCAGATCCTGCTCGACCAGGAGCAGATGACCACCGCCGACTTCCGCGAGCGCGTCAGGGACGTCGTGGTGATGATGGCCGGGACCGGGCAGACCGGCATGGGCTTCCCGGAGGAGTACGGCGGCGACATCGGCGCCTCGATCGCCGCCTTCGAGACCCTCGCCCTCGGCGACCTGTCGGTGCTGGTGAAGGTGGGCGTGCAGTTCGGCCTCTTCGGCGGCGCGATCCTCCAGCTCGGCACCAAGCGCCACCACGACGCGCACCTCGCCGACCTCGTCAGCGGCCGCACCATGGGCTGCTTCGCGATGACCGAGAGCGGCCACGGCTCCAACGTGCAGGCGCTCGGCACCGTCGCGACGTACGACGCCGAGGCGCAGGAGTTCGTGATCACGACTCCCGACGACGCGAGCCGCAAGGACTACATCGGCAACGCGGCCGCCCATGCCGAGCTGGCCGTCGTCTTCGCCCAGCTCGAGGTCGGCGGCGAACGCCACGGTGTGCACGCCTTCGTCGTCCCGGTCCGCGAGGACGGCCGGGTGCTCGACGGCGTCCGCATCGAGGACTGCGGCCCCAAGATGGGCCTCAACGGCGTCGACAACGGACGGATCTGGTTCGAGGGGGTCCGGGTGCCGCGCACCGCGCTGCTCAACCAGTTCGCCGAGGTCACGCCCGAGGGGCGCTACCTCTCGCCGATCGACAACCCCAACAAGCGCTTCTTCACGATGCTCGGCACCCTCGTCCAGGGCCGCGTGTGCGTCGGCGGCGCGGGCATCAACGCGGCGAAGGTGGCGCTCACCATCGCCACCCGCTACGCCGTGCGACGTCGTCAGTTCGAGGCCACCTCGCCCGACGAGGAGCAGGTGCTCCTCGACTACGGCATGCACCAGCGCCGCCTGCTGCCGCTCATCGCGAGGACGTACGCCCTCCACTTCGCGCAGGAGGTCGTCGCCGGGCACTTGCACGAGGTGTTCTCCGGCCCCGGCCCGATCGAGGAGGGCAGCGACGAGCACGCCCGGCGGATGCTGGAGTCGCGCGCCGCGGGCACCAAGGCCCTCGGCACCTGGCACGCCACCCGCACCATCCAGGAGTGCCGCGAGGCGTGCGGCGGCGCGGGCTACCTCAGCGAGAACCGGTTCGCCGCGCTGAAGGCCGACACCGACGTCTTCACCACCTTCGAGGGCGACAACCACGTCCTGCTCCAGCTGGTCGCCAAGGGGCTGCTCACCGACTACGCCGGCGAGTTCGAGGACATGGACCAGCTGGGCATGGCCCGCTTCGTCGCCGGCCTGGCGGTCGAGACCGTCGTCGAGCGCACGGCGGTGCACAAGCTCGTGCAGTCGGTGCGCGACCTGCTGCCCGGGGGCGACACCGGGGACCAGGAGGCCGGGCTGCTCGACCCGAACTACAAGCTCGCGATGCTGCGCTTCCGCGAGGAGCACATGATCGGCGGCGTCGCGCGTCGCCTCAAGCGCGGCATCGACCAGGGGGCGAACCCCGGGGCGGTCTTCTCCCGCGTGCAGGACCACGTCATCGCGGCCGCCCGCGCCCACACCGAGCGGCTCGTGCTCGAGGCGTTCGTCGCGAAGACCGCGGCCCTGCCCGACGGCGAGCTCAAGGTCGCGCTCAACCTGCTGTGCGACCTGCACGCGCTCACCACGATCGAGGCGGACCGGGCCTGGTTCATGGAGCACGGCCGCCTCTCCAGCGCCCGCTCCAAGGCGATCAGCCGCGAGATCAACGCGTTGTGCCGCAAGGTCCGGCCGCTCGCGGTCGACCTCGTCGACGCGTTCGGCGTGCCCGAGGAGATGCTGCGCAGCCCCGAGCTCCTCGGCTGGCCCATCGGATCGGACGACTGACGTGCGGCTCCGCGCGCTGGGTGGCTGGCACGAGGACCCGCTGTGGTCCTACGTCTACCCCTGGCTCGTGGAGCACGACCGCGTCGGCGGCGCGGCCTGGCGCGCCGGCACCGGCAGCGAGCTGGCCCTCCTGCGCGAGACGGCCGACGAGATCGGCACCCTCCCGCGCGGTGCCCGCGTCCTCGACGTGCCGACCGGGTCCGGGGTCGCCCTCCGCGGGCTCCGTCCCGGTCAGGGGGTCGACTACGTCGCCGCCGACATCTCACCGACGATGCTCGGCCGGGCGCGCGCGGCTGCGGCCCGCCTCGGGGTCGCCGACCAGGTCACCACAGCGCTGGCCGACGTGGGGGCCCTGCCGTTCGCCGACGCGTCGTTCGACCTCGTCATCTCCCTGACTGGCCTCCACTGCTTCCCCGACCCGCGCCGTGCCGTCGCCGAGATGGTGCGCGTGCTGTCACCCGGCGCCGCGCTCACGGGGAGCTCGCTGTTCACCGACACCGGCCCGCGCTACGAGCTGCTGCGCCGTGTCGGCACGCGTGCCGGGATCCTGGGGCCGATGTGCAGCTCTGCCGAGGCGGTCTACTGGCTGCGGGAGTCCGGCTGCCGCGACGTCGACCTCACCCTCCACGGAGGGCTGGGCTACTTCCACGCGACCAAGCGGATGGACGAGGAGGACCGCGGATGACCTTCGGAGGACTGCCGACCCGCTTCGAGCCGGAGGGTCGCAGCCGCGGCCTCGCGATCGTCGCCCCCGGGCGCGCGTACTCGCCTGCGGCACCGCTCCTCGAGCTCGCCCGGCTGGCGCTCCTGCAGCACGACTTCACCGTCCAGCAGCTCTGGTGGGACTCGACCACCCGCGGCGAGGAGGACGCCGAGGCGTGGGTACGCCGACACGTGGCCGCCGCGCACGCCCAGGAGCACGCCGACCACGTGCTCGTCGTCGGCAAGTCGCTCGGCACCCGCGCAGCGTCGTACGCCGCCGAGCTCGGTCTCGACGCGATCTGGTTCACCCCGATCCTCGTCGACCCGATCGTCGCCGAGGGGATCGCCGCCAACGCCGGGCGGCAGCTGCTGGTCGGCGGCCTCGCCGACGAGCTGTGGGACGCCGCCGTCGCCCGCGAGCTCGCCGACGCCGGCTGCCAGGTGCTCGAGGTGCCTGACGCCGACCACGGCATGGGCACCCCGGACGTGGTTCGCACCGCCGAGATCCACCTCGAGGTCGCGCGAGCCGTCGAGGCCTTCCTGGCACAGCTCCCGGAGGACCTGTCACAGACCTGAACCGGTCGGTGTCTCCATGTCATCGAGACCCACACGAGACGGAGAGATGACATGCCCAGCCAGTTCCGGATCCCGCAGGCGACCATCGACGGCACGTACGGCGCGATCATGACCCGCGTCGCCCGGCGCATGTGGGGCAAGGTCCCCGACAACGCCTACGTGCTCTGGCACAACAAGCCGGTCCTCAAGGCGGTCTTCGGCTTCGAGCAGAAGGTCGGCAAGTGGTCCGCACTGGACCCCCACCTCAAGACGTACGCCGAGATGGCCAGCGCCGGCGTCATCGGCTGCTCGTGGTGCCTGGACTTCGGCTACTTCCTCGCCCACACCAACGGCCTCGACGAGGCCAAGGTCCGCGAGGTGCCGCGCTGGCGCGAGTCGGACGTCTTCACCGACCTCGAGCGCGACGTGATGGCGTACGCCGAGGCGATGACCGTGACGCCGCCGTAGGTCACCGACGAGATGGTCGCCGAGCTCGACCGGCAGCTCGGCCACGCCGCGGTCGTCGAGCTGACGATGATGGTCGCCGTGGAGAACGAGCGCTCGCGCTTCAACTCGGCGATGGGACTGGCCTCGCAGGGCTTCAGCGACGTCTGCGAGCTGCCGCTCGCGGAGGCTGGGACGATCAGCAGGTGAGCGAGACCGACACCCCCCTGGTCCAGGAGTGGACGGCCCACCGCAACCTGCTCTTCACCGTCGCCTACGAGATGCTCGGCTCGGCCGCGGACGCCGAGGACGTGCTCCAGGAGGTGTGGCTGCGGTGGGCGGACGTCGTGGTCGAGGAGGTGCGCGACCCGCGGGCCTACCTCGTGCGGATGACCACCCGGCTCTCGCTCAACCGGCTGCGGACCCTCGCCCGGCGTCGCGAGGACTACGTCGGCACGTGGCTGCCCGAGCCGGTGCTCACCGCGCCCGACGTGGCGCAGGACGTGGAGCTCGCCGACAGCGTCTCGACCGCGATGCTGCTCGTGCTGGAGACGCTGCCGCCCACCGAGCGGGCGGTCTTCGTGCTGCGCGAGGTCTTCGACGTGCCGTACGCCGAGATCGCGGAGGCGGTCGAGAAGTCCGAGCCCGCGGTGCGTCAGATCGCCAGCCGCGCGCGGGCCCACGTCGACGACAGACGGCCGCGCGCGTCCGTCAGCGCGGCCGAGCGCGACGCGGTGATCGAGCGGTTCCGCGCGGCCACCGAGACGGGCGACCTGCAGGGCCTGATGGACGTGCTGGCCCCCGACGTCGTGCTGATGACCGACGGCGGCGGCAAGGTGAAGGCAGCGCTCAACCCGATCTTCGGACGCGACAAGGTCTTCCGCTTCCTCACCGCCGTCACCCCGGAGGCGCTCGAGCTCGAGCCGGTCTGGCTCAACGGGTCGCCGGCGATCCAGTTCGTGGTCGCCGGGCACCGCGACGGCGTCGGCACGATGCTCGTCGAGGACGGGGTGGTGACGCAGCTGTTCCTGGTCCGCAACCCCGACAAGCTCGGCTCGGTGGCCGGCGAGGTGGCACTCTCGCGCTTGTAACGGCTGCCGGCCGTTCGCGGTGGGCGAAACCCGTCCGGGCATCGACACCGCGATCCCGCGCGTTGGGAACGACATGACGCAGAACGCTTCGCTTCCCATCTCCCTCCCGGTGGTGTTCCTCCACGACACGGTCGTGCTCCCCGGCATGGTCGTGCCCATCGAGCTCGACGACCAGGCCCGCGCGGCCATCGACGCCGCCCGCCTCGCCCACGACGCCTCCCAGAAGTCGGACGCTGCCGACGACGAGCCGACCCGCGTGCTCGTCGCCCCGCGGCTCGAGGACCGCTACGCCACCCACGGCGTGGTCGCCGTGGTCGACCGGGTCGGACGCTTCGCCGGCGGCAGGCCCGCCGCCGTGCTGCGCGCCGAGCGCCGCGTCGCCATCGGCGCCGGCGTGACCGGGCCCGGTGCGGCCCTCTGGGTCGAGGCCGAGCCCGTGCCCGACACGGTCGTCACCGACGAGCTCCGCACGCTCGCCGAGGACTACCGCGCCCTCGTCGTCTCGATCCTGGAGCGCCGCGAGGCGTGGCAGGTGATCGAGACCGTACGACGACTCGCCGACCCCGACGCGCTCGCCGATACCTCCGGCTACGCGCCGTACCTCTCCGACGACCAGAAGCGCCAGGTGCTGGAGACGCCCGACGTCGGCGACCGGCTGCGCCTGCTCATCGAGTGGACGCGGGCCTACGACGCCGAGGACGAGGTCAACGACAAGATCAGCCAGGACGTCCGCGAGGGCCTGGAGAAGAACCAGCGCGAGTTCCTGCTCCGCCAGCAGCTCGCCGCCATCCGCAAGGAGCTCGGCGAGGGCGAGCCCGACGGCTCGGACGACTACCGCGCCCGGGTCGAGGCGGCCGACCTGCCCGAGGCGGTCCGCGAGGCCGCGCTGCGCGAGGTCGACAAGCTCGAGCGCTCCAGCGAGCAGGCCCCGGAGGCCGGCTGGATCCGGACCTGGCTCGACACGGTCCTCGAGCTGCCGTGGAACGAGCGCACCGAGGACAGCACCGACGTCGCGGCCGCGCGCGCGGTGCTCGACGCCGACCACCACGGCCTCGACGAGGTCAAGGACCGCATCACCGAGTACCTCGCCGTCCGTGCCCGCCGGGCCGAGCGCGGCCTGGAGGTCATCGGCGGGCGGGGCTCCGGCGCCGTGGTGCTGCTCGCCGGTCCTCCCGGCGTCGGCAAGACCTCGCTCGGCGAGTCCGTCGCCCGGGCGCTGGGCCGCACCTTCGTGCGGGTCGCCCTCGGCGGCGTACGCGACGAGGCCGAGATCCGCGGCCACCGGCGCACCTACGTCGGCGCCCTGCCCGGCCGCATCGTGCGGGCGATCAACGAGGCCGGCTCGATGAACCCGGTCGTCCTGCTCGACGAGGTCGACAAGGTCGGCGCGGACTACCGCGGCGACCCGGCCGCGGCGCTGCTCGAGGTGCTCGACCCGGCGCAGAACCACACGTTCCGCGACCACTACCTCGAGCTCGACCTCGACCTGTCCGACGTCCTCTTCATCGCCACCGCCAACGTGGTCGAGCAGATCCCGTCGGCCCTGCTGGACCGCATGGAGCTCGTCACCATCGACGGCTACACCGAGGACGACAAGGTCGCCATCGCGCGCGACTTCCTCATCCCTCGCCAGCTGGAGCGGGCGGCGCTGACCCCCGACGAGGTCACCGTCTCCGACGACGCGCTCGGCGAGCTCGCGGCCAACTACACGCGCGAGGCCGGCGTACGCCAGCTCGAGCGGCTGCTGGCCAAGGCCTTCCGCAAGGCAGCCACCCGGCTCGCGACCGGTGACGTCGAGCGGCTCGACATCGACCGCGACGAGCTCAAGGACCTCGTCGGCCGGCCGCGCTTCACGCCCGACAGCCACGAGCGCACCGACGTGCCCGGTGTCGCCACCGGCCTCGCCGTGACCGGTCTCGGCGGTGACGTGCTGTACGTCGAGACGTCCGTGTCAGCCGGCCAGGCGGGGCTCACCGTGACAGGCCAGCTCGGCGACGTGATGAAGGAGTCGGCGTCCATCGCGCTGTCCTGGGTGCGCGCGCACGCGGACGAGCTCGAGATCGACCCGGCCGTGTTCGAGCAGTCGATCCACGTGCACTTCCCGGCGGGCGCGATCCCGAAGGACGGTCCGTCCGCGGGCGTGACGATGGTGACCGCCCTCGTCTCGCTGCTCACCGGACGGCCCGTGCGCTCCGACGTCGGCATGACCGGTGAGGTCACGCTCTCGGGACGGGTGCTGCCGATCGGCGGCGTGAAGCAGAAGCTGCTCGCCGCCCAGCGAGCCGGGCTGACGACGGTCTACGTCCCCGAGCGCAACCGCGCCGACCTGGACGACGTGCCTGCCGAGCTGCTCAGCGAGCTCGACGTGCGTCCGGTCGGGCGGGTGACCGAGATCCTGGCCGAGGCCCTCGAGCCGGCGGCCGACGCCGCAGACACGGCCGCCCGGGCGGCCTGACGATCGCGGGCGACAGCCTCAGGCGTCCTTGCCGAGGCTGTCGTCGGCGATGTTGGCGAGGTCGTCGCCGTGGCCCTCGGTCTTGAAGCGCTCGAACGACGCGCGGACCTCGGCCTCGGCCTCCACGCGGCCGACCCAGTCGGCGCCTTCGACGGACTTGCCGGGCTCGAGGTCCTTGTAGACCTCGAAGAAGTGCTGGATCTCGAGGCGGTCGTACTTCGAGACGTGGTTGATGTCGCGCAGGTGCTCGAGGCGCGGGTCGTGCGCAGGCACGCACAGCACCTTGTCGTCGCCCCCGGCCTCGTCGGTCATCCGGAACATCCCGATGGCGCGGCAGGCGATGAGGCAGCCCGGGAACGTCGGCGCCTGCAGGATCACGAGCGCGTCGAGCGGGTCGCCGTCCTGGCCGAGGGTGTTCTCGATGAAGCCGTAGTCGGCCGGGTAGGCCGTGGAGGTGAAGAGCATCCGGTCGAGACGCAGGCGACCGCTCTCGTGGTCGACCTCGTACTTGTTGCGCTCACCCTTGGGGATCTCCACCAACACGTCGAACTCGAGCACGTCTTCCTCCACACTCTCCGGCACGTCATCGGGCCGCTCAGCTGCGCCGGGCCCGGCCCGACGCATGGGTACGGGGGCAGTGTCGCGCACAATGGCCCCGATGCGCGAAGCGAGAGGGTCGAAAAGGGTGGGACGTGACCTACGCCACTCCGGCCCGCGCCGACGCCGGTGGCCGGTGTGGCACTGGCTGCCGACGGTCCTCGTCCTCGCCCTGCTGGCCGCGGGAGTGGGCGCCTACCGCTTCGAGTGGGGCCAGCGCTACCTCCCGGGGCTGGCCGCCGACCCGCGGACCGAGCCGGAGCAGGTGCTCGCGCCGGCCGGCCTCGACCTGCCCGAGTGGACGCCGCCCGCCGCCGACGCCGTCGCCCTCGACATCGCGGGCGCCCTCGCACCGGACCGGGTCGCCGCGGCCGTCTCCGACGACCTGGCCGACCCCGACCTGGGCAAGCACGTCGTGGGGGCGGTCGCACCCCTGGCCCCCGGCTCCGCCGAGTGGACGACGGGGGACGGGCGCTACCTGCCGGCCTCGACCACCAAGCTGCTCACCCTGGGCGCCGCCCTGGACGTGCTCGGGCCCGACCACACCTTCACCACGCGCGTCGTGCGCGGCGCGGGTCCGCGCGACGTCGTGCTGGTCGGCGGGGGAGACCCGCTGCTGGCCAGCAGGTCCCTCACGGTCGCGGAGGCCGAGTCGACGTACCCCGCTCGCGCCGACGTGACGACGCTCGCCCTGCAGGTCGCCGAGGCGCTCGGCGGCCAGGGACGTGTCCGGGTCCGCTTCGACGACAGCCTCTTCACCGGCCCGACCGACAACCCGGCCTGGCGCCGCGACTACGTCCCCGACGACATCGTCAGCCCGATCACCGCGCTCATGGTCGACGGGGGCGACGAGCCCGACAGCGACCTCAAGTCCGACGAGCCGTCGCTGGCGGCCGCCGAGGTCTTCGCTGACGGCCTCCGCGCCACCGGGCTGCGCGTGGACGGGCGGCCGCAGCGCGTCGTCGCGCCGGCCGGCGCCGAGGAGCTGGCCTCCGTCGAGAGCGCGCCGCTGTCGCAGGTCGCGGAGCGGATCCTCGACGTCAGCGACAACGAGGGCGCCGAGGTCGTGGGCCACCAGGTCGGCCTCGCCACCTCCGGCACCGGGTCGTTCGAGGCAGGCGCTGCCGGCGTGATCGACACCCTCGGCGGGCTCGGGATCGACGTCGCCGGCGCCGAGGTGTACGACGGCTCCGGCCTGTCGCGGCGCAACCGAGTCTCGACGTCCCTGCTGATCGACCTGATCCAGCACGCCGCCGGGGCCGACGGCGAGGGGATGCGCAGCCTGGTCACCGGCATGCCCGTCGCCGGCTTCACCGGGTCGCTCACCTACCGCTTCGCCGAGGGCCCCGCTGTCGCCCGCGGCCTCGTGCGCGCCAAGACCGGCACCCTCACCGGCGTGCACGCCCTCGCCGGCATCGCCGTCGACCGCGAGGGGCAGCCGCTCGCCTTCGTCTTCGGCGCGGACAGGTCCCCGCCGATCGAGCGGTACGACTCGCAGGAGGCCCTCGACCGTGCCGCCGCCTCCCTCGCCGCCTGCCGCTGCTCGGTGTAATTGGCTCGCTTCGCTCGCATGTCGCTGTGCTTGTCTGGCGCCTCCGCTTCGCTCCGGCGCGTGTCCGCGTCGCTGGGAGGCAACGCCTTCGTCGTCGTTGCCGCGCCCTCCTCCGCTTCGCTCCTCCGGACGCATCCCTCCTCCTGCAGGCGTCGCCGCGACGCGGACGTGCTTGTCCGGCGTCGCCGCTTCGCTCCCCCGGACGCAGCCTCTCCTGCAGGCGTCGCCGCGACGCGGACGGGAACCCCTGCCCCGGGAGCGGGCGTACGGCTCACCGGGCCTTGGCTCCCGGGTCTCGGTACGCCCCGTCGCGGCCTCGCAGGCTCGGCCGCGGGGCCACTCACCCTCCATCCCCAGGCCGCGGGCTCATTCTTCGTCCCCGGCTAGGGTCAGGACATGAACCTCGTGGACTGGGACTTCGCCGTCACCGTGGGAACCCGGGTGGCCGGGCCCGGGCCGGACGTGTCGCCCGACGAGGCGGCCGCCGCCGTCGTCGAGCTCCGCGAGGGCGCGACCCGCTCGACCCCGCTGGTCCGTGAGTTCACCGGACTGCACACCGAGGCCGGCACCGCGCCGGTGCTGGTGGTGGACCGCAGGGGTTGGCTGCGCGCCAACGCCGACGGCTTCGCCAAGCTCCTGAGCCCGGTCGTGGACAAGCTCATCGAGAAGAAGGGCCCCCCGTCGGCGTTCGCCGAGGCCGTCGGCACCCGGGTCACCGGTGCCGAGGTCGGCCTGATGCTGGGCTTCCTCAGCAGCAAGGTGCTGGGGCAGTTCGACCCGTTCCACGAGCCGTACGGCCGGCTGCTGCTGGTGGCGCCCAACATCGTCCACGTCGAGCGCGAGATCGGCGCGGATCCGACCGACTTCCGGCTGTGGGTGTGCCTGCACGAGGAGACCCACCGGGTGCAGTTCACGGCCAACCCGTGGTTGGGTCAGCACCTGATGACCCAGATGCACGCGGTCGCCGACACGCTCGAGCCCAGCGCGCTGCTCGACGGGCTCCGCCGCGGCGCCGACGTGCTGCGCGGCGGCAACGGCAGCATCATCGACCTCGTGTCCTCGCCCGAGCAGAAGGAGATCCTCGACCGGGTCACGGGCGTGATGTCGCTGCTCGAGGGCCACGCCGACGTCGTGATGGACGGCGTCGGCCCCACCGTCATCCCGTCGGTGGCGGACATCCGCCGCAAGTTCAACCAGCGCCGCAAGGGCGTCGGCTCCCTCGACAAGCTGCTGCGCCGCCTGCTCGGCCTCGACGCCAAGATGGCGCAGTACCGCGACGGAGCCGTCTTCGTGCGCCACGTCGTCGACAAGGTCGGCATGGACGAGTTCAACGCGGTGTGGACGGGCCCGGAGACCCTGCCGTCCAAGGCGGAGATCGCCGACCCCGACGCTTGGGTCGCCCGCGTGCTGTGACGCTCCACCCCTCGGTCGCGGCGGTGCGGCTGCCGGTCCGCCGGACGCTGTCCCGCCTCGAGGGTGGAGGCGGACGCGCCACGGTCGCCGTGGCCTGCAGCGGGGGTGCGGACTCCCTCGCCCTCGCGTCCGCGACCGTCTTCGAGGGGCACAAGCTGGGCGTGCGCGTGGTCGGCGTGACGGTCGACCACGGCCTGCAGCCCGGCTCCGCCGAGCAGGCTGACCGGGTGGTCGCCCAGCTGGCGGCGATGGGCGTGGACGAGACGCTCACCGCGCGCGTCGACGTCGAGGCCGCGTCCGGGATGGGGCCGGAGGCCGCGGCCCGCGAGGCGAGGTACGCCGTCCTGGAGCAGGTCGCCGCGCACCTCCAGGCGCCGCTCGTGCTGCTCGGCCACACCTTGGACGACCAGGCCGAGACGGTGCTGCTCGGCCTCACGCGTGGCTCGGGCGGCCGGTCGCTGCAGGGCATGCGGCCGTCCTTCGGCGTGTTCGCGCGCCCGCTGCTCGGCGTACGCCGTGCCGACACCGTCACCGCCTGCCTGGTCGAGGGGCTGGAGCCTTGGGACGACCCCCACAACTCCGACCCCGGCTACACCCGGGTGCGCGTGCGCGACCGGGTGCTGCCGGTCCTCGAGGCCGAGCTCGGACCCGGGATCGCCGAGGCGCTGGCCCGCACCGCGGACCAGCTCCGGGAGGACACCGCTCTGCTCGACGACCTGGCCGGCCAGGCGCTCGCCCGCGCCCGGCGCGACGGCGGCCTCGACGTCGAGACCCTGCGCCTCGAGCCGCCGTCGGTCCGCCACCGCGTCCTCCACCGCGCCGCCCTCGACGCCGGCTCGCCGCCGTCCGAGCTGACCCGCGACCACGTCCTCGCCGTCGACGAGCTCCTCGTCGGGTGGCGGGGGCAGAAGTGGATCGACCTGCCGGGCCCGCTCCGCGCCCTCCGCCGCGGCGGAGTGCTGCTCATCGAGGCACCGTGAAGGCAGTTCGCGGCACCAGCGACCGCAGTCGCGCTCACCTGTGACCGGCGCCGGGCCGAACTGCCTGCACGGTGTCCTCCGTCGCCCCCTAGGCTGACGCCCATGGACGCGTCCCACGTGGAGAACGACCTGGTCAACATCCTCTTCACCGAGGAGCAGATCCAGGAGCGGCTGGCCGAGATGGCCCTCCAGATCACCGAGGACTACGAGGGACGCGACCTGCTCGTCGTCGGCGTCCTGCGGGGGGCGGTGATGGTGATGGCCGACCTCGCGCGGTCGATGCCGCGGCACCTGGAGATGGACTGGATGGCCGTCAGCTCCTACGGGTCGGGCACCAAGTCCAGCGGCGTCGTCCGCATCCTCAAGGACCTCGACACCGACATCAGCGGCCGGGACGTGCTGATCGTCGACGAGATCATCGACACCGGCCTGACCCTGAGCTGGCTGGTCAACAACCTCTCGAGCCGCAGCCCCGCGAGCGTCGAGATCGCCACCCTCCTGCGCAAGCCCGAGGCGCTCTCGATGCCCGTCGAGCCCAAGTACATCGGCTGGGACATCCCCAACGAGTTCGTCGTCGGCTACGGACTCGACTACCGCGAGCGCTACCGCAACCTGCGCGACATCGGCACCCTCGCGCCCCACGTCTACTCCTGAGGTAGTGCGGCGCGCGGCCCTCCTGGCTCGAACCGGTCGCCCCGCTTCACCCCGCCTGAAAGAATGTGGACCCCGGCGGCGTGTAGCGTCGCCTCCTCACCTCCGAACCGCTGAAAGTTGCCTGTGAAGCGCATATTCAAGGGTCCCTGGCTGTGGATCGTCCTGTCCGCCTTCGCGGTGCTCCTGGCGATCCAGTTCCTCGCGCCCAGCGACGGCTATGACGAGGTCAACACCTCGACCCTGGCCTCCTACATCGACGACGGCAAGGTCGACGAGATCGAGTTCAACGGCGCCGACTTCGAGATCCAGGCGACGCTCGACGAGGGCACTCGGGAGGACGGCGACAAGGTCGTCGCCCAGTACATCGACGGCCAGCAGGAGCAGCTGCTGCAGGCGGTGCAGGAACAGAAGGCCGCCGGCACGATCGAGAAGTACAACTCGACCGTCCCGCAGCCGAGCTTCCTCGGCTCGCTGCTCGCCACCCTGCTGCCCTTCGCGCTGATCATCCTGCTGTTCATCTTCCTGATGAACCAGGCCCAGGGTGGCGGCGGCCGCGGCGTCATGCAGTTCGCCAAGTCCAAGGCCAAGCTGATCACCAAGGACATGCCCAAGACGACGTTCGCCGACGTCGCCGGGTGCGAGGAGGCCATCGAGGAGCTCGGCGAGATCAAGGAGTTCCTGCAGGAACCGGCCAAGTTCCAGGCTGTCGGCGCCAAGATCCCCAAGGGCGTGCTGCTCTACGGTCCGCCCGGCACCGGCAAGACCCTGCTCGCCCGCGCCGTTGCCGGTGAGGCCGGCACGCCCTTCTACTCCATCTCCGGCTCGGACTTCGTCGAGATGTTCGTCGGCGTGGGCGCGAGCCGGGTGCGCGACCTGTTCGAGCAGGCCAAGGAGAACGCACCCGCCATCGTCTTCATCGACGAGATCGACGCCGTCGGGCGTCACCGCGGCGCCGGCATGGGCGGCGGTCACGACGAGCGCGAGCAGACCCTCAACCAGCTGCTCGTCGAGATGGACGGCTTCGACGTGCGTGGCGGGGTCATCCTGATCGCGGCCACCAACCGGCCCGACGTGCTCGACCCGGCGCTGCTGCGTCCGGGTCGGTTCGACCGGCAGATCCAGGTCGACGCGCCCGACCTCAACGGTCGCCACCAGATCCTGAAGGTCCACTCGCGGGGCAAGCCGATCGCGCAGGACATCGACCTGCTGAGCATCGCCCGCCGTACGCCGGGCTTCACCGGTGCCGACCTGGCCAACGTGCTCAACGAGGCCGCGCTGCTCACCGCCCGCGGCAACGCCAAGCTCATCACCAACGAGTCCCTCGACGAGGCGATCGACCGCGTCATCGCCGGACCGCAGCGTCGTACGCGCCTGATGAGCGAGCGCGAGAAGCTCATCACCGCCTACCACGAGGGCGGCCACGCCCTGGTCGCCGCGGCGCTCCCCGGCACCGACCCGGTGCACAAGGTGACGATCCTGCCGCGCGGCCGGGCACTGGGCTACACGATGGTGCTGCCCGACCGCGACAAGTACTCCCAGACGCGCAGCGAGATGCTCGACTCCCTCGCCTACATGCTCGGCGGCATGGCCGCGGAGGCGCTGATCTTCCACGACGTCACCTCCGGTGCCGGCAACGACATCGAGAAGGCCACCGGCCTGGCGCGGGCGATGGTCACCCAGTACGGCATGACCGAGCGCCTCGGCGCGGTCAAGCTCGGCGACAGCAACTCCGAGCCGTTCCTGGGCCGCGACATGGGCCACACGCGCAACTACTCCGAGGAGACCGCCGCCAAGGTCGACGACGAGATCAAGGCGCTGCTGGGCCACGCCCACCAGGAGGCCTTCGAGATCCTCCACGAGAACCGCGACGTCCTCGACGCGCTGGTGCTCGCGCTGCTCGACAAGGAGACCCTCGACAAGGGTGAGATCGCGGAGATCTTCGAGCCGTTGACCCGACGGCCGACCCGTCCGGCGTGGACCGGCTCGCCCGAGCGGGTGCCGTCGACGGTCCCGCCGGTCGACATCCCGCAGGCGATCCGTGACCGGGTCAACGCCGACATCGCCTCCCAGCAGTCGGAGACCAGCGGCGCGATCCTCACGCCTCCCGGCGCGGGTGGAGACGTCCACGGCGGCCCGGACGTCCACCCGGACACCCCCACCCCGCCCAGCCCGGACGCGCCGTGACGGACCCCGTCACGGTGCCGCAGGTCGCGCCGGAGGACGTGCCCGACTTCGACCAGGCGAGGGCCGAGGCCGCCGTGCGCGAGCTGCTGTACGCGATCGGCGAGGACCCCGAGCGCGAGGGCCTGCTCGAGACGCCGGCGCGGGTCGCCCGCGCCTACGCCGAGCTCACCCAGGGCCTGCGCCAGAGTCCGCAGGACGTGCTGACCACCACCTTCGACCTCGGTCACGAGGAGATGGTGCTGGTGCGTGACATCGAGCTGTGGTCGATGTGCGAGCACCACCTGGTGCCGTTCACCGGGGTCGCCCACGTCGGTTACATCCCGGCCGAGACCGGCAAGATCACCGGCCTGTCCAAGCTCGCGCGCCTGGTGGACGTCTACGCCAAGCGCCCGCAGGTCCAGGAGCGACTCACCACGCAGGTCGCCGACTCACTGATGGAGATCCTCGAGGCGCGCGGCGTCATCGTGGTCATCGAGGCCGAGCACCTCTGCATGACCATGCGCGGGGTCAAGAAGGCCGGCGCCCGCACCATCACCTCGGCGGTGCGCGGCATGATGCTCACCAGCCAGGCGACCCGCGCCGAGGCGATGGCGCTCATCCACTCAGGCACCAGGTGACCGAGGGCGTGGCCCCCGCTGTCCGGTCGCCCCGGGTGATGGGGATCGTCAACGTCACGCCCGACTCGTTCTCCGACGGCGGCCGCTGGGACACCACCGAGGCCGCCGTCGCCCACGGTCGGCACCTCGTGGAGCAGGGAGCCGACGTCCTCGACATCGGCGGCGAGTCGACCCGGCCGGGAGCGACCCGTCCCCTCGTCGCCGAGGAGCTCGACCGCGTCGTCCCGGTCATCCGCGAGCTGGCGACCGACGGCGCCGTGGTGTCGGTCGACACGATGCGCGCCGAGGTGGCCGCGGCGGCGATCGACGCCGGCGCGGGGATCGTCAACGACGTCTCGGGCGGTCTCGCCGACCCACGGATCCTCGACGTCGTCGCCGACAGCGAAGCGTCCTACGTCGCGATGCACTGGCGCGCCCACGCCGACCGGATGCGCGACTTCACCGACTACTCGCCCGACGGCGTCGTGGCGTCCGTACGCCGCGAGCTGGGCGAGCGGCTCGACGCGGTCCTCGCCGCCGGCGTCCCGCAGGAGCGCGTCGTCCTCGACCCCGGCCTGGGCTTCGCCAAGAAGCCCGGCCACAACTGGGAGCTGCTCGCCGCGCTGGACGCCCTGCGCGAGCTGGGCTGCCCGTTGCTCGTGGGCGCGAGCCGCAAGTCGTTCCTCGGCTCCCTGCTGGCCGTCGACGGCGTGCCGCGGGCGGTCGACGAGCGCGAGCACGCCCACGTCGCCCTGGTCACCCTGCTCGCCGTCCGCGGGGTCGACCTCCTGCGCGTGCACGACGTACGCGCCACGCGGGACGCGCTGGCGGTCGTGGCAGCGATGGAGAGGGGCCGGAAATGACCGACGAGCTGTCCGTGACGGGCATCGAGTGCTTCGCCCACCACGGCGTCTTCGACTTCGAGAGGCGGGAGGGCCAGGTCTTCGTCGTCGACCTCGTGCTGGGCATCGACACCCGGCCCGCGGCCGCCTCCGACGACCTGGTGGAGACGGTCAACTACGGCACGCTGGTGGCGGACGTGAAGGCTGCCGTCGAGCGTGACCCGGTCGACCTGATAGAAACCGTCGCTCAACGCATCACGGACGTGTGCCTGTTGGACACTCGTGTTGAATGGGCGCGAGTCACGCTCCACAAACCTGATGCGCCCATCGACGCGACGTACTCGGACGTCGCGCTGACGATCACCAGAACGCGAGGCAACGCTCATGACTGAGACTCCCAACCCCTACATCGTGGACGCAGACTCCCTCACCGGCGAGATGCACCCGATCCGCCGGGTGGTGCTCGGCCTGGGCTCGAACCTCGGCGAGCGCCTCGCCTCCCTGCAGGGGGCGGTCAACGCCCTCGCGGACACGCCGGACTTCTTCGTCACGGGCGTGTCTCCGGTCTACGAGACGGAGCCGGTCGACGCGCCCGAGGGCTCCCGTCCGTACCTCAACGCCGTCCTGCTCGCCGACACCACGCTCCCCGCCGCCCGGCTGATGGAGCGTGCGCTGGCCATCGAGGACGCCTTCGACCGCGAGCGCAGCGACATCCGCAACGCCCCCCGCACGCTCGACGTCGACCTGATCGTCGTCGGCGATCGCCGCTCCAACGAGGACTTCCTGCGGCTCCCGCACCCCCGCGCCCACGAGCGCGCCTTCGTCCTGCAGCCGTGGCACGACCTCGAGCCCGACGCGGTCTTTCCCGACCGTGGCCCGATCGCCGAGCTGCTCGACGCCTCCGACTCCTCGGGCGTGAAGAGGCGCGAGGACCTCACGCTCGAGGTCGAGTGACCACCCGACCTCCTGCTCCTCCGCTGCGCTCCCGCGCACGACGCGGCGGGGACCCCGAGTGACCACCCGACCTCCTGCTCCTCCGCTGCGCTCCCGCGCACGACGCGGCGGGGACACCGGGTGAGCGAGGCCGGTCCCGACGCGCCCGACGAGGAGCCCGGGGAACCGCGCGGGACGCTCCGCCCCACTTCTGCGCGCGCCCTGACGGCGTGCATCGTCGTGGGACTGGCGCTCGGGTGGGCGATCCACCCGGTGATGACCTCCGTGGCCGGGCGTCCGCCGCTGGTGTCGTGGGTGCAGGCCCTGGTGCTGGTGATGGTCGCCGCGATCATGGGCTTCCTGGCGTGGCACACGTGGCAGACCGTGCAGGTGCGAGGTGAGCGGCTCGAGCCCCACCAGGCCGTCAACCGCCTCGTGCTGGCCCGGGCGTGCGCCCTCGCCGGCGCCGCGGTGACCGCCGGCTACGTCGGCTACGCCGTCAGCTGGCTCGGCGACGAGTCGCAGTACGCCGACCGCTGGATCCTGCGCTCGCTGGTCGCGGCCGCCGGTGCGGCGGGGGTGACGCTCGCCTCGCTGGCCCTGGAGCGTGCGTGTCGCACCGACGGCGGGCTGCCGCGCCCCTAGTCTGGCGCCATGCCTCCCCAGCAGTCACAGCAGTCACAGGCGTCCCGCACGCCTGCTCGTCGCCGCCAGCGCAGCACGCGCCTGGTCGTGGCCGTCACGCTCCTCGCCGTCGGCGCGGCGCTCGTGATCGGCGCGCTCGCGTCCTCGTCGGCCGGACTGACCGCTGTCGCTGCCGTCGTGGCCGTCCTCGCCGGAGCCGCCGCCACCCGCATCACCCACACCGAGCTCATGCAGGCCCGCCGCGACGCCGCGCGCGACCGCGCCGAGCAGGCGCAGGAGTACCGCGCCCTCACCGAGCGTCGTACGGCCGAGTCCGCGGCCTTCGCCGCCGACATGCGCCGCAAGATCACCGAGCGCGAGGAGGCCATCGACGTCCTCGAGCGGGCCCTCTCGAGCGCCCAGAAGAACGCCGCCGAGCAGACCCTGAAGCGTGGCCAGGAGGCCCGCCGTGCCGACGCCGCCGAGCGCGGTCGCGACGCGGCCGAGAGTGGCCGCGACGACGCCGAGGCCCGTGCCGCCGAGGCGATCGTGGTCGTCGCCGAGCTCGAGGCCGAGATCGACGTCCTCCGCGCCGAGCTCGATTCCCTCCGCGCCGCCGCGGCGCGCCGCAACCACAAGAGCGCCTGAGGCTCCTCGCCCGAGCGCTGGCCCAGCCACGTGCCTGACACCGGGGACGTGGCTGGGCCACCGCTGTCTCTGCGTGGGGTGTCGCGATGGAGGCGGTGGTTGAGGGGCAGTTTCGCCTCAGGGAGTCCTCCTCACGCACCGCCCAGGACTGGGCACGCCGTACGCCGCCCCTCAGCGGTGGCGGAGGGGCATTCGGGCCGCCGAGAGTCCTCCTCACGCACCGCTTGGGAGGGCGTACGGAACAATGGCCGCTCGTGATCCCCGAGGACAACCGGTTCGAGAGCGACCCGTCCGACGCGCTGCCCGAGGACCCGGGACTACCGGCGGGCTGGGTGGCCGGGACGCCGGACGGTGACGATGCCGCGACGGTCGAGCGACTGACCGAGCTGCTGCGCGACCACGAGCGCGCCGGCCGCGGCTGGCCGGGCTCGGGCGAGGAGGAGGTCCTGGTCGAGGTGTCGGAGCGTGGTGCGGCGACGCGCGAGAACATCGTCGTGCGCGACCCCGAGGGCACGATCCAGGCGTGGGGCAGCGTCCACGACCGCGCCGAGGGTCGGATGCTCTTCGTCCACATCGTCAGCCGCGAGGTCGACGAGCGGGTCGCCGACCGCTGCAGCGAGGTGCTGTTCGACTGGGCCGAGGCGCAGGCACGGGCGGTCGGCGCAGCCCGGGGGTTGACCGAGCAGCAGATCGACACCGGTTCCTTCGCCGACGACGAGCGGCAGCACGGCTGGCTGACCGACGCCGGCTTCGAGCGGGTGCGCACGTGGTGGCAGATGAGCCGCTCGGTGGAGGCCGCCGAGGCGGTGCTCGTGCCCGACCCGGCGCGGTGGGAGCGCAAGGGCGTGGTCTTCCGCCTCGTCGAGCGGCAGGGCGGCCCGGACTCCGACGGGATGCCCGACGAGGGCGACCTGCGTGCGGTGCACGACGTGCTCGAGGGTGCGTTCACCGACCACTTCAACTCCACGGAGGAGACCTTCGACGAGTTCATCCACCGGCTCCGCGAGGACCCCGGCCACCGCTGGGACCACTGGTGGCTGGCCGAGATCGTCGACGGGGAGGGCGGCGAGCCGGAGCCGGCCGGCGCCCTGGTCGGCACGGTGAGCGAGAGCGGCACGGGGCCCGACGGGTCGTACGTCGCCTACCTCGGCGTGCTCGAGTCCGCGCGGGGCCGCGGGGTGGCCACCGGCCTGCTCCGCACGATCATCGCCGACGCCGCGTCCCGTGGTCGCGACCGCGTCGGCCTCGAGGTCGACGCCGACTCACCGACCGGTGCGGACGGTCTCTACACGGCGATGGGGTGGGGCACGAAGTACGTCACCGAGTCCTGGCACAAGGACGTGAGGACCACCTAGGGCTCAGCTCAGCGAGCTCCGCAGCGCACGGTGCACGCCGGCGGGTGTGAGCACGCCGACGAACGTCGGCCCGCGACGTACGCCGACCATCGGCTTGTCGTCGCGGAGCATCGCTGCGAGGGCGTCCTCGAGCGAGGAGTCGATGTCGATCGCCGAGCCGAGGTCGCCGGTGGAGACGCCGTCGAGCGGCTCGAGGTGCTCCTCGCGGAGCCGGGTCACCGAGAGGGTGCGGAGCCCGCCGGAGCCCACGAAGTCGGCCACCTGGTCGTCGGCGGGGTGGGCGAGGAGCTCGCCGGGGGTGGCGTACTGCGCGAGCCGGCCCCCCGCGGCGAAGACGGCGACGCGGTCGCCCATCCGGATCGCCTCGTCGATGTCGTGGGTCACCAGCACCACGGTCTTCCCGAGCTCGTCCTGCAGCCGCCGGAACTCGTCCTGCAGGCGGCCGCGCACGACCGGGTCGACGGCGCCGAAGGGCTCGTCCATCAGCAGCACGGGCGGGTTGGCCGCCAGCGCACGCGCGACGCCGACGCGCTGCCGCTGACCGCCGGACAGCTCGTGCGGGTACTTCCGGGCGTACTGCCCCGGCTCGAGGCCCACGGTCTCCAGCAGCTCGTGCGCGCGCTCGCGCGCGGTGGCCTTGGACTCGCCGTAGAGCAGCGGCACCGTCATGACGTTCTGCTCGATGCGCTGGTGGGGGAACAGGCCGATCTGCTGGATGACGTAGCCGATGCCGCGGCGCAGCTCGACCGGGTCGGCGTCGGTGACGTCCTGGCCGTCGAGCCAGATCCGGCCGGTGGTCGGCTCGATCAGCCGGTTGATCATCTTGAGCGTCGTCGACTTGCCGCACCCGGACGGGCCGACGAGGCAGACCATCTCGCCGCGTGCGACGTCGAGGTCCAGCTCGTGGACGGCAACGGTCCCGTCGGGGTAGGTCTTGCCCACGCCCTCGAGCCGGATCATCGGCTCGTCGCCCCGTGTAGCGTCCATGCGGTGACCATACTGGGGGCAGCCGAGTCCGGCCCGAGCTGCTACAGCCGGTTCGTCAACGAGTGGTTCTGCTGGCAGTACGTCGAGGACCGCCACGAGCAGATCACCGACGCCCTCGTCGAGCACATCGCGATCACGCTCGCCGCCCTCGTGCTCGGGATCGCCATCGCCGTGCCACTCGCGCTGGTGGCCCGGCGGCTGCCACGGCTGGAGTCCCTCGTGCTCGGCTTCAGCACCGGTATCTACACGGTGCCGTCGCTGGCGCTGCTACCCCTGCTGGTGCCGTTCACCGGCCTCTCCGCGGCCACGGTCGTGATCGGGCTGGGCCTCTACGCACTCACGATCCTGGTCCGGGCGCTCCTCGACGGGCTGCGGTCGGTGCCCGGTGACGTACGGGAGGCGGCGCGGGGCCTGGGCTACGGGCGCGCGCGCATGCTCACCCGGATCGAGATGCCCCTCGCGCTGCCGGTGGCGATGGCCGGCCTGCGGGTCGCGGCCGTGTCGACCGTCGCACTGACCACCGTCGGCACGCTGGTGGCGTACGGCGGCCTGGGCGACCTCATCTCCCATGGGGTGCAGCGCGACTTCCGTGCCGAGCTGATGACCGCGGCGGTGCTGTGCGTCGTGCTGGCCGTGGTCCTCGACGTGCTGCTGGTGCTGCTGCAACGGGTGCTGACGCCCTGGACGGCAGGAGCGCGCTGATGGACCTCTTCTCCGAGACCTGGCAGTACCTCCTCGACGGCGACAACTGGACCGGCGCGGAAGGCCTCGTCGCGCGGCTGCTGGAGCAGCTGCTGCTCGCCGCGACGGCCCTCGTCGCCGCCATGCTGCTCGGCCTGCCGCTCGCCCTCTGGCTGGGTCACCTCGGCAAGGGCGGCTTCCTCGCCGTCAACATCTCCAACGTCGGCCGCGCCGTGCCGACCTTCGCGCTGCTGGCCATCCTGGTCGCGGCGGACTGGCCCGGGTCGGCGGACTTCGGTCCCTACGGCCGCGCCGGCCTCGCGACGCTGATCGCCCTCGTCCTGTTCGCCCTCCCGCCGCTCATCACCAACGGCTACGTCGGGATGCGCGAGGTGCCCGCCGACGTGCAGGAGGCCGCCGACGGCATGGGGATGTCGCCGGTCCAGCGCTTCCGGCGCGTGGAGCTGCCCCTCGCCCTGCCAGTGGTCGCGTCGGGAGTCCGCCTCGCGCTCGTGCAGGTCTGGGCCACCGCCACCATCGCGGCCCTGGTCGCGGGGCCGGGGCTCGGCCGCATCATCACCGAGGGGTTCGCGCGCAACGACTACGCGCAGGGCATGGCCGGCGCTGTCGTGGTCGCCGTCGTGGCCCTCGTGCTCGAGCTCGCCGCGGCCGCCGCCCAGCGTGCCGCCGACCCCATGCCGAGCGGTCCGTCGACAAGCCGTGATGACGCAGTGTCGGTGCCCTCGACTACGGTGACAGAGGCTCCCACCGGGAGCTGAGCAGACTCGCTCGCATCACCGGACACGCGTGGCTCAGCCACGGGACACAGAAGGTTGAACGACATGCACGTACGACGTCCGCTGATGGCGGTCACCGGCCTGGCCCTGACCGCCCTGCTGGCCGGGTGCGCCGGCGACGACCTGGCCTCGGAGAACGACGAGCCCACCTCCGGCTCCGGCGGGGGCGGCGGTGAGGGCACCTCCGTCGTCATCGGCAGCCAGAGCTTCGACGAGGCCGCGCTCGTCACCGCGATGTACCAGCAGGTCCTCGAGGCCGAGGGCTACGAGGTCGAGACCCGCCTGGTCGACACCCGCCCGATCTACCTCAACGAGATGCCCGACTCCGTCCAGATCGCCCCGGAGTACGTCGCCGGCATCGTCGACCAGCTCAACACCGACGCCAACGGCCCCGACGCCGAGCCGCTGTCGACGAGCGACGCCCAGGAGACGATCGACGCCGGCGCGTCGCTGCTCGAGGAGAAGGGTGTCACCCTGCTCGAGCCCTCCGAGGCGTTCTCCGCCAACGGCTACTTCGCCAGCCAGGAGTTCTCCGACTCCGAGGGTGTCACCAAGCTGTCCGACCTCGAGGGCCAGAAGGTGACGCTGGCGGCAGCGCCCGACTGCAAGGGCCGCACCGACTGCGAGAAGGGGCTCGTCGACACCTACGGCATCGACATCACCCTCGAGCCGCTCGGCTACGCCTCCACCGAGACGTTCCAGGCGGTCCTCGACGGCGAGGCCCAGCTCGGTCAGACCAGCACGCTCGACGGCACGCTGGAGGACCAGGGCCTGCTCCTGCTCGAGGACGACAAGGGCATCCAGCCCGCGCAGAACCTCGTCCCGGCCGTGTCGACCGAGTTCCTCGCCGACCACCCCGACATCGAGGGCCCGCTCAACGACCTGATGGCGGCGCTCGACAACGAGACCCTCGGTGAGCTGCTGGTCAGCGTGCAGATCGACCGGGAGCAGCCGGCCGACGTGGCCCAGGAGTTCCTGGAGTCCGAGGGCCTTCTCTGAGACGCGCAGCGGGGCGCGCTCGCGCGCTCCGCGTGGGCGCGGCCAGATCCAGTAGCCCAGCGGCTGAGGGACGAAGCCGCTGACGAGGCGTATCGAGATCTGGGCGGTCAGACCTCGTGGTCCCGCAGCGCCAGCGCTGCGGGATCCACGGTGGTCTCGTCGAGCACCGAGGGCGGCACCGACAGCCGCCAGGCCCCCGTCGCCACGTCCTGCACCCGGGGAGCCGGGCCGTCGAGCGTGGCCACCCACTCCATGAGCGCGACGACGTCGGCGCGGCGGTCCTGCTCCACGAGCCAGCCCGCGAGCCGGTGGACCGGCGGCAGGCCGCTGTGCACGAGCGAGCGTCGGCCCCAGAGCTCCAGCACGCCCGAGCGCAGCAGCTGCCACCACTCGGGCGAGCACCCGGGAACCAGCAGGAAGTAGCGCCAGAGGTCGCCGGCCAGCACCCGGTCGACGAAGAAGGACTCGACCTCGGGCGACCCGTGGCCGCGCACCGAGGCGAGCGAGGTCCGCTTGGTCTCCCATCGGTCGGCGAGGTCCTGCAGCGAGGAGGCCCGGGTCTGGGTGATCGAGCCCTCGCGGATCCGCCACCGGTAGACGACCTCGTCGAGCACGTCGAACCTGCCCTCGAGGAACGCCCGCGTCGTGGTGGGCTGGTCCTCGTAGCGCACGCCCTCGGGCCACGACAGCCCGCGCTCGTCCCACCACGACCTGCGGAACACCTTGTTCCAGGCGAAGACGTCGCCGAGGATCTCGGGCCGGTCCTCCACGCGCGCACCTCGCGCGGGCCGGTGGAGGCGCCGCATCCACCGTGGCTCGACCAGCCGGTCGCCCTCCCAGCGCACGATCGAGCCGGTCGCGAAGTCGGAGCCCGAGTCGTCGAGCGCGCCCACCAGGTCGGCGTACGCCGTGGGCGGGAGCACGTCGTCGGAGTCGAGGAAGGCGAGGTAGTCGCCGCGCACGTGCCGGACGCCGAGGTTGCGGGCGGCCCCGAGGCCGCCGTTGACGGAGTGGACGACGGTGATGCGGTTGTCGCGGCGCGCCCACGCGTCGGCGATCTCACCGGTGCGGTCGGTCGCCCCGTCGTCGACGATCACGGCCTCCCAGCGCCGGTGCGTCTGGGCGCGGAGCGATCGCACGCAGTCGTCGAGGTAGTCCTCCACGCCCCACGCCGGGATCACCACCCCGAGGAGCGGTGCCCGGGAGAAGAGGCGCCTCATGGGCGACGACCCTAGGACACGAGGCGGCAGGCCGGACGCCGGTAGGCTGCGCGCCGTGACCGAGCAGCCGAGAGCCATCGACGAGATGAACCCCGACGGAGTGCCGCGGAAGGTCCTCTTCGTCGCCGGCGCCGGCCGCAGCGGCACCAGCACCCTGGCGGGCATCGTGTCGCGGCTCGGCATGCACGTGCCGCTGCCCGAGGTGCCGCCGGACGACTCCAACCCGCGCGGCTTCAGCGAGCCGCAGTGGGTCGTCGACGTCCACGACGAGTGGCTGCGCGAGGCGCTCGTGCAGGTCAGCGACAGCCGCCCGGAGGCGTGGTTCGACACCGGTCGCATCTGCAGCCGGGAGCCCGCCCGGATCCGGGTCAGCGAGTGGCTCGAGCCGCACTTCGCCGAGCACCCGGAGCTCGTCGTCAAGGACCCCCGGCTGAGCTGGTTCCTCGGCCTGTGGCGCGTCGCTGCGATCCGCACGGGCGCGACCCCGGTCTTCGCGACCATGCTGCGCCCGCCCGCCGAGGTGGTCGGCTCCAAGCAGAAGTACTACGCCAACAAGCTCGGCTCCGCGCACCTCGCGGCCAGCTGGGTCAACATGCTGCTGCACACCGAGCGGGCCACCCGCAGCGTCGGCGTGGGCGAGGACGACGCCGGGCAGGGGCGCGTCTTCGTGCGCTACGAGGACCTGCTGACCGACTGGGTCAAGACCACCACCGCCATGGGCCACGCCCTCGACCTCCAGACGATCATCCACACTCGGAGCGACCAGATCCGCGAGGTGCACCGCTTCATCGACCCGAACCTGCGCCGGGTGACGGCCACGCTCGACGACCTCGCGCTGCCCAAGCGGCTCCACGACCTCACCGGCCAGACGTGGGAGGAGCTCAACAAGCTCGCCGTCGAGGGCGGGGACACCACGGCCGTGCACGCCACCTTCGACGAGCTCCGCGCGGAGTACGTCGACCTCTACGAGGAGGCGGCGGCCATCAGCCGCTCGACCGCCGAGCACGCCCGCCACCAGGCCCGCCGCCGGGCGCTGCACGAGGCCGCGGCCGAGGGTGCCTCGAGGTCCCTCGCCGACCGCGTGCCCCACGACGTACGCGCTGCGATCCCGCCGTCGGTGCGCCGCGGCGTCCGCAAGGCCCTCGGGCGCAGTCGAGACGCGACCGGGGACACGCAGCCGTGACCATCCCGATCGGCTCCGGCCACGGCCTGACCAACGTCGAGGGCCACGAGGACTTCGACATCGTGTGGCCCTGGAACCAGCCCGGCGGTCTGCGGCGCGGCGCGACCGCGGTGCTGCGGGTCAAGAACGAGGCCCCCGGGCTGCGCTTCGTGCTGCCGCCGCTGCTCCGCGCGTGCGACCACGTGCTGCTCGTCGACAACGGGTCGGACGACGGCACCGGCGAGGAGGCCCTCCGGGTGGCCGCCGAGCACGGCCTGTCCGACCGGTTCACGCTGAAGGAGTACCCCTTCCAGGTCGCGCGCGCAGGCGCCGAGCACCTCGCGGTCAACGAGCGCTCGGTGCACTCGCTCGCCTACTTCTACAACTGGTGCTTCTCGCACGTCCGCACCCGCTACTCGTGGAAGTGGGACGGCGACATGGTCCTCACCACCGAGGGCGAGGTGTCCATGGCCGACCTGTCCTGGCAGGTCGGGACGGCCGAGGCGGTGATCCGCTTCCCGCGCCACGGCCTCTACATCGAGTCCGACCGCAAGGCCTACCTCGACCTCGGCCTGCGCAACATCGAGGAGTGGGGCTTCCCGATGAGCCCCGACTACGTCTACACCAAGGCGCCGGAGTGGGAGATCCGCACGACGCCCGACCGCATCGAGATGTTCGCGCTGCCGCAGGGCCTGTGCGTGGAGCTGAAGTGGCTCGACGGCGACGAGTTCGCGCACTGGACCAACCCCGAGTCGTTCGCAACCTCCATCCGCAACCGGCGCAAGCGCCGTGAGTGGCTGGTCTGGAACGCCCTCCACGACGGCAAGGTGCCCGAGGGCGTCGTCGAGATCGAGTCCCCGGAGGGCGTGCACGTGGTCGACCACGTGACCCACGCCTGGTTGCCGCGCGCGCCGCGCCCGTTCGTCGTCGACGACCCCGACCACGTGAAGCTGCACCTCCGCGCCTGAGCGCTCCGGCTCGGCCGGGTGAGGCGGTTCACACCGCTTCGGGGCATAGGCGTTCCGTGTCGGGCGGTTCCACCGTCGCGCCCACGACGTACGACGAAAGGCTCCGCCATGTCCGAGAACCACCCCCAGATCGCACCTCCCGCCAAGCGACGTACGCCGCTCCTGATCGGCATCGCCGTCCTGGCGGTCATCGCCGTGGTCGGTGGCTTCCTCTGGTCCCGGGGTGGCGACGACGCCGGTGCCGCCAGCGGTGAGGAGCGCGAGAAGGTCGTGCTGGGCACGGTCGGCGCCAGCGACCCGTACTGGCAGGTCCTGGTCGACGCCGCGGCCGACGAGGGCATCGACCTGGAGGTCAAGGACTTCGCCGACTACACCCAGCCCAACCCCGCGCTGAGCGAGGGCGAGCTCGACATCAACCAGTTCCAGCACCTCGTCTACCTCGCGGAGTACAACGTCGCGAACGACGACGACATCGTGCCGCTCGGCTCGACCGCGATCTACCCGCTCGGGCTCTACTCCTCCAAGGTCGACTCCGTCGACGAGATCCAGGACGGCGACACGGTGGTCGTCCCCGACGACGACAGCAACCAGGCCCGCGCCCTGCTGATCCTCCAGTCGGCCGGCCTCATCACCCTCGAGGACGGCGGCTCGATCTACTCCACGCTCGCCGACATCGACGAGTCCGCCTCCACGGTGGAGGTCAAGGCGATCAAGGCCGACCTGACGCCCACCTCGCTCCCCGACGTCGCCGCGGCGGTCATCAACAACGACTTCGTCGAGAAGGCCGGCCTCTCGTTCGAGGACGCGCTGGCCACCGACGACGTCGACGACCCCAACGCGCTGCCGTACGTCAACGTCTTCGCCGTCCGCGCCGAGGACCGCGACGACCCGACGCTGCTCAAGCTCGTCGAGGTCTACCAGGAGACGCAGGCCGTCCTCGACGGCGTGCAGGACGTGTCCGGCGGCACCGCCGAGCTGGTGAAGGTCCCGCAGGACGAGCTGCAGGCGTCGCTCGACGACGTCGAGGCCGACACCGCGGCACGCCAGTAACCGCCGCTCGTAGGGGAGGAGTCCACGATGCCGCTCGTCGAGCTCACCGACGTGCACAAGACGTTCCCGGCCGCACGCGGCCGGACGCCCGTCGAGGCGATCCGCGGCGTCGACCTGACGGTCGAGGCCGGTGAGATCGTCGGCATCGTGGGCTACTCCGGCGCCGGCAAGTCCACCCTCGTGCGGCTGATCAACGCGCTCGAGACCACCACCTCGGGGAGCGTGCGGGTCGGTGGTCGCGAGATCACCGGCCTGAAGGAGCGCGAGCTGCGCGAGGTGCGGCTGGGGATCGGGATGATCTTCCAGCAGTTCAACCTGTTCCGGTCGCGCACCGTGTGGGGCAACATCGCCTACCCGCTCGAGGTGGCCGGCGTCCCGAAGGCCGAGCAGAACGCCCGGATCTCCGACCTGCTCCACTTCGTCGGCCTCGCCGACAAGGCCCACAGCCACGTCGAGGCGCTCTCGGGCGGGCAGAAGCAGCGCGTCGGCATCGCCCGCGCGCTCGCCACCAACCCGCGGCTCCTGCTCGCCGACGAGTCGACCAGCGCGCTCGACCCGGAGACGACCCAGGAGGTGCTCGCCCTCCTGCGCCGGGTCAACCGCGAGCTCGGCATCACCATCGTGGTGATCACCCACGAGATGGACGTCGTGCGCAGCCTGGCGCACCGCGTCGTGGTGATGGAGGCCGGCCGCATCGTCGAGGAGGGCCCGGTCGTGCGGGTGCTCTCCGACCCGCAGCAGCCCGTCACCCGCCGGTTCGTCTCGACCATCGTCGACGACGAGCCCGACGCCGAGGCGCTGGCCGCCCTCCACGCCCGGCACTCCGGGCGCTTCGTCAAGCTCGCGTTCCGCGGCGACCACGTGCGCCAGAGCGACGTGTTCGCGGTGCTCCTCGAGCACGGCGTGCGCTTCGAGCTCGTCTTCGGCGGCATCGAGGAGGTCCAGGGCGAGACCTTCGGCAACCTCACCCTCGCCCTTGACGGAGATCCCGCGGCCGTGGACGCCGCGGTCGACGCCGTACGAGCGCTCGTCCCCGCGAAGGAGCTGCCGCGATGACCGACTCCAACATGAGCGAGCTCTGGCCGCTCTTCTGGGACGCGGCGTGGGAGACCCTCTACATCGTGGCCATCACCCTGACGCTCGGTGGCCTGCTCGGCCTGCTGCTGGGCCTCGGGCTGTACGTCACCCGCGGTGGGGGCCTCTACGCCAGCCGCCCGGTCAACCTCGTGCTCAACGTGCTGGTCAACTTCTTCCGACCGATCCCGTTCGTCATCTTCATCGCCGCCGTCCAGCCGCTCGCCCGGGTGGTCGTGGGCACCGGCATCGGCAACCCGGCCATCATCTTCGCGCTCACGCTCGCCGCCGCCTTCGGCATCAGCCGCATCGTCGAGCAGAACCTCGTGACGGTCGACCCCGGCGTCATCGAGGCTGCCCGGTCCGTCGGCGCCGGCCGGGGCCGCATCGTCCGGACCGTGGTGCTCCCCGAGGCGCTCGGTCCGCTGGTCCTCGGCTACACCTTCGCCTTCGTCGCGCTGGTCGACATGACCGCGGTGGCCGGCGTCATCGGCGGCGGGGGACTGGGCAACTTCGCCCTGCAGTACGGCTTCCGGCAGTTCGACACCGTCGTCACCTGGACGGCGGTCATCGCGATCGTGCTGCTCGTGCAGGTCGTGCAGCTCGCGGGCAGCTCGGCCGCCCGCCGCATCCTGCGCCGCTGACCCTCCTCAGGCAGGGAGTGCTCAGGGGCGAGTGGTGCTCGTCACGTCGCCGTTGCGTTCCCACAGCGGAATCCGCGGGCGTAGGCTCGATGTTGATCGCAGTAGATCGGTACCCGCCACGGGACTGAAACGAAGAGGTCACCACATGACGCACGACCCTGTCCTCCGCCCGGTGTCGCACCCGACGTTCGCCGTCGGCGTGATCGGCGCCGGTCGTGTCGGCGCCGTCCTGGCTGCCGCCCTCCGGTCCGCCGGCCACGAGGTCGTGGCCGCCGCCGGCGAGTCCGACGCCTCGCGGGGTCGTGTCGACGACCTGCTGCCCGGCGTCACCGTCGCCAAGCCGACCGACGTCGCGCGCGCCAGTGACCTGCTGCTGCTGACGGTCCCGGACGACATGCTGTCCAACGTCGTCACGATGCTGAGCGCGAGCGGGGCGATCCGCGAGGGACAGGTCGTCGTCCACACGAGCGGCCGTCACGGCCTGGCCGTGCTCGAGCCGGCGCGGGAGGTCGGTGCCCGCACCGTCGCCCTGCACCCCGCGATGACCTTCACCGGCACCGAGGTCGACCTGCCTCGCCTCGCCGGCTGCGTGTTCGGCGTGACTGCCGACGACGTCGACCGTGAGCTCACGGAGTCGCTCGTGGCCGACCTGGGCGGCCGCGCGATGTGGGTCGCCGAGGACCGCCGCACGCTCTACCACGCGGGCCTGGCCCACGGTGCCAACCACCTCGTCACGCTCGTCGCCGAGGCGATGGAGATCCTCTCCGCCGCCGGCGCCGAGGACCCTGCCGCCACGCTCCGCCCGCTGCTCACCGCCGCCCTCGACAACGCGCTCGAGGACGGCGACGCGGCCCTCACCGGCCCGATCGTGCGTGGCGACGTGGAGACCGTCCGCGCCCACGTGGCCGACCTCGAGGCCACGGCGCCGCAGACGCTGCCGTCGTACCTCGCCATGGCCCGCGCCACCCTGGGCCGGGCGGTGACCGACGGCCGGCTGCTGCCCATCCGCGCCACCAAGATGCTCGGCGTCCTCGACGCCGCGACCGCCCCCACCCGGCTGGACCGGCACGCTCGATGACCACGACCCCTGCCCTCGCGTCGACCCGCGAGGAGCTCGCCGGCCTGCTCGCCGGCGCCCGCCGCGCCGGTGACCGGATCGCGTTCGTGCCCACCATGGGCGCCCTGCACGACGGCCACGCCAGCCTCATGCGGGCCGCGCGAGCTGCCACCAGCGGACCCGTGGTGGTCAGCATCTTCGTCAACCCGATGCAGTTCGGCCCGACCGAGGACCTCGACCGCTACCCCCGCACCCTCGACGCCGACCTCGAGGTCTGCGCCGCCGAGGGGGTCGACGTCGTCTTCGCCCCGAGCGTGGAGGAGATGTATCCCGGCGGCTTCAGCCACGACTCCGTCCACGACGGCGTGACCGTGGCACCCGGCACGCTGGCGACGATCCTCGACGGCGCGTCGCGGCCCGGGCACTTCGACGGGGTGCTGACCGTGGTCGCCAAGCTGTTCGGCCTGGTCCGCCCCGACATCGCCGTCTTCGGGCAGAAGGACTACCAGCAGCTCGTCCTCGTCCGCCGGATGGTCCGCGACCTCTGCATGGGCATCGAGGTCGTCGGTGCCAAGACGGTCCGCGAGCCCGACGGCCTGGCCCTCTCCAGCCGCAACCGCTACCTCGACGCCGGCCAGCGGGAGGCCGCGGTCGCCCTCAGTCGGGCGCTGCGCGCCGCGCAGGAGCGGGCGGCGTACGGCGTACCTGCCGCGCGCTGGGCCGCGATGTCGGTCCTCAGGGCCGAGGCCGGCCTCGAGCTCGACTACCTCGCGCTCACCTCCACCGACCTCGGTGAGCCGGACGAGACCGGTGAGGGCCGGATCCTCGTGGCTGCGCGGGTGGGCACCACGCGGCTGATCGACAACATGCCGCTCACGTTCGACCGCATCGTCCCCGGTGCGGGACTGGCGGGGACCGCGTCCGCGGCCTCGACCACCTCTGGAAGGAACAGCTGATGCTGCGCACGATGATGAAGTCCAAGATCCACCGGGCCACGGTGACCCAGGCCGACCTGCACTACGTCGGGTCGGTCACCGTCGACGAGGACCTGCTCGACGCCGCCGACCTGCTGGCGGGCGAGCTCGTCCACATCGTCGACGTCACCAACGGCGCCCGGCTCGAGACCTACACGATCGCCGGCGAGCGCGGCTCGGGGGTAATCGGCATCAACGGTGCCGCCGCCCGGCTGGTGCACCCCGGCGACACGGTCATCCTCATCGGCTACGGCCAGATGGACACCGCGGAGGCCAAGGAGCTCGAGCCGCACGTCGTCTTCGTCGACGCCGACAACAAGATCATGGGCACCGGCCCCGACCCCGCCGACACCTTCGGCGACGAGACCCTGTCCCGCGGTGACCTCGTCGCTCGATAGCCTGCGCGGATGACCTCCCACCGGCCGGTCCCGGGCCGCCTCCGTGCCCCGGCGCCCGGCTGGACCACGCGTGCCGACGTCGTCGTGGTGGGCTCCGGCATCGCCGGGCTCACCGCCGCGCTGCGCATCCACGCCGCGAACCCGTCGCTGCGCCTGCTCGTCGTCACCAAGGACGTCCTCGCCGCCGGGTCCACGCAGTGGGCCCAGGGCGGGATCGCCGCAGCGCTGGGGCCGGGCGACACCCCTGAGCAGCACGAGCGCGACACGCTCGTCGCGGGCGCCGGTGCCTGCGACGTGGAGGCCGTACGCGTCCTGGTGACCGAAGGCCCCGAGGCGGTGCGCGAGCTGATCGCCCTCGGCACGCAGTTCGACCACCACCCCGACGGCGAGCTCTCGCTGACCCGCGAGGGCGGCCACCACCGCGACCGCATCGCCCACGCCGGCGGCGACGCCACGGGCGCGGAGATCCAGCGAGCGCTGATCGCCGCCGTCGAGCGGGCGCCGGAGATCGAGGTCGTCCAGCACGCACTGGCCGTCGACCTGCTCCTCGCCGCTGACGGCGGCGTGGCCGGCCTGACGTTGCACGTCCTCGGCGAGGGCCAGCGCGACGGGGTGGGTGCCGTGCACTGCCGGGCGGTCGTCCTCGCCTCGGGTGGCCTCGGCCAGGTCTTCAGCCAGTCCACCAACCCCAGCGTGTCCACCGGGGACGGGATGGCCCTCGCGATGCGGGCGGGCGCCCGGGTCCGCGACCTCGAGTTCGTGCAGTTCCACCCCACCGTCATGTGGCTCGGCCCCGACTCCCAGGGCCAGCAGCCGCTGATCTCCGAGGCGGTGCGCGGCGAGGGGGCGTTCCTCGTCGACGTCGACGGCAACCGCTTCATGCAGGGCGAGCACCCGCTCGCTGACCTCGCGCCCCGCGACGTGGTCGCCAAGGCGATCACCCGCCGGATGATCGAGACCGGCCAGCCGCACATGTGGCTCGACGCCCGCCACCTCGGGGACGCGTTCTGGCGCAAGCGTTTCCCCACCATCCTGGGCGTCTGCCGCGAGCACGGTGTGGACCCCGTGACCGAGCTGATCCCGGTCGCCCCGGCGCAGCACTACGCGTCCGGCGGCGTGGCGACCGACCTGTGGGGGCGTACGACGGTCCCGGGCCTCTACGCCACCGGCGAGGTCGCCTGCTCGGGCGTCCACGGCGCCAACCGGCTCGCGTCCAACTCGCTGCTCGAGGGGCTGGTGTTCTCGCGCCGCATCGCCGACGTGCTGCCCGGCGAGCTGCGCGACTGGGCCGACCCCGTCGTCGACGAGCGCCCCGAGGGCCTCGTCTCGGGGGAGCGCCGCCGGTCGATGCAGGAGACGATGACCACCCGCGTCGGCGTGCTGCGCCACGCGGCCGGACTCGCCGATGCGTTGACCTTCCTCGGGTCGCTCGACCACGGTGCGGCCGAGGTCGGCCCCGACGCCTGGGAGACCACCAACCTGCTGACCGTCAGCACCGCCCTCGCCCGGGCCGCGGCGCTGCGCACCGAGACCCGCGGCTCGCACTGGCGCGAGGACCACCCCGACCGCGACGACACGAGGGCCGGCCACGTCGACTCGTGGCGTGACAGCGACGGCCGCGTGGCCGTCGAGTGGACGTACGCGCCCTCCACCGACCCGTCGAGCGCCGAGGTTCCCGCATGAGCAGCTTGCGTGACGTGCCCACCGAGGTCATCGACGACCTCACTTCTGCGGGGCTCGACCCCGACCACGTCTGGGACGTCGTGTCGCGCGCGCTCATGGAGGACCTCCCCGAGCGACCTCATGAGGACCCGACCAGCGAGTCGACCATCCCGGCCGACGCCCGCGCCGAGGCCGTCTTCGGGGCGCGCGAGCCGGGTGTCGTCGCCGGCCTCGGGGTCGCCGCGGTCGCCTTCTTCATGGTGGGCGCCGACGCGACCCTCACCGACCGCCTGCCCGACGGGACGCGCGTCGAGAAGGGCGACGTCGTGATGCGTGTCGAGGGGCTGACCCAGCGGATGCTCGTCGCCGAGCGCACCGCGCTCAACCTCGCGTGCCACCTCGCGGGCATCGCGACGGCCACCTCCCGCTGGGTCGAGGCGCTGGACGGGTCCCCGACGCGGGTGCTCGACACCCGCAAGACGCTGCCCGGCCTGCGCGCGCTGCAGAAGTACGCCGTGCGCTGCGGTGGTGGGGTCAACCACCGCTCGAGCCTCCAGGACATGGCGATGGTCAAGGACAACCACGTCATCGCCGCCGGGGGAGTGCTCCCCGCGTTGGAGGCCATTCGTGGCCGGCACCCGGGGCTGCCCGTCGAGGTCGAGGTGACGACGCTCGACCAGCTCGACGACCTGCTCGCCCTGCCCGCGCCGCCGGACCGGATCCTGCTCGACAACATGACTGACGAGCTGATGGCGGACGCCGTACGACGTACGGCCGGGCGGGTGCCGCTCGAGGCCAGCGGCGGGATCACCATCGAGCGAGCCGCGCGCATCGGCGCCACGGGCGTCGACTTCGTCTCGGTCGGGGCGCTCACCCACTCCGTGGTCGTGTTCGACATCGGGATGGACCTCGTCGAATGAGCCTGCTCGCCGCCGACATCGGCAACAGCCACACCTTCCTCGGCCTCCTCGACGGCGAGGAGGTCACCGCCCACTGGCGGGTCAACACCGACGAGCGCCGCACGGCCGACGAGTGGTCGGTCCTGCTCCGGGGGCTGCTCGACGAGCGGGTCGACGACGTCGACGGCATCGTCGTGTGCGCCACCGTCCCGGCAGTGCTGCACGAGTGGCGCGAGATGCTCGAGCGGCACTTCCACGACGTCAGGGCGATCGTCGTCGAGCCGGGCGTGCGCACCGGCATCCCGGTGCTGATGGACAACCCGCGCGAGGTCGGTACCGACCGGATCGTGAACTCGCTGGCCGCCGCGACGATCTACGGCGGTCCCGCGATCGTCGTCGACTTCGGCACCGCGACGACGTTCGACGTCGTCAACGGCAAGGGGCAGTACGTCGGCGGCGCGATCTCGCCCGGCATCGAGACCTCCCTCGAGGCGCTCGGTCGGCGCGGGGCCCAGCTGCGCAAGGTCGAGCTCGCGCGCCCGCGGTCGGTGATCGCCAAGAACACGGTCGAGGCGCTCCAGAGCGGGATGGTCTTCGGCGTCGCGGCGCAGGTGGAGGGGCTGGTGGCGCGCATGATCGCCGAGCTCGGAGCTCCGGCCGGCGACGTCACGGTGATCTCGACGGGCCACCTGGCCGCGCTCCTCGTCGACGACTGCGCGTGTTTCACCGAGCACTCCCCGTGGCTCACGCTGCAGGGACTCCGGCTCGTGTTCGAGCGCAACTCCTAGGACCTCGACCGGACCTCGCCCGGCCGACACGTAGCATCACGGGGGTCCTGACCATGATCGACGGGGGTACTCGAGGTGACGTCACGCGTCGCAGGCGCCGCACAGCCACACGTCGGTGACGAAGGCGAACCCGCGGGGACGTTCGGCGACCCCGAGCCCTCGAACGCGCGGCACGGCGTGGTCGTGGGCATCCTGGGAGCCGCGCTGGTCGGTGCGTGCGGTGTCGTCGTCGCGGGCGGCAGTCCGGCGGCGCTCCTCCTCACAGCGGTGGTCACGACGACGCTCGTTCTGCGCTCCTGGCTCAGCACCACCCTCGCGCTGGCAGCGGTCCTGTCGGGGGCGTTCGCCCTGCTCGCGGTGAGCATGCGGTTGTGGCCTGTGCTCGGTGCCTCCCTGACCACGATGCTGACCGTCCCGGCAGTCGTCGCCGCCATAGGTCTCGTCGTCCTCTGGCGTCGTCGTGCCACGGCGCTCGCGGTGTCCGGGTCCCAGCTGGCGCTCGGAGCGGGGCTGGCCGCGGTCTCGGTGCTGCAGGTCGTGACGGTGCCGCTGGCGCGATGGCTCTCGGACAGCCCGAAGCTCGCCTGGATGATGAGGAACGACAACACCTGGAACCTCGTCTCCTCCCGCTTCCTCGTCGAGGACGGAGGACTCGACCCGTCCTCCCACCGCAACCCGGCACCGCTCGCCAACGAGGTCGTGGCGCTCTTCGCCGCACCCGGGCGCTCAGGGGTCGGCCGGGGCGACCTGCTCGCCCACGACCTCTACCGCGCGTCCGAGGCCCTGCTGCTGATGGTGGGCGCCACTAGCCTGCTGGCGGGTCTCCTGGTGGCCTCTGCCTTCCCGGCGTCGAGGGTCTGGAGTCGTGCTGTCCTCGGCCTGGTCGCCGCGGTGATCCCCTGGACGTGGTCGCTGGCCGGCCTCGTGTTCGTCTACGGCTTCTGGAACTCCCTGCCCGCCGCGATCCTGGTCCTGGCCGCCTGGGTGGCGTGGACCTCGTCCGAGCGACGACCCGTGGTCTCCTCCGGCGTCCTCGCGATCGTCGGCACCGGACTGCTGGCCGCATGGGCGCCGCTGGTCCTGCTTCCCGCCGGCCTCGGGCTCGCCGTGGTGGTGTGGCGGCGACGCGCTCATCTCGACCTCCGCGGAGTGGCGCTGGTCGCCTGGGTCACGCCGTTGGCCGTCCTCCTCGCCTACCTCGGGCTCGTCACGCGCAGCGACATCACGGCCGCCTCCGACGCGCTCGCTGCAGAAGGCCTGTTCCCGGCGTACGGCGAGAACCTTCCGCCGGTGTACTGGTTCGTTCCGTTGGGCGTGCTGCTCGTGCTGTCCGTGTGGAGCCCGGTGCGTCTGGACCTGGTGGGCACCGTGGTGGTCGGGCTGGCAGGAGCCATCGGGATCCTCTACCTGATGCACCAGCGCGCGGGCTCCGCGGGAGGGCCCTGGGGCTACTACCCGCAGAAGTTCGGGTGGACCCTCTCGTTCCTCGCGCCGATGGTCCTGCTCATGTCCGCCCGGGGTGCCTTCGCAGTGCCGGGACTGCGGCGTACCCAGCGCGGCAGCCTGGTCGTCGGGACGGCCCTGCTCGCGGGCGTGCTCCTGATGCAGATCCCGCCGGCAGACCCTCGGCCGGTGAGCTCCGTCGACTACCCGATCGCCCACCGCACGCCGGACTACCGACTGTCGTCGGCCCTGCCCGCCGTGTCCATCGCGCTCCCGGACCGGTCCAGCGCGCTCGACCCGGCTGTCCGCGAGCTCCTGAAGCTGGAGGACCCCGCGAGAAAGGTCATCGTGTCGCGCTGGTTCGACGACCCCGGTGACAACGCGTTCGTCAACTTCTGGTTGTTGCAGCTCCCGGTCGACAAGGACGACGAGCTGCCGCGGCCCTACGCGTACGGCCTCGACAGCTTCGACCCTGTCGGCCTGTGTGACCTCGTGCGCGACTGGGGCGGTGGCGTCGAGATCTACACGCACAGCGACACCCTCGAGAGCGAGATGGCCAAGACGTGCAAGGGCCAGGACTTCACGGTCCGTCTGCGTTGATCGTCCCGTCCTGGAGTTCTACTTCACGAATTGATGGGATCTCCCTTCGTTCCCTTTGGCACTGATTTGCTTGTTCGATTGTCGCAAGGACGAAACCCGGCGCGGGAAATGCAAGCTTTCATCACCCTCGACTGAAGTGGACGAACCGCGTCAGGGAATTCCTGACTCCTTTGTGCGCATCAACGAGTAGTGCCACACTGCATTCGACGCGTTCAGCCTGAAGCGCGCACAAAGCAAAGGAATTCACATGGCACAAAAGGTCAACATCGTTCTCGTCGACGACCTCGACGGCACCGAGGCCACCGAGACCGTGTCCTTCGGCCTCGACGGCACCACCTACGAGATCGACCTGAACGACGCCAACGCCGCCTCCCTCCGCGAGGCGCTGAGCGGCTACGTCGGCCATGCCCGCAAGGTCAACGGCGGTGGCCGCCGCACCCGCCGCTCGTCCGGCGGATCGTCCTCCTCGTCGTCCTCCAACACCAAGGACGTGCGCGAGTGGGCCAAGGGCCAGGGCATGGAGGTCTCGGAGCGCGGCCGCATCTCCGCCGACGTGCAGCAGGCCTACGACGCCGCCCACTGACGTACGCTCTCCCCCTCCAACGCTGCCGAGCCCGTTCGCTGATAGCGGACGGGCTCGTCTGCGCCCCGGGAACACGTAGGCTGATGTCGGGCGTTGAGCCCAGTGTCCGTGCTCCCGCCCCGGTGGGAGGCCAGCGGACCACGCAGACGTAGAGGAGCGCACATGTTCGAGCGGTTCACCGACCGAGCCCGGCGAGTTGTCGTGCTGGCCCAGGAAGAGGCCCGCATGCTCTCCCACAACTACATCGGGACCGAGCACATCCTGCTCGGCCTCATCCACGAGGGCGAGGGCGTCGCAGCCAAGGCCCTCGAGTCCCTCGACATCTCCCTGGAGGCCGTGCGCGCCCAGGTCGAGGAGATCATCGGGCAGGGTCAGCAGGCCCCGTCCGGCCACATCCCGTTCACGCCGCGCGCCAAGAAGGTGCTCGAGCTCTCGCTCCGCGAGGCGCTCCAGCTCGGCCACTCCTACATCGGCACCGAGCACATCCTGCTCGGCCTGATCCGGGAGGGCGAGGGCGTCGCGGCCCAGGTCCTGCAGAAGCTCGGCGCCGACCTCAACCGGGTCCGCCAGCAGGTCATCCAGCTGCTCAGCGGCTTCCAGGGCAAGGAGTCGGCGACCGCCGGCGCCCAGACCTCCGGCTCCGGCGGCGAGACCCCGTCGAGCTCGCTGGTCCTCGACCAGTTCGGCCAGAACCTCACCCAGGCCGCGCGTGAGGGCAAGCTCGACCCGGTCATCGGGCGCGAGCAGGAGATCGAGCGCGTGATGCAGATCCTGTCGCGCCGCACCAAGAACAACCCCGTCCTCATCGGCGAGCCCGGCGTCGGCAAGACGACGATCGTGGCCGGCCTCGCGCAGGACATCGTCAAGGGCAACGTGCCGGAGACGCTGAAGGACAAGCAGATCTACACGCTCGACCTCGGCGCCCTCGTCGCCGGCTCGCGCTACCGCGGTGACTTCGAGGAGCGCCTCAAGAAGGTGCTCAAGGAAATCCGCACCCGCGGCGACATCGTGCTGTTCATCGACGAGATCCACACGCTCGTCGGCGCCGGTGCGGCCGAGGGCGCGATCGACGCCGCCAGCATCCTCAAGCCGATGCTGGCCCGCGGCGAGCTGCAGACCATCGGTGCCACCACGCTCGACGAGTACCGCAAGTACCTCGAGAAGGACGCCGCGCTCGAGCGCCGCTTCCAGCCGATCCAGGTGCAGGAGCCCTCGATCGCGCACACCATCGAGATGCTCAAGGGCCTCCGCGACCGCTACGAGGCGCACCACCGCGTCACCATCACGGACGAGGCCCTGGTCTCGGCGGCGACGCTGGCCGACCGCTACATCTCCGACCGGTTCCTGCCGGACAAGGCCATCGACCTCATCGACGAGGCCGGTTCGCGACTGCGCATCCGCCGGATGACCGCGCCGCCGGACCTGCGCGAGTACGACGAGAAGATCGCCGACGTGCGCCAGCGGAAGGAGGCCGCGATCGACGGGCAGGACTTCGAGGCCGCAGCCCGACTGCGCGACGAGGAGAAGCAGCTCTCCGCCCGCCGTGCCGACCGCGAGAAGCAGTGGCGCGCCGGCGACCTCGACGAGATCGCCGAGGTCGACGAGGAGCTGATCGCCGAGGTCCTGGCCGTGGCCACGGGCATCCCGATCGTGAAGCTCTCCGAGGAGGAGTCGACCCGTCTGCTCAAGATGGAGGACGAGCTCCACAAGCGGGTCATCGGCCAGGAGGAGGCCGTCAAGGCACTCTCCCGCGCGATCCGTCGCACGCGTGCCGGGCTCAAGGACCCCAAGCGCCCCGGTGGGTCGTTCATCTTCGCCGGCCCCTCGGGTGTCGGCAAGACGTGGCTGTCCAAGACGCTCGCGGAGTTCCTCTTCGGTGACGAGGAGGCGCTCATCCAGCTCGACATGAGCGAGTTCTCCGAGAAGCACACGGTGTCGCGACTGTTCGGTTCGCCTCCCGGCTACGTCGGGTACGAAGAGGGCGGCCAGCTCACCGAGAAGGTGCGCCGCAAGCCGTTCTCCGTCGTTCTCTTCGACGAGGTCGAAAAGGCCCACCCCGACATCTTCAACAGCCTGTTGCAGATTCTCGAGGAAGGTCGACTGACGGATTCCCAGGGTCGCGTCGTCGACTTCAAGAACACCGTCATCATCATGACCACGAACCTGGGTTCGCGTGACATCGCCAAGAGCGTCAACCTCGGCTTCGGCGCGGTCGGCGCGGACGCCGCCGGCTCCTACGAGCGGATGAAGAGCAAGGTGTCGGAGGAGCTCAAGCAGCACTTCCGTCCCGAGTTCCTCAACCGTGTCGACGAGATCGTGGTCTTCCCGCCGCTGTCGCAGGAGCAGATCGTGGCGATGGTCGACAACATGATCGCGGCCGTCGAGCTGCGCATGAAGGACCGCGACATGTCGCTCGAGCTCACCCAGCCCGCCAAGGCGCTGCTGGCCGAGCGCGGCTTCGACCCGGTCCTCGGTGCGCGTCCGCTGCGCCGCACGGTGCAGCGAGAGATCGAGGACGTGCTCGCCGAGAAGATGCTCTTCGGTGAGGTCGGTCCCGGCCAGATCGTGCTGGTCGACGTCGAGGGAGAGGGCCCCCAGGCCAAGTTCACCTTCAGGGGCCAGAAGAACTCCGCGGTTCCTGACATGCCTCCGCTGGAGACTGTCGACGCCGATGGCGCCCCGGTCGTCGGTCCGGACGACACCGAGGGTCCCACCGACGTGCCGAAGGCCAACGAGGCCTGATCCGACACGTCCTCACCTGATCACCCCGGGAGCGCCCAGCGCCCCGGGGTGATCTGCGTCAGGAGCCCGTCGGCGACGAGCCCGGCGAGGCACCGCTCACGCTGCTCGTCCTCCGGCCAGGCGACCCGGAGCTGCGCGGCGCCGATCGAGTCGGCCTCCCGGGCGAGCGCCAGGATCCGGCCGCGGCACTGCCGGTCGGTGCCCGCCCAGGCCTGTCCGCGGCGGGGCGGTCCGTCGTACGCCGGGAAGCCGGCGCCGCGCCACGTGCAGTCCGCCGCGATGGGGCAGGCGTCGCACGACGGCTGGCGGGCGGTGCACACCAACGCCCCGAGCTCCATCGTCGCCACCGCCCACGTGGCGGCCGTGGCGGGGTCGTCGGGCAGCAGCGTGGTCGCCACGTCGCGCTCGGCGCGGGTGACGGCCGGCGCGGGCAGCTCGCGCCCGGAGACCGCGCGCGTGAGGACCCGGCGGACGTTGGTGTCGAGCACGACGTGCCGCTGGCCGAAGGCGAAGCTGGCGATCGCCGCGGCGGTGTAGTCGCCGACGCCGGGGAGCGCGAGCAGGTCGTCGTACGATGCCGGCACCTCGCCGGCGTGGCGCTCGACGATGGCCGTCGCCGCCGCGTGGAGGCGGAGGGCACGACGCGGGTAGCCGAGCCGCCCCCACATCCGCACGGCCTCCCCGGTGGGGTCGGCGGCCAGCGCGGACGGGGTCGGCCACCGCTCGAGCCATACGGCGTGGACCGGCAGCACGCGCGCGACCGGCGTCTGCTGCAGCATGAACTCGCTGACCATCACCGACCAGGGGGTGGCGGACTCCCCGCGCCACGGCAGGTCGCGCGCGTGGTCGTCGTACCAGTCGAGCACGGCGTCGTGCAGCGCGCTCGGGAACAGTGCGTCCATCGCGGCGATCGTAGGTGAGCCGGTGCGCCTCCGCCGAGACGGGCCGACCGCTACCTAACCTGAACCCATGCCGACGACCGTACGACCTCGTGGGCCGCTCCCGGCCCGGGTCTACTGGACCCGACGCCTCGTCGTCCTCGTCGTCCCGGTGCTGCTCGTCGTCGTGCTCGCCCGCGTGCTCGGCGGCTCGGCCGACGGCAAGGACCAGTCGAGGGCCACGGCCGCGCAGGCAGGCGCGACCACCGAGACGACCGCTGCGCCCACGGCCGGCCCGACCGCCGAGGTGGCGCCCGGCACCGGCAAGAAGGGCAAGAAGAGGAACCGCACCGTGGAGACCGTGCCGCCGGAGCCGGTCCTGGCCGAGCCGACCGGGCCGTGCACCGAGTCCGACATCGTCGCCACGCCTGTCCTGACGTCCGCGGCGGGTGGCGCGGACGTCCCGATCACGATCAACCTCCGCACCCTCGTCACCGAGGCCTGCACCTGGCAGGCGTCGCCGGAGACGATGACCGTCACCATCACTTCCGGCAGCGACTACATCTGGAGCAGCCGCGAGTGTCCGGTGTCGATCCCGCCGCAGGACGTGGTGGTCCGGCAGGCCGTCGACGCCCCGGTCGTCGTCACCTGGTCGGCCAAACGGTCCGACGAGGGCTGCACGAAGTGGACCGACTGGGCGATGCCGGGCTTCTACCACGTGCAGGCCGCGGCGCTCGGCGGTGACGCCACCGACGTCCAGTTCGAGCTCACCGGGGGTGTGCCCGCTGTGGTCACCACCACCGCGGACCCCCAGCAGCAGGGCGGCAAGAACAAGAACAACAAGAACGGCGACACCTCGCACACGCCCGGCGAGGACGGCGCGGGCAACTCCGCCGGCTGATCGCTCCGGCCGTTTGGTCTGTCGTTCCGCCTGTCGTTCCGCCTGTCGTTCCACCTGTCGAAGTCCCCGCTCGAGCGGGGAAACTGTCTCCTCGAGGCCGTTGCAACGGCCACCAGGAGTCAGAATCGCCCGCCAAGTCGTCCGGTGATGGGTACGTCGCGCCCCCGATCCCGGACCCTCGCACGTGCGGCGGTTGTGGCCCGCGGATCGCCGGGTCGGGGGCAACAACACGGGCACGTGCGGCGGGTGTGGCCCGTGCCTCCGCGCCCGCGCGTACGTCGTACGACCTGGTGAGGTCTCGACGCGGCCGTCACGACCTCGTGCCTCGGTCGTGGGCCTTGCTCGACATGGCCGCGCCCACACCGACCGCTCGTTCCTCGCGGCCGGCTGCGCGTCTCAGATGTAGCGCTCGGTGATGCTCGACTCGGCGAGGCGGGAGAGGCCCTCGCGCACGCTGCGGGCACGGAGCTCGCCGACGCCCTCGACGGCCTGGAGGTCGTCGATGCCTGCGGAGAGCAGCTGCTGGAGGCCGCCGAAGTGGTCGACGAGGCGGTCGACGACGGCCGCGGGAAGTCGGGGGACCTTGGCGAGGAGCCGGTAGCCGCGCGGGGCGACGGCGGCGTCGAGGTGCTCGGCGCCGCCGAGGCCGATGGCACGGGCCACCGCCGCCGGGTCGACCAGCTCGGTCGGGGAGAGGGCCTCGAGCTCGGCGACGTGGGAGGACGGGTCGGCCTGACGGCGACGGCCGCCCGGGAGGTAGTCGCGGACGACGAGGTCGCGCTCGGCGTCGACGCCGGTGACGAGCTCCTCGAGCTGGAGGGAGAGGAGGCGTCCGTCGGTGCCGAGCTCGAGGACGTAGTCCTCGATCTCGCGGGCGATCCGGATGACCATCTCGAGGCGCTGCGCGACGACGGCGACGTCGCGCACCGTGACGAGGTCCTCGATCTCGAGGGCGGACAGGGTCGCGGAGACCTCGTCGAGGCGGAGCTTGTAGCGCTCGAGGGTGGCGAGGGCCTGGTTGGCGCGGGACAAGATCTTGCCGGAGTCCTCGAGGACGTGGCGGATCTCGCCGACGTAGGCCGCGATGATCTGCATCGACTGGGACACCGAGACGACGGGGTGGCCCGTCTGCTTGGCGACGCGCTCGGCGGTGCGGTGGCGGGTGCCGGTCTCCTCGGACGGGATCGTGTGGTCGGGCATCAGGTGGACCGCGGCCCGGTGGATGCGGGTGATGTCCTTGTCGATGACGATCGCGCCGTCCATCTTGGCCAGCTCGCGCAGGCCGGTGGCGGTGAAGGGGACGTCGAGGGTGAAGCCGCCCGTCGAGATGGACTCGACGACCCTGTCGAGCCCCAGGACGATCAGCGCGCCGGTGCGGCCGCGGAGGATGCGTTCGAGCCCGTCGCGCAGGGGCGTGCCCGGTGCGATCGAGGCCAGGGTCGCGCGCAGCCTCAGCTGCTCGTCGATGCGCTCTGCCACCGGTCCCTCCACGTGCTCTCTCCTCGGGCGCCCCCGTGCGCCATCGGGTGAAGTGTAGGGGTGGGCGGGGTCGATCCACCGATCGTTTCGCCGCTAGGGGCCTCCGTCCGCGGTGAGGCGCCCCCCGCTCGTCAGAGGGGCGGCGTCAGGTCGAGGGTGAGCAGGGCGCCCAGGACGTCGTCGACCTCCACCACGCGGAGGCCGTCGACCACGCGTCGCGAGGGGATCCCGCGCTCGCTGGGCAACGCCCGCCCACGGGGGACGACCGCCACCTTGAAGCCGAGCCGTGACGCCTCGGCGATCCGCTGCGGCAGGTCGCGCACCCGGCGCAGCTCCCCGGCGAGGCCGATCTCGCCGATGGCCACGGCCCCCCGCGGCGGCGGCACACCGAGGTGGGAGCTCGCCACGGCGACCGCGATCGCCAGGTCGGCAGCGGGGTCGTGCAGCTTGGCCCCGCCGACGGTCGCGACGAAGGTGTCGCTGCCGGCGATCCGCAGCCGGGCGTGCCGCTGGAGGACGGCGAGCACCATGTCGACCCGCGACGACTCCACGCCCGAGACCGTACGGCGGGGCCGCTCGAGCGGGGACGGCGTCAGCAGCGCCTGCACCTCGGCCAGCAGCGGCCGGCGTCCCTCCATCGTCACGGCCACGCAGGTGCCGGAGACGTCCTGGGTGTGGTGCTCGACGAAGAGCCCGGTCGGGTCGGTGACGGCGGAGATGCCCTCGGAGGACAGATCGAAGCAGCCAACCTCGTCGACCGGGCCGTAGCGGTTCTTCATGGCACGGACCATGCGGAAGCGGGAGTTGCGGTCGCCCTCGAAGTGGAGCACCACGTCGACGAGGTGCTCGAGCACCCGCGGGCCGGCGATCGAGCCGTCCTTGGTGACGTGGCCGACGATCATCGTGGTGATGTTGCGGGTCTTCGCGACGCGGATCAGCGCGGCGGCGACCTCCTTGACCTGGGTGACGCCCCCGGGGACGCCGTCGATGCCCGAGGCGCCGATCGTCTGGATCGAGTCGACGACCAGCAGCGTCGGTCGTACGTCCTCGATGTGGGTGAGCACCGCCCCGAGGTCGGTCTCGGCGGCGAGGAACAGCTCGTCGTGCACGCCGCCGGTGCGGTCGGCGCGCAGCCGCACCTGGGCGGCCGACTCCTCGCCGGTGACGTAGAGGGTGCGCTGCCGGGTGCTCGCGGTCTGCGCGGCCACCTCCAGCAGGAGCGTGCTCTTGCCGACGCCCGGCTCGCCGGCCAGCAGGATGGCGGCGCCCGGCACGAGCCCGCCGCCGAGGACGCGGTCGAGCTCGGGGACCCCGCTGGGCCGCGCGACCGACTCCGTGATCGAGACCTGGCCGATGGGCACCGCCGGCGTCGAGACCGGACCGGCGGCGGCGCGCAGGGTCGGCGCGCCCGCCTCGGCGACGGACCCCCAGGCCTGGCACTCCCCGCAGCGGCCGACCCACTTGGCCGTCTCCCACCCGCACTCCGAGCAGCGGTAGGAGGAGCGCACCCGAGCGGTCTTCGTCGACATGCACCACACGCTAGGCGAGCCCACCGACACCCCGGCGCCCGCCGCGCGCGCCGTGCCTCACCCGTCCGGTGGGCGTGCCCCCGCGGGGCCGGGGCTTATGCTCACCCGGTTGGATCGATCTAGGGCGATCGGGAGGGGGAGCCATGGCGCGCAACGAGCACCGCACCGGGAGCACGCTGCCGGTGACGCCGCCCACCCTCGCCGACGTCGCCGAGCGCGCCGGGGTGTCGCGCCAGACGGTGTCCAACGCGGTCAACAACCCCGACCTGCTGCGCCCCGACACCCTCGAGCGGGTGCGCCAGACGATCGCCGAGCTCGGCTACTCACCCAACCGCGCCGCCCGCAACCTCCGCACCCGTACGTCGTCCCTCATCGGCCTGCGCTTCGCCCCCGCCCAGGAGGGCACCGCCAACGCCGCGATGGACCGGTTCGTGCACTCGTTGGTCGAGGCGAGCGAGGGGGTCGGCTACCACGTCCTCCTCTTCCCGGGCGACGACGAGGACCCGGTCGGCGGCTACGACAACCTGCTGCGCTCGACCGCGGTGGACGCCTTCGTCGTCACCGACACCTACCTCGGCAACCCGCAGGCCGCGTGGCTGAGCCAGCAGCGCGCCCCGTTCGTCGCCTTCGGCCGGCCGTGGGACGACGACGAGGCCCGCCACGTGTGGGTCGACGTCGACGGCGCCGCGGGCATCGCGCTCGCCACCCAGCACCTCATCGACCGCGGCCACACGCGGATCGCGTGGATCGGCTGGCGCAAGGACTCCCCGATCGGCGAGGACCGGCGCTCCGGCTGGCTGCGCACGATGCACAAGAACGGCCTCTCCACGACCGGCATGGCTTCCAGGGTCGAGGACGTCGTCCACAGCGGCGCCGAGGCGGCCGCGGTGCTGCTCGACGAGTCCGCCCCGACGGCGTTCGTCTGCGCGTCCGACACCCTCGCGATGGGCGTCCTCCACACCCTCTGGATCCGGCAGCTCGCGCCCGGACGCGACATCGGCGTGGTCGGCTTCGACGACTCCCAGGTCGCCCAGGTCTACCCGGTGGGTCTCACGTCCGTACGCCAGCCGCTGGAGGACGTGGCGGTCGAGATCATCCGCACCCTGCGCGCCCTGCTCTCCCACCAGCCCGTCGAGACGCGCGGCGTGCTCCTCGAGCCGACGCTGGCGATCCGCGAGTCGAGCTGACGCCAGCTCAGAAGTGGCGCCACCAGAGGTTGACCGCGTAGTCGACGTCGGTGCCGCGGTGGGAGACGAGCGCCTCCTCGGCCACCTCGGGCGGCAGCTCGATGCGGACGACGGACTCGAGGTCCACGCGCGAGGCGAAGGACCACCCCATGTCGATCGGCCGCCGCTGCCAGCCGTGCATCGACCAGAACCGCTCCACCGCCCCGGGGTCGACCTCGGGGAAGCCGCGGCGGAACCAGCGACCGAACGTGGACCGGGTCGGGTCGTTGTCGACCACGAACGCGGTGCCCCCGCGGCGTACGACCCGGTCGAGCTCCCTCAGCCCGGGCTCCGAGCCGGGGCCGAAGAAGTACGCCCAGCGGGCGTGCGCCACGTCGACGGACGCGTCGGGCAGGGGGAGCGCCTGGGCGCCGCCCTCGAGGACGCGGACGTGCACCAGCGAGCGCATACGACGACGCGCGAGCGCGACGAGCGGCGGGTGCGGCTCGACGCCGACCACCCGCGCCGCGGACCCGGCCCACATCGGGAGGTGGAAGCCGCTGCCGCAGCCGATGTCGAGGACCGTGCGCCCCGCCCAGTCACCGATCTCGCGCATCGCGGTCGCGATGCGGTCGTGGGGATCGGCGGCGCGGTTCTCGAGCTCGTACAGCTCGGGGGTGTTCCAGATGTTCGGAGAGGGGCGTGGCTTCAAATACGGACGAGCCCGTGGGGGGTCTGCAGCTGGACCGCGACGATGCCGGGGGTGCCGTTGGGGGCGACCCACTCCACCTTCACGTCCTCGAGCGGCGCCTCGACGGTCTCGCCGAGCCACTCGCTGACGCGCTGGGGGTCGCCGGCGATCTCGAGGCAGTCGAGGGAGTACGCGCCCGTCGCGCCGTTGCTGGGGTGGAGGTCCGAGGAGGACTGCCACTGGATGAAGAACGGCAGCTGCGGGTCGGAGAGCAGGCCGTTGACGCCGATCTGCTGCCAGAGCAGCTCGGTGCCGTCGGGACGACGACGGTTGCCCTTGACCGCCTCGCGACCGAGCCGCGACTCGATCTGGGAGATGTCGGCGACGGAGACGACCCAACCGAGCCAGCCGCCGCCGAGGGCGGAGCGGGCGCGAACGGCCTGGCCGAAGGGGGCCTTGTCGCTGGCGGGGTGGTCGAGGACCTCGACGATCTCCATGTAGATGTCGCCGGCCAGCGGCAGGGTCATGTTGCGGGTGCCGAAGCGGGGATGGATGCCCCCGTCGACGAAGTCGGTGCCGAGCAGCCCCCCGATGCGCTGGGCGGTGCTGGCAAGTCCATCAGGTCCGGCGGCGAAGCTGACGTGGTCCAGGCGCATGACCAGATTCTGGTCCGCGCGCATGTCGGCTCTGACACCGGGGTCGGAGTTTCTTGACGTCAAGAGGTGCCGGCGAGCCTCAGCATCAGGTCGCGCACGTCGGTGGCGGCCACCGACCCGGAGACCGCGCCCGGGGTGCTGCACACGAGCATGGGCCCCAGCGTGGGGTCCTTCGGCAGCCGTCCGTGGGTGCCGCGCACCGGCGACGGGTCGAGCGGCACGACCTTCATCGCGTACCGCAGCCCCGCCATCTTCCTGGCGAGGGTGAGCCCGGCCTTGAGCTTGACCGCCTTGTCCTCGGGATCGAAGAACAGCTCGGCGGGGTCGTAGCCCGGTTTGCGGTGGATCTCGACGCCCCGGGCGAAGTCGGGCGCCCGGGCGTCGTCGAGCCAGTAGTAGTAGGTGAACCAGGCGGTCTCGTCGGCGACGAGCACCAGGTCGCCGGAACGCTCGTGGTCGAGGCCGTACGCCGCCTGCGCGCTGCGGTCGAGCACCTGGTCGACGCCGGGAAGCTCCGCGCACAGCCCGCGGACCGTCTCGAGGTCGGCGGGGTCGTCGACGTAGACGTGCGCGACCTGGTGGTCGGCGACGGCGAAGGCCCGCGAGGTCCACGGGTCGAGGTACTCCATGCCGTCCTGGGTGTAGACCTCGAGCAGCCCGCTGCGCCGCAGCATCCGGTTGACGTCGACGGGCTGGTCGGCGTCGGTGATGCCGTACTCCGAGAGCACCAGCGTGGTGACGCCGGTGCGCTCCGCGTCGTCGAGGAGCGGCGCCAGCGCGGCATCGATCTCGCGGGCGGCCCTCACGGCCTCGTCGGAGTCCGGGCCGAAGCGCTGGAGGTCGTAGTCGAGGTGCGGGACGTAGCAGAGGGTGAGGTCGCTGCGCGGCATCAGCCGGCGGGTGGCGGCGATGATCCACTCGCTCGAGGCGATCGCGGCGGTCGGGCCCCAGTAGGTGAACAGTGGGAACTCGCCGAGCGCGTCGACGAGCTCGTCGTGGAGCTCGGGCGGACGGGTGTAGCAGTCGGGGGCCTTCTTGCCGTCGGCGTAGTAGATCGGCCGCGGGGTGACCGTGTAGTCGGTCGTCATGCCCATGGCGTACCACCAGCAGACGTTGGCGACGGTGTAGTCGGGGCGCTCGCGGCGGATCGTCTCCCACACCTTCTCGCCCTTGACGAGCTTGTTGTGCTGGCGCCAGAGGAAGACCTCGCCCAGCTCGCGGAAGTACCACCCGTTGCCCACGGCGCCGTGTCCGGACGGCGGCAGGCCGGTGAGGAACGTCGACTGCACCGAGCAGGTCACGGCCGGGAGGATCGGCTCCAGGGTGGCCTGCGAGCCCGCGTCGGCGAGGCGGCGCAGGCGGGGCATGTGCCGGAGCAGGTCGGGGGTCAGGCCGACGAGGTCGACGACGAGCAGCTTGGGGTGGGCCACGGTGGCGTCCTGTCTGGGGTGTGGGGGGCGGGGAGGTCGGTCAGTCGAGGGGGGTGAGGCCGAGCCCGACGAGCTCGTCGCGCACCCACGCCAGCTCGGCGGCGAGCCCGGCGGCCAGGGCGTCGTCGTCGGCGGGGGCACCGTCGGGCAGCACGGACCAGGTGTAGGTCTCGACCTCGAGGTGGTCGGTGCGGGCGGTGTCGCCGCCGAGGAGCGCGTCCAGCGAGGCTCGCAGGTCGTCGCGGCTGTTGCGCAGCGGTGGCGCGGGGTCGGCGTGGACCGGCACGTGGAAGTGCACCCGCCACGGCGACCGGTCGTCGAGCGGCCGGCGTCCGTCGAGGGCGTCGGGGAGGTCGTCGCGGGACGCGAGCCGCTGCCCGACGCGCTGGCGGACCTGGTGCAGGAAGCGGTCCTCGGAGTACGACGTCAGCGCGGCGCGGGTGTCCGGGTCGGCGGGGTCGTCGACGACCAGCGCGGCGGCCGGCTGCACCTTGACGACGTCGAGGCCGGCGGCGTCGAGCCGGGCGAGCGCGTCGGTCGCGTCCTCGAAGCCGACGGCGAGGTGGCACAGGTCCAGGCACACGCCGATCCGCTCGCGGTCGGCCGCGTCGAGCCGCTCGACCGCCTCGGCGATGGTCTCGATGACGCAGCCGGGCTCGGGCTCGAAGGCGACCCGCACGGTGCGCCCGGTCTCGGCCTCGACCTCGGCCAGCCCCTCGGCCAGGGCCTTGAGGTGCAGCTCGGCGTGCGACTGGCGGTCGGCCAGCCACGGCGCGCGCCAGGCGAGCGGCAGGGTCGAGATGCTGCCCCGGACGGCGTCCTCCGGCATCAGCGCGGCCAGCACGCGGGCCACGTCGAGGGTGTAGTCGAGGCGGGAGCGCTCCGCCCAGGTCGGGTGGTAGACGCGCTTCTTGACGACCTCGTCCTGGAAGGCGGCGTAGGGGAAGGCGTTGAGGGTGACGATCTCGACGCCGTGCTCGTCGATCGCGTCCCGCAGCCGGGCCACGGCGTCGAGGTCGGAGGCGAGGCGGCGCGCCGCGGCCGCCGGGAGCCACATCCCGAGGCCGACGCGGTCGGTGCCGAGGTGCTGGCGCAGCCGGTCGCCGTACGTGCCCACCTGGGCGATGAGCCCGTCGACGTCCTCGGCCGGCAGGACGTTGGTGCCGTAGCCGAGGTGGACGACGGTGCCGTCGGGGTGCTGCAGCCTCATCGTCAGTCCCGCGAGCCGCGCAGGATCGAGTTGCCCTCGAAGGTCGCCGAGGCGTCGGCGGACGCGTCGGCGGAGGCGTCGTCGGCGAGGTCCGGGTCGACGAGCAGCCGGCCGCTCTGGCCGAAGAACTCGATCGGGTTGCGCCACAGCACGCGGTCGACGTCGTCGGCGGAGAAGCCGGCCTCGAGCATCGCCGCACCGGTCTTCGAGGTCTTGAGCGGGTCGCTGCGGCCCCAGTCGGCGGCCGAGTTGACCAGCACCCGGTCGAGGCCGCGGCGCTGCAGGATCGCGACCATCCGGTGCTCGTCCATCTTGGTGTCGGGGTAGATCGAGAACCCCATCCAGCAGCCGGCCTGGTCGACCTGGTCGACGGTGACCTCGTTGAGGTGGTCGACGACGACCATGCCGGGTGCAAGGCCCGACTCGGTGACGAGCTCGAGGGTGCGGCGGGTGCCCTGCTCCTTGTCGCGGTGGGGCGTGTGGACCATCGCCGGCAGCTCGAACTCGACGGCGAGCTCCAGCTGCCGCACGAACGCCTTCTCCTCGTCGACGGTCATCGAGTCGAAGCCGACCTCACCCACGGCGACCACGCCGTCCTTGGCGAGGTAGCGGGGGAGCACGTCGAGCACCTCGGCGCACCGCGGGTCGTTGGCCTCCTTGGGGTTCAGCGCGATCGTGCAGTGGTGGGCGATGCCGAACTGCGAGGCGCGGAACCGTTCCCAGCCCACGAGCGCGTCGAAGTAGTCGGTGAACGAGCCGACGGTGGTGCGCGGCTGGCCCAGCCAGAACGCCGGCTCGACGAGCGCGCGGACGCCGGAGGCGTACATCGCCTCGTAGTCGTCGGTGGTGCGCGACGTCATGTGGATGTGCGGGTCGAAGATGCGCATCAGGAGTCCTTCTGCTGGCGCTGGTCGGGGTCGTTCTCGAGGGAGGCGGCGCAGGCGTCGAGGACGACCTGCACGTCGAGGGGTACGTCGCGCCCGGCGGCCTCGCGCTCGCGCTGGTAGCGCTGCACCATCTCGGCCAGCTGACGGTCGGCGCGGCGCGCGAGCCCGGTGACCGACGCGACCAGGACGCCGGTGAACAGGCACTTGAGCACGCCCTGGCGCCACGAGTCGTCGTCCAGCCGGTCGCTGTGCGGACCCATCGCGGCGGCGACGAGGCGGGTGTCGTTGGTCCGCAGGGCGTCGAGCACGATGTCGGTGCCGTCGAGCGCGCCCTCGACGGCGGCCTCGATGCCGTTGAGGACCTGCAGGACGGCGCGCTTCTCGTCGCTGTCGCCGTAGCGGTAGAGCTCGCGCAGCTCGTCGAGCAGCGCGTCGGACTCGATCCTGCTGGCGGCCAGCGCCACCAGCTCGACGCGTACGGCGTCCTCGAGGAGCACGCCGTCGGTCCCGGGCAGGGGCCCGCGCCCGGTCCTGCGTGCGGTGGCGGGGAAGACGCGCCCGAGCCGTGCCGGGTCGGCCGCGACCTCGTCGCGGAGCGCGTGCCACCGCTCACGAGCGCCGTCGTCGAGGGCGGCCTCGATGACGCTGTGGTCGGCGAGCGGCTGGATGGCGGTCATGGTCGTTCTCCTTCCGCGCCGAGGCGCTCGAGCGACGTGCGCAGGGCGGCGATCTGCCGCGCGGCAACGGTGGGTGCCGCGTGCGAGTGGCGCGGGAGCTCGACGCTGGCGAGGCCGCCGAAGCCGGTGGCCAGCAGCGCGCGGAGGACCGCGTCGAGGTTGAGGGTGCCGGTGCCGAGCTCGAGGTGCTCGTGGACGTCGCGCACCATGTCGTCGACCTGCACGTTGCCGATGAGCGGACCGGCGACGGCGATGGACGCCTCCGGGCTGCGCGGCTCGTTGCACACGAGGTGGCCCAGGTCGAGGGTCAGCCGGAGGTGCTCGGGCTCACCGAGCCGGCGGCGCAGCTCGAGCGCCTCGTCGACCGTGTCGACGTGCATGCCGGGCTCGGGCTCGAAGCACACCGTGACGTCGAGGTCGTGCGCGAGGTCGAGCACGGGACCGAGGCCGTCGGTGAGCCGGCGCCAGCCGTCCTCGGCGCTGGCGCCTTCTGGAAGGACGCCCGACCAGCACGACATCGCCTCGGCGCCCAGGTCGGCGGCGATGCGCACGGCACGGGTCAGGAGCTCGATGCGCGGGCCGCGGTCGCCGTCGCTGACCAGGGTGGGCTCGTGCTTGTGCCACGGGTCGAGGACGTAGCGCGAGCCCGTCTCGATGACGACGGCCAGCCCGTGGTCGGCGAGGGACTTCGCGGCACGCGCCGTCTGGGCGGTCGCGTCGTCGGCGAAGGGGTCGAGGTGCGGCTGGTCGAGGGTGAGGGCGACACCGTCGTAGCCGAGCCCGGCGATCACCGCGCAGGCGTCGGGGAACCGGTGCCCGGAGAAGCCGTTGCTGCCGTAGCCCAGCCGCAGGGCGCCCTTCGCCGGGGCGCTCACGTCGGGCTCCAGCGGCGCGACAGGGCGCGGTAGGCCGGGCCGGCGCCCACGACGGTCGCGGCCGCGGCCAGCCGGCCGCGGCGGGCGAGCCAGGCGCCCTGGAGGAGCGAGAACCCGCCGATCCCGGTGCGGGTGGCGGCACGGGCTGCCTCGGCCGTGGGCTGCTGCGCGGCGCGGGCCTGGGCGCGGCCGACCACGACGGCGTACGCCGCCGACAGGCCGACGCCTGCCGTGCGAGCGAGGCGACCGGCGTGCGGGTCGTGGAACGCGGCGTGCGCCGTGGCGGCGGCCACCGCGAGGGTGCCGGCCGCGACCGCACCGGCGACCTCGGGTCGGGTTCCGTGCACCTCCCCGCGGCTGAGCCAGGTGAGGCCCGCGGTGTGCGCGGTCATCGCGAGTGCCGGCTGCCAGGCGCTCGCGGGCGAGGCGTGGGCGCCGAGGAGGACGTCGAGCCCCCGTGTGGACGCCATCGCGAGGGGTCCGACGGCCGCGTCCTTCGCGACGGCGTCGTACGCCACCACCATGAGCGCGAGCGGGGCCGCAACAGCGACGGCAGAGCGACCGCCGACGATGGCGGCGACGCCAAGGCCGGCCGCACCGAGCCCGGCGGCGACGGCGAGGGCGGCGTCGGGACTGACCCGGCCCGAGGGGATCGGGCGCTCGGGCCGCTCCTCGGCGTCGACGTGGCGGTCGCACCAGTCGTTGAAGGCCATGCCCGACCAGTAGAGGCAGGTGGAGGCGATCGGCATCGCCCAGCCCCGCCCGGCGGTCGCCGCGTGCGCGGCGCCGGACCACGCGTCCCCCGGGATGGAGAACGCGGCGGGGGCCCGGGTCAGCTCGACGAGGTCGGCGACCCTCACGTCGTCACCCGGTCGGCGCACTCCGTCGACCAGGCGAGCAGGGCGTCCCACTGCTGCGCGAGTCGGTGCTCCTGCGAGCCGATCGGCTGCTTGAAGAAGAAGCCGAGGGCGGCCAGGGGGCCGGTCTCGCCGACGGCCACGGCCCGCGCGGTGAGGCGTGCGAGGTCGAGCACCAGCGGCGCCGCGAGGGCCGAGTCGCAGCCCTCCCAGGTGAACTGCATCGTCATCCGGGTGCCGAGGAAGCCGTCGAAGCGGACGTGGTCCCAGGCGGTCTTCCAGTCGCCGAGGTCCTCGACGTAGTCGATGTGCATCGGCCCGGGCACCGGGTGGCCGAGCATCGACTCGAGGCCGGACCGCTTGGTGCTCGTCTTGCTCTCCCGGGCCGCGGGGTCGGACAGGGTGGACCCGTCGCCGCCGCCGAGGAGGTTGATCGAGGTCCACGACCGCACGGCCAGCGACCGGGTGGAGAACATCGGCGCGAGCGCCGACTTCACCAGGGTCTCGCCCGTCTTGCCGTCGCTGCCGGCGTACGGCAGGCCACGCTCCGCGGCGAGCTCGACCAGGGCGGGCACGTCGATGCCGGGACTCGGCGTGAAGGCGACGTAGGCGGCTCCGGCCAGCACGGCCGCGCAGGCGTAGACCGAGCTCGCCGACAGGGGCGCGCGTCCGGCCGACCAGGCGGCCTCCAGGTCGGCCCAGGTGGCGGCGTCGGTGCCGGCGTCGTGCGGCGGCTCGGTGCTCGAGACGTCGACGACGACGACCCGGTCGACGCCGGCGGCGAACTCACGGATGTCGTCGGCGAGGCGCTCCACGTCGACGCGTTGGTCGCCGGACTCGCCGTGGCGCACGCCCGGGCGCAGCCGGGCCTCGGTCGCCTCGAGCTCGGCGGTGACCTGGTGCGCGAGGATCCCCGGCACCACGCCGCCCGCCACCAGGCGCTCGGCCTGCTTGACGAGCGGGAGGGTGTCGACGTCGTGGCCGCCCACGACGATGTCGGCGTACGCCGGCAGGCCGCGCGCGTCGAGGTCGGGGTGGGCGCAGACGCAGCCGGTCTCGTCGGTCAGGTGGGCGGCGAGGGCGCTCAGGCCGATGGTCGCGGTGGTCGCGAGCGAGCCGCGAGCGCCGATGAACCAGATGCCGAGAGTGCCGCCGGGGCCGTGATCCTCGGTCCGGGGGTTGGGGGAGGGTGCCACCTGTCGAAGGTAATGCACGTCACAACCACTTTCAACGCAGGGTCCAGCACTTTTGCGCGGCTGTCGCTCAAAAGTGCCGTGGCGACGCGGGGTGCAGTGCGAGCGCTGATCGCGAAACCGCGTGGGCCTCGCAGTGCCGCACCAGCTCGGCGTACGCCTCGGCGCCCATGAGCTCGACGAGCTCGGGCTCGTGGGTGAGGTAGACCGGCTCGGGCGCGACGTGCGCCTCGGTGTTGCCCGAGCAGTACCAGTCGAGGTCGTGCCCGCCCGGACCCCAGCCGCGGCGGTCGTACTCGCCGATCGAGACCTCGGTGTAGGAGGTGCCGTCCTGCCGCTCCACCTCGCGGAACTGGCGGCGGATGGGCAGCTGCCAGCACACGTCGGGCTTGGTCTCCAGCGGGTTGCGGCCCTGGCGCAATGCGAGGCCGTGCAGCGCGCAGCCGGCGCCGACGTGCCCGGCGCCGGTGGTGAAGTCGGTGCGGTTGTGGAAGACGCACGCCTGCTGGCCGTCGACCTCCACGACCCGCGTCTTGCGCTCGCCGTCGTCGTCGGTCTCGATCCAGTCCGCCTTGCGCACCGCACGACGCGGGTGGAGCTGCCAGTCGTCGGGGGTGAGCTCGGCGACGAACGCCGCGACCCGCTTCTCGTCGTCGCGGTCGGCGAAGTGGGCGCCGAGGGTGCAGCACCCGACGTCGGGGGCGTCCGCGTAGATGCCTTGGCACCCCTGGCCGAAGATGCACGTGTAGGCAGAGGTCAGCCAGGTCAGGTCGCAGCGGAAGACCTGGGCGTCGTCAGCGGGATCGGCGAACTCGACGTACGCACGGGGGAAGACCAGGTCGACTTCGGGCACACGGCCAGCCTAGTTGCGCCGTCCCGGCCCAGTAGCCCGGCCTAGTAGCGTGGCAGGCATGCGCCTGGGCGTCCTCGACATCGGATCCAACACCGGCCACCTGCTGGTGGTGGACGCGCACGGTGGCGCCGCCCCCCTCCCGGCCTCCTCGCACAAGCAGCCGCTGCGCCTCGCCGAGCACCTCGACGAGGACGGGGCGGTCACCAAGAAGGGCATCAAGGCCCTCACGGACTTCTGCTCCTCGGCGACGCGGATCGCCGAGGACAAGGGCTGCGAGGAGATGCTCGGCTTCGCCACCTCGGCCGTGCGCGACTCGGCCAACTCCGACGAGGTGCTCGCGCACGTCGAGAAGCACAGCGGGGTGGCGCTGGACGTGCTGTCGGGGGAGGACGAGGCCCGCCTGACGTTCCTGGCCGTCCGCCGGTGGTTCGGCTGGTCGGCCGGCCGGCTCGCCGTCTTCGACATCGGCGGCGGCTCGCTCGAGATCGCTGGCGGCACCGACGAGGCCCCCGACGTCGCCTGGTCGCTCCCGCTGGGCGCGGCCCGGCTGGCCCGGGCCTGGTTCGGCGGCGGCCGGCCCTCCGACGACGACGTACGCGAGCTGCGCCGGCAGGTGCGCGCCGAGATCGCCCGCGACGCCGGCCACCTGCTGCGCGGTGGTGTTCCCGACCGGGCGGCCGCGACCTCGAAGACCTTCCGCTCGCTGGCGCGGATCTGCGGCGCCGCGCCGAGCGGCGACGGTCCGCTCGTGCCGCGGGCGCTCGAGCTCGACGCGCTCTCGAGCTGGATCCCCAAGCTGATGGACATGTCCGCCGAGGACCTCGCCGAGCTGCCCGGGGTCTCGCCGAGCCGCACGCACCAGATCGTGCCGGGCGCCCTCGTCGCCGAGGCCTGCATGGACATCTTCGACCTGACGGAGCTGGAGATCTGCCCCTGGGCGCTGCGCGAGGGCGTGATCCTCGAGCGGCTCGACCAGATCTCCGTCATCACCAGGGTGCGCTGACCATGGTCACGTCCTCGTCCGTCCCGCTGATCGGGCTCTCCTCCGCCTCGGTCTACCCGGAGTCGACGGCGCACGCCTTCGGGTGGGCGGCGCAGCTCGGCTACGACGCGGTCGAGGTGATGGTCGGCATCGACTCGCTGAGCCAGCAGGTCGACGCGGTCAAGAAGCTCAGCGACCACCACCAGGTGCCGATCTGCGCCGTGCACGCCCCCTGCCTGCTGTTCACCCAGCGGGTCTGGGGCACCGACCCGTGGGTCAAGCTGGAGCGGTCGGCCGAGATGGCGGACGCGGTCGGGGCCGACGTGGTCGTGGTGCACCCGCCGTTCCGTTGGCAGAAGGACTACGCCGCCGGCTTCGTGGAGGGCATCGCGTCCCTCGAGGCGCGCACCGGCATCGCCTTCGCCGTCGAGAACATGTATCCGTGGCGCGCGTCCTCGCGCCGCGGGATGGAGATGTACCTGCCCGGCTGGGACCCGAGCTCGGAGAGCTACGCCAACACCACGATCGACCTCTCCCACGCGGCCATCGCCCGAAGCGACGTCATCGAGATGGCCGACCGGATGGGCGACACCCTGCGCCACATCCATCTCACCGACGGCACCGGCTCGGCCAAGGACGAGCACCTCGTGCCCGGTCGCGGGGTGATGAAGGCCGAGGCGTTCCTGCGCCACCTCGCCGCTCGGGGCTTCTCCGGCCACGTCGTGCTCGAGATCAACACCCGGCGCGCCGCCAGCAAGACCGAGCGCGAGGCCGACCTCAGGGAGTCGCTGGAGTTCGCCCGCGCGCACCTCGCCGTACCCACGCCATGAGCACCCCGGCGACCTCTCCCACCAACCCGCGCACGTCCCGCGGCCGGCGCCCCGGAGCCCCCGACACCCGGGCCGAGGTCCTCGCCGCCGCGAGGGCGTCGTTCGCCGAGAAGGGCTTCCGGGGTACGACGATCCGGGCCGTCGCGGCGTCCGCCGGTGTCGACCCCGCGCTCGTGCACCACTACTTCGGCAGCAAGGACGACCTCTTCCTCGCCGCGCTGGAGATGCCCGTCGACCCGCGCGAGCTCCTGGCTCCCGTGGTCGCCCAAGGGCCGGACGGCGCCGGGGAGCGGCTCCTTCGCACCTTCCTGTCGGTGTGGGACGATCCGGAGATCCAGGTGCGGCTGCTCGCGGTGGTCCGCTCGGTGCTCAGCGAGGACGGCGCGACCCTGCTCAACGAGGGCTTCATCCCGGTAGTCGTCGGCCCCGTGCTCGCGCAGCTCGTGGTGGACCGCCCGGAGGTGCGCGTACCTCTCGTCGCCAGCCAGGTCGTCGGGCTCATCGTCACCCGCTACCTCCTCGCCCTCCCGCCGATGGCCGAGATGTCGGCCGACGACGTCGTGGCGCGGGTCGGCCCGGTGCTCCAGCACTACCTGACGGGCGACCTGCCGTAGCCGTCGTACGCCTGTCCGCCGCGAGGGTCGAGCGGTGTGTGACGCACGTTCTCGGCCGTCAGAACCTGCCTCACTCACCGCTTGCGGGGTTGACGGCGTGCTCGCCTCGGCGCACAATTCAACACATGATGAAAAACGTCGTGGAGGTACGGGACCTCGTCGTCGTGCGCGGCGAGCGCGAGGTGCTGCCCGGCATCTCGCTCGACGTCCCGGCCGGCGTCACCGGCCTGCTCGGACCGAGCGGCTGCGGCAAGACGACGCTGATGCGCTGCCTGGTCGGGGCGCAGCAGGTGCGGTCAGGGACCGTCGAGGTGCTCGGGGAGCCCGCGGGCAGCCGCCCGCTGCGGACCCGCGTCGGCTACGTCACCCAGGCCGCGAGCGTCTACGACGACCTCACCGTGGCGGAGAACCTCGCCTTCTTCGCCCGCGTGCTCGGGGTCGACCGCGCCCAGGTCGACGAGGCCGTCGACGCGGTGGGTCTCGACGACCACCGCTCGCAGGTCGTGGGCCGGCTCTCGGGCGGACAGCGCAGCCGGGCCAGCCTGGCGGTGGCGCTGCTGGGTACGCCGGACCTGCTGGTGCTCGACGAGCCGACGGTCGGCCTCGACCCGGTCCTGCGCCGCGACCTGTGGGACCTGTTCCACCGGATCGCCGACGGCGGGGCCGCCGTGCTGGTCTCGAGCCACGTCATGGACGAGGCCGAGCGCTGCCACCGGCTCCTGCTGATGCGCGAGGGCCGGATCATCGCCGACGGCTCGCCCGACGAGATCCGTCGCAGCACCGGTGCCCCGGACGTCGAGCAGGCGTTCCTCCACCTCGTCGAGGGACCGGGTGGTGCCCGATGAGTAACACCCCACGACGTTCTTCTCCTCCGCTGCGCTCCCCCGAACAACGCCCCGGGGACCCCGAATGAGCGCGCGCATCACGCTCGCCGTCGCCGGTCGCGTCCTCACGCAGGTCCGTCGTGACCACCGCACGCTGGCCATGCTGATGGTGGTCCCGTGCGCGCTGATCACCCTGTTGTGGTGGATGTTCGCGGACCTGCCCGGTGACCTCTTCGACCGCTTCGGGCCGGGCCTGCTGGCGATGTTCCCCTTCATCGTGATGTTCCTGGTGACGAGCGTGACGACGCTGCGCGAGCGCTCGTCCGGCACCCTCGAGCGGCTGCTCACGATGCCCCTCGGCAAGCTCGACTTCCTGCTGGGCTACGCGATCGCCTTCGGCCTGCTGGCCGCCGTGCAGTCGACGCTCGCGGTCGCCGTCAGCGTCGGCCTGCTGGGCCTCGACGTCGCCGGCCCGGTCTGGCTCCTCGGTGTCGTGGCCGTCGCCGACGCCGTCCTCGGCACGGCGCTCGGGCTGCTGGTGAGCGCGTTCGCGACGACCGAGTTCCAGGCGGTGCAGTTCATGCCCGCGTTCGTGCTGCCGCAGATCCTGCTCTGCGGGCTCTTCGTGCCGCGCGAGGCGATGCCCGCCGTGCTCGAGGCGATCAGCAACGTGCTGCCGCTGTCGTACGCCGTCGACGCCATGCAGGAGCTCGTCGGAGCGGCCGACACGAGCGCGGTGTGGCGCGACGTGGCGGTCGTGGCCGGCTTCGCGCTGGGTGCGCTCGCGCTGGGCGCCGGCACCCTCAGGCGCCGGACACCCTGACCCGGCTGAACAGCCACGCGCCCACCGCGAACAGTCCGGCGTACATCGCGGTCAGCATGATCACGTCCGCGATCGACGCGGCCGTGTCGTCGGCGGCGACCAGGACGACGGCGACGACACCTGCGACGACGGTGGTCGCCGCGGCGGCGCCGAGGGCCAGCACCATGCCGTCCGGTCGGAACCGGGTCGCCACGGCGACGACCAGCAGGACCGCCGGCGCCGCCAGGTAGAGCCAGTCGCGGTCGCCGTCGCCCACGATGCCGAGGGCACCGATGCCCAGCAGGAGGAACAGGACGGTGCCGAGGGACGCGCCGAGGGCGAGCAGGTAGCGGGAGCGGGGTGTGGACACGGGTTCCTCCGGGAGTGGTGGATGGACGTCAGTGGTCGGCATCGGTGGCGAGGAGCCGCCACCCGCCGGCGGCCAGCGCGGCGAGCGACCAGGCCACCATCGTGAGGCGGGCCGAGGTCGTGGTCATGTCGTCGCTCGGTCCCTCGCCGAAGATCAGGAAGAGGGCACCCGAGCCGGGCAGGTGGGTCGAGACGCTGAGGGTCCAGTCGTAGGGGAGCTGGGCCAGCAGGAGCGGTCCCACGAGGAGGAGCGCGATGGCGAGGACGAGGGCGGCGGCCGTGCTGCGGGTCGCGAGGCCCAGCCCGACCCCGAGCAGGGCGCCGCAGGCCAGGACCACGCCCATCTCGCCGACGAGGGCGGCGCCGTCGTCCAGCGGGAGGCCGAGGAACGGGACGAACGTCCACACCACGACCGCGCCAGCGGTCATCGACAGCAGCCCGAGGAGGGTCGTGGTGCCGGCGACGACCGCGGTGCGGGCCGCGAGCAGGATGCCCCGCCGGGGCGTCCACTGCAGCGTCGGCACGATTCCGCCGGTCGCGTTGTCGGCGGTCGCGATCACCGCGGCCATCGCGACGAGGCCGAAGAGCGCGAACATCCCGGTGAAGCGGATGCCGTCCCAGGCCGTCGACCCCGGTGTGATCTCCGACGGGTCGCCGGATGCGTCGTTCCCGATGACCGCGCCGAACCCGAGGACGACGACGAGCAGGGCGCCGGCGAAGATCCAGCTCGACCGGACGGTCCAGATCCGGGACCACTCCGCGCGACCGGCGCGGACGAGGGTGAGGGCGGGGCTCATCGGGCGAGTCCTTCCGGGACGGGGTCGACCTGCTGACCGGTGAGGGCGAGGTAGGCGTGCTCGAGCGACTGCTCGACCTCGGAGAGGTGGTGCACGGGTACGCCGACCGCGTGGGCGAGGTCGCCGACGTCGGCCGGCCCGATCCCGGCCACCTCCAGCTCGTCGGTGCCGGTCCGCTCCGCGAGGGCGTGGGCGGGGAGGTGGCGGATCAGGTCGTCGGGGCGCGGTGTGCGGACCCGCACCCGCGGGCCGCCCGCCCGGCCGAGGAGCTCGGCGACCGTCGAGTCGGCCACGAGTCGGCCGTCGCCGATGACCACGACGCGATCGGCGACGAGCTGCACCTCGCTCATCAGGTGGCTGGAGACGAGGACCGTGCGCCCCTCGTCGGCGAAGCCTCGCAGCAACGACCTGATCCAGCGCACGCCGTCGAGGTCGAGGCCGTTGACCGGCTCGTCGAAGAGCAGCACCTGCGGGTCGCCGAGGAGCGCAGCGGCGATGCCGAGCCGCTGCCGCATGCCGAGCGAGTACCCGCGGATCCGGCGGCGGCCCGCATGGGCGAGGCCCACCTGGTCGAGCACCTCGTCGACGCGCGACGAGGCGATCCCGTGGGTGTGGGCCGCGATCCGCAGGTGCGCCCGACCGGTGCGGCCGGGGTGCATCGCGCCCGCGTCGAGCAGCGCCCCGACCTCACGCAGCGGAGCCGGCAGTGCGGCGTACGGCCTGCCGCCCACGGTGGCCGTGCCTGCCGTCGGTCGGTCGAGGCCGACGATCATGCGCATGGTGGTGGACTTGCCGGCGCCGTTGGGCCCCAGGAAGCCGGTGACGGCTCCCGGCACGACGTCGAACGTGAGGTCGTCGACGGCGCGGATGCTCCCGTAGACCTTGGTGAGGCCGCGTGCGGTGATCATGCGGACGACGCTAGGAGAACACCGACCCGGAAGGGGTGGAGGAGCTGTGAAGGTTCGGTGGAGGTCGGCGTAGCCTTGCCGCCATGTCGTTGCTCCGCCAGCCGATCCTCCTCCTCGCCCGCAGCCAGGGGGTCAAGAAGCTCGTGTCCACGATGCCGGTCTCGAGCTCGATCGTGACCGGCTACGTGCCGGGCGAGAAGACCGCCGACGCGGTGGCGGCCACGTCGGTCCTGGTCGACGACGGCCTGCGGGTGACGCTCGACTACCTCGGCGAGGACACCACCGACGCGGCCCAGGCCGAGGCGACGGTCGCGGCCTACAAGGAGGTCCTCGCCGACCTCGCGGCCAAGGGCCTCGCGCCGCACGCGGAGGTGTCGGTCAAGCTCAGCGCGATCGGCCAGTCCCTCCCCGACAACGGCCACAAGGTCGCCCTCGAGAACGCCCGCGAGATCTGCCGCGCCGCCCGCAACGCCGGCACCACGGTGACCCTCGACATGGAGGACCACACCACCACCGACTCGACGCTCTCGATCCTGCGCGAGCTCCGCAAGGACTTCCCCGAGACCGGCGCCGTGCTGCAGGCGATGCTGCGCCGCACGGAGGCCGACTGCCGTGCCCTGGCCTACGAGGGATCGCGGGTGCGGTTGTGCAAGGGCGCCTACATGGAGCCCGAGAAGGTCGCCTTCCAGGACCGGATCGACGTCGACAAGTCCTACGTCCGCTGCCTCAAGGTGCTGCTCGGCGGCCAGGGCTACCCGATGATCGCGACCCACGACCCGCGCATGGTGCAGATCGCCTCGTCGCTCGCCAGCCGCTTCGGCCGGCGGCCAGGCACCTACGAGTTCCAGATGCTCTACGGCATCCGTCCCGAGGAGCAGAAGCGCCTCGCGGGCGCCGGCGAGACCGTGCGCGTCTACATCCCCTACGGCACCGAGTGGTACGGCTACCTGATGCGCCGGCTGGCCGAGAAGCCGCAGAACCTCGGGTTCTTCGTCCGGTCCCTGGTCTCGAAGAAATAGGAGCCGGCCGGCCGGCAGTAGATTGCTGCCATGAGCACAGCGATCATCGGCGCCGGCGTCATGGGCGAGACCCTGCTGTCCGGACTGGTGCGTGCCGGTCGCCGCGTCGACCAGCTGATGGTCGGCGAGAAGCGTGCCGAGCGGGCGCGCGAGCTCGAGGAGCGGTACGGCGTGGCCGTCGTGTCCAACCGCGAGGCCGCCGCCAAGGCCGACACGGTCGCGCTGGTCGTCAAGCCGCAGGACATGGGCGACGTGCTCGACGAGATCGCCCCCGACCTGCGCGCCGGCCAGCTGCTCGTGTCGCTCGCCGCCGGCATCACGACGTCCTTCATCGAGGCGCGGGTGCCCGACGGCGTCGCCGTGGTCCGGGTCATGCCCAACACCCCGGCGCTCGTCGACGAGGGGATGGCCGCCATCTCGCCCGGCTCGCACTGCGACGAGTCGCACCTGACCGAGGCCGAGTCGCTGATGGCGTCGACGGGCAAGGTGCTTCGCATCCCGGAGAAGCAGATGGACGCCGTCACCGCGATCTCCGGGTCCGGGCCCGCCTACATCTTCTTCGTCGTGGAGTCGATGATCGAGGCGGGCGTCCACCTCGGCCTGCCGCGCGCCACGGCGACCGAGCTGGTCGTGCAGACGCTCGTCGGGTCGGCGGCGATGCTCCGCGAGACCGGGTCCCACCCCGTGGTGCTGCGCGAGCAGGTCACCTCGCCGGGCGGCACGACCGCCTCGGCGTTGCGCGAGCTGGAGGTGCACCGCGTGCGTGCGGCCTTCCTCGCCGCGATGGAGGCCGCCCGCAACCGCTCTCGCGAGCTGGCCGAGGGCAGCTGACCGCTCGGGGTGGGAGTAACGTCCGCCACATGGAGTGTGCAGGGCCTGCGTCCGTCGTCTTCGACCAGACGCTCACGGAGTACAACTTCGGGCCCACCCACCCGATGTCGCCGGTGCGCGTCGACCTGACGATGCGCCTGGCCGACGAGCTCGGCGTGCTCGCCGGCATCAAGCGCGTCGACGCCCCCGTCGCCACCGACGAGCAGATCGCGACCGTGCACGAGCAGGGCCTCATCGACGCGGTCACCCGGGCCGGCGCGACGCCCGGCTTCGAGGACGCCGCCCGCGGCCTCGGCACCGAGGACGACCCCGTGTTCGCGGACATGCACCTCGCCAGCGCGCACGTCGTCGGCGCCACCCTGGAGGCGTTCCGCCAGGTCTGGAGCGGGGAGTCGCTGCACTCCGTCAACATCGCCGGCGGCCTGCACCACGCGATGCCCGACAAGGCCAGCGGCTTCTGCATCTACAACGACGTCGCGGTGGGGATCACGCAGCTGCTCGCCGATGGTGCCGAGCGGGTCGCCTACGTCGACATCGACGTCCACCACGGCGACGGCGTCGAGAAGGTCTTCTGGGACGACCCGCGGGTCCTCACCATCTCCCTGCACGAGACCGGGCAGATGCTCTTCCCCGGCACCGGCTTCCCCAGCGACACCGGCGGCCCCGGTGCCGAGGGAACGGCGGTCAACGTCGCACTGCCGCCCGGCACCGCCGACGCCGGGTGGCTGCGCGCGTTCCACGCCGTCGTACCCCCGATCCTGCGTGAGTTCGCCCCGCAGGTGCTGGTCACCCAGCACGGCTGCGACTCCCACATGAACGACCCGCTCGCCCACATGATGCTCAGCGTCGACGGCCAGCGGGCGGCCTACCTCGCCCTGCACGAGCTCGCCCACGAGGTCGCGGGCGGGCGGTGGGTCGTCACGGGCGGCGGTGGCTACTCCGTCGTCGACGTCGTGCCGCGCGCCTGGACGCACCTGCTGGCCATCGTCGCGGGCACCCCGATCGATCCGGAGCAGCCGACGCCTCCGGCATGGCGGGCGTACGTCGAGGAGGTGCTCGGGGCGACCGCGCCGCACCGGATGACCGATGGCCGCACGCCGGCCTACCGGGACTGGTCGGGGGGCTACGACCCCGAGACCTGGCTGGACCGCGCCATCAACGCCACGCGCACCGAGGTCTTCCCGCTCCACGGCCTCGACCCGCTGCCCTGAGGCAAGCCGACACGCCGCAGTCACACAAGTTTCTCTGGCATTACCCTTCCCCACGCGTCACGCGAGCCCTATTGTCAGCGAGAGCGGCACGCCTGTGACGCCGGTTCGGAAGCCGGCGCCGTCGCCGCGCAGAAGGATCGGTGCACACCCATGGCTGAGAACACCCCAGGTGACATGTCCGAGGCGCAGTTCCTGACCATCGCCGAGGTCGCGGCCAGGATGCGCGTCTCGAAGATGACGGTCTACCGGCTCGTGCACGGCGGCGAGCTGCCCGCCGTCCGCGTCGGCCGCTCCTTCCGGGTCCGCGAGGACGACGTCAACGAGTACCTCCGCAAGAGCTTCTACAACGCCGGCTGACGCCGCTCGTCCCCGGCCGGGATCCACTGGTCCGACTCGATTCCACGCTGCCCGCACCCGGCAAGTAGGGTGAGCGGGTCCGACCGACGAACGTCGGTCGCAAGGAAAGGTCTGATTCGTGGGTTCTGTCATCAAGAAGCGGCGCAAGCGCATGGCCAAGAAGAAGCACCGCAAGCTTCTCAAGAAGACGCGCGTGCAGCGCCGCAAGCTCGGCAAGTAACACCCCTCGACCATGGGGCGGGTCGTGCTGGTCACCGGGATCTCCCGGGACATCGGACGACGATTCGCGCGCGCCGCGACCGGCGACCCGTCCATCGATCGAGTCATCGGCGTGGACGCGGTCCCGCCGCGCGGTGACATCGGCGACGTCTCCTTCGTCCGCGCCGACATCCGCAACCCGGTCATCGCGAAGGTCATCGCGAAGGAGGACGTCGACACCGTCGTCCACATGAGCGTGATCGCGACCCCCGGCTCCGCCGGTGGGCGAGGGACGATGAAGGAGCTCAACGTCATCGGCTCCATGCAGCTGCTCGCTGCGTGCCAGAAGTCGACGACCGTCGAGCGGCTGGTCGTGAAGTCGACCACCACCGTCTACGGCTCGGGCCCTCGTGACCCCGCGATGTTCACCGAGGACATGGGTCCCAAGCGCCTGCCCTCCTCGGGCTACGCCAAGGACGTCTACGAGGTCGAGGGCTACGTCCGCGGCTTCGCCCGCCGGCGTCCCGACGTCGACGTCACGATGATCCGGGCGGCCAACGTGGTCGGCCCCCACGTCTCGAGCCCGCTGACCGACTACTTCCGGCTCCCGGTGATCCCGCGGGTCCTGGGCTTCGACCCGCGACTCCAGCTCCTCCACGAGGACGACCTGATGCGGGTGCTGCGCCACGCCGCGACCACCGGCGTGCCCGGCACCTTCAACGTCGCCGGCGACGGGGTGATGACGCTGAGCCAGGCCGTACGACGCCTCGGCACGCCGTCGGTCTCGCTGCCGCGCTTCGCGGTCGGTCGGCTCGCCTCGACCATGCGCCAGGCCCGCGTGTCGGACTTCTCGCCCGAGCAGCTGGGGTTCTTGACCTACGGTCGAGGCGTGGACACCACCCGGATGCGCACCGTGCTCGGCTTCGAGCCGCAGTTCACCACGGCCGAGGCGTTCGCCGACTTCTGCCAGTCGGTCGCGCCCGCCGTGAGGGAGGGGGCCGGCCGTGCCTGAGGAAGCCCGCCGCCGCGACGGCGACGACGCCGTCGTCATCCCGATCGGCACCGGCGGCCGCCCGGGCCGCGGTTCCGGCAGCGCCCGACCGTCCTCGGCCGCGCGCAACCTGGCCCCGTCGGCCCGCAAGGCCGCGTCCGCCGCGCCGGGCTCCCCGGCCGCGGGGAAGAAGAAGGCCCGCACCGGCGCGAGCCGGGCGAGCGGGTCGGCCCGCCCCACGTCGGTCCGCCCCACCACGTCGGCCCGGTCGACCGCGTCGACCGACCCGTCCGGCGAGGAGATCGTTGCGCCGCCCGCCGACGCGGGGCCAACCGCCGTCGACGACGTCGAACGGCCGTCGCCCACCACCGGCATCCCGGTCGGGGACTGGCTGGCCGCGGCCCAGGACGCCGCGCAGGAGATCTTCGGCGCCGACTGGGAGCGCCGCCTCGCCGAGCTGATGGCGTTCGTGCGCCGCCGCCTCGAGGGCGACTACGACGTCGACGACTACGGCTTCGACCGGGAGCTGACCGAGCGGTTCTTCATGGCCGCGCTCCGCCCGATCGCGGAGAAGTGGTTCCGCCTCGAGGTCCGGGGGCTGGAGAACATCCCCGCCGAGGGCGGCGCGCTCGTGGTCTCGAACCACTCCGGCACCGTGCCGATCGACGGTCTGATGACCATGCTGACGGTGCACGACCACGCTGGCCGCTTCCTGCGCCCGCTCGGCGCCGACCTGGTCTTCAAGCTGCCCCTGGTCAGCTCGCTCGCCCGCAAGGGCGGCGCCACCCTGGCCTGCACCGAGGACGCCGAGCGGATGCTGTCCGGCGGCGAGCTCGTCGGTGTCTGGCCGGAGGGGTTCAAGGGCATCGGCAAGCCGTACAGCGAGCGCTACAAGCTGCAGCGCTTCGGGCGCGGCGGATTCGTCTCGGCCGCGCTGCGCACCGGCGTACCCATCATCCCGCTCTCCGTGGTGGGGGCCGAGGAGATCTACCCGCTCGTCGGCAACGTTCCGTCGCTGGCGCGGCTGCTCGGGGTGCCCTACATCCCGATCACGCCGTTCTTCCCGTGGCTCGGTCCGCTCGGCATGGTGCCGCTGCCCTCGAAGTGGATCCTCGAGTTCGGCGAGCCGATCCGCACCGACGCCTACGAGCCCGGCGAGGCCGAGGACCCGATGCTGGTCTTCAACGTCACCGACCAGGTGCGCGAGACCATCCAGCACACGCTGTTCGACCTGCTGCGCGATCGCGGCAGCGCCTTCGGCTGACCTCCCGACGTCGTCGAGCCCAGCAGCTAGGGCAGGAGTCCGCCGGTCGCGTTGCCGAGCGTGCCGCCGGTGAGTCCGTCGAGGGTGCCGGTCACCTCGCCGATGAGCCCGCCGGTCGCGTTGTCGGCGCCCGACGTGAGGCCGCCGAGCGCGCCGCCGGTCACGTCGTCGAGCTGGCTCGTGAGGGTGCCGGTGGTGTCGGTGAGGCCGTCGGTGACGGTGTCGGTCGTGTCGGTCACCGTGTCGGTCGTGTCGGTCACCGTGTCGGTGAGGTTCTTGGTGATGTCCTTGACGGGCTTGGTCGGGTCGGGCTCGGCGGGGTCGGTGCTGGTCGGGTCGGGCACCACGGAACCCGGTCCGGGGCTGGGAGTGGTGGACGGCTGCGCGGTCGGCACGACCTGCTGCGGGTCGAGGGCCTCGGGGACAGTGATGCCGGTGAGGTCCTGGCCTGAGATCGGCGCTCCCTCCAGCGTCAGCTGGTCCGTGTCGAGGCCGCTGAGCAGGCCGACCTGCGGGGCGCTGGTCAGCAGGAACTCGGGGGTCGTGGTGATGCCGCCGGTGCAGGTCAGGCAGGTGTTGCTCACCTCGAGATCGAGGTCGGCGAGCGTCCGTCCGGCGGCGACGAGGTCGTCGCGGGCACTCTCGGGCAGCTCGCCCTGCAGTCGCTGGAGGCGGTCCATGCTGGTGGCGGTGAAGTCGCGCGCGACCTGCGCGTCGCTCTCGTTGCCGGTGGCCTCGTACGACACGAGCAGGCTGCGCACGCCGTCGCTGGACTGGCGGGTGAAGGAGTCGAGCGTGTCGGGCACGAGCTGGTCGCGCCCCGCGTCGCCGGCGGCCAGCTCCTCGAGCTCGGTGAGGCGGGTGCCGGCCTGGGCGAGCAGGGTGCGGCCGCGGTCGGCCTCGTCGGTGGCGAGGCGTACCTGCGCCGACTCGATCCCGCGCTTCACGCCGTAGAGGGACTCGCCGGGAAGCGCGGTCTGCGCCGCGACGGCCATGGTGGCCGCCGAGCCGACGAGGGCGGCGCCGCCGAGGAGGGCGCCGATGCGCCGCTGGCGAGTGCGCGACGAGGCAGGCATCGCCAGTGGTGACGGGGCGGGCGGCTGCCGCACCAGCGCGGTGTCGGCCTCGGCCATCAGGCGCTCGCGCAACGACGCGACGAACTCGGGCCGCGCGGTGACGGGCGGCACCGCCCGCAGGTCGGCGACGACGTCGAGCAGGTCGGCGTACGGCTCGGCGTCACGCCCCGAGGGCGTGGTCGTGGGGTCGCGGGAGAGGAGTGCCTCGAACTCTTCGGCACGGCGTCGTGCCGAGAAGGGGGCTGTCATCGCGGTCGTCCTGTCTCACAGCTGGCGGGTCCTCCCACTGGGGCGAACGAGCCAGACGGGGCAGGGGTTACGGGGTGTGTCACGCGTCTCTCAACCCCTCCGGCAGCAGCTTGGCGAGATTGCGCACCCCGCGGAGCTGGAGCTGCTTGACCGCACCGTCGGAACGGTCGAGGGCGCGCGCCGTCTCGGCGATCGAGAGGCCCTGCAGGAACCGCATGATGAGGCACTCGCGCTGCTCGACCGGCAGCTCGGTGAGCGCCTTGAGCAGCACCTCGTTGGTGAGGCCGGCGATGACGGTGTCCTCGGGCCCCTCGGTGGTGTCGTCGTGGGGGGTCATGTCCTCGGTGGTCATCTCGAGGCGGGTGCGGCCCGCCTTGAAGTGGTCCATCGTGAGGTTGCGCGCGATCGTCATCAGCCAGGCGCCGAAGTCCTTGCCCTGCCACCGGAAGCCGTTCATGCTGCGCAGCGCCCGGAAGAAGGTCTCCGAGGTGAGGTCCTCGGCGAGCGTCTGCGAACGGGTGCGGTAGTACAGGAAGCGGTAGACCGAGGCCTGGTAGTGGTCGTAGAGGAGGCCGAACGCCTCCTTGTCGCCGCCACGAGCGAGCTCGACGAGGGCGATCAGCCGCTCGCGCTCGGCCTCGTCGACCTCCGACGACGTCGCGCGGTCCTCGTCACCGACGGGGCCGGAGCCGGAGCGCCCGTCGGGGCCGCCGACGGACGCCGAGCCCGGCGTCGATGTCTGGGACAGCAGCACGTGGCCCACGGGCTGGAGGACGGGACGGAGGACGGGATCGAGGGACGGCTGGGGGGCCAGCGCAGCGAGGACCGCGCGCCGGAGCGCGTCCATGCCGTGCTCGAAGGCACGATCGAGGTCGTTCGTCGACCGCATGCGGTGTCCCCTCCCGGTTGCAGCACTATGCACGATAAGGGCCGTTCCCGGTCTTGTGAACCCGCGAGTAACTTTCAGTTACAGGTCAGGCGGAGCGGTCGCGCCCGCGCAGGCTCACCCCGGCGGCGACAGCGCCCGTCACCGCGCCGGCGACCGCTGCGCCGAGGAAGCCGACCCGCGCCGCCTTCCGGCCCGTGCGGTAGTCGTGGACCCGCCAGCCGTGGGCGCGGGCGTGCGCCCGGAGCCGGGCATCGGGGTTGATCGCGCACGGGTCGCCGACGAGCGAGAGCATCGGCAGGTCGTTGCTGGAGTCGGAGTACGCCGAGCAGCGGGCGAGGTCGAGTCCCTCGCGGGCCGCGAGCGCCTTGATCGCCTCCGCCTTGGCGGGGCCGTGGAGCAGGTCGCCCACGAGCTGGCCGGTGTAGACGCCGTCGACGTGCTCGGCCACCGTGCCCATGGCGCCGGTGAGGCCGAGCCGCCGGGCGATGATGGTGGCGATCTCGATCGGTGCCGCCGTCACCAGCCACACCCGCTGCCCCTCGTCGAGGTGGATCTGCGCCAGGGCGCGGGTGCCGGGCCACACCCGGTGCGCCATCGCCTCGTCGAAGATCTCCTCGCCGAGCTCCTCGAGCTCGGCCGTCGTGTGCCCGGCGATGAACGACAGCGCGGAGTTGCGCGCGTCGGCCACGTGCTCGGGGTCCTCGACGCCGGCGATCCGGAAGTAGGCCTGCTTCCACGCGGCGGAGGCGATCTCCTTCGTGGTGAAGAACTTGCGGCGGTGCAACCCGCGCGCGAAGTGGAAGATGCTGGCGCCCTGCATGACGGTGTTGTCGACGTCGAAGAAGGCGGCGGCGGTCGGGTCGCTCGGCCAGACGAGGGCGTTCTCGACGTCCGCCGATGCCGCCGCAGCCTCGCCCGCGAGGGCCGAGCGCTGCTGCAGGTTGAGGCGCCGGGGTCGCTCGGACGGGGTCACCCAGCCAGCGTAGCTGTGGAAGGATCGAGCCATGCCGCGCCACGACATCTCTGCGTTGGTGGCGGAGGCTGCCGACGACGTGCCCGACCGGCAGGCCCTCGTCGAGAGCGGCGGCCGCTCGCTCACCTGGGCCGGTCTCGAGGACGAGGTCGCCCGCATCGCGACGGGTCTCGGAGCCCACGGCATCCGCGCCGGCCAGCGCGTGATGTTCGCCGTCGGCAACCGCATCGAGTTCGTCACGACCTACCTCGGCGTCCTCCGGGCCCAGGTCGTCGCCGTACCGGTCAACCCCCGGTCGACCCCCGGCGAGCTCGCCCGGATGGTCGCCGACTCCGGCAGCCGGATGGTGGTCGCCGACGAGACCGCCCTCGACGCCGTACGCGCTGCGCTGGCCGAGCTCGACGCGGACGTCGCCCGGCCGGTCGTCGTCGCCACCGGCACCGCGCCCGGCGAGGGGGAGCTCTCCCTCGACGACCTGCGCGCGGACGTCGTACGTCCTGTCCCGCCGCTGCCCGACCCCGAGAAGCTCGCCGCCCTCCTCTACACCAGCGGCACCTCGGGTCGGCCCCGCGCGGCGATGCTCAGCCACCGCGCGATGCTGGCCAACCTCGAGCAGGTCGCCGCCGTCGAGCCGCCGATGATGCACGGCGACGACGTGGTGCTCGGGGTGCTGCCGCTCTTTCACGTCTACGGCCTCAACGCCGTGCTCGGCGGGGTGCTGCGACACCGTGCGCGGCTGCTGCTCGTCGAGCGCTTCGAGCCGCAGGCGGTGCTCGACCTCATCGACGACGAGGCGTGCAGCGTCGTGCCGATCGCGCCGCCCGTCTTCGCCCACTGGCTGCCCGACGAGCACCTGCGCGAGCGGCTCGGACCGGTCCGGCTCGTGCTGTCCGGGTCGGCGCCGCTCGAGGGCGCGGTGATCGAGGAGTTCACCTCGATCACCGGCATCCCCGTGCACCAGGGCTACGGGCTCACCGAGGCGTCGCCGGTGGTGACGAGCACGCTGTGCAGCCGCGACCCCCGCGCCGGTTCGGTCGGTGCGGCGCTGCCCGGCATCGAGCTGCGCCTGGTCGACGAGACCTGGGGCCAGGTCGAGGGGGAGGACCCCGGCGAGATCCAGGTGCGCGGGGACAACCTCTTCAGCGGCTACTGGCCCGACGGGTCCGACGGCCCCGACGACGAGGGCTGGTACGGCACGGGCGACGTGGGCTTCCTCGACGCGAGCGGCGACCTCTTCCTGGTCGACCGGGTCAAGGAGCTGGTGATCGTCAGCGGCTTCAACGTCTACCCGACCGAGGTCGAGGAGGTGCTGCGCGAGGTCGACGGCGTCGTCGACGCTGCCGTGATCGGCGTACCGGACGAGGTCACCGGCGAGGCCGTGGTGGCGTACGTCGTCGCGTCCTCCGACGGTGGGGACGCGGAGCGCGCGACCGACCTGGAGGGCGCCGTGCGAACCCACGCCGAGGGCCGGCTGGCGCGCTTCAAGCAGCCCTCACGCATCGAGGTCGTCGAGACCTTGCCCCTCACCGTGACCGGCAAGGTGCAGAAGGGCCGGTTGCGCGGCCTCGAGCGTCGTCGGGTCCAGGGGCTCCTCGAATGAGCACGCCCCGGATCACGCTGTACACCCGCCCGGGCTGCCACCTGTGCGACGACGCCCGCGTGGTCGTCGAGCGCGTCTGCGCCGACCTGGGGGAGTCCTTCGAGGAGGTCGACATCACCACCGACGACGACCTGGCGGACCGCTTCGGCGAGGACATCCCGGTGACCTTCGTCGACGGCAAGCAGCACGACTTCTGGCGCGTCGACGAGAACCGGCTGCGCGCCGCCCTGGGCTGAGCCGGCGGTCGAGCTGGGCTCGCGGGGCCGGGAAGACGGTCGGCCGATGCGGCGTTGGACGACAGGTGAAGGCATCCCTGCTCGACCGCTCCCGCACCCTCGTCGGCATGCCCGACGCCGAGGCCCTCGAGGCGACGGTCGCCCGGGCGGTGCACGCGGAGCAGGTCGGCTACGGCCGGTTCTGGGTCGCCGAGCACCACGCGGTCCCGGGCATCGCGTCCGGGACACCGGCGGTGCTCCTGGCCGCGATCGGAGCGCGTACTGACCGGGTCCGCATCGGGTCGGGCGGGGTGATGCTGCCGCTGCACCAGCCGCTGGTGGTCGCCGAGCAGTTCCTCGTGCTCGACGCGCTCCATCCCGGTCGGGTCGACCTCGGGCTCGGCCGGTCGCTCGGCTTCACACCGCCGGTGCGCCGCGCCCTCCGACGTGACCACGAGGACGGCGACACGTTCGAGGACGACCTCGAGGAGCTGCGCGGCTACCTCGAGGGCACCGCCGAGGTCACCGCACGGCCCTCCACGGGCGGGCCGGTACCGATGCACGTGCTGGCTACCGGGCGCGGGCTGGAGGTCGCCGCCCGGCTGGGCCTGCCCGTGGTCGTGGGTGGGCCCGTCCTCGGGTCCGCGGAGCTCCCCGACGCGCTGGCGCACTACCGCCGCGGGTTCCGCCCCCACCGCGGCAGCGAACCGCGCGTGACGATCTCCCTGGACGTCCTCGTCGCCGACGACGACTCGACCGGCCGCGAGCTCGCCCTGCCCGAGGCCTGGGCGATGGCACGCTCGCGTCAGACCGGCGAGTTCCCGCCGCTCCAGAGCATCGGTGCCATCCGCGAGGCGTCCTGGCCGAGCCAGGTACGCCGACGGGTGGAGGCGTCGCTCGACCGGGCCGTGGCCGGCAGCCCCGCGACCGTACGACGACGCCTCGACGCGCTGGTGGAGGCCACCGCCGCCGACGAGCTGCTGGCAAGCGGCTCCACCCCCGACCGCGAGGCCCTGCTGGCCTCGGACCTGATGCTGGCCGAGCTGCTGCGCTGAGCGGGCTGGTGGCGATCCCTCGCACCAGGGGCACGGTGAGCGCATTCTGAGGACATGGCTCACCTTGCAGCCCTAAGGACCGACAGCAGCGCGCGCCTGATCCGGATCGGTGGAGCTGCGGGCCTGGCAGGCGGACTGGCCTGGGTCGTCAAGGGCGTGACGATCCTCGTCGTGGGTGAGCAGCCGCCCCTGGCGTTCGGCCTGGCGCTTCCCCTGTTCGGCCTGAGCCTCCTGGGCGTGGCTCTCCTCACGTCGCGCGGGACCCGCCGGGCCGTCGCCGTGGGCCTGGCCTGGCTGGCCGTCATTGCCGGAGCGATGGCGTTGTGGACCGAGCTGTTCGACAGCGGATGGGACCAGTCGATCGCCGTGTCATCCCTGGCACTGCTGCTGGGGCAGCTGGCCCTGCCCAGGAGCGACGGCGCACCGGCCGCGTTGACGTTCTGGATCGGCGTGGCCACACTGCCGGCCCTTGCGGTCGGCGGCGCTCTGGCGGAGATCGACGAGCGACTCCTCGAGATCCCCCTCGTGTGCGTGGGGCTCGCGTGGATGCTGGTGGGATGGGGGACGTTGCGACACCGAAACGGAGCTCCTGCATCCGCATAGGTCCCGGTCAATCCATGCCCTCAGGTGGCGATCGTGCTCAGCGAGCCCAAACTCGGGCAGGAGTGCGACGACGGCTACGAACAGCAGGCCCCGGATCCAGAGCTGTGCCCGCTCCGGGCTGGGAGGGCGCGTCACCGGTCGAGCGCCGAACCAGAGATGGAGAGCTCCCGCCGCCACCACGATCAGTGCGGCCTGCCAGGACAGCCGAGAACGACCACGAGTCGGGTCGGGGCACCGCGGCGCCGATCCGGGCCGCGGCCACGGCGGTGAAGCATCCGGTGGCGATCGCCAGGGTGGTGAACGCGACGATGGCGAGCCATCCGGGCCCCACGATGCCGAAGTCCGGGTTGTCCGACCTGAGCGGGTCGATCGTGCTCCCGAAGACCACGAGCAGGCCAGCGCCGAACAGTGCCCCACCGGGGAGCCCGCGCGGAAGAGCGGGTTCGAGCACGGCGTACAGGAGACCGATGCCCGCTGCGGCGATGCTCATGAAGACGACGAAGAACACGGTGCCACCGACGGTGATGTCACCGACCACCGCTTCCGCCTCGGTGAGCCGGCCCTGGGCCTCCGGCGACGTCGCGGCCAACAGCCTCATCACCAGGCGTCCACCGGGGCCCACCACGAACAGTCCAGTGAGAACTCCGGCGTAGGCGCCTACGCACAGCCGACACGTCAAGGCGCGGACGGCCCGACCGCCCGGCGTCGAGTCCTCGTCGTCACCGGCAGGCACGTCGAGCGAGTAGCTGCGCCAGCGCACCGCCAGCACGAGGGCAACTGCCAGCATCACGCCGCACCCAAGCATCGCGGGCATCCCACCAGTATCGACCGGCGCTCGCGGGGCGGGAAGCCGCATCCGACGACGCCGTCAGGACGTTCCTGTGGCCCCACCGTCCGGGGGCGGCGGGGTCAGGGGCGGGGTCATGGTCGTCGCGGGCGCGGGATGCCGGGCAGTTCGGCCTCGTCGAGTGCGGTGGTGCCGGTGTGGTCGCGTCGGTAGCGGTGGCCGTGGGGGCTGGTCCACTCGAAGCAACAGGGCGAGGTCATCTCGTAGCGCCAGGCGGTGTGGGTCTTGAGGCGGTGGTGGAAGCGGCACAGGGCGGCGAGGTTGTCG
>NZ_JBHTFL010000008.1:0-233178 GCF_042666175.1 Nocardioides sp. GCM10028917
AGGAGATACTGTCCCAGACCACGAACACATCCGGTGTTGCGTGACTACCTAGATTCCGCCGCACGTGTGTGTTCCCGTGGTGCACCCGACCGGCCCGCGGCTGCGACATCGACCACGTCACCGAGTACGACCACGCCGCCGAAGCCGAAGGTCGACCACAACCGGGCCCCACGCGGACCGACAACCTCGCCGCCCTGTGCCGGTTCCACCACCGCCTCAAGACCCACACCGCCTGGCGCTACCGGATGACCGAGCCCGCGGTGTTTGAGTGGACCTCTCCGCACGGCCACTGCTACCGACGCGACCGCCACGGCACCACCACGATTGACCATACGGAGCGGCCCGACCCGCCCGACATACCGCACCCACGCCGACCATGACCCAGCCCCACACCCCGCCCGAGCACTGAAGGGCGGGGCTACCGGCACGTCGCTGATGCGCCGTGACGCCCTACGACAAGGCGTACGGCGGAATCGCGCCTACGACAAGGCGTACGGCGGGATGAGCAGCCCGGCGATGACGCAGGTCCAGCCGGCGAACAGCCACGCGTAGTGCCTCCCCGTCGAGGGGCGGGGACTGCGGATCTCCTTGAGCCGGCGCCAGTAGCCGATCGCCGCGAGAGCGCTGCCGAGCAGCCCGAGAGCGACGCCGATCCAGAAGACCGCAAGGTCGCTCGTCGCGGCGAAGCTCGCGTAGAGGCCGGCCACACCCACACCCGCGGCGATCAGCGGCACCGCGCTGCGGAGCAGCTGGCGGCTCTCGGCGCGCTTGACCGCCTGATCGATCGACCGCTCGGTCATGGCCGGTCTCCTGTGCGCACGCTTGACCCTATCGGCGGGTCTCCGCCGGTCAGGCGACCGCACCGGGGCGCCGTCATGGAGCCGCACCCACTAACGCGGGAGGCTCCCTCTCAAACACGACTGAGCGCTCTGACGCTGGGATCGAGCGCAGGCTCACGAGACCGTGGGCCGCGAGCACGGGCTTGAGCAGCAACCACTCGCCGACGGCATGGTCGCGACCGCGGACGAGACGAGCGGCGAGGTCGGGCCGCTGCCGCCGCAGGTACGCCCGCGCCTTGAGCCCGTGCGCCGGCTGGGAGATGACCTTGATGGTGTCCGCTGACTCGACCAGTGGCACCACGCTGGCGATGTTCTCCCAGGTCGACCTGCTGTCCTCCTCCGCCACGACCCGGCCGGTGTAGCCGAGCTCGCGGACGTATGACTCCATCACCCGTGCCTCCGGCACCTGTGATCCGACCGGCCCGCCGCTGAGGACCAAAACCGTCTCCTTCCCAATCTCCACCGACCGGAGGGCGGCACGCACGCGCCACCGGTTGACTGCGTTCGCGCGGGCACGACGGTTGCGGTAACCCAGGACCACGATCGCCTCGGAGTGCCCGGACGACTGACCCACCAGGGCCCGGGACCACCGGTGGTGCTGCCACTCGCCCCAGGCGACCGCGACGACACAGACCCACACGGCGTGCACCGCGATGCGTCCCCGAGGGACAACCCCGGAGTGGCCTAGAGCGCCGTCCGACACAGCGCGGCGTCAGCGCTCGACGTACGCCATCGAGCGCAGGCCGCGCTCGAGGTGCCAGGCGAGGTAGGCCGAGACGAGGTTGCTGGCCTCGCGCAGGTGGCGCGGCTCGGCGGCGTGGACGACGGGCCAGTCGCCGACGAGGAGGGCCCCGAGCAGGAGGACGGTCTCCCCGGCGGGGGTCGCCGAGCCCGGCAGCTTGTCGGAGGCGCACAGGACGCCGCCGGCCGACGGGTTGAAGAAGCGGTGGGGACCCTCGACCCCGCACTGCACGCAGTGGTCGAACGACGGCGCGTAGCCCGCGACAGCGAGCGAGCGGAGCAGGTAGGAGTCGAGGACCTGCTTGGCGGGGTGCTCGGCACCGGACATGGCCCGCAGGCCGCCGACGAGCAGCAGGAACTGCTGGACCGCGGGCTCCTTCTCCTCGGTGACGAGGCGCTCGGCGGTCTCGAGCATCACGGTGCCGGCGGTGTAGCGGTCGTAGTCGAGCCCCAGCCGCGCGTGGAACGGGTCGAGCGTCTCGGCCTGCGTGATCACGTCGAGGCTGCGCCCCTCGGCGAGCTGGAGGTCGACGTGGTTGAACGGCTCGAGGCGCGAGCCCCAGCGCGACGTCGTCCGCCGCACCCCCTTGGCGACCGCGCGCACGCGCCCGTGCTGACGCGTCAGCAGGGTGATGATGCGGTCGGCCTCGCCCAGCTTGTGGGTGCGGAGCACGACGGCCTCGTCGCGGTACAGGGGCACGAGGACATTCTCCCCCACCGAGGCCGCGCACCACCGTACGGGCGGGGTGCGGCGTCAGCGTTTCCGGGCCCGGGCCTTCGTCGCAGCCCTTGTCCTGGCTTGGGGGCCGGCCTTGGTCGTGGCGGGGTGCTCCTGCCAGCACTCCAGGGCGAAGTCGGCGGCGGCGGCCGTCAGCCGCTCCGGCCGGAACCGCCACTCGAGGATCGAGGTGGCCCGCTCGAGCCGGACGTTGGGCAGCTCCGCGGCCAGCATGTCGGCGTCGACGAAGGGGTGGATCGGGTCGATCGGGTGGCCGACGAGGAAGACCGGGGCCTGGATGCGGCGACGCTGGCTGCGCGAGGGGGCTAGACGCCCGAAGATCACCCCGTGCAGCACCGAGGCGATGGACTCGGCGCGGTGGTCGACGGTGTCGAGCGCGATGCCGGCCCAGAACGGGACGATCCCGCGAGGCACGGACCGCGAGAGGCGCTGCAGGGTGTTGGCCGTGACCGGCAGGTAGCGGGCGGCGAGCATGATCGGGACGAACGCGAGGATCCCGGCGACCAGCGCGTTGTTGAGCACCGGCATCTCCACGATCAGGCCCTTGACCCGCTCCGGCGCGATGACCGCCACCTCCAGGGCGACGTTGGCGCCCAGCGACGTGCCGCCGATGACGGCCTGCTCCGCCCCGAGGTGGTCGAGCAGCGCGACGACCTGCTCGCCGAACGACGTCATCGAGTAGACCAGCGGGTCGGCCGGCTGGTCCGAGCGACCGTGCCCCAGCAGGTCCAGGGTCACCACGTGCAGCCCCTGCGCGGCCATCGCGCGGGCGAGCGGCTGCTGCATGCGGCGTGGCATCAGCAGGCCGTGCAGCAGCACGACCCAGTCGTCGCCCGAGCCGTACTCGGTGTACTCGAGCCGGTCGCGCCCACCGTCGGACTCGACGAAGAACTGTCCGATCCGCTCGCTGACCAACATGGACCGAATGTAGCGGTGCCGGCGCTCAGCCGCGGTTGACCGCGCTGATGACCGCCTTCAGCGACGCGGTGACGATGTTGGCGTCGAGCCCCACGCCCCACAGCACCTTCTCGCCGACCGCACACTCGACGTACGCCGCCGCGATGGCGTCGCCACCGGACGACAGCGCGTGCTCGTGGTAGTCGAGGACCCGGACCTCTCCGCGCGCGGCGTAGGCCGGGTTGCCCGCCGCCTGCTCGGCGTCGACGAGCTCGTTGAGCGCGTTGGTGAAGGCGTTGATCGGGCCGTTGCCGGCGCCGGTCAGCTCGCGACGTACGCCGTCGACGTAGACACCGACGGTGAGCTGGTCCTTCTCCCCCGCCGCGCTCGAGGTGTGGACCGAGTTGAGCTTGAGCGGCGTCTCCCGGTCGAGGTACTCCGCGCGGAAGACCGACCAGATCTCCTCGGGCGTGATCTCGCCGCCCTCGGTGTCGGTGCGCTGCTGGACGACACGGCTGAACTCGATCTGCGCGCGACGCGGCAGGTCCAGCTTGTGCTCGGACTTGAGGACGTAGGCCACGCCGCCCTTGCCGGACTGGCTGTTGACCCGGATGACCGCCTCGTAGGTGCGGCCGACGTCCTTCGGGTCGATCGGCAGGTACGGCGCCTCCCAGGGCAGCTCGCCGACCGGGACGCCGAGGGCCGTGGCCTTCTTCTCGAGGTCCTCCAGGCCCTTCTTGATGGCGTCCTGGTGGGAGCCGGAGAAGGCGGTGTAGACGAGGTCGCCCGCGTAGGGGTGGCGCGGGTGGACCGGCAGGTTGGTGCAGTACTCGACCGTGCGACGCACCTCGTCGATGTCGCCGAGGTCGACCTGCGGGTCGATGCCCTGGCTGAAGAGGTTCATCGCCAGGGTCACCAGGTCGACGTTGCCGGTGCGCTCGCCGTGGCCGAACAGGCAGCCCTCCACGCGGTCGGCGCCGGCCATCAACCCCAGCTCGGTGGCGGCGACCGCGGTGCCGCGGTCGTTGTGCGGGTGCAGGCTGATCGCCGAGTGCTCGCGGCGGGTCAGGCCGCGCCCGAAGTACTCGATCTGGTCGGCGTAGGTGTTGGGCGTCGACATCTCGACCGTGGCGGGCAGGTTGAGGATGATCTCGCGGCCGGGCTCGGGCTGCCACACGTCGGAGACCGCCTCGCACACGCTCAGCGCGAAGTCGGTGTCGGACTGGGTGAAGATCTCCGGGCTGTACTGGTAGCCGAAGTCCTCGCTGCCGACGAGGCGGCCGAGCCTCTCCTCGGCGTACTTCATCACCATCTCGGTGCCGCGGACCGCGATGTTGCGGCACTCGTCGGGGGTGACGTTGAAGACGACGCGCTGGAACAGCGGGGCCGTGGCGTTGTAGAGGTGCACGGTGGCGCGCGGGGCGCCCACCAGCGAGTCGACGGTGCGCTCGATCAGGTCCTCACGGGCCTGCGTCAGCACCGAGATCTGTACGTCGTCGGGGATGCGGTCCTCGTCGATGAGCTTGCGCACGAAGTCGAAGTCGGTCTGGCTGGCGCTGGGGAAGCCGACCTCGATCTCCTTGTAGCCCATGGACACCAGCAGCTCGAACATCGTGAGCTTGCGGGCCGGTGTCATCGGGTCGATGAGCGCCTGGTTGCCGTCGCGCAGGTCGGTGGACAGCCAGCGCGGCGCCTTCTCGACCTTCCTGGTCGGCCAGGTGCGGTCGGGCACGTCGACGGGCACGAACGGCGTGTAGCGGGCGAACGGCATCGGGCTCGTGCCCTGCTGGTTGGCGGTGTTGCTCAGGTTGGTCATGAGTTCCTCGGTCTGCGGAAGGGGCGACCGGCACGCGCCACACTCCGCAACGAGGGGGCCGGGTCAGGCCTCGCTGCGGCGGCGAAGGAGGAGGCTGCGCATCATGACGGGCACCAGACTAGTCCCGGACCGCGCGCCCCGTCCCGCGCCTCCCGCGGACTGAGACACCTCACGCCCGTCCGCGGCCGGCGAAGGCCGTCCCGGTCCTCTCGAAGGGCCCCTGCCCGAGCCGGGCACGGAGCGCCTCCTCGAGGGAGCCACGGACGCCCGGGTCCAGGGCCGCGATGGTCTCTCCGATGGGACCGACGCCGTGCTGGAACGGCTCCCACCACTCCTTGAAGGTCGGGTGGACGACCGTGACGGCCATCTCCACGACCTCGATGTCGGACAGGCCCGCCGCGTCGAGCACTCCTTCGAGGCCACGCGCCGAGCCCACCGGGACCCCCTCGTCGGCGTCCTGCTCCGGCACCAGCTCGGAGAGGACCTCCCCGATGACGGACATCGGCGTGCGGTGGTCGACGAGGTCCCACACGGTCGCGCCCACCCACCCGCCGGCCCGGGTCACTCGCCTCATCTCGCCGACGCCGGCGACCGGGTCGGTCATGAAGTGCACGACGAGGCACGCCCCTGCGACGTCGAACTCGTCGTCGTCGAAGGGCAGCGCCTCCGCCACGCCCTGCCGGACATCCGCTCCGGGGAACCGCTGGCGGCACGCGTCGACGAACGGCGCCGACGGGTCGACGGCGTGCACACTGTCGGCGCCGAGGCGCTCGACGAGCACGCCTGTCAACGCGCCCGGGCCGCAGCCGACGTCGATCGCCCGCTGGCCGGACGACACCTCGATCCAGTCGGCGAAGCGGGCGGCCAGGGGACCCGAGTAGCGGCCCATGAACCGGTCGTACGCCTCACCCGCCACCTCGAAGCTCACGCGCCGACCGTACGCCGCTCGCAGGCCCGTGAGTAGCCTCGGCTCCGTGCCGCGCCTGCTCATCGTCCACCACTCGCCGACGCCGTCGGTGGCCACGCTGACCGAGGCGGTCGTCGCCGGCGCGTCGGACGACGCGATCACCGACGTGGACGTGGTCGTCCGGGCAGCCCTCGAGGCCGACGCGGACGACGTGCTGGCCGCGGACGGCTACGTGCTCGGGACGCCGGCGAACTTCGGCTACATGAGCGGGGCCCTCAAGCACTTCTTCGACTCGATCTTCCTCCAGGCGGGCGGCGCCCTCACCGACGACGGCTCGGCCGCGACGGTGGAGGGCGGCCGGAAGCCGTTCGGGCTCTACGTGCACGGGCGCTACGACACGACGGGGGCCGTGCGCTCGGTGCAGTCGATCGTGGGTGCGCTCGGCTGGCGGCAGAGCGCACCGGTCCTCGAGGTGCTCGGCGACGTGGGCGAGCCGGAGCGCGAGTCGGCGTACGAGCTGGGCGGGACGCTCGCCGCGCTGGTGATGGGATGAGGCGGCTCCTCGCGGCCCTCGCCGCGGCCGTCGTGCTGTCGGGCTGCACGTCGCCCACCGACGCCCCGGCCGACGACACGAAGCCGTCGCCCTCCGCGACCTCCACCCCGACCGAGGCCCCGGCACCGGACCCTGGACCGACGCCGGAGGTGGGTGAGTGCCACGCCCTGTCGATGCGCCAGGCGGTCGCCGTGGTGGGCCGCACAGCGCCGGTAGCGTGCCGTCGCCCGCACACGGCGCAGACCTACTTCGTCGGCCGGCTCGACCTCACCACCAAGTCCGGCTTCACCCGGCGCGTGGACTCGCAGGCCGCACAGCGGCAGATGAGCCGCGCCTGCACCACCCGGCTCCCCCGGCACCTCGGACGTACGCCGCGCGAGCTGAGGCTGAGCATGGTGCGGGCCGTCTGGTTCGGCCCGAGCCAGGCGCGCGCGGAGGCCGGGGCCGACTGGTTCCGCTGCGACATCGTGGCCGTGGCGTCGCCGGGCGCGCTGCTGCGGCTCCCGCGCCGGACGAAGGGATGGGACGGTCCGTTGATGTGCGCGACCGCCGCGCCCGGCACCCGCGGGTTCCGGCGGGTGGGGTGCGGCGCGAAGCACACGTGGCGTGCGGTGGCGACCGTCGACATCCCGGGCCGCAGGCTGCCCACCCGCGGCGCGGTGGCCGCCCGGATGGACCAGGTCTGCCGCGACGTCGCGGCGGACGCCACGGACGATCTGGACCTCATGTGGTCGCAGGAGAGCCCGACGCGCGAGCAGTGGGCCGCCGGCCAGCGCTACGGGATCTGCTGGGTGCCGGCCTGATCCGTCCGGACGTCTGGCTCGCCGCGGTGGCGCGGGCCTGACACAGTGGCTCCATGTCCAAGGTTGCGATCGTCGGTGCCGGCGCCGTGGGAACGGCCATCGCCTACGCCGCCCAGATCCGCGGCGTGTGCCGCCAGATCGCGCTGTTCGACCTGAACGCCCAGAAGGTGAGGGCCGAGACGCTCGACCTCAACCACGGGATGCAGTTCACGCCGATGGCCGAGATCACCGGCAGCGACGACCTCGCCGTCTGCACGGGCGCGGACGTCGTCGTCATCACGGCCGGTGCCAAGCAGCACCCCGGCCAGAGCCGGCTCGACCTGGCCGCCGCAAACGTCGCGATGTGCCGCGAGCTCGTGCCGGCGCTCGTCGCGCTGGCTCCAGATGCGCTGCTCGTCGTCGTGACCAACCCGGTCGACGTGGTGACGATGGCCGCCCTCGAGTTCTCCGAGCTGCCTGCTCACCGCGTGTTCGGGTCCGGCACGGTCCTGGACTCCTCACGGCTGCGGTTCCTCATCGCCGAGCACACCCGTGTGGCCGTGCAGAACGTCCACGCCTACATCGCGGGCGAGCACGGCGACTCCGAGGTGCCGCTGTGGTCCACCGCCACGATCGGCGGTGTGCCGGTGGAGGACTGGGAGTCCGAGGGCGTCGGCCGTCTCGATGCCGAGGCCCGCGCCCGGATCCACGAGCGGGTGGTCACCGCGGCGTACGAGATCATCGCGGGCAAGGGCGCCACCAGCCTGGCGATCGGGCTGTCGGTGTCCCGGGTGCTCCAAGCGGTCCTCCACGACGAGCACCGCGTCCTGCCGGTCACCTCGCGCCTCGACGGGATCCACGGGCTCTCAGGGGTGTGCCTCTCGATGCCCTCGGTCGTCGGGCGGTCCGGGGTCGAGCGCGTGCTCGCCACCCCCCTCGATGCGGACGAGCGAACCCGGCTTGCGGCGTCGGCGGACGCCGTTCGCTCGACCGCCCGGAGCCTGGGCCTCTAGCCTCAGAAGCCGAGCTTGCGCAGCTGACGCGGGTCGCGCTGCCAGTCCTTGGCGATCTTGACCTGGAGGTCGAGGTAGACCGGGGTGCCGAGCAGCGCCTCGATCTGCTGGCGCGCGGCCGTGCCGACCGAGCGCAGGCGCGAGCCCTTGTGGCCGATCATGATGCCCTTCTGGGAGTCGCGCTCGACGTAGAGGTTGGCCACGATGTCGAGCAGCGGCTTGTCGTCGGGACGCCCCTCGCGCAGGCCCATCTCCTCGACCACCACGGCGATCGAGTGTGGCAGCTCGTCACGCACGCCCTCCAGGGCGGCCTCGCGGATGAGGTCGGCGGCCAGCGCCTCCTCGGGTGCGTCGGTGAGGTCGCCGTCGGGGTAGAGCGGCGGACCCTCCGGCAGCTGACCGACGAGCAGGTCGGCCAGCAGCTGCACCTGGTCGCCGGACACCGCGGACACCGGGACGATCTCGGCCCACTCGGTCGAGGTCTCCTGCCCCAGCGCCTGGATGTCGAGCAGGTGCTGGCCCAGCTGCTCCGGGGTGACGAGGTCGGTCTTGGTCGCGACCGCGATGCGGGTCGTACGCCGCACCTTGGCGAGCTCGCCGACGAGATAGCGGTCGCCGGGCCCGATCTTCTCGTTGGCGGGGAAGCACACGGCGACCACGTCGACCTCCGCCCACGTGGTGCGCACCAGGTCGTTGAGCCGCTCGCCCAGCAGGGTGCGAGGGCGGTGCAGGCCGGGGGTGTCGACCAGGATCAGCTGCGCGTCGTCGCGGTGGACGATGCCGCGCACCACGTTGCGGGTGGTCTGCGGCTTGGACGACGTGATGACGATCTTCTGGCCCACGAGCGCGTTGGTCAGCGTCGACTTCCCCGCGTTGGGCCGGCCGACGAACGACGCGAAGCCGCTGCGGTAGCCCTCCGGCGCCTGGTAGAAGGCGCCCGCCGGCGCGACCCCGGACAGGTCGAAGTCGTCGTCCAGCTCGTCGTCGTCCTCGTCCTCGTCGTCCACCTCGTCGTCCACCTGGTCGTCCACCTGGTCGTCCACCTGGTCGTCCTGGTCGTCGAGCTGGTCCTCGACCTGCGCGAGGTCCTGGTCGTCGTCGTCAGCCATCGCTGGCCTCCCTCGCCTGCTCGGTCGGTGCCGCCTCGGTCTGGGCCGCGTCGTAGTCGGCCCAGATCTGCTCGTCAGTCTTGCCTGCCGCCTTGCCCGCGCGCCAGATCGGTCCCGGGTCCACCGCCCGCGGCTGCCGCGCGGCGGTCGCGCGCCAGTAGCCCATCACGTCGTAGTGGCTGGTCGGCAGGCCGACCTCGCGCATCAGGTGCTTGCGGATCGCGCGCATCTGCGCGGACTCGCCGGCCATCCAGAAGTAGCCCTCGCCCTCGGGCCACTCGATGCCCTCGACCACCTCGGCCAGCGCGCTCTGCCCGGGTGCGGGCGGGGCCAGCCAGGTGACGTCGACGCCGGCAGGCAGGTAGCCGGACAGGTCGTCGGGCACCTCCGCGATGACGTGTGTCGGCAGGTCGGGACGGGACTCGGCGATGCGGGCCATCGCCGGCATGGCCGTCAGGTCGCCGACGAGCAGCAGCCAGGACGCCCCGGGGGGCGGGTCGAAGGACGCCTTGGGCTCGGTGATCGTCACCGTGTCGCCGATGCAGTCCCGCATGGCCCACTCGGTGACCAGGCCGACGTCGTGGACCACCACGTCGAGGGTGAGCTCACCGTCCCGGAGCGACCGCACGGTGTAGTAGCGGCTCTGGAACTGCCCGGGCACGACGAGGCCGATCCACTCGTCGGCGATCCCGGTCGAGGTGAAGCCGTCGAGGTCGTCGAGGACGAGCCGGACGAGGTGGTCCGAGAGCGGTTCGCGGCGACGGACGGTCGCCTGGAACTGGGCTGCACGGGTGCTCACCCACTGAGGTTATCGGTGGCTCACCAGTCGGGACGCATCGGGAAGTCGGAGCGGCCGTCGTCGTGGTTGCGGGTCGCGAGCACCTGGTGCAGCTCGACCTCGTCGCGCTCGAAGCCGACGCGCGAGCCGGCGATGTAGAGGCCCCAGACGCGGGCCGTCCCCTCGCCGACCTCGGCCACGCACTCGTCCCAGTGCTCGACGAGGTTGCGGTTCCAGTCGCGCAGGGTGGCGGCGTAGTGCAGGCGCAGGTTCTCGCTGTGCTGGACCTCGAGGGCCTGGTCCTGCGCAGCGCTGATGATCGTGCCCGAGCCGATCAGCTCCCCGTCGGGGAAGACGTAGCGGTCGATGAAGTGGCCCGTCTCCGTCCGGCGGTTGTGCCGCCGCGTGATCGAGTGGTTGAGCAGCCGGCCGCCGGGCCTGAGGCGGTCGCGGAGGTGGCGGAAGTAGGCGGGGTAGTTGCGCACGCCGATGTGCTCGGTGAGCCCGATCGAGCTGACGGCGTCGAAGCCGGAGTCGACCACGTCGCGGTAGTCGAGGTGGCGCACCTCGGCGAGGTCGCCGAGGCCCTCGCGGTCGATGGCGTCCTTGGCCCACTGCGCCTGCTCCAGCGACAGCGTCACGCCCAGCGCGCGTACGCCGTGCTCGCGGGCGGCGTGGCGGACCATCGTCCCCCAGCCGCAGCCGACGTCGAGCAGGCGCTGGCCGGGCTGGAGGTCGAGCTTGCGGCAGACGAGCTCGAACTTCGCCGCCTGCGCCTCCTCGAGGGTCATGTCGGGCGTCTCGTAGAGCGCGCAGGTGTAGGCCATGGACGGCCCGAGCACCAGCTCGTAGAACCGGTTGGACACGTCGTAGTGGTGGGAGATGACCTCGGCGTCGCGGGTCATCGAGTGCCGCAGCCCCTCCACCGCGCGCCGCCACCGGGGCAGGTGCTCCTGGGGCGGCGGGGCGGGCGGCCGCAGGTGCCCCAGGCCGAGGCTGCGGGCGATGCGCACCGCCTCGGACGGCGTGGGCACACGGAACTTCGTGTGGTCCTTCAGGAGCACGAGCGCGTCGTAGGGGTCGCCGGGATGGACCCCCGCGAGCTCGAGGTCACCGCTGACGTAGGCCCGCACCAGGCCGAGGTCGCCCGGCGCCGTCATCAGGTACGCGAGCCCGCGCTCGTTGCGCAGCTGCATCCCGACGTCGGCGTCCGGCGGGCCGGCGCTGCTGCCGTCGTACGCCGTGAAGTGCAGCGGCAGCCCGCCCCTCACCAGCCGGTCCATCGCGTCGCCGATGCTCGGCCGTGCCGGTGGGGGTCGCGAGCCCGGGTCCGTGTGGAAGGTCATCGTCGTTGCACCACCTTGTCGTAGAGGGACGTGAGCCGGCCGTCTGGATCGTGGGCGGCCTTGACGCGGGCCAGGTGGTCGCCGCCGTAGAGGCGGTCGAACTCCGCCCGCGCGTAGAACGCCTCGGAGTAGAGGCTCTTGTGACCCCCGAGCTCGGAGACCTTCGCCTCGATCGCCCGGTTGCGCGGGGACGTGGGCGCGTCGGGTCCGACGTTGACGATGCCCCAGAACCCGACGTTGACGTACGTCGTCGCGGCGCTGAGCGGGTAGCCGGGCCAGGGCCGGTCGCCGGAGCCGTCCGCCCCGCGACGCAGCCGCAGCGGGCACAGCCACACCGGGCGCATGCCGATCTCCCGGTCGAACCACGTCAGGAACTCGGGAAGCCGCTCGACGGGGACCTCGACGTCCTGGACGACGCGCTCCCCCTGAGGACGACCGGCGCGCCGGTCGAGCCGGTCGGCCACGCTCAGGCGGCGGTCGAGCGCGACGAGCTTCCAGTAGACGTCGGAGCGCCGCAGTCGCCGCGGCCAGACCCGCCGCACGAGCGGGTGCTGGGCGCCGAAGGCACGCGAGCACCAGAACCAGTCGGTGTCCCAGCGCCAGAGGTAGTCGTGCATCGTGAGCCGGTCGGACATCCGTCGCTGGATCGAGCGGTAGTAGACCTGCTGGCCGGCGTAGTCGCTCGTCGGCCCCGGCTCGTCGGTCCACCGGGCGAGGGTGAGGTGGAGCATCCCGGGGGCGAAGGCGACACCGTCGAGTCCGTCGACCCGCTCGCCGTCCCACGCGCCCTCCTCGACGATGCGGGTCACGGCGTCGGCCAGGGCCCGCGCGTCGGCGAACGGGACGTGCCGCAGCGCGACGTACGCCGGCACCTCCTCGAGCTCGATGCGGAGCCGGGTGGCGTAGCCGAGCGAGCCGTAGGAGTTGGGGAAGGCGTCGAAGAGCTCGTCGCCCGGCTTCGTCGTGACGACCTCGCCGGCCCCGGTGAGCACGTCCATCTCGAGGACCGACTCGTGCGGCAGGCCGCTGCGGAAGCTGGTCGACTCGATGCCCAGGCCGCTGACCGCGCCGCCGAGCGTGATCGTCCTGAGCTGCGGCACGACCAACGGGATCCGGCCGTGCGCGAGGGTCACCTCGACGAGGTGCTCGTAGGTGCACATCCCCTGCACCTCGGCCACGTCGCCGTCGACCTCGACGACACCCGTCAGCCCGGAGACGTCGAGGCCGGCCCCTGACGCCGAGCGGCCACGGAACAGGTTGCTGGTGCGCTTGGCCAGTCGCACGGGCGCACCCGCCGGCAGGGCGGCGTAGGACTCCCTGAGCCTCGCCTCCCCGGCAGCATGCTGCTCGCGACCAACAGCCGTTCGCACGCCTCCACGCTAGCGATCCGGGACCGCTGGCGCGACCAGGTTGCCGTCCAGTGGTCCCTCAGGTGGCGAGCGAGCGGGCGATCGCGCCCCGTGCGTCGCCGAGGTGCACCGGCACGCCCGCGCCGGCGAAGTCGCGTACGGCGTCGAGGGCGGGCTCGCCGTCGGCCAGCACGACAGCGGCCTCGAGGCCGGCCGAGCCGGACGACACGGCCATGGCCACGCACACGTCGAGCGCCGCCAGGTCGAGGTGCGCGAGGCGCACGCTGGCGGCGGCGTAGGTGCGGCCGTCGAGGTCACGCACGGCGGCGCCCTCGTCGGCGCGCGACCGCGCCCGGGTCGCTCGGGCGAGGGTCACCAGCTTGGCGTCCTCGGCGCTGAGGTCGACGGCGTCGTTGCTCATGCGAGAACCCTAGTGAGCGGCCCGGTCGACGTCCGTCAGCGGCCGGCGGACGTGATCGAGGCGTCGGCGGCGGCGTCGTCCGACTCCGGCGCGAGCACCGTCACCAGCACGGTCTCGATCTTGTTGCGGCGACCGGTGGCGCGCTCGGCCTCCAGCCGCAGGCCGTGGCACTCCACGACCGAGCCGGGGAGCGGGACCTTGCCGAGGTGCTTGGCCATCAGCCCGCCGACGCTGTCGACGTCGTCGTCCTCCACGTCGAAGCCGACCAGCTCGTCGAGGTCGTCGACCGGGTAGCGCGAGGACACGCGAATGGCGCCGCCCTCGAGGTGCTCCACCTCGACCTCCTCGGCGTCGTACTCGTCGGTGATCTCGCCGACGATCTCCTCCAGCACGTCCTCGATCGTGATCAGCCCGGCGGTGCCGCCGTACTCGTCGACCACCACCGCGATGTGCTGGCGCCGGGCCTGCAGCTCGGTGAGAAGGGCGTCGACGGGCTTGGAGTCGGGGACGTAGTGCACCGGCCGCATCACCTCGTCGACGCGCTGGGTGAACTCCACGTCAGGGGCCTCGAAGTCGCGGCGGACGAGGTCCTTGAGGTAGGCCATGCCGACGATGTCGTCGAGGTTCTCGTCGATGACGGGGATGCGCGAGTAGCCGCTGCGCAGGAAGAGCGACAGCGTCTGGCGGATGTTCTTGTGGCGCTCGATGTAGACGACGTCGGGGCGCGGGACCATCACCTCGCGGGTGATGGTGTCGCCGAGCTCGAAGACGGAGTGGATCATCTTGCGCTCGCCGGACTCGATGATCGCGCCGGCCTCGGCCAGGTCGACGAGCTCGCGCAGCTCGGTCTCGGTCGAGAAGGGACCCTCGCTGAAGCCCTTGCCCGGCGTGATCGCGTTGCCCAGGAGGATCAGCAGCGCCGGGATCGGGCCGAGGATCGTCGTCACGAGGGAGAGCGGGCCCGCCGACGCCAGCGCCACGCGTACGTCGTGCTGGCGGCCGATGGTGCGGGGCGCGACGCCGATGACGACGAAGGACACGACCAGCATCACGCCGATCGTGGTGAGGAACGTCGGGACGGGCGAGCCCTCGTAGGCGTCGCGCGCCCACGTCGCGACCAGCACGATCGCGCTGATCTCGCACAGCAGGCGCATCAGCAGCGCGGTGTTGAGGTAGCGGGCGGGGTCGTCGAGCAGCTTGACCAGGCGCACCGCGCCGGGACGGCCCTCGGCCTTGAGCTCCTCCGCGCGGGCGCGCGAGAAGCCGCCGAGAGCGGCGTCGGCGGCCGAGAAGAGCCCGGCGAGCACGACCAGCAGTGCGGCCGAGCCGAGCTGCCAGATGTCAGCGGTCATGTCAGGCAGGCTCGGCCGACGCGCGCCACTTCTCCAGCAGCTCGCCCTGCAACCCGAACATCACGGCGTGCTCCTCGGGCTCGGCGTGGTCGTAGCCGAGGAGGTGGAGGATGCCGTGGACGGTCAGCAGGTCGATCTCGGCCTCGCGACCGTGTCCGGCCTCCGCGCCCTGCCGCTCGGCCACCGCCGGGGCCAGGACCAGGTCGCCGAGCACGCCCTCCTCGGGCTCCTCGTTGACCTTGCCGGGGCGCAGCTCGTCCATCGGGAAGGCCAGCACGTCGGTGGGGCCCTCCTTCTCCATCCACTGGCGGTTGAGCTCGGCGATGGTGTCCTCGTCGACCGCCTTGATGCACAGCTCGGCCTGCGGGTGCACGCGCATCTGGTCCATCACGAACCGCGCCAGCCGGGAGAGGCGGCGTACGTCGAAGTCGAGGCCCGACTCGTTGAGGACCTCGATGCTCACCGCGGGCTCCGCTCGGTCTTCTTCGGCCCCGGGCGCTCGTTGTCGGCGTCGAAGACCTCGTAGGCCTCCACGATGCGACCCACGAGGCGGTGGCGCACCACGTCGGTGCCCGTGAGGCGGCAGAAGGTGATGTCGTCGACACCGTCGAGGATCCCCTCGACGACCCGGAGGCCCGACTTCGTGCCGGACGGCAGGTCCACCTGGCTGGTGTCGCCGGTGACGACGATGCGGGAGCCGAAGCCGAGACGGGTGAGGAACATCTTCATCTGCTCGGGCGTGGTGTTCTGCGCCTCGTCGAGGATGATGAACGAGTCGTTGAGCGAGCGGCCGCGCAGGAACGCCAGCGGCGCCACCTCGATGGTGCCGGCGGCGAGCAGCTTGGGGATCGTCTCGGGGTCGACCATGTCGTGCAGCGCGTCGTAGAGCGGGCGCAGGTAGGGGTCGATCTTCTCGCTCAGCGTGCCGGGCAGGAAACCGAGCCGCTCCCCCGCCTCGACGGCCGGGCGGCTGAGGATGATCCGGTTGACCTCCTTGGCCTGCAGCGCCTGCACGGCCTTCGCCATCGCGAGATAGGTCTTGCCGGTGCCGGCCGGGCCGATGCCGAAGGTGATCGTGCTCTTGTCGATGGACTCGACGTAGCGCTTCTGGTTGACCGTCTTGGGCCGGATCGTGCGACCGCGGTTGGACAGGATGTTGAGGCTCAGCACCTCGGCCGGGCGCTCCTGCGTCTCGGTGCGCAGCATCTGGATGATCCGCTCGACCGTCTCGCCGGTGACGCCCTGGCCGGTGCGGACCAGCGTCACGATCTCGTCGAGGAGCCGCTCGGCGCTGGCCACCTCGGCCGACTCGCCGGTGAGCGTGATGCGGTTGCCACGGACGTGGACGCTGGCGTCGAAGGCCCGCTCGATCAGCCGGAGGTGCTCGTCTCCCGGGCCCAGGACCGACACCATGTCGATGCTGTTGGGGACGACCACGGTGTGGGTCGGTCGCTCCTGGGAGGAGCCTGGCTGGTTCGTCGCAGTCATGGATGCCCGTGCGGGCGGCCTTCCGGGTCGGTGGTAGAGCCCCACCATGCTACCGAGACACCGGCGAGCGGCCCACCTGACGAGTGGTGGGCGGTCACGTGGGGCTGTCAGGGGCGGGTGACCTGCAGCATCCCGAGGCACATCTCGTCGGTCGTGCCCTCGCCCCACACGACGTAGCGGTCGGGCTGGCCCTCGAAGGAGGGCAGCTTGTCGCGCAGCCACTGGACGTGTCGACAGGTCACCTCGACCTGCTGGAACGGCTCGAGCCGGATCGGGTCGATCGGGCGGCTGCCCTGGTCGTCGAAGTCCCAGACGGGGATGTCCAGGATCGTCCGCGCCTGCGGGGTGCCCGGGTTGACCTCGATCTTGAGGGAGCGGCCGAGCAGGTGCATGTGACCGGCCACCCCGTGGATGGTGATCGGCTCGCCGAGGGTGCGCACGCACGACTGCACCTCGCCGGCGCGCGGCTCGCCGCCGCACAGGAGGTGGAGGAGGTCGGCGGTGTTGCCCTCCGCACCGAAGCGTTCCTTGACGTCGGCGACGGACGCGTCGCGGTCGCACAGCTCTCCGTCGGAGTGCTTCGGCCGGCACGGCAGCTCCACGGGCGCGGGCAGCAGCATCGTGCTCAGCGCCTCGTAGTCGCGCGTGCCGGGCGCGAGGCGCAGCTGGGCTGCGGAGGTGTCGGGCTGCTGGCCGGCGAGCAGGTTGTAGTGGACCTGCATCACGATCCGGCTGCCCTTGCGCAGGCGTACGCCGTAGCCGGGCTTGGTGACCGACTCCTTGCCGCCCGGGGCCCACGCGCCGATCCACGAGGACCGGTCGACGTTCTGGAAGCGATCGAGCCCGGTGCCGCCGAAGCAGGTCCAGCCCTCGTCCTCCTCCGCGGCGTCCTTCGCCTCGGCGGCGGCGACCTGCTGCGGCGGGACCTGGAACAGGATCACGTGGTGCACGACGTCGGGGTTGCCGGGCAGCACCTGCGTGCCGGTGAGCCAGGTGTCCTCGTCGAGCTCGGGGTCGAGCAGGAAGCACCGGTAGTCGTCGGTGCCGGTGCCGTAGGGCGCCGACGGCGTGTAGGCGCCCGGCATGGCGATCGTCGTGCGGGTCTCCCCCGCGCGCAGCCGTCGCGACGTCGCCGGCTCGGCGTCGTGGCCGCTGTGGCCGTTCTGCCCGGTCTGTGCGGACTGCCCGGCCTCCTCGGCGTCCGCCGTTGGCGCGCTCGTCGGGGAGTCCGCAGGCAGGGTGGCGGTCTGGTCGGCGTCACTCGCGCCGTCGCCACCGCTGCAGGCGGACAGGGCAAGGAGCCCGGTGGTGAGAACCGCTGCGAGCACGCGACGGGTGCGGGACATGGCGGCTCAGACCAACGTCTCGGACATGCGCGACGAGCCGCCGAGCACGTGGAGGTGCGTGTGGAACACCGTCTGGCCGGCGCCCGCACCGGTGTTGAAGACGAGCCGGTAGTCGGCGTTGCCGGAGCCGCGGGCGACCTCGTCGGCCAGGGCGACCAGGTGGCCGACGCTGGCCGGGTCGGCGGCCGCGGAGGCGGCGGCGTTGTCGTGGTGGTCCACCGTGATGACCAGCGCGTGGAACGGCGCCTGCGGGTTGAGGTCCTTGATCGAGACGGCGTGGTCGTTGCGGCCGAGGACGTCGGCCGGGACCTCGCCGCCGACGATCTTGCAGAAGATGCAGTCGGGGGCCGTCTCGCTCATGGCGCCAGCCTAGGCTCTGGCGGCACGGCGTGGGACCGGAAGCGGCAGCCGCGCCTCGCACTACCGTGGCGCGCATGACCTTCCCCACCACCTCTCGACCGGTCCGCGCCCGCGCCGTACGACGCTGGGCGGGCGCCGCGGCCGTCGTGGTGGCGAGCAGCCTGGCCCTCGCCGGTTGCAGCGACGACCCGACGCCCGTCTCGGACGACACGGGCACGGCCACCGAGGACCCGCAGCCCTCGGAGCCCGGGTCCGGGTCCGGGCAGGAGTCCGACCCCGCGTCCCCGACCGAGTCGGCTGCGGCGTCCGAGTCCGCGTCGGAGACCCCGTCCGACCCTGCGGCGTCCGGCACCGCGGTCCCGGTCTACTTCGCCGGCGACGGCCCCGGCGGACGCACCGTCCTGTTCCGCGAGTTCCAGCGCGTCGAGGGCGATCCGCTGACCGACGCCGCCCGCCTCGTCGCCGGGGGTGGCCAGCCCGTCGACCCGGACTACCGCACCCTCTGGCCCGGCGTGGAGATCACCTCGGTGCAGGCCACCGACGGGGTCCTCCTGGTCGAGATCCCCTCCGACGGGTTCACCGAGCGCCCCGACGGCATGTCGAGGCGCGACGCCAGGCTCGCCGTCCAGCAGCTCGTGTACACGCTCCAGGGCGTGCAGCAGGAGCGCGTGCCGGTGCAGGTGCAGCGTGAGGGCGGCGCACCGCTCTTCGGGCTGCCGACCGGGACGCCGTTCGAGGCGGCCGGGGCGCTGCGCACCCTCAACCTCGTCAACATCACCTCTCCCGCCGAGGGCGACACCGTCAGCGGCGACACCCTCGAGATCACCGGTGTCGCCAACTCGTTCGAGGCGGCGGGACCGTGCGGGATCTTCCGCGGCGAGGAGGAGCTCGTCGGCGGTGGCTACCAGTCCGAGGCGTGGATGGGCAACCGGCTCTTCCCCTTCGAGGCCTCGCTCCCGCTCGACGGGATCACCGGCGAGGTGGTCGTGCGCTGCGAGACCGACGACCCCACGGGCGGCACCGAGGGCCCCGGCCCGGCCGTCGACACCAAGACGATCACGGTGCAGTAGCCACGCCGTCAGGCCCAGCGCGACGTGCGGGCCAGCACCGCGGCGACCGCGACGACACCGGCGGTGGACGTGCGCAGCACCTCCGCACCCAGGCGTACGACGTGGGCGCCGGCGTCGCCCAGCGCCGCCAGCTCGTCGGGGCTGATGCCGCCCTCCGGTCCCACCACGAGCACGATCCGGCCTGCTTCGGGGACCTCCAGCGCGCCGAGCGGCAGGGTGGCGTCCTCGTGCAGCACCAACGCGAGGTCGGCCTCGGCGACGAGGGCCGCGAGGTCTGCGGTCGAGGCCAGCGGGGCGACCGTCGGCAGCCACGAGCGGCGCGACTGCTTGGCGGCCTCGCGGGCGGTGGCCTGCCACTTCGCGTGGGACTTCGTCGCTCGCTCGCCCTTCCACACCGCCACCGAGCGCGACGCCGCCCACGGCACGATGCGGTCGACGCCGACCTCGGTGAGGACCTCGACCGCGAGCTCGCCGCGCTCCCCCTTGGGCAGGGCCTGCACGACGGTGATGGCCGGCTCCGGGCGGGGCTCCTGCGCAACGGACTCGACCGTGACCGAGAAGACCCGCTTGCCCGTCGACGTCACCGACCCCGTGGCCGAGGTGCCGCGGCCGTCGGTGAGGACGACCTGCTCGCCCTCGCGGAGGCGTCGTACCGCGACCGCGTGGTGCGCCTCGTCGCCCGTCACCTCGATTCGCGTGCCGGGCGCCGCTCCGTCCAGGGACTCGACGAGGTGGACCGGGAGCGACACCCCGGCTCAGCCCTGGAAGGCGTCGCGGAGCCGACCGAACATCGACTTGTGCGGCGCCTCGTTCTTGCCGTCGGGCTGCTCCTCGCCACGGATCGCCGCGAGCTCGCGCAGCAGCTCCTCCTGGCGAGGGTCGAGGCGGGTGGGGGTCTCCACGGCGATGCTGACGACGAGGTCGCCGCGACCGCCGCGCAGGCTCGGCACGCCGAAGCCGCGGACCACCTGCTCGCTGCCCGACTGCGTGCCGGGGCGGATGTCGAGGTCGTACGTCGTCACCGTCTCCGAGGACTCGTCGGACGACGCGGGCAGGTCGGCCTCGAGCAGCGGCAGCGTGAGCTGGGTGCCGAGGGCGGCCGCCGACATCGGCAGCGAGATGGTGGTGTGGAGGTCGTTGCCGTGGCGGGTGAAGGTGGGGTGCGGCTCGACGTGGATCTCGACGTAGAGGTCGCCGGCCGGGCCGCCGCCGGGGCCGACCTCGCCCTGCCCGGTGAGCTGGACGCGGGTGCCGTGGTCGACACCGGCGGGGATCTTGACCGTCAGGGTGCGGCGCGAGCGCACCCGGCCGTCGCCCGAGCACTCACGGCAGGGGTCCGGGATGATCGAGCCATAGCCCCGGCAGGCCGCGCACGGGCGCAGCGTGCGGATCTCGCCGAGGAACGACCGCTGGACCACGGCGACCTCGCCCTGGCCGTGGCAGGTCTCGCAGGTGGTCGGCGAGGTGCCGGGGGCGGTGCCCTGGCCCTCGCACGCCTCGCAGCGCAGCGCGGTGTCGACCTTGAGGTCGCGGGTGACGCCGAAGGCGGCCTCGGCGAGCTCGACGTCGAGCCGGATCAGCGCGTCCTGGCCGCGCCGGGCACGCGATCGCGGGCCACGGGTCTGCGCGCCGCCGGCGGCACCGCCACCGAAGAACGCGTCCATGATGTCGGTGAAGCTGAAGCCCTGCCCGGCACCGCCGAAGCCCTGGCTGAAGGCGTCGCCGCCACGGTCGTAGGCTGCACGCTTGCCCGGGTCGCTCAGCACCTCGTAGGCACGCGAGACGTCCTTGAACCGCTCCTGCGTCTCCGGGTCGGGGTTGACGTCGGGGTGCAGCTGCCGCGCGAGCTTGCGGTAGGCCTTCTTGATGTCGTCGGCGCTCGCGTCACGCGAGACGCCGAGGATGTCGTAGGGGTCCTGTGTCACTGGTTTCCTTCATCGAGGATCCGGGAGACGTAGCGCGCGACCGCGCGCACGGCTGCCATGGATCCGGGGTAGTCCATGCGGGTGGGGCCGACGACGCCCAGGGAGCCGAGGTGGAACTCCTGCGGGCCGTAGCCGGTGGCCACGACGCTGGTGGCCGCGAGCGCGGAGTAGGGGCCTTCGTGGCCGATGCGCACCGTCAGGGCATCGGTCCCCGACTCCCCCAGCAGCTTGAGCAGCACGACGTGCTCCTCCAGCGCCTCGAGGAGAGGTCGGACGGCGGTGTCGAAGTCGCCGTAGCGGGCGAGGTTGGCGGTGCCGCCCACCGCGACCCGCTCGTCGCTGCGGTGGTCGGACATCGCCTCGGTGAGCACGCCCACGATCGCGCGGGCGGAGTCGGCCTGCTCGGGGCGTACGCCGTCGGGCAGGTCGCCGAGCGCGGCGGCGGCCTCCGCGATCTGCACGCCGCCGCTGGCCTGGTTGACCGCGACGCGCAGCTCGGCGAGGTCGCTGTCGACCACGGGCGCGTCCAGCTCGACGAGGCGCTGCTCCACCCGACCGGTGCTGAGGATGAGGATCACCATCACCCGGGTCGGCGTGAGCGACACCAGCTCGATGTGGCGGACCGTCGAGCGCGAGAGCGTCGGGTACTGCACGATCGCGACCTGGCGGGTGAGCTGGCTGAGGAGGCGGACCGAGCGCTGCACGACGTCGTCGAGGTCGACCGCCCCGTCGAGCAGCGTCGCGATCGCCCGGCGCTCCGCGGCGCTCATCGGCTTGAGCGTGGCGAGCTTGTCGACGAAGAGCCGGTAGCCCTTGTCGGTGGGGACGCGCCCCGCGCTGGTGTGGGGCTGGTGGATGTAGCCCTCGTCCTCGAGCGCGGCCATGTCGTTGCGGACCGTCGCCGGTGAGACACCCAGGCCGTGCCGCTCGACGAGCGCCTTGGAGCCGACGGGCTCCTCCGTCGCGACGTAGTCCTCCACGATCGCGCGGAGCACGTCGAGCTTGCGGTCGTCGACCATCGAGCCACTCCTCTGCGCGTCGCGTTTCTGGCACTCGTTCGCCCGGAGTGCCAAGACTACTAGCAGTCCGTAGGCTCGCGGTCATGCCCGACGACACCCCTCGGTTCACCGAGGTCGCCCCGCGCGTGTGGGTCGCGCACTACGACTGGATGCACGTCAACATCACGCTGGTCGGCGGGTCCGACGGCCTGCTGATGGTCGACACGCACGGGTCGGCCGCCGAGGCGCGGATCGTCGCCGATGACGTACGCCGCCTCGGCGCGGGTCCGCTGACCGGCCTGGTCAACACGCACGAGCACTGGGACCACCACTTCGGGAACGCGACGATGGTCGAGCAGTTCGGCGACATGCCGATCCACGCGACGGACTGGGCGGCCGAGCACATGGAGGTGTCCTCGGCGCACACGTTCGAGAAGTACGAGCAGGACACCGCCCACCCGCGGCGCGACGAGATCCTCGCGACCACGCTCCGCCTCCCCACTCGCACCTTCTCGTCCGCCGTGCAGCTCGACCTGGGCGACCGGGCGGTCGAGCTGATCCACCCCGGGCGTGGGCACACGGCCGGCGACCTCGTCGTCCGCGTGCCGGACGCCGACGTGCTGCTGGGCGGCGACCTGGTCGAGGAGTCCGACCCCCCGTTCATCGGGGACGACTCCTGGCCGCTGGAGTGGCCGTTGACCCTCGACCTGGTCCTCGGCCTGATGACCGACACGACCGTCGTCGTGCCGGGGCACGGGAAGGTGATCGACAAGGAGTTCGTGCAGGACCAGCGCACGGAGCTCGGCGTGATCGCCGAGACCATCCGCGACCTCGCCTCGCGCGGGGTGCCGCAGTCCGAGGCCCTCGCCGCCGGCGAGTGGCCGTGGGAGCGCGAGCGGCTCGGGAGCGCCGTCCGCCTGGGCTACGAGCACCTCCCCCGGAGCCAGAAGCGGCTCCCCCTCATCTAGTCGCCCGTCCGGGCCCACACCCCACGGGGGCTGGTCTCGCGGTACCCGGCCCAGTAGGACTGGTGCATGACCGAGAACAGCGAGTCCCAGACCGACAACACGGAGTCGACCGACACGCCCAAGGCGGGCAGCGGCACCAGTCCTGCTGACTCCGACCACTCCGGCGGCACGACCTCGCCCGACGGCGCCTCCCTGAGCGGCATCTCCGACGACCAGCTGCCCGAGGACCTGCAGCCCGGCGAGGACAACCCGCTGGCCGAGCCCCTCGACCCCGATGACGAGAGCACCAAGAGCCGCGAGGAGCTCGAGATGGACGCCACCCAGGAGGGCCTGGGCAACGACGACGGCGCGAGCCAGGCGCCCGACCAGTCGGGCGGCTCCGACGAGGGCGCCGACGCCAACAGCGGCGACGGTGCCGAGGGAAGCGGCATCACCGGGGGCTGAGTCCCCGGCAGCCCCCAGCAGCCCGGCGGTTCGCGGGCACGTTCGTCGTGGGTGTGATCCGGGACGCACGGCGTGCCACCGGGCCGGCGGGCCGGTCGGCGCCTAACGTGGAGCGGTGCCCCAGGATCGCTACGGAACCGACGTCCTCTCCGGCGACTGGCGTGTGCCGAGGAACGGTCGCGCCACGGAGGTGCCGACCGAGATCGGGATGGTCGTCGAGGAGGTCACCACCGACTGGTGCGGCGAGGTCGTCGCCGTCGACCGCGACATCGACACGCTCACGCTGGAGGACCGGCGCGGCAAGCGGCGGACGTTCCCGCTCGGCCCCGGCTTCCTGCTCGAGGGCAGGCCGGTGATCCTCACCCGTCCCGTGCGGACCGGTGCACCCGCCGCCCCCACGCGTACGGCGTCCGGATCGGTCGCGGTGCCCAACGCACGCGCCCGCGTCGCCCGCGCCAGCCGCATCTTCGTCGAGGGCCGGCACGACGCCGAGCTCGTCGAGAAGGTCTGGGGCGACGACCTGCGGATCGAGGGCGTGGTCGTCGAGTACCTCGGCGGCGTCGACGACCTCGCCGAGCACCTTCGCGACTTCAAGCCCGGCCCGCAGCGCCGCGTCGGCGTCCTGGTCGACCACCTGGTCGCCGGGTCGAAGGAGGCGCGCATCGCGCAGGGCATCGCCCGATCGCCCATCGGCAAGCACGTCCTGGTGGTCGGCCACCCGTTCATCGACATCTGGCAGGCGGTCAAGCCCGACCGCCTCGGCATCCCGCGCTGGCCCCACGTCCCCAAGGGCATCGACTGGAAGACCGGCACCTGCCAGCAGCTCGGCTGGCCGCACCGCGACCAGGCCGACATCGCCCGCGCCTGGAAGCACATCCTCGGCAGGGTCTCCTCCTTCGCCGACCTCGAGCCCGCGCTCCTCGGCCGGGTCGAGGAGCTCATCGACTTCACGACTGGCTGAACGGCTCGCTGCGCTCGCGTGTCCGCGTCGCTGTGAGGCGACGCCTTCGTCGTCGTTGCTACGCCCTCCCCCGCTGCGCTCCTCCGGACGCAGCCCTCCTCCTGCAGGCGCCGCCGCGACGCGGACGACACCACCCATGGATGACCTGCGGGTCAAGGCGTGCACTGGTGCCGCTGATCGGGAGCCGGTGTTTCGTCGCGGCGCGCCCGGGAGTGCAGGAGGAGGGTCGCGGCCGGAGGAGCGAAGCGGGGGAGGTCGCGACAACGACGACGAACGAGCGGGTCACGAGCGCCGCGACACGCGCCGAAGCGAAGCGGAGGCGCAAGAGAACACAGCGCTAATCCACCAGGTCGCGCACGATCGCGTCGGCGAGGAGCCGGCCGCGCTGGGTGAGCACGAGGCGCTCGGTGGCGAGCTCGACGAGTCCGTCGGCGACGAGGCGGGCGACGTGGGAGCGGCCGGTGGCCTCAAGGGCGGTGACGGGGAGCCCCTCGACGAGCCGGATCTCCAGCAGGATCCGCTCGACCCGCTGATCGTGGTAGCCCAGGACCTCGCGCGCCAGGGCGGGTGAGACGCCGGTGGCGAGCCGCTGGGCGTACGCCGCCGGGTGCTTGACGTTCCACCAGCGCACCCCGCCGACGTGGGAGTGCGCGCCGGGGCCGACGCCCCACCAGTGGCCGCCGGTCCAGTAGAGGAGGTTGTGGCGGCACCAGTGGTCGGGCGACGTCGCCCAGTTGGACACCTCGTACCAGCTCATCCCGGCGGAGGAGAGCTTCTCGTCGACGAGGTGGTACTTGTCGGCGAGGTCGTCCTCGTCGGGCATCGGCAGCTCGCCGCGCTTGACCTGCCGGCCCATCGCGGTGCCGTCCTCGACGATGAGGGAGTAGGCCGAGACGTGGTCGGGCCGGCAGCCCAGGGCGACGTCGACCGAGGTCTCCCAGTCGGCGAGCGACTCCCCCGGCGTGCCGTAGATGAGGTCGAGGCTGACGTCGTCGAAGCCGGCCTGCCGGGCCCAGTCGACGACCGCGGGCACGCGCATCGGGTCGTGGGTGCGGTCGAGCGTGCGGAGCACGTGGTCGACGGCGGACTGCATGCCGAAGCTGATCCGGTTGAACCCGGCGGTGCGCAGCTCCTCGAGGTCCCAGGCGGCGACGCTGTCGGGATTGGCCTCGGTCGTGATCTCCACGTCGTGGACGAGCCCGAACTCCGCCGCTGCGCTGGCCACGATGGCTCCGAGGTCGGCGGCCTTGAGCAGCGTCGGCGTGCCACCGCCGAAGAAGATCGTCTCGATGGGGACGTCGCGGTGGCCGAGCACCTGGCGCGCGAAGCGGATCTCCCGGATCGCCGCCTCGGCGTACGACGACCGGCTGGCGCCGACCTCGTCTCCGAGCTCCTGGGCCGTGTAGGTGTTGAAGTCGCAGTAGCCGCACCGCACCGAGCAGAACGGCACGTGCACGTAGAGGCCGAAGGGCTTGCTGCCGAACTGGGCCCACGCCTCGTCGGGGAGCAGACCGTCCTCGGGGGCGACGTCACCGTCGGGCTGGGCGGGGGACACGCCGGTATCCAACCACGTGCCCGACGTGCGAACGGGTGCCAGTGGTCCCCCACCGGCACCCGTCCGTCGGCTCAGCCCTCGGCGTACATCTTCTCGATGAGCGCCTGGTTGTTCTCCTGCACCACGTTGCGCTTGACCTTCATCGACGGCGTCAGCTCTCCCGACTCGATCGTCAGGTCGTGGTCGAGGAGCTGCCACTTCTTGATGGTCTCCCAGCGGTTGAGGTGGCTGTTGAGCTCGTCGATGTAGCCGCCGACCATCTTCTGCACCTCGTCGGACTGCACGATCTCGGTGTAGGACCTGCCGCCCATGCCGTTCTCCTCGGCCCAGCCCGCCATCGCGTCGGGGTCGAGGGTGACCAGCGCGACGCAGTAGTTGCGCTGGTCGCCGAACACCATGAACTGGCTGGCGTAGGGGCACACGGCCTTGAACTTCGACTCGATCGCCGGCGGGGCGATGTACTTGCCGCCGGAGGTCTTGAAGAGCTCCTTGATGCGGCCGGTGATGACCAGGTGGCCGTCCTCGTCGACGGCGCCCTTGTCGCCGGTGTGCAACCAGCCGTCGGAGGTCAGCGTCTTGGCCGTCTCCTCGGGCAGGTTGTGGTAGCCGTCCATCACGCCGGGACCCTTGATCATGATCTCGTCGTTGTCGCCGAGCTTGACCTCGCTGCCGGGGAAGACCGGGCCCACCGTGCCGAACTTGTTGCGGTCGGGGTGGTTGACGAAGGAGCCCGCCGAGGTCTCGGTGAGGCCGTAGCCCTCGAGGATCTTGATGCCGGCGACGCCGAACCACTCCGCGATGTCGCGGTTGAGCGCCGCGGCACCGGAGATGAAGAAGCGGACGTTGCCACCGAAGCGGTCACGGATCTTGGAGAAGACGAGCTTGTCGAACAGCCCGTGCTGCACCTTGAGGCCGATCGGCACCGACTTGCCCTCGCGCTTGCGGCGCTCGACCTCGAGGCCGACGTCGAAGGCCTTCTTGAAGATCTTCTCCTTGGCGCCGCCCTCGGCGGCCTGCATGGTGACGATGCGGCCGTGGGCCTTCTCGAAGATGCGCGGAGCGGCACCCATGAACGTCGGCTTCACGACGCCCAGGTTGTCGACGATCTTCTCGACGCGGCCGTCGATCGCCGCGGCGAACCCGCAGGCCATCTGGGTCGACATCAGCACCTTGCCGAAGGAGTGGGCCATCGGCAGCCAGCGGAACTCGAGGTCGTCGGGGCCCAGGATGCCCTGGGCGCGGATCGCCTCGCCCTCGTAGACCCACGAGGAATGGCGGAGCCGCACGCCCTTCGGTCGGCCGGTGGTGCCGGAGGTGTAGATGAGGGTGGCCAGCTGGTCGGGACGGATCGCCTGCGACGTCGTACGCACCACGTCGGGCTGCTCGGCGAGCCGCTCCGCGCCCAGCGCGGCGAGGTCCTCCAGGGAGATCACCCAGTCGCCGTCGGACGCGCCCTCGAAGGTGATGACCTTCATCACGTGGGGCAGCTCGGAGCGGTGCGCGGTGAGCTTGGCGACCTGCTCGTCGTCCTCGGCGAAGACGACGCGGCTCTCGGAGTCGCCCAGGATGTAGACGGTGTCCTCGGCGTTGGTGGTCGGGTAGACCGTGGTGGTGGCACCGGCGGCGCACATGACCGCGAGGTCCGCGAGGATCCACTCATAGCGCGTGCCGGACGCGATGCCGACGCGCTGCTCGGGCTCGACGCCCAGCGCGATCAGACCCGCAGCGAGCGCCTCGACCTTGTCGCCGGCCTGCTTCCAGGTGACGGACTCCCACGCCTCGCCGCGGGGGAAGCGGAAGGCCTCGGCGTCAGGGGTCGCCGTGACGCGGTCGAAGAACTGGACGGCGACGTTGGGCGGCATCGTGTCGAGGAAGGCCGTGTCGATGGTGGTCGGCATCTGTTACCTACTCATTCGTGGAGCGTGGCGCGAGGGCACCACACAGCGGGGCGTGCTGCTGACTTGGGCTGTAACCTAGATCACGGGGTTTACCCAGCGGTAGTAAACGCGGCGAATGTCCATGAGACGGGCGATTTCCGACCTTGGTCAGTCCTGCACGGCCTTGGTGACGGCGATGCAGCGCGTGATCCAGTCCTGCTCCTCCGAGGTCAGACGACGACCGACGCGTTGCGCGTCCTGCACCGCCCAGCCCGCGTTGAGCACCATCCGCACGACCACCCAGTCGCGGGCGCGCCCCTCGTCGAGGCCGGCCGCGTCGACCAGGGCGTGGAAGCGCCGGCGCAGGCCGTCGCGCACCGACCCGACCGCGCCCGGACCGCTGAGCTCGTCCATCCGGTTCCAGAGCATCGGCGCCGGCTCGTAGTGCGGGTCGCCGGCCATCGGCTTGGGGTCGATGGCCCGCCACTCCCCCGCGTCGTCGGCCATCACGTTGGCGTAGTGGAGGTCGCCGTGCACCACGACGGTCGCTCCGTCGTCGGCGATCAGGTCGGGGCCGAGCGACAGGGCCTGCTCGACGTAGCGGCGCGGGACCGGGAGGTCGCGGCCCAGCTCGCCGAGCTCCCGCAGCCCCCGCTCGACGTACGACGAGACCCCGACCAGCTGCGGCATCGCCGGGATGTGGAGCCGCCCGTAGAGCCCGCCGACCACCTCGCAGGCCTCGACGTCCCAGGAGTCGCCGAGGTCCGGCCCGGGCAGCCAGTCCAGCAGCAGCGCGCGTCGACGCGGGTCGGCCCGCTGGAGCCGTACGGCGCCCCTGCCGCCCCAGTGCTGCAGCGCGAGGCCTTCGTGGAGCGACTCGTCGTCGCCGTCGAAGCCGACCTTCAGCGCACCGGCCGTGCCGTCGGCGTCGACGACCGGCAGCACCAGCGAGCAGAGGCCGTGCAGGGACGTGCCGGTCGGCCGGAGCCGCCAGTCGTCGAGCAGGTCGGAGGCGAGTCGCGGCAGCCGGTCGAGCCAGCGCCCCCAGTCCTCACCGAGCACCCGCTGGGCGAGCAGCCCCGCAGGGATGGTGACCGGCATGCCCGCGAGCCTAGGCTGGCCGGCACAAGGACAGCGCGACATGTGCCTCATGCGCGCACGGAGCGAAGCGAGCACGCGCATGAGCAACCGCCAGCAGCCGTGGTCGGAGGACGACGTCCGGCACGGCCGGATCCTGGTCCTCAGCGACAACCCGATCTCGCGGTCGATCGCCGCCATCGCGTCCACGGCCGGGCGCACCGTGGTCGTCGAGCCGGCGGACGACGGCGGGCCCGGCCTCGACCCGCTCCCCGGTGACGCCGTGGTCCTGTGCGACCACGACGCTCCCGACGCGCCCGCCGTGCTGCGGGCCGCTCTCGCCTCGGACGCCTCCTACGTCGCGATGATGGCCAGCCGGGGCCGCGCGGCCGGGCTCCTCGACGACCTCGCCGCGGAGGGGGTCGACGTGTCCACGCTGCACGTGCCGGCAGGGCACGACCTGGGCGGCAAGGCACCGGGCGAGATCGCCCTGTCGGTGGTGGCCGAGATCGTCGCCGAGTCCTACGGCCGCCACGGCGGCCCGATGCGCGGCTGAGCGATGGGTCTCGGCTGGGACGACCTGGCGGCCGCGTCGCTGGCCCGGCAGTTCCCCGACGACCCGGGCACGGTGGCGGAGCGGGTGCGCGCGATCGGCGACCTGCAGACGCAGACGGCCCGGTCGGCGTTCATCGGCCTCGGCGCGCGCTTCCCCGGAGTGACCCACGCCGAGATCACGGCGGCCTACGACGCGAGCGAGATCGTCCGCGGCAGCACGATCCGCGGCACCGTCCACACCGCGACGCCCGAGGCCTACACCGTGCTCGCCGTGGCCACCCGGGTCGGACAGCACCAGCGGTGGGCCCGGACGCTCGGCATCAGTGACGCGCAGATCGCCGACCTGTGGGCCTCGGTCGAGGCGTTCGCCCGCGAGTGGCGCACCCCCGACGAGCTCCGCGCCCACGTCGACGACTGGCTCTCCCGCCATGCTCCCGCCTCCCTCGACGCCGCCGCCGCCGGTCCGGGTCGCTACCTGGGCTTCGCCCACGGCGGCCTGGTCCGCAGACCGGCCTCGGGCGACCGCTGGGAGGGGCAGGGCAAGCCGGTCTACGGCACGTTCGACCGCACCGGGCCGGCCACGCTGGCTGACGTCGTACGGCTCCACCTGCGCGCCCACGGACCCTCGTCGCGGCAGGACGTCGCGTGGTGGGCAGGGGTGCCGCTGAAGGCCGTCGACGAGGGACTCGCCGGCCTGGACGTCGTCGAGCAGGACGGACCGGACGGCAGGGCGTACGTCGACCTGCCGGACGCTCCACCCCCGCGCGACCTCCCGGGGGTGCGCCTGCTGCCGGAGTTCGACGCCCTGCTGTGCGGCTACGACTCGAAGGCCCGCGACCGGTTCGCGACGTCGGAGCACCACCGGCGGCTGTGGAACGAGTCCAACGGGATGCTGCTGCCGCCGCTGCTCGTCGACGGGCGGATCACCGGGTTCTGGCGAGCCACCGGCTCTGCGAGGCGCCGACCGCTCGAGGTCATCTGGTTCGCGCGGACGAGGCGGCCGCGCAAGGCCGAGCTAGACGAGCCCGTCGCCGCCCTCGAGTCGGCGCTCGGCATCACGGTCACCGAGGTGACGCTCAGCCGCGAGGCGACCTGACCGGCTGGTCCTTGAGGTACTCCCCCGGCGTCATGCCGGTGACCGTGCGGAAGTCGTGGGTGAAGTGGGCCTGGTCGGCATAGCCCAGGTCGGCGGCCACCTCGGCGAGGGTGCCGCGGCCCGCCTTGAGCGCCTCGACCGCGTCGTGCAGCCGGCGTCGCTGCAGGAGCCACTTCGGGCTCAGCCCGATGCGCTGCTCGACCAGCCGCTGGAGGCTGCGCTCGGACAGCCCCGCCTCGCGCGCCAGCTCGTCGACCCGGGTGACCTCCGGGTGGTCGCCCAGCCACGCGACGAGCCGGTTGACCAGCAGCCCGGGCGCGTCGACGGGCAGGTGGGTCGCCAGCCACGACTCGACGTGGCCGATCGCCGCGAGGTGGGCGGCGGGGTCGTGAGGGTCGTCGTCCATCGCAGAGCGAACGCCGGCGACGACGGCCGGGTCGGCGACGAGGTCGCCCAGCTCGACCCAGGCGTCGGTGACCTCGGCGACCGACCGTCCGAGCACCAGGCGACCGGCGGCCGGGCTGAGCATCGTGCCGACTGCCCAGCCGTCGCCCTCCAGCGTGACGCTCGAGCGGCCGCGGGTGACGCCGTAGAACCGGGCGTAGGTGTCACTGACGACCACCAGGCAGACCGGGTGCTGGAGCGTCGACTGGGTGGACGGCTCGGCCAGCGACCACACGGGGATCCAGTAGCGCTCGACCAGGTCGACGAGGTGCTCGCTGGGGCCGTAGCGGTGGATCGGCGGGGAGGGTCGGCTCACGCCCGTCAGGTGGGCCCGGTCGATCGGGTCCACCCGGTGCGGGCCGCTTGCCCCGGTCCGGCTGGTCATGTGTCGGATTATCACAAGTACCGCCGACACCGCGCGGACGAGAGTGGTCGCATGACGCAGACGACGACCTCAGGCACCGACCGCCATCTCGCCCTCTTCCAGCAGCGCGCCGACCGGTTCACCCAGGTGGTGGACGCGGTCGGTCCCTCCGGCGGCGGCTGGGACGTGCCGTCGCCGTGCGAGGACTGGACCGCCCGCGACGTCGTCGGTCACGTGGTCCAGACCCAGCGTGACTTCCTCGCCCGGCAGGACCTCGACGCAGGTCCGCCGCCGGACCTCGCCGACCCGGCGGCCGCGTGGCGGGTCCAGCGCGCGCACGTCACGTCGGTGCTGGCGGCCGACGGGGTGGCCGCGCGGGAGTACGACGGCTTCTTCGGCCGTACGACGATCGCCGCCACGGTGGCTGACTTCTACGGCTGGGACCTCGTGGTGCACGGCTCCGACGTCGCCCGCGCGACCGGTCAGGAGTGGTCGGTCAGCGACGCCGAGGCCGCCGACCTGCACGCCACGGCCGACGGCTGGGGCCCGGCCCTGCACTCGGAGGGCGTCTGCGCGGACGCCGTCGAGGTCGGCCCGGACGCCTCGGTCACCGACCGGCTGCTGGCGCGGCTCGGCCGCGACCCGGGCTGGCGTCCGCCGGTCAGCTGACGCGTTCGAGGGTGACGACCGCGACCGTGCACCGGCCGCCCACCTCGCCGGGACCCAGCACGAGGCTGCCGGTCTCGAGACCGTCGCGCGCGCCGGAGACGACGTACGCCGCCTGGTCGACGCCCAGCGGGAAGGTCGAGGAGCGGCCCAGCTCGAGCACGGTGACGTAGGGCCGGACGACGCCCGGGTCGACGACGACGTTCAGCACGCGCACGGGCCCCTCCGGTACGGACGCCACGGTGATCGCGTCACCCGGGAAGGCGAACGGACGCTGCGGCTCGACGACGTGCGCGTCACCGTCCACCTGCAGGTCGAGCACCGGTCCCTCGACGAGGGTCAGCAGCCGCTGCCGGCCGGCGAACGTCGAGAACGGGCCGTCGCGGTCGACGTCGGCCAGGCTGACCCGCCACGCACCGTCGTCGGCGACCGCGAGCTCGCGGGTCGTGCCGCCCCCGTTGGCCCACGGCCGGGGCCGCACGTCGGCGGCACGGACGACAGTCACTTCTTGCCGGACTTCTCCGCCGGCTGCGTGGTGGCGAGCGCGGCGACGAAGGCCTCCGGCGGCACCTCGACGGAGCCGATGTTTTTCATCCGCTTCTTGCCGGCCTTCTGCTTCTCGAGCAGCTTGCGCTTGCGGCTGATGTCGCCGCCGTAGCACTTGGCCAGGACGTCCTTGCGGATGGCGCGGATCGTCTCGCGGGCGATGACGCGTGCGCCGATGGCGGCCTGGATCGGCACCTCGAACTGCTGGCGCGGGATGAGGTCCTTGAGCTTGCCGGCCATCATCACGCCGTAGGAGTAGGCCGCGTCGCGGTGCACGATCGCGCTGAACGCGTCGACCGGCTCGCCCTGGAGCAGGATGTCGACCTTGACGAGGTCGGCGGCCTGCTCGCCGGAGCGCTCGTAGTCGAGCGAGGCGTAGCCCTTGGTGCGCGACTTCAGCTGGTCGAAGAAGTCGAAGACGATCTCGCCCATAGGCAGCGTGTAGCGCATCTCGACGCGGTCCTCGGAGAGGTAGTCCATCCCCTGGAGGTTGCCGCGCTTGAGCTGGCACAGCTCCATGATCGTGCCGATGTAGTCGGACGGCGCGAGGATCGTCGCCTTCACGACGGGCTCGCGGACCTCGGCGACCTTGCCGTCGGGGTACTCGCTCGGGTTGGTCACCTCGACCTCGGTGCCGTCGTCGAGGAGGACCTCGTAGACGACGTTGGGTGCGGTCGAGATCAGGTCGAGGGTGAACTCGCGCTCGAGCCGGTCACGGGTGATCTCCATGTGGAGCAGGCCGAGGAAGCCGCAGCGGAAGCCGAAGCCGAGCGCGCCGGAGGTCTCCGGCTCGTAGGTCAGCGCCGCGTCGTTGAGCTGGAGCTTCTCGAGCGCGTCGCGCAGCGTCGGGTAGTCGTCGCCGTCGATCGGGTAGAGCCCGGCGTAGACCATGGGGTTGGGGTGCTTGTAGCCGCCGAGCGACTCCGTGGCGCCGTGGTGCTGGGAGGTGACCGTGTCACCGACCCGCGACTGGCGCACGTCCTTCACGCCGGTGATCAGGTAGCCGACCTCGCCGACGCCGATCTCGCCGGCCTTGACGGGCTCGGGGCTGATCACGCCGACCTCGAGCATCTCGTGCACGGCGTTGGTCGACATCATCTTGATGCGGTCACGGTGGCTGAGCTTGCCGTCGACGACGCGGACGTAGGTCACGACGCCGCGGTAGGTGTCGTAGACGGAGTCGAAGATCAGGGCGCGGGCCGGAGCGTCCGCGTCGCCCACCGGGGGCGGGGTCTGCTTCACGATCTCGTTGAGGAGCGCCTCGACGCCCACGCCGGTCTTGGCGCTGGTGAGGAGCACCTCCTCCGGCTCGCAGCCGACCAGGCCGGCGAGCTCGGCGGCGTACTTCTCGACGTTGGCGCTCGGGAGGTCGATCTTGTTGAGCACCGGGATGATGTGGAGGTCGGCGCCCATCGCGAGGTAGAGGTTGGCGAGGGTCTGCGCCTCGATGCCTTGGGCGGCGTCGACCAGCAGGACCGCCGCCTCGCACGCCTCGAGCGAGCGGGACACCTCGTAGGTGAAGTCGACGTGGCCCGGGGTGTCGATCATGTTGAGGACGTAGGTGCCGGGCTCGGCGTCCTCGGCGTTGCCGGCCGGGACGGTCCACGGCATCCGCACGGCCTGCGACTTGATCGTGATGCCGCGCTCGCGCTCGATGTCCATCCGGTCGAGGTACTGCGCGCGCGACGCCCGCTCGTCGACGACCCCGGTGAGCTGGAGCATCCGGTCGGCCAGCGTCGACTTCCCGTGGTCGATGTGCGCGATGATGCAGAAGTTGCGGATGATCGACGGGTCGGTCGAGCCTGGCTTCGGTGCGTTGGTGAGGCTCACGGACTGCTTTCAGGGGTACGACGGCGGGATCGGGTCATTCTTCCACGCGGGTCGTGCCGCACCGAACCGGCGCCGACGCCCCGTCGCAGCGCGCGCGGCACCGACCGCCTGACCGGTGCCGGTGCCTCCATGTCCGGACGCTAGCGTGCAGCGGTGACCTCGCGGAGCGGAACGAGCCTCCCGCTCGTGCCGGCGGCGGCCTTCGTGCTGATCTGGTCGTCCGGCTACATCTCCGGGCCGGCGGCGGTCCACGCGGCGGCGCCGTTCACGGTGCTCGGCTGGCGCTTCGTCCTGGCGGCCCTCCTCGCTGGCGGCCTGGCTCTTGCGGTGCGCCGGCCGACCAGGATGGACCGCGGCACGTTGGGCCGGGTCGCGGCCGTCGGCTTCGTGATGAACGCCGTCCAGTTCGGCCTGATGTACGTCGCGTTCGACCTGGGGCTCGGCGCGACGTTGGCCTCGCTCCTTCACGCGCTGAGCCCGGTGCTGACCGCGCTGCTGGCGGCCGTGCTCCTCGGGGAGCGGGTCTCGGCACTCCAGGTCGCCGGCTTCGCCGCCGGCGTCGTGGGGGTGCTGCTGGTCCTGGGCGCCGACCTCGGCCACGCCGGCGGCCCGGTCGCCGTGCTGGTCGGCTGCCTGAGCATGCTCACGCTCAGCCTCGGCACCCTCGGCCAGCGCTGGATCGGCGCGCAGCCCGACCTGCTGTGGTCGGCGGCGGCGCAGTTCGCCGTGTCCGCTCCCCCGCTGCTCGTGCTCGGCTGGACCACCGAGGGCGCCTGGCCGGTGACGGACACCTCGCAGGCAGTCGTGTCCGTGCTCTTCCTGGCGGTCGTCAACTCGATCGTCGGCCTGGTCCTGCTGGCCCTGCTCGTCCTGCGCGGCGGCTCGGGCGCGGCGGCCAGCCTGTTCTTCCTCAGCCCGCCGGTGACGGCCGTGCTCGCGTGGCTGGTGCTCGACGAGACCCTGACGCCCACCCAGCTCGTCGGCCTCGTCGTCGCGGTGGTCGGCGTCGGTGCGGCCACCCGCACCCGGCGTACGCCAGTGCCCGCCCAAGGGCCTCAGCAGGGGCCTCCGCGTGGGCCTCAGCAGGATCCTCAGGACGTGGTCGGCACCCAGTAGCGCCGCTTCACCCCGCGCACGTCCTCCAGCACGCCGCCGGCGGCCTCGATGACGCGGACCGAGCCGACGTTGTCGTCGTCGCAGGTGACCAGGGCCGGGTCGATCCCGAGGCCGAGCGCCCACGGCAGGGCGTGCCGCAGCATCGCGGTCGCGTGGCCCTCGCGCCTCCGGGTCGGGCGCACGTCGTACCCGATGTGCCCGCCCACGTCGAGGAGGAAGTCGTTGAGCTCGTGGCGGATGGCGATGCGGCCGAGGTAGTCCTCGCCGTCGACCCACCACAGCGTCGTGCACGGCACGTGCCACTGCGGCCGCGGCGTCTCGGCGAGCGCATCGGCCCTGACCGCCTCCACGAAGGCCGCGAAGGCGTCGGGATGCTTCCAGCCGGGCGCGTTGTGCTCGATCCACGCGGCCGTCTGGCTGTGCTCTGCGCCCTCGGCGACGAACTCGTCCATCGCCTCGAGGAACGACTCGCGGACGGTGGTGGTCGGCAGGACGAGCTCGGGCATGGCGCCAGTCTTCCGGGTCACCCGCTCCTGCCTCCACCCGATATCCGGTCGTGAGCACCGGCAGCGTGGTGGAGGATGCGCCCATGGCCCGTTCCACCTCGATCGCCCCCTACCCCGCTCCGCACGACCGGACCGCCCGCCGGCTCGAGTGGGCCTTCCTCCCGCCCCACCTGCGGGCGTGGATCGAGCGCAGGTGCGGCTCCCCCGTCGTGTCGGCGATCTCCCAGACGAGTGGCTTCACCCCCGGGTTCGCCTCCGTGCTGGTCTGCGAGGACGGGTCGCGCCACTTCGTGAAGGCGGCCTCGACCAAGGCGCAGCGGATGTTCGCCGACTCCTACCGCGAGGAGGCGCGCAAGCTCGCCGCCCTGCCGGAGGGCGTGCCGGCCCCGAGACTGCTGTGGCACCTCGACGACGACTGGGTGGTGCTCGGCATCGAGTACGTCGCCGCGCGGCCGCCGCGCCGGCCGTGGCAGGCCCAGGACCTCGATGCGCTGCTCGACTCGCTCGAGGTGGTGGCCGACGTGCTGACCCCGCCCCCGCCCGGGCTGCACCTCGACACCGCGGCCGACGACTTCGCCCCGCTCCTCGAGGGCTGGCCGGCGCTCCGCGAGCGGCGTACGGACCTCGACGCCGGGCAGCTGGCCGAGGCCGAGGCGCTGGCGCGGCGCTACGCCGAGGTGGTCGGCGGCGACACCCTGGTCCACACCGACATCCGCTCCGACAACGTGCTGCTCGATCCCGAGGGCCGGGCGCTGGTGTGCGACTGGAACTGGCCGGTGCGCGGCGCCGCGTGGTTCGACTCGTTCGCCGCGCTCATCGGCCCGCGCGGCGAGGGCATCGACGTCGACGCGGTCATCGCCGAGCGCCGGCTGCTGCGCGACATCGACCCGGAGGCGTTCGACATCAACCTCGCCCTCTACGTGGGCTACTTCTTCACCCAGTGCGAGCTGCCCGTGCCGCCGACGTCGCCGCACATCCGCGACCACCAGCGCTGGCAGGGCGAGGTGTGCTGGGACTGGCTGGCGGAACGGCGGCGCTGGGCGTGACCGCCCCGCGCGCGGTCGGCGTACGGCTCACCTACGACGCCGTCCCCGCCGCGGTCCGCTCCTGGGTCGAGGACCAGCTCGGCTCCCCGGTGGTCGGGACGGCCGAGCAGGTCGGCGGGATGTCGCCGGGATGCGCAACACGGCTGAGGTGCGCCGACGGCACCCGCGGCTTCGTCAAGGCCGTGGGGGCTGAGCTCAACCCCGACACCCCCCGGCTGTTCCGCCGCGAGATCGGCGTGCTGGACCACCTCGGCCATCACGAGCTCTGGGCTCGGCTGCTGGCGTCGTACGACGACGGGTCGTGGGTCGCGCTGCTCATCGAGGACGTCGAGGGGCGTCATCCCGACTTCACGCACCCCGACGAGCTCGCAGCCGTGCTGGCCGGCACGGATCGGCTCTCCACGGTCCTGCAGGAGCGTGAGGTCCCGGCATCGGTCGACCTGGTGGACGCGGCTTCCGTGTTCGACAAGTGGGCGGACTGCCTCCACACCCTGGCGGACGCACCCGCGCGGGCGCCCGTCCCCGGCTGGCTCCGCACCGATCCCCATGGCTGGGCCGACGTGCTGCGCGAGCACGCCAAGCGGCCCATGGCGCACGTCGCGCACTGGGACATCCGCGTCGACAACCTGCTGAGGCGTCCGGGAGGCGAGGTCGTGTTCGTCGACTGGGGCACGGCAGCGCGAGGGCCCGGGTGGGCGGACCCGCTCCTCGCCAGGCTCGAACGGGTCGACGAGGAGTGGTTCGACGACTCGATCGCCGCGTCTCCCGCGTTGTGCGAGGCCGGCGACGACGCGGTCACGGCCTTCCTCGCCGGGTTCGGAGCGCACCTCGCGGTGCGGTCGGTGGTCGCGGTCGATGTCAACCTGCCCACCCTCAACGATTTCCGTGTCCGGGAGTCGAGGAGGATGCTGGAGGCGGTGGCCCGACGCAGCGGGCGCTGAGCGCTGCTCGACGTACGTCGGACGACGCTCCGTCGGCGCTGCACGCGATTTGGGCGCCCACGAGGCGTGACGGTAGTGTTTCCCACTGCATGTCCGGCACCCGACCCTCCCCGTGCCGATCTTGGGAGGGGTTGCCAGGCAGCCGACAAGCACCAGACTTCCATTCCTGACCAGTTCTAGCTCCGAGGATCCACACGTGGCGAACATCAAGTCCCAGATCAAGCGCAACAAGCAGAACGAGAAGGCGCGCCAGCGCAACCAGGCCGTGAAGTCGCGCCTGAAGACCGCCGTGCGCAAGTTCCGCGAGCTGTCCGAGGCGGGCGACAAGGACGCCGCCGTCGCCGCCGGCCGCGACGCGATGAAGGCCCTCGACAAGGCCGCCTCGAAGGGCGTCATCCACGGCAACCAGGCCGCCAACCGCAAGTCCTCGATCGCCAAGAAGGCCGCCTCGCTCTGACGCGGACCCTTCCAACACCTGCAGACACCCGCCCTCGTGGCGGGTGTCGTGCATTTCGGGGCCGGCTCAGCGCCCGTCGCGCAGGCCGGCGACGGTGAGCACGAGTCGCTCGAGGGTGTAGGACGCGTCGTGCGCCTGGCCCTTGATGTCGGCGTCGGCGTGGGCCACCGCCCGCACCGCGGCGGCGATGCCCCCGGAGCTCCACGAGCGGGACTGGTCGCGGACGGTGCGCACCTTCCACGGGGGCACGCCGAGGTCGCGGGCGAGGTCGGCGTCGCGGGCACCGCGAGGCGACCCGAGGTAGCGGGCGAGGCTGCGCGCGGAGGCGGCCATCGCCGAGGTGACGAGCACCGGCGAGGTCCCGGAGTCGAGCGCCCAGCGCAGCTCCTCCAGGGCCGCGGCACGACGACCGGCGAACGCGGCGTCGGCGACGGTGAACGACTTCGCCTCCGCGCGGCCACCGAAGTAACGCTGGACCTTGTCGATCGTGAGCTGCTCACCGTGGAAGTCGTTGGTCAGCTGGTCGGCCGCAGCGGCCAGTGACCGCAGGTCGCTGCCGACGGCCTGCACCAGGAAGGCGGCCGCGTCGGAGTCGATCCGCGCGCCGTGCGAGGCGACCTCGGACGTCACGAAGCCGGTCATCTCGCTCGGCTTGACCTCCTCCGACTTCACCTCGGTCACCGGTGGGAGCTTGCGCAGCTTGGTGAGCACGCCACTCCCCTTCTGCCCGCCGGAGTGCACGAGCACGAGCGCGACGTCGTCGGCCGGAGCCCCGCAGTAGTCGAGCAGGCCGTCGACGGACTCGTCGGGCAGGTCCTCCAGCCCGCGCACCACGACGCACCGGATGGAGGAGAAGAGCGAGGGTGCCGACATCTCGCCGAGCGAGGCCAGGGTCAGGTCGGAGGCCGGCGACTCGGCCATCTCCGCCTCCGCGTCGTGGGCCCGGACGGCGTCGCGCACCGACGCGACGGTGCGGGCGGAGAGGTATTCCTCCTTGCCCGTCACGAGGACGACGTGGCCGAGGACCTGCGCGGCGGAGGGGGTGCGAGCCATGGTGCGACCCACCCTATCCGCGGGCGACGACACCGACCTCGCCGTCCCGGACGACCACGACCACGTCGCCGGAGAGGTCGGTGCGCCACACGCTCACGCCGGCGGCGGAGAGGGCCGCCAGGAGGTCGGGGGCTGGGTGCCCGTAGTCGTTGTCCTCCCCCACCGACACGAGTGCCAGTCGCGCGCCGAGCGAGGTGAGCCAGTCGAGGTCCTGGTGGCGGCTGCCGTGGTGCGGCACCTTGAGCACGTCCACCCGCAGCCCCGCCAGGTCGCGGGCCAGCGCCGCCTGCGCCGACGGCTCCACGTCCCCGGTCAGCAGGACCCGTACCCCGCCCACCTGGGCGACGAGGACGACGCTGGCGTTGTTGGGCGCGCTCTCCGCCGAGTCGCCCGGACGGGCACCGGGACGGGGCCACACCGTCTGCAGCGTCACCTCGCCGATCCGCCGCGTGAGGCCGTACGCCACCGTGGCCGGGTCGCGGCCCACGGCGCGCGCCGCAGCGCTTGCACCCTCCGGCGGGTCGAGGAGGACCGTGCCCTCGACCTCCCCCACCTCGCGACCGTCCAGCACACCCGCCACCCCGCCGACGTGGTCGACGTGGAAGTGCGTGAGGACGAGGAGCGGCACAGCGGTGACCTCGAGACGGTCGAGGCAGGCGTCGGTCGCCGCGGGCTCGGGTCCCGCGTCGACGACCACCGCCGCCCCCTGGCCGGCGCGCAGGACGAGCGCGTCACCCTGACCGACGTCGCACATCGCCAGCACCCAGCCGCGCGGTGGCCAGCCCGGGGTCGGGGGCCGGACCAGCATCACCACCAGGAGGAGGCCGGTGCAGGCGAGGGTCGTGGCCGGACGGCCGAGCAGGCGCGGGGCGAGAGGCACCGTCAGCAGGCACAGCACCGTGAGCAGCACGAGCGGCACCGGTCCGGTGCCCCAGTCCACCGCCGCCGTCGGGACGCCCGCGCCCCAGCGGGCGACCGCGATGATCCAGCCGGCCGACCAGGCCGCCGGAGCCGCGACCGCGACGCCGAGCGGGCTCCACAGCAGGCCCAGCAACCCGCCGGATAGCCCGAGCACGGTCGCCGGGGCGACGGCCGGTGCGGCCAGCAGGTTGGCACCCACCGCGACCAGGCTGACCTGTCCGGAGATCGCCGCCACCACGGGCGTGCAGGCCACCTGGGCCGCCAGCGGCACGGACACCGCCTCGGCGACCCATCGCGGCGTCCACCGCATCAGCGCGTCGCGCCAGACCGGCGCCAGCAGGAGGATCCCGGCGGTGGCGAGCGCGGACAGCGCGAAGCCCGCCGTCACGGCGAGCCGCGGCCAGACCAGCAGCAGGCCGAGCACCGCCACGCCCAGGCCGCGCACCCCGCGCGAGCGACCGTTGCGCCCCATCCCGACCAGCGCCACGGCACCCATGGCGGCCGCACGGACGACGCTCGGCTCGGCCCGCGCGGTCAGCACGAAGCCGCAGATGCCGAGCACACCCAGCGCGTGGAGCCAGGCGCCCCGCACCCCGGCCCACCGGCCGAGCACGAGCAGGGACCCCACCACCAGGGTCAGGTTGGTCCCGCTCACCGCCAGCAGGTGGGTAAGCCCGGTGGTCCGGAAGTCGTCGGCGAGGTCGGGGTCGAGCCCGCCGTCGTCCCCGACCACCAGCGCCGGGACCAGTTCACGGGCGTCGGCGTCACGCCCGGCGACCACGGCGCGCACCGACCGTCGTACGCCCGCCGCGGCGTCCCACCACACGTCGGGCCCGGCCACGACCTCCGGCTCGCCGGTCGGGCGGACCAGCGCAGCGACGTCACCGTCACCGGGGACGAGCCGCGCCGTCGTCTCCAGCCGGGTGCCCAGCGGCAGCCGTGGCCAGTCGGCACCGGCCATCAGCACGACAGGGGCGTCGAGCGTCCACGCGCTGCCCCTCCCCTGGAGGCGGGTCACCGTGGCCCGTACGACCTGGAGGTCGCCGTACTGCCCGCTCACCACCCGCACGTCCGACGTCAGCTCGAGCTCGAGCTCCACGACCGCGCCCTCGTCGGCCAGCGCGGCGAGTGGCGACGTCGTGAGGAGGACGTGCTGCAGGGCGGCGACGCCAGCGACCGCCACGAGGGCTCCGAGCGGACCGAGCCACCCGAGGGACCACCACCCACGCACCACACCGGTCCCGACGAGGGCCACCACCAGCGCGACCGCGGCGAGGGCCGGCCACCCCGGCGCGACGAGCACCAGCAGTGCGCCCGTCCAGGCGCCCACGCCGAGGGCGACCGCGCGCAGGTCGGGCACGGTCGGTCAGAGAGTGACCAGCGGCGCGAGGTCGGCGAGGGTGGCCTCGCCGATGCCGTCGACCTCCAGCAGCTCGTCGACGGACGTGAAGCCGCCGTTGCTGTCGCGCCACGCGAGGATCGCGTCGGCCGTCACCGGCCCGACGCCGGGCAGGGTGTCGAGGGCCGCCTCGTCGGCGGTGTTGAGGTTGACGAGCGCGTCACCGCCGGGCACCGGGGAGTCGAGCGTGCCGGCCACGCCCGCGGCCGGGGCGACGCCCACGAGGATCTGCTCGCCGTCGACGACGGGGCGGGCGAGGTTGAGCGCGGTGAGGTCGACCCCTCGCCGGGCGCCGCCCGCCGCCTCCAGGGCGTCCACGACGCGCGCCCCGGCGGGCAGCACCGCGATCCCGGGACGGCGTACCTTGCCGGCGACGTCGACCACCAGCTCCTCCGCGGCGTCGGTGGTTCCGGGCCCACCGCCCGCGCTGTCCGACGACGCGACCGGCGCGAGCGGCGTCTCCGCCCCGGCGGCGTCGGACGCAGCCGGTGCAACGGGCACGACGCGAGCCTGGTCGCGCACCGCCCACCATGCCGCGAGCCCCACGGCGAGCGCCGCGACCACGGCGACGACGGCGAGGTGCACCGGGCCGAGCTGCAACCCGCCGACCCGCAACCGTCGTGACGCGTGGCGGCCCGGCACCGAGGGCACGACGGGCGCGGGAGCAGGCGCGTGGAACGCGTCCGGACGCTCGCGCACCCGGGTGTGTGCGTGGGCCGGGTCGGCCGCGTCGTCCGGCTCACCGCGCACCGCGGCGAGCTCCGCGCTCAGCGTCGCCAGCCGCCGCGACACCGCCTCGGCGTGCTCGGAGGAGGACTGGGATCGACGCATGCCGTCCACGCTAGGAACGCGGGAGCCCCCTCGACAGGGGCGATCGGCAATCTGTGGACAGGCGGGCGTCAGGGACGCGGGGACACGCAGACCGCGACCATGCCGGGCCCGACGTGGGCGCCGAGCACGGCACCGAGCTCGCCGCACATCACCTCGCGCCCCTCCAGCCCGTCGGCGAGCCGCTCGGTCAGGGCCGCGGCGAGCTCCTCGGCGCGACCGGCGTTGGCCAGGTGGGACACGCAGACGTCGACCGGCTGGTCGCCGGCCGCCTCGACGGCGAGCTCGGCGAGCCGGGCCAATGCCCGTGAGGCCGTGCGCACGCGTTCGCGCGGCGCCACGCGGCCCTCGGCGATCTCGAGCAGGGGCTTGACCGACAGCGCGCTGCCGAGGATCGCGGCGGCGGCGCCGATGCGACCGCCGCGGCGGAGGTACTCCAGCGTGTCGACGTAGAACAAGGAGGTGGCCGCCTGCCCCCGGGCGAGCGCCGCGAGCGCCGCCTCCTCGCCCGTCCCGCCGGCGTCCAGCACGTCGGCCGCGGTGAGGGCGGCGTAGCCGGTGGCGATGCCGACCTGGCCCGAGTCCACGACGTGCACCGGGAGCTCGACCTCGAGCGCCGCCAGCTGGGCGGACTCGAAGGTGCCGCTCATCTCGCCCGACAGGTGCACCGACACGATCTCCTCGACCCCGTCGGCCTCGAGCGACCGGTAGAGCTCGGTGAACAGGGCCGGCGCCGGACGCGAGGTGCTGACCGGCACGAAGTCGCGCAGCGCCTCGGCGACCACGTCGGGCGTAGCGCCGTCTGGTCCCTCGTCGAGCACCCGGGCGCCGATCACCACCTGGAGCGGCACGACCCGGATGTCACGCGCCTGGGCCAGCTCGGCGGGCAGGCTCGCGGTCGAGTCGGTGACCACCACCACGCGAGGCATAGCGCGACCCTACTTGTCAGTCGTGTCGGGACAGGACGTCACACGACGATGTTGACCAGCTTGGGAGCGCGCACGATCACCTTGTGCACGGTCGCGCCGTCGATCGCCCGCTGGACCCCGGCATCGGCCATGGCGGCGGCTTCCAGGTCGGCCTCGGAGATGTCCGGGGACACCTCCAGGCGCGCCTTGACCTTGCCCTTGACCTGCACCACCGCGGTGACCGTGTCCTCGACCAGCAGCGCCTCGTCGACGGCCGGCCATCCGGCGTGGACGACCGTGACCGCGTGGTCCGGATTGTTGCCCAGCCGCTCCCACATCTCCTCAGCCGTGTAGGGCGCGACCAGGGACAGCAGGATCGCCACCGCCTCGGTCGCCTCGCGCACCGCGGGGTCGGCGGGGCCGCAGCCGGAGTCGATGGCCTTGCGGGTCGCGTTGACCAGCTCCATCACCCGGGCGACCATCACGTTGAAGCGGAAGCTCTCGACCAGCTCGGCGGCGTCGTGCACCGCCCGCGCCGTCGTACGCCGCAGCGCCAGGTCACCGCCCGACACGTCCACCCCGGGCTCCGAGGTGACGTCGCCGGACAGGCGCCAGGCACGCTGCAGGAACCGCAGCGACCCGTCCGGAGACATGTTGGCCCAGTCGATGTCGTCCTCGGGCGGGCCCGCGAAGACCAGCGTCAGGCGCACCGCGTCCACGCCGAAGGCACCAAGTTGGTCCCCCAGGTTGACGCCGTTGCCCAGGGACTTGCTCATCTTCTTGCCCTGGTTGATCACGAAGCCCTGGTTCAGCTGCGCCGACCACGGCTCGCGGAAGTCGACCAGGCCCATGTCGTTCAGGACCTTGGTGAAGAAGCGGCCGTACAGCAGGTGCAGCACCGCGTGCTCGACGCCGCCGACGTACAGGTCGGCCGGCATCCAGGCGTTGACCTTGTCGCTGTCGAACGGCCGGTCGGTCTCGTGGGGCGAGCAGTAGCGGAACATGTACCAGGACGAGTCCACGAACGTGTCCATCGTGTCGGTGTCGCGCCGGGCCGGACCACCACACGTCGGGCAGCTGACCTCGACCCACTCGGTCGCCCCTCCCAGCGGCGAGGTGCCCTTGGGCTTCAGGTCGGCGCCCTTCAGCATCGGCAGGGTCACCGGCAGCTGGTCGTCGGGGACCGGGACCTCACCGTCCACCGGGCAGTGGATGATCGGGATCGGCGGTCCCCAGTAGCGCTGGCGGCTGATCAGCCAGTCGCGCAGGCGGAAGTTGACCGCCCCGGAGCCGCGCCCGTCGGCCTCCAGCCGCTCGATGATCGTGCGGATGCCGGATGCCTTGTCGCCCAGCCCGTCCAGGTCGCCAGAGTTGACGTACGACCCGCCGCCGGACGTCGCGACGCCGGTCTCCTCGGGGTCGTCCTCCCCGGGCACGTCGATGACGCGGCGCACCGGCAGCCCCATCGCCCGCGCGAAGTCCAGGTCGCGCTGGTCGTGCGCGGGCACGGCCATGATCGCGCCGGTGCCGTAGTCGGCCAGCACGTAGTCGCTCGCCCAGACCGGGATCTCCTCGCCCGAGACCGGGTTGGTCGCGGTGATGCCCAGGTCGACGCCGGTCTTGGGCCGGTCGGTCGACAGCCGGTCGATGTCGGAGGCCTTGCGGACCTCGACCAGGTAGTCCTCCAGCGCCTGCGCACGCTCCGGGTGCACGATCTCGGCGGCCAGCGCGGCGTCGGCCGCCACCACCATGAACGTCGCGCCGTACAGCGTGTCGGGGCGGGTCGTGTAGACCTCGACGTCGCGCTCACCGCCGGCGGTGTGCAGCGCGAAGGTGACGTGCGCGCCCTCCGAGCGGCCGATCCAGTTGCGCTGCGCGGTGACGACGCGGTCGGGCCAGGTGTCCGCCAGCTCGTCCAGGCCGTCCAGCAGCTCCTGTGCGTAGTCGGTGATCTTGAAGTACCACTGGGTCAGGTTCTTCTTGGTCACCTCGGCGCCACAGCGGTCGCAGACGCCGCCGACGACCTGCTCGTTGGCCAGCACGGTCTGGTCGTTGGGGCACCAGTTGACCGGGCTGTTCTTGCGGTAGGCCAGGCCCCGCTTGAACAGCTCCAGGAACAGCCACTGCGTCCAGCGGTAGTACTCCGGGTCGCTGGTGTTGAACGTGCGCGACCAGTCGAAGGACGCGGCGTACTTGCGGCACGACTCGATCGACTTGGCGATGTTGGCCCGGGTGTAGGTGTCGGGGTGCTCGTCGTGGCGGATCGCGGCGTTCTCCGCCGGCAGGCCGAAGGAGTCGAAGCCCATCGGGTTCAGCACCTCGTAGCCGCGCTGCCACCAGTAGCGCGCCACCACGTCGTGCAGCGCGAACACCTCGGCGTGGCCCATGTGCAGGTCGCCGCTCGGGTAGGGGAACATCGTCAGCGCGTAGCGCTTCTCACGCGGGCTGTCGTCGTCGGCCCGGAAGGGGTCGAGCTCGCCCCAGACACGCTGCCACTTCGTCTCGGTGGCGGCGATGTCGTACGTCGCGCGCTCAGCGTCGTGGGCTGCGGTGTCGGCGGTGTCCGGGCTGCTCATGGCATGTCCTCTGCAGGTGCGGGTGGTGCTGGGGTCGGGCATGAAAAAACCCCTCGCATGGAGGGGTGGCCGCGTGGTCGGTCCGCTGGGTGTGGGACGCGATCAGCGCGGCTGTCGAAGGAGGAGCTGCTTCTGCATGGAGACAGCATACTCGCTCCCATGGCCGCTGACCTGAGCAGGTACGACGACTGCCTCCGCCTCCTCACCGCTCTCCCTGAGCGGGTGCCGACGCTGCAGGTGGTCGTGGTCAACGGGTCGGCGGTGACCGGCGGCTGGGACGAGCACTCCGACCTCGACGTCGAGGCCTGGTGCAGCGGCGACGCCGCGACGACGTACGACGCCGTGCTCGCGCTCGTGCGGCAGGAGCTCGCGGTCGACCACGTGTGGGAGCTGCCCGAGGCGACGTGGCCCACGGGGCGCCAGTGCTTCGTCCACCTGCAGCCCGACGCCGCGGACCTCGGCCGCCCGACCCGGCTGCTCGACGTGGTCGTGCAGACCACGCCCGACCGCCTCACGATGGACACCCGCCGGCACGGCGTACCGCTGGTGCTCCACGACCCGGACCGCCTGCTCGTGCTGGAGGACGACGACGAGGCCGAGATGGAGGCGCAGCGCCGGCAGGCGGTGGCGCAGACCTCCGCGCGCCGTCAGACCGCGGCGTGGCTGGTCGAGCGGGCGATCGCGCGCGGTGACCGGGCCGAGGCGACGGCCCTGCACCTGCGCTTCGCGGTCGAGCCGCTGGTGCGGCTGCTCCGCATCCAGCACTGCCCGGCGCGACACGACTTCGGGCTGCGCTACCTGCGCACGGACCTGCCTGCCGGCATGGCGGAGCGGGTGGAAGCAGTGCTGCCCGGGCCGGACCTGGTGGTCCGGACCCGGGCAGCGTTCGCGTGGCAGGACGAGGTCCTGCGCGAGCTCAGGTGAGCGTCACTTGACGAACTGCGGCGTCATCGGCGGGTTCCACCACTCGCCGTTGTAGGCCTTCACCGCGCCGATGACGTGCAGGATGCCGGCCACCACCAGCGGCACGAGGAAGACCGGCAGGAAGATGACGAAGCCGATGCCCAGGGTGACGATGCCCAGGACCACGTAGAGGACCGTGGCGACGACGAGCCAGATGAACATCGAGATCTGGACGTTGATCGAGTTCGCGGCGTGCGCGCGGACGAAGGGGCCGCGGTCCTTGTGGACGACGTAGACCGCGATGGAGGCCAGGAACCCGAGGAAGCCGGCCGAGCAGATCATCGCGACCACGGCGCCGGCGTGGCTGATCGCGCCCCAGGTGCGCTCCTGCTGCGCCGACATCGTGGCCGGCGTCGCGCTGTAGGTGGGCTCCGGCTGCTGGCCGTAGCCGCCCTGCTGGGGGCCGCCCTGGCCGGTCTGGTCGTACGGGCTGGGGTACTGGTCGGACATCTCACTCACTCCTCGGCGGGCCGGGTGCCCGCTCCTTGTCGATGACAAGCCAAGCACGCCGGCGAGCCGGAATCATCCCTTCCCGGGGTCCATTCAGGGTGGGCTCAGGGTCAGGACGGGGACGACCGCCCAAGAAGTGTTTGACAGTCATCCGCCCGGCCAGCAGACTGACTCCCCAAGAACTCTTGGAGGGTGGCATGGACGAGACCGACCACGACGCGGTGGCACGCCTGCGAGCGACGGCACACCCCGTCCGGCTGCGCATCCTCTCGCTGCTGACGGCCGAAGCGATGAGCGCGGCCGAGGTGGCCCGCACGCTGGAGATCACCCACGCCAACGCCTCCTACCACCTGCGCCAGCTGCAGGACGTCGGCGCGCTCGTGGTCGAGAGCGAGGAGAAGATCCGCGGCGGCGTCGCCAAGCGCTACCGGTACGACGCCTCGCGAGACGTCGCACCCGGCAAGCCCGGCCTCGACGAGCGCATCGCCTACGCGCGCGCCATGGCGGCCGAGACGGAGCGACGCCTCCTCGACGCGGCGCCGGGCACCGCCACCTCCAGCGACCTGGAGGCCTGGGTGGACGTCGAGACCTGGCACCGGGCGCTCGACCTGCTCCACGAGGCGTCCCACCTGCTGCACGCCGCCGCCCGCCCGGCGGGCACCCCGGACACCGTCCATGTCAGCGTCACGCACAGCGCGTTCACGATGTCCGGCGGCCTCGAGGGCGACGCGGTCCACTGGGTACCGGGGCAGGAGGACCACCGATGAAGTGGTCGGAGTCGTTCGCGCCCCTGCGCAACCGCAACTTCGCCTGGTACTTCGCCTCGCGCTTCGTCAACACCTTCGGCGGGATGATGGCCAACATCGCGCTCGCCTTCGCGGTGCTCGACATCGACGACTCTCCCGCGGCGCTGGGGCAGGTCCTCGCGGCGCACACGATCCCCATGGTCGTGCTGCTCCTGTGGGGCGGTGTCATCTCCGACCGCTTCCCCCGCACGCTGGTGCTGCAGGTGTCCAACGTCGCCTCGGCCGTCACGCAGGGGCTCATCGCCTTCCTGGTGATCACGGGCACCGCGGAGATCTGGATGGTCCTCGTCCTGGCCATGGTGCACGGAGCGGTCTCGGCCATCTCGTTCCCGGCGATGGCCAGCATGGTGCCCCAGCTGGTGCCGCGCGAGCAGCTGCAGCCAGCCAATGCGCTGCTCTCGCTCACCCGCAACGGGCTCACCGTGCTGGGTCCGACCGTCGGCGCGCTGCTCGTGGTCACCATTGGGTCCGGCTGGGCCCTGGCAGTGGACGCGGCCACCTGGCTCGTCGCTGCCCTGCTGCTCGCGCCGGTCCGGATCCCGCCGAAGGAGCGCAAGGCCTCCACGAGCACCATCGCCGAGCTCCGGGACGGCTGGACGTTCTTCCGGTCGACCACGTGGCTGTGGGTCATCGTGCTGGCCTTCGGTGCGCTCAACATGATCCACGTCGGCACCATGCAGACGCTCGGGCCCACAGTCGCCGAGGACACCGACGGCGTCGGCCGGCAGGGGTGGGGCCTCGTGCTGTCCGCGGAGGGACTCGGCCTCGTGGTCATGGCGTTCGTCCTGCTCAGGTTCCGGCTCGAGAGGCCCCTCTTCTGGGGCATGGCGGCCATCAGCCTCGCCTCGGTCCCGATGATCATGCTGGGAGCCCAGCCGGTGCTGGTCGCGCTGGTGGTGGCGGCCTTCGTCGCCGGCGCCGGGATCGAGGTCTTCTCGATGGGCTGGAACCTCGCGATGCAGGAGCAGGTCGACGACGACATGTTGTCGCGGGCCTACTCCTACGACGCCCTCGGCTCCTTCGTCGCGATGCCGATCGGCCAGCTGCTGTGGGGCCCGCTCGCCATCTGGCTCGGCTCGGACCGCGTGCTGGTGGCGTCCGGCGTCGCGTACGCCGTCATCTGCGCGCTCGTGCTCTGCTCCCGGTCCGTGCGCGAGCTGCCGCGGGCACCGGCGACCCCCGTGGCGGGGGTGACGAGCGGCACGTCCTAGGGTCAGCGAGCATGAGCGTCATGGATCTCTTCCGCCTCGACGGCAAGGTCGTCATCGTCACCGGCGCCTCGAGCGGGCTGGGCGTCGCGTTCGCCCACTGCTTCGCCGAGGCCGGGGCCGACGTGGTGCTGGGCGCCCGTCGCGCGGACAAGCTCGAGCGGGTCGCCGACTCCGTACGGTCGACCGGCCGCCGGGTGCACACCGTCACGACCGACGTGGCCGACCCGGAGCAGTGCCAGCGGCTCGTGGACGAGGCGATCGCGAAGTTCGGCCGGGTCGACGTGCTGGTCAACAACGCCGGTGTCGGCACCGCCGTCCCGGCCACCCGCGAGACGCCCGAGGAGTTCCGCTCGGTCATCGACGTGAACCTCAACGGCTGCTACTGGATGGCGCAGGCGTGCGGCCGGGTCATGGAACCCGGATCGAGCATCATCAACATCTCGTCGATCCTCGGCCTCACCACCGGCGGCCTGCCGCAGGCGGCGTACTCCGCCTCGAAGGCCGGGCTCGGCGGCCTCACCCGCGACCTCGCCCAGCAGTGGATGGGCCGCAAGGGCATCCGCGTCAATGCGCTCGCGCCCGGCTTCTTCTCCTCCGAGATGACCGCCACCTACCCCGACGGCTACCTCGACCAGGTGATGACGCGAGTGCCGGCCGGGCGCAAGGGTGACCCGCGCGAGCTGGCGGCGACCGCCGTCTGGCTGGCCTCCGACGCCGCCGGCTACGTCACCGGGCAGACGATCCCGGTCGACGGCGGACTGACGATCGCCTGACCGGGTCCCGGTGGGGTTCTGCGAGAATCCCGCCATGACTGCGCCAGCCGCCGACCGGTCGCACCGGCTGCGCCGCATGACGGGCCGCGACCCGAACGAGTCCCACCGCGCTGCCACGCCGCTCGAGCTGCTCTACGACCTCACGCTGGTCGTCGCCTTCAGCGTCGCCGGCGGGCAGTTCGCCCACGCGCTGGTCGAGGACCATGTCGTCGCCGGCCTGCTCGGCTTCGGAGTGGGGATGTTCGCCATCACGCTGGCGTGGATCAACTTCTCCTGGTTCTCCTCGGCGTACGACACCGACGATGGGTTCATGCGGCTCGCGACGCTCGTGCAGATGGTCGGCGTGCTCGTCATCGCGCTGGGGCTGCACGACGTCTTCGAGGGCTTCAACCACGGGGAGTTCGACAACGCGGTCCTGGTCGCGGGCTACGTGACCATGCGGGTCTCGATGGTCGCGCTCTGGTCGCGCGCCGCCCGGCACGATCGCGAGCGGCGCTCGACCTGCTTGGCGTACGCCCGCGGAATCGCCGCCGTGCAGGTCGGCTGGATCATCACCGCCCTCGACCTACTGCCGACAGGCGCCCAGATCGCGCTCGCGCTCGTCCTCTTCGCCGTCGAGGTCGGCGGCACGGTGTGGATCGAGACCCACTTCCCGTCGACGCCGTGGAACCCGCACCACATCGCCGAGCGCTACGCCCTCCTGGCGATCATCTCGTTCGGCGAGGTCATCCTCGGCACCACGACGGCGATCGAGGCCGTGGTTGCGGAGCAGGGCTGGAGCGCCGATGCCGCAGTCATTGCGCTCGCCGGCGTCTCGCTGGCCGTCGGCCTGTGGTGGTGCTACTTCATCGTCCCCTACGGCGAGGCCCTGCGCGGCAGCAACGCGAAGAGCATGATCTTCGGCTTCGGGCACGTGCTGTTGTACGCCGCGATCGCCGCGACGGGCGCCGGCCTGCACGCGGCGGCGTACCTCCTCGAGGACCACAGCGAGCTCGACCCCGCGCAGACGGTGCTGACGATGGCCGTCCCGGTCGGCCTCTTCGCAGTGGTGCTCGTCGTGCTGTTCCACGTCATGTTCCCCGGGCGCGACCCGCTGCACTACTGGCTGCTCGCCGGCACGCTGGTCGTGCTCGTCGCCGCGTGGGTGCTGGCCGCAGGAGGTGCATCGATGTCGGTGGCGCTGGCCGTCCTCATGCTGGCGCCGTGGGTCACCGTCGTGGGTTACGAGCTGCGGGGACACCGCCACCTGGCCGAGGTCGTCGGCGCCTGATCAGAGCCAGGGCTCGCCCGCGACGACCCCGTCCGTACGCCGTCCCGCCGCGGCGTCGGCCAGCCAGCGCTCAGCGTCGGACACGCCGCTGCTCGAGCACCCGTCGAGCGTGCGACGCACCACGCGGCCACCCTCGTGAACGACGTAGACCCCGCCGTCGAGGGCCAGGATGAACGCGCTGTCCACGGTCTCGAGCAGGTCGGCCGATCCGGTGTCGCAGGCGTCGCAGCCGCAGTCGGGCTGGCTCTCCAGCACGTGAGCGGGCTGCCCCACGCCCACCTGGACGAACGCCTCGTCGGCGCTCTGCGACGGCGCCCAGGCGACGCTGACGGGTTGGGTGCCGGCACGCCCGCGCAGCACGGTCACCCGGTCGAACCGGCCGTGGATGCTCCCCACCCACGCGACCTCGTCGGGGTCCATGACCTCGGCGGACGCCGTCCCCTGCTCGGTCAGCACCTCGATCCAAGCGTCGGCGCGCGCCCCGAGGAGCCGGTAGCGCTCCGGGTCGGTCACCCGGGAGTACTCCTCCTCCGCGGGCGGACGTCCGTCGGGGTGCGGATCCGGCCAGTCGGCGAGGTCGCTGCGCAGCCGCGCGAACGCCTCGTCCACCGCGGGGAGCAGCGCTGCACCGGGGAACCGGCGTCGGTCGGGTCGTGACGAGACCTCCACCTGGTCGAGCACGACGGTGAAGGCCTCCCCACCGGCCGTCGCGAGGACGATCGATGCCGGCTGCTCGACGGCGTCGGTCGTGAGCCTCACCCAGGTCGCCTCGTCGGGGTGCTCCGGCTCCCCGAGCGGCCGGAGCGTGATCGAGACCCCGTCCCGCTCGAAGAAGACGCGGCGCGGGAAGTGGTGGTCACCGGTGAAGCCCAGCGCCAGAAGCACCTCGGCGACCAGGTCGGGGTCGGACGGTTGGAGCGAGATCCACTCCACGACCGGGCCGTCTGCGGGGCCGGGGCCCATCGGCGTCGTCCACTCGATCAGGAAGGGCAGCGAGCCGTCGTACGGCCCGGGGCCGACGTCGCAGACGCGCCACTCGAGCAGCTCACCGTCGGGGGTGCGGCGCGACCCGGGGACGGGCGGGTCGGGCTCGAACCCGGCCGCCAGCAGCGCCGCACGGGCGCCGTCGAGGTCGTCGACCGCGATGGCCCACGAGATCGGGCCGCGTGCCGAGCGGATCCGGTCGAGCCACGGGTTGGACTCCTCCGAACCGGCCGCGATCAGCTCGACGTAGGCCGGTGCGGGTCCGCGGACGAGCACGTTCTCGGTGCCGACGGGGTGCGCTCCCCCGCGCTCGGCGGGGAGGCCGGCGGCACGCCACCGCGCCGCCGCCTCGTCCAGGTCCTCGACGGCGACGACGAGGTGGTCGAAGCGCGCTCCCATGCCTGACAGGCTAGAGCCCCGTCCGGCGGGTCTCGTGGCTCAGGCGCCGGTGAGGATCTCCGTGACCGCGGTGACGAGGCCGGCGATGTCCTCGTCGCTGGCGACCAGCGGCGGGGCGAAGCGGACGGTGGAGCCGTGGGTGTCCTTGGCGAGGATGCCGCGCGCCATCAGCGCCTCCGACATCTGGCGCCCCGACATGAGGGTCGGGTCGATGTCGATGCCGGCCCAGGCGCCGCGGACACGGACGTCGGAGAGGCCCTTGCCGATGAGCCGGCCGAAGCCGGCCTCGAGCTGGGCGCCGATCTCGGCCGAGCGCGCCTGGAAGGTGCCCTCCTCGAGCATCGCGACGACCTCGGTGCCGATGGCGGCGGCGAGGGGGTTTCCGCCGAAGGTGGAGCCGTGGGAGCCGGGCGTGATGACGTCCATGACCTCGCGGTCGGCCGCGATCGCGGAGACGGGGTAGATCCCGCCGCCGAGCGCCTTGCCCATGATGTAGACGTCGGGGACGACGTCCTCGTGGTCGCAGGCGAACGTCCTGCCGGAGCGCGCCAGGCCGGACTGGATCTCGTCGGCGACCATCAGCACGTTGCGCTCGGTGCAGAGAGCGCGGAGGTCGCGCAGGAAGCCCTCGGGCGGCATGACCACGCCGCCCTCCCCCTGGATCGGCTCGAACAGGACGGCCACGGTGGTCTCGTCGATGGCGGAGGCGATCGCCTCGATGTCGCCGTACTTCACGCCGCGGAAGCCGGTGGTGAACGGGGCGTAGCCCGAGGTGGCGACCTCGTCGTCGGAGAAGCTCACGATGGTCGTGGTGCGGCCGTGGAAGTTGCCCTCCATCGTGATGATGGTGGCCTGCCCGGCCGGGACGCCCTTGACCTCGTAGCCCCACTTGCGGCTGACCTTGATGGCGGTCTCGACGGCCTCGGCGCCGGAGTTCATCGGCAGGATCATGTCCTTGCCGGTCAGGCGGCACAGGGCCTCGGCGAAGCCGCTGAGCCTGTCGTTGAAGAACGCGCGGCTGGTCAACGTCAGCGTGCCGAGCTGCTCGCGCGCGACCGCGACGAGGCGCTCGTTGGAGTGGCCGAAGTTGAGCGCCGAGTAGCCCGCGAGGCAGTCGAGGTAGCGCTTGCCGTCGACGTCGATCACCCAGGCGCCGTCGCCCTCGGCGAGCACCACGGGCAGCGGGTGGTAGTTGTGTGCGGCGTAGCGCTCGGTGGCCTCGATGTGGGCTGCGGTGCGCTCGGAGATCGGGGCGGGGGTGGTGCCCGGGGAGACGTCGGTCGCGGTCATGAGCACATGGTGCCACCGAGCCGATCCGAACGCCGATTTCGCACCAGACGACAGAAGTCCGGCGCTCTCGCGCCGGACTTCTGAGTTGGTGGAGCTGAGGGGACTCGAACCCCTGACCCTCTGCATGCCATGCAGATGCGCTACCAGCTGCGCCACAGCCCCAACATCGTCCTTCCGTGGAGCCGGAAGGACAACGCGGAGAACATTAGCCGACACCTGACCGGCAGGTGAAATCGGGGTACGGGATCAGGTCAGCCAGCGCCAGAGGAGCCAGATCCCGAGCGCCGTGACGACCAGTCCGGCCAGCACCGGGACGACCATCAGCGCAACCGCGCCGACGACGTACGCCGTGCTCGGCGGCTCGCGGAGCGGCTGGCGCTCGATCTCGCGGAGGAGCAGGCGGAGGTTCTTGCGGTTGGCCCGGTGCGCGAGGTCGAGGAGGTCGCCGACCCCCGGGACCAGCCCCAGCACCGCGTCGACGATGAGGTTGAGCCCCATCCACGCCAGCACCGCCATCGGGACCCGTGCCCGGATGGCGTCGCGGACGATGACGCTGGACAGGGCGCTGCCGACGGCGTCGCCGATGCCCGGCACCAGACCGATCACCGCGTCGAGGCCGAGACCGATGCGGGTGCCGGGCAGGGTGACGGCGTCGTCCATCACCTTCGCGAGCTGGCGGCTGAGCGCCACGTCGACCGTGCGGGCGCGCTCGCTCACACGACCCGGTTCCAGGCCGCGAGCCGCCACCGCTCCACCCCTCCGGTCCAGGTGGACGCGGCGTGCTCGAGCACCACCCAGCCGCAGTTGGCCAGCACCCCGAGGGACTCGCTGACCTCTCCGGGCCACTCGAGGAAGGCGGGGACCGCCACACGCAGGGCGGCGCCGTGGGAGACGACGACGCCGGTCTCGCCGTCGGCGAGCGCGTCGGCGTACGACGTCAGCGCGGGCAGGAGGCGCGCCACCACGTCGTCCGGCGTCTCGCGCCCCGGGATGCCCGCGGCGTCACCGGCCACGAGCGCCGCGTGCTCCTCGGGGTGGGCAGCGGCGTACTGCTCGTCGGTCAGCCCGACGCGGTGCGGGCCGACGTCGAACTCGCGCAGGCGGGGGTCGAGGACCGGCTCCAGCCCGGCCTCTGCGGCGAGCACCGCGGCCGTGCCGGCGGCGCGGGCGAGGTCGGAGGACCACACCGCCACCGGTGACAGCGCGGCGAGGACGGGAGCGACCGCCTTGGCCTGGGCGTCACCGGTCGCGTCGAGGGGTACGTCCGCGTGGCCCTGCGCGCGCCCGGTGTCGTTCCACTCCGTGCGGCCGTGCCGGAGCAGGACGAGGCGCCTCACGCGAGGGTCAGTGGGATGAGCGGGCAGTCGCTCCAGAGGCGCTCGAGGGCGTAGAAGGACCGCTCCTCCTCGTGCTGCACGTGGATCACGATCTCGCCGTAGTCGAGGAGCACCCAGCGGCCCTCCTTGTGACCCTCGCGGCGGATCGGCTTGGCGCCCGCCTCGCGGAGCTTCTCCTCCACCTCGTCGACGATCGCGCCGACGGCGCGCTCGTTGTTGGCGCTGGCCAGCACGAAGGCGTCGGTGATGGCGAGCTGGTCGCTGACGTCGAAGGCCAGGACCTGGTCGGCCTTCTTGTCGTGCGCGGCCTGGGCCGCGACGGCGACGAGCTCGAGGGCGTGGTCGGTGGCAGTCATGCGGAGTCCTTGCTGGAGCTGGAGCTGGTGCTGGTGCGGTGGGTGGTGCTGGTCGGGTGCTCGGCGGTGGCGCCGGGGCCCGTGTAGAGGTCGTGCTTCGCGATGTACTGCACGACGCCGTCGGGCACGAGGTACCAGACGGGCTCGCCGCGGCGCTTGCGCTCGCGGCAGTCGGTCGAGGAGATCGCGAGGGCCGGGATCTCGACCATCGTCACGCGGTCGGCCGGGATCCTGGCCAGGGCCGCCGGGTCCATCTCGTAGCCCGGCCGGGTGCAGCCGACGAAGTTGGCGAGCTCGAACAGCTCCTCGACGTCGCGCCAGGTGAAGATGTCGGCGAGGGCGTCGGCGCCGGTGATGAAGAACAGCTCGGCGTCGGGCATCTCGGCCTTCAGGTCCCGCAGCGTGTCGATCGTGTACGTCTTGCCCTCGCGGTCGATGTCGACCCGGGAGACGTTGAAGCGCGGGTTGGCCGCGGTCGCGACCACGGTCATCAGGTAGCGGTGCTCGGCCGTGGTGACCTGCCGGTCGCTCTTCTGCCACGGGTCGCCGGTGGGCACGAAGACGACCTCGTCGAGGTCGAACCAGGCCTGCACCTCGGACGCGGCCACGAGGTGGCCGTGGTGGATGGGGTCGAAGGTGCCGCCCATCACCCCGACGCGGCGCTGCCCCATGGGACCGGTCACCGGCTCAGCTGTGCTCGCGACCGCCACCGAAGGAGACCACGGCCAGCAGCAGGACGAGCAGCAGTGCCAGCGCGATGGCGCCCACGACGTAGGGGTGGACGGCAGGCTCGCTCTCGGCCTCGGCGGCCAGCGTGATGACGGTGCTCAGCATGGCGCTCACCCTACCGGCACCGCCGCACGGTCACCTGACGTGGCCCTCGCCGACGACGACGTACTTGCTCGACGTCATCTCCGGCAGCCCCATCGGGCCGCGCGCGTGCAGCTTCTGGGTGGAGATGCCGATCTCGGCGCCGAAGCCGAACTCACCGCCGTCGGTGAAGCGGGTGGAGGCGTTGACCATCACCGCCGCGGAGTCCACCGCGGCGACGAAGCGCCGGATGGTGGCCTGGTCGCGGGCGAGGATCGCCTCCGTGTGGCCGGACGACCAGCGGCGGATGTGCGCGATCGCGCCCTCGACGTCGGCGACGACGGCGGCGGAGATCTCCAGGCCGAGGAACTCGGCGGCGTGGTCCTCGTCGGTCACCGGCACCACGTCGTCGTACTCCGCGAACGCGCTGTCGCCGTGGATGAGCACCCCGGACGCCTGCAGCGCCTCGACCACGGTAGGGAGGAACTCGTCGGCGACGTCCTCGTGCACGAGGAGCGACTCGGCGGCGTTGCAGACGCTGGTGCGGTGGGTCTTGGAGTTGAGCACGATCGCGAGCGCCTGCTCCAGGTCGGCCGAGGCGTCGACGTAGACGTGGCAGTTGCCGACGCCGGTCTCGATGACCGGCACGGTCGACTCCTCGACCACGCTGCGGATCAGCCCCGCTCCACCGCGCGGGATCAGCACGTCGACCAGGCCTCGGGCCCGCATCAGCGCCTTGACGCTGTCGTGGGTGTCTCCCGGGACGAGCTGTACGACGTCCTCCGGGAGGCCGCTGCGCGCCACCGCGCCGCGCATCGCCTCGACGATCGCGGCGTTGCTCGACCGGGCGCTGGAGGAGCCGCGCAGCAGGACGGCGTTGCCCGACTTCAGGCAGATCCCGGCGGCGTCCGCGGTGACGTTGGGGCGGGCCTCGTAGATCATCCCGACCACGCCGAACGGCACCCGCACCTGCCGCAGCTCCAGGCCGTTGGCCAACGTGCTGCCGCGCAGCACCTCCCCCACGGGGTCGGGCAGGCCGGCCACGTCGCGCAGGCCCTGCGCCATCGCCTCGAGGCGGGACTCGTCGAGCCGGAGGCGGTCGACGATGTTGGCGGGCGTGCCGGCGGTCTCCGCCCGGCTGACGTCCTCGGCGTTGGCCGCCAGGATCTCCCCCGACGAGGCGACCAGCGCGTCGGCCATGGCCCGCAGTGCGGCGTCCTTCGTGGCCCGCGTGGCCGTGGCCAGCTCGTGGCTGGCCCGCCGGGCGCGACCGGCGACCTCGCGCACTGCCTCCTCGCTGCTCATGCTGTCCAGCGTAGGGCGGGCGGGCCCGCGGTGACGTCGTGTCTCGCACCGCGGGGGGTGATCGTCGCTCCGGCGACGGCCCGGACGCACGAACGCCCCCGGCCGGTGGGCCGGGGGCGTTCGTCGTACGACGTGCGGGTCAGCCCTTGCGGGCGGTGATCTGCTCGGTGGCGGCAGGGAGCACGGAGTGCAGGTCGCCGACCACGCCGAAGTCGACGAGCTCGAAGATCGGGGCCTCGGGGTCCTTGTTGACCGCGACGATGGTCTTCGAGGTCTGCATGCCGGCGCGGTGCTGGATCGCGCCGGAGATGCCGTTGGCCACGTAGAGCTGCGGGGAGACCGTCTTGCCGGTCTGACCGACCTGGAAGGCGTGCGGCATCCAGCCCGAGTCGACCGCGGCACGCGAGGCACCCACTGCGGCGCCGAGCGAGTCGGCGAAGCCCTCGACGGGCTCGAAGTTGCCGCCGGTGCCACGACCACCGGAGACCACGATCGCGGCCTCGGTGAGCTCGGGGCGACCCGTGGACTGGCGCGGCTGGGTGGCCACGACCTGCGCGGTCTTCGCGACGTCGCTGATGGTCGCGGCGAACGCCTCCACCGCGCCGGCGCCGTCGGCCTCCTCGGGCGCGGCCGAGTTCGGCTTCACGGTGATGATCGGCGTGCCCTGGGTGACCTTCGCCTGGACGGTGTAGTTGCCGGCGAAGACCGACTGGGTCGTCGTGCCGCCCTCGGCGACGTCGACGGCGTCGGTGATGAGGCCCGAGCCCAGCTTGATCGCCAGGCGACCGGCGACCTCCTTGTTCTCGAACGTCGACGGCAGCAGGATCGCCGCGGGCGAGCTCTTCTCGGCCAGCTGCTGCAGCGCCTCGGCCTTCGGCGCGACGAGGAAGCCCTTGATCTGGGCGTCGTCGACGACGTAGACCTTCGCGGCGCCGTACTTCTTGACCTTCTCGGCCACGGCGTCGCCCTGGTCGGGCGAGCCGAAGAACACCGCGGACGGCTCGCCGAGGCGACGCGCGATCGTGAGCAGCTCGTAGGTGGGCTTCTTGACCTCGCCGTCGGCGTGGTCGACTACAACAAGAACCTCAGACATCTCTGGCTGCTCCTCAGATGAACTTCTTGGACGCGAGGAAGTCGACCAGCGCACCGGCGCCCGAGCCGTCCTCGTCGGTGACGATCTCGCCGGCGGTGCGCGGCGGGCGGGCGGTGGTGTCCTCGACCTGGGTGTAGGCCACCGACAGGCCGACCTGGCCCGCGTCGAGGCCCAGGTCGCTCAGCGACCACGTCTCGAGCGGCTTCTTCTTCGCCGCCATGATGCCCTTGAACGAGGGGTAGCGGGCCTCGCCCGACTGGTCGGTCACGCTCAGCACGATCGGCAGGGTCGCGCCGATGACCTCGGTCGAGCCCTCGTTGTCGCGCTTGATGCGGACCTGGTCGCCCTGCGACTCCACGACCGAGGCGAGGGTCACCTGCGGCATCCCGAGACGCTCGGCCAGCATCGCCGGGACGACCGAGCCGGCGGCGTCGGTGGACGCCATCCCGCAGATCACCAGGTCAGCGCCGGCGTCGGCCTTGATCTTCTCGATCGCCTTGGCGAGGACCAGGGAGGTGCCGAGGTAGTCGGAGCCCGCGATCGCGTCGTCGACGACGTGGACACCGGAGTCGGCGCCCATCTGCAGCGACTTGCGTACCGCGTCCACGGCCTTCTCCGGACCCACGGTCAGCGCGGTGACGGTGATCTCCTCACCCTCACGCTTCTCACGGAACTGGAGCGCCTGCTCCACGGCGTACTCGTCGAGCTCGGACAGCAGGCCGTCGACGCCAACGCGGTCGACGGTGTTGTCGTCCTCGAACTTGCGGTCGGCCGTCGCGTCCGGCACGTACTTCACACAGACAACAATGTTCATGGTGGTGTGGCCTCGCGGCCCCTCCTGTGCACTCGGATGTGGCTATGAGGTTACTGGTCGGTCAGTGCCGACCGGAATGGCGTTCCGGGTGCAGTCGCTCACAGTGACACTGTCACGGTCAGCGGGCGGTCCGTCCGCGGGTCACGGCTTGATGATGCGGTAGAAGACGCGACCGGCCACGAGCCAGGCGATGGCGGCGAGACCCCAGTTGAAGAGCGCATTCTTGACCTCGGCGCCCTCCCCGCGGAACTGCTTGATCCCGTCCTGGCGCGAGAAGACGTCGAGGTCCGCCCACGAGGCGGCCGTGAGCACGGCGTCGACGAGCTCGTTGGACCTGTTGGCGTCCAGCGCGATCAGCAGCGCCCCCGCTGCCAGCACCAGCGCCGCGAGCGCGCACGCCAGCCACACCAGCTGGGCGAGCGTCGCCCGGATCTTCGTTGCCACGTGGTGGTCTTCCTCTCGGTCCGGGGCCGCTCAGCGGCCCACGAAGGTTGCCTTGCCCGGTCCGTTCTCAACGAACGAGGTGATGCCGCGGGTACGGTCCTCGGTCGCGAAGACTCCAGCGAACTGCTGGCGCTCGATCTCCAGGCCGGTGTCGAGGTCGACCTCGCTCCCCCGGTCGATGCACTCCTTGGCCGCCCGGACGGCCAGCGCGGCGGCGCCGCTGAACTGGGCGGCGTACGCCACCGACTCCTCGAGCACCTTGTCCGCCGGGACGACCCGGTCGACCATGCCGATCCGCAACGCCTCGTCGGCCTTGACGAAGCGTCCGGTGAAGATGATGTCCTTCGCCCTCGACGTGCCGACCAGCCGGGCGAGCCGCTGCGTGCCGCCGGCCCCGGGGATGATGCCGAGCAGCACCTCGGGCTGGCCGAGGACGGCGTCCTCGGCGGCGAACCGCAGGTCGGCGGCGAGGGCGAGCTCGCAGCCGCCACCCAGGGCGTAGCCGTTGACCGCGGCGACGACCGGCTTGGGGATCCGCGCGATCGCGGTGGTGGCAGAGCTCACGGAGGCGGAGACCTTGACCATGTCGGAGTAGGTCAGGTCGGCCATCTCCTTCACGTCGTTGCCCGCGGCGAAGACGCGCTCGCCGCCCCAGATCACCACCGACCGCACGTCGTCGCGCTCGGTCAGCTCGGCTGCGGCCTCGCGGAGGTCGGCCTGGACCTGGACGCTGATCGCGTTCATCTTCGGGCGGTCCAGCCGCAGGACGGCGACCCCGTCGGTCACGTCGATCGAGACGAACTCCATGGTGGCTCCTTGTCACGTGGGACGGCATGGTGGCCGGGGGTGGGATGGCGCGGTGCGTGCCGCATTGTGCCGTGCCGGGACTGTGGCACCACAATGGCTCGCGTGACACCGCCCCCCGAGACGAGCACCGTCTGGAACCACGACGGCGAGACCATGACGGTCTGGCCGGGCCGCAACCACCCCCTGGGCGCGACGTGGTCCCGGGAGTCGGCCAACTTCGCGGTCTACGCCCCCGAGGCGCGAGCGATGTGGGTGTGCCTGTTCGACGAGGACGGCGTCGAGACGCGCCACCGGCTGACCGAGCTCTCGCTGGGCGTGTGGCACGGAGCGCTGCCGGGCGTGGCCCGGGGCGCGCGCTACGGCTACCGCGCCGACGGGCCGTGGGACCCCGAGGCCGGACTTCGGTTCAACCCCGCCAAGCTGCTGCTCGACCCGTACGGCCGGGCCGTGTCAGGGGACCTCGTCGTCGACAAGGCCATCTTCGGCTACGTGAAGGACGACCCCGAGACGCGCAGCGACCTGGACTCCGCGCCCTACGTCCCCCGCAGCGTCGTCGTCCACGACGACTTCCAGTGGGGACCGGACACCTCGCCGCACCGCCGCTGGCGCGACACCGTGATCTACGAGATGCACGTCAAGGGGATGACCGCGCTGCACGACCGGGTGCCCGACGAGCTTCGCGGGACGTACGCCGGACTGGCGGCGCCGGCCGTGACCGACTACCTCAAGGACCTCGGCGTGACGGCGGTCGAGCTGCTGCCCGTGCACCAGTTCTTCTCCGAGCCGGCCCTCGCCGAGCGGGGACTGGTCAACTACTGGGGCTACAACTCGCTGTGCTACTTCGCCCCGCACAACGCGTACTCCTCCGCCGGCGACCGCGGCCAGCAGGTCACCGAGTTCAAGCAGATGGTCAAGGACTTCCACCTCGCCGGGCTCGAGGTCATCCTCGACGTGGTCTACAACCACACCGCCGAGGCGGGCCCCCGCGGGCCCACGCTCAGCTTCCGCGGCCTCGACGACCGCGGCTACTACCAACGCGTGGTGCCGCCGCCGGCGAAGCCGGGCCGCGACCCGGAGCCCGTGCGCTACTGGGACGTCACCGGCTGCGGCAACACCGTCGACGCCACCCACACGCAGAGCCTCCGGCTGATCCTCGACTCCCTGCGCTACTGGGTCACCGAGATGCACGTGGACGGCTTCCGCTTCGACCTGATGAGCGCGCTGACCCGCACCGACCAGGTGGTCGACATGGGCTCGCACCTGCTCACCGCGATCGGGCAGGACCCCGTGCTCCGTCACGTGAAGCTGATCGCCGAGCCGTGGGACGCGTCGATGGACGGCTACCGCGTCGGGCAGTTCCCGCCGCCGTGGGTCGAGTGGAACGACCAGTTCCGCGACACGGTCCGCGACTTCTGGCGCGGCCACTCCGGCGTACGGACCGTGGCCACCCGGCTGGCCGGGTCGAGCGACCTCTACGCCGACGACGGCCGCTCCCCCTACGCCTCGGTCAACTTCGTCACCGCCCATGACGGCTTCACGCTGCGCGACCTCGTCTCCTACAACGAGAAGCACAACGACGCCAACGGCGAGGACAACCGCGACGGCACCGACAACAACCGGTCGTGGAACTGCGGCGTCGAGGGCAAGACCGACGACCCGGAGATCATCGCGCTGCGGCGTCGCCAGGCGGCCAACCTGATGGCGACGCTGTGCTTCTCCAGCGGCGTCCCGATGCTCACCGCCGGTGACGAGCGCGGACGCTCGCAGGGCGGCAACAACAATGCCTACGGCCAGGACAACGAGACCTCGTGGATCGACTGGCGCCCCGACGACGCGTGGCTCGACGTCTACGAGATCACCAAGACCGCGCTGCGGCTGCGTCGCGAGCACCCGGTGCTGCGGCAGCGGCACTGGTTCGCCGGCCGACCCACGATCAAGGGCGGCATCAAGGACCTCGTGTGGGTGCACCCGAGCGGCCACGAGATGACCGTCGCCGACTGGAACGACGACAGCATCCGGACCATCGGGATGTTCCTCAACGGCGCACCCCTGCGCTCCCCCGGCCCGCGCGGCGAGCAGGTGCGGGACCGATCGTTCATGATCTGGCTCAACTCCGGCGTCGACGACGTCGAGCTGGTGCTCCCGGCCAACCAGTGGGTCCACCACGGTGAGGTCGTCCTGTCGACCAACGCCGACGTCGCCGTCGGCACCCCCGTGGTCGCAGGCGGGACGATGGAGCTGCAGGCGCGCTCCGTGCTGGTGCTGCGCGAGACCTGAAGGCAGGTCTCACGAGGCCGGTTCGAACACCTCGACAAGGTTGCCGGCCGGGTCGGTGACGAGGAACTGGCGCCCGCCCGGTCCCGCGACGACCTCACCGAGTGGATGCACCCCCACCCCCCGCAGGCGCTCGAGCTCGGCGTCCAGGTCGTCCACCACCAGGTGGATCCGGTTGCGCCCGGGGCCGGCGAGCTCCTGCGGCGTCGCACGCGCCCCGGAGGTCTGCGGTCCCGAGAGCAGCAGGCGCAGGGGTCCCCGGACGACGTCGGCGAACGGCGGTGCCGGGCGGCTGAGCACCGTGAACCCGAGGACGTCGGTGTAGAACGCGACCGCGGCATCGACGTCATCGACGAGGTAGCGGACGCTGGCGTACTGGTCGTCCGGCATGGCGGACCTCCTTGCTGACCACGCTGACCACGCTGCCACCCACACTTGCCCCGGCTCCAGCGGAGGTCAAGGGGCGCGCGGGTCAGGCCGGGGCGCCCATCCACTCCATCGGGTCGCCGGCCTCGAGGTCGGTGATGCCGTGGTTCTCGAAGGCGCCCAGCACCACGAGGCGTCGTACGGCGGCGAAGGTCAGCACGTGCGCCACCATCCCGCCGTAGGTGAAGACCCGCGGCGTCTCGCAGGTGACGTCGACGAAGGTGTCGTCGAGGCGGCCCTCATCGATCGTCGTACGCACCTGCTCGAGGAAGGCGGGGCCCTCCTCGGCGAGCTCGCGCCGCAGCGTGCTGAGCGACTTGCCGCGCTCCTGGTCCCAGTCGTAGGACCGCTGGTCGACGGCGGCGTTCCACTGGGCCAGCTGCCCGACGAGCCGGCCGAGCACGGAACGGATGGTCATGTCGCAGTCGATGGTGCCGATGGGCACCTCGATCGGGGCGTCGAGCTGCTCGTCACTGAGTCGGCTCGCCCGGTCGATCAGCTCGCCGGTCAGCCAGACGTGGTGCTCGATCATGCGTGTCATCAGGTCCATCGGGGTCACCTTTCGGGAGGTCGGCAGCCGCAGGCTGCCGGGCGGGTGGAAGTGCACGCCGCTCGGACCCTCGATCTGGGTGCGGGTGGGGTGCTGACGCCAGCGGCTCGGCGCGGTGCCGTACTCCCGCGCGAACGCTCGGGTGAACGCCTCGTGCGAGCCGTAGCCGGCCTCGAACGCGACGTCGACCACCTGCTCGTCGCCCGTCAGCAGGCGGTACGCCGCGCGCTCCAGCAGCAGCCGCCGACGCATCCGCTCCGGGGGCTCACCGCCCGCTGCCGACACGACGCGCGCGAGGTGGAAGCGCGAGAGGTGGAGCCGGCGCGCCCGTTCGTCGCCGCCCAGGTCGAGGGTCTCGGCCAGGGTGGCGAGGAACTCGGCGAAGGTGTCGGCCGCTGTCGTCATGACCACCACCCTCGCCCGTGGCGGGGCCGCGCACTTGATCGCACGTGCGCAGTCTGCACCCGCTCAGGCGGGCTGCGCCTCCGTCGCCGCCTTCGCGGCCCCGATGACCTCGGTGAGGCGGTCGCGCAGGTCCACCAGCTCGTGGAGCTCCAGCCCGAGGCGCCGAAGGATCGTGCCGGGCACCTCGAGCGCCTCCCTGCGCAGGTCGCGGCCCCGGTCCGTCAGGGCCACCGCGAGGCTGCGCTCGTCCGCGGGGTTCCGGTCCCGCCGCACGAGGCCGGCCGCCTCGAGCCGCCGGAGCAGCCGTGAGAGCGTCGCCGGGTCGAGCTCGAGCCGACGGCTGAGCTCCGTCACGGACAACGGCTCCCCGCCCCACAACGCCAGCATCACGAGGTACTGCGGGTGGGTGAGCCCCATCGGCTCGAGCACCGGCCGGTAGACGGAGATGACCGTGCGGGACGCGACCGCGAGGGCGAAGCAGACCTGTCGCTCGAGAGCGAGGGGATCGTCGATGCCGTCGAGATCGTCGATTCGGCGGGGCGCGGACATTCCGTTAGCCTAGCAATCGTTGTCACAGCAAACGATTCGTGAGAGAGGCTCGCATGGCCGGCAGCGTTCCCGCTCGACGTACGGAGAAGGGTCGCGGCCACCTGCTCGACCTCGACGCCCCGCGCCGGATCGTCCAGGACCCCGAGAAGGACGCCCGCGACCTCGCCCGCGTGCAGCGCTGGGTGATGTCGACGCTCGCCGTCACCACGATCCTGCACCTCGTCGTCGGCCTCGTCGTCGCAGCCGTGATGCTGGACGACTCCCCCACGTCGTCCAAGATCGGGCTCAACGTCATCGCCGGCATCTTCGGCGCCTTCGCGGTCGCCGTCGGCCGCGCGATCCACGGCAAGCGCATCGTCTCCCCGTGGCTGCTGCTCGCCGTCGTGCCGACGGCCATCGGGATCTGGCTCACCTTCGGCTGACCGGTCCGGTCCGGCGCTACAGTCGCTGCATGGGAGCACCTGACAGCACGCGCTTCACGACCCTCCCCGCCGACGTGCGCGCGGAGGACATGGTCGCCGGGGTCGACACCGACCACGCGCCCGAGCCGGACGACGTGCGCAACGTCGACCAGCACGCCGCTCTCCGCGACGACTGACGGTCGGACGGACCGATCGGGCCGCGTCCCGCTCAGCACGCGCTGAGGCACGCCGCCGGACGGCCGTTAAGTCCGCCTGACGGGTCCTGGCTCCACCTCGTAGACACACGGACAGAACCTGCCCGTCGTCGTCCGACCCACGCTCGGACGACGGCTTCGCCCCGGCTTTGGTCCGCGCGTCTCCGGTCAGAGCCCGAGCACCTGCACGCACACGAGGTACGCCCCGCGCACGCCGCCCGGGTCGTGGAGGGCCCGGTCGTCCTCGGCCACCGCGGCAGCGCGGGCACGTACGGCCGCGCCCGGGTCGACGGTCGTGAGGTCCGCGGCGAGGGCAGCGACCACCTGGAGCAGGTCGTGCTCGTCGAGGTGGTCCAGAGCGAGGCTGTCGTGCAGCATGCTCGCCGCCTCCCCCATCAGCTCCCGCGCGGTCTCCGCGTCCACGTCGGGTCGCGACGAGGCGGCGACGTCAGCGGCCGCGAGGAAGGGCTCGAGGATGCCGGGCGGAACGGTCGAGGGCATGGGGCGATCGTCCTCGCGACCGCCGCGCCGGGCAACGCCTTTACCGACGCGACGGCGGCGACGTAGGTAATAACCCGGATGCGGAGTGGGCACGGGAAGGCGCACGCTGTGAGGACCACTCAGCACCGGAAGGAGGTGCACCATGTGGGACACCGTCCAGACGAACCGGTCCCGCCTCAGCCACGACCTGCCGTGTCCCGAGTGCGGCCACGCCGCACACTCCTACCTCCCCTGCAGCGACCTCTGTCGCTGCCGCCGGCACAACCCGCTGGCGACGAGCGCGGCGGACTGACACAGCCGCATCGGCGCGGCGGGCGGCCGGCCGCCGGTCAGGTCGCCGGTCAGGCCGGCTCGGCCACCAGCCCGAGCTCGGCGACGGAGGCCAGCGACTCGTTGCGCGGGACCACGCGGACCGTGTAGCCGAACGGGCCCGAGACCGCGAGCGGCACCGCGGCGTCGAAGCGGTGGCGGTTGCCGTCGTACGACTCCCCCACCAGCATCGGCGTCGCCGAGGTCGCGGTGAGGACGTCGTCGGAGCCGATCCGCCCGTGCACGACCTGCACCTCGACATCGTCGGCCGACAGCGAGCCGAGCGCCACCCAGGCGCGGACGGCGAGCGTCGCGCCCACGACGGCCTGGTCGCCCACGCCCTCGGAGTCGACGTGCTCGACGCGGACGCCCGGCCACGCGGCGCGGACGTCGTGCTTCCAGCCCGCCAGGGTGCGAGCGCCGACGTAGTCGGAGTTGAGCGTGCGCGCGGTGTGCGCGGCCGGCGCGTAGAGCTCGCGGACGTAGTCGCGGACCTGACGGGTGGCGAGCACCTTGGGGCCGAGCGACTTCAGCGTGTGGCGGACCATCTCCAGCCAGCGCGGGGGCACGCCCTCGTCGTTCGTCTCGTAGAAGCGCGGCACGACCTCGCCCTCGAGCAGGTCGTAGAGCGCGTTGGCCTCGAGGTCGTCACGCCGGTCGGGATCGTCGATGCCGTCGGCCGACGGGATCGCCCAGCCGTTGTTGCCGTCGTACCACTCGTCCCACCAGCCGTCGAGGATCGAGAGGTTCAGGCCGCCGTTGAGCGCCGCCTTCATGCCGGAGGTGCCGCACGCCTCGTAGGGGCGCAGCGGGTTGTTGAGCCACACGTCGCAGCCGGGGTAGAGCGGCTGCGCCATCGCGATGTCGTAGTTGGGCAGGAACGCGATGCGGTGCCGGACCTCCGGGTCGTCGGCGAAGCGCACCATCTCCTGGATGAGCCGCTTGCCGGTCTCGTCGGCCGGGTGCGCCTTGCCGGCGATGACGAGCTGGATGGGCCGCTCGGGGTCGAGCAGCAGCTTCTTGAGGCGGGCGGGGTCGCGCAGCATCAGCGTGAGCCGCTTGTACGTCGGCACGCGCCGGGCGAACCCGATGGTCAGGACGTTCGGGTCGAGCGCGCTGTCGATCCACGTGGTCTCGGCGGCTGCGTAGCCCCGCTTGACCGCCGAGCGGCGCATCCGGTCGCGGGCGTCCTCGACGAAGCGGGTGCGAAGCGTGCGCTTGAGGTCCCAGATCTCGCGGTCGCTGATCTGGTCGACGAGCGGCCAGAGGGCGTCGGTGTCGTCGCCGTCGATGTCGCCGCCGCGGCTCGCGGCGAGCTCGATGACCTCGCGCGCGATCCAGGTCGGGCCGTGGACGCCGTTGGTGATCGACGTGATCGGCACCTCGGCCTCGTCGAAGGCCGGCCACAGACCGTTGAACATGCCGCGCGACACGTGGCCGTGCAGCTCGGAGACGCCGTTGGCGCGCTGGGCGAGGCGGAAGCCCATCACCGCCATGTTGAAGACCCCGGCGTCGCCGCCTTCGTAGGTCTCGGCGCCGAGCGCGAGGATGCGGTCGACCGGGACGCCCGGCGTCGGCGAGCTGCCGGCGAAGTACTGGGAGACGAGCTCGCGCGGGAACCGGTCGATGCCGGCGGGCACCGGCGTGTGCGTGGTGAAGACCGTGCCGGCGCGGGAGACCTCGAGCGCGGTGTCGAAGTCGAGGTGCGGCCCGGCCTCGTCGACGGTGAGCTCGCGGATGCGCTCGACGCCGAGGAACCCGGCGTGCCCCTCGTTGGCGTGGAAGACCTCCGGCGCCGGGGCGCCGGTGATGCGCGACCACACCCGCAGGGCGCGTACGCCGCCCACGCCGAGGAGCAGCTCCTGGCGCAGCCGGTGCTCGGAGTTGCCGCCGTAGAGCCGGTCGGTCACGTCGCGGTAGTGGGCGCTGTTCTCCTCGACGTCGGTGTCGAGGAGCAGCAGCGGCACGCGACCGACGTGGGCGACGAGGATCCGGGCCACCAGGTCGGGGCCGTCGGGGAGGGCGATGGAGACCGTCGCCCGGCTGCCGTCAGCCTCGCGGAGCACGGTCAGCGGCAGCTCGTCGGGGTCGAGGACGGGGTAGCTCTCCTGCTGCCAGCCGTCGCGGTCGAGCGCCTGCTTGAAGTAGCCGTGGCGGTAGAACAGGCCGACGCCCACCAGCGGGATGCCGAGGTCGGAGGACGCCTTGAGGTGGTCACCGGCCAGGATGCCGAGGCCGCCGGAGTACTGCGGCAGCACCGAGGTGATGCCGAACTCGGACGAGAAGTACGCGATGGCGCGCGGGGCGTCGTCGCCGGCCTTGCGGGCGTACCACCGGTCCTCGGTGAGGTAGCGCTGCAGGTCGGCGTGCGCGGCGCCGAGGCGCGCGCGGAAGTCGCCGTCCTCGACCAGCTCGTCGAGCCGTTCACGCCCGACGGCACCGAGGAGGCGCACCGGGTCGCACTTGACCCGGCGCCACAGCTCGGGGTCGATCGAGGAGAACACGTCCTGGGTGGGCGGGTGCCACGACCAGCGCAGGTTGCCGGCCAGGGCGGCCAGCGCCCCCAGGGGCTCGGGCAGGACGGGACGGACGGTGAATCGTCTGAACGCTCGCACGGACCAGCACGCTAGGCCATTTCTTGGAACGATCCAAGAGCGGGCCCTCCTCGGCCACGTCGGCGCCGCCCGGCCGAGGTCCGACGTAGGCGCGCGGACCTGACGGCATCGACCGCGGCCGTGACGTCCCAAGGGGTGGCCTCGGCCGCGGTCGGCTTGCGTGCGGGGTTCGGGTTCGCAAGTGTGGGGCCATGGTTGGACGGATACCCGTGATGGATGTCTCTCCCGTGGTCGACCTGGGTCGCCAGTCGGCCAAGGCCACCGTCGGGGAGCCGATGCCCGTACGCGCTTCGGTCTTCCGCGAGGGCCACGACCAGCTCGCGGCGGAGGTGGTCGCGACCGATCCGAGCGGCCGGACCCGCGACCCGGTGCGGATGCGACCCGACGGCGAGGAGCCCAACCGCTACGTCGCCCACGTCACGCCCGACATCGAGGGCGAGTGGACCTTCGAGATCCACTCCTGGTCCGACCCGGTCGCGACGTGGGAGCACGACGCGGGCATCAAGATCCCCGCCGGGGTCGATGTCGAGCTCATGTTCACCGAGGCGCGGCTCCTGCTGGAGCGCGTGGCCGCAGGGACGGGCAAGGACGCGCTCGACAAGCGGTCGGCCGCCGTCGTCTCCGGCGCGATCGCGGCCGCGACCGACACCGAACGTCCGGTCGGCGCGCGCCTCGGCGCCCTCCAGGACCCCGAGCTCGAGGCCGTGCTCCTCGCTCACCCGCTGCGCGAGCTGCTCACCGTGACGGGTCCGTTCCGGTTCCGCGCCGACCGCTCCCGCGCGCTCTTCGGCAGCTGGTACGAGTTCTTCCCCCGCTCGGAGGGCGCGACGCGAGACGAGAAGACCGGCACGATCACGAGCGGGAGCTTCCGGACGGCGGCCAAGCGCCTCGACCGGGTGGCCGAGATGGGCTTCGACGTCGTCTACCTGCCGCCGATCCACCCCATCGGCGAGGTCAACCGCAAGGGCCCCAACAACACCCTGACGCCCGGCCCCGACGACACCGGCTCGCCCTGGGCGATCGGCAGCAAGGACGGCGGCCACGACGCGATCCACCCCGAGCTGGGGACGTTCGAGGACTTCGACGCCTTCGTCGCGCGTGCCCGTGAGCTCGACCTCGAGGTGGCCCTCGACCTCGCGCTCCAGGCGGCGCCCGACCACCCCTGGGTGACCACGCACCCGCAGTTCTTCACGACGCGCGCGGACGGGACGATCGCGTACGCCGAGAACCCGCCGAAGAAGTACCAGGACATCTACCCGATGAACTTCGACAACGACCCGGCCGGCATCTGCCGCGAGGTGCTGCGGGTCGTGAAGCTCTGGATGTCGCACGGGGTGCGGATCTTCCGCGTCGACAACCCGCACACCAAGCCCCTCGCCTTCTGGGAGTGGCTGCTGGCGGAGGTACGTCGTACGGACCCCGACGTGCTCTTCCTGTCCGAGGCCTTCACCAAGCCCGCGATGATGCACGGCCTCGGCGCGGTCGGCTACCACCAGAGCTACACCTACTTCACCTGGCGCACCGCCAAGCGCGAGATCGAGGAGTACCTCGTCGAGGTCTCGCACGAGTCCGACCACCTGATGCGGCCGAACTTCTTCGTCAACACCCCCGACATCCTCCACGCCTACCTGCAGTACGGCGGACCGGCGGCGTTCAAGGTGCGTGCAGCGCTCGCCGCCACCGGTTCGCCCAGCTGGGGGGTCTACGCCGGCTACGAGCTGTTCGAGCACGTCGCGGTGAAGCCCGGGTCGGAGGAGTACCTCGACTCGGAGAAGTACCAGATCCGCATCCGCGACTGGGAGAAGCGCGACGCCGAGGGCACCACGCTCGCGCCCTACCTCACGCGGCTCAACCAGATCCGCCGCCAGCACCCGGCGCTCCAGCTGCTGCGCAACGTGACGATCCACTCCAGCGACGACGACCACGTGCTGGTCTTCTCGAAGAAGCACGGCGACGACATCGTCATCAGCGTCATCAACCTCGACCCGCACGGCACGCGGGAGACGATGGTCCACCTCGACATGCCGGCGCTCGGCCTGGAGTGGCACGACTCCTTCGTCGCCCACGACGAGATCACCGGCGAGGACTGGAGCTGGACCGCGCACAACTACGTCCGGCTCGACCCCGGCCACGAACCTGCCCACGTGATCGTCGTCAGGAGGACCCGTTGACCGAACACCCGACCTCGTCCCAGATGCCGACGGACGCGACCCGCGCGACCGCCGTGCTCAACGCGGAGCCCGACTGGTTCCGCACGGCGGTCTTCTACGAGGTGCTGGTGCGGTCGTTCCGTGACTCCAACGGTGACGGGACCGGCGACTTCAAGGGCCTGATCGAGAAGCTCGACTACCTCGAGTGGCTGGGCGTGGACTGCCTGTGGGTCCCGCCGTTCTTCACCTCGCCCCTGCGCGACGGCGGCTACGACGTCGCCGACTACAACAACATCCTCCCCGAGTGCGGCACGGTCGAGGACTTCCACGAGTTCATCGACGCCTGCCACCAGCGCGGCATCCGCGTGATCATCGACTTCGTCATGAACCACACGAGTGACGCCCACCCGTGGTTCCAGGCCAGCCGCAGCGACCCCGAGGGGCCGTACGGCGACTTCTACGTGTGGTCCGACACCGACGAGCTCTACCAGGACGCCCGCGTCATCTTCGTCGACACCGAGCCGTCCAACTGGACGTGGGACCCGGTGCGCCAGCAGTACTTCTGGCACCGGTTCTTCCACCACCAGCCCGACCTCAACTTCGACAACCCCAAGGTCCACGACGCGATGCTGGAGGCGATGGCCTTCTGGCTCGACATGGGCCTCGACGGGTTCCGGCTCGACGCGGTGCCCTACCTCTACGAGCGTCCCGGCACCAACGGCGAGAACCTGCCCGAGACGCACGACTTCCTCAAGAAGTGCCGCCGCTTCGTCGACGAGAACTACCCCGGGCGCGTGCTGCTCTGCGAGGCCAACCAGTGGCCGGCCGACGTCGTGGAGTACTTCGGTCCCGAGCAGACCGAGGACGGCCGGTGGATCGGCACCGAGTGCCACATGGCCTTCCACTTCCCCGTCATGCCGCGCATCTTCATGGCGGTGCGCCGCGAGTCGCGATTCCCGATCTCGGAGATCCTCGAGCAGACCCCGTCGATCCCCGACGGCTGCCAGTGGGGCATCTTCCTGCGCAACCACGACGAGCTCACCCTCGAGATGGTGACCGACGAGGACCGCGACTACATGTGGTCGGAGTACGCCCACGACCCGCGGATGAAGGCCAACATCGGCATCCGCCGCCGGCTGGCGCCGCTGCTCGACAACGACGTCAACCGCATGGAGCTCTTCACCGCGCTCCTGCTGTCGCTGCCCGGATCACCCGTCCTGTACTACGGCGACGAGATCGGGATGGGCGACAACATCTGGCTCGGCGACCGCGACGGAGTGCGTACGCCGATGCAGTGGACGCCCGACCGCAACGCGGGGTTCTCCGCAGCCACGCCCGGCAAGCTCCACCTGCCGGCGATCCAGGACCCGGTCTACGGCTACCAGTCGGTCAACGTCGAGGCGCAGCTGGAGAACACCTCCTCGTTGCTCCACTGGACCCGTCGCCTGGTCCACGCCAGGCGCCGCCACCCGGCCTTCGGGCTCGGCGACTTCGTCGACCTCGGCGGCTCCAACCCGAGCGTCCTGTCGTACATCCGCGAGCACCGCGGAGCCGAGGACCGCGACGTGATCCTCTGCGTCAACAACCTCTCCCGCTTCCCCCAGCCGGTCGAGCTCGACCTGCGGCAGTGGGAGGGCATGGTGCCCATCGAGCTGCTCGGCGGCGTGCCGTTCCCAGCCGTCGGTGAGCTGCCCTACCTGCTCACCCTGGGTGGCTACGGCTTCCTCTGGCTGAGGCTGACCGAACCGACGACCGCGGGGGTGGAGGGATCGTGAACGACGACCTGACCAGCTGGATCAGCGAGGCCCGCTGGTTCGGCGGCAAGGGGCGCGACTGGACGCTGACGAGCGTGCGCCGCGTCGGCGAGCTCCCCGACGCCCCCGAAGGCCTGCGGGTCGCGATCCAGCTCGCCGAGGTGACGTACGACGACGGGTCCACCGACCTCTACCAGCTGCCGCTGGCGTTCTACGCCGAGCCGCAGGAGCGGATCTCCCACGCGCTCATCGGCGAGTGGGACGACGACGAGCTCGGGCACGCGCACGTCTACGACGCGCTGCACGACCGCCAGGCGATGGCCCTGTGGCTGGCGGCGTTCGCCCGGCACGGCGTCGCGCCGGCGCCGCCGTCCGACGTGCGCGGCGACCTGATGTTCCACCGGCTGCCGGGCCACGACCTCGACATCGAGGCCCACTCGACGCTCTTCTCCGGCGAGCAGTCGAACTCGTCGGTCGCCTTCGGCGAGGACGCGCTGATGAAGGTCTTCCGCAAGGTGACCCCGGGGGTCAACCCCGACATCGCGATCCACCAGGTCCTCACCGAGGCGGAGTCGACCCACGTCGCCGCGCTCTACGGGTGGCTCGACCTCGTCGACGACGACACCAACACCACCATCCAGCTCGCGATGCTCCAGCAGTTCCTCCGCACCGCGAGCGACGGCTGGGACCTGGCGCTGGCCAGCGTGCGGAACCTGTTCGCCGAGGCCGACCTGCACGCCGACGAGGTCGGCGGTGACTTCGCCGGCGAGGCCGCGCGACTCGGCATCGCGCTGGCCGAGGTGCATGCCGACCTGGCCGCGCACTTCCCGGTCGAGCGGCGCGAGGCCGACGCCCTGGGCGAGCTGGCCCAGGCGATGGAGGACCGGCTCGTGGCCGCCCTCGACGTCGTACCGGACCTGGCGGCCCACGAGACCCGGCTGCGCGAGACGTTCGCCCGGCTGCGCGAGCTCGACGCCGTCGAGGTGCAGCAGGTCCACGGTGACCTGCACCTCGGCCAGACCCTGCGCACCGTCAAGGGCTGGAAGATCGTGGACTTCGAGGGCGAGCCGGCCAAGCCGCTCGCCGAGCGACTCAGGCCCGACTCGGCCTGGCGGGACGTGGCAGGGATGGTCCGCTCCTTCGACTACGCACCGCGCGTGGTCGCGATGACCGGTGGCGCCGACGCCGGTGGCGAGGCCGAGCAGCGTGCCTACCGGGCGTCCGAGTGGTCCGCACGCAACCGCGCCGCGTTCCTGGCCGCCTACACCGAGAAGCGCGGGGAGGAGCTCGACGGCCCCAACGGGGTACTGCTCGACGCCTACCTCGCGGACAAGGTCGTCTACGAGGCGGTCTACGAAGCACGCAATCGTCCGGGATGGCTCTCCATCCCTCTCGCAGCGTTGGAGGAGTCGTCATGACCAAGCCCACGAGCAAGCACACGAGCAAGCCCACGAGCACCCCGGAGGCCGCCGCCCCGGTCCGGACCGCTCCGGAGAGCACGGTCGGTGGTGCACCCGCGGCCGGGTCGCGGGACCCCCACGCCCCCGGCGAGCTCGACCTTCACCTGATCGGTGAGGGTCGCCACGAGCTGCTCTGGACGGTGCTCGGCGCGCAGCAAGGCACCGACGGCACGTCCTTCCGCGTGTGGGCCCCCAACGCCATGGAGGTCCAGGTCGCCGGCGAGTGGGCCGGGTGGGACGGCTCGGCACACCCCATGACACGCCTCGACGGGTCCGGCGTCTGGCACGTCCACGTCGAGGAGGCCGGCGTCGGGTCGCAGTACAAGTACCGGATCCGGGGCGCCGACGGCCAGTGGGTCGACCGCGCCGACCCCCTGGCCCAGTACGCCGAGAAGCCGCCGAGCTCCGCCTCGAAGGTGTGGCGGTCGCAGCACCAGTGGGGCGACGAAGCGTGGCTCGAGAAGCGCCGCACGAGCCAACCCGTCGACGAGGCGATGTCGACCTACGAGGTGCACCTCGCCTCGTGGCGCAAGCACTACTCGGGCGAGCTCTACACGTGGGACGAGATCGCCGACGCGCTGGTCCCCTACGTCTCCGACCTCGGCTTCACCCACGTCGAGTTCATGCCGGTGATGCAGCACCCGTTCGGCGGCTCGTGGGGCTACCACGTCACCTCCTACTTCGCCCCCGACTCGCGCTTCGGCGACCCCGACGGGCTGAAGCGCCTCATCGACCGGCTCCACCAGGCCGGCGTCGGCGTCATCCTCGACTGGGTCCCCGGGCACTTCGCCACCGACGAGTGGGCGCTGGCCCGCTTCGACGGCACCCCGCTCTACGAGGACCCCAACCCGCAGCGCGGCTGGCACAAGGAGTGGGGCTCCCACATCTTCAACTTCGGCCGCAACGAGGTGCGCAACTTCCTCTACGCCAACGCGGTCTACTGGCTCGAGGAGTACCACGCCGACGGCCTGCGCGTGGACGGCGTCGCCTCGATGATCTACCTCGACTACGCCCGCGAGCACGGCGAGTGGTCGCCGAACAAGCACGGCGGCCGGGAGAACCTCGAGGCGGTGCAGTTCCTGCAGGAGATGAATGCCACCGTCTACAAGAGGGTGCCCGGCATCGTCACGATCGCCGAGGAGTCGACCGCCTGGCCCGGCGTCACCGGGCCCACGAGCGACGGCGGCCTCGGCTTCGGGTTCAAGTGGAACATGGGCTGGATGCACGACTCGCTCAACTACGTCTCCAAGGACCCGCTCTACCGCAGCCACCACCACGGCCAGATGACGTTCTCGCTCGTCTACGCCTTCGCGGAGAACTACGTCCTGCCGATCAGCCACGACGAGGTCGTGCACGGCAAGGGCTCCCTGTTGCGCAAGATGCCCGGCGACCGCTGGCAGCAGCTCGCCAACCTGCGCGCCTACCTCGCCTACATGTGGGCCCACCCCGGCAAGCAGCTGCTCTTCATGGGCTGCGAGTTCGGCCAGGAGTCCGAGTGGGCCGAGAGCCGCGAGCTCGACTGGTGGCTCCTGGAGCACCCCGAGCACGCAGGTGTCCACGCGATGGTGCGGGACATGAACCGCGCGTACGCCGAGAGCGGCGCGCTGTGGGGGCGCGACAACGAGCCGTCGGGCTTCCAGTGGATCGACGCCAACGACGCGGGCGCCAACACCTTCTCGTTCGTCCGCCGCTCCCCCGGCGAGCCCGACCTGGTGTGCGTGGCCAACTTCGCCGGCACCCCGCACGAGGGCTATCGCCTCGGCCTGCCGTCGGCGGGAAGGTGGGCGGAGGTCCTCAACACGGACGCCGAGTCCTACTACGGATCCGGCGTGGGCAACCTCGGCGCCGTCACCGCCACCGAGGGCGAGCACCACGGCCAGCCTGCGCACGCTGACATCGTGGTGCCGCCCCTGGCGACGGTGTGGTTCCGCAAGGAGGACGGAACGACCTGATCAGCTCAGGTTGATCATCCTCAGCATCCCCATCAGGGCGTGCTCCATGCCGCCCATCTTGGGGTCGGGGAAGAAGCACATGACGACGTACTGGCCTGCGGGCAGGTCGTAGTCGACCGTCATGCTGCGGCCGGGGCTCAGCGTCCCGGTTGTCATACCGGCCGGCAAGATCCACGAGGGCTCCGGCCCGTCCCCGCTCTGCAGGGCCTCCAGCACCTGGTCGGTGGTGGTGCCCTCGGCGACCTGCTGGAGGATCACGAAGTGCGGCTCGTCCGCCTTGTTCTTGAACGCGAACCGACCCTGGTGGGGCAGCTGCGAGGCGCCTCCCCAGGACGGACCGTTCTTCCCGATGATGGAGCCGTCGGTGCGGGGGGTCTTGGACGAGCGCTTGGGACCGTCGACGACGAGTGTCTTGCCGGTCACCACGCCACGCTGGCCGAGGGAGATCGGCGTGTAGGCGCCCGGGCGCGGGAAGACGATGGTGCCGGAGCCGCCGGCCTCGAGGCCACCGATGATGGTGGACTTGCTGACCACGCGCTTCAGCGCCTTGATGTCCCTCTTGGCGCCGAACTTGTTGAAGTCGGCAGTGAAGTCCGCGATGTCGTAGCCCTTGTCGAAGGTCACGAACTCGACCGGCCCGCCCTTGACGTCGAGGTGCACACGTCCTGCGCTCAGGTTGTCGGCCCCTTTCACGATGATCGTCTTCTTGGTCAGCAGCGCGGTGAGGTGCGGCATGGCCGCTCGGGCGCTGGTGGTGGCGGCGCCGGAGGCACCAGCTGTCGTGGGTACGAGGAGGACGGGCGAGCTCGCGAGCGCCGTGGCGCACACGACCGCCACCACCCTTCGCAGTTCGGTGGGCACGTGCATGGTGGTCCTACCCTTCTGGGAAAGTGCGGTGCCGTCGGCACCACCTTCCAGTAGTGGCACCGATCCCTGGGCCCGTCATCATCGATTTTCGTGACATCCGGGCGAGGTCCAGACCACCGATTTCTGGGGATGCCGGCACCCGGTCACTGATGCACACTCGGGACGATGACGGGGATCCTGCGTCGCCGGCCGACGGCCTGGCTGGTCGGCATCGTGACGTGCGCGGTCGCGCTCGTGGCCCTCGACCCGGCGTCCGGTCCGGAGGGGCGTACGGCCTCCGCCGAGCCGGTGCGGAACGCGACCATCCTCGTCGAGGAGGGCGGCACCCGCGCAGGGTTCGCCACCCCCGAGGTGACCGTCGGTGGCGGTGGCACCGTCACCGTCGTCAACCTCGACTCCATGGACCACACCGTCACGTCGGTCGCCCGCAACGCGGACGGGACGCCCCTGTTCGACGTACGCGTCCCCGCGGGCACGTCCGCGACGGTCACCGGTGTCGAGGCGCTGTCAGCCGGTGCGTGGGCCTTCTTCTGCAAGTTCCACCCCAACATGCGCGGCGTTATCAACGTCGAGGGCGTCGCGGGCGGCGCCGAGCCCGTGGACACGCGCTTCGAGCAGCCGCTCGTGGTCCCCAGCACGCGGCGCGGTGAGGACATCAGGCTGGTCATGCGCCGCGCGGAGGTGCGGACCCTCCCGCACGGACCGCGCACGTCGATGTGGACCTACGACGGCAGCTATCCCGGTCCCACCATCAGGCGGCGGGGCGGGCGCGGCACCGAGGTGACCGTCGTCAACCGGCTCCCCCGCGGTGCCGGGTCCATGTCGACACACCTGCACGGCGACCACCACGCCTCTGCGGACGACGGGCAGCCGACGACCCACCTGATCGCGCGTGGCGGCGAGCGGACGTACGACTACCCGCTCGTGGTCGACGGGCGCCCCGAGCCCGGCTCGTTCTTCTGGTACCACGACCACCGGATGGACCGCACCGCCCGCAACAACTGGCGCGGCCTGCAGGGCATGTTCATCGTCACCGACCCGCCCACGCGCACGTTGAGCCTGCCGACCGGCCGCCGCGACGTGCCGCTGATGGTCTCCGAGCGGTCCTTCACCAGCGGCAACCAGCTGACCGACCCGTTCGCCGCCGGCCCTGAGATGGTGGGGCACCACGGCGAGATGTCGTGGACGGGGGCCCACGCGCCGCCGGACGACGCGACGGTCGGCGACACGGTCCTGGTCAACGGCCGGTACGCGCCGTACCTCGACGTGTCGGCGACCCGCTACCGCCTGCGGCTGCTGAACTCGTCGCCGTTCTCGAGCTACAACTTCACGCTGTCCGACGGCCGGCCGTTCCTGCAGATCGGCACCGGCAGCGGCCTGCTCCCGAAGGCCGTCGTGCGGTCAAGCGTGCTGCTCGGGCCGGCCCAGCGCGCCGACGTGATCGTCGACTTCAGCGGCGCCACCGGCCAGCGCCTCGTGCTCGCGTCGGTCCCGGCCGCCAGCGGGACCTCCGGGGACGACGCGCGCGAGACCCCTGTCATGGAGTTCCGGGTGGGCGCCCCGGCCAGGGACGCCTCGCGGCTACCGTCGCGACTGCCTTCGCCGAAGCTGGTCTCCCCCGTCCCGGCCAAGGTCTCGCAGACGTGGACCTTCGGGCTCGAGGAGTCCTCGCACCACGGCAGCGCCTGGACGATCAACGGCCGCGCCTTCGACCCGCGCCGGGTCGACCACCGCGCCCGCCTCGACACCGTCGAGCGGTGGCGCTTCCGCAACACCAGCGACGTCACCCACTACGTCCACATCCACGCCGAGCAGTGGCGCACCCTCCTCCGCGACGGCCGGCGTCCGCCTCCGTGGGAGCGGGGCCTGGAGGACACCTGGCGGCTGGAGCCCGGCGAGGAGGTCGAGGTCGCTGCCCGCTTCACCGACTACACCGGCCCCTTCATGATCCACTGCCACATGCTCGACCACGAGGACCACGGGATGATGGCCCGATTCGACGTGGTCCGGTAGCCCCGCCGGCGAGACACACCATGCAGGCAGTTCGCCGGACATCCGCCCGGTGTGAGCGTGGCGGCAGCCCGGCACCGCCCCAACTGCCTTCATGGTGCTTGTGGTCTCGTCGCTAGGGTGGCCGGGTGCCTGACGAACAGCCGACGCTGACTGACGGGACCGTGACGCTGCGGGCATGGCGCGACGACGACGTCGCGGAGGCCGTGGCCGGTCACGACGACGAGATGGCCCTCTGGCTCGGCTGGGACCCGGCCGACGTCACCGAGCAGACCCACTCCGCGGCGATCGCGCGCTGGCGTCAGCGCTTCCGGGCGGGTGATCAGGCGTCCTTCGTCGTCGAACACGACGGACGTCTGGTGGGGAGCGTCGACCTGACCCGTGAAGGCAGCGCCGGGGCGAGCCTGCGGTGGGCCCTGTACGCCGGCCACCGAGGGCACGGCCACGCCGCCCGGGCCGTACGCATCCTGGTGGACTGGGCCTTCTCGGATCCCGACCAGGGTGGGTGGGGCCTGCAACGGGTCGAGGCGCGTATCGATCCACGCAACGACCGCAGCCGCCGGGTCGCGACCCGGGCAGGCATGCGCCTCGAGGGCGTGCAGCGCATCGCGCCCGGCATGGGCGACCGAGCAGACGCCACGTCCTACGCCGTCTTCGCGCGCCTCGCGACGGATCCTCCCCTGTCCGACCCCGAGAGCTTCCGGTCCCTCCTCAACTCCTTCCTCCCCCGCAAGCGGGCGATCTCGCAGATGCTCGTGCGCGACCCGGAGGGACGCGTGCTGCTGTGCCAGCTGACCTACAAGCGCGACTGGGACCTCCCCGGCGGCGTGGTCGAGGTCGGCGAGTCACCGCGGCTGGCGGTGAAGCGCGAGGTCGAGGAGGAGCTCGGCCTCGAGATCGAGCCGGGCGACCTGGTGCTCACCGACTGGCTGCCCGCGTGGGGCGGCTGGGACGACGCGGTGTGCCTGGTCTTCGACGGGGGCACCCACGGACCCGAGGTGCTCGCGGACGTGGTCATGCAGGAGCGCGAGATCCGCGACGTGCGGTTCTGCACGCTGGAGGAGGTCGACGACCTGGCCGCAGACTTCACCTCCCGGAGGGTGCGGGCCGCTGTCGGGGGCGATCAGCCGTATACGGAGTCCGGTCGCTGAGGCAGGATGCCTTTCATGACCTGGGTGTACGACTTCGCAGAGGGAAGCAAGGACAAGAAGGACCTCCTGGGCGGCAAGGGCGCCAACCTCGCCGAGATGACCAACCTCGGCCTGCCGGTCCCGCCGGGCTTCACGATCTCCACCGAGACGTGCCGTGCCTACCTCGCCGAGGGCGGCGAGCCCGAGGGGCTGGCCGAGGAGGTCACCGAGCACCTCGCGGCGCTCGAGGAGGCGATGGGCAAGAAGCTCGGCGACTCCGACGACCCGCTCCTGGTGTCCGTGCGCTCCGGCGCGAAGTTCTCGATGCCGGGGATGATGGAGACGGTCCTCAACGTGGGGCTCAACGACACCTCGGTCGGCGGTCTGGCGGCCCGCAGCGAGTCCGAGCGCTTCGCGCTGGACTCCTACCGCCGGCTGCTCCAGATGTTCGGCGGCACGGTGCTGCACGTCGACTCCGAGCTGTTCTCGGACGCGCTCGACGACGTGAAGAAGGCCAAGGGCACGGACAACGACCTGGACCTCGACGCCGACGACCTGCGCGCTCTGGTCGAGACCTTCAAGGGCATCATCAAGGCCGACACCGGCCGCGACTTCCCGCAGGACCCGCGCGAGCAGATGGACCTCGCGATCCGGGCCGTCTTCGACTCGTGGAACACCGACCGCGCGCGGCTCTACCGCCGCCAGGAGCGGATCCCCGAGGACCTCGGCACCGCGGTCAACGTGCAGGCCATGGTCTTCGGCAACTTCGGCATGGACTCCGGCTCCGGCGTCGCCTTCACCCGCGACCCGGCGAGCGGCGCGCAGGGCGAGTACGGCGACTACCTCCAGAACGCCCAGGGCGAGGACGTCGTGGCCGGCATCCGCAACACCGTGTCCCTGGCCGACATGGCCGAGATCGACCGGACGTCCCACGACGACCTGATGCAGATCATGACGCGGCTCGAGCGCCACTACCGCGACATGTGCGACATCGAGTTCACCGTCGAGCGCGGCAAGCTGTGGATGCTGCAGACGCGCGTCGGCAAGCGCACGCCGGAGGCGGCGTTCCGCATCGCCGTGCACATGGTCGACGAGGGCATGATCCAGCTGGACGAGGCCGTGCTGCGCGTAACCGGCGACCAGCTGGCCCAGCTGATGTTCCCGCGCTTCGACGAGTCCGCCGACCGCACGCTCCTCGCGAAGGGCATGAACGCCTCCCCCGGCGCCGCCGTCGGCAAGGCCGTCTTCGACTCCGACACCGCCGTGGAGTGGGCCGGTCGTGGCGAGGACGTGATCCTCGTCCGCAAGGAGACCAACCCCGACGACCTCCGCGGCATGGTGGCGGCCCGCGGCATCCTCACCAGCCGCGGCGGCAAGACCTCGCACGCGGCGGTCGTGGCCCGCGGCATGGGCCGTACGTGCGTGTGCGGCGCCGAGTCGCTCGACGTCGACACCAAGGCCAGGGAGTTCCGCGTCCGCGACGGCGAGACGATCCGCGAGGGCGACGTCATCTCCATCGACGGCACGACCGGCGAGGTCTTCGCCGGCGCCGTGCCGGTCGCCGACTCGGTGGTCGTGCGCCACTTCGAGGGCGAGAAGATCGACGACGACCTCGCCCAGGCGGTGGCGCGGATCATGGCCCACGCCGACGGCGCGCGCCGGCTGCGGGTCCGCACCAACGCCGACACCCCGGACGACGCCGCCCGGGCCCGCCGCTTCGGCGCCCAGGGCATCGGGCTGTGCCGCACCGAGCACATGTTCCTCGGCGAGCGTCGCGAGCTGGTGGAGAAGCTCATCGTCGCCGAGGACGAGGCCGGGGTGGAGGCCGCGCTCGACGAGCTCCTCCCGCTGCAGCGGCAGGACTTCACCGAGATCCTCGAGGCGATGGACGGCCTGCCCGTGACGATCCGGCTGCTCGACCCACCGCTGCACGAGTTCCTGCCCGACCTCACCGAGCTCAGCGTCGAGGTCGCACTCGCCGAGGAGCGCGGCGAGGTCGACGAGCACGCCGCGCGGCTGCTCACGCACGTCCGCCGGCTCCACGAGCAGAACCCGATGCTGGGCCTCCGCGGCGTGCGCCTCGGCATCCAGATCCCCGGCCTGTTCCGCATGCAGGCGCGCTCCATCGCCGAGGCGGCCGCCGACCGGATGGACGCCCACGGCACGCCACGGCCGGAGATCATGGTGCCGCTGGTGGCGAGCGTGCGCGAGCTCGAGATCGTCCGGGGCGAGATCGACCAGCAGATCGCCGAGGTCGAGGAGGAGCGCGGGGTCAAGCTCGACATCGCCATCGGCACGATGATCGAGCTGCCACGCGCCGCCTTCCTGGCCAACCGCATCGCCAAGTCCGCCGACTTCTTCTCCTTCGGCACCAACGACCTGACCCAGATGGCGTGGGGCTTCTCCCGCGACGACGTGGAGGCGTCGTTCTTCTCGCGCTACTTCGAGCACGGGATCTTCGACGTCTCGCCGTTCGAGTCGCTCGACCAGCTCGGCGTCGGCGGCATGGTCGAGATGGGGACCAAGAAGGGTCGCAAGACCAAGCCCGACCTCAAGGTCGGCGTGTGCGGCGAGCACGGCGGCGACCCGCTGTCCGTCCACTTCTTCGACGAGGTGGGCCTCAACTACGTCTCGTGCTCGCCCTTCCGCGTGCCGGTCGCCCGGCTCGAGGCCGGACGCTCGGTGCTCGGGAAGCGGGACTCAGAAGAGCGCTGAGGCCAGGTTGCGACGACCCGCCAGGACGCGGGGATCGTCGTTGCCGACCGCCGCGAAGAGGCCGAGGAGGTGGTCGCGCGCCTTCTCCCGGTCCTTGTCGGAGGTGCGGGCGACCAGGTTGACCAGGCGGGTGAAGGCGTCCTCGACGTGCCCCCCGACCATGTCGAGGTCGGCGACCAGGGTCTGCGCGTCGACGTCGTCGGGCTGGTCCGCCGCCGCGGCCCGGGCGGCGTTGAGGTCGACGCCCTGCGTGCGCTGCATGACCTTCGCGATCGCGAGACCGCCGGCGGCCTCCGCGTCGGCCGGGTTGGCGTCCAGCAGCTTCTGGTACTCCGCGACCGCGGCGTCGATGTCCCCGGCCGCGAGCGCGTCCTCGGCCGGCGCGTAGCGCGGGTCGACGACCTCCTCCTCCCCCTCGGCCGCCGGTGCGCCGCCGGACCGGGGCTGGTGCCGGCCCGTGATGCCCTGAGCGGTGAGCTGCTGACCCAGTTGGCTGAAGAGCGTGGAGATCTCCTCGGGCGACAGCGCCCCGGGGATCGGCTGGCTGACCGGGCGTCCGTCGAGGACCACCATCGTCAGCGGGACCTGCGGGATCTGCATGGCCTGGGCGATCTCGGGGTGGGCGTCGACGTCCACCAGCGCGGCCAGCAGCCGGCCCTCCAGCCGCTCGGCCTCGGCGGCCACGTCGGCGGCGTACTGGTCGCTGCCCGGCGCCTGGGCCGCGGAGTGGAACACGATGACGACGGGCGCCGTCATCGACTCCTGCAGGACCTGCTGGAAGTTGTCCTGGGTGATCGCGACGGAGTACGCCCCTCCGGGGGACCCGGCGCCGGCGCTCGGGGCCGCCTGCTGCGGCGCCGGCGGCCGGCCGAGCCCGGAGAGGTCGATGGCACCTGGGCGGCTGAACGGCTGCTGCGTCATGACCCAATCCTAGGGACGCGGGCCTCGAACGGACGCGGGGGTCGGCAACCTTCTCGTCCCGCCGGAGCCACGGGCGCCCACGTCGCTCGCGGCTAGGCTCGCTCCATGGGATCCCGGGGAGCTGCGCTGATGTCGCGGCACCGGCGCAACGTCGGCCTCCTCGTCCGGTTCGGCGTCGTGGGCGCCTCGGGCGTGCTGGTCAACCTGCTCACCCTGGTGGTGCTGCGCCGCTTCGGCCCGCACTTCGACGACGCCGTCCTGGCGCTCGGCTCGTCCGGGTTCAACCTGCGCTGGTACCACGTCTACTCGACGATCGCCTTCCTGGTCGCCAACCTGTCGAACTTCCAGCTCAACCGCACGTGGACGTTCAAGAGCAACCTGGCCGCGCCCTGGTGGCGCGAGTACTGGCCCTTCCTCGCCGTGGGCCTGATGTGCCAGGTCCTCGGTCTTGCGCTGCTGACGCTGCTCATGCACCCCGACTCCGCCATCAGCCTGCCGCGCGACGTCTTCGACGACTCCTCCGGGCTCCGCAACCGGCTCTATTGGTCGCAGCTCATCGTGATCACGGTGGTGACCCCCCTGTCGTTCGTGCTCAACAAGCTGTGGACGTTCGCCGCCGTCCGCAGCGCCCGTCTGGGCGTGCTCGAGGAGCGCCAGCACGACGACGTACGGGTCGAGTGAGCACCCTCCGCACCTGTCGGCCGACAGCTACTGCGTGGTAGAACATGCCGGGGTCTCGAGGGGAGGGCACGTCGCATGACGACAGCGGGGTCGTACGACTTCAACGGTTACCAGGTACTGGTGGTCGGCGGCACGAGGGGCGAGGGACACCGCATCGCCACGGCGTTCGCGGCCTCCGGTGCGTCGGTGACGGTCACGGGCACGATGATGCTGCGCTCGCTCTACGACAGCGACCTCTCGGCCTTCGACTACGAGTCGGTCAACCTTGCGCGGCAGGACTCGATCGATCACCTCGTCGGCACGATCGGCCACATCGACGTGCTCGTGCTGGCTGCGTCCTGCAACCTGCCCTACGGCCTGCCGCCCGACGAGCAGGCCTTCATCACCGAGGCAGCCCGCTCCGGACTGCTCGGCCCGACGTTCCTGACGACCCGGCTCCGCCTCAAGCTCGGCCAGAGCCCGGCCCTCGGGGGCGGCTGCGTCGTCAACACCGGCGCCGTGACCAGCTGGCTGCAGCTCGCCAGCACCCCGGAGGCGGCCCAGCGCGAGCTGGCCGAGTCGACCGAGCGCGCAGGTCGCAACTGGGCCGGCCTGGGCGTGCGGGTCAACTCCGTGCTCCGGGACGCACGCGCGGTGCTCCCGCGCCAGTTCACGCCGGGCGCCGAGCCGGCCGGGGGCAGTCGGGTCGCCGGCGGCACCTTGGTCCGCAGCCAGCCCCGGGTCGGTGACGCCGTCACCGACGCCGCGCTGTTCCTCGCGAGCAGCGCCGCCGCCCGCATCACCGGGCAGACCCTCCGCATCAGCTGACGGCGGACCTGCTCGGGCCCACGCGCTGGGGAAGATCGCCGAATCGCCTCGCGACGCCGTGTGCGCGGTTACATTTCACCCACACGGAAGCCACGCGGGACCCACAGGACCCGTCGCCGTCCCAGGTCGGCCGCTCCCTCGTTCACTCGGAAGGACGCCCCCTTGACCGCAGAACTGGTCACCCCGCACCCACTTGCGCGGGGCGGCTCGTGGATCGGACGTGCCTCCCGGCGGGGCCGGGAGCCGCTCCTGGAGCAGTCGCCGGGGCCGGGGTCGCCCGTCGGAGGACTGTGGGCCTCCCTCGTCGAGGTGCTCGCGGCCATCGACGGCCCGTCGTGTGCGCTGCTCGCGACGGCGGACGGCGACGCGCTCGCGGTCCACGGCCTGGCCCGGGCGGACGTCGCCAGGGTGGCGCGCCAGAGCAGGGCGGCCTTCGCGGCCCGCACCCCGGGCGGACCGGACCCGGAGCGCGCGGTCGACACGGTCGAGCTCACCTTGGGGCTGCTCCACACCGTGATCGCCTCGGTTCCCTCGCCCGAGGGCGAGCGCCACCTGCTCACCGTGACCGCCCAGGGCGTGAGCGTGCAGGTGCTCGAGGCGTGGACCCGCCGGCTCGCCGACGACATCCACCAGGCGCTGTCGGCGACGGCCTAGCCGAACGACCGTCCGTCGGCGAGCAGCTCGTCGGCCGCGGCGTAGGGGTCCACCTCACCCGTCGCCACACGCTCGGCGAGCTCGTCGAGGTCGAGCCCGGCGTCGGCACGTCCCCACCTCTCGCGCAGCGCAGCGAGGGCGATCGCCTCCACCTCGCGCCGCGCCCGGACCGTACGACGGTGGGCGAGCTCGCCCGACTCCTGCAGCCAGGCCGCGTGCCGGTCGACCTCGGCGAGCAGCTCGCCGATGCCCTGCCCCGTGCTGGCGACCGTCTGGAGCACCGGCGGCCGCCAGGCGCCGTCGCGACGATCGGCCATGGTGAGCATGGTGCGGAGCTCACGCCGCGCGCGGTCGGCGGCCTCGCGGTCGGCCTTGTTGACGGCGTACACGTCCCCGATCTCCAGGATCCCCGCCTTCGCGGCCTGGATGCCGTCGCCCATGCCCGGCGCCAGCAGCACGAGCGTGGTGTCGGCGAGGCCCGCCACCTCGACCTCGCTCTGGCCGACCCCCACGGTCTCCACGACCACCACGTCACATCCGGCGGCGTCGAGGACGCGGACCGCTTGCGGGGTCGACCACGCCAGGCCGCCGAGGTGGCCGCGCGCACCCATCGACCGGATGTAGACGTCGCGGTCGAGGGCATGGTCGCCCATGCGCACGCGGTCGCCGAGGAGCGCCCCACCCGAGAAGGGCGAGGAGGGGTCGATGGCCAGCACGCCGACGCGCTTGCCGGCGCGCCTCATCGCGGCGACGAGGGCGTTGGTGGAGGTCGATTTTCCGACTCCCGGGGCGCCGGTGATGCCCAGGACGTGTGCCCGGCCGGCGTCGGGGCCGAGGGCCGACATCACCTCCCGCAGGAGCGGCGAGGCGTCCTCGACGAGGGTGATGAGCCGCGCCACCGCGGCCGGGTCACCCTCGCGAGCGCGCGCGACGAGGTCGGGGACCGCGTGGGCTCCCCGCCTCGTCACGCCGGACGTCACGCGCTCGTCACGCAGAGGGCACGCGGACGATCAGGGCGTCGCCCTGGCCGCCGCCGCCGCAGAGCGCGGCGGCACCGACGCCGCCACCGCGGCGCTGGAGCTCCAGGGCGAGCGTGAGCACGACGCGCGTGCCGGACATCCCGACGGGGTGGCCGAGCGCGATCGCCCCGCCGTTGACGTTGACCTTGGCGTCCTCGATGCCGAGCTCGCGGGCTGAGGCGATGCCGACGGCGGCGAACGCCTCGTTGAACTCGACCAGGTCGAGGTCCGAGGGCGAGATGCCCTCCTTCTCGCAGGCCTTCGCGGTCGCGGCAGCAGGCTGGAGCTGGAGCGTGGAGTCGGGTCCGGCCACCTGGCCGTGCGCACCGATCTCGGCGAGCCAGGTCAGGCCGAGCTCCTCGGCCTTGGCCTTGCTCATCACGACCACCGCCGCGGCGCCGTCGGAGATCTGCGAGGCCGAGCCGGCGGTGACGGTGCCTTCCTTGCTGAAGGCGGGACGGAGCTTGCCGAGGGACTCCACCGTGGTGTCACCACGGACGCCCTCGTCCTCCGTGACCACGACCGGGTCGCCCTTGCGCTGCGGGATCTCCACGGGCACCACCTCGTCGGCGAAGACGCCGTTCTTCCAGGCGACCGCGGCCTTCTGGTGCGAGTACGCCGCGAAGGTGTCCTGCTCCTCGCGCGTCAGGTTGGCGCCGGCCGCGTTGCACTCCTCGGTGAGCAGGCCCATCGCCTGGGAGGTGAACTGGTCGAAGAGGGCGTCGTAGGCCATCGAGTCGACCAGGTTCACGTCGCCGAACTTCACGCCCTCGCGCGACTTCGGCAGGAAGTGCGGGGCCTGGGTCATCGACTCCATGCCGCCGGCGACGACGATCTCGCACTCGCCGGCCCGCACCAGCTGGTCGGCGAGCGCGATGGCGTTGAGCCCGGACAGGCACACCTTATTGATCGTGATCGAGGGCACAGACATGGGTACGCCGCCCTTCACCGCGGCCGTGCGGGCAGGGTTCTGGCCGGCGCCGGCCTGGATGACCTGGCCCATGATCACGTAGTCGACCTGGTCGCCGCTGACGCCGGCCTTCTCCAGGGCGCCCTTGATCGCGACGCCGCCGAGGTCGGCGGCCGACTGGTCCTTGAGCCCGCCGAGCAGGCGGCCGATCGGGGTGCGAGCCCCGGCAACGATGACGGATCCAGACATGACGGGTGCCTCCAGCAGTCGGTCGAAGTTCGGGGGTCGTGCTCCTTCGGACACTACCCACCGCGGCACCCCCGCGGGGAGGGTGCCCCCGCAGCCCGGAGTGAGGCGCTCGTCACAGCATCGACCGGCCGCTTCCCCCCTCGCGCTGGGCTTCGTCGGCGACATCGACGCCGCGGCCGTCATCGGCCACTACGACTCCGACGCGAGCCTCGCCCCGTAGCCGGTCCCGACGAGCCGGGTCCGGCCCGGGATGGGACCGGAGTGGCGACCGTCACACCCCCTCGCCCCCGGGCCCGGCGTCGTACAGCATGAGCCCATGACTCCCGAGCTGAGCGACGTCCGGCACCTCTTCACCGCCATCGACCACGTCGGCATCGCCGTGCCTGACCTCGACGAGGCGATGGCCTTCTACCGCGAGGCCTACGGCATGGAGGTCCTCCACGAGGAGGTCAACGAGGAGCAGGGCGTCCGCGAGGCGATGGTGGGGGTGGGCGACTCCGGCTCGTGCATCCAGCTGCTGGCGCCCCTCTCCCCTGAGTCGACCATCGCCAAGTTCCTCGAGCGCAACGGCCAGGGGATCCAGCAGCTCGCCTTCCGTGTCGATGACGTGGAGCACGTCGCCGACGTGCTGCGCGGGCGCGGCCTGCGCCTGCTGTACGACGCGCCGCGGCGCGGGACCTCGGACAGCCGCGTCAACTTCATCCACCCCAAGGACGCCGGCGGCGTGCTGGTCGAGCTGGTCGAGCCGGCCGCCCGCCCGCACTGACGCCTGCGCCTCAGCGACGTACGTCACACCTCCGACCGCTCGAGGTTACTCGCCGGTATCTTGACCGCCATTCGTGCCCCCGATGCCTCACCCGATGCCTCACCAGGAGACACCCGTGCAGAACATCCTCGACGCCATCCAGTCCGGCAGCGCCACCTCGGAGGACTTCGCGAGCCTCGAGCTCCCGGAGTCCTACCGCGCCGCCTTCGTGAAGAAGGAGGAGGTGGACATGTTCGAGGGCCTCACCGCCAAGGAGAAGGACCCGCGCAAGTCCCTCCACGTGGAGGAGGTGCCGCTGCCGGAGCTCGGTCCCGGTGAGGCGTTCGTGGCGGTGATGGCGAGCGCCATCAACTACAACACCGTGTGGACCTCGATCTTCGAGCCGGTCTCGACCTTCGGCTTCCTCGAGCGCTACGGCCGCAACAGCGAGCTGACCAAGCGCCACGACCTGCCGTACCACGTGGTCGGCTCAGACCTGGCCGGCGTCGTGCTCAAGACCGGGCCCGGCGTCACGAAGTGGAAGCCCGGCGACCGCGTCGTCGCGCACTGCCTCTCGGTCGAGCTCGAGGGCCCCGACGGCCACAACGACACGATGCTCGACACCGAGCAGCGGATCTGGGGCTTCGAGACCAACTTCGGCGGCCTCGCGGACGTCGCGATGGTCAAGGCCAACCAGCTCATGCCCAAGCCCGAGCACCTGACCTGGGAGGAGGCCGCCTCCCCCGGCCTCGTCAACTGCACCGCCTACCGCCAGCTCGTCAGCAAGAACGGCGGCGACATGAAGCAGGGCGACAACGTCCTCATCTGGGGCGCCTCCGGAGGGCTCGGCGGCTTCGCCACGCAGTACGCCCTCAACGGTGGCGCGACGCCCGTGTGCGTGGTCTCCAACGAGGAGAAGGCGAGGATCGCCCGCAGCATGGGAGCGGAGCTGATCATCAACCGCTCCGAGGAGGGCTACAAGTTCTGGAACGACGAGGGCACCGAGCAGGACCCGCGCGAGTGGAAGCGCTTCGGCGCCCGCATCCGCGAGCTCACCGGTGGCGAGGACATCGACATCGTCTTCGAGCACCCCGGCCGCGAGACCTTCGGCGCCTCCGTGTTCGTCACCCGCAAGGGCGGCACCATCACGACGTGCGCCTCGACCACGGGCTACATGCACGAGTACGACAACCGCTACCTGTGGATGAACCTCAAGCGCATCATCTCCAGCCACTTCGCCAACTACCGCGAGTCGTGGGAGGCCAACCGCCTCATCGCCAAGGGCAAGATCCACCCGACGCTGTCGCGGACCTACACCCTCGACGAGGTCGGCCAGGCCTCCCTCGACGTCCACCAGAACGCCCACCAGGGCAAGGTCGGCGTGCTCTGCCTCGCCCCTGAGGAGGGGCTGGGCGTGCTCGACGAGGAGATGCGGGCCGAGCACGAGACCGCGATCAACAGGTTCCGCGGCGTCTGATCCCGCCTGAGGTCTCGGACCTGAGACGTTCCACACCCCGGTTCGCGCGACTCGCACGAAGTCGCCCGCGAGCCGGGGTGTGTCTTTCCGACGGCATCGGAGAGACTGGCACCGACGCAGTCCGTACGACGTGAGAGAGGGTGCCTCACCATGGCTTCCGACCAGGGCCTGTCCATCTTCGACGAGCCGGAGTCCGCCGACGACAAGGCCGCTCCCGGCGGCTCGACCGCGCGTGGGACCGCCGGCGAGGAGACCCAGGTGCTGCCGGTCACCCCGAAGGACGAACCTCCGGCCGCGGCGCGGGAGACCTCTGCGAAGAAGGCCCCCGTCGCGAGCGCGACGCCCGAGCCGACCCCTGCGCCGCCTGCCCAGGCACCTGCCGCCCCGTCCACCCGACCCACGCCCCAGCCCCCCGCTCCCGCCGCCGAGGCGACCCGGCGCTCGCCGGTGGTCCCCCCGGCCGCGCCGCTCCCCGCGGTGCCCGCCCAGGCGGCCGCTCCCCTCCCCGTGGTGCGCCGCGGCGGCTACGACAAGGCTGCGGTCGACCAGCGCGTCCACCAGCTCCAGAGCGAGAAGTCCGGCCTGGCGACCAGCCTCGCCAGCAGCGAGGAGCGCGTCATCGAGCTCGAGTCCGAGCTCGAGCGGCTGCGCCAGGAGGTCTCGGAGAACACCAACCCGACCTACGCCGGGCTCGGCGGTCGCGCCACCTCCATGCTCAAGATGGCGGAGGACGAGGCGGCCGACGTGCGCACCGCAGCCCGCCGCGAGGCCGACGAGATCCGCGCCCAGGCCGAGCGCGACGCCTACAGCATCCGCGCCGACGCCGCCCGCGAGGCCGACGACATGCGCATGGTGCAGCTCAAGGAGCTCGACGAGATGCGCTCGCGGCTGACGGCCGACGCCGCGACCGAGCGCAGCCTCGCCCAGGCCGAGGCCGAGGACCTGCTCGCCTCCGCGCGCCGCGAGTCCGACCAGGTCCGGCTCGCCGCGCAGCAGGAGACCAACGAGATGCGCGTGACCGCCACCCGTGAGGCCGAGCAGGCGCGCGCCGCGGCGGACCGTGAGGTCCAGGAGGCCCGGCGCACGCTCGCCGTCGAGAAGGAGCGGCTCGCCCGCGAGGCGGCCGAGCACCACAGCAACGCCACCTCCGAGACCCAGCGCCTGGTGGCCGAGGCCGAGGCACGGGCCAACGCTGCCGAGCAGCGTGCGCGCGAGGCCACCGCCCAGGCCAACGCCCACCGCCAGCAGGCGCAGTCGGAGTCGGAGGGCCTGCTCACGCGGGCCCGGCGCGAGGCCGAGCAGATCGTCGCGTCGGCCCGCACCCAGGCCGACTCGATCGGAGCGACCCGGGTCGCCGAGGCCGAGCGCGAGCTGGCCAACATCCAGGCCGAGGTCGACCGCGCCGCGAAGCGCCGTGACGCCATCACCGCCCAGCTGGGTGCCCTGCGCGACGTGGTCGCGGGCTTCGGCGAGGACGAGTCCTGAGCAGCTGGTGGAGCAGGCTCCGCGGCGGTTCGACGTCCACGGCGCGGCCCGAGCAACCGACGGAGCCTCTCGGCGAGCGCCCGGAGGACCGCCCCAAGGAGAGCCCGGCCACGCCCGAGGAGTCCGCCCGGGTCGCCCGGGAGCCCGCGCAGGAGCCGGGCGAGAAGACGGTCGGCGGCGGCGAGGTCGACAACGCCACCGCCATGGTGGTCGATGACGGGGTCGGTGAGATCCCGCCTCCCGCCCCGCCCCGGCCCCACTCCCTGATGGCCCACACGCCGTTCCACATCGGGTTCTTCGGCGCGCTGGGCGCGCTCGTCGCCGTGTTCCTGTCCGAGCAGGTGCTGCGCCTCTCGGGCATCCTGGTGCTGCTGGTGCTGGCGATGTTCCTGGCCATCGGCCTCAACCCGGCCGTCGAGGCGATCATGCGGCGCGGCCTCAGGCGCGGATGGTCACTGCTGATCGTGCTCGTCGCGGTGATCGGCGTGCTGACGCTGTTCGTCGTGGCCCTGGCACCGGTGATCAGCGAGCAGATCGCGGCCATCACCCGCAACGCGCCGGAGTGGCTCGACAACCTGCAGTCCAACAAGCGGGTCCAGGAGCTCGACGACAAGTACGACGTCATCAGCAAGGCCCGGGACTACGTCACCGACTCCGACTTCTCCGCCAGCCTCTTCGGCGGGGCCCTGGGTGTGGGGCTGCAGGTGCTCTCCGCCCTGGCGAACACGTTCATCGTGCTGGTGCTGACGCTCTACTTCCTCGCCTCCCTGCCCGGCATCAAGGCGGCGGCCTACGGCATGGCGCCCGCCTCGCGCCGGCCGCGGGTCCGCGCACTGGGCGATCGGATCATCCGCTCCACCGGCGCCTACGTGGCCGGCGCCTTCGTCGTGGCGGTGTGCGCGGGCATCTCCACGCTGATCTTCTCGTTCGTGGTGGGTCTGGGCGACTACGCCTTCGCGCTGGCCTTCGTCGTCGGGCTCCTGTCGCTGATCCCGGTCGTGGGCGCCTTCGTCTCCGCGGCCATCATGACCCTGCTGGCCCTCACCGTCTCGCCCACGGTGGCGATCATCGCGCTGGTCTACTACGTCGCCTACCAGCAGCTGGAGTCCTACCTCATCTACCCGCGCATCATGAAGCGCTCGGTCGACATCCCGGGCGCCCTGACCGTCATCGCCGCGCTCGTCGGCGGCTCGCTGCTCGGCGTCATCGGCGCGCTGCTGGCGGTGCCCGTGGCGGCGGCGCTGCTGATGCTGCACCGCGAGGTGTTCCTCAGGCGGCAGGACGCCCGCTGAGGTCACGCACCTGCTGGGCCTCCGGCAGCGGATCGACCGTGAGCGGCGCGCGCGACTCACCCAGCTTGACCACGACGACGCCGGCCAGCACCAGCAGGCCGCCCGCCAGCTGGACGGGGCGGGGCAGCTCGCCGAGCAGCAGCCACGCCCAGATGACGGCGGCGAGGACCTCGCCGAGCGCGACGAAGGACGCCAACCGGCTGCCGAGCCGACGTCCGGCCGCGATCCCCGTGACGTAGGAGAAGGCCGCGGTCACCAGGCCGAGCGCGACCACCGGGATCCACCACGCGACGGCCCGCCCGTCGTAGACGGCGTCGGCGGTCGAGGCGTGGAACGGCAGCACGCCGCTGACGCCCGCGAGGAGCAGCACCGCACCGCCGACCAGGAGGCCGCCGGCGGCGAGCGTGATGCCCGGGAGGCCGTTGTCCTCGTCGGCGGAGATGACGAAGTAGGTCGCGGCACCGACCATGGCGCCGAGGGCCCACAGCACGCCGACGACGCTGAGCTCCGCACCCGAGACGACGTCGAGCACGAGCACCAGGCCACCGGCGGCGATGGCGGCGCCCAGCAGCGTGGTGCCCGAGGGACGGTGCCCGTGGCGCAGCCACAGCCACACGACCACGGCGACCGGGGCGGTGTACTCCAGCAGCAGTGCGACGCTGACCTGCATGTAGGTGACGGCGTAGAAGTAGCAGAGCTGGGCGCCGGCGACGGCTGCGATGCCGTAGACCGTGATGAGCCCGGCGTTGCTGCGCAGCAGGTACCAGCGCCCGCGCACCGCGAGGACCCCCGGGACGACCAGCACGGCCGCCGCGATCGCGATGCGCAGCGCCACCGTGGCTCCGGCGCTCCAGCCGGTGTCGAGCAGGCCGCGGGCCAGCACGCCGGAGAGTCCGAAGGACGCGGCCGACGCGACCGCCAAGGTCAGGCCGGTCGTGGTCCGCGACCGGGCGCTGTCATGAGTCAAAGCCGTCACGGTGATGACGTTAGGCGCGTCTCCTGTAATGTGTCAACATGCTTTTCACGGATGACACGGACGCGTCGCTGCAGGCAGCCGTCGCGCTGGTCAACTCCACCGACGACCCCGGGGAACCCCTCGGGTCGGTCGACGACCTGTCGGCGTTCCTCGCCTCGTGGCCCTACACGGGTCGGCACGACGCGACACCCGGAGAGCTGGAGTCCGTACGCCGCTTGCGTCCCGCCCTGAGGTCCCTGCTGCTGGCCGACCGCGACGAGGCGGCGGGCATCGTCAACGACATGCTCGCCCGTGCCAAGGCACTCCCCCAGCTGCAGCGCCACGACCACTGGGACTGGCACCTCCACGCGGTCGACCCCGACCGGCCGCTCGACGAGCGGGTGGTGGTGGAGACGGCGATGGCGATGGTCGACGTCATCCGCGCCGACGAGATGTCGCGCCTCGACACGTGCGCGGCCGACGACTGCGACGACGTCGTGCTCGACCTGTCGCGCAACCGCTCGCGTCGCTACTGCTCCACCACGTGCGGCAACCGGGAGGCCGTCGCGGCCTACCGGGCTCGCCAGCGGACCTGAGGACGACCGCTCCTCACGGCAGGAAGCGCTTGAGCACCTCGAGGAACACGTCCGGCTGCTCGGAGTGGACCCAGTGGCCGGCTCCCTTCACGAGCACGCGCCGGTTGCGCGGGAACCGGCGGTCCATCTCGACGGCGTGGTCGTCGGAGATGTAGTCGGAGCGGGCGCCGCCCACCCACAGCACCGGGCCGTCGTACGTCGCGTCACCGAGCCGCTCGCCGGGCCAGCCGACCAGCTCGGCCATCTCCTCGCCGAGCAGGTCGAGGTTGACCTGCCAGTGCCAGCCGTCGTCGGTGCGCCTGAGGTTCTGCAGCAGGAAGCTGCGCACCACGCGGTTGGGCACCGCCTCCTCCAGGGCTGCCTCCGCCTGGCCGCGGCTCTCCAGGGAGCCGAGGTCGAGAGCCCGCATCGTCTCGATGTAGCCGACGAACTCCCGCCCGCTCTCGTACACCACGGGGGCGATGTCGACCACCGCCAGCCGCTCGACCAGCTCCGGGTGCCGCAGGGCGAGGCACATCGCGATCTTGCCGCCCATGGAGTGCCCGACGAGCGCGACCGGCTCGTCGCCGATCTCGGCGGCGACCAGGTCGGCCAGCTCGAGGAAGTCGAAGGTGTCGGTCCAGGGCGAGCGGCCGTGGTTGGGCATGTCGAGGAGCAGCACCCGGTGGTCGGCGCTGAGGGCCTTGGCGGCCTGCGTCCAGTTCTTGCCCTGGCCGAAGAGTCCGTGGCAGAAGACGACGCGGGGACCGGAGTCGCCGAGCTCGGTGCGGTGCAGGCTCACGCGGCCATCCTCCCGCAGCGCGGTCAGGTGGCGGCCACCGACCCGTCCTCGGACCGGCTCAGAAGTCGAAGCCGTCGAACCCGTCGAACATGCCGCCAATGCCGTCGCCGATGCCGCCGAACATGTCGCCCATGCCCTCACCGATCGCCCCGATGCCCTCGCCGAGACCGTCGAAGCCGCCACCGAAGAGCATGCCCATGAACATCCAGTCCATCGGCGAGAAGGCACCGAAGTAGCCCTGCGCGTAGGGCTGGTAGGCCCGGCCACCCTGCCAGTAGGGCACGCGGCGCGAGCCGACCATCACCTTGCGGATGTCGGGCTCGGCGCCGGCACGCACGCGCTCGACGTCGAGCGCGCACGCCGGGACGTCGCGCTGCGCGCCGCCCGGCGGGACCCACGGGACGTCGGCCACGGACATGCCATGGCGCGGGTCGAAGAAGCAGGGCGGGCGCCGCTGCGGCAGCGGCTCCCCGGCCACCCGCGCGCGCACGCACGCCATCGCGTAGCGGCCGTCCTCGAGGATCTCGGTGACGTGCTTGACGTCCTCGGGCCTGGTGAGCGCCGCAGCGGCGACCTTGGCCGACTCGTAGGAGTCGAGGGCGCGCTGGTAGTCGGCGTTGGCGCCGGCGTCGAGCGGGTGTCCGGCCAGCTCGATGTCGAGGTCCTGCAGCTCCACGCCGAGGGCGGTGACGTCCTCCTCGGCGAGCCTCTTCACCGGGGCGACCTCGGACTCGGCGCGCGCCAGCTCACGCCTCTTGCCCGTCTTGCCGGCCGTGACGGCGACCGCGACGAGCCCGCCGATGACGACCAGCAGGAGCACGAGTTCCATGGCCCCAGAGTACGCATCGGCGGCAAGGCAGCACGGGCGCGGGACCTGCAAGAGCAGGCCGCCCATCGACCCCCGACGATGTGCGACCTGCTCCGACAAGCGGCCGGTGGGCAGCGGGGCCATCCCCTCGCGCGGCCTCGATGCCCTCGGCGTAAGAGAAGACTCCCGCGAACCCTGGTGTCCCGGCATCCGTAGTCCTACGTAACTCAGGTGCGTAGGAGCGATAGGTTCGTGTCGTGCTGTCCCCATGTCTCGGTCGTGAGGACGTGCAGCGCGCCCTGCACGAGGCGTTGGACGAGTCGCGGTGGGTCACGGTCGTGGGCCCTCCCGGCAGCGGCAAGACGCTGCTCGTGCGCCACGTCGCCGCAGCCTCGGTCGCGGTCGCCTCGTGGGTCGACGCCCGCAACCTGCGCACGATCGACGACGTGCTCGTCGCGGCCCTCGAGAGCCTGGAGTCGGAGACGGCGCCGGGCGACTCGCTGACGGGTGCTCTCGGCCGCGCGGTCGACGGGCGTGAGTGCCTGCTCGTCCTCGACGGCCTCGACCTCGACACGACGGAGGCCGGTCCGGTCCTCCAGTCGGTGCTCGAAGCCACCAGCGACGCCCGCGTGGTGGTGACGGCGCTGACGACCGCCGGCCAGCCGGCCGAGTCCGTCGTCCGTGTCGGCCCCCTGCCGGTGCCCGCCCAGCGCGCCCCGCTGGAAGGCCCTGCCGTCGAGCTGTTCCTCCGCCGCATCCGTGCCGCCGGCGGACAGCAGGTCGACCTGGCCGAGCAGGCGCACGAGGTACGTCGCCTGCTGCGCGCCACGGGTGGCCTGCCGCTGCTGATCGAGCAGGTCGCCGTGCAGTCCGCACTCGTCGGGCTCAGCAACGCGATGTCCGCGGTCAGCCTGGACCAGGCGGTGGACTCGGCGCACGACCTCCTCGACGAGGCCAGCGCCGCCGCCCTGCGCCGCATCGGGCTGCTCGACTTCCAGGTCGGCCTCGGCGTGCTGGCGCACGTGCTGGACGCGTCCGTCCCGGAGACCGCCGAGCTCGCCGGCAACCTGGTGCGCCGCAGCCTGCTCGAGGTCGACACGCGAGGCCACTTCGACATGCTGTCGCCCATCCGCGGTCGGGCGCGCGCCCTCGCCCGCCCCGACGACGTGGCCGCGGTCCGAGCCGGGCTGCTCGCGTGGGCCGAGACCCACGCGCCGGCCCACGACAACTACGGCGCGGCCGACGCCGAGTGGCTGGGTGACCTGCCTGCGATGCGCCACGCGGTCCTGATGGCCTGCGCGGAGCCCGAGACGCGCGCGGACGGCTACTCGGTGGCCAACCGCATCTTCTCCTCGCTCTACACCTCGATGCGCGCCCGCGAGGCCGTCGAGATCCTGGAGGGCGCCCTGGCCAGCGGGGACGGTCCCCCGGGGATCGGCGCGCAGGTCGCCCGCCGGGCCGGCATCGCCGCCTCGGAGATGCGCGGGACCTACGAGGGGCTCTGGCTGCTCGACCGCGCGGACCAGCACGCGTCGTCGGCTCCGCGCCCCGAGGAGCAGCTGGCCAAGACCGCCTCGATCCGCGCCGAGATGCACCTCGACGCCGGCGACCTGGCCAGCGCGGAGGCCGAGGCCACGCGTGCGCTCAGCCTCGACCCCGACGGGTCGATCCGCCGCCAGGCCACCCGCACCCTCGCCGACCTCTACACCTCGCAGGGCCGCTTCGACGAGGCCACCCGGGCCGCGACGGATGCCATGCCTGCGCGCACCACGCGCGACGAGCGCTGGATCGACCTGTCGCTGCGCACCCTCCTCGCCCGGATCGCCCTCGAGCAGGGCCGCATCGCCGAGGCCGTCGCCGGGACCCGGGCCGTCGTCGTCGAGGCCCGCGAGCTCGCGGAGGACCGGGTGGGGCTGCTCGCCGAGACGCTCCTGCGCAACCTCGACCCGACGTGGGTGCCCACCGACGTCGTCCGCGAGACGCTGCCGTGGGCGGTCCGCCTTCCCGTGCTCGCCCAGGACGGGCGCGACCTGCTGGCCAAGGGCGACGCCAAGCGGGCAGCCGGGCTCGCCGCCGACGTGGTGGCCCTGGCCGACTCCGCCCGTCTGGGCCGCGACGGGGTCGATGCCCGCCTGCTCCTCGGCCGCGCGCTGGTCGACCTCGGCGACCTCGACCAGGCCACCACCACCTACCTGACCGCCCTCGACCACTGCCACACCATGCGCCTGCCGCTGCGTGCCGCCGACGTGCTCGACGGCCTCGCCGGGGTGGCGCGGGCACGCGACCTCCCCGAGGCGCGGTCGCTCGCCGCGGCCGCCTTCGCGCTCCGCACGCCGCGCAAGGCGGCGCGCTGGGGCTACTCCGCCGACTACGACGTGGTGCCCGCCACGCGGGCACCCGCGGAGTGGCTCGACGGCGACGACCTGTCCGCCGACGCGGTCCCGCTCATCACGGCCGTCTTCAACCGAACCGCGTCCGCACGACCGTCGGTGCTCGACGCACTCACGGCGGCTGAGCGCCAGGTCGCCGAGCGGGTGGCGCACGGGCTGACGAGCCGCCAGATCGCCGAGGAGCTCTACGTCTCCCCGCGCACCGTCGACGCGCACCTCACCCACATCTACCGCAAGCTCGACATCAACACGCGCGCCCGCCTCGCGGCACTCGTCGTCGACAACCGCTGACCGGGCACTTCGTGCCCGTCCCGCGCGTCGAGCGGGCACTTCGTGCCGGTCAGCGGGGTGTCCGCTGTCGGTGGCGCGCGGCAGGATGACCGGCATGAGCCGGACCATCCAAGTGACCTTCGACGCCCACGACCCCGAGTCGCTGTCCCGCTTCTGGGCCGACGCCATGGGCTACGTCAACCCAGCACCGCCCGGGCGCGAGCTCGCGCCGGGCCAGGATCCCTTCGACGCCTGGCACGACTTCCTCGGCGAGATCGGCGTGCCCGAGTCGGAGTGGAACTCCCGGTCCGCCGCCGAGGATCCCGACGGCGGCGGGCCCCGGTTGTTCTTCCAGAGGGTGCCCGAGGGCAAGACGGCCAAGAACCGCGTCCACCTCGACCTCAGGTCCGCGCCCGGGCTCGACGGCGACGAGCGGATGGCGGCGCTGGAGGCCGAGAGCGATCGCCTCGTCGCACTCGGCGCGACACGCGTGGAGCGGCACGAGCCCGCCCCGCCGATGAGCGGCGGTCACATCGTCATGGAGGACCCGGAAGGCAACGTCTTCTGCCTTGACTGAACTGACGCCCTGCAGCGCCCTGGTGCCGCCCTAGCGGACTGTTAGGACACGACCGCCTGGTGCCCGCAGTCCTCGCAGGTCAGGGAGTACGGGTCCACACCGTCCCCGATGCGAGGCTGCACGGACTCGCGGCGGACGGACGTGCCACCGCACGCCTCGCAGGACTGGGGCTTGGGTCTGATCGGAGCGGCCATGCGGCGACCGTACCGGTCCCTACCGACACCGAGCAGCGAATGGTGTTGCGCCTTCAGGTCCTAGGAATTGCCCCACTAGACCACCGCAGCACCGACCGGCCCGTCGGCTTACCCTGTGGCAAAGAGGCGGTTGCCATGTTTCTGTTCTGGATCCTGGTCGGGTTGCTGGTCGCCCTGTTCGCGTGGGCGGCCTGGCGTCAGAAGCGGTACGCCGGGACGTCGTCCTACGACCGCCAAGGCTTCGCAGACCCGCAGGCGGGACTGGGAATGGGCGACGACAAGGGTGGACGCCCTAGGTAACTGGTTGGCGTCCGTCCCGAACCGTCGCTGAGTGGTCATTACGGGGTCGTGAGGTCCTGCGTGGTCCACACGATCCGCTCCTGCGGCGCTGGAGGCCGAGAGCGATCGCCTCGTCGGCCTCGGCGCGACACGCGTGGAGCGGAACGAGCCCGCCCCGCCGATGAGCGCGGGCCACATCGTCATGGCCGACCCGGAGGGCAACGAGTTCTTCCTCGACTGACCCCGCGGGCGTCAGCGCGCGCTGTAGTCGCGGAAGCCGCGACCGGTCTTGCGCCCGAGGTAGCCGGCCGTGACGAGGTGCTCGAGCAGGGGGGCAGGTGCGAAGCCGGGCTCGCGGAACTCGAGGTAGAGCTCACGCTGGATCGCCAGCGAGACGTCGTTGCCGACCACGTCGAGCAGCTCGAACGGTCCCATCGGGAGCGCGCAGCCCTGCTTCATGGCGGTGTCGATGTCGTCGGCGGTCGCGTAGTGCGCCTCGAGCATCTTCACCGCGTCGTTGAGGTAGGGGAAGAGCAGCGCGTTGACGATGAAGCCGGAGCGGTCGCCGCACCGCACGGCCACCTTGCCGACCTTCTCGCACAGAGCGAGGACGGTCTCGGTCACCGCCTCGTCGGTGGCGACGGTGGACACCACCTCGACGAGCTTCATGATCGCGGCGGGATTGAAGAAGTGCATGCCGATGACGTCCTGCGGACGCTTGGTCACCCTCGCCATCGAGATGATCGGCAGCGAGGAGGTGGTGGTCGCCAGGATGGCGCCGGGCTTGCAGATCTCGTCGAGGTTCTCGAAGAGCGTGGTCTTGATGGCCAGGTCCTCGGCGATCGCCTCGACGACGAGGTCGACGTCCTTGAGGTCGTCGAGCGACGTGGTGCCGCGCACCCGACCGAGCACGTCGGTCTTCTGCTCCTCGGTGGCACGGCCTCGCTGGATCTGCTTGTCGAAGTTCTTCGTGATGGCCGCGACGACGCCGTCGACCTTGTCCTGGCCGCGACCGGTGAAGAGCACGTCGTAGCCGGCCTTCGCGAAGACCTCGACGATGCCTGAGGCCATCGTTCCGGTGCCGACGACGCCGACGAGCCGGATGTCGTGGCGAAGCTGCGGCTTGTCGTCGGAGCTCGGGGTGTGAGCGTCCTCGACCACCACCGGACTGTCGGGCGCCTCGTAGGTGTAGAAGCCGCGCCCGGACTTGCGACCGAGCAGGCCCGCGGTGACGTACTGCTTGAGGATCGGCGCCGGCGCGTGCAGCCGGTCGCGTCCCTGCTTGTACATCGTGTCGAGGATCTCGTAGGCCGTGTCGAGGCCGATCAGGTCGAGCAGCGCCAGCGGACCCATGGGATAGCCGCAGCCGAAGCGCATGGCGGCGTCGATGTCCTCGCGCGAGGCGTACTTGCCCTCGTACATCGCGACCGCGTGGTTGAGGTAGCCGAAGAGGAGCGTGTTGGCGATGAAGCCGGCCTTGTCGCCGCAGACGACCGGGTTCTTGCCCAGGTCGCGGAGCAGCGCCACCACGTCGGCGAGGACGTCCGGCTCCGTGACGACCGTGCGGATGATCTCGACGAGGTTCTGCACGGGCGCAGGGTTGAAGAAGTGGACGCCCACGACCCGGCCGGGGCTCGAGTTCGCCGTGGAGATCTCGGTGACGCTGAGCGAGGACGTGTTGGTCGCCAGGACGGCCTCCGGACGGACGATGCCGTCCAGCCTGCGGAAGATCGACTTCTTGACCTCGAGCGACTCGACGACGGCCTCCACCACGAGGTCGGCGTCGGCGAGGTCCTGCATCTCGGTCGTCAGCGTGATGCGGCCGAGGAGCTCGTCGGCGGCCTCCTGCGTCATCTTCTCGCGCTTGACCGCCCGCCCCGTGGAGTGCTCGAGGTGCTCGCGCCCGCGCTGGACCGCCGCGTCGCTGACCTCGACCCCGACGACCGAGTAGCCGTTGCGCGCGAACACCTCGGCGATGCCGGCGCCCATGGTGCCGAGGCCGATGACGCCGACGGTGGTGAACTCGCGGGTAGCCGTGTCAGTCATGGACGCATGCTCCCATGCCGCCCGCGCATCGGAGATGTGGGAAGCGTCACTCCACCGGGGCGCCCGGAGCGAGGGCCGGTGGGCGTACGACGCGCACCTCGTCGCCCGGTCGGACCGGCCCGGGGCGCACCACCTTGGCGCACAGCCCGCGCAGCCGGCGCGACTTGCCCTCGGGCCCGTTGATGAAGGCCAGCGCGTCCTTGCCGAAGCGGGCGATGAACTTGCCGCACCCGGTGTGGGGCTGGTCGGTGACCACGATGACCGCGCCGTCGGGCCCACCGATGTGGAGCTCGCTCCAGGCGGGCAGGTTGTCGTGGGAGAGGTCGAGGTCGACGAACATCTGGTCGCCGGCCAGCTGCTCGCGGTCCGGGTCCTGGGCGAGGAACTCGACGACGCGGTGGTTCATCAGGTTGAGCTGCATGTCGGGGTGGGGCGACCCGTCCGGCATGCGACGACTCCCCCGCTCGACCCACGTGTCGCCGACGAGGCCCTCGGTGACGTCGAGGTGGCCGACGTCCAGCACCTCGCGCGCACCCAGCGCCGGGCGGCGTACGACGGCGCGCAGCGTGCCCACGTCGCGCGGGGCGGTGTCGAGCTCGGGCAGGAGCGAGGACAGCTCCGTCGTCGTGCGGTGGGTGCGCAGCACGCGACGCAACAGGACGTGCCCCGGCGCCGCGGGCATCCGGGCCAGGGGGCCGGGCAGCGGTTCGTCGGCAGGGATCTCGACGAAGCCGAGCGCGGTGTAGGTCGCGGCCTCGGTCCCGGCGTACGGACGGGCCGTGAGCTGCCCGTGGCCGCGCGCGGCGAGACGCTCGCACGCCGACTCCACGAGGGCGCGAGCCGTGCTGCCGTCGAGGTCCGCGCCGACGACGAGCGCCGCGAGGTGGGCGTGGCCGTCGAGGAGGTCGACGCGCACGTGCCCGACGGGCGGATCGCCTGCGACCATCACGAAGCCCGGGGTGGCGGGCCGCTCGTCGAGGTCGAGCTGCACGAGGTCGCGCTGCCGCGCGGGGCGCACTGCGTGGTCGGTCACGGGGTCACTGTAGATTCGCCGGTCGTGAGGATCGTCGTCGCACGCTGCCAGGTGGACTACGCCGGACGTCTCTCGGCCCACCTCCCGCTCGCCACCCGCGTCCTGATGCTCAAGTCGGACGGGTCGGTGCTGATCCACTCCGACGGCGGCTCCTACAAGCCGCTCAACTGGATGTCGCCCCCGTGCACGGTCCGCGAGGGCGTCTCCGAGGACGGGCAGGCTGAGTGGCTGGTGACCGCGACCAAGTCCGACGACACGCTGCGGATCCTCATCGAGGAGGTCCTGCACGACTCCTCGCACGACCTCGGCGTCGACCCGGGCCTGCAGAAGGACGGCGTGGAGAAGCACCTGCAGGAGCTGCTCGCCGAGCACCCCGCGACCCTTGCCGACGGCCTCACCCTGGTCCGCCGGGAGTTCATGACCGCCATCGGCCCGGTCGACCTCATGTGCCGCGACGCCGAGGGCCTGTCCGTCGCGGTCGAGATCAAGCGGCGGGGCGAGATCGACGGCGTCGAGCAGCTCACGCGCTACCTCGAGCTCCTCAACCGCGACCCGATGCTCACCAGCAGGGGCCCCGTGCGGGGCATCTACGCCGCCCAGGAGATCAAGCCCCAGGCTCGCGTGCTCGCCACCGACCGCGGCATCGCCTGCGCCCTCGTGGACTACGACGCGCTCCGCGGGATGGACGACGCCGAGCACCGGCTGTTCTAGCCAGTCGCAGCCGACTGAAGCCCCGCGGGTCAGTCACGTCGCTACCCTCGCACGGTGACACCGAGTCCGCCTGAGCGCATCTTCCACATCGCCACGGCCGCGGACTGGCGGCGCACGCTGGAGAGCGGGACCTACACCACCTCGACCATCGGGCGAAGCCTCGAGGAGGAGGGGTTCATCCACGCCAGCCGGCGTGACCAGGTGCAACGCGTGTTCGACCGCTACTACCGCGGCGCCGACGAGCACCTCGTGCTGCTCAGCATCGACCCGGCGCGGCTGAGGGACGCGGAGGTGCGGGTCGAGCCCGTCGGCGACGACACGTACCCCCACGTCTACGGGCCGATCGACCGTGGGGCGGTCGTCGAGGTGACGCCGCTCGACCGCCACGGGCGCAGCGAGACGCTCATGTCGCTGTGGATGAAGGGGATGGCTGTACGCATGGGGCTGGCGCTGGCCGCGATGATCGCCCTCGCCGTCCTGCTGTGGGCCGTCGGCGTCACGCGTTGACGACGTCGCCGACCCTCGGTCAGTCGAGCGGCCGGTCGGCCCAGCAGCGGGCAACCCAGCCGTCGGCATCGGCCTCGAGCGCGACCACCCCGCAGCTGGGCAGCGGCAGGTCGCGGGTGTGGTCGGGCGCGAGGTTGCGGGCCAGCAGGGGAAGCACCAGGCACATCACCCCGCCGTGGCTCACCACCAGCACCGACTCGCCCCGGTGCGCGTCGGCGACCTCCTCGAGGACGGCCTCGTAGCGGGCCACCACCTCCAGCCCGCTCTCGCCCCCGGGGATCCGGGCGGACAGGTCGCCGCCCAGCCAGGCGGCGAACGTCGACGCGAACGGGTCGGGGTCGCCCGTCGTCCCGGCGGCGTCGCCGACGCCGAACTCGCGCAGCCCGGTGCGGACGGTGACGTCGACGCCGACCCGGGCGGCGACGATCTCCCCGCTCTGCACGGCCCGCGAGAGGTCGCTGGTCCACACCCGGGCGATCCGCTCGCCCTCGAGCCGGTCGGCCAGCTCGCGCGACTGCCGGCGGCCGAGCGGGCTCAACCAGCCGCCCGCGTCGCTGAGGAGCTCGCTCTCGTAGTCGGCCGCACCGTGACGCGCGACGAAGATCCGCGCGGCGCACTGGAGGTCACCCATCGACCAGGCCCACGACGTCGTCGGCGCAGCCCCAGCTGACCGTGACCCCGCACCCGCCGTGGCCGTAGCAGTGCACCACGTCCCCGACGCGCTCGAGCCGGACCGTCGGGCGCGCCGGCCGCAGCCCCACCTTGTGCCGGATGACCCGGGCACCGGCGATCTCCGGGACCAGCACGGTCGCGCGCTCCAGGATGGACGCGGCGGTGGCCGGCTCCACGGTCCGGCTCCACTCCCCCGCCTCGTGGGTGCCGCCCACCACGACGTCGCGGCTGCGCGGGATCACGTACGTCGGCGCGTCGCTGTCGAGCACCCATCGCTCGAGCCCGACCTGCTCGACGAGCATCACCTGGCCGCGCACCGGTCCGACGGTCGGGTCCGCGGCGAGGTGCTTGGCCCCGATGCCGCTGGCGTTGACCACCAGCGCTCCGCTCTCGGTGGGCAGGCTGGAGAGGTTCATCCGGGTGACCGTCCCGCCCAGGCCCTCCACCCGCGCGACGAGCCAACGCAGGTAGACCGGCATCTCGATGACCGGGCACGTCATCGTCCAGCCCGCGGCGAAGCTGGCCGGCAGCCGGGTCTCCCGGTCCGGGCCGACGCCCGGTGGCAGCGCCTCGTGCCACCATGGCGGCGGCGACTCCTCGCGGAAGACCTCCGTACCCTCACGCAGCGCCACGCCCGTGCCGTCGTCGGCCGCCAGCTCTGCATAGACGTCGTACGCACGGCGCGACCAGCGCAGCACGTGCGCCTGCTCCGCGACGTACGGCGACCACAGCGCGGCTGCGACCACGGACGTCGTCTCGAGCGGGAGGTCGCGGGCGACGACGTCCACGCGATGCCCCGCCTCGAGCAGGCGCACCGCGCACGTGAGTCCGACGACCCCGGCCCCGACGACGATCACACGCCCCATGGCGGCAGTCTGTCAGCCCCCGGCGCCGGCCTGACGCGGGGCGGTCGGGTCCTCCCCCTCGTCACCGTGCTCGCGGGCGACGTACTCCTCGATGTCCTCGATGTCGTCACGGTTGCGGCTCGCGACCGCAAGCAGGTCGCTCATGGTCGCGACCTCCTCGACCTGCTCCTTGATGAACCACTGCATGAACTGCTCGGAGGCGAAGTCGCCCTCCTCGCGCGCGATGCGCAGCAGGCCGTTGATCTGGTCGGTGACCGTGCGCTCCTGGGCCAGGGCCAGCTCGACCGGGGCCACCAGGTCGGCGAAGGCGGAGGTCGGCGCGGCGACGGCCGGGATGACGACCTCGGCATCGGTGTCGACGAGGTACTGGACCATCATCATCGCGTGCCCGCGCTCCTCGAGCGCCTGCCCGTAGAAGAACGCCGCCATGCGCGGCATGGTGAGCGCGTCGTAGTAGATGGCGCAGGCGAGGTACTGGTTGTGGGCGGCGAGCTCGTTGCCGATCTGGGCGTTGAGCTGCGCGGCGAAGCGGGAGGCGGGCACGTGGGCTCCTCTGTGGGGGGACGGGTCAGGCGCGGGTCAGGCTGCCTTGGCGAGCTTCTTCTTGGTGACCTTCTTGCCGTCGAGCCGCACCAGCTTGCGCTTGTGGACGGTGTAGCCGACGGGCAGGGTGCCCTCCTTGAGCATGCGCAGGGGGCAGCGCTGGCAGCGCTTCTTCGACACGCAGCACTCGGTCTTGGGGAGCTTGCGCATCGTCAGCTGGGCCGAGGTCTCGACCTTGGCCCGCGCCTTCTTGTCCTTCTTGCTCTGCTTGACCTGCTTGCCCACGCCGGGAGGGTAGCAGAGGGTTAGGGGAGCCTTACCTATCGTCGTCCAGCCCGTGGGCCGCGCGGATCACGTCCACGAAGCCGCCCATGATCTCGGTCAGGCCGAAGTCCTTGGGGGTGTACACCGCGGCCACCCCGCGCTCGATCAGTGCCCGGGCGTCCGAGCCCGGGATGATGCCGCCCACGATCACCGGGAGGTCGCCGAGGCCGGCGGCTGCGAGCCCGTCGAGCACGTCCGGCACCAGCTCCATGTGCGAGCCGGAGAGGATCGAGAGCCCGACGAGGTGCACGTCCTCGGCCACGGCCGCCGCGACGATCTGGTCGGGGGTGAGCCGGATGCCCTGGTAGATCACCTCGAAGCCCGCGTCGCGCGCACGTACGGCGACCTGCTCCGCGCCGTTGGAGTGACCGTCGAGCCCCGGCTTGCCGACCAGCACCCGCAGCCGGCCGCCCAGCTCCTCGCCGGTCGCCCTCACCCGGTCGCGGACGGCGGACAGCTCGGCGCCGGCCGAGCCCACGTCGGACACCGCGCCGACAGCGCCGCTGACGCCGGTGGGGGCCCGGAACTCGCCGAAGACCTCGCGCAGCGTGCCCGCCCACTCCCCCGTGGTCGCGCCCGCCCGGGCCGCGACGAGGGTGGGCTCCATCAGGTTGGCGTCGGTCTTCGCGGCCTCGGCCAGCGCCGCCAGCGCCTCGGCGACCTCGGTCTCGTCTCGCTGCGCCTTCCAGGCTGCGACGGAGTCGAGGGCTGCCTGCTCGGCGGCGGGGTCGGCGGCCATGATGGCTCCGTCGAGGTCGGCCGTCAGCGGCGAGGGCTCGGTCGTCTCGAAGCGGTTGACGCCGACGACGACCTCCTCGCCCGACTCGATCCGCGACCGCCGGGCGGCATGGGCCGAGACGAGGTTCTGCTTCATGTAGCCGGACTCCACCGCGGCGATCGCCCCACCCATCGCCTGCACGCGGTCGATCTCGGCCCTGGCGCCCTCGACCAGCTCGGAGACCTTCGCCTCGATGACGTGGCTGCCGGCGAAGATGTCGTCGTACTCCAGCAGGTCGGACTCGAAGGCAAGCACCTGCTGGAAGCGCAGCGACCACTGCTGGTCCCACGGCCTCGGCAGGCCGAGCGCCTCGTTCCAGGCGGGCAGCTGCACGGCCCGGGCGCGCGCGTCCTTGGACAGCGTCACGCCGAGCATCTCCAGCACGATGCGCTGGACGTTGTTCTCCGGCTGGGCCTCGGTGAGGCCAAGCGAGTTGACCTGCACGCCGTACCGGAAGCGGCGCATCTTGGGGTCCTGCACGTCGTAGCGCTCGCGGGTGATCTCGTCCCACAGCTGCACGAACGCCCGCATCTTGCAGGTCTCCTCGATGAACCGGACGCCCGCGTTGACGAAGAACGAGATCCGGCCGACGACCTTCTCGAAGTCGTCGTCGGACACCTGGCCGGAGCCCTTCACCTGGTCGAGCACGGCGATCGCGGTGCACATGGCGTACGCGAGCTCCTGCACGGGCGTCGCGCCGGCCTCCTGCAGGTGGTAGCTGCAGATGTTGATCGGGTTCCACTTCGGGATCTCGTGGACCGTGTAGGCGATCATGTCGCCGATCAGGCGCAGGGAGGCCTCGGGTCCGAAGACGTACGTCCCGCGGGAGAGGTACTCCTTGATGATGTCGTTCTGGGTGGTGCCGGCGAGCTGGTGGGCCACCTCCTCGGGCGAGAGGTCGGGGTTCTGCTCCTCCGCCACGACCTGGTACATCGCGAGCAGCCACATGGCCGTCGCGTTGATGGTCATCGAGGTGTTCATCCCGGTCAGGGGGATGTCGTGGAAGAGCTTGCGCATCTCGCCCAGGTGCGGCACCGGTACGCCGACCTTGCCGACCTCGCCGCGACTGAGCGGGCTGTCGGGGTCGTAGCCGGTCTGCGTCGGCAGGTCGAAGGCGACGCTCAGGCCGGTCTGGCCCTTGGCCAGGTTGGTCCGGTAGAGCGCGTTGGACGCCTCGGCCGTGGAGTGGCCGGCGTACGTGCGCATCACCCAGGGCCGGTCCTTCCTGTGGACCGTGGGGGTGCCCGGAGATTCCGTCATGGCGACACAGTAGGACGGCGGTTACCCACGAGTCACCGGTCCGAGGTGTGACTGATGCCTCACCTGCCAGCCGGGTGCTGGCCGACCCCGAGGGGTGGAAGTGGGTCAAATCTTCGAGAACTCTCCGCCGTTGTCAGGGGTCGCCTGACGTGGCGTTCGTGGTGGCATGTCGGCTCGGTGAGGAGCAGGGGGCTCCTCAATGGGGGAATCTCGTGGGGACTTCGTCGTGTCGCTGATCAGCCGTGCCAATTCCGTCTTCTCGTCCCGGACCCGGCGCTCAGCGCTGACGGTGCTGCTCCTGGCAGCCCTGGTCCTCACCGGCCTCGGGCCCGTGGCCGCGGCAGGCCCAGGCAACCAGCCGCCGCGGATCAAGGCGATCTCGCCGACCACCGCAGTCGTCGGTCACCAGCTGGTGCTGCGGCCACGGGTGAGCGACCCCGACGGCCCGGAGCGCGCCCTGCGCTTCGGCCTGCGCGGCAAGCCGCGGTGGGTGGCGTTCAGCAGGAAGACCGGCGTGCTGCGCGGGAAGGCCCCGCAGGCGGCCGCCGGGAAGCGCTACCGGCTGGTGCTCTCGGTGACGGACGGCCGGGCGACGCGCAGCAAGCGGTTCACGCTGCGCGTCGTCGCCAACCGCGCTCCCTCGGTCCCAGCCGTCGCCGACGTCGCCGTCGACGCGGGTGAGGCCGTCCGCGTGCAGCCTTCCGCCAACGACCCCGACGGCGGGCCTCGCGACATCGCCTGGGTGACCACCTTCGTGCCCGCCAACGGCCGTACGCCGGCCGTCCCGCCGGCCTGGCTCACCACGTCCGCCACCACCGGCGCCGTCACGGGCACCGCCCCCGGCTCCGCGGTCGGCATGGCGTGGCAGGTGACGACCCAGGCGTCCGACGGCCTCGCGGCGACGTCGGCGTCCTACCGCCTGACCGTCCGCAACCAGGCACCCACGCTTGCGCCGCCCGGCGCGCGCACGGCGACGATCGGTTCGCCCTTCTCGGTGCAGCTCCTCGGCTCCGACCCGGACGCGGCCCCGCGGCCCGTGTCCTACATCGCCGACGCCGGCACGCTGCCCGACTGGCTCCGCCTCGACCGCGCGACCGGCACCGTCTCCGGCACCCCGCCGCCCGGGTCGGCCGGCACCTACGCGGCCCGCTTCCGGGCCGACGACGGCCTCGACACCTCCCCCTGGGAGGTCCTCGCCCTGGGCGTCGTGCGCGAGCCGGCGCCGGACAACCGCGCGCCGGTGGTCGACGACAGCATCCTCGAGGTGAAGGAGGGACCGGCCGGCACCAAGGTCGGTGCCGTCACCGGCAGTGACCCCGACGGGGACACCCTCACCTGGACCCTGGTCGGCGACGGCTTCACGATCGACCCGACCACCGGTGTCGTCACCGCCACCGCCGCGCTCGACCGTGAAAGCACCGCGACCCACACGCTCGAGGTCCGTGCCAGCGACGGCCGGCTCAGCGACGACGCGACCCTCACCGTGAAGGTCACCGACGTCGATGAGTCGCCGGTGGTCGAGGAGATCGACGACGTCACCACCACGGAGGACCAGGCGCTCACGCCGATCACCGTCGAGGCCACCGACCCGGAGGGCAAGAGCGTCACGATCACCGTGACCGGGCTGCCCAGCGGCCTGACGTACGACGCCGCGACCGGCAGGATCACCGGCACCCCGACGCGGGGCGGCTCCGCCACGGTCACGGTCTCGGCCGATGACGGGACGTCAGTGCCCAGCGCCCAGGTCTTCACCATCACCACGACCCCCGTCGACGACGCGCCCATCATGCGCGCGCAGGACCTCACGGTCCTCGAAGGCGCCCCTGTCGGCACGGTCGTCGGCAGGCTCGTCGCCACCGACGAGGAGACGCCGGCCGCAGACCTCACGTTCTCCGCTGACGACGCGAACTTCGACGTCTCCCCCGAGGGGATCGTGACGGTCGCCCGCCCCGAGGCCACCGCCACCGTGAGGACGCTGAACTTCACCGCGACCGTCGACGACGGCGCGAACGAGGCCGACGCCACCGTCACCGTCGACGTGGGCGACGTGGAGCACCCGCCCGTGATCCAGGACCAGGAGCTCGACATCGCCGAGACCGCCGTGGTCGGCGCCGAGGTCGGCACCGTCGTGGCCACCGACCGCGACGACGACACGATCTCCTTCGCCATCACCGCAGGCAACGGCGCGGGCCGGTTCGCCATCGACGCGGCGACCGGCGAGCTCACGCTGGCCGCCCCTGTCGACCACGAGGACGTCGACAGCTACACACTGACCGTGCGCGCCACGTCGGGCGACCTCACCGACGAGGCCACCGTCACCGTGAAGGTGACCGACGTCGACGAGGCGCCGGTGATCACGCCGATCGCCGACGTCACCACCGCCGAGGACAAGGCCATCACCGCGATCCAGGTCGAGGCCACCGACCCCGAGGGCAAGCCCGTCACGCTGTCGGCCACCGGCCTCCCGGCGGGCCTGAGGATCGACGGCACGACGATCGTGGGCACACCGACCCTGGCCGGCACGTCCACCGTCACGGTGTCCGCCTCCGACGGCACGATGGCCTCCGCCGAGGAGCTCACCGTCACCGTCACCGCGGTCAACGACGCCCCCGTGCTCGTCGCGGTCGACGACGCCACCGCCACGGAGGGCCAGGCGATGGCCGGGATCACCGTCGTGGCCACCGACGAGGAGGACGGCACGCCGAGCACCACCGCATCGGGCCTCCCCAGCGGTGTCTCGTACGACGCGGCGAACGGCACCATCGGCGGCACGCCGACCGTCGGCGGCACCTTCTCGGTGACCGTCACGGCCACGGACGCCGCGGGCGCCAAGGCGACCGACACCTTCGTCCTCACCGTCACCGAGGTCAACGACGCCCCGGTGGCCGGGGACCCGAGCCCTGCCACGGTCGAGGTGACCGAGGGCCAGGCCGTCGAGACCACTGTGCTCGTGCCCGCGACCGACGAGGAGGGTGACGAGCTCACCCGCACCGTCACCGGACTCCCGGCCGGGATGACGGGCACCGGCACGAGCACCGGCATCCAGCTCGGCGGCACGCCGACCGCGGACGGCACCTCGACCGCGACCGTCACGGTCTCCGACGGTGACGGCGGCTCCGACACCGTCACCTTCCAGGTCCTGGTCGCGCCCGCGCCGGCCACCCCGTGCCCGAAGCGCTCGACGCTGCCCTGCAGTGACATCGCGGTCGACCTGCCCGTCTCGCTCGACTTCACCGGCGACGAGGGCGGCCTGGACGACACCGGCTTCACGATGGTCGACCCGCCGTCGCTGCGCTCGGGCGTCGACCAGTCACCGGCACCGGCCACGCCGACGTACGCCGACGCGCCCGGCCTCGAGCCCGCGCTCGTGGCCCCCGGTGGCGGCCAGCTCACCATCACCGCGACCAAGGGCATCATGTACCGCGCCCCGGGTCAGACTGGCGTGAGCGCCCCCAACGCCCAGCTCAACGCCCTCGGCGTGGGCGTGCGCGGCTCGACCACCGGCTACGACCTGACGACCACCGTGCTCGCCCCGACCTTCCCAGGCACCACCAACGGCTCGCAGCAGGGCGGCCTCTGGTTCGGCCTCGACGAGGACACCTACGTCAAGGCCGTCGTGTCCCGCGTGTCGGCGACCCAGAACAAGGTCCAGCTGCTGCGCGAGGTCGGCGGCGTGGCGACGCCGGGCACGCAGTACGAGCTCAACAGCGCCGGCTTCAACGTCGGCCAGGACGTGAAGCTGGAGCTCGAGGTCGTCGACACCGCAGGCGCCGGAGGAACGGCTCAGCTCTTCTACACCGTCGGCGCCGGCCAGCGCACCCTGCTCGTCGACACGGCCAACACCGTCGACACCGACGCCGTCCCGGTGCCGGAGTCCGTCCTGACCGGGACCACGGTCGGCACCGAGGCGCCGCAGGGCTTCGCCGGCCTCTTCGCCACCAAGCGCAACGCGCCGGTCTCCGACGTCACCACCGTGACGTTCGGCGACTTCGCCGTCCAGGCGCACGAGGTCCCCAACACCGCACCCGTCGTCGCAGCCGTCGCCGACGTCGCGGCCGTCGAGGGCACACCCCTCTCCCCGGTCACGATCACCACGACTGACGCCGAGGGCGACGACGTGACCATCAGCTCCGACCTCGCCGTCGAGGGGCTCACCCTCACCGACAACGGCGACGGCACGGCCACGCTGGCCGGCACGCCCGCCGCAGGCACCGCAGCAGCGAGCCCGTACGACGTCGTCGTGACCGCGAGCGACGGCCGGGCGTCCGGCACGCGGACGGTCCGGATCGCCGTCTCCGAAGCCGGCGCGCCGTGCCTGCCGATCACGACGGAGCCCTGCTCCACGGTGCGGGTCGACACTCCCTACGTGCTCGACTTCGACGGTTCGCAGAGCGGGCTGGCCGGCACCGGCTTCACCATGGTGGACGACCCCTCGGCCCGCAGCAACGTCGACCAGGCTCCGGCGCCGGCGACGCCCAGCACGCCCGACGTGCCGGGCTTCGAGCCCGGACTGCTCGGCCAAGCGGCCGGCAACCTGAGGATCACCGCCACCAAGGGCATCGCCTACCGTCGTCCGGCCGACAGCGCCGGCACCAACTCCCAGCTCAACATGCTGGGCGTCGGCCTCGCGGGTGGCACCGACGGCTACGAGCTCCAGACGACGGTCGTCGACCCGAGCTTCCCCGGCACCACCAACGGCAGCCAGCAGGGCGGACTCTGGTTCGGCCTCGACGAGGACAACTACGTCAAGCTCGCCGTGGTCCGGGTCTCGGCCACGACCAACAAGGTCCAGCTGGTCAAGGAGGTCGGCGGGATCGCCCAGCCCGCGACGACGTACGAGCTCAACTCCGCCTCGTTCCCGAGCGGCCAGCGGGTCCGCCTGGTGCTCCAGGTCGACGCCTCCGGCGCCCAGCCGGTGGTCCGCGGGTCGTACGCCGTGGGCGACGGCCAGCTCGGTGCGCTGATAGACCCGGCCAACACGTGGGGATCCACGCAGCTCCCCGTGCCGGCGAGCTTCCTCGACGGCACCGCTCTCCCCTCCGGGTCGGGCGGACCGGTCACCTTCGGTGGCGTCTACGCCACCAAGCGCGGCGCCCCGGCCTCCGACAACGTCGTGGTGTCCTTCGCCGACTTCTCCGCCGAGCTCATCGGTGGCGTCGTCGAGCCCTACACCCCGCTCGACGTCAAGGTGGACTTCACCTCCGAGGCCGGCACACCGGCCCCGGGCTACCTCAAGGACTACGGGCAGCCCTACGGCCAGCGCACCGGCGCCTCGCAGGGTGGCGGCGAGCACGTCTACGGCTGGGTCAAGGAGAACAGCGAGGAGGAGCTGTCGCTCGTCGGCAACGGCCGCGTGCGCGGCCGGACCGGCGTGGACACCCGGCTCGACTCGATCATCCACATGCAGTTCGCGGACGTGCCCAACGCGGCGTGCCCGCCCAACGTGTGCCAGGACGGCGACTGGCAGCTCGCGGTCGCCAACGGCACCTACGACGTGACCGTGGCGGTCGGCGACCAGCCGGGTGCCACCAGCTACGACAGCCTCCACGCGGTCAACGTCGAGAACTCGGCACTCATCGAGGGGTTCACCGGCAGCGCGTCGGCGGAGTTCGACACCGCCACCACGCGGGTCGGGGTCGTCGACGGTGAGCTGACGATCAACGCCACGGGCGGCACCAACACCAAGCTGGCCTACGTCGAGATCAGGTCGGCGAGCGCCACCGTGGCCGACCCGCTGCCGTTCGTCGTGCAGACGCGTCCGGCCAACCGGTCGCTCGGTGCTCCGCTCGGCGAGGGCGTGGCGGCCGACGTCCACCTCGTCGGCACCAGCGCCGAGCCGGGACCGGTCGACCCGGCCACCGTCACCGACGCCACCGTGCGGCTCTTCGAGGTCGTCCCGGGCAGCGCACCCGACGTCGAGGTCGCGGGCAACCGCAACACGACCGGCGGTGGTGACTCGATCAACTTCCAGCAGAGCGGCAACCTCAAGGCCACCACCACCTACCGGTTCGTGGTCGACGGCGTGAAGGACACCACGGGTCGCACCTTCGTCCCCTTCCGCTCGCTGTTCACGACCGGCAGCGGTGACGTGGAGCCGCCCAACGGCACCTTCGACCCGGTCAACGGCGTCGACTTCCAGAAGGTCGACCTGGGCAAGAACGGCAAGTACTACGCCTCCCTCGTGGTCCACGACGGCCACCTGTGGGCCACGACCATCGGGCAGGGCATGTTCCGCTACCCGATCAACGCCGACGGCACGCTCGGTGCCGAGCAGCCCATCAACGCCTTCCTCGGCCGGGCCGCGGTCGGCTTCGTGTTCGACCGCACCGACCCCGACGTGGCGTGGGTGACCCACGCGACGGCCAACATCGGCAACGAGTCGCAGGCCTTCGGCTCCAAGCTGAGCCGGGTCGACTTCTCGGGCAGCGTGGCAAACCCGGTCGTCTCCGACGTGTTCATCAACCTGCCCCGCTCGCAGAAGGACCACCTGTCCAACTCGATCTCCTACGGCCCCGGCGGCAGGCTCTACTTCCTCCAGGGCTCCAACCAGGCCGCGGGCGACCCCGACGGCGCCTGGGGCGACCGGGGCGAGACGCTGCTCACCGCGGCGATGCTGACCTTCGACCCGGCCGCCACCTGGCAGCGCGTCCAGGCCTCCGGGCCGGTCGACGTCCAGACCGTCGACAAGGGCGGCTCCTACGACCCGTTCGCCGCGTCGGCCCCGCTGAAGATCTACGCCACCGGCATCCGCAACGCGTACGACCTCGTGCACGCCTCCAACGGCAGCCTCTACGTGCCGACCAACGGCACGGCCAGCGGCGGCAACAGCCCCGGCGTCACCGCCAGCGCCGGCACGCTGACCCGCACCGGCCAGGTCCCCGGGGGCAACGTGACCTCCGAGTGCGCCACCCGCCGCATCGACGGCACGCCCTACACGGCCCCGTCAGTGCCCGCGGTGACCAACCACAACACCCAGCGCGACTTCCTCTTCGACGTCGAGGCGGGCGGCTACTACGGCCACCCGAACCCCTCGCGCTGCGAGTGGGTCCTCAACAACGGCGGCAACCCCGAGGGCGCCGGCTCGGGCGGGTCGAAGTACCCCGCCTCGGTGGCACCCGACCGCAACTACCGCGGCTGGGCCTACGACTTCGAGTTCAACAAGTCGCCCAACGGCGTCATCGAGTACCGCTCCAACACCTTCGGCGGCAAGCTCAAGGGCCGCCTGATGGTCGTCCGGTTCTCCAACTTCGACGACGTCTTCACCCTCGAGGCCGCGGCCGACGGGCAGATCGAGGGCGGCCAGGCCGGGTCGACGATCGGTGGATTCTCCGGCTTCGACGACCCGCTGGACATCGTCGAGGACCTCGACACCGGCAACCTCTACGTCAACTCCTACGACCAGAGCAGCGGCCAGCCGCGGCTCTACCTGCTCCGGGTCCCGGACGGCCAGGGCGGCGCCGACGTGTCGGTCAGCACCCGTCGCCTCGTGGGCAACCAGGTCACCAGCGCCGGCTCGCGGACGCTCGGCACCGTGACGGTGACCAACGAGGGCAACGAGGCCACCACCGTGACCGGGGCGACCATCAGCGGGACGGGCGCGGCGGCGTACACCCGCACGCCCAGCACGCCGCTGCCGGCCACGCTCGCCCCCGGCGCGTCGATGACCGTCCAGGTCTCGTTCGACCCGAGCACCGAGGGCGTGGCTCCGGCCTCGCTCGGGATGGCCCTCAGCGCCGGGAGCGCGCCGACGGTCTCGCTGCGTGGGCTGGGGACGGACGGGCTCGGTGGCTCCGCGGAGCCGTCGCTCCAGTACGTCTTCGACGCCTGGGAGCTGGGCATCGACACCGGTGACGACAACGACGCCACCAACGAGATCCACTCCAGCTCGAGCGAGCGCGTCTCGCCGACCCTGGGCGACAGCATCGACGTGGAGTCGTTCACCCGCTTCGCGGACGGCCCGGTCACCGTCGAGCCGATCTCGGTGTTCGGGCCCACCGACAGCGCGCCGGTCACCGAGGTGTCGTGGTACGACGACGCCGCACCGGCGACCCGCAACGCCCTGTTCTCGGTGTCGAACTCGCCGGCCTCCAACGGGCAGACACTGACGCCGACGACCACCGGGGCGCTGCAGCTCGACCCGGGACAGTCGACGTTCGGGTTCGTCTCGCGGTGGCCGTTCTTCGCCAACCGGCTGGTCCACAGCCAGGACTCGCTCAACACCTTCGCCGGCGCGATCGGCAACCACGTCCGGGTCTACCCGCTCGTGGAGGGCGGGCAGCCGGTGCCGCACGCGTACGTCGTCGCGACCGAGGAGCACACGTCCGGGTTCGACTTCAACGACGTGGTCTTCATCGTCCGCAACGTCGAGCCCGCCGGCGGCACCCAGCCGCCGGGACAGACCATCCGGGTGAACTTCCAGAGCGAGACGGCGCCGGTGCCCGCGGGTCACCTGCGCGACTTCGGCCAGGCCTACGGTCCGCGCACCCTCGCCGACCAGGGCGGGCTGACCTACGGCTGGCGCAACGCCACGACGCTGGCCCCCGAGGCCCGCACCACGTCGGGCCGCGAGCGGAACCTCAACAGCGACCAGCGCCTCGACACGTTCATGCACATGCAGTACCAGCAGCAGAGCGCGCCCAACTGCACGGCCAACAATTGCAACACCGGCACGTGGGAGCTCGCGATCGGCGACGGCACCTACCAGGTCACGGCGGCCGTCGGCGACCCGGCGACGAACTCCGACCCCGAGGCCCACCAGGTCCGTGTCGAGGGCGTGCCGCTGCTCGCGGCCCCCCACGTCCCGAGCGGACCGGCGGGCAGCGCCGGCCACCACGCGACCGGCACCCAGGTCGTCACGGTGTCCGACGGCGAGCTCACCGTGGACGCCGTCGGCGGCACCAACGCCAAGATCGACTACATCGAGGTCACCCCGGTCACCGGCGGGGGCGGCGAGACGGTGGCGCAGGTGAGCTTCCAGCCCGCCGCGTCGCCGACGCCGACCGGCTGGTCGGCCGACAGCGGGCAGCTGTTCACCGAGGCACGCGGCTACGGCTGGGGGCGGACCGAGGGCGGCGCGACCAAGACCGCCGACACCCGGGCCCGCACGCAGGACCCCGACCCGCTGACGAGCACGCTGATGATCGTCGACGACACCGAGGTCGCCGGCGTGGTGGACGGGGAGTGGGAGCTCGCCGTCGCCGACGGCACCTACACCGTCTCGGTCTCGGTGGGCGACGCCGGCTTCGCGGACTCCTCGCACGGCCTCGCGGCCGAGGGCGTGCCGCTCGTGTCGGGCTTCGTCCCGACCGGCCCCGGCGACTACCGCGTGGCCACCGCGTCGGTCGACGTGACCGACGGGCGGCTCACGCTCGCCTCCACCGGCAGCAACACCAAGGTGCAGTGGGTCAGCGTCGCCTCGGGCTCCGACGTGGACGTCATCCCGCCGACCGTCGACCTGTCCGTCACCGGCGTCACCGGCCCCGGCGGCTACGTCAACAGGGCCACGGTCGTCGCCGACGTCGTCGACCGCGGCGGCTCGGGGACCGAGTTCGTCGACTGGACGCTCGACGGCGCGGACGTCCCGCGTCCGCCCGACGACCGGCTGGAGGTCACCGGCCTGGGCGCGCACACGGTGACCGTCACGGCCACCGACGCGGCCGGCAACGACACGACCGCGACCCGGACGTTCACCATCGTCGACGGCAGCGTGGCGGCCATCGCCATCGCGAACCAGGACGCCCAGCGCGTCGCCGGCGCCGTGGTCCCGGGCATGGCCGAGGACTTCCTCGTCATGCACCACCTCAACAACCGGACGACGAGCACGCCCACCCATGCGGCCGCGGTCACCCACGACACGGCCACCCTCAGGATCAGCAACACCGATCCCGACGACGCACTGGTCGTGAGCGGTCTCGCGCTCTCTGCCCCTGTGGACCCGACCCCGGGCGTGCGCGCCAGCACGACGAGCTTCACCACCCCGGGCACCACCCTCCCGCTCACCGTCGCACCGGGCGGGACCTACGACCTGCGCGTGCAGTTCGGCGGAGCGGGCAGTCGGGGCGCGTACGGCGCGACGATGACCATCACCTCCAACGCCGCCAACCGACCCGAGCTGCCGGTCCAGCTGCGCGGCTACTGGCAGCCGCAGCCCGAGGGGGGTGTGGAGCCCACCATGACCGACGTCGCGCGCGTCTTCGGCTACTCCACCACCATCGGCGAACCGCTCGAGGACGCCTACGACGGTCCGCTCCAGGGTGACGAGGTGCGGTCCCTGCTGTGGAAGCGGCTCGATCCCTCCCGGCCGGTCACCGCACGCCAGCTGACGGCCCTGCACGGGTGCTGCGGTGAGACGGGCGACAACATCTCGAGCCCGATCTCCGGCTCCCACGACGGCGCCTGGGGTCAGTCCTTCTACCCGCGGGTGGCGCAGAGCGGCACCGCGCCCGCCTCGGCGCCCTTCCAGCAGGGGCAGGCCAACCCGTCGGGGACGTTCCCGTTGACGATCGCGGGATACACCACCAACAAGGCCCCGACCGCGACCGACCCCGCCAACCTCGGCATCCGCGTCTGGCCGGTGGAGATCGGTGGGCGCACCGTCCCCGGCGCCTACCTCGTCGGGCAGGACTTCGTGCAGAACGGGTGCGGTGGTGGCAGTGCCAACTGCGACTACCAGGACAACGTGTTCCTGATGACCAACATCGCCCCCGTCGCGTCTGCCGACACGACCGGCCCCGCATCGGCGCCCACGGGTGTCTCGGCGTCGGTCGAGGGCAACGACGTCCGGATCGCGTGGAACGCTGTCACCGCGGCCGACCTCGGCGGGTACGTCGTCGAGCGGCAGGCAGCGGGCTCGACCACCTGGACACGGGTGAACGGGACGCCCGTCGCGGGGTTGTCACTCATCGACACCACGGCGCCGGGCGGCACCCAGGTCACCTACCGGGTGCTCGCCGTGGACACCTCGCAGAACGCCTCTGCGCCGTCCACGACCGCGAGCGTCACCACGCCGCCGCGGCCGCAGGCGGCGATCCGCGTCAACGCCGGCGGACCGGCGGTCACCACGGGGGGCGTCGCCTGGGGCGCACAGCAGTACGGCACCGGCGGCAAGACCTACACCAACGCCGTGGCCATCGCCGGGACCACCGACGACGTGCTCTACCAGTCGGAGTACTCGACCGCGACCGGGGCGATCGACTACGACATCCCGGTGCAGAACGGCGCGTACACGGTGCGCCTGCACTTCGCCGAGATCTACTTCGGCGCTTTCGGTGGTGGTCCGGGCGGGGCCGGGCGGCGCGTCTTCGACGTCGCGCTCGAGGGACAGCTGCGGCTCGACAACTACGACATCGTCGCCGACGTCGGGTCGGCGACGGCCGTGGTGAAGTCCTACACGGTGCAGGTCACCGACGGGAAGGTCGACGTCGACCTCGACTCCGTGGTCGACCAGGCCAAGATCTCGGCGATCGAGGTGCTGCCGGCGGGCTGAGTGGCCCTGGCCGGCCGGACGGTCGCCGCGACCAGCTCAGGCGGTCGCGGCGACCCGCTCGACCTCGATGGCATGGGCGAGCCGGGTCAGGTGGGTCATCCGACGCACGGCCGGGCACGGGTTGCGGACCGTCAGGTGGTGACCGGCGAGCCAGGCGTGGCGGGTGGCGACCGCGAGCAGGCGCAGGGCGGTCGCGTCGATCGTGGAGACGTCGGTCATGTCGACGACGACGTCCTCGTCGTGCACGTCGATGCACTCGTAGATGGCGTTGCGGACCTCCCACGTGCTGCGCACGTCGAAGTCCCCGTGCAGGACGAGCACGTGCGTGTCCGCGACGATGTCCGAGACGATGTCCATCCGGTGTGCTCCTCACCGGCGTCCCCCGACGCCCGACCGTGACCGATGTCACTGTTCCTGACGCAGTTGTACCCCGTTCGGTTGCGTCGATGCCTCACCTTTTCGGCGCGTCCTCGCCACTAGGCTCGAGCCATGGTCAACCTGACGCGCATCTACACCCGCACCGGCGATGCCGGGCGCACCCGGCTCGGCGACATGAGCGAGACCTCGAAGACCGACCTGCGCCTCGAGGCGTACGCCTGCGTCGACGAGGGCAACGCCCACATCGGCGTCGCCCTCGCCCACGGAGGTCTCGAGGACGACGTCGTCACGGTGCTCACCCGCGTGCAGAACGACCTGTTCGACGTCGGCGCCGACTTCTGCACCCCGGTCGTCGCGGACCCGGAGTACCCGCCGCTGCGGATCGAGCAGGCCTACGTCGACCGGCTCGAGGCCTGGTGCGACCACTACAACGAGGCCCTGCCGGCCCTGCGGTCGTTCATCCTCAACGGTGGGACGACCGCGGCCGCCCACCTCCACGTCGCGCGCACCGTCGTACGCCGTGCCGAGCGGGCCGGGTGGGCCGCGTGGGCCGAGCACGAGGACACCATGAACGTCCTGGCGATCACCTACCTCAACCGCCTCTCTGACCTGCTCTTCATCCTGGCCCGCCACGCCAACCGCGAGAACGGCGACGTCCTGTGGGTGCCCGGCGGGGAGCGCTGACCTTTCCCTCGCATCGCCTGCGCGGACACCCCGCTGCGGCGACAATGATCCGGACCCATCCGCCGACACGTTCGAGGACAGACGTGCCCACGCAGAGCCCCGTACTCTCGCCTCCCCCGGCGCTTGCCACGATGACCAGCTTCGAGGACGCCTCCCGGTTGGTCCTCGACTACCTGCAGGCCCAGGTGCCGATGGGGTTCTGGACCGTGTCACGCGTCATCGACGGCCGGCAGGTCTACCTCGCTGTCACACCCGACAACGGCTTCGGGCTGGACGTCGGCGACGGTCCGGCCTGGGAGGACTCCCTGTGCCGCGAGATGTGGGTCAACGGGGCTCCGGGCGTGGCCCCGGACATCTCCCGGGTCCCGGCCTACGCCTCCAAGGGCGCCGCGCGCACGCTGTCGGTCGCGAGCTACGTCGGCATCCCGGTCTACAACCAGGACGAGACGCTCTTCGGCACGATCTGCGGCATCGACGCCGAGGCCCGCCCCGACTCCTTCACCGAGCTCGCCCCGCAGCTGGAGCTGCTCGGCCACCTGCTCAGCGTGGTCCGCAACCTCGACGGCCGCGCGGTGTCCCTGGCGCGTCGCCTCGAGCTCACCCTCCAGGAGTCGGAGACCGATGCGCTCACCGGGCTGCGCAACCGGCGCTCGTGGCAGCGCGCCTGCGAGACCGAGCAGACGCGCCACCACCGCCTGGGCGACCACGCGAGCATCGTGGTGATCGACCTCGACGGCCTCAAGCAGGTCAACGACCGGGACGGTCACGCCGCCGGGGACGCCATGCTCCGCCGGGCTGCCGGGGTCGTGCGGGGGTCCTCCCGCCAGACCGACGTGGTGGCGCGGCTGGGCGGCGACGAGTTCGGGGTCCTGTGCCCCCAGACCACGGCGTCGCAGGTGGCCGTCTACGCCGACCGGATCCGCTCCGAGCTGGCCGCGGCCGGGCTGTCGGCCGGCATCGGCGCCGCCACGCTGGAGCGCGCGGGCAACATCGCCGAGACCGAGGCCACCGCGGACGCCGCGATGTACGCCGACAAGCGCCGACGCCAGGCCGGTCGGGTCTAGCCGACCGGCTGTCGGGACCGGGCCCCGCGCTGCTCGCGGGCCGCCGGCACGACCAGCGCCGCGGGCATCAGGAGGACGGCGACGACCAGCAGCGCGTTGAGCGTGCCGACCTCGTCACCGACGAAGCCGAGGAGGGGCGGGCCGGCGAGGAACGCCGCGTAGCCGATGGTGGATACCACGCTGACCCTCGACGCCGCCCGGACCGGGTCGTCGGCGGCGGCGCTCATGCCGACCGGGAAGCCGAGCGAGGCGCCCACTCCCCAGAGCACGATGCCGACCACGACGAGCGCCGGCTGCTCGGCGAGGACGATCAGCAGGACGCCAGCGCCGGCGAGCGCCATCGTGCCCCACAGCACGGCGACGCGGCCGAACCGGTCGATCAGGCCGGTCCCGGCGAAGCGGCCCGCGGTCATCGCCAGCACGAAGACGGCGAACCCGGCCACGCCCACGGCGTGCGAGACGTCGTGACCGTCGACCAGCGCGACGGCCAGCCAGTCGTTGGCCGTGCCCTCGGTCATGGCCAGCGCCAGCACCATGACGCCGATCAGGAGGGTCCGTGGCTCGAGCCAGGCCCGCGCGGCCGAGGAGGCGCTCACCTCGTGCCGCTCCGCGACGGGCAGGAACGACGGGGACGCGCGCCACACCAGCACGACGGCCAGCAGGGCGATCCCCACGAGGTGGGCCAGCGCCGGCACGCCGAGCTCGATCAGCAGCACGCCGAGCAGGGCACCGACCACCGTGCCCCCGCTGAAGCCGGCGTGGAAGCGCGGCATGATCGTGCGCGCCAGGCCGCGCTCGACCTCGGCGCCCTCGACGTTCATGGCCACGTCCCAGACGCCGATGCCGAGCCCGTAGACGAAGAGCCCGGCGACCGTCAGCGGCAGCACCTCGCCGAGACCGATCGCGGCGGCCACCATCCCGAGGGTCGCCGCGCCTGCACCCAGCCGCACGATCCGCACCGTGCCCATGGCGTTGATGGCGGCGCCGGTGGTCGGCAACGCCAGCACCGAGCCCAGCGCGATGGCGAGCAGCAGGAGGCCGAGCTGCCCGTTGGTGAGGTCGAAGCTCTCGCGCACCTCGGGGATGCGGGAGACCCAGCTGGCGAAGACCAGCCCGTTGAGGAAGAACGTCAGTCCCACGGCGTTGCGCGCGGCGGTCAGGGTGGGCACGGTGCTGCTCCTCGGGTACGCGGGCGAAACGTTTCGATCGAATCGTTTCGATGCTATCGTCCGGGACGTGTCCGGTCCAACCCGAACCCCCACCATGGCGGACGTCGCCGCTGCCGCGGGCGTGTCCCTCTCCACCGCCTCGCTCGCCTTCTCCGGCAACAAGCCGGTGTCCGCGGAGACGCGTGAGCGGGTGCTGGCCGCAGCCGGATCCCTCGGCTACGCCGGCCCCAACCCACTGGCCCGCAACCTGCGCCGCGGTCGCAGCGGCGTGGTGGGCGTCGCCGTCGGTCGGCTCAGCACCGCCTTCCGCGACCCGGCGGCGCTGCCGATGCTCGACGCCGTCTCCGAGGTCCTCGACGCGGCGGGTCTCGGCCTGCTGCTCATGCCGGACGGCGACGAGCACGCGGGACTCCCCCTCGACGCGGTCATCTACGACATCTGCGGGTGCGAGACCTGGGGCCCGTACGACGACCTGGTGGCCCGCGGCGTGCCCCTGGTCGTCGTGGAGGGCCCGGCGTGGACCGGGGCGACGTACGTCGACGTCGAGCACCGTCGCGGTGCCGCCGAGGTCGCCCGGCACCTTCACGACCTGGGACACCGCCGGGTCGCGACCCTCACCCTCGACACCTCGCACCCCCAACGCGAGCGCGAGGCCGGGCTGCGGGACGTCTACCCGGACGCCGAGGTCATCGGGCCGTGCGCGAGCGACCTCGACGCCGCGCAGCGCGCGGTCGGCGCGTGGTGGGACGGCGGCGGCGCGGCGAGTGCCGTGGTGTGCCAGAGCGACGTCCAGGCCGCGGGGGTGGTCCTCGAGGCGCGACGCCGCGGGATGGCGGTCCCCCGCGACGTCAGCGTCGCCGGTTTCGACGGGGTCGCGACGCCGTGGCTCGACCTCGAGCTGACGACCGTCGTGCAGCCGCTGGCCGAGAAGGGACGGGCGACCGCGCGGGCCGTGCTCTCGCGCATCGCCGGCGAGGTCGCGGACGACGTGCTGCTGCCGGTCCGGATGCGGGTGGGCGGCTCGACCGGACCGGCGCCCGGAACGGCGTGACTAGCGGCGGTTCCAGTCGGTGCCGGGCGGGCCGGCCTCCAACCACGACTGGAAACCGGTGAGCGAGGCCTCGCTCATCGCGATCTCCAGGGGCTCGCCGTCGTAGCGGCAGGCCGCCACGACGTGACCGTCGTAGAGCGACACCTCCTCCGCGCCCGCCGGCGACCGGCGACCGGCGTACTCCAGCAGGTCACGGGCCCACACCCGCTTGGGACGCGGCGACAGCGAGAAGATCCGGAACCACTCCAGCGACTGCCCGGAGTAGCGGCCGATGCCCAGCAGCCAGCCGCGCCCCGGGTGCTCGGCTCGCGCGCGGTAGCTGAGCTCGAACGTGCCGCCGTGCCGGGCGAGGAGGCGGCGCCGGACGATGAGGGCGATGCCGTAGAGCAGGGCGAGGAGCAGGCACAGCCCGACGATGTCGAGCGCCCATTCCCAGACCGGCATCCACACCCTCCGAAACGCAGTGAGCGCACGAACCCAGCGGTTCGTGCGCTCACCCTAGCGGTCGGGTTTCGGGCCTCGTCAGGAGGCCCGCTCGACGGCACGGATCCGTGCCTCGGCGCGACGTACGGCCTCCGTGGCCACGTCGTCGTTCTCGCCGGAGGCCTGTGCCCGCTCGAGGTCCTGGCGTGCCTTCTCCAGGTCGATCTCGTGCGACATCTCGGCCCGCTCGGCGAGGATCGAGACGCGGTTGTCGGCCACCGACAGGAAGCCGGCGTCGACGGCCGCGATCCAGGTCTCGCCCTCGGCGGTCTGCACGTCCACGACACCCTCGATGATCGAGGACAGCAGCGGCGCGTGGTTGGGCAGGATGCCCACGTCGCCCTCGGTGGTGCGGGCGATGACCATGGTGGCCTGGCCCGACCAGACGAGCCGGTCGGCGGCGACCAGCTCGACCTGGAGGACCTTGTCGGTGGACTCGGCCATCAGAGGCTCTTCTGGATCTCGGCCCACTTCTGCTCGACGTCGTCCAGACCGCCGCACATGAAGAAGGCCTGCTCGGCCACGTGGTCGTACTCGCCGTCGGCGATCTTGTTGAACGCCTCGATCGTGTCGGCGACCGGCACGGTCGAGCCCTCGATGCCGGTGAACTGCTTGGCGACGTAGGTGTTCTGCGACAGGAACCGCTGGATGCGGCGCGCCCGGGAGACGATGATCTTGTCCTCCTCGGAGAGCTCGTCGACACCGAGGATCGCGATGATGTCCTGGAGCTCCTTGTTGCGCTGCAGGATCTGCTTGACCCGCACCGCGCAGCGGTAGTGGTCCTCGCCGATGTACTGCGGGTCCAGGATGCGCGACGTCGACGTCAGCGGGTCCACGGCCGGGTAGATGCCGAGCGAGGCGATCTCGCGGGAGAGCTCGGTGGTCGCGTCGAGGTGTGCGAACGTCGTGGCCGGCGCCGGGTCGGTGTAGTCGTCGGCGGGGACGTAGATCGCCTGCAGCGAGGTGATCGAGTGACCACGCGTCGAGGTGATGCGCTCCTGCAGCTGACCCATCTCGTCGGCCAGGTTGGGCTGGTAGCCCACGGCGGACGGCATGCGACCGAGCAGCGTGGAGACCTCGGACCCGGCCTGGGTGAAGCGGAAGATGTTGTCGATGAAGAGCAGCACGTCCTGCTTCTGCACGTCGCGGAAGTACTCCGCCATCGTCAGGGCCGACAGGGCGACGCGCAGGCGCGTGCCCGGCGGCTCGTCCATCTGGCCGAAGACGAGGGCGGTCTGGCCGAGGACGCCGGCCTCCTCCATCTCGACGATGAGGTCGTTGCCCTCACGGGTGCGCTCGCCGACACCGGCGAACACCGACACACCACCGTGGTCCTTGGCGACTCGCGCGATCATCTCCTGGATGAGCACGGTCTTGCCGACGCCGGCACCACCGAACAGGCCGATCTTGCCGCCCTGCACGTAGGGGGTGAGCAGGTCGATGACCTTGATGCCGGTCTCGAACATCTGGGTCTTGGACTCGAGCTGGTCGAAGGCGGGCGCCTTGCGGTGGATGCCCCAACGCTCGGCGGGCTCGAAGGTCTCGCCCTCCTCGAGGTTGAGCACGTCGCCGGTCGTGTTGAACACCTTGCCGAGCGTCGCGTCGCCCACGGGGACCGTGATCGACTCGCCGGTGTCGGTGACCTGGCCGCCTCGCACGAGCCCGTCGGTGGGCTTCATGGAGATGGCGCGGACCATGCCGTCACCGATGTGCTGGGCGACCTCGAGGATGATCGACTTGGTCTCGCCGCTCAGCTCGAACTCGCAGGTCAGGGCGTTGTAGATGGGGGGCATCGAGTCGGTCGGGAACTCGATGTCCACGACGGGGCCGATGACCCGGGCAATGCGGCCGACGGCGCCGCCCTTGCTCTCGGTGGTCGTCTCTTCAACAGTGGCAGTCATGTTCACTCACTCCCGGCTTGTGCGTCGGCAAGGGCGTTGACGCCACCGACGATCTCGCTGATCTCTTGGGTAATGCCAGCCTGGCGGGCCTGGTTGGCGATGCGCTTGTACTTCTTGATGAGCTCGTCGGCGTTGTCCGTCGCGGCCTTCATCGCCTTCTGTCGGGCGGCCAGCTCGGAAGCAGCCGCCTGCAGCAGGGCGAAGAAGATCCGGCTCTGGACGTAGCGCGGCAGCAGGGAGTCGAGCACCTCCGAGGGGGACGGCTCGAACTCGTAGAGCGGCAGCAGGTCGGCCTTGTCGGGGGCCTCGGTGCCCTCGACGACCTCCAGCGGCAGCAGGCGTACGGCGGTCGGCTCCTGGCTGAGCATCGAGCGGAACCGCGTGTAGACCACGTGGACCTCGTCGACGTCACGGACGTCGGAGTCGCTGTCCTCGGCGTCGGCCAGGAAGGTCGCGATCAGCGTGGCGCCGATCTCGGCCGCGACGTCGTAGGTCGGCTGGTCGGAGAAGCCCGTCCAGGCCTGCACGACCTCGCGCTGGCGGAACTTGAAGTAGGCCTCGCCCTTGCGACCACTGGTGTAGAGGTCGACCTCCTTGCCCTCGCCCTTGAGCTTCTCGACGAGGCGCTCGGCCTCCTTGATCACGCTGGAGGAGTAGGCGCCGGCGAGTCCGCGGTCGGAGGTGACGATGAGGACCGCAGCCTTCTTCGGGTCCTCCGGCTCGACCGTCAGCGCGTGGTCGACGTTGGAGTACGTCGCCACGGCCGACACCGCACGGGTCAGCTCGCGGGCGTAGGGCGCTGCCGCCTGGGCCCGCTGCTGCGCCTTGATGATCCGGGACGCGGCGATGAGCTCCATGGCACGCGTGATCTTCTTCATCGACTCCGTCGACTTGATCCGCGCGCGGTACTCGCGTACGGAGAGAGCCATGGCGTCAGCCCCGCTTCTGCTTGACGATCTGCTCCTGCTCGACGTCCTCGTCCTCGAGAGCGACGTGCTCTTCCTTGCCGGCCTTGATGCTCTGGCCGTCGGAAGTCTCGAACTGGTCGAGGAAGGAGTCGTAGGCCGAGGCGAGCTGGTCCTCGGTGGAGTCCTCGAACTTCAGGCTCTCGCGGATGCCGGCGAGGATGCCCTCGTGGCTGCGACGCAGGTAGTCGAGGAACTCGTTCTCGAAGCGCAGCACGTCGTCGGTCGGGACCTTGTCGAGCCGACCCGAGGTGCCGGTCCACAGCGAGACCGTCATCTCCTCGACCGGGTACGGCGAGTACTGCGGCTGCTTGAGCAGCGCCATCAGGCGCTGGCCGCGGTCCAGCTGCTGGCGCGAGGCCGCGTCGAGGTCGGAGGCGAACATCGCGAACGCCTCCATGGCGCGGAACTGCGCCAGGTCGACCTTGAGCGAACCGGTGACGGCCTTCATGGCCTTCGTCATGGCCGAGCCACCCACGCGCGAGACCGAGACACCCACGTCGATCGCCGGGCGCTGGTTGGCCGCGAACAGGTCGGACTGCAGGAAGATCTGGCCGTCGGTGATGGAGATGACGTTGGTCGGGATGAACGCCGAGACGTCGTTGGCCTTGGTCTCGATGATCGGCAGACCGGTCATGGAGCCCTTGCCCATGTCGTCCGAGAGCTTGGCGCACCGCTCGAGGAGCCGGCTGTGCAGGTAGAAGACGTCACCCGGGTAGGCCTCGCGGCCCGGCGGGCGACGCAGCAGCAGCGACACGGCGCGGTAGGCCTCGGCCTGCTTGGTCAGGTCGTCGAACACGATCAGGACGTGCTTGCCCTCGTACATCCAGTGCTGGCCGATGGCCGATCCGGTGTAGGGGGCGAGGTACTTGAAGCCGGCGGAGTCGGACGCGGGCGAGGCCACGATGGTGGTGTACTCGAGGGCGCCGGCCTCCTCGAGGGCGCCACGCACAGCGGCGATGGTCGAGCCCTTCTGACCGATCGCGACGTAGATGCAGCGCACCTGCTTGTCCGGGTCACCGGACTCCCAGTTCGCCTTCTGGTTGATGATCGTGTCGATGGCGATCGTGGTCTTGCCGGTCGAGCGGTCACCGATGATCAGCTGGCGCTGGCCGCGGCCGATGGGCGTCAGGGCGTCGATCGCCTTGATGCCGGTCGCGAGGGGCTCGTGCACCGACTTGCGCACCATGACGCCCGGAGCCTGCAGCTCCAGCGCGCGACGGCCCTCGAGCGGGGTGATCTCGCCCAGGCCGTCGATCGCGGTGCCGAGCGGGTCGACCACGCGGCCGAGGTAGCCGTCACCGACGGGGACCGAGAGGATCTCGCCCGTGCGACGCACGACCTGGCCCTCCTCGATCTTGTCGAAGTCACCCAGGACCACGACACCGACCTCGCGGGTGTCGAGGTTCAGCGCGATGCCGAGCGTGCCGTCCTCGAACTCGAGCAGCTCGTTGGCCATCACCGACGGCAGGCCGCTGACACGGGCGATGCCGTCCGCGGCCTCGGCCACGGTGCCGACCTCTTCCTTGCTGGCCGACTCGGGCTTGTAGTCCGACACGAAGCGCTGAAGAGCGTCGCGGATCTCGTCCGGACGGATGGACAGCTCCGTCATTTCATCTCACCTGTTCTCTGGGTCTGCTCGAAAAGTTCTTGGATGTCGGTCACGGGTCAGCCGGCGAGCTTGCGCCCGGCCTCGTCGAGTCGGGTGGAGACGGTGCCGTCGATGACGTCGTCGCCGATCTCGACACGGATGCCACCGATGACGTCGGGGTCCACGATGACGTTGAGGTGCACCTCGCGACCATAGGTGCGTGCGAGCGCCGCGGCCAGTCGGTCGCGCTCGGACTGGGCGAGAGGCTGCGCGACGCGCACCGTCGCGACGCCCTGCCCACGAACCTCGGCGGCGACCTTCTGGTAGCTGGCGAGGGCCACCGTGACCGTGCGGTGGCTGCCCGAGAGCGACTGCTGCACGAGCGCGATGGTCGCGGGAAGGACCTTGTCGCCCAGCAGGCCGCTGATCAGGGTCGACTTGTCGTCGCGGCTGCGAGCGGGGTCGGAGAGCGCGTCACGCAGCTCCGGGTTGGCCTGCACGAGCCGGGCCACCGCGAAGATCTCGTCCTCGAGGCGGGCGACGTCGCTGCCGGTCGACCGCACCGCTGCCACGACGCCCAGCTCCTCCAGGGCGTCGGGCAGGTCGCGCCCGGCGCTCCAGCGCTGGGACACCGCCGTGCTCACCACGTCGAGGGCCTCGGTCGAGACCTTCCCGGTGAGCACGCCGCGGAGCAGCTGCGCCTTGGCCTCGCCGGGGACCGACGCGTCCGTGGCGACGCGCCGCAGGCCCGGCTCGGAGCGGACCAGGTCCGAGACTCCGAACAGGTCCTGAGCCACCCTGCCGAGGTCGCCGGAGCCCGGGAGGGCCTCGGCGGCTGCGGCGTAGGCGTCGGCTGACGCTCCTCGCATCATCAGTTGACGCTCCCCGAGGTGGTGCCGTTCTGCGCCTCGAGCTCGGCGAGGAACCGGTCGACCACGCGGCTCTGGCGAGCCTCGTCGTCGAGGCTCTCGCCGACGATGCGGCCGGCGAGGCCGGTCGCGAGGGCGCCGACCTCGGTCCGCAGCGAGGTGACCGCCTGCTGGCGCTCCGCCTCGATCTGGGTCTTGCCGTGCTCGACGATCCGGGTGGACTCGGCCTGGGCCTGCTCCCGCATCTCGGCGATGATCGCGGCGCCCTGCTCGCGCGCCTCCTCACGGATGCGGGCGGCCTCGTGCCGGGCGTCGGCGAGCTGCTTCTCGAGCTCGGCGAGCTTGGCGTCGGCCTCGGCCTGCTTGGACTCGGCCGCGCTGAGCCCACCCTCGATCGCCTGCGTGCGCTCCGCGAAGGTCTTCTCGAAGCTCGGCACGACGAACTTGCGCATGAGCAGGAAGAGGATCGCGAAGACGATGGTGGCGAGGATGACCTCTGACCAGACCGGCAGCACCGGACTGTGGGTCTCGCCCTCCGCCGCCGCCAGGACGATGTGGTCCATGAGTCGAACTCCTACGGTCTAGAGCTGGGTGCGGCGGTCGTCAGAGAGGCAGGACGAACGCGAGCGCGACGGTGATGATGAAGAGCGCCTCGGCGAGAACGAAGCCAAGGATGGCGATCGACTGCAGACGGCTCTGGGCCTCGGGCTGGCGGGCGACACCGGAGATGAACGCGGCGAAGATCAGACCGATACCGACACCGGGACCGATGGCGGACAGGCCGAGACCGACCAGGTTGATGGAGCCTTCCACGGCTTTTCCTTTCGTCGGCGACGCGTCTCTCGCGCCGCTGTTTGGCGAAACTTGTGGGGTGGTGCGGATCAGTGCTCGTCGGCGAGGGCCTCGCCGATGTACATCGAGCTCAGGAGGGTGAAGACGTAGGCCTGGAGGAACATGACCAGCATCTCGAGGAAGCTGACGCCGATGCCGAGCCCGAAGGACAGCACGCCGACGGCGCCGTAGAGCAGGTTGCCGCTGGCCAGCAGCGCTGCACCGCCGGTGGCGAACAGGATCAGGAGCAGGTGGCCCGCGAACATGTTGCCGAACAGACGCAGCGTGAGCGTGAACGGGCGGATGATGATGTTGGAGAAGAACTCCAGCGGCACGAGGAGCAGCAGGATCGGGCCCTTGACGCCGCTCGGCATCGTGGCGTGCTTGAGGTAGCCCAGCGCGCCGTGCTTCCAGATGCCGGCGCCGATGTAGAGCAACCAGCTCGTCAGCGCGAGCGGGACGATGAAGCCGATGCGGGAGAAGCTCGGGAACTGGATGAACGGGATCACGCCGTAGTAGTTGTTCACGAGGATGAAGGTGAACAGCGTGAAGAGGTAGGGCACGAACTTCATGTAGTGCTCGCTGCCGATGTTGTCGCGAGCCATGGTGTTGCGCACGAAGCCGTAGACCATCTCGCCGGCGAACTGCAGGCGGCCCGGCACCAGCGAGGCGTTGCGGGTGGCGGCGTAGAAGAACCCGAAGACCAGCACCGCCGACAGTGCGACCAGCAGCATCGGCTTGGTGACGTCGCCGAAGATCGGCGGCAGCTCGAAGCTCCCGGGGCCGGGGGCGTGGAATTCCGAACCGCCCTCTGCCGCGACAGGCTGGCTGTAGCTCACTCCGACTCCTCGTTGCTCGTCTTGTCGCTCGTCTTGTTGCTGGCGTGCGCCTGCTCCGCGGCCGTCTGGCGCTGGAGCTGCACGATCATCATGTACGTCCCCAGTCCGCCGCCGAGCAGGACCCCCGCCGCCACCAGGAAGCGGGTGCCCAGCCACTGGTCCAGGACCCAACCGACCGCTCCGTAGAACAGCACCCCGGCCACCAGGTAGCTGGGGGGACTGCTGCGCGGCGGCTGGGAGGACGTGGCACCGGACTCGGCCATGGCGCTGCGGACATTATCAGTCGCGGCGGTCATGACTCACCCCCGGGCGGGAGGTCGAAGTAGGGGGCACGCTCCCGGGCGGTCAGCACCAGGTGCGCAGCCGTCCACACGAGCGTGGCGAGCACCATCGACGCGGCCAGCCAGCCGCGCGCCTGGTCGCTCGAGAAGACGTCGCCGCGGGTGATGGCGAGGAAGACCAGCAGCACGATCGCCAGCTGGGTCAGGTAGGTGACCAGCGCGACGAGGAGGGACGCCGTCGGCATCGCGCTCGCGACGACGTGGAGGGACAGCGTGCCGAAGGACACCACGAGGAGGACCAGGCCGGCGCCGACGGCGGCGGCAGCAGCCGCCTCGCCTCCGTGCACCACGGCGGCGACAGCCACCAGGACGGCCCCTGCGAGCGCCGTCAGGGCGGCTGCTCGGGCCACGACCCGGACGCCCGGCACGAGGCTGCTGCGGCGGGTGCTCGCGCGGGTCTCGGTCGTCATGGCGGCGGCCTGTCTGGTCTCTACGGTCGGTGCGTCCCTGCTCGTGAAAACTATCACAAAGTCGCCGGGGCGCTGAAATCAGGGGCCGGTGACGGGCTCGTCCGTGCGCTCCTCGTCGCGCCCCTCGAGGCTGGCGTTCTCGGGCAGCCCGGTGTCGCCCAGGCCGGTCTTGCGCGGGCGGTGCAGCTTCGGCAGCACGAAGGTGAGGGCCACCGTCAGCACGGTCATCGAGGCGAGGCTCCACCACACCAGCGGGTCGTCGAACAGGCTCACCAGCACCGCGCCAGTGGCGATCGTGAAGGCCCACATCCACATGATCAGCACCGCGCGCCGCTGCGAGTGGCCGATCTCCAGGAGGCGGTGGTGCAGGTGCTGCTTGTCGGCGCTCATCGGCGAGCGGCCCGCACGCGTGCGTCGTACGACGGCCAGGACCAGGTCGACGATCGGCACCATCAGCAGCGAGATCGGGAGCAGCACCGGCAGCACGGTCACGAACAGGCTGTTGCCGGTCGTCTCCGGCATGCCGACGAACTGCCCGGTCAGCGTGAGCGCGCTCGCCGACAGCACGAGCCCGATCAGCATGGACCCCGAGTCGCCCATGAAGAGGCGTGCCGGATGGAAGTTGTGGGGCAGGAAGCCCGCGCACGCCCCCGCGAGAGCGGCGCTGAGCAGGGCGCCGGTGGTGGCCAGGGTGAGGTTGGCCTGCGCGGAGGCGAAGTAGCAGTAGAGGAAGAACGCCGAGGCCCCGATCCCCACCACGCCCGCCGCCAGCCCGTCGAGGCCGTCGACGAAGTTGACGGCGTTCATCGTGCCGATGACCACCAGGAGGGTGAGCACGGCGCCCTGCACGTCGTCGAGGGAGAACTGGGTGCCGTCGGCCCCCGGGAAGTAGTAGAACCGCACACCCTGCGTGATCAGCAGGCCCGCGGCGAGCACCTGCCCGCCGAGCTTGGTGAGCGCGTCGAGGTCGAAGATGTCGTCGATCACCCCGACCGCGCAGACGAGGGCTCCTGCCAGGAGCACGGCCCCGGCGTCGGGGAAGACGAACTCCTCGCTGGTGGACAGGAACGGCAGGTGGCGGGCGACGAGGTAGGCCGCGTAGAGCCCGCCGAGCATGGCCAGCCCGCCCAGGTAGGGGATCGGCTCGGCGTGGACGTCGCGGTCGCGGACCGCGGCGACGGCTCCCGTGCGCAGCGCGATCTCACGCGCGACGACCGTCAGCAGGTAGGTCACCGACAGGGCGACCAGGAAGACGAGGAGGTACTCCCGCATCCGGCCTAGCCCTGGTCTTCGAGCACGACCCCGTGCTCCTCGATGGCCGCGTTGAGCCGCTCCAGCGACAACGCGCCGAGGCGCAGCACCCGGCCCTCGGGCACGGTGACGTCGATGATCGTGGAGGCCTCGCCGCCCGGGGACGCGCCGGCGTCGACGATGACCGAGACGGCGTCGCCGAGCATCTCCTCGGCCTGGTCGGCGTCGGTGGCAGCGGGGCGGCCGGTGAGGTTGGCCGAGCTGACCGCCAGCGGACCGGTGCGCTCGAGGACGGCGAGGGCCACCTCGTCGTCGGGCATCCGCACCGCGACCGTGCCGCGGGTCTCCCCGAGGTCCCACATGAGCGAGCCCTGCTGGCGGCAGACGAGCGTGAGCGGGCCGGGCCAGAACTCCTCGACCAGGGTGCGCGCCCACGGCGGCACGGTCTCGGCGAGCGCGTCGAGGGTGGTCGCGGCGGACACGAGCACCGGCGGCGGCATCTCGCGGCCCCGGCCCTTGGCCTCCAGGAGCCGTCGTACGGCCTCGTGGGAGAACGCGTCGGCGGCGATGCCGTAGACGGTGTCGGTGGGGATGACCACCAGGTCGCCACGTCGTACGGCGCCGGCGGCGGCCGTCACCGCCGCCTCCCGCTCCTCCTCGGTCGAGGTCGCAAGCCTGTCCACGCCGCTCATCGTGCCAGTCGCGCGGTCACGTAGCGCGGTCGACCCGCGAGGTCGAGGTGGTCGCGCACGTCGATCCAGCGCCCGGTCGCCGCGAAGACGGCCGGCGCCGAGTCGCCCTGGACGTCGGCGTGCTCGGCCCCCACCACTCCCCCGGGCCGGAGGAGCGCGGCCGCCCGGCGCTCCAGGAGCCGCATCGCGTCGAGACCGTCCTGCCCCGAGAAGAGCGCGAGGTGGGGGTCGTGGTCGCGCGCCTCGACGGCGACGGACTCCCAGGCCTCCAGCGGGATGTAGGGCGGGTTGCACACCACGACGTCGACCGAGCCGGCGAGGTCGTCGAAGGCCTCGAACGCGTCGCCGAGGCGGAGGTCGACGCCGGCAAAGGGAGCGAGATTGGCCTGGGCGTACCTGAACGCGTCGGGGCTCATCTCGACCGCGTGCACGTCGGCGTGCGGCGCCTCGTCCCTGACGGCCGCGGCGATCGCACCCGACCCGGTGCACAGGTCGACCACCACCGGCGCGCCGTCGACGGACTGAGCCTGCTCGATCGCCCACCCCGCGAGCAGCTCAGTCTCGGGGCGCGGCACGAAGACCCCGGGCCCGACCGCCAGCTCGACGTGGCGGAACGCCGCGGTGCCGGTGAGGTGCTGCAGCGGCTCGCGGGCGGCCCGGCGCGCCAGCAGCGCGTCGTACCGCTCCTGCTCCCCCACCCCGAGGTCGTCGAGGAGCGGCAGCCGGCCGAGCGGCACGTCGAGCACGTGGGCGAGGAGGAGGTCGGCGTCGCGCTCGGGCGACGCGACGCCGGCGTCACGGAGCCGGGCGGCCGCCTGCCGCCGTGCCTGGCTTGGCCGCACCTCAGCCCTCCAGGGCGGCGAGCCGGGCGGCCATGTCCGTCTCCACGCACGAGTCGAGGACCGGCTGGAGGTCTCCGTCGAGCACCTGGTCGAGGTTGTAGGACTTGAAGCCGGTGCGGTGGTCGGAGATCCGGTTCTCGGGGAAGTTGTAGGTGCGGATCCGCTCGGAGCGGTCGACGGTGCGCACCTGCGACCTGCGGGCCTCGCTGGCCTCGGCGTCGGCGGCGTCCTGCGCGACCTGGAGGAGCCGGGCACGCAGGATCCGCATCGCCTGCTCCTTGTTCTGCAGCTGGCTCTTCTCGTTCTGGCAGCTCGCCACGATGCCCGTGGGCACGTGCGTGATCCGGACGGCGGAGTCGGTGGTGTTGACGCTCTGCCCGCCGGGGCCGCTGGAGCGGAACACGTCGATGCGCAGGTCGTTGTCGTTGATCTCGACGTCCACCTGCTCGGCCTCGGGCATCACGAGCACGCCCGCAGCAGAGGTGTGGACGCGTCCCTGCGACTCGGTGACGGGCACCCGCTGGACGCGGTGCACGCCGCCCTCGAACTTCAGCAGGGCGTACGGCGCCTGGCCGGGCTCGACGGTCCCCCGGGCCTTGACGGCCGCGGTGACGGACTTGTAGCCGCCGAGGTCGGACTCGGTGGCGTCGAGCACCTCGACGCTCCAGCCGCGGGTCTCGGCGTAGCGGGAGTACATCCGCAGGAGGTCGCCGGCGAAGAGGGCGGACTCCTCACCGCCCTCCCCCGACTTGATCTCGAGCAGGGCGTCCTTGCCGTCGGTGGCGTCGCGCGGCACCAGCAGGCGACGCAACCGCTCCCCGGCGGCGTCGCGCCGCTGGGTGAGGTCGTCGGCCTCCTGCGCGAAGGCGGGGTCGTCGGAGGCCAGCTCGCGCGCCGCCTCGATGTCGCCGCCCAGGCGGAGCCACTCCTGCCAGGTCGTCACGACGGCGGTCAGCTCGGCGTAGCGCTGGTTGAGCTGCTTGGCGAGGCGCTGGTCGGCGTGGGTCTCGGGGAGCGAGAGGAGTCGCTCGAGGTCGGCGTGCTCCTCGCGCATGCCCTCGACGGCTTCGAACAACGCTGCTCCCCTGCTTTCGCGGTCAGACCCACCCGGACAGACGACGAGGCGCCGGCCACCCGCGGTGAGCGGGAGACCGGCGCCTGACGTGGACTACTTGCTGTCGGCCTTCTCGGCCGGGGCCTTCTTGGCGTAGCGAGCCTCGAAGCGGGCGACGCGGCCGCCGGTGTCGAGGATCTTCTGCTTGCCGGTGTAGAACGGGTGGCACTGCGAGCAGACGTCGGCGTGGATCGAGCCGGAGGTCGCGGTGCTGCGGGTGGTGAACGACGCGCCGCAGGTGCAGGTCACCTGGGTCTCGACGTACTCGGGGTGGGTGTCCTTCTTCATGGTGTCCTCTCGAATTGCTCCGGGTCGCCCGCGTGGATGCGTAGTGACGTGAACCGGAGCCGGCGCACAAGTGTGCCACCGGTATGAACAACGGCGCCAATCCGTGGATTCCCGCTCGGGGACCGCGGATCAGCGGGCGCCGACGACCTTCGTCACGGCCTGCGGGGAGTCCGCGGCGGCGAGCTGCTTGCGCAGGTCGCCGACGACGGCACCCTCGGCCGGGGCGAGCAGCTTCTCCTCGTGCCGGGTGCCCGAGGCAGCAACGTCGACCGCCGGGACGATGCCCTTCGCGGCGCGCTCGGCGCTGAGCGCCAGCTCGAGGTTCGCAGCGCCTGCGAGCTCCTCCAGGAAGAACTCGTCGGTGGCCGAGCCCGTGCCGACGGCCACGGTCGCCAGGATCGTCAGCGATCCGCCGTCCTCGATCGCGCGAGCGGCACCGAAGAACTCCTTCGTCGGGTGGACGGCGGAGGCGTCGACGAGGCCGGCGAGCACGCGACCGTTGGCCGGCGCGGCGAGGTTGTAGGCCCGCCCGAGGCGGGTGAGCGAGTCCAGCAGGACGACCACGTCGTGGCCGAGCTCGACGAGCCGCTTCGCGCGCTCGATGGCCAGCTCCGCGACCAGGGTGTGGTCGGCCGGCTGCCGGTCGAAGGTCGAGGCGACGACCTCGCCCTTGACGGCCCGCTGGTAGTCGGTGACCTCCTCCGGGCGGGTGTCGACCAGCACCACCATGACGTGGCACTCGGGGTTGTTGGCCGTCACCGACTGGGCGATTGACTGCAGGAGCGTCGTGGCGCCGGTGCGCGGCGGAGCGAGGACCAGTCCCCGCTGACCCTTGCCCACCGGGGCGGCGACGTCGACGACGCGGCCGATCAGGTCGGCGTCCGAGGCCAGGCGGAGCCGCTGGTGCGGGTGGACCGGCACCGCGTCGGAGAACTGCGGGCGCTCCTTGGCGCCCTCGGCCTCGGTGCCGTTGACGCTGTCGATGCGGACCATCGGGTTGAACTTCTCCCGACGCTCGCCCTCGCGCGGCTGGCGCACCTGGCCGACCACGGCGTCACCTCGGCGGAGGTGGTACTTGCGGACCATCGACAGCGACAGGTAGACGTCCTCCGGCCCGGGCAGGTAGCCCGACGTGCGCACGAACGCGCAGTTGTCGAGCACGTCGAGGATGCCGGCGGCCGGCACCAGGACGTCGTCCTCGAGGATCGTGGTGTCGGGCTCGTTGCGGCTGCCGCTCTGGCGGGGCAGCGTCCGGTCGCGCCCGCGGCGGCGACGGTTGCGACGGCTGCCGCCCTCGCCGTCCTCGTCGTCGTCGGACTGGTGCTGGGCCTGCTGGTCCTGGCGGTTCTGGTCCTGCCGGCTTTGCGCCTGCTGGTCCTGGCGGCTCTGGTCCTGGCGACTCTGGTCCTGCCGGTTCTGGTCGCGGTCCTGCTTGCCCTGCTGGTTCTGCTGGTTCTGCTTGCCCTGCTTCTGCCCTTGGTCCTGCTTCTGGCCCTGGTCCTGCTTCTGGCCCTGGTCCTGCTTCTGGCCCTGCTGCTTGTCCGACTTCTTCTGGTCCTGCTTCTCGGACCGCTCGGACCTCTGCTCGGACCTCTCCTCGGACCTCTCCTCGGACTTCTGCTCGGACTTCTGCTCGGACTTCTGCTCGGGCTTCTGCTCGGACCGGTCCTTGGGCTGCGGCTCCGCCCGGTCGGCCTGCTGCTCGGCCTGGCGCTGCTTGCGGGTGCGGGTGCGCACCGTCGTCTGGGGCGCCGGTTCGGCGGCCGCAGCGGGCTCCGCGGACTGCTCCGGCTGCTTCGGCTGCTCGGGCTGCTCGACCGGCGGCTCGGACCGGGTCGGCTGCTCAGACCGGGTCGGCTGCTCGGACGGGGTCGACTGGGCCGGGGCGCCACCGGACTGGCTCGCCCGGATGGCGTCGACGAGCTGCGCCTTCTTCATCGACCCCGCTCCGGCGATGCCGAGGCCTGCGGCCATCGACTTGAGGTCGGCCAGGAGCATGGAGCTGAGCCCACCGGACTTCTTGGCAGGCTTGGTGGCAGCGTTCTCCGCAGGAGCAGAGGGGGTCTCGGTCACGTGGGTCCTTCGCACGTTGCGTCGCCTCCCGGACCGGTCGAACGGCCGGCGAGGCGGATGGTGGGTCCCGTCCACGCGGACCTCGAGACATCGCGAGGACGGGGACGGGAAGGTACGCCGATCGGCGCGCGGTCAGGTTAGCAGGCGCCCGGCGTGCCGAGAGCCGGTCGGTGCGGAAGAGCGCGCCAGCCGCTCCACCCCGCTCGAGCGGTCAGATGAGGCGGGCGCCGTCGACGTCGATCGAGAGCTGGTGCGGGGTCCAGCCGCTGGGGCAGCGTGACAGCAGGTCGGAGGTGTCGGCGGAGCCGAAGGCCAGCACGGTGGGGCCGGCGCCGGAGACGACGGCGGGCACGCCCTCGGCGCGCAAGCGTCGTACGAGCGCGAGCGTCTCGGGCATGGCGGGCTCGCGCTGGTCCTGGTGGAGCCAGTCGCGGGTCGCGGCGAGCAGGTGCTCGGGCTGCCCGTTGAGCGCGGCGACCAGCAGGGCGGCGCGGCCGGAGTTGGCGGCCGCGTCGGCGTGGGACACGACGTCGGGGAGCAGGCCGCGCGCGACCGTGGTCTCGACCCCGGTGGGCGGGACGAACACGACGGCGGTGACCCGGGGGTCGACGCCGGCGCGGACGGCGTACCAGTGCCCGTCCTCGCGACCGGAGATCACGAACCCGCCGTGGAACGCCGGGGCGACGTTGTCGGGGTGGCCCTCGAGGTCGGCGGCGAGGTCGAGGAGCGCCTCGTCGGAGGCGAGCAGCTGGCCGCCCGCGACGAGGGCCCGCGCCAGGACGACGCCCGCGACGATGGCGGCCGACGACGAGCCGAGGCCGCGGGCGTGCGGGACGACGTTGCGGCACGCCAGGCGCAGGCCGGGCGGCTGCTCCCCCATCAGCTCGAAGGCCGCGCGCATGGAACGGACCACCAGGTGCGACTCGTCGCGCGGCACGCTCTCGGCTCCGGCGCCCTCGACGTCGACCACCAGGCCCCCTGGCAGCACCTCCGCCTCGAGCTCGTCGCGCAGCGAGAGCGCGAGGCCGAGGCTGTCGAAGCCCGGGCCGAGGTTGGCCGAGGTCGCCGGGACGGAGACCCGCACCGGCCCGTCGACGAACTGGGTCATCAGGAGAGGCCGGCTGCGGCGGCGGCCGCGTCGACGTCGGCGTCGACGACCGTGTCGACGAGGTCGCCGCAGGACTCCAGCGCGGTGGCGGTGTCCTTGAGGCCGTGGCCGGTGACGGTGATCGCCACCGTGGCGCCGGAGAACACCTGCCCGGACTCCAGCGCTGCCAGCAGGCCGGCGATGCCCGCGGCCGAGGCGGGCTCGACGAAGACGCCGTCGTTGCGGGCGAGCTCGATCTGGGCGGCGAGGATCTGGGCGTCGGAGAGCGCCGCGAAGCCGCCGTCGGACTCCTTGGCCGCCTGCTCGGCGAGGTGCCACGACGCCGGGTTGCCGACCCGGATGGCGGTCGCCTTGGTCTCCGGGTCGGGGAACGGCTCACCGGTGACCAGCGGTGCCGCACCCTCGGCCTGGAAGCCGAGCATCCGCGGGCGCTTCGTGGCGCGCCCGAGGTCGGCGTACTGCTGGTAGCCGAGCCAGTAGGCGGAGATGTTGCCGGCGTTGCCGACCGGCAGCAGGTGGACGTCGGGGGCGTCGCCGAGGAAGTCGACGATCTCGAACGACGCGGTCTTCTGCCCCTGCAGGCGGACCGGGTTGACCGAGTTGACGAGCTCGACCGCATAGCCCTTCGAGAGGCCGATGGCCATCGACAGGCAGTCGTCGAAGTTGCCCCTGACCATGATCACCTGGGCGCCGTGCACGACCGCCTGGGCGAGCTTGCCGGCGGCGATCTTGCCGTCGGGGACGAGCACCAGCGGCTTGAGGCCCGCCTTCGCGGCGTACGCCGCCATCGAGGCCGACGTGTTGCCCGTGGAGGCGCACACGACCGCCTCGGCGCCGAGGTGCCGGGCGTGGGAGATCGCGGCCGTCATGCCGCGGTCCTTGAACGAGCCGGTCGGGTTGTCGCCCTCGACCTTGAGCCACACCTGTCCCCCGGTGAGCCCGGAGAGCCACTCGGAGTGGACGAGCGGTGTCCCGCCCTCACGGAGCGTCACGGCCGCCATCCCCTCGGGGAGGTCGAGCAGGTCGCGGTACTCCTCGATCACGCCGCGCCACTGATGGGTGCCGGCGCGGCCGCCCATGCCGCCGGCGCTCACTCCTCGCCTCCCTCGACGCGCATCACCGAGGTGACCTCGCGGACGATGTCCATGCTGCGGAGCTGGTCGACCGTCGCGCTGAGCGCGGCGTCGGGAGCGGCGTGCGAGACGACGACGAGCTGGGCGTCGGCGCCGCGACCCTCCTGGCGCACGGTCTGGATCGACACGTCGTGGTCGGCGAAGGCGTTGGCCACCGCCGCGAGCACACCGGCGCGGTCGTCGACGTCGATCGCCACGTGGTAGCGGGTCCGGGTCTCCCCCATCGGCAGGACCGCGCGGTCGGCGTAGGCCGACTCACCGGCACCCCGCGTCTCGGCGAGGCGGTTGCGCGCCACCGTGACGAGGTCGCCCAGCACGGCGCTCGCCGTGGGCGCGCCGCCGGCACCGGGGCCGTAGAACATGAGCTGCCCCGCGGCCTCCGACTCGACGAAGACCGCGTTGTACGCCTCGCGGACGCTCGCCAGCGGGTGCGAACGGGGGATCATCGCCGGGTGGACCCGCGCCGCGACCTGCTCCTGGCCGTCGGGGCCGGGGCGGAGCTCGCAGATCGCGAGCAGCTTGACCACGGATCCCATGTCGCGGGCGCTGGCGACGTCGGCGGCGGTGACCTCGGAGATCCCCTCGCGGTAGACGTCGGCGGCGGTCACCCGCGAGTGGAAGGCGAGGCTGGCGAGGATCGCCGCCTTGGCCGCGGCGTCGAAGCCCTCGACGTCGGCCGTCGGGTCGGCCTCGGCGTAGCCGAGCTCCTGGGCCTCCTCGAGCGCCTCGGAGAAACCGGCACCGGAGGTGTCCATCTTGTCGAGGATGAAGTTGGTGGTGCCGTTGACGATGCCCAGCACCCGGGTGACGCGGTCGCCGGCAAGCGACTCGCGCAGCGGCCGCAGGATGGGGATCGCACCGGCGACGGCCGCCTCGTAGTAGAGGTCGCGCTCGGCCTTGGCGGCCGCCTCGAACAGGGTCGGGCCGTCCTCGGCGAGCAGCGCCTTGTTCGCCGTGACCACGCTCGCGCCGTTGTCGAGCGCGGAGAGGATGAGCGACCGGGCGGGCTCGATGCCGCCGATCACCTCGACGACGAGGTCGACGTCGTCGCGGGCGACCAGGCCGTGCGCGTCGGTCGTCAGCAGGCCGTCGGGCACGTCGACGTCGCGGGCCGCGTCGAGGCGGCGTACGGCGACTCCCACCAGCTCGACGGGCGCGCCCACCCGCGCGGCCAGGTCGTCGTGCTGCTCGCTGAGCAGCCGCACCACCTGGGACCCGACCGCACCGCAGCCGAGCACCGCAACCTTCAAGGTGCGCTTGTCACCGAAACTCATCAGAGAACACCCACATCGGTCGCCAACAGGTCCGCCACAGTCTCTCGTCGCAGGACGGTGAAAGTCTTCCCGTCCCGAACTCCGATCACCGGAGGACGCAGCGCGTGGTTGTAGTTGGACGCCATGGATCTGCAGTAGGCGCCCGTCCCGGGCACGGCGACGAGGTCGCCGGGACGCACGTCGGCGGGCAGGAACTCGTCCTTGACGACGATGTCGCCGGCCTCGCAGTGCTTGCCCACGACGCGCGACAGCGTGGGCGGCCCGCCGGAGGGGCGGGACGCGATCGTGGCGGAGTAGTCGGCGTCGTAGAGGGCGGTGCGGATGTTGTCGCTCATCCCGCCGTCGACGGAGACGTAGGTGCGGCGGGCGCCGCCGTCGAGGGCGACCTCCTTCACCGTGCCGACCTCGTAGACCGTGCACATCGACGGGCCGACGATGGCGCGACCGGGCTCGATCGACAGGCGCGGGAGGGCGATGTCGAGGGCACGGCACTCGTGCTCGACGATCTTGGTGATCTCGGTGGCCAGCTGCGCGGGGTCGGACGGGTCGTCCTGGGTCGTGTAGGCGATGCCGAAGCCGCCACCGAGGTCCATCTCAGGCATCTCGACGCCCACCTCCTCGGTCACCCGGGCGTGGAGCGCGAGCACGCGCCGGGCGGCCACCTCGAAGCCCGAGGTGTCGAAGATCTGGCTGCCAATATGGGAGTGGAGCCCGAGCAGCCGCAGGCCCTGGGCCCCGTGCACGCGTCGTACGGCCTCGAGCGCGTCGCCGCTGGCGATCGAGAAGCCGAACTTCTGGTCCTCGTGGGCGGTGGCGATGTACTCGTGCGTGTGGGCCTCGACGCCGGCGGTCACCCGCACCATCACCCCCACCGTCCGCCCGAGCTCGGCGGCGACGTCGGCCAGGCGCCCGATCTCGTGGAAGGAGTCCACGATGACGCGGCCCACCCCCAGCTCGACGGCGCGCTCGAGCTCGCCGAGGCTCTTGTTGTTGCCGTGGAAGCCCACCCGTTCCATCGGGAACCCGGCCCGCTCCGCCACGGCGAGCTCGCCGCCCGAGCAGACGTCGAGCGAGAGCCCCTCCTCCGCGAGCCACCGGGCGACGGTGGTGCAGAGGAACGCCTTGCCCGCGTAGTAGACGTCGTAGTCGGCAAAGGCGTCACGGAAGGCGCCGGCGCGGCCGCGGAAGTCGGCCTCGTCGAGGACGTACGCCGGTGAGCCGTGCTCGCGCACCAGCTCGGGCAGCGGCACGCCGCCGACGCTCAGGACGCCCTCGGACTTCGTCGCCGTCCGCGACCAGAGGAGCGGGACGAGCGCGTCGGGGTCGCTCGGCTCACGCAGCCAGTGCGGCCCGCGCAGCGCGCCGTCCGCGTGGGCCCAGCCGGACGGGTGCGCGGTGGGCACGCCCGATCACATCCTCTCGGGGGCCGAGACGCCGAGCAGGTCGAGGCCGTTGGCGAGCACCACCCGGGTGGCGTCCACGAGCATGAGGCGCGCCCGGTGCAGGTCGGAGGTCTCCTCGTCGCCGCGCGGGAGCACCCGGCAGCTGTCGTAGAAGCGGTGGTAGGTGCCGGCCAGCTCCTCGAGGTAGCGCGCCACCCGGTGGGGTTCGCGCAGCTCGGCGGCCGCCTTGACCACGCGCGGGAACTCCGCCAGCGCTCGCAGGAGCTCGCCCTCCTTCTCGTGCGTGAGCAGCTCGGGGTGCGAGGCCGCCGTCACACCGAGGTCGGCCGCGTTGCGCATCAGGCTCGACACGCGGGCGTGGGCGTACTGGACGGTGAAGACCGGGTTGTCGTTGGTGGCGCGGGACCACAGGTCGAGGTCGATGTCGATCGGGCTGTTGCTGTGGTAGCGCGCCAGTGCGTAGCGACTGGCGTCGACACCGATCGCGTCGACGAGGTCGTCGATCGTGACGACCGTGCCCGCGCGCTTCGACATCCGCATCGGCTCGCCGTCGCGGAGCAGGTTGACCATCTGGCCGATGAGGATCTCGAGGTTCTTGCCCGGCTCGTCGCCGAAGGCGCTGCACATGGCGTTCATCCGACCGACGTAGCCGTGGTGGTCGGCGCCGAGCATGATGAAGCAGCGGTCGAAGCCGCGCTCGCGCTTGTCGAGGTAGTAGCCGAGGTCGCCGGAGATGTAGGCCGGGGTGCCGTTGGACCGGATGATCACGCGGTCCTTGTCGTCGCCGTACTTCTCGGTGCGCAGCCAGAGCGCGCCGTCGTCCTCGTAGGTGTTGCCCATCTCGGTGAGCCGCTCGATGGCCCGCTCGACCGCCCCGGAGTCGTGCAGGGACTTCTCGTGGAAGTAGACGTCGAAGTCGACGCCGAAGTCGTGCAGCGACTTCTTGATCTCCTCGAACATCATGTCCACGCCGACCTCGCGGAAGACCTCCTGGGCCTGCGCGTCGTCGAGCTCCTTGACGTCGGGGCGCCTGTCGACGACGGCCGCGGCGATGTCGTGGATGTACTGACCGCCGTAGCCGTCCTCGGGAGCGGGCTCGCCCTTCGCGCTGGCCAGGAGCGAGGAGCTGAAGCGGTCGATCTGGGCGCCGTGGTCGTTGAAGTAGTACTCGCGGGTGACGTCCGCGCCGGTCTTCTCGAAGATCCGGCCGAGCGCGTCGCCGACGGCCGCCCACCGCACGCCGCCGAGGTGGAGCGGCCCGGTCGGGTTGGCGGAGACGAACTCGAGGTTGATCTTCTCCCCCGCGAAGGCGTCGGAGGAGCCGTACGCCGTCCCGGCCGCCACGATGTCGGCGGCGACCTGACCCTGCGCCCCGGCCTCGACCGTCACGTTGAGGAAGCCCGGACCGGCGACCTCGACCTCGGCGACGCCGTCGGCGGCGCGGAGCCGCTCGGCGACGAGGTCGGCGAAGGCGCGGGGGTTGGTCCCGGCCTTCTTGGCCAGCTGGAGGGCCACGTTGGTGGCGTAGTCGCCGTGACCCTGCTGCCGGGGTCGCTCCACCGTGACCTGGGCCGGCACGCCGTCGGGCAGCGCGATCGCGCCGTCGGCCACGAGGGCCTCCAGCACGTCGACGATGGTCATGGAGAGCTGATCGGGGTTCACCGGGCAAGCCTATCGGCGGGTCCCGGTGCGGGCCGAACCGGTTTCACGCCCTGGCCCACCGACGCCCCGAGGGTCCTGCCCTAGGGTTCGGGGCGTGACGACGCACCCCACCTACGACCAGCTGATCGACCTCCCGGCCTACGTCGAGCAGCCCGTGCCGATGCCGTTCGAGGACATCAACGGCCACCTCAACGTCCGCCACTACATCGGCATCGCCAGCGAGGGGCTCGACGAGTCGCTCGTCGAGGTGGGCATCCCGCAGATGTGGCCGCTGAGCCACGGGCACGCGTGCTTCACCGCCGAGCACCACGTCACCTACCTCAACGAGCTGCGCACCGGCGACACCATGTCGGCCCGGGTCCGCCTCCTCGGCCGCTCCGAGCGCGCCGCCCACGTGCTGATCTACCTGCTCGACGAGACGCACCAGCAGGTGGCGTGCGTGGTCGAGGAGATCTTCCTGCACATCGACCTCGAGACCCGGCGCACCGCGCCCTGGCCCGACGACGTCGCCGCCAAGCTGGACGCCCGCGTCGCGGAGCACGCGAGCCTGCCCTTCCCGGCCGACACGTCCGGGTCGCTCGCCCTGCGCTGAGGCGGTTTCACCACGACGCCGGGCGACCGGTAGTCTTCAGCGCGCACCGGCCCCGGAGCGATCCGGGCGGTGCGGGCCTCCGTAGCTCAGGGGATAGAGCACTGGTTTCCGGTACCAGGTGCCGCAGGTTCGAATCCTGCCGGAGGCGCCCACTGCAAGGCCCGGACCCTCGAGGGTCCGGGCCTTCGCCGTTCCCCACCCGGCACGCCACTCGGCGCCCCTCCGGTGACGGGCGTCACCAATCCGGGTCCGCGTCGTTGAGGGGACGAGGGAACTGCTGGGCGGTCACACGGGGCGCGCCAGGGCTCCCGCGGACCCTGGGAGGGGACATGACAACAATCCAGCGACGGCTCGCGGCCGCCGTCAGCCTCGGCCTGAGCGCGGCGCTCGCCCTGTCCACCGGTGCCGCACCGGCGCAGGCCGGCGGCTCGGCGGCCGCCCGTGCAGCGACGTCGGACCAGCTCACCGGCTTCGGCTACCGCGGCGACGTGTACGGCGTGAAGCTGGTGACCGACAGCGTCGAGGCGCTCAACCTCAAGGACGCCCACGCGCAGCAGCTGTGCACCCGCTCCGCCGGAAAGGTCGTCGAGCAGCAGAGCGTCGTGTCCGTGCCGGACAACCCGCTGATCCGCGTCTCGGCCAGCACGAGCCGCACCGAGACGTACGCCGAGGGCGAGACGCACGGCGTCCGCGGCACCAACACGATCGGCGACATCAGCGTCGGCGGCACCGTCGGCCCGCTGACCACGCCGCGCCTGGTCATCAAGGGCCTGCAGACGACGGCGCACGCCTTCCACACCCCGCGAGGCTACGGTCACGACGAGGGCTTCACGTTCGCCAGCATCAGCATCGAGCTGCTCGACAACACCGTGGTGCAGCAGCTCCCGCCGGAGCTCCAGCAGCTGCTCGCCCCGCTCGACCAGGTCACCGACACGGTCTTCACCGGTACCCAACAGGTCGCCCAGCAGGTCTTCCAGGTGCTCAGCGACGTCACCAAGCCGATCGTCATCCCCGGTCTCGGCACCATCGCGCTCGGCTACGAGAACGGCCGGGCCAACAGCCACAACGCCCAGTCGCAAGCCTCCGCCCTGCGGATCGAGGTCACCGCCGGCGACCGTCGCCAGCTCGTCGAGCTCGGCACCGCCCGCGTCCGGATGGGCGGCCCGGCCCCCGTCGGCGTCTTCCGCTCGGGTGGCACGGCGATGGACTACCAGGCGCTCCGGGGTGCGCTGACGTTCGGCAACGTCGAGCACAAGGCCCTCCCCTGCCAGGGCACCCGCGGCCGGACGCAGACCTACCAGGTCCCCCACGCCACCCAGCTCGTCCCGGTGCCGGTGCTGCTCGAGGGCGTGACCTACCAGGTCAACGGCGACCAGTTCCGTGCCAAGGCCGGCGCCAAGCGGGGGAAGGTCGCCAAGGGCTGGTCGCGCACCGCGATCGGGTCGGTCTCCATCCCCACCGCCCAGCTGGTCATCACCGACGTCAGCTCGCGCGCGGCGATGCGCCAGAAGGCCGGCAAGCGGGTGGGATCCAAGGTCTCGACCGGCGTCGGGTCCATCACCGTCGCCGGGCAGCCGGTGCCGGTGCCCGCACCGGGTGAGGTCGTCGAGCTGCCGGGCGGCGCCGGTGAGATCCAGCGCCAGCTCGTCGACACCGGCTACCGGGGGTCGCAGGTGATCGGCCTGCGGATCAAGCTCTACTCCGACGCCGTCGTCATCGACCTGGCCCGCACCGCGGGACGGATCTACGGGTCGTGACCCTCAGCAGCCGCGCAGGGCGGCGTCCTGCCGGGCCTCGCGCCCCAGGCGCCGCGCCTGCGCGACGTCGGGGAAGACCACGCTGGCGGCACCGACGAAGCCGATCCGGCCGCGCACCACGCACGTCGTGATCCTCCGCGGGTCCACCTGCGCGACGGCCTGGGCGATCTCGAAGAGCTCGGCGGGCGAGGCGTTGGTGTCGGTGTGGGCCATCACCGTCATCACGCCGCGCTCGATGAACCCCGGCCGGTCGGCCTGCGAGCGGATCCGGGCGTGGATGCCGCGCAGGGTGCGCTGCTGGTTGGCCGAGCGGTCGAAGTCCCCTCCGACCAGGCCCTTGCGGATCCGGGAGAAGGCCATCGCGTTGTAGCCGTCGAGGTGGATGCGCCCCTGCTTGAACCCCTCCTTCTTCAGGTACGGGTCCTGGAAGCGGCGCGGGTTGGCGACGGTGATGCCGCCGATGTCGTCGACCATGTCCTCGAAGAAGGGGAACCGGGTGACCATGACGTAGTCGGGCTCGATGCCGATCAGGTTGCGCATGGCGCCGGCCATCCCCCGCGGACCGGCGAAGTAGAGAGCGGAGTTGATCTTCTCCCGGCCGTGACCGGGGATCTCGACCCAGGAGTCGCGCGGCACGCCGATGGCGGTGGCCGACCCCGTGCGGGTGTTGATGCCGACCATCTGCAGGGCGTCGCCCCGCGACCGCGTCATCACCTGTCCCGGCCGGGCGTCGGAGCCGACCGCCAGGATCCAGATGACGTCCTCGCCACCCACGGCGACGCCCTCGGCGTGGCGGATCTTCACCAGGCTGACGTCGGTCGGCTGCACCGCCGACGTCGGTACGACGAACGCGGTGACGGCCAGCACCGCCACGAGGGCGACGCTGCGCACGAGCTTCATGGTCCGCCCCATCACCGGGCTCCCTTCGCGACGTCGTACCCGAAGATGCGCCAGGCGCCCCGCTTGCGGGTGAGGAAGAGCCGCCCCCGCACGGTGGTGGTGCCGGTCTTCTGACCGGTGGTGTCGAGCTTCAGGACGAACTGCGCGGTCACGGCCCTCGCCTGTCGGTCGGTGGCGAGGATGTCGAGCGTGACCTTGCGCTGCCGCGCGGTCACCGAGTCGAGGCGCGGGCCGGCGGTCTGGTTGGTCAGCAGGGCCTTGTCGGCCCGGGCGCGCTCCTCGGCGGCTGCGGTGAAACCGGGGAACGCGGCGGGGAAGCTGCTGCGGGGGTAGGTGCCGCCGAGGTAGGCCGCCTCCCACCACCGGTCGACGACGGCACCGACCTGCCGGCGCACGACCTTGCGCCGGGCGACCGGGAGCCGGCCGTGGACCCGGTGGATCCCGACCTTCGTGGGCGAGGGGTTCGAGGCCAGCGTCGCCTGCGCGTCGGAGCGGCTGAGGCGCTCCGGAGCGGCCGACGGCTCGGCGGAGGACTGGCAGGCGGAGGTGAGCGGGACGAGCAGGACGAGCGCGAGTCCCACGAGGCGGCGGGCCCGGTGGGCGCGGCCTGGTGAGGGGCGGGGCATGACGACTCCAGCGGTGGGTGCGACGAGGGGGTGACGAGTCGAGTGACGAGTCGGTTCACGAGGGGTGGTCGGTGTGGGCCACACCATGCCCCAAAGGACGAGCCCGCCCCTGCATTTGCGTGCGTGTGGGACTAGCCTTGTCGGCGACTTGGTCCATACCTCGCGCGAACACATCTGGAAGAGGCGAAACAAGCGTGGCGCAGTCCCCGAACGGGCAGTCCGGCAACCAGTCCTCGGTTGCACCGTCATCTGACCTGGGAGCCAACGAGTGGCTCGTGGAGGAGATGAAGGAGCAGTACGACAAGGATCCCGGGAGCGTGGGTCCGGAGTGGGCGTCCTACTTCGGCAACGGCAGCGCCGCCCCGGCCCGGGCGGCCTCGTCCGCGCAGTCCGCCCCGTCCGCGCAGAGCAGCCAGACCCAGACCCAGACCAAGACGCAGTCCAAGGCGCCGGCGACGTCCCAGGCTCCGGCCAAGGCCCCGGCGAAGGCCCCGGCGAAGGCCGCCGAGAAGGCTCCCGCCCAGGCCGAGAAGGCTCCCGCCCAGGCTGAGAAGGCCCCGGCCAAGACCGCCACGGCGACGCCCCGGCCGAAGGCCGCCGCCGACGAGCCGGCGAAGGGCTCCAGCACCCCGGTCGCCAAGGACCCCAAGCCCGCCGCGCCCTCCCCCGCCGACGACGAGCCGACCTACACCGTGCTGCGTGGCGCCCCGGCGCGCACCGCCGCCAACATGGACGCGTCGCTGTCGGTCCCGACCGCCACGTCGGTGCGCTCCGTCCCCGTCAAGCTGCTGTGGGACAACCGCACGGTCATCAACAACCACCTCGCCCGCGCGCGCGGCGGCAAGGTGTCGTTCACCCACATCATCGGCTACGCCCTCGTCAAGGCGCTGCGCTCGATGCCGGAGATGAACGTCGGCTTCGAGGTCCGTGACGGCAAGCCCACCCTGATCACGCCGGCCCACATCAACCTCGGCCTCGCGATCGACATGCAGAAGCCCGACGGCACCCGCCAGCTCCTCGTGCCCAACATCAAGGGCGCCGAGGCGATGGACTTCGCCGCCTTCTGGACGGCCTACGAGGAGATGGTGCGCAAGGCCCGCGACGGCAAGCTGACCGTCGCCGACTTCCAGGGCACCACGATGTCGCTGACCAACCCCGGCGGCATCGGCACCGTCCACTCGGTGCCGCGGCTGATGGCCGGACAGGGCGCGATCATCGGCGTCGGCGCGATGGAGTACCCGCCGGAGTGGCAGGGCGCCTCCGAGGAGGCGATCAACCGCAACGCCATCAGCAAGGCGATGACGCTGACCTCGACCTACGACCACCGCGTCATCCAGGGTGCGCAGTCGGGTGAGTTCCTCAAGCGCGTGCACGGCCTGCTGCTCGGCGAGAACGACTTCTTCGACGAGATCTTCCGCTCCCTCCGCATCCCCTACGAGCCGATCCGCTGGGCCCGCGACGTGGTCGCCACCCACGACGACGACATCGTCAAGCAGGCGCGGATCCTCGAGCTGATCCACGCCTACCGCGTCCGCGGCCACCTCATGGCCGACACGGACCCGCTGGAGTACCGCCAGCGCAGCCACCCCGACCTCGAGGTGGAGTCGCACGGCCTCACCCTGTGGGACCTCGACCGCGAGTTCGCGACCGGGTCCTTCGGCGGCGAGGGCCGGCGCTTCATGAAGCTGCGCAACATCCTCGGCATCCTGCGTGACTCCTACTGCCGCACCACCGGCATCGAGTACATGCACATCATGGATCCCGACCAGCGCAAGTGGATCCAGGAGCGCGTCGAGCAGCCGCACGTGAAGCCGCCCCGCGAGGAGCAGCTGCGGATCCTGCTCAAGCTGAACCAGGCCGAGGCGTTCGAGACCTTCCTGCAGACCAAGTTCGTCGGGCAGAAGCGCTTCAGCCTCGAGGGCGGCGAGACCACCATCCCGCTGGTCGACGAGATCTGCGAGGCGGCCGCCGAGACCGGCCTCGACGAGGTCTGCATCGGCATGGCCCACCGCGGCCGGCTCAACATGCTCGCCAACATCGTGGGCAAGAAGTACAGCCAGATCTTCCGCGAGTTCGAGGGCAACATCGACCCGCGCACGGTCCAGGGCTCCGGTGACGTGAAGTACCACCTCGGCGCCGAGGGCGAGTTCGTCGCGGGATCGGGCGACAAGATCAAGGTGTCCGTCGCGGCGAACCCCTCGCACCTCGAGGCGGTCAACCCGGTCCTCGAGGGCATCGCCCGCGCCAAGCAGGACATCCTGGACCAGGGCGAGAAGTTCCCGGTCCTCCCCCTCCTGGTGCACGGCGACGCCGCGTTCGCCGGCCAGGGCGTCGTGGCCGAGACCCTCAACCTGTCCCAGCTGCGCGGCTACCGCACCGGCGGCACCGTGCACGTCGTGATCAACAACCAGGTCGGGTTCACCACCGCGCCGGGCTCGTCGCGCTCCTCCCTCTACGCCACCGACGTGGCGCGGATGGTCCAGGCACCGATCTTCCACGTCAACGGCGACGACCCGGAGGCGTGCATCCGCGTCGCCCGGCTCGCCTTCGACTACCGCCAGGCGTTCAACAAGGACGTCGTGATCGACCTGGTCTGCTACCGCCGTCGCGGCCACAACGAGGGCGACGACCCGTCCTACACCCAGCCGCTGATGTACGACCTCATCGAGCAGAAGCGGTCGGTGCGCAAGCTCTACACCGAGTCGCTCATCGGTCGCGGCGACATCACGATCGAGGAGGCCGAGCAGGTCCTCAAGGACTACCAGCAGCAGCTTGAGCGCGTCTTCACCGAGGTGCGCGAGGCCAGCTCCGAGGCTCCCACCGAGTGGACCACCGTCCCGGACTACCCGGACAAGCCGGCCGGCGACTTCTCCACGGCCGTCACGCCCGAGGTGCTCAAGCGGATCGCCGACAGCTACGTCACCCCGCCGGAGAACTTCACCGTCCACCCGAAGGTGATGCCGCAGCTGCAGCGTCGCTCGGCCGCGATCACCGACGGTCCCATCGACTGGGGCACCGGCGAGATCCTCGCCTTCGGCTCCCTGCTGATGGACGGTCGCCCGGTGCGGCTGGCCGGCCAGGACTCGCGCCGCGGCACGTTCGTCTCGCGGTTCGCCACGATCATCGACCGGGTCAACGCGGACGAGTGGACGCCGCTGACCAACCTCACCGAGGACCAGGCGAAGTTCCACGTCTACGACTCGCTCCTGTCGGAGTACGCCGCCCTCGGCTTCGAGTACGGCTACTCCGTGGCGCGACCCGAGGCGCTCGTGCTGTGGGAGGCGCAGTTCGGCGACTTCGTCAACGGCGCGCAGATCGTCATCGACGAGTTCATCTCCGCGGGCGAGACCAAGTGGCGCCAGCAGTCCGGCGTGGTCCTCCTGCTCCCCCACGGCTACGAGGGCCAGGGTCCCGACCACTCCTCGGCCCGCATCGAGCGCTTCCTGACGATGTCGGCCGAGGACGCGATGGTCGTCGCCCAGCCCTCGACGCCCGCGTCGTACTTCCACCTGCTCCGCCGGCACTCGCTCGGCGAGGAGCACCGCCCCCTGATCGTCTTCACCCCGAAGTCGATGCTCAAGCGCAAGGAGGCGGCCTCGCAGCCCGCCGACTTCACCGGCGACACCACGTTCCGTGCGTTCATCGGCGACGGGCAGGCCGACCCCGACAAGGTGGAGACGCTCATCCTGTGCTCGGGCCGGGTGACGTGGGACCTCATGGTCGAGCGCTCCAAGCGCGACAACGGTGACGCGTTCGCCATCGGTCGCGTGGAGCGCCTCTACCCGCACCCCGTCGAGGAGATCAAGGCCGAGGTGGCGAAGTACCCCAACCTCAAGGCCGTGCGGTGGGTGCAGGACGAGCCGCGCAACATGGGCCCGTGGCCGCACTACCACCTCAACGTGTGGCCGCAGCTCGACATGACCGTCGAGCCGGTCACCCGCCCGTCGTCCGCGGCCCCGTCGGTGGGCACCGTGAAGCGCCACGTCGAGGAGCAGAAGACGCTGCTCGACGCGGCCTTCGAGTCGCCCCGCCCGGCCGGCCACGACTACTGAGCCGGAGCCTGGGGAGCAGCGGTGTACTTCACCGATCGCGGGATCGAGGAGCTCGAGAGGCGCCGGGGTGACGAGGAGGTCACCCTGGCGTGGCTCGCCGAGCAGCTGCAGGCGTTCGTCGACGCGCACCCCGACTTCGAGGTGCCGATCGAGCGGCTGGCCACCTGGCTGGCGCGGCTCGACGACCCCGAGGACTAGGCAGCCGCGTGTCCTAGGCTCGCACCCATGACGTCCGAGGCCGACTCCGACCTGGCCACCGGCCTCGGCTACTCGCACGCCACGGGCAACCCTGTGCACCGGGCAGTGCGCTGGGGCGCCGGCACCCGTGCCGGCGGCTGGGTGTTCTCCCGCGTCCTCCGACACCTCGACGACGCCGTCGGTCGGCTCACGGGGGGACGAAACAGCGCACCGGCCCTGCTCGCCGGCCTCGAGGTCCTCGACGTGACGACGACCGGGCGCAGGTCGGGTCAGCGCCGCACCAGCCACCTCATCGCGACGCCGTACGACGGCACGCTGGCGCTCCTCGGCACCAACTTCGGTCAGGCCTCGACGCCGGCGTGGGCGCTGAACCTCGAGGCCGACCCGCGGGCGACGATCACCTACCGCGGCGTCTCGCGCGAGGTGGTCGCCCAGCCCGCGACGCCCGCCGAGGCGGACGAGGTCTTCGCGCTGGCCGCCCGCTTCTACCCGGGCTACGACCGCTACCGGCAGCGCGTCGGTGAGCGCCGGCGGATCCGCGTCTTCGTCCTGCAGCCGGCCTGACCGAGGCGGGTCGGGCGCGAGGTCGGGGGCAGGTCAGGTGCCGGGGCGCGGCACGACCGGACGCACCGTCACGTCGGGGATCGTGGCGTCGGCCGGCAGGTCGACGACGTGGAGGATCGTGTCGACGACGGTCTCGGGGCTGATCCAGCGCGAGGCGTCGTAGGTGCGCCCCTCCTGCTCGTGCACCTTCTCCTGCATGGGGGTGGCAGTGCGGCTCGGGTAGACGGTGCTGACCCGCACCCCGTGCTCGACCTCCTCGGCCCGCAGCGCGTCGGCGAAGGCGCGCAGGCCGAACTTCGAGGCGGCGTACGCCGACCACTCGGCGCTGGCCGCGAGCCCGGCGGAGGAGTTGACGAAGACGAACGTGCCGCGGGCGGCGCGCACGTGCGGCAGGAGCTCGCGGGTCAGGACCGCCGGAGCCGTGAGGTTGACGGCCAGCTGCTCCTCCCACTCGGCGAGCCGCAACCGCTCCACCGGCGCCAGCTCGACCACGCCGGCGACGTGCAGGACGGAGTCGACCGGGCCGTCGACCTGCCGCCCCAGGCCGTTGAGGGTGCCCGGGTCGGCCAGGTCGGCGACCAGGAGCTGGGCATGGGGGAACGTCCCGGCGAGCTCCGTCGCGCGGGCGTCGCTGCGGGCGACCAGGACGAGTCGGTCGCCCCGATCCGCAAGTCGGTGCGCCAGCGCGAGCCCGATGCCCGAGCCGGCCCCGGTGAGGACGTGCGTGCGGCTCATCGGGTGAAGACGATCTTGCCGAAGACGTCGCCCTCCGCCATCGCGGCGAAGCCGTCGCGGGCCTCCTCCATCGGGATGGCCCGGTCGACGACGGGGCGTGCGCCGGTGGCGTGGAGGAACTTCACCAGCAGGTCGAGCTCGCGGCGGGTGCCCATCGTCGAGCCGATGACGGAGAGCTGGGTGAAGAAGATCCGGGTGAGGCCGGCGTCGTCGACGTTCGGACCCGACGTGGTGCCGCTGATGACGATGCGGCCGCCGGGGCGCAACGAGCGGATCGAGTGGTTCCACGTGGCGCGGCCGACCGTCTCCATCACCGCGTCGACCTTCACCGGCAGGCGCTCACCGGACTCGAACACCTCGTGCGCGCCGAGCTCGCGGGCCCGCGCCCGCTTGGCCTCGTCGCGGCTGGTGGCGAGGATCGTCAGGCCGGCCGCCCGCCCCAGGGTGATGAGCGCGGTGGCGACGCCGCCGCCGGCGCCCTGGACGAGCACCGTCTCGCCGGGCTTGCAGCCGCCCTGGACGAAGAGCATCCGGTAGGCCGTGAGCCACGCGGTGGGCAGGCAGGCCGCCTCCTCGAAGGACAGCGAGTCGGGCTTGGGGACGAGGTTGCGGCGTGGCACGACGACCTGGTCGGCGAAGGTGCCCTGGTGGCGCTCGGAGAGCAGCGACCGGCCCGGGTCGTCGGCCTCGTCACCCGTCCAGCGGGGGTCACCGATGACGCCGTGCACGACGACCTCGTTGCCGTCCTCGTCGACGCCCGCGGCGTCGCACCCGAGGATCATCGGCAGCGATTCCTCGCGCAGGCCCACGCCGCGCAGCGACCACAGGTCGTGGTGGTTGAGGCTGGCAGCCTTCACCGACACCGTCGCCCATCCGTCGGGGGCCTCGGGAGCCGGTCGCTCCCCCACCACCAGACCGCTCAGCGGGTCGTCGGAGGAGAAGGACTCGGCGTAGACGGCGAACATGTTCCCGACCCTAGCGAGTGGCTGCCCTTATCCGGTTGCGGGTCCTCGCGCGGACCGGTTGGGTTGTCCGGTGAGCATCGACGTACGCCCCTCGGAGGACGCCGCGAAGTACCTGGCCACCGACCAGCTCGTCTGGTTCGGCGAGGTCACCGATGCCGACGCCGACCACCTGCGGCTCGGACTCCCCGAGGACCAGCGGTTCGTCGTCGACCTGCCCGACGGTCCCGACGACCTGCACAGCGGCATCTACGGCGTGCGCCCGATGGAGATGTCGCTGCCCGGCGGCAACGTCGTACCGATCGCGGGTCTCACCTGGGTCGGCGTCCACCCCGACGCACGCCGCCGCGGCGTGCTGGCGGCGATGATGACCGACCACCTCGCCCGCACGCACGACGCCGGCACGGCCGTCTCAGCCCTCCACGCGAGCGAGGCCGCGATCTACGGACGCTTCGGCTACGGCAACGCGGTGCTGACGCACCAGGTCGTGCTCGGCCGCGGGACGACGTTCACCGCCTCGCACCTCGAGGACGAGGTCGCCGGCATCACCACGCACCTCCTCGACATGGCGGCGCCCGGCGTCACCGAGCGGATGCGGGCGTGCCAGCTGACGGCCGCGCCGGACTTCCCCGGGACGATCGTCGGCTCCCCGGACTACTTCACCCTGATGGCCCACGAGCCGCCGGAGCAGCTGTGCGACAAGGAGCGCCGCCGCGTCCTCTTCGCCCGGCGCGAGGGCCACGACGTCGGGTTCACCGGCCTGCGTCGCGAGCACAAGTGGGAGAACGCCCGCCCGTCGGGCACGGTCGTCGTCGGGACCTTCACCGGCCGGCCCGCCGCCCGGCTCGCCCTCGCCCGCCGGGTGGTCGACCTCGACCTGATGGGCGCGACGAGGCTGGAGAACGTCGGCGTCGACGACCCCGTCCTCGGCTGGATCGGTGGCCCGCGCTCCACCGGCGACCTCAAGACGTGGGACAGCACCTGGGTGCGGCTCGTCGACCTCGGGGCGGCGTGGCCGCTGCGGTCCTACGAGTCCGACTGCGACGTCGTCGTGGAGGTGCTCGACCGCCACGCACCCTGGAACGCCGGGCGCTGGCGCCTCACCGCCACCTCGGGCACGGGTGCGGCCTCGCGCACCGACTCCGCCGCGGACGTCACCCTCGACGTGGCCGCCCTCGGTGCCGGCTACCTCGGCCACGGCATCGGAGGGATGCTCCGCGCCGGTCTCGTTCAGGAGCACCGCCCCGGCGCGTACGCGGAGCTGGCCCGGGCGATGCGCACCGCCGTCGCCCCCGAGCCGTCGATCGGCTTCTAGCCCCGGCTGCCCGTCTGGTCGCCGCCGGCCGGGCCCTTGGGTCCCGGCGACCCGCCCGCCGCCGGCCCCTCGCCCGGCCCGCCGCTGCTGGGTCCTGGTCGCTGGGTGCTGCCCGGCTCTCCGAGCAGGCCGCTCGCGCCGCGCGCGCGGCGTCGTCCCCACCAGTCCCGCACCCTCGCCACCAGTCGGTTCATCGTCGCTCCGATCCCTCGCGCCTGCCCACCCCGTACCCGGCGCGCGGCCTTTCGATGAGGAGGGCGCGCCTCCGGTCACAGCCGCACGACGATCCTGGCCGCCCGCGAAGGCGCGTCCGGGTCGTCCACGTCGGTGACGGCGAACAGGACGGCCTCCGTCTCGTCGCCGTCGAGCAGCATCAGGCCCTCGACCTTGAGGACCTTGCCGTCGAGACGAGGAAGCCGGACGACCTCGTCGACGTGGTCGCCGCGGATGCGCGCGAGCGCCGTCGCCGTCACCGGTCCGTCGTCGCGGGGGTTGGGGCTGTCCTCGGCCGCCGCGCACGCGAGCAGGTCGCCGCCCGGCAGGGCGACGACGTCCGTGATCGCCAGACCTACGCCGTCGACGGCCCCGAGGTCGTAGTGCCGGGGACGCGTCACCTGCAGGTCGGCTGCCTCCGCCTCGCCGACGGCCGCGGACCACGCCGAGTCGAGGTCGAGGTCGACGCTGCCCGACATGAGACCGGCCGAGGGCAGGCCTCGGTGGAACCACCGCAGGCTGCGCCCGACGACGCAGGCGCCCTCCAGGTTCAGCACGTCGGGATCGACGTCGAGCGCGGTGGCGACGCTCGCGTAGACGTGGGTCATGTCGGCCACCACGACGTCGGGTCGACCCTCCGCAAGCCGGAGCAGGCACCACCTCATGCGCCGCGGGGACGAGCCGGAGCCCATCACCAGGACCCCGGACGCCCCGTCTCGGGACACCTCGCACGCCGTCTCGAGGTCGGGCTTGAGGTCCTTGGTCCCCGACTCCTCGTCGAACACCTCGTGCCCGTCCACCGGTGGGAGGAGCCGTACGCGCGCCGGTTGCTCGCCGCGACGGAACCAGGCCGCGTGGGTGGCGTCGTCCGAGACGACGAGGTGGCCGTCGCCGAGAGGGACGACCGCGGAGGCCGCTCGCACGGGGCTCCCGTCAGCGAAGCGCAGCCGCTCGGCCCCGAACACCTCGACCTCCATGGCCCGATGCTGCCAGACGCGGGGCGACGACCGGCAGCGTGACGCCGGTGACCCACCGTTGACGGCAGGTCCGCCGCTGGTCAGGCTGACCCGCATGACCTGGACCAACTGGGTGGGCAACCAGTCCTTCTCGCCCGCCTCCACCGCCGCTCCCCGCGACGAGGACGAGGTCGCCGGACTCGTGCGCCAGGCCGCCGAGCGCGGCCAGGGTGTCCGCGTCGCGGGCGCCGGGCACTCCTTCACGCCGGTGGTCCGGACCGACGGCCTGCTGCTCGACCTCTCAGCGCTGCGAGGCGTCGTCGGCACCGACGCCGCGGCGAAGCGCGCGACCGCGCTGCCCGGCACGCTGATCCGCGACTTCTACGAACCGCTGTGGCAGGTCGGGCTGGCGCTGCGCAACCAGGGCGACATCGACACCCAGCAGATCGCCGGCGCCGTGGCGACCGGGACGCACGGCTCCGGCACCCGCTACACCAGCCTGTCCGGCGTCGTGCGCGGCGTACGCCTCGTGACGGCGACCGGTGACGTGCGCGAGATCGGCGGGGCGGACATCGACCTGCTGCATGCGGCCCAGGTGTCCGTCGGGATGCTCGGGGTCGTGACGCAGCTCGAGCTCGAGGTCACCGACGCCTACCGGTTGCGTGAGCACGTCAGCCTCCGCGCCTGGGACGACGTGATGGAGCACTGGGACGAGCTGGTCGACGGACACCGCCACTTCGGGATGTTCTGGCTGCCGACCGAGGAGTCGGGCGCGCTCTACAACCTCGACGGCCACGGCGAGCGCCTGGCCGACCAGTGCTACGTCAAGGTCTACGACGAGGTCGGCCCGGACGTGCCGGACGACGACACCGTGGGCCGCCGCGTCGACCGGTGCTACCGGATCTTCCCGATGGTCTACGACCCGAACTTCCACGAGCTGGAGTACTTCGTCGCCCTCGACCGCGCGACCGAGGCGCTCCACGCGATGCGCGAGCTGATGCAGCGCAGCCTCCCCGACTCGGTGTACCCGCTCGAGGTGCGCACGGTCGGGGCGGACGAGGCCTTCCTCTCCCCGCAGTTCCGGACGCCCACGGTCGTCATCTCCGTCTCCGGCACGCCGGGCACCGACTACTGGGGCTACCTGCGCTCGGTCGACGCACTCCTCGCCGGGTTCGACGCCCGCGTCCACTGGGGAAAGCTGCACTTCATGACGCCCGAGCGGCTCCACGAGCTCTACCCGCGGGCCGACGACTTCATCGCCCTCCGCCGCGAGCTCGACCCGCAGGGCATGTTCCTCAACGACCACCTGCGGCCGCTGTTCGCGTAGCACGCGCGACCCCGGCGCGTCGGACGACCAGAAGTCGGTCACGACGACGATCCACGCCTGCCGTCGGCGTACGAGTCGTGGTTGTGGTAGTCCGACACGCCGTGGCAGCGGCGGTCAGCCGGGTCGAGCGATGATCCGGACGCCTTCGTCGGTTCTCTCGGTCGTCGTCCTCGCCGGGGTCACCACGACGTACTCCTGGTCGACCGTCGTCGCGGAACCGCAGACGGCGTAGCCGGCGAAGACCAGGCCGGACGTCCCCTCGTTGTTGATCTGCACGCCCCACCCGTTGTCAGGGATCGTGTCGCTGTCGGCACCGCCGCCGAGCATGTTGTCGTCGAAGGGGAACGAGCTGTGCATGCTCACGACCGTCCCCGACCCCGACGCAGCCAGCCCGCCCCCGGTCGGGGACAGGCCGTCGGGACAGAAGAGGTAGAGCGTCGTCACCCCGGGATCCGCACCCAAGGGTCCGGTCCGGTCCGGACGTAGACGAGGTCGAGGTCGCCATCTGCACCTGCTGGACCCGCGGGCCCCGGGAGTCCGGCAGGGCCTTGTGGGCCGGCAGGGCCTTGTGGGCCGGTCGGTCCCTGCGGACCTGAAGACCCCTGGGGGCCGCTGGGCAGCTCTCCGGCGCCGAAGTCACGAGCCTTGAGGCTGCCGTCAGCGACCTTGCGGGAATCCACCGCGCTCGTGGCGAGGTCGGCCCTCTTCACTCCCCCGTCCTTGATGTCCTTGCTCGTGATGAGCTGTGCCGCGTACGCCGTGCCACCGCCCAGGGCGATGGCCAGGGCCACCGTCGAGGTGATGGCCGAGTAGTGGCTCGAGCTGAGCAGTCGTCCCATGAGCATCCTCCGTTCTCTCGTACGGCCGGTGGCCGCATCGGCACCGACCCGGATGGTCGTGTCCGTCCGGTCACTGTCCGTCGGATCGAGCGTCGGGAACAGGGACGCGCGTCCCGAACGGGTCGGGAATCGGAGGAAGGTCCACGAAGGACGACCGGCCCAGGACGCCGCGCCGGGGGTCAGGGCGCGGCACGGGCACCGGCAGTGCGTACGCCGGTCAGCGCCGCGCGACCCCGTCGCGCCGAGCAGCGTCGGCGACGGCCTCCCGCACCGCACCCGGGACCCGGGGGTCGAAGGGCGACGGGATGACCAGGTCCTCGCGCAGGTCGTCACCCACGAGCTCGGCGAGGGCGGTGGCCGCCGCGACCTTCATCCCCTCCGTGATCGCGGTGGCGTGCACGTCGAAGGCCCCGCGGAAGATGCCGGGGAACGCGAGGACGTTGTTGATCTGGTTGGGGAAGTCCGAGCGGCCGGTGGCGACGACCCGGGCGTACTTGTGGGCCAGGTCTGGGTGCACCTCGGGCGTCGGGTTGGCCAGGCCGAAGATGATCGCGTCGTCGGCCATCGAGGCCACGATCGCCTCGGGCACCTGACCGCCGGAGACGCCGATGTAGACGTCGGCGCCGGCCATCACGTCGGCCAGCGTGCCGCGACGGCCGAAGTGGTCGGCGGTGTCGCGGGCCAGCGCCGCCTTGACCTCGGTCAGGTCCGACCGCGTCGAGCTGAGCACGCCCTGCCGGTCGAGGACCGCGATGTCCTTGACGCCGGCCTCGAGAAGGATGCGCGCGACCGCGACGCCGGCGGCACCGGCGCCCTGCACCACCACGCGGACGGTCGCGGCGTCGCGACCGGTGAGCCGGAGCGCGTTGGTCAGCGCAGCGAGCGCGACGACGGCGGTGCCGTGCTGGTCGTCGTGGAAGACCGGTATGTCGAGACGTTCCTTGAGCCGCGCCTCGATCTCGAAGCAGCGCGGCGCGGAGATGTCTTCGAGGTTGATCCCGCCGAAGCTCGGCGCGAGCCGGACGACGGTCTCGATGATCTCCTCGACGTCGGTCGTGTCGAGGCAGATCGGGACGGCGTCGACGCCCCCGAACTGCTTGAAGAGCACCGCCTTGCCCTCCATCACCGGCATCGCGGCGGCCGGGCCGATGTCACCGAGGCCGAGGACAGCGGTGCCGTCGGTCACGACGGCAACCGTGTTCGGCACCCACGTGTAGTGCTGGGTCAGCGACGGGTCGGCGGCGATGGCCTCGCACACCCGCGCGACACCGGGGGTGTAGGCGAGGGACAGCTCGTCGGGACCGGCCAGCGCGACCGTCGAGAAGATCTCCATCTTGCCGCCGACGTGCAGGTCGAACACCGGGTCGCCGGCGTGCGGGTGCGAAACCATGCCGGCGATAATCGCACAGCTCAGCGGTCCCGGAGCCCGCGTCCCATGCGTGGGGAAGGCCACACCCGCAGGCGTACGACGGCCAGCACGTCGGGCTCGGGGACGGGTCCGCGGTGGCGGGAGTCGACCCCCTCGTCCGGGTTGTCGCTGAGCAACCACCAGCCGGCTGCGCCGGAGCGCGTACGACGTTCCTCGACCGCGCGCTTGACGGCCACCGTGCCGTCGGCGAAGCGGGCGACGACGAGGTCGCCCGGCCGGGGCGGGGCGCCGTACCGGACGAGCAGCAGGTCACCCTCGCGAAGCGTCGGGAGCATCGATCGACCGCGGACGACGGCCGTCCCGAACGGGGGTCCGGAGCGCCCACCCCCCGGGGCGGGACCCCGCTGCCGACGCCGCTTCACGCGGAGTAGTGTCGCAGCAGACGCACCATTTCCCGATCGAGAGGAACCCGATGCTTCGCCAGCTGCTCGCCCCCACCGTCGAGGTGTCCGCCCACTGCGACCTGCCGTGTGGCGTCTACGACCCCGCCCAGGCCCGCATCGAGGCCGAGTCGATCAAGGCGATCATCGCCAAGGTCGCGGACAACGACGACCCCGACTTCCGCACGCGCGCCATCCTGATCAAGGAGCAGCGCTCGGAGCTCGTCAAGCACCACCTGTGGGTGCTGTGGACCGACTACTTCAAGCCCCCGCACTTCGAGAAGTACCCCCAGCTCCACACGCTGGTCAACGAGGCCACCAAGCTGGCTGGTGGCGGTGGCGGCACCAAGGCCGTGCTCGACGCCGAGGTCGCCGACCAGCTGCTCGCGAAGATCGACGAGATCGCGGAGATCTTCTGGGAGACGAAGAAGGCCTGAACGAAGTGAAGGCCTTCGAGTCATGAAGCGCGACCGAGCCTGCGAGGTCGCGACCGCGAAGAAGGCATGAGCTGGACGATGCCGCACCGACCTCCGGGTCGGTGCGGCGTTCGTGTGTTCCGGCCCCTCGCGCTGGCTAGGCTCCGGGCCAGCGGACGGGAGGGCCGATGATCGAGCAGGTCACGCTGCGTGACGGCACGGACGCCTTCGCCGTGCCCCTGGAGCGCACCGACCGGGCGGCGCTCGTGGCGGAGTTCGAGACGCTCTCCCCCGAGTCCCAGCGGCGGCGGTTCCTCGCGCCGGTCAGGCACCTCAGCGACGCGATGCTCGACCACCTCGTGGACGACGTCGACGGCGTCCACCACATCGCCCTCGTGCTGTGCGTCGAGACGAGCCCCGACGTCTACGACCCCGTCGCGCTGGCCCGGATGGTGCAGTACGCCGACGTCACGGATGCCGCCGATCTCGCCGTCACCGTCAAGGACGCGTGGCAGGGGCGCGGGGTGGCCACCGTGCTGCTCGAGGTGCTCATGCACCGGCGACCGGCTGGCGTGGACCGCATCGTCACCGAGGTGCTGCAGGACAACCCCGCGTCGCTGCGGATGCTCCGCCGTCTCGGCGCGGTGTCCCTCGAGGACGAGGGCAACGGGGTGTACGGCGTCGTCGTCGAGCTCGAGCCGCTTGCTGCAGCCGGCGCGCCGGTCGCCACGCAGTCGCCGGTGCCCGAGGGGCGGGGCAAGGGCAGGCCGCCGCCCCTGCTGCACGATCCGCGCCACCGCCACGAGCTGCACACACGCGACCAGCTGTGTCCGTGGTTCCGCTGATCCAGACCGTTAGTGTGTGCGGAGCATCGGCCTCGAGGACGGGACATTGACGCAGATGGCAGACAACACCGGGGCATCTCGCGCCGACGTCGAGCTCCGGCTCCCTGCCGAGGGGGCCTACGCGACGATCGTCCGCACCACCGCCGCCGGGCTGGCCGCCCGGCTCGACTTCACGATCGACGACATCGAGGACCTCCGCATCGCCATCGGCGAGGCGAGCGCCCTGGTGATCCCCGAGGCCGACCCGGGCGTCGACCTCGTGGCGAGCTTCTGGTTCGGCCGGGGCTCGATGACCGTCGAGCTGCAGGCCGAGGCGATCGACGACCCCCCGCTCGACACCGAGAGCTTCGCCTGGCAGGTGCTCGACACGATGGCGCAGGACGCGTCGGCAGGATCCGAGGACGGGCGCTTCCGCGTCCGCTTCACGGTGACGTCGGAGGTCGCTGCGGGAATGACAGGTGCCGAGCTCTGACATGAGCACAGCCACGGGGGACACGGGGGACGACAGGGCAGCCGCGGCTGCCCTCGACCGCGGGATCGACGACGACGTCGTGCCCGGCGGTCTCGAGCACGTACGAGCGCGCAGTGCAGAGCTGTTCGGCGTGCTGCGCGACGACGGGGCGAGCGGCGCCGAGCGGTCGGTGGCGCGCGACGACCTGGTGCACCTCCACCTGTCGCTGGTGGAGCACTGCGCCCGCCGCTTCCGCAACCGCGGCGAGCCGTTCGAGGACCTCGTGCAGGTCGGCACGATCGGCCTGATCAAGGCGGTCGACCGGTTCGAGACCGACCGAGGCGTGGAGTTCTCCACCTACGCGACGCCGACGGTGATCGGCGAGATCAAGCGCCACTTCCGCGACAAGGGCTGGGCGATCCGGGTGCCGCGCCGCCTGCAGGAGCTGCGGATGCAGATCGGGAGCGCCACCGGCGAGCTCACGCAGCAGCTCGGCCGCTCCCCCACGCCGCGCGAGCTCGCCGAGACCATCGGCTGCACGGTGGAGGAGATCGTGGAGGGCATCGAGTCCTCCCACGCCTACGCGACACTCTCGCTCGACGCCTCCGACGACAACGACGACGGCCCGCCGGCCATGCTCGCCACCCTCGGCGTCGAGGACGCCAACATCGAGCACGTCGAGGTCCGCGAGTCCCTCAAGCCCCTGCTCGAGGGGCTCGGTGAGCGTGAGAAGCGGATCCTGCTGCTGCGGTTCTTCAAGAACATGACGCAGTCGCAGATCGCCGAGGAGATCGGCGTCTCCCAGATGCACGTCTCGCGCCTGCTGACGCGCACGCTCGGCCAGCTGCGTACGTCGCTCGAGGCCGACTAGGTCCAGGCTAGGCCGGGTCCCGCTCCAGCACCCGCGTGGTCGCCGGGTGGAGCAGTCCGGCGATGACGACCACGCCCGCGACCGCCAGGCCGATCGCCATCAGCGTGGTCGGGGCGTCGCGGAAGTTCCACGCCAGACCGAGCTGGATCAGCTGCGCCATCACGACCGGGCCGCGGGCCCAGCGACGGGTCCTCCACAACGACCAGGCGCACCACGCCAGCCCGGCGGCGGCAGCGAGGAAGAACGCCGTCGTCGTGACGCCCATGGTGAGCCGGATCGAGCGGAGGTTGGCCAGCTCGAGCACGGCGAGCACGACGAGCACCAACGCCTCGAGCGCCACGAGGGCGGCGGCCACCTGCAGCGGGGGTGGGGCGATAGGGTCGGGGCCAGGGGGATCAGCCTTCGGCGTAACGGGCACTGCACAACAGTAGTTGTGACGGACACGACCAGCGCTGGGGGTTGTGTGAACGTTCAAAGGTTGCAAGTCTGGTCGCTGCGCTTTCCGGCGCCCGGGCCCAGCTGAACGTCCGTCAACAGCAACCCGACGTGAATGTGAAAGAGGGAATCCCCCACCCATGGATTGGCGCAGCCGCTCCGCATGCCTCGACGAGGACCCTGAGCTGTTCTTCCCGATCGGCAACACCGGTCCCGCGATCCTCCAGATCGAGGAGGCCAAGCAGGTCTGCCGTCGCTGTGAGGTACGCGAGCAGTGTCTTGCCTGGGCCCTCGAGGCCGGGCAGGACCACGGAGTCTGGGGAGGCCTCAGCGAGGACGAGCGTCGCGCGCTGAAGCGCCGCAACGCCCGCGCGCGCATCCGCACCGCCTGACGTCAGTCGACCGGCAGGTCCGCCTGCACCCGCGTGCCACGGCTCCCGGGGCCGATCTCCAGCACGCCGCCCAGCTCGGACTCGACCAGCGTGCGCACGATCGACAGGCCCAGCTGGGTCGATGAGTCGAGGTCGAAGTCGTCGGGCAGGCCTCGACCGTCGTCCTCCACCACGACGTGCAGCCGCCCCACGATGCGGCGGGCGGTCACCACCACGCGGCCCGAGTGCTCCACCGTCGCGACCTCCTGGTCGGAGTACCCGTGCTCGACGGCGTTCTGCAGCAGCTCGGTCAGCACCATCGCGAGCGGGGTGGCCGCCTCCGAGGGCAGCTTGCCGAAGGAGCCCTCCCGCACGACGCGCACCGGCAGCTCCACCCCGCTGACGTCGACGACCATCGAGCCGAGCCGGTCGGCGATCTCGTCGAAGTCGACAGTCTCCTCCACGGCGTGGCTGAGCGTCTCGTGCACGATCGCGATCGAGCCCACCCGGCGCACGGCCTCCTCGAGGGCCGCCTTGGCGTCCTCGGCACCCGTACGACGCGCCTGCAGGCGCAGCAGCGCAGCGACGGTCTGCAGGTTGTTCTTCACCCGGTGGTGGATCTCGCGGATGGTGACGTCCTTGGTGACCAGCTCGCGGTCGCGGCTGCGCAGCTCGGTGACGTCGCGCACGAGCAGCAGCGCCCCGCTGCGCTCCCCCTGCGGACGCAGCGGGATGCTGCGCACGATGAGGGTGACCTCCTCGGTGCCGACCTCGGTCGCGCGCCCGTCGCGGCCGCCCAGCACGGCGCTCAGGGTCTCCTCGTCCGGGCGCCTGCGGGCCGGCACCAGCTCACGTGTCAGGTCGGTGAGCACCAGACCGGCCAGGTCGCCCTGCAACCCGAGCCTGCGGTAGGCCGACAGCCCGTTGGGACTGGCGTAGACGACCCGGCCGGCGGGGTCGAGCCGGACGAAGCCGTCCCCCACCCGTGGTGAGTCGGCGTGGTCGCTGCGCTGGTCGCTGAGCGGGAAGTGCCCCGCGGCGATCATCTGCGTCAGGTCGGCGGCGGTCTGGAGATAGCTGAGCTCGAGCCGGCTGGGCGTGCGTACGCCGAGCAGGTTGGTGTTGCGGCCGATCGTGGCGATCACCCGGCCGGCCCGGCGCACCGGGATGACCTCCACCCGCACCGGGACGTCATCGCGCCACTCCGGGTCGCCCTCGCGCACCAAGCGCCCGGTCGTGAAGGCCTCGTCGAGCATCCGGCGGCGCCCCGTGGGGATGAAGGTCCCGAGGACGTCGTCGACCAGCGCCGTCGGGCCGGTCGTGGGGCGCATCTGGCCGCCCGCCCAGTAGCCCCTGCCCTCGCGGTCCGCGAGCCACAGCACGAGGTCGGCGAAGGACAGGTCGGCGAGGATCTGCCAGTCCGCCATGAGCAGCTGGAGCCAGGCGACGTCGTCCTCGACGAGGTCGGTGTGGGCTCGCACGAGCTCGTGGAGGGAGGGCACCCGGCCAGCCTAGGGCCAGCCCGAGGCCGGGCTGGGGCGACGTCCGAAGGGGCTGGCAGGATGGGGCGCATGTCGATCGGCTACTGGGACCAGGTGCAGAAGGCCGGGTTCGAGGTCCCCTCGGACCGGCCCCTCGACGAGCTGACGGCCGAGCTCACCGCGATGCTCGGATCCACGCGACCAGAGGTCCGTGACGGCACGGCCTTCCCCGCTCTCGCCACGTGGATCGCCAACGGCGTCTACGACGACCTGCTCGCCGGTCTCGGTGACGGCATGGTCGCCGGGCTCTCGGTCGGGATCGGCGAGGACGGCACCGACACGGTCTTCCGGCGCAGCTTCAGCGCCCTGGTCCTGGGCGCGTGCATCGAGCGCGACACCGAGCGGCACCTGCTGCCGGGCGCGAAGATCCTCGAGTGGGGCGACCGGGCAGCGACCTGGTTCCTCACCGAGCGCGACACCCGCGGGTGGGTCCCGGAGAAGGGGTGGGCCCACACGGTCGCCCACGGCGCCGACACGCTGGGCGCGCTCGGGGAGTCACCGCACCTGGCGGGGCCCGAGCACACGGTGCTCCTCGACATCCTGGCCGAGCGCCTCCTCGATCAGCCGGCCGAGGCTCCCCTGGCCGCCGGCGAGCCCGACCGCATCGCCGCGGCGGTGATGCAGATCCTGCGGCGCAACACGCTCGGCGTCGACACCCTCGAGCCGTGGGTGCACCGCATCGGTGCCGCGGCCAACCCCTTCCACGGGCCGGTCGACCACGACCCCTACGCGGCCACCGCGGCGCCGCAGGCGTTCCTCCGCGCGCTCTTCCTGCACCTCTCGCTGGGTCACGAGCCGCCCGCCGTGCGGCCCGACCTGCTCCTCGTCGTGATCGAGGCGTTGCGGATGACCAACACTCCCTACCTGCGAGTAGACACCCGCTAACCTGCGGGACATGAGCGAGCGCAGCGAGCGAATCATCAGACACAGCGTGCCATGTGCCTCGTGCGCGCACGGAGCACATCGAGTACGCGCATGAGTGAGATCACAGGCCACAGCGGCGAGCTGGCCGTCCACGTCGCCCGCGCCCACGGCGTGGAGACGATGTTCACCCTCTCCGGCGCCCACGTCTTCCCGATGTACGACGGCGCCGTGAAGGCCGAGCCGCAGATGCGGCTGCTCGACGTGCGCCACGAGCAGACCGCCGCCTTCGCCGCCGAGGCCACCGGCAAGCTGACCCGCGTCCCCGGACTCGCCGTCCTCACCGCCGGCCCGGGCGTGACCAACGGCATCAGCGCGATCGCGCAGGCCCAGTTCGCCGGCTCGCCGATGGTCGTGGTCGGCGGCCGCGCCCCTCAGAACCGCTGGGGCACCGGCTCGCTGCAGGAGCTCGACCAGCCGCCCATCATCGCGCCGGTGGCGAAGGCCGCGAGGACCATCATGACCGCGGGCGACGTCGCGGCCGGCGTCGACGAGGCCTTCACCCTGGCCCGCTCGAGCCACCGCGGCCCGGTCTTCGTCGACGTGCCGATGGACGAGTTCTTCAACTCGGCGTCCGGCACCACCGGCTCGGGCGAGGGCACCCGCATCGAGCCCGACGGCGACGCCATCGCCACCATCGCCGGCCTGCTCGCGCGGGCGCAGCGTCCGGTCCTGATCCTCGGCACCGACGTCTGGGCCGACCACGCGGAGGCGGCCGCACTGCGGTTCGTGGAGGACCTCGGCATCCCGACGCTCACCAACGGCATGGGCCGCGGCGTCATCCCCGGCGGGCACCGCTCCCTGGTCACCAAGGCCCGCGGTGCGGCCCTGTCCGGGGCGGACCTCGTGGTCGTCGTGGGCACCCCCCTCGACTTCCGGCTCGGCTACGGCGCCTTCGGCGGCCCGGACAAGAACCCGACGGGCGAGTTCGCCCGGGTCGTCCACATCGCCGACTCCCCCGGCCAGGTCTCCGGCCACGCCGAGCTCGCCGCGTCCGTCGCGGGCGACCTCACCACGGTCCTCGACGGCCTGCAGAGCGCGATCGAGGGCGGCGACAAGCCCGACTGGCAGGCGTGGGCCGACCAGCTGCGCGACCAGGTGAGGGCCGCCGCGGAGCGGGACGCGCAGCTCCTCACCGCCGAGGCCGACCCCATCCACCCCGCCCGCATCTACGGCGAGCTGGTCCCCCGCCTCGAGGACGACTCGGTCGTCATCGGCGACGGCGGCGACTTCGTCTCCTTCGCCGGCAAGTACGTCGAGCCGAAGCGGCCCGGCGGCTGGCTCGACCCCGGCCCCTACGGCTGCCTCGGTGCCGGCCTCGGCGCAGCGATCGCGGCTCGCATCGCGCGACCGAGTGCCCAGGTCACACTCCTCCTCGGCGACGGCGCGGCCGGATTCTCGCTGATGGACGTCGACACGCTCGTGCGCCACGACCTGCCGGTCGTCATGGTGATGGGCAACAACTCCGCCTGGGGCCTGGAGAAGGGCCCGATGCAGATGCTCTACGGCTACGACGTCGTCGCCGACCTCGCCCAGCGCACGCCGTACGACGACGTGGTCAAGGCGCTCGGCGGTGCGGGCGAGACCGTGACCGACCCGAAGCAGATCGGACCCGCCCTCGACCGGGCGTACGCCTCGGGCGTGCCCTACCTCGTCAACGTGATCACCGACGTCGAGGCGGCCTACCCACGCACCACCTTCGGCATCTGAGGCCCTCGGTCGTGGAGGTGCGACGGATCCGGCCCGACGAGCACGCCGCCGCCGGTGACGTGTGCGTGGCAGCGTACGACCCGCTCCTGACCGGCGCGGAGGACGACTACCGCGAGCGGCTGCACGACGTCGCGACGCGCGACGCGCAGGCCGAGGTCTGGGTGGCCACCCTCGACGACCGGGTCGTCGGCGTCGTCACCTACTGCCCGCCCGGCTCCCCCTGGCGCGAGATCGGCCGCGACGACGAGGGCGAGTTCCGGATGCTCGCGGTCGACCCGGCCGCCCAGGGCTCGGGCGCGGGCACCGCCCTCGCCCGGCTGTGCGAGGAGCGGGCCCGTGAGCACGGTGCGAGCGGCATGGCCCTGTCGTCGCTGGCGACGATGGTCGCCGCCCACACGGTCTACGGGCGCCTCGGCTACACCCGTGACCCCGGCCGCGACTGGTCGCCGGTGCCGGGTGTCGACCTGCTGGCGTTCAGCAAGACGTTCTGAGCACTCAGCAGGAGTGTGCGGTCGTCGGGTCGTCGACGTCGTCGAAGCAGACGGTGCCCACGGGAGAGCCGTCATCCCTCCGCGCACCAGCTGCCAGGTCCAGACCGTCCACGAGCCGTCCTCCTGCGCGGTCACGGTGACGACGCCGCCGTTCTGCGTCAGCCACGTCCGCACGTCACCCTCGTTGCGCAGATCGATCTCGCCGACGGCCTCCACCGCGCGAAGCTGGTCACCGTCCTGCGCCAGCACCTCGACGTACGACGGGTCGGAGGCCGAGGTGACGAAGAGCGAGGCGCCGTCGACGCCCATGGGTTGAACCGTCGCGACCCGGGGGTCGGCGACCTGGAAGTCGTCGTGGCGCAGCGACCGTCCGTCGTCCCCCTCCACCACCAGGACCGGGTCGGCGAAGGCCTCGAGACGGGCACTGAACCGGTAGCCGTCGCGGAAGTCAGCGCCCTCGCCCATCCCGAACGTCTCGGTGGCGACCGGCGTGAGGTAGGGCAGCTCCTCGACCTCGCCCTCCCCGCACGGCACGCTCGCCTCGAGCCCCGAGCGGAGGCACCCGAGGGACTCGGCTCGCAGCACGCCGTCCTCGTCGAGGCTCCACCGCCACGTGTCCACGAGGATGGTCTCGGTCCGGATGAGGCTCATGTTGCCGCTGGCGTAGGCACGCCGCGACCTGCTGGACAGCAGCTGCCCGTCCTCGAACCAGTAGTCGTGGATCCGCACCATCTCGTAGAACTCGGTCGTGCTGCCGGGCACCGGGACGTTCCCCCGCCGGAGCAGGTCGGGGTCCTCCGGCACCGCCTGCACGAGCAACCCGTCGCGCAGGTCGAAGACCAGCGGGTGGCCGCCACCACCGACCGCCGACGCGTCGTCGAAGTAGAGCACCAGCTCCTGGTCGCCGTCCCCGTCGGCGTCGATCGGGTCGAGCACGTTCGTGGCGACCGTCGTGCCGACCTCCGCGATGCCGTAGGCGTCCTCGCCCGTGCTGCTGAGCGTGGTCTCCAGCCGGTAGCGGCCGTCGAACTCCTTCGTCGGCTCGCCACGGAAGACGACCTTCTCGTCGGTGCCGTCGCCGTCGAGGTCGAGCCGCGGCTGACGGTCGAGGTCGTTGCGATCCCAGTCGCGGCCGATGTCCTGGGGCATCTGGACCTCGGGCTCGTCCGGCTGGGGCGCGACGTCGTCGGAGCGCGTGTCCCGGCCGAGGCCCTGGAGGACCACGCCGAGCACCAGCAGCACCACCGCAGCGGTGGCGAGCACCACCCACGGCGACTGCCAGCGCGGTCGCAGCCGCACGACGGGAGCCAGCGGGGCGAGGTGTTCGGGTCCCACCTGCTCGGCGCGCGCGGTGAGGGCGGCGCGCAGCCGGTCCTCCACCTCCGACATCGTGTCCGGTGTGCTCATCGCTCCCCCTCTCCCGAGCTCGTCGTGGACTTCATGGCCTTCTCCAGCGCGACGAGCGCACGGCTCGCCGTCGACTTGACCGTGCCCTGGCTGACGCCGAGGGTGTGCGCGATCTCGGCCTCAGACAGGTTCGACCAGTAGCGCAGCACCAGGACCTCCCGCTGCCGCGGGGCGAGCTGCCGCAACGCCTCGATGACCTCCCGGTGCTCCTCCGCCAGCACCGCGCTGTCCTCCGGCGAAGGCGGTGACAGGTCATGGGGTGGCGAGTACGCCCTCGCCGTACGACGCCTGCGCAGCGCCGAGCGCGCGGTGTTGACCACGGAGACCCGGAGGTAGGCCAGCGCCCTGGACGGGTCGCGGACCGCGTCCGGACGTCTGGCGAGCGCGGCGAACGCGTCCTGCACGACGTCCTCGGCCGAGGCGACGTCGTCCACCAGCAGCACGGCCAGCCTCACCAGCGAGAGCCGGTGGGCGGCGTAGAGCTCGGTGATGTCCACCGACGGCTCCATCCCGATCCCCACCCCTGCGGCCCTCGCGCTCATGTCTGGTAGACGTGTGTCAGTCCCTCAGGTTGCCCCACCGACCCGACATTTCCCGGAAGGCCTGCCCATGCCGCAGCTCGAACCCGCCACGCTGACGTACGTCGTCACGGACGACGACACCGCAGCAGCCGTCGGCAGCGGCTCGCTGCCCGTCCTCGGCACGCCGCGGCTGCTGGCATGGCTGGAGGCCGCGACCTGCGCCTGCCTCGCACCCGTGCTGCCGGACGGGTCGACCAGCGTCGGCACGCGGGTGCAGGTCGAGCACCTGGCGGCGAGCCCCGTCGGCGCCGAGGTCGAGGTCAGCGCGTCCAGCGCGTACGAGGACGGACGCCTCCACCGTCTCACCGTCAGCGCGCGCGACGCGGGCAGCGGGAAGGTCCTCGCCGCCGGCGAGATCACCCGCGTCGTCGTCGACGCCGAGCGGTTCATGTCGCGGCTCTGACCGGCCGCACCAGCACTCAGAGCTCGCGGAGCACCCGGGCCGGGGCGCCGACGGCGACGACCCCGGCCGGCAGGTCGCGGGTGACCACCGACCCCGCACCCACGACGGTGTCGGCACCGATGCTGACGCCGGGGCAGACGATCACCCCGCCACCGAGCCACACGTTGTCGCCGATCGTGATGGGTTCGGCTGCCTCCCACTTGTCACGCCTCGGCTGGGGCTCGAGCGGGTGGGTGGCGGTCAGCAGCTGGACGTTCGGGCCGATCTGGACGTCGTCGCCGATCGTGATCGCGGCGACGTCGAGGAAGGTCACGCCCCAGTTGACGAAGGTGCGTGCGCCGATCGTGGTCTGGTAGCCGTAGTCGCAGTGGAGCGGCGGGCGGACCTCGCTGTGCTCGCCGAAGCCACCCAGCAGCTCCTCGAGCAGCGCCCCCCGACCGCTGGCGTCGTTGGGGTCCATCGTGTTGATCCGGTGCGCCAGGCCCTGGGCGCGCTGTGACTCCTCGGCGAGGACCGGGTCGTCAGAGATGTAGGGCTCCCCCGCCAGCATCCGCTCCCGCATGCTCTTCTCGCTCATCGAGCCAGCGTACGAGGCACCGAGGCGCCTTCAGCCCGGATCACGCCCAGGGATCGGTGATCTGCCGTAGCAGGCGCATCGTCTCCTCGAGCCCGCGCATGCGCGTGGGACCGAGGTGCTCCCTCCACTCGGCCAGCGCGTCGGCGACTGCCGCGTCCGCGACGTCGCCCACGGCGCGCGCACGAGGGGTGAGTCGCACGAGCTTGGCCCTCCCGTCGTGGGGATCCGGGACGCGTTCGACGTAGCCGGTGCGCTCGAGCTGGTCGACCAGGGACGTCGCCGACTGCTTGGTGGTCCGCGCACGTGCGGCCAGCGTGACGACGCGCGTCCCGTGCGGGTCGATCTGTGCCATGAGCCGGGCCTGGGCAGGCGTGATGTCGGACGCTCCGGCGGCCACCACCGCGTCGTACGCACGCACCTCCAGCGCACGGGCGGCGACGTACATCAGCACGCCCACGCCGGGCTGCTGGTCACTCGTTGACGCCTCGTCCTGCACGGGTCGATACTAGTCAGAGATCCTGACCAATGGAGTCACCATGGACAGCGACACGATCTGGAGCCACATCGACGCCGAGCGCGCGGCGCTGGCCGACGTGCTGGCCGGGCTCACCGACACCGAGTGGGACACCCCGTCGCTGTGCGCCGCCTGGAGCGTCCGTGACGTGGCGGCCCACCTGGCTCTCTCGCACGCCTCGGTCCGCGACCTCGTCGGGTCGGCCCTCCGGTCCGGGTTCCGCTACCAGGCGATGGTCCGGGACAGCGCGATCCGCAGCTCGCTCGACCACGAGCAGCTCGTCGAGCGGCTGCGAGGCTTCGTCGGGTCGCGGCGCACGGTGCCGATGGTCTCCGAGCGCGAGCCGCTGCTCGACATCCTGGTCCACACCCAGGACATCTGCCTCCCCCTGCACCTCGAGCACCCGATGCCGACCGACGCCGCCGTCGTCGCACTCGAGCGGGTGCTCTGGTGGTCACGGCGGGTGCCGATCGGTCCTCGGCTGCGCGACGTCCACCTGGTCGCCGCCGACGTGGCGTGGCAGGCAGGATCGGGACGCCGGGTCGAGGGTCCGGTCCAGTGGCTCCTGCTCGCGGCTGCGGGGCGCTCAGCGGCGCACGACCACCTCAGCGGCGCCGTTGAGGCCCTCGCCCGGTCGTGACCCGGACATGCAGAAGTCCCCGCCGCGGCGGGGACTTCCACGAGATTGACGGCGCGGGTGCGCGTCAGGCGTTGGGGCGCTTGCCGTGGTTCGCGCCCTTCTTCTTGCGAGCGCGGCGCTTGCGTCCGGTCTTGCCCATGGTGGTCCTCCTGGAGTCGGTGCTCGGAGCAGTGTCTCAAATCCGCCCGAGAGCGGCGAATCGGGTCGAGCCGGGGCTCAGGCGTTGCCCTCGGTGATCTGCACCCGCACCTCGCGGAGCTGGAGGCGTACGCGGTCGCGGAGGGACTCCGGCGCGGACTCGGAGCAGGAGCGTGCGACGAGCTGCTTGACAGCCTTCTGGAGGTCGTGGCGCTCCAGGCACGGGCCGCACTCGCGCAGGTGCATCTCGACGACGGCGCAGTCGGCCTGGTCGAGCTCGTTGTCGATGAAGTAGACGATGCGCTCGATGTAGTCGACACAGTCGTCCTTGCCGTGCTCGTGGCTGCTCACGACTCGCTCCCCTCTCCCTGGCCGGGCACGGTGGACGCCGGCAGCAGGTCGTTGGCCCGCACGTAGTCGGCCAGCATGTCGCGCAGCTGGCGCCGGCCGCGGTGCAGGCGCGACATGACGGTGCCGATCGGGGTGTCCATGATCTCGGCGATCTCCTTGTAGGGGAACCCCTCGACGTCGGCGAGGTAGACCGCGAGGCGGAACTCCTCGGGCAGGCGCTGCAGCGCGTCCTTGACCTCGGAGTCGGGCAGGTGCTCGAGTGCCTCCATCTCCGCGGACCGGAGGCCGGTCGAGGAGTGCGACTCCGCGCGGGCGAGCTGCCAGTCCTCCACGTCCTCGGACATCGACTGCTGCGGCTGGCGCTGCTTCTTGCGGTAGGAGTTGATGTAGGTGTTCGTCAGGATCCGGTAGAGCCAGGCCTTGAGGTTGGTGCCGGGCCTGAACTGGTGGAAGGCGCTGTAGGCCTTCGCGAACGTCTCCTGCACGAGGTCCTCGGCGTCGGCGGGATTGCGGGTCATCCGCATCGCCGCACCGTAGAGCTGGTCGAGGAACGGAAGCGCGTCACGCTCGAAGCGCGCCTGGCGCTGGTCGGAGGTCTCGTCCTCGACGGCGATCTCTGCGGGTGGGGACGTCTCGTCCCGGAGCGATTCAGTCATCGCCTCCCACAGTACCGCCGTGGGTCGATCGAGGGTCAGTGCAGTCACACCGACCTCAACACCTCACGCCCGTCGAGGATTCCCGACGACCTCGCGCACCAGCCACTCCAGCGTCGACTCGACGACGATCCCCATCGCCTCGTCCTGGCTCACCTCGCCCCGCGCGGGCACCTTGAGCCCGTGGTCGCCGCCCGGGATCACCACCACGTCGAGGTCGTCGAGGTCGCCGGGGAGCTCCTCGGGCAGCCCCATGGGGTCCCGCTCCCCCTGCACGACCAGGGTCGGCAGACCGACCGCCTGCAGCTCCGGCAGCCGGGTCGGCTCGGTCTTCCCCGGCGCGTGGAGCGGGAAGGACAGGGCGAGACATCCCGAGGCCCCCAGCGAACGCGCCGTACGAGCCGCGGAGCGCGCGCCCGCGGACCGGCCGCCCACGACGAGGGGCGTACGCACGCGCATCACGTCGGCGGCGCACCGGAGGGCTGCGTCGAGGGTCGGCGGGGCGGTCGCGATCTTGCGGCCCGCGACCCGCCACGGCTGCTCGAAGAGGACGACCGAGACCCCCTGCGCGGGCAGGGCGTCGGCCAGTGCCCACAGGTCCCGGGCATCCACGCCCCCGCCGGCGCCGTGGCTCAGCAGCATCGTCGCCATCGGGCTCGTGGCACGGCGCGTGTGCAGCCGGCCCTCACCGTGGGGTGTGGCGACCGTCCGGACGGATGCCTTCTTCACTCGACCTCCTCCAGTGGCAGCGGCTCGACGAGCTCGGGGCCGTTGTTGCGCACGTTGCTCACCAACGTCGGGACGGCGTAGGCCTCGAGGCGGCCCGGGGCCGCGGGCACGAGCAGCGAGGTGTCACCGGGCGTGGTCGGGTCGAGCCACTCGTGCCAGCGCTCGCGCTCGACCATGAGCGGCATCCGGTCATGGATGTGGCCGAGCGAGTCCTCGGCCTCGGTCGTGAGCACCGTGCACGTCCAGCGGAACCGGGCCGGGTCGTCCTCCGCCCTCGTCGGGTCACGCCAGATCTCGTAGAGCCCGGCCATCGCGAGCACGCCGCCGTCCTTGGGGCGGATGAAGAACGGCTGCTTGACCGGCTTGCCCTTGGCGTTGGTGCGCGACGTCGGGTACCACTCGAAGTAGCCGTCGGCCGGCAGCAGCGCCCGCCGGGTGGCGAACGCCTTGCGGTAGGCGGGCTTCTCCGCGACGGTCTCCATGCGGGCATTGATCATCCGGTTGCCGATCGAGGGGTCCTTGGCCCAGGACGGGACGAGCCCCCACGTCAGGACGCGGAGCTGGCGCTGCGGGGGCTCGGTCGCGTCCTGCCCGGACTCCCGCGACGGCGGGCGCTCGACGACGGCGTAGACCTCCTTGGTCGGCGCGACGTTGTAGTCGGCCGCCAGCGGAGCAGCGACCCGGGTCTCCACGACCTCGAACTCCTCGACGAGGTCGTCCGGGCTGCGGGACGAGGCATAGCGACCACACACAGGACCCACCCTAGGGGAGCCCGGCGCCGGGTCCGCTCAGCCGCGGGCCAGCTCGTCGAGCAGCATGCCCGCCACCGCGTCCGTCGACGGGAGCCCCTCGATCCACACGCGCACGAGGCCGTGCGGCTCGGTCCCGTCGAGGAGGGTGCGCAGCACCCGGACCCGCCGCCCGAGGTGGTCGTCGCGGCGCGTCAGGATCCCCACCCGGTGCATGCCGAGGCGTGCGACCGTCTCGTCGCGGGCGAACGCCGTGCGCGCCAGCTCGCCGGAACGCGCCACGCGCATCGCGCGGGTGAAGTGGTCACCGGGCTCGTCGGACGGGTCGTCGTCCGACGGCATCGCGAAGACCACGAGCGCGTACCCGCCGATGCCCGTGTCCGTCCCGGCACCCCCGAGGCGGTAGAGCTCCGACAGCCGGCTGCGGAGATGGGCCTGGCTGGACAGTCCGGTCAGCGGGTCCTCGCAGGAGAGCTGGTTGAGGTATCCCAGCGTGGTCTCGCTCCACGCCGTGAGCAGCGCCGTGACGACGTCGTACGACGGATCGTCGCCGGTCAGCCGCAGCCACGTGGCCCGCAGCCCGCCGAGTGTCTCCTCGACGGACGCCCCGTCGCGGGCCAGCTCCTGGCCCGCGACGGAGCAGACGCCGATGACGTCCGATCCTGAGGTGAGCGCTTCTCCGACAGCCTCGAACCGGTGCGGCAACCCCGACCGCTCCACGGTGGACTCCGGCTCGCTCACCCCAGGATCGGCAGCCGCGAGTCGACGCCCCAGCGTGGCGAAGATCTTCACGGCATACCCCCCTTCGGGTCCCCCAGGACTTGTTTCTGTGGATGGGACGGGGCTCGGGGCGGCCCATGACGCGGACCAGACCGACGTTTGTCGTTTCTTCACTTTCCGGGACCCTCGACGTCTCGGCGGGGCTACAGTCGGATGGCCCGGCGACCGTCGGGTGGGGATCCCGGAAGCGTCGGACGATGAGCGTCGAACCATGAGCGTGGCCACCAGCGTCGAGGCGCCGAGCGACGCCGAGCTGATCTCGGCCGTCCGCGGCGGGGACCTCGATGCCTACGGCACGCTGTTCGAGCGCCACGTCGACGCGGCTCGCCGGCTCGCGCGCCAGGTCGCCCCCGCGGGCGACGCCGAGGACCTCGTGTCCGATGCCTTCGTCAAGGTGATGGGCGTGCTGCAGCGTGGCGGCGGCCCCGACCTCGCCTTCCGCGCCTACCTGCTGACCGCGGTGCGGCGGCTCCAGGTCGACCGCTTCCGCGCCGGGGCCCGGCTGCACACGACCGACGACATGGAGGCCTTCGACCCGGGGGTGCCGTTCCGCGACACGGCGGTCGAGGGCTTCGAGAGCGCCGCTGCGGCCCGCGCCTTCGCCAGCCTCCCCGAGCGCTGGCAGCTCGTGCTGTGGCACACCGAGGTGGAGGGCGACAAGCCCGCGGACATCGCTCCGCTGCTCGGGATGAGCGCCAACTCGGTCTCGGCGCTCGCCTACCGCGCCCGCGAAGGACTTCGCCAGGCCTTCCTGACCCAGCACGCCGCGGAGCTCGACGAGGACGCCTGCCGGTGGACCCACGGCCAGCTCGGGGCGTACGTCCGCGGCGCGTCGTCACGCCGCGACGCCACCAAGGTGGAGCACCACCTCGACGAGTGCCGCTCGTGCATGGCGATCTACCTCGAGCTGACCGAGGTCAACTCCAACCTGGGCGCCCTCCTCGCCCCGCTGCTCCTCGGCGGGGTGGCGGCCGCCTACCTCGGCAGCGCCACGGTGTCCGCTGCGGCGCCGGTCGGGATCGGGGTGCTGCTGGGCCGGGTCCGCGACCTCGTGACCGGCAATGCCGGTGTCGCGGCGGTCGCGGGGGTGGCGGTGAGCACCGTCGTCGTCGCCGGCGGGATCGCCCTCGGTGTGCGCGGCCCCGACGCACCCGACGCCGCGCCGACGCGCGCCACGTCGTCGCCCAGCTCGACGAGCTCGACGACGACGGGCGCTGGAGGCGATGCCTCCTCAAGCCGCGCCGACCGGTCGCCGAGGAGCCTGCGGCTCCGATCCGACCCACCGGCGCTCACCCTCCCGCCCGGCGACGTCGACGTCACCCCGGGCTCCGTGCCTGCCACCGACGTCACCCCGGGGTCCGACCCCACCCAGGGCACCGACCCCACGCAGGACGACCCGGGCCAGTCACCGACGTCCGACCCCACGTCCGACCCGGCCTCCGACCCGACGTCGAACCCCACCTCCGACCCGACGTCCAACCCGACGTCCAACCCGACCTCGGACCCGACCTCGGACCCGACCTCGAACCCGACGTCCAACCCGACCTCGAACCCGACCTCGAACCCGACCTCGAACCCGACGTCGAACCCGACGTCGAACCCGACGTCGAACCCGACCTCAGACCCGACCTCGAACCCGACGTCCGACCCGACCTCGGACCCGACGACCGACCCCACCCCCAGCGAGGACCCGACTCCGACGACGCCGGCCGCCGACGCCTCGGTGTCCGGGACGGTCGGCGGCGCTCGTCCGACGTACACCGTCGTGGTGCGGGTGGCCGGTCTCGGCGGCGCGACCGGCCAGCTGCGGATCACGGGCATCGACGCCGAGGTCGTGCGCACCGCCGACGGGCGGTGCACGGCCGTCCGGACGGTGGCCACCTGCCAGGTCTCCGGCGACACGTCCGTCGCTGTCGAGGTGGTGATCCCCCAGGGCGGCGCCGTCGTGGCGACGTTGGTCCCACCCGGGAGCGACGCCGACAGCGGCAACAACACCTGGCGCGCGACCCTCGACTGACCACCCGAGACCTCGGGCCCGGGCCCGCACCCCTGTGGACGGAGCGCCCTCCCCGCACATCGTGTAGACAGGGGCGCATGACGATCACCCGGTTGCTCGCACGTCCCATGCTGGCCACGATCTTCGTCGCCGGCGGCATCAACGCCCTCCGCAACACCGAGGTCCACGCGGCGAGGGCGAAGAAGGTGGCCGACAAGGTGGTGCCGGTCGCCCAGCAGGCCGTGCCGAAGGCACCGATCCCCACCGACCCGGCCACGCTGGTCCGGATCAACGCCGGCGCCCAGATCCTGGCCGCCGCAGCGCTGGCCACCGGACGCGCTCCGCGGCTCAGCGCGACCGTGCTGGCGGCGTCCCTCGTGCCGACGACCCTCGCTGGCCACGCCTTCTGGAACGAGACCGACCCCCAGGCCAAGAACGCCCAGCGCCTGCAGTTCTACAAGAACACCTCCGTCCTCGGCGGCCTGCTCCTCGCCGCGGTCGACACCGAGGGCAAGCCCGGGCTCGCCTGGCGGGCCCGCCGGGCCGCCGCCGACGTGCGCCGCGAGGCCAAGCAGGTCGCCAAGGACGCCCGCCGCGAGGCGAAGCTCGCCAAGGCCCAGCTGACCTGATCTCGGTAGGGTGCGCGGGTGAGTGAGCTCTGGCCGGCCCCGCGCCCCACCGACCCCGTCGACCGGGTCGTCTCGCTGCCCGGCAGCAAGTCGCTGACCAATCGTGCGCTCGTGCTCGCCGCGATCGCCGACGGCCCGAGCGTCGTACGACGTCCCCTGCGCTCGCGCGACACGCTGCTCATGGCCGCCGCCCTCACCTCGCTCGGCACCGGCATCGAGGACACCGACTCCGGGGACTGGGCCATCACCCCCGCCGCCTGGGACCGCGACGCCGACGTGGACTGCGGCCTCGCCGGCACGGTGATGCGCTTCGTCCCGCCGGTCGTCGGGCTGGCGGACGGCACGGTCCGCTTCGACGGCGACCCCCACATGCGGCTGCGCCCTGTCGGCCAGATGCTGACCGCGCTGGGCGCGCTCGGCGTCCGGGTCGACGACGGCGGTCGGGGAGCACTCCCCTTCGCCGTGCACGGCACGGGCTCCGTGCCCGGCGGCACGGTCACGATCGACGCCAGCGCGTCGTCGCAGTTCGTCTCGGCGCTGCTGCTCGCGGGCGCCCGCTACGACCACGGCGTCGACGTGCGCCATGTCGGCAAGCCGGTGCCGTCGCTCCCCCACATCGAGATGACGGTGCAGATGCTCCGGCAGCACGGGGTCGAGGTCGACGACGGCGACGCCAACCGCTGGTCGGTCGCCGCCGGGCCGGTCCTGGCCGTCGACCACGACATCGAGCCCGACCTGTCCAACGCGGCTCCGTTCCTCGCCCTCGCGGCCGCCACCGGCGGGCGGGTCACCGTCACCGACTGGCCGGCCGCCACCACGCAGCCCGGCGACGACCTGCGCGAGATCCTCACCCTCATGGGCTGCGAGGTGAGCCTGGGCGACGGCGACCTCACCGTGGTCGGACCGCCGCGCCTGACCGGCGTCGACCTCGACCTGCACGACGTGGGCGAGCTGACCCCGGCGGTCGCCGCCCTCTGCGCCCTGGCCGACTCCCCCTCCCACCTCCGGGGGGTCGCTCACATCCGTGGCCACGAGACCGACCGCATCACCGCCCTGGCCACCGAGCTGGGCCGGCTGGGGGCCGACGTCACCGAGCGCGAGGACGGACTCACGATCCGGCCGGCGACCCTGCACGGCGGCACGTTCCGCACCTACGCCGACCACCGCATGGCCCACGCCGGCGTGATCCTCGGCCTCGCGGTCGACGACGTGCTGGTCGAGGACGTCGCGACCACGTCGAAGACCTTCCCCGACTTCGCCGCCGCGTGGAGCCGGGCCGTCCACGGGACCCCGAGCGGTGTCGGCGCGTCGGCGAGGACGTCCCGGTGACGGGTCGCTACTCCGAGCACGACCAGGAGCACTACGAGCGTCCGCGCCGGCACACCCGCCCGCGCACCAAGGACCGGCCCACCTACGACGACGCCGTCGACGGCCGCGTCGTCACCGTCGACCGCGGGCGCTTCACGCTGCTCGTCGAGGGCCACCGCGTCATGGCGATGAAGTCACGTCCGCTGGGCCGCAAGGGCGTCGTCGTCGGCGACCGGGTGCGGGTCGTCGGTGACACCACCGGCGCCGACGGGTCGCTGGCCCGCATCGTGGAGGTGGTCGAGCGCACGACGACGCTGCGCCGCACCGCCGACGACGACGACCCCGTCGAGCGCGTCATCGTCTCCAACGCCGACCAGCTGGTGGTGGTGACGGCGCTCGCCGACCCCGAGCCGCGCCCGCGGCTGATCGACCGCGCGCTCGTGGCGGCGTACGACGCCGGGATGGCGCCGCTGCTGTGCCTCACCAAGGCCGACCTGGCCGATCCCGAGACGCTGCTCTCGACCTACCGCTCCCTCGGCGTGCCCTGGGTGGTCACCCAGCTCAGGGGCGAGGGCGCCGGCGACCTCACCGAGCTGCGCGACCGGCTGCGCGGACGCACCAGCGTGCTCGTGGGCCACAGCGGGGTCGGCAAGTCGACCCTGGTCAACGCCCTCATCCCCGACGCCGGCCGTGAGGTCGGCATCGTCAACGCCGTGACGGGCCGGGGCAGGCACACCTCGACCAGCGCCTACCTCCTCGAGCTGCCCGGCGACGACGGACGCGGCGAGGGCTGGATCATCGACACCCCCGGCATCCGGTCGTTCGGGCTCGCCCACGTGCAGCCGGAGAACCTCATCGAGGCGTTCCCCGACCTCGACGAGATGACCGAGACGTGCCCCCGTGGCTGCACCCACGGCAGCGACGAGCCCGAGTGCGGGCTCGACGAGGCGATCGAGGCGGGCGAGGCCGACCCCGACCGGGTCGAGTCCTTCCGCCGCCTGCTCGCGGCCCGCTCGGCCACCGACTGGTGATCCCGCCGGGCCGGGGTCAGCCCCAGACGGCTGCTGACCCCGAGTCCCCGGCCAGGTAGACGGTGACCAGCAGGGCTACCGCGCCGACCGCCAGCAGCACCGCGACCGGGATGCCGAGGCGCGTCTCCCGGGCACCCCTCCCGGAGGCGAGCGCCGAGGTGCCGCCCAGCGCCCAGGCCGCGAGACCGGCGACGACGACGTAGCCCAGCGCCACGTTGCGGAGCATCTCCCCCGCCTCCTGGTGGTCGGCGACGATCGGGGCGAGCTCGGGTCGCGACGCCAGCAGGTCCTCGCCTGCTGCGACGGCCAGGAGCGCGGTGACCGCGACGACCACGGCAAGCACGACGAGCGGCCACCGGAGCAACCAGCGCCACTTGGGCACCGCGGCGTACAACAGGCCGGTCAGGGCTGCCAGCGGCCCGAGGACGACGACTGCGTGCACGACGAGGGGGTGCAGCGGCACACCGTTGAGCTCCATGCGTGCAGGTTAGGGGCCGATGCTGGGAATAGCCTGTGGACATGCCCATCACCGGCTCCACCGACTACACCGACGACCTGCGGCTGGCCCACGTCCTGGCCGACGACGCGGACTCGTTGACCTTAGCCCGCTTCAAGGCGCTCGACCTGCACGTCATGAGCAAGCCCGACCTGACGCCGGTGACCGACGCCGACAAGGCCGTCGAGGAGGGCATCCGCCGCACCCTGTCACGCGTCCGGTCGCGCGACGCGGTCATCGGCGAGGAGCAGGGCACGACCGGGCACAGCCAGCGCCGGTGGATCGTCGACCCCATCGACGGCACCAAGAACTACGTGCGCGGGGTGCCGGTCTGGGCGACCCTCATCGCGCTCGCCGTCGACGACGAGGTGGTGCTGGGCGTGGTCTCCGCGCCGCAGCTGCAGCGCCGGTGGTGGGCCTCGGTGGGCAACGGCGCCTGGACCGGCCGCTCGCTGCTCAAGGCCACCAGGTGCGAGGTGAGCGACGTACGGCGCCTCGAGGACGCGTCGCTGAGCTACTCGTCCCTGTCCGGCTGGGACGAGCGTGACCGGCTCGACGACTTCATCTCGCTGTCGCGCCGCTGCTGGCGGACCCGCGCCTACGGGGACTTCTGGTCCTACATGCTGCTGGCCGAGGGCGCCGTCGACATCGCCGCCGAGCCCGAGCTCGAGGTCTACGACATGGCCGCCCTGGACGTCATCGTGCGCGAGGCCGGCGGGCGGTTCACCTCCCTCGACGGCACCGCCGGTCCGTGGGGCGGCAACGCGCTCGCCTCCAACGGCCACCTGCACGACGCAGCCCTGTCCTTCCTCGGCGCGATGGACGACGACGGCACCGACCCCGACGTGCCGCGCCGTGGGCCGGGCTCGGTCAGCACCCTGCGCGCCCGGCAGGCCCCACCGGTGCTGGACTGAGGCGGGTCGTTCGCCCCTGTCCCTCACTGTCCGGCTTGGCTACGGTGACTTCTCACCAGTTCCGCGGGACGAGAGGCGCCACCATGAAGATCAAGGACGTCATCCAGCACAAGGGCAACCAGGCGGTCGTGACCATCGGGCCGGAGGCCAGCGTGCGCGAGCTGGTCGCGCTCCTCGCCGAGCACAACGTCGGCGCGCTGGTGGTGAGCGAGGACGGCGAGCGGGTCACCGGGATCGTGAGCGAGCGCGACGTCGTACGCCGTCTGCACGAGGACGCCACGGTGCTCGACCACCAGGTCAGCTCGATCATGACCGCCGAGGTGCGGACCTGCGCGGCCGACGACGGCCTCACCGAGCTGATGCAGACCATGACCGAGCACCGCATCCGACACGTCCCGGTGGTGGCCGACGGACGGCTGACCGGCATCATCAGCATCGGTGACGTGGTCAAGAACCGGATCGGCGAGCTCGAGTTCGAGCGCGACCAGCTCGACCACTACGTGCACCAGACCTGACACACCCATCGATTGGAGACACTGTGCGCGTGCGCAGCGAGCGGACCATTCAACACAGCGCGTCATGTGCCTCATGCGCGCACGGAGCGAAGCGAGTACGTGCATGAGCGAGAAGCCCGACGTCGACCCGCACATGGGCGACGCGCCCGCCGACCTCGAGGTCACCGACCTCGTCGAGGGAGACGGTGCCGAGGCCACGTCCGGCTCCACCGTCTCGGTCCACTACGTCGGCGTCGCCCACTCCTCGGGTGAGGAGTTCGACGCGTCCTACAACCGCGGCACGCCGCTGCAGTTCCGCCTCGGCATCGGCCAGGTCATCTCCGGCTGGGACACCGGCGTGCAGGGCATGAAGGTCGGCGGCCGACGCCGGCTGGTCATCCCGCCGCACCTCGGCTACGGCGACCGGGGCGCCGGCGGCGCGATCAAGCCGGGCGAGACGCTGATCTTCGTGGTCGACCTGCTCGAGGTCCGCTGACCGCCTGAGGGATCACCTACGCCTGGGCGTCGTGGACCAGGATCGCGACCTGCACCCGGTTCTCGACGCCCAGCTTGGTGAACAGCCGACCCACGTGGGTCTTCACGGTCGGCACGCCCATGTAGAGCTCGGCCGCGATGTCGGCGTTGCTGAGGCCGCGTGCGACCGCGTCGGCCACGTCGCGCTCACGCTCGGTGAGGGCGTCGAGGGCGTCGCGGGCCGACCGCGTCCGGTCCTGCTCCTCGGTGGCGCGGTCGGTGCGGGTGACGGCGGCGATCAGCTGGGCGGTGACGCTGGGCGACAGCATCGGCTGGCCCGACGCCACGGTGCGGATCGCCTCGACGAGCCGGGCCGGCGGAGTGTCCTTCAGCAGGAAGCCCGCCGCACCGATCCGCAGGGCGCGGAGCACCATGTCGTCGGTGTCGAAGGTCGTCAGCACGATCACCTTGAGGCCCGGGTCCGCCGCCAGCAGCTGCTCCGTGGCGCTGAGCCCGTCGCGCACCGGCATCCGGATGTCCATCAGGACCACGTCGGCGTCCGCGGCCGACACGACGCGCAACGCCTCCTCGCCGTCGCTCGCCTCCGCGACGACGGCCAGGCCCGGGTCGCCGCCCAGCATCATGCGCAGGGCCGCCCGCACCATGGGGTCGTCGTCGACCACGACGAGCCGCACGACGCCCCCGCTGCTCGCTCCCGTCACGTGTCCCACGGTATCCACGCCCGCACCGCGAAGCCGCCGCCCGGGTCCGTGCCGTGGCTGATCCGGCCGCCCGCCAGGGCCGCCCGCTCGGCCAGGCCCAGGAGGCCCAGCCCGGACGCCGGAAGGGACGGCGCCGCTGCCGGGCCGACCGGCGCCGCGTTGCGCACCCCGATGACCAGGCCGTCGGCGATCGACCCGGCCACGTCCACCGTGACGGCCGTGCCCGGTGCGTGCTTGCGCACGTTGGTCAGCGCCTCCTGCACGATCCGATACGCCGTGCGCCCCGTCGCGGCGGGCGGGTCGTCCTCGACCCGGTCGGAGAGACGTACGCGCATCCCGCCGGCACGTTCCTCCGCCACCAGCGCCGCGATGTCGTCGAGCCCGGGCTGGGGTCGCTCGGGAACGACGGCGGCGGGCTGCGTCGGGTCGCGAAGGACGCCGAGCACGGCCCGGAGGTCGGAGAGGGCCCGGTGCGCGTTGTCCTCGATCGACTTCGCGGCACTCCCCCGCTCCTCCTCGCTCAGGTCGGAGCGGTAGCCGAGGGCACCGGCGTGCATCGCCACCAGCGAGATGCGGTGGGCCAGCACGTCGTGCATCTCGCGGGCGATGCGGGTGCGCTCGGCGGCCCGGGCCTGCGCCACGCGCGCCTGCTGCTCCCGCTCGGCGGTCAGCGCACGCTCCCGGTACGAGTCGACCAGCTGGCGCTGGGCGCCCATCGCGTATCCGGTGGCGGTCAGGATGCCCACGACGAGGCAGCCGAAGGCGATGGAGGCCCACAGGGGCAGGGTGTCCTCGGTGACGCCCACCCGCTCCTGCACGACCCCGGCGAGCACGTTGAGGGGCGCCACGACCGCCAGCAGCCGCCAGCGCCGGTGGGAGGCGATCGAGCCGATGATCCACGACGCAGGCCCGGCGCTCGATGCGGAGACGAAGGAGAAGGTCACCAGCAGGCCGGCGACGAGCGCCGGCTGGCGGTGCCGCCAGCGGATGAGGACGAACGAGAGCACCCCGAGGATCGGGTCGCCGACCAGCCACCACAGGACGACGGGCTCGGTCGGGCGGTCCGCGGCACCGATCAGCGGGACGCCCCACGCCACCAGGCTGATGAGCGCCGCGAGGGCGTAGCGCCAGGTCGCTGCGAGCCGACCCGTCCCCACCATGGCACCGACCCTAGGCTCGCGGCCGGCGCGGCCGCGTCCGACCAAGGTGTCGTCCCGTGGTCGGGACCGATACCGAGGTCGGACCCGGCCGAGCCCTGCGCCCGATGCCCCGGCACCGCCGGCGGCACGAGGCTGGAGCCATGATCACAGTCGAGAACCTCACCAAGCGCTACGGCGGGTTCACCGCCGTCGACGACATCTCGTTCGAGGTCCGCCCGGGGAGCGTCGTCGGCTTCCTCGGACCCAACGGTGCGGGCAAGTCGACCGCCATGCGGATGATGACCGGTCTGACGCCGCCCACCTCGGGCCGCGCGACCATCCTGGGCCAGCCCTACCGCGACCTGCACAACCCCGGCCGCCAGGTCGGCGTCATGCTGGACGCGTCCGCCCAGCACCCCGGCCGCACCGGCCGCGAGGTGCTCCGGGTCGCCGCCATCTCGGTCGGGGTCTCCAAGGCCCGCGTCGAGGAGGCGCTCGCTCTGGTCGGCCTCACCGACGAGGAGGCCGGTCGCCGCGTCCGGAACTACTCCCTCGGCATGCGCCAGCGTCTCGGCATCGCGGCGGCGCTCCTCGGCGAGCCGCAGGTCCTCGTCCTCGACGAGCCCGCCAACGGCCTCGACCCGCAGGGCATCCACTGGATGCGCGGCCTGCTGCGCCGCTTCGCCGACGGCGGTGGGACCGTGCTCCTCTCGAGCCACCTGCTGCACGAGGTGCAGATCGTCGCCGACGACCTCGTGATGATCGGTCGGGGCCGGATCGTGGCGATGGGCTCCAAGGAGGAGCTCCTCAGCCGCGGCGGCACCTCGGTGTCGTCCACCGACGACGCCCGCCTCGCCCAGCTGCTCGAAGCCGCCGACGTGCCCGTCACCCGTACCGGCTCGGGCCTGGTCGTCGAGGCCGAGCCCCGCGTGGTCGGCGAGATCGCCGCCCGCGAGTCCCTCGTCCTGCTCGAGCTGCGCTCCGGCGGCTCGGAAGGCCTCGAGGAGATGTTCCTCGGCCTCACGGCCGCCACCTCTCGTGAAGGAGACGCTGCATGAGCACCGAGACCCAGCCCGACACCGCACCCGTCGTCGGCGGCGCCACGTCCGGCACCGCCTCCGCCCTGCCGGGGCGTCCCGGAGTGCCGTTCTCGCGCACCCTGCAGGCCGAGGCGCGCAAGATGGTCGACACCCGCGCCGGTCGCTGGATGGTCATCGTGATGGCCGCGCTGACCGTCCTCATCCTGGCCGCATTCGTCCTCTGGGGCCCGGCCGAGGACGCGACCTTCGACAACCTGCTGCAGATCGCCACGCTGCCGCTGGCCCTGCTGCTGCCGGTCATCGGCATCATGGCGGCCACCGCGGAGTGGACCCAGCGCACCGGGCTGGTCACCTTCACCCTCGAGCCGCGCCGCGGCCGCGTCGTGCTCGCCAAGGCACTGGGCGCCCTCGCGCTGGGCCTGGTCGTCACGGCGGTCGCCTTCGCGGCCGCAGCCCTCGCCAACCTGGCCGGCACCGGGACGTGGGACCTCGACGCCGCGGCCGGAGCGGGTCTGGTGCTGGCCCTGCTCATCTACGTCCTGCAGGGCGTCGCGTTCGGGCTGCTGTTCCTCAACACCCCGGTGGCCATCGTCACGGTCCTGGTCCTTCCCACGGCGTGGACCATCGCCACGCAGGTCTTCAGCTCGCTCGCGGACGTGGGCCGCTGGATCGACCTGGACTCGGTCACGCGTCCGCTGTTCGACGGGGAGATGGCGGGCCAGGACTGGGCCCAGCTCGGCACCGGCGTCGGCGTGTGGGTGCTGCTGCCCCTGGCGGTCGGCACCTGGCGGGTGCTGACGCGTGAGGTGAAGTAGCCCGGGGCTCCCACCTCACCCCGTCATCACCCTCACCACCCTTTCACCACGGGACGTCGATCTCGACCTCCCCGGTGGCGACACGGGCCGCCAGCCCGCCCAGCGTGACCACGTCACCGGGGACGAGCTGGCGGCCCCGTCTCGTCTCGACCTCGTCGTTGACCTGCACCGCGCCGTCCGCGATCACCGGCTTCGCCTCAGCGCCGCTCTCGACGAGGTTGGCGAGCTTGAGGAACTGGCCGAGCCGGATCGACTCGTCACGGATCGGGACGTCGACGGGCTCGCTGGTCGGTGACATGTCTCTAGGGTAGGTGTCCGTGAGCATCCGAAGCCTCCTCCTCGCTGCGGCGTCGCTCTGCCTCGCGACGCCCCTGCTGGCCGTCACCACCCCCGGCGCCCCGGCGAGCGCACGTCCCGCCGAGACGGCGGGCAAGACGGCGGGCAAGACGGCGGGCAAGAGCGGCTGCCAGGCACAGGCCGGGGTCGAGGTGTGCTTCACCTCCCCGCCCACCGTCACGTCCGACCCGACCGTGCTCGACCGCCCGAGCCGGCTCTTCGACACGGCCGGCCCCGGCGACACGATCCGGATCGCGATGTTCCGCTGGGACATCAAGCCGCCCACCGACGCCATCCTCGCGGCCCAGCGTCGCGGCGCCACGGTGCTCCTGGTCGGTGACGACGACCTCCGCCTCAACAGGCAGGGACGCCGCCTGATCACCACCCTCGAGGAGCAGGACCCGGCGCGACGCAACGTCACGATCTGCGACGGCGCCTGCCTGCCGTGGCGCGCACCCGGCCCCTATCCCGACAGCCAGGACGTGCAGCACCTGAAGTTCTACGTCACCGACATCGGCGGCGTGCAGTCGTTCATGACGTCCTCGGCCAACCTCGAGGACCGGCAGTACCGCCAGTACAACTCGTTCATCAAGATCGACGACCCGGCTCTCTACGTCTTCGGGGTGGCGTACTTCTCCCGGATGGAGGCGCAGAGCCTCACGCTCGACGGCGAGCGGTGGGACGACCGTCGCAAGGTGTGGAAGAACGGGCCGCTGACGGCGGCCGTCTACCCCAACCGCAGCGACCTGCTGCTCTCGACGCTGAAGGACATCTCCTGCACGCGCGGCGCCCGGGACGTCTCGGCGATGGTCGCGGTGATCCAGCGCGCCGACGTACGAGCCCAGCTCGCGCGGCTCTCCGACCGGGGCTGCCGGGTGCGGATCGTCACCTCGCGCGACACGGTGGAGAACTGGGTGCAGCGCGAGCTGCCCAGCGGCGACATCCCGGACCGCCAGGTCCGCACCGTGCTGACCCACGACAAGATGCTCGTCGCGCACGCCAGGTTCCGCGGCAAGGTGACGCACCTCGTGGTGACGGGCACCTCCAACACCACGTGCGGTGGCCTGCTCTACAACGACGAGGTGATGCTCCGCGTGGTGGACGACCGCTGGCTGCACGACCAGTACCTCGCGCACTTCGACGACGCGTACGCCCGCGCGCACCAGAGCCGGTCGCGGGTCATGCCCGTGATGAAGCCCTGTCGCGCCTGACGGAAACCGGCTCGTCAGAGCACGACCAGGCTGATCGCGTGGATCAGCACACCGACGAGCCCGCCGACGATCGTGCCGTTGATCCGGATGAACTGCAGGTCGCGGCCGACGTGCAGCTCGATGCGACGCGCCGCCTCCTTGCCGTCCCAGCGCTCGATGGTGGAGGTGATCACGGTGGTCACCTCTGCGCCGTAGCGCTCGATCGCGAAGACCGTGACGTCCGCGGCCATCCGGTCGAGGCGCTCGCGCAGCGCGGCGTCGTCGCGCAGCTGCTCCGCGAACGCGCTCAGCTCGGCCAAGAGCCGCTGGCGCACGGCTCCCTCGGGGTCCCGGATCGAGCCGAGGAGCGCCGAGCGCATCGCCTTCCACAGCGAGATCGCCGTCGTCACGACCTGGGGGTGCTCCAGCAGGCGCTCCTTGAGCGCCTCGGTGCGGCGGATCGTCTCCTCGTCGTTGAGCAGGTCGTGGGCCAGCTGCCCCAGCATCGAGTCCAGCGCCTCGCGGGCGCGGTGGTGCGGGTCGTCGCGGATGTCCTCGAGCCACGCCAGGGCCTGCACGTGCAGGCGTGAGGTGACGGCGTCGTTGAGCTTGGGCGGCGCCCACCACGGCGCCCGCTCCTCCAGCACCCGGGTGAACGTCTCGGGATTCTCGACCAGCCAGCTGTGCAGCTCGTCGACCGCGAGGTCGACCAGGCCGTGGTGCAGGTCGTCGCGCAGCACCTCCATCAGCGTCGATCCCAGGAGCGGCGAGATCGGCTCCTCGCGGAAACGTGGCACGAGGGCGTGCGTGACGAGGTCGGCGACGTGGTCGTCGCGGACCTTGCCGAGCGCGATCACGGCCACCTCGGCCACCTCGTCGACCACTCGCCGGGCGTGCGCCGGCTCGGCCAGCCAGGCCCCGACCCTGGCGGAGATCGTCGCGGCGGCCACCCGCTCGCGGATGATGTCCTCCTGGAGGAAGTTCTCCCCCACGAACTCCTCGAGCCCCTTGCCAAGCTCGTCCTTGCGCTTGGGCACGAGCGCGGTGTGCGGGATGGGCAGGCCGAGCGGGTGCTTGAACAGCGCGGTCACCGCGAACCAGTCGGCGATCGCGCCGACCATCGAGGCCTCGGCCCCCGCGTTGACGAAGCCCCAGAACCCGTCGCGCCCGAGCGTGGCGGCGTACACGCAGGCCGCGAGGAGCAGCAGACCCACGGCGACCGTTCGCATCCGACGCAGCCCGCGGCGACGGGCCTCGTCCATCCCGGGATCAGGTGTGATCAGCGAGATCGGGGGCGGGCTCGGAGGGGAGCTCGACGACGAGCGAGCGGAGGAGGTGGCGGAGGTGGCGGCCATGCCAGCCATCCTCCCCGACCGTGCCAGAATGCCGCGCATGCCTCGCACCGTGATCACCTTCGGGACGTTCGACGTCTTCCACGTCGGGCACCTGCGCGTCCTCGAGCGTGCCGCCGCGCTCGGTGACCGGCTGGTCGTGGGTGTGTCCGCGGACGCCCTCAACGAGCGCAAGAAGGGCCGTGCTCCCATCTTCAGCGAGCGCGAGCGGCTCGCGATCGTCGGCGCGCTCAAGGTCGTCGACGCCGTCTTCGTCGAGGAGAGCCTCGAGCAGAAGCGCGACTACGTCCTCGAGCACGGCGCCGACGTCCTCGTGATGGGCGACGACTGGGCCGGCAAGTTCGACGAGCTCGGGGACGTCTGCGAGGTCGTCTACCTCGCCCGCACCCCGGCGATCTCCACCACCGCGATCATCGAGCACATCGCGGATCTGTGACCCGCTCCCGGCGAGGTCGCCGGGTTAGGGTCGACCCGGACATGACCGACACGAGGGGAACCATGCGCAGAATCCTGACCACCGCTGTGGCCATCGCACTGGTGGGCGGTGCGCTCGGCGCCCCGGCCGTCGCTGCCGACACCGACCGTTCCGGCACGCCCGGGTCCGTCCCTGGATCGGCCGGGGTCCTCGACCCCGCCGACCTGCTCGAGCTCACGCCCGAGCCGGCCCTGCCGGTCCTCGAGGAGCAGGTCGAGCCGACGGCCTCGGAGACGCTCGCGACCGCGCGCCGTGTCCTCGCGGGCGATGCCCGCCCGAGCGACCCGTCCGCGACGCTGGTGCTGCGCGACCTCTGGATGAAGCGGTCCAGCCTGACCGGGGCCGAGCGCCGCCAGGCGGACGCCATGCTGGCCCGTCCCACCGACGGCGTGACCGACCCGCAGGGCTTCGGCTACAGCGTCGCCGAGGCCGCGCCGCTGTGCAACACGCGCCTGTGCGTCCACTACGTGCCGACCGGCACCGACGCCCCGCCGTCGCCCGACTGGCCCGCCCAGAACCTCGCGGTGATGGACTCGGTGTGGACCACCATCGTCGACCAGATGGGCTACCGCGCGCCGGTGCGCGACCGTTCGCGGGGAGGCAGTCCCCTCTTCGACGTCTACCTCAAGGACCTCGGCGGCGACCTCTACGGCTTCTGCGCCGGTGAGGACAAGGCCAAGAAGCGCACCGCATCGGGCTACTGCGTGCTGGACAACGACTTCGCCGCCGCGCAGTTCCCCAACGGCACGCCGCTCGACAACCTGGTCGTGACCGCTGGGCACGAGTTCTTCCACGCCGTCCAGTACGCCTACGACTACGCCGAGGACCCGTGGATGATGGAGTCCACGGCCACCTGGATGGAGGAGCGGATCGCGACCGCGGTCAACGACAACCGCCAGTACCTCCCGGTCAGCCAGATCTACGCGCCCAACATCCCGCTCGACGCCTTCAGCCGCACCAACGGCTTCCAGTACGGCAACTGGGTGTTCTGGGAGTACCTCACGGCGCGCTACGGCAACGGGCTGGTGCTCAAGACCTGGAAGCAGGCCGGCAGCCTGAAGAAGGATGGCGGCAAGAACAGCCTCCCGGCGCTGCAGAAGGTGCTCAAGCGCAAGGGCGGCTTCACCAAGAACTACGCCCGGTTCGCCGCCGGCAACCTGACCCCGGCCGCCAACTTCCCCGAGGGCGCCGAGTACCCCGGCCCCAAGGTCCGCGGCGCCAAGCTGCTGAGCAAGCGCAAGCGTGCCAAGCGTTTCGGCACGAAGGTCAACCACCTGGCCTCCGCGTCCTACGTCTACGGACCCGGCAAGGGCCTGGACGGCAGGAAGTGGAAGCTGAGCCTGCAGGTCTCCGGGCCCGCCAAGCGCAGCTCGCCGGCCGCGGTGGTGGTCGTCCACCAGCTCGACGGCACGCGCAAGGTCAAGACGGTCCGCCTCAACGGCGGTGGCGACGGGCGCATCAAGGTGCCCTTCGACAACCGCAAGGTCGGCGCCGTCACGGTGACGCTGGTCAACGGCTCGACGCGCTACGACTGCGGGCGCAGGACCCTGCTCGCCTGCGCGGGCAAGCCACTCGACGACCGGCTGCGGTTCGCCGTCAAGGGGCGCGTCACCAAGTGACGGGCGACCCCGTCAGGAGCTGATCCGCAGCAGGGCGTGGAGCGCGGCGACGCACTCCTCGACCAGCCGCGACAACGGGACCGGGCGTTCGCCGGTCGGCACTGCCGACCAGGTGAGCGCCCGGTCCTCGGTGTAGGCCCACCACGCGCGTACGACGTCGCGGCGGGCCTCCGGCACGTCGAGCGCGCTCATGACCCGCTCCGTGCTGCCGTCTCGGACCGAGTCCATGACCTCGCTGACGCGCGGGTCGGCGACGCCGTGGCCGTGGACGAGCGCGAGGTAGAACCCGCGCCGGCGCTCGATCTGCTCGATCATCAACCGGGTCACCGTCTCGACCTGCTCGTCCCCCGTCGCGCCCTCGTCGGGGGCGGTGGTGCGCAGCATTCGGCGACCGGCGGCCGCGATGCAGGCGAGGTAGAAGTCGGTCTTCGTGGGGAAGTAGTGGAACAGCAGGCCGCGCGAGATGCCGGCCTCCGTGGCGATGTCGTCCATCGACAGGTCCTGGATCGGCGTCTCGACGATCTTGGCGAGCCCGATGGCGACGAGCTGGCGCCGGCGCTCGTCCGCGCTCAGCCGACGGCGTACGGCCGGGGCTCCTGGGGACACGGTCTGGTCGGCGTCGGACATGTTGTTGAGCATTGCTCAACAGTGTGCGAAGGTCAACGCCATGGACTTCTCCCTCTCCCCGCGCGCCGCCGACCTCCGCGACCGCGTGCGCGCGTTCGTCGCCGACGAGATCGAGCCGGTCGAGGCCGAGGCGCACCGGCGCATCACCCGGCTGCGCGAGTCCGGCGGCGACAGCTGGACCCCCGACCCGGTCATCGGCGAGCTGCAGGCCAAGGCACGCGCCCAGGGCCTGTGGAACCTCTTCCTCCCCGCCGCTCACGCCGGCCGCTACGCCGCCGACTTCGGCACCGACGGCGGCGAGGGCCTCACCAACGTCGACTACGCACCCGTCGCCGAGGCGATGGGGCGCTCGTTCCTCGCTCCCCTCGTCTTCAACTCCAACGCGCCCGACACCGGCAACATGGAGGTGCTGCTCAAGTACGGCACCGACGAGCAGCGCGAGCAGTGGCTCGAGCCCCTGCTGCGCGGGGAGATCCGCAGCGCCTTCTGCATGACCGAGCCTGCCGTCGCGTCCTCCGACGCGACCAACATGGCCGCCACCGCGGAGGTCCACGGCGACGAGATCGTGATCAACGGGCGCAAGTGGTGGTCCACCGGCGTCGGCAACCCCGACTGCAAGGTCCTCGTCTTCATGGGTCTCTCCGACCCCGAGGCCGATCGGCACTCGCGCCACACCATGGTGCTCGTGCCGCGCGACGCGGCGGGCGTGAAGGTCGAGCGGATGCTCACCACCATGGGCTACCACGACGAGCCGCTCGGCCACGGCGAGGTCTCCTTCGACCACGTGCGGGTGCCCGCGTCCAACGTCCTCCTCGGCCCGGGTCGCGCCTTCGAGATCGCTCAGGGACGGCTCGGCCCGGGCCGGGTCCACCACTGCATGCGCGCGATCGGCCTCGCCGAGCGTTCCCTCGAGCTGGCCTGCGCCCGCGCGGTCTCGCGCACCGCCTTCGGCAAGCCGATCGCCAACCTCGGCGGCAACCGCGAGCGCATCGCCGACGCCCGCATCGCGATCAACCGCTCCCGCCTGCTCGTCATGCACGCCGCGTGGCTGCTCGACCAGGGCATGAGCCGGGAGGCCTACTCGGCCGTCAGCGAGATCAAGGTGGAGGTGCCCACCATGGCCCTCGACGTCATCGACATGGCGATCCAGCTGCACGGCGGTGGCGGGCTCAGCGACGACTTCCCGTTGGCGTCGGCCTGGGTCGGCGCACGCTCCCTCCGCCTGGCCGACGGCCCCGACGAGGTGCACCGCAACGTGATCGCCAAGATCGAGCTCGGGAAGCACACGTCATGAGGCGCGTGCTGGTCACCGGCGCCGCCTCCGGCCTCGGCGCCGCGCTCGTGACGGCCTTCCGGGCGCGGGGTGACGAGGTGCTCGCCACCGACCGCGTCGCCGCCGTCGGCATCGACCTGGTCCTCGACATCACCTCCGACGACGACTGGGCCGCTGCCCTCGACGCCGTCCGCGAGCGCTGGGGCGGCCTCGACGTCCTGGTCAACAACGCCGGAGTCGCCGGCGGTGGACGCGTCGACCGCTGCACGCTCGAGGAGTGGCAGTGGATCACCGACATCAACCTCTTCGGCATGGTCCGCGGCACCCGGGCCTTCGTCCCGATGCTCAAGGAGCAGGGCTCCGGCCACCTCGTCAACGTCGCCTCGCTAGCCGGCCTCGTCCACCCGGGCGGGATGGGCTCCTACAACGCGACGAAGGCCGCGGTGGTGGCGTTCACCGAGACCTGCGGCCACGAGCTGGCGTCGTACGGCATCCGGGCGAGCGTGGTCTGCCCCTCCTACTTCCGCACCAACCTGATGGACTCGATGCAGGGCAGCGACGAGGCGGTGGGCCGTGTCATCGGCGCGCTGGTCGAGCGCTCGCAGGTCACGGCCGACGACATCGCCGCGGCCGTGCTGGCGGGCATGGACGCCGGCGAGGACGTGATCGTCCCCGACGAGGCGGCGCGGCAGGCCTACCTCCTCAAGTGGTCCGACCGACCGGCGTATGACGCCGTGATGCGCGACCAGGCGCGGAAGCTCGCCCTTCGAGACGCCTCGTCCCTCGGCTCCTCAGGGACCGACGCGCCTTCGGGAGGGATGTCATGACGGCGGTCCCGGGCGCTCGCGAGGTGCGCGAGGAGGACGCGTTCGACGTCGCGCGGGTCGCGGCGTGGCTCCGCGCCAACGCCGCAACCCCCGACGGGCTCGACGGCGAGCCGGAGGTCCGGCAGTTCACCGGTGGCGCCTCGAACCTCACCTACCTGCTGCGCTACCCCTCCGGCCGCGACCTCATCGTGCGACGGGCGCCGGCCGGCACGAAGGCCCGGGGTGCGCACGACATGCACCGCGAGTACGTCATCCAGTCGGCGCTCGCGCCGGTCTTCGACCACGTCGCGTCGATGGTCGCCTTCTGCGACGACGCCGACGTCATCGGCGGCGACTTCTACGCCATGGACCGCATCCCCGGCGTGATCCCCCGCAGCGAGTGGCCAGCCGAGGTCCCGCTGTCGGCCGAGCAGGCACGCGAGCTGTGCCTGCACGCGGTCGACGTGCTCGCCGAGCTGCACGGCATCGACCCGGCAGCCGCCGGGCTCGCCGACCTCGGCAAGGGGCACGGCTACGTCCGGCGCCAGGTCGACGGCTGGTCGACCCGCTACCGCAACGCCCGCACCGAGGACGTCCCCGACCTCGAGGCGGTGATGGCGTGGCTCGACGCGCACCAGCCGGACGACGTCGCCACCTGCGTGATCCACAACGACTTCAAGCTCGACAACCTCGTCCTCGCCGAGGACGACGTCACCCGGGTCGTCGGGGTGCTCGACTGGGAGATGGCGACCCTCGGTGACCCGTTGATGGACCTCGCCGGCTCGATGGCCTACTGGGTGCAGGCCGACGACACCGCGGAGTTCCAGATGATGCGGCGGGTCCCGACGCACCTGCCCGGCATGCTGACCCGCGACGAGCTCGTGGCGGCGTACGCCGAGCGCACGGGCCGGTCGGTCACGCCCGGGCAGTGGCGGTTCTACGAGGTCTTCGGGCTGTTCCGGATGGCCGTCATCGCCCAGCAGATCTACTACCGGTACTTCCACGGGCAGACGACCAACGAGATGTACGCCCTCTTCGGACCGGCCGTGCAGATCATCGGTCGCCGGCTCGACGGACTCATCGACGAGCCAGGGGCGTCATGAACACCCCACGACGTTCTTCTCCCCCGCTTCGCTCCTCCGAACAACGCCGCGGGGACCCCGAGTGAGCCGCATCCTCCTGGTGCGGCACGGACAGGCCTCGTTCGGCGCCGCCGACTACGACGACCTCTCCCCCACCGGCCACGAGCAGTCGCGGGTGCTCGGCGCCGCGCTGGCGGCTCGCGGGGTCGTGCCCGACCTCCTGGTCGTCGGTGAGATGCGACGGCACGGCCAGACCGCTGCCGGGGTCCTCGACGGCGCCGGCTGGACCGTGGACGTCGAGGTCGACGCCGGTTGGAACGAGTTCGACCACCTGCAGGTGCTCGCCGTCCACGACCAGCCCACGACGGCGGAGGGCGAGTCGGAGAAGGCCGCCTTCCAGCGGTGGTTCGAGGAGGCGACGCAGCGCTGGACGTCGGGCGCGCGCGACGAGTCGTACGACGAGTCCTTCACCGCCTTCACCGCACGCGTCGGCGCGGCGCTCTCGCGGCTCACGGAGACGCTGCCGCGCAGCGGGACCGCGGTCGTGCTCACCAGCGGCGGACCCGTGGCGTGGGCCGCCGCGTCGCTGCTGGCCGACACGGACGCTGCCCGGACCGACCTGTGGCTCCGGCTCAACCCGGTGTCGATCAACACCGGCACCTCGACGGTCGTGCGCGGCTCCCGCGGCACGACGCTGGTCACCTTCAACGCGGCCGACCACCTCTCCCCCGACCTCATCACCTACCGCTAGGACTGCCCATGTCGACGACCCTCATCACCGGCGCCAGCAGCGGGCTCGGGGCCGAGATGGCCCGTCAGCTCGCCGCCCGCGGCCACGACCTCGCCCTCTGCGCGCGTCGCACGGACCGCCTGGCCGAGCTCGCCACCGAGATCACCACGGCCCACCCGGACCGTCGCGTCGTGGTCAAGGCGCTCGACGTCACGGACCACGACGCCGTCTTCCGGGTCTTCGACGAGTTCCGTGACGAGCTCGGCGGCATCGACCGCGTCGTCGTCAACGCCGGCCTAGGCAAGGGCCAGCCGCTCGGCACCGGGCGCTTCGACGCCAACAAGCAGACCGCCGAGACCAACTTCATCGGCGCCCTCGCCCAGACCGAGGCGGCCGCCGCGATCTTCCGCGCGCAGGGCTCCGGGCACCTGGTGATGGTGTCGTCGTTCTCCGCGCTGCGCGGGATGCCGAGGAACATCACGACGTACGCCGCCACGAAGGCCGCGGTGAGCCACCTCGCCGAGGGCTTCCGTGCCGACGTGCACGGCACGCCGATCAAGGTGACTGTGCTCTACCCGGGCTACATCGTCTCGGAGATGTCCGGGACGTCTGCGAGGACGCCCCTCATGGCGTCGACCGGGAAGGGCGTGCGCGCCATGGTCGAGGCCATCGAGAAGGAGAAGAAGTCGGCCGTGGTCCCCGCCTGGCCGTGGGTGCCGCTCGGGTTCGTGGTCAAGCGGGTGCCGGTCGGGCTGCTTCGCCGGATGGCCTGACGTCAGCCGTAGAGGAAGGCCCTTCCCCTGCGGCATGATCGACCCGTGGTCGTACTGGTGCCGCGACAGATCCGGATGGCCGGGATGACCGGCAGCGTGCCCTACTACGGGGGGCGCTTCACCCCGGCGCAGGCGTACGCCGCGGCGCACCCGCCACGTCCGCAGGTCCCGCCTCCCGCCGCGCAGCCGTCGGCCCGGCCCTCCCGTGACCCCTCGCGTGACCCCTCGCGTGACCCCTCCCGTGACCCGGTCGAGGCCCTGCAGCACCTGCTCGACACCGGCGTCCTGACGCAGGACGAGTTCGACGAGCTGCGCGGGCGGGTCGAGGGGTGACCGGGCCGGTCCAGGTCCTGGTGATCGGGTTCGAGGAGCCGTCGTTCTCGGGCGAGGTGCTGGCCGAGCTCACCGCGCTCCGCGAGCGGGGTGTCGTGCGGCTGGTCGACGTGCTGCTGGTCGAGCGCGGCGAGGACGGGACCTTCGAGATCCTCGAGCCGCCGCCCGGCAGCGATCCTGACCTGGGTCGGATCGCCGCAGAGGTCCTCGGTGGAGGTGGCGAGTCCGATGGCGACGTCTCGCTCGACGACGCCTGGTCGCTGGCAGACGCGGTCCCCCCGGGCGGGGTCGCCGCCGTGGCGCTCCTCGAGCACCTGTGGGCAGAGCCTCTTGTCGCGGCGATCGGGCGCGCCGGTGGCCGTCCGCTCGGTGAGCTGTGGCTCCCGGCAGGTGAGGTGCCCGACTCGACGACCGGCTGACAGGATGCCGGGATGCGCGCCATGGTCGTCGATGCGGTCCGGGGACGTCCCGAGGTCCACGAGGTCGCCGATCCGCCGTGCCCGGTCGGCGGTGTGGTGGTCCGTGTGTTGGCCACCGGGATGTGCCGCAGCGACTGGCACGCGTGGGCGGGACACGACGAGATCGCATTCCCGCACGTGCCGGGTCACGAGCTGGCCGGGATGGTCGTGGAGGTCGGCGCCGGTGTCGTCAGGTGGGCGGTCGGCGACCGGGTGACCGTCCCCTTCGTCTGTGGGTGCGGTCGCTGCGAGTGGTGCCTGTCCGGGAACGCCCAGGTGTGCCCCGACCAGCAGCAGCCGGGCTTCACCCACTGGGGGTCCTTCGCCGAGCACGTCGCCCTGCACGCCGCGGACACCAACCTGATCGCCCTGCCCGAGTCGATCGACTTCGCGAGCGCCGCCAGCCTCGGCTGCCGGTTCGCCACGGCGTACCGCGCCCTCGTCGGACGCGCGCGCGTCACCGGAGGTGAGTGGGTGACCGTCGTCGGTGCCGGCGGCGTGGGACTCAGCACGGTGATGATCGCGCGCGCCCTGGGGTGCCGGGTGGTCGCGGTGGACCGCAACGCCGAGGCGCTCGCCCTCGCCGCCGACCTCGGCGCGGACCACGTGCTGCTCGCCGACGGTCCGGACGTCCCGACCGCCGTCGCCGACCTCACAGGGGGCGGCAGCCATGTCGCGGTGGACGCCGTCGGCAGCGAGCAGACCTGCTCCGACGCGGTCCTCAGCCTGCGACGACGCGGTCGTCACGTGCAGGTGGGACTGCTCCCGGCGATCGACGGTCACCCGCGAGTGCCGATGGATCGGGTGATCGGATGGGAGCTCGACCTGCTGGGCAGCCACGGGATGGCCGCGGTCGACTACCCGGACATGCTCGACCTCGTCGAACAAGGCCTGCTCCGGCCCGAGCAGCTGGTCCAGCGCACCATCGGGCTCGACGAGGCCGCGACGCTGCTGCCCACCTTCGACCGGACGACCGCGGTCGGCATCACCCTGATCGACCCGACGCGCTGAGCGGCGCCTCGGCCCGACCGGGCTCCACGCGCTCGTCGATCGTCGGAATCCCCGCTCGAGCGGGGATCCTGACTCCTGGAGGCCTTTGCAACCGCCTCCAGGAGTCAGCACACCCCTACAAGTAGCGGCTGCGGCAAGGGTTCACCTCCACCCAGCGCCCGTCCCGCCGCCTGCTCGTACTGGTCGAGGTCAACAGGCGGCCCGCAGGAGGCGCTGATCGCCGCAGGTCCGGAGGTTCGGTCGACGTCCCTCGTACGTGGTGCGACTGAACGTCGAGTCGGTCGCCGAGGACCAGCACCGGATCACACGGATCGGCCGCGCTGTCGTCCCGGGCCAGCGATCGGTGCGCGGCACCGTCGCGGCACTCGGTTATCGACAGGTCCGTCTACTGACGCGAGAGCGCCACGCGAAGGCGCTCCTCGGGATCGATGAAGTGGTCGTGGTCGTCCGTGCCGACGTCGAGCTGGACCCAGTGCAGCCTGCCGGTGAACCGGGAGTCGCGAGCGCTGTAGTCGGGAGTGACGGTGGTGCCGGACTCGTAGCCGATGTCGGTCGTCTCGTCCGCGGAGAAGATCATGGGCTGGGTGGCGGCGACCCGCCCCTTGCCCACTGGCTCACCGTCGCAGTACAGCGTGACGTTGCCGCCCTTGGCCAGTCCTCCGCCGTCATAGGCGAACTCCATGCGCACCTGGTGGGTCCCGTCCGGGAGCCGGGTGTCTGCCTCCGTCGCGAACTCCTGGATGCCGAGCACGTTGTAGACGAACTTGAGCCTGCCGTCCTTGGCGTAGACGGCCCATCCACCGAAGCGGCCGCCCTGGGCGATGATCACCCCGTTCGCGCCGGTCTCGGGCACGTCGATCTCGGCAGTGACCGAGAAGGACTTGTTCTTGATGCTCACCACGCTGCTCTCCGACAGCCGACCCATGCCGGCGAAGAACATCTGCGAGCTGCCGCGGATGAGGGTCGGTCGACCCGCGAGCTCCGGATTGAGCCGCTCTGCTCCACGGTCGTCGAGGGGGATCACGTTGTACTTGGTGGCCTCGATGAGCCACAGGCGCTGCAACGTGGCCAGCTTGTCCGGGTGCTCAGCGGCGAGGTCGCGGGCCTGGCTGAAGTCGCCGTTGCCGTCGTAGAGCTCCCAGACGTCGTCATCGAAGGCCGGGAGGTCGCCGCCGACCATGATCCAGGGGGTCTTGTGCTTGGTGACGGCACTCCACCCCTGGTGGTAGATGCCTCGGTTGCCGAACATCTCGAAGTACTGCAGGTCGTGACGCTCCGGGGAACCGGCCTCGTTGAAGGTGTAGAGCATCGAGGTGCCCTCCATGGGCGACTGCATCACGCCGTTGACCATGGTCGGCTCGGGCAGGCCCGCAGCCTCCAGGACAGTGGGGGCCACATCGATGACGTGCGTGAACTGCGAGCGCAGCCCACCTGCCTCCTCGATGCCCCCCGGCCAGTGCACGATCGTTCCGTTGCGGGTCCCACCCCAGTGTGACGCCACCTGCTTGGTCCACTGGAGGGGCGCGTTCATCGCCCACGCCCAGCCGACGGAGTAGTGGTTGTAGGAGTCCGGCCCGCCGAACTCGTCCATCTTGGAGATCATGAACTCCGGCGTCTCGAGCGCCGCCATCCCGTTGAAGTTCGCCATCTCGTTGAAGGCGCCGTTCATGGTGCCCTCGGCCGACGCGCCGTTGTCCCCGATGATGTAGTAGATGATCGTGTCGTCGAGGATCCCGAGATCCTCGATCGCGTCCACCAGCCGGCCCACGTGGTGGTCCGTGTGCTCCAGGAAGCCGGCGTACACCTCCATCTGCCGGGCCAGGACGGGCTTCAGGTCGTCGGGCATCTCGTCCCAGGCAGTGATCTCGTCGTGGCGCCGGGTCAGCTCGGTGTCCGCCGGGATCACGCCGAGCTCCTTCTGCCTGGCAAAGGTGCGCTCGCGCTGGGCGTCCCAGCCGTCATCGAAGTTGCCGGCGTACTTGTCGACCCACTCCTTCGGCACGTGGTGCGGCGCGTGCGTGGCTCCCGGCGCGAAGTAGACGAAGAAGGGCTTGTCCGGCATCAGCGCCTTCTGCTGGCGCACCCAGCCCACCGCGCGGTCGGTCAGGTCCTCGGTCAGGTGGTAGCCCTCCTCCGCCGTGGCGGGCGGCTCGACGGGCGTGGTGCCGTCGTACAGCGCGGGCTCGTACTGGTTGTTCTCGCCGCCGATGAAGCCATAGAACGTCTCGAACCCACCACCTCCCGACGGCCAGGCATCGAAGGGGCCCAGGGGCGAGGTCTGCCAGACCGGCACCTCGTGGCACTTGCCGAACTGTGCGGTGGAGTAGCCGTTCATCTTCAGCGTCGTCGCGAGCGGCGCCATGGTGTTCGGGCGTAGAGAGCTCTGCCCGGGCGCAGACGTCGCAGTCTCGGTGATGCTGCCCATCCCCACCGAGTGGTGGTTTCGCCCCGTGAGCAGCGCCTGGCGCGTCGGCGCGCAGAGGGCTGTCGTGTGGAACCGGTTGTACCGCAGCCCGCCAGCCGCCAGCCGCTCGGCGGTGGGCGTCCGGCACGGACCTCCGAACGCGCTCGAGGCGCCGAATCCGACATCGTCGAGAAGGATCACCACGACGTTGGGCGCCCCGCTCGGCGGCAGCAGCGGCTCGATGGGTGGGAACCGCGTGTCCGGGTCCTTCGCGTCGTACGTCGTCAGCCCGTGGGCGGGACGGTCCGGGATCGGGAGCATCGTGCGTGCCTGGTTGTCGTGGCTCATGGCTTCCTTCCACAGGGCGCGCCCGGGCCGACGCCCTCGGAACGTAGTCAGCAGCGACGTCGTGCGGCTTCCCCCGGCGCGGGTGAGCACGTGGGGCAGCGGTTCGTCGAGCATCGCGACGTGACTACGATCCACGTGAACGTCGACAACTTCGCCCGGGCCGAGACCCACCGCATGATGGCCGACCTGCAGCGCGACGCCGGTGGCACCAACCGGTTCGCGCACAACCGTGCTCCCGCGTCGGTCGACAAGCAGACCGTCATCCGGATGAACCGCGACACGCTCTACAGCTTCGCGGTCGTCGACGTCGCCGACGGCGCGACGCTCACCGTGCCGGACGCCGGGGACCGCTACCTGTCGGTCATGGCGGTCAGCGAGGACCACTACATCAACCAGGTCTGGCACGACGCCGGCACGTACGAGCTGACGGCCGAGGACCTCGGCAGCGCCCACGTGGTGCTCGCCGCTCGCACGCTGGTCGACCCGCACGACCCCGGCGACCTGGCAGCCGTGGCCTCGCTGCAGGACCAGCTCGGCCTCGACGTCGCAGCCGACCGGACCTTCACTCCACCGGACTACGACACCGCGAGCCTGGATCGCACCCGCCAGTCACTTCTGGACCTGGCCGCCGGCATGACGTCCTTCGACTCGACCTTCGGGCGGCGGCAGGACGTCGACCCGGTGCACCACGTGATCGGCTCCGCCGCCGGCTGGGGTGGGCTGCCCGACGCCGAGGCCACCTACGTCGGGGTCTCGCCCGGCCTGCCGGTCGACGAGTACGAGCTCACCGTCGGTGCCGACGTGCCGGTCGACGGGTTCTGGTCGATCTCGGTCTACAACGCCGAGGGCTACTTCGAGCCCAACGAGCGCGGCGCCTACAGCGTCAACAGCATCACCGCCGCTCGCAACGACGACGGAAGCGTCACGGTCCGCTTCGGCGGCGACGGCGACCCGGCCCGCAACTCGCTGCCGATCACCGACGGCTGGAACTACCTGGTCCGCCTGTACCGCCCACGCCCCGAGATCCTCAGCGGAGCGTGGAGCTTCCCCGCACTCGCCACGTGACGAGGAGGTGCGCCGGGCAGCACAAGCCCCGATCTCACAACCAGCGGCGCACCCGGCGGGCGTAGGCGTCGTACTCCTCGCCGAAGCGATCGCGCAGGAAGCGCTCCTCCGGGCGCACGGCGCCCCACCAGAGGAGGAACCACGACACCGGCAGCGCCACGACCGCCCAGACGCTGGGCACGAGGAGGGCGATGGCGAGGTGCAGCGCCAGCAAACCGACGTACAACGGGTTCCGGGAGAGTCGGTAGGGCCCCTCCTCGATCAGCGACATCGTCGCCCCGCCGGGCAGCAGCCCCGTCTCGTGGCGCGCGAAGAGCCACAGCGACCAGCCGTTCCAGACCACGAAGGCCGCCAGCAGCGCCCCGCCCAGCGGCACGCGCCACCCGCCGAGCTCGACCGGGTCACCCCAGCCGGCCGTGGCGAGGAGCCCGGCGAGCAGGGGTACGCCGATCGCGACCGGCGGCCAGAGCCGGAACGAGACGGTGTCGTCGCTCAGTAGTCGTCGCCCTCGTAGGGCTCGGGCTCGCGGGTGATGTGCATGGCCGCCTCCTCGGCGGAGGCACCGGCGCCGTCGATGCCGACGTCGTGGGCGAGCTCCTGCTTGTCGACGTCCGCGCCCAGCCCCTCGTCCGGGGCCACGAGGCGGCCGGTGCGCTCGTCGGCCTCGTCGAGGCCGAGCTGCTCGTCGAGGGCGTTCTCGTCCTCGTGGTCGTCGTCCCGGTCGTCCTCGGCGTAGGGGTCCACGTCGGGCTCCTCCTCGGCGAGCTTCTCGTCGAGGGACTCCCCCCGCAGGCGCTCGGCCTCGGTCGGGTAGTCGTCGTAGCCCTTGGGCGGGCGGTCCGGCGGCGAGTAGCCCCGGTCCAGGACGTCGTCGACGTCGGTGTCGTCGAGCGTGTCCCCCGACTGCAGCTGGTCCTCGTCGTCGATGGACATGTCGAGGTAGGTCTCGCGATCCTCAGTCATGCCTACTTGCGTACCGGACCAGCCCTGAGGGGGCAAGGGCCGCGGGGCGTGTCAGCCGAGCTCGCGCTCCAGCGCGTCGGTGAGCAGGGCGACCAGGGCCTCGGTCTGGATGTTGGCCGAGGACCCGACCTCCTCGTCGGAGCCGTCGAGCGCGCGGGCGGCGAGACCGGCCTTGGAGTCGATCAGCTCGGCGATCCGGGTGTCGATGGTCTGCGCGGCGATGATGCGCCACGCGGTCACCGGGTCGCTCTGACCGATGCGGTGCACGCGGTCGATCGCCTGGGTCTGCTCGGCGTCGGTCCACGACAGCTCCGAGAGCACCACGTTGGACGCGACCTGCAGGTTGACCCCGACGCCGGCGGCGGCCAGCGAGCAGACGATGACCTGGACGTCGGGGTCGTTGACGAACGACTCGATGGCGCGCTCGCGGGCGCGGGGGGTCTGGTCGCCGCGGATCGAGGTGTGCTTGAGACCGCGGCGGGTGAACGTCTCCTCCGCGATGTCCATGACGTCGACGTGGCGGGCGAAGAAGACCACCTTGCCGACGTTGCGCGCGAGCTGGGCGGCGTAGTCGGCGGAGAGGCCGGCCTTGGCGCGCCCGATCCGGCGGAACATCGAGAACACGTTCTCGCCGCCCGTGCCCTGGTCCATCTCCTCGCGCTCCCACGTCGCGACGCGGCGGACGAGCTCGTGGTCGATGCCGTCGACGACGGAGCCCGTACGACGAGCCTCCAGCGCGGCCTTGTAGCGCTGGACCAACCGCCGGGCGAGGTCTTCCTCGGCCGCCCGGATCGAGCGGGTGTCCTCGTCGTCGAGCTCCACCGGGATGTCGGCGATGCGGCGTGCGGGGATGTCCTCGGCGACGTCGACCTTGCGACGGCGCACGATGCCCATGTCGATGACGGCCTTGCGCGCCGCGGGGTAGAACGCGTGGTCCGCCGGGGTCAGGTCGGTCTCGTCCAACGACTCCATCAGCCGCGCCAGCGGCTTGGTGTCGTCGATCCAGCCGAGGAACTGCCAGATCGCGCGGAAGTCCTCGATGTCGTTGATCAGCGGGGTGCCGGTGAGCGCCATCAGCAGCGGGCGGGCGGTGCGGGCGCGGAGCTGCTCGGAGAGCTCGAGCACGTGGCGCGAGCGCTGCGACGTCTTGTTCTTGATGAAGTGGGCCTCGTCGACCACCATGCCGCGGAAGCCGAACGAGCCGAGCCAGCCGACGTGCCGGTCGAGGATCTCGTAGTTGACAATGATGACGTCGGCGAAGGCGTCGACCTGACCGCCGTCGCCGTGGATGACGGTGGCGCGGCGGCGGGGCGTCCAGCGCTCGGTCTCGCGGGCCCAGTTGGTCTTGACGACGTTGGGGCACACCACGAGCAGCGGGTAGGCGTCGGTGGCCTGCGCGGCGAGCAGCGCCTGCGCGGTCTTGCCCAGGCCGGGCTCGTCGGCCAGGAGGAAGGTGCGGTGCCCCTCGGCGGCGGCGGCGATCAGGCGCGCCTGGTGCGGCATCAGCTCGAGCTTGCCGGGGGCGTTGAGCGAGGTGGCCTCCGGCAGGTCCATGCACGAGGAGGAGCCGCCGAGCTCGAAGGAGCGGAACAGCGGGCCGAGCAGCTCCCACGACGACAGCCGGCCGTGGACGCTGCGGCGCTCGCGGCCGATCCCGAAGTCGGGGACGAGGAAGGGGTTGGCCAGCTGGTGCTGCAGGACGGACTGCGGCACGACGCGGCGCTCGCCGAGGCCCGGGCCAGCTTCGTCGTCGGGCTTCGGCTCCTCGGGCGCGACCTCGACGCCCGCCTTGCGCAGCATCTCCAGGCGCAGGTCGCGGGCGGAGTCGGTGACGACGGCCTCCTCGGAGAGCAGGCTGAAGAGGGAGGGGTCGCGGGTCGCGGTCTTGGCGAGGATCGTCGCGATGCCGTCGAGGCGCTTGAGCTCGTCGGCCTTCTGGGCGTCGGTGAGGTCGGTCGAGGCGCGTACGTCGGTGCGGTGCTCGCGCACCAGCAGCGCGACCACCTGGAAGCGCACCCGCTGTCCGGGGGCGAGCGGGCCGCGCTGGACGGCCGACTCGAGCTCCCGCACGGCCCGGGCCAGGACGGGGACGATGCCCTCGTTGTCCTTGTGGCGGGCGTGCGCAGGGGTGCGGCGGCTGCCGCGTTGACGCTGGCGCTGGGCCAAGGTGTCCTCCCGGACTTGGGGACGCGTCGTGCGACAGGCGAGCCTGTGCGGCCCAGCCTGCACGCACGGCGTGGAGGTGTGGAGCGGGCGCCAGGTGCGCGGTGTCCGGCGGATCGGGGGTGATCACAGCGGCACGGCGTCTGGAACGCTGCCTCCACTGTAGCGCCCGCCGCCGTGTTGCCGGTAATATCCCCGCCTCAGCGCGCCGCCCGGTGGTCGACGATCCGTCGCATCTTGCCGACCGAGCGCTCGATCGAGGCCACGCCGACGACGTCGACCCCGACGCTGACGCCGATGGACGCCTTGATCCGGTGCGCCAGCTCGGTCTGCGCGGCGGCGGCCTCCGCGTCGGTCGTGGCGTCGCGTCGCTCGACGCGCACCGTCAGCGTGTCGAGGTTGCCGCTGCGGTCGAGGTGGCACTGGAAGTGCGGTGACAGGGTCGGGATGCCCAGCACGATCTCCTCGATCTGCGTCGGGAAGAGGTTGACGCCGCGCAGGATGATCATGTCGTCGGTGCGACCGGTGATCTTCTCCATCCGGCGCATGCTGCGCGCAGTGCCGGGCAGCAGCCGGGTCAGGTCGCGGGTGCGGTAGCGGATCACCGGCATCGCCTGCTTGGTGAGCGTGGTGAGGACCAGCTCGCCCTCCTCGCCGTCGGGCAGCACCTCGCCGGTCACCGGGTCGATGACCTCGGGGTAGAAGTGGTCCTCCCACACGTGCAGGCCGTCCTTGGTCTCGACGCACTCGCTCGCCACGCCGGGGCCGATCACCTCGGACAGGCCGTAGATGTCGACCGCGTGCATGTCGGTGCGCTGCTCCATCTCGCGACGCATGTCGTTGGTCCACGGCTCGGCGCCGAAGATGCCGACCTTGAGCGACGTCGAGCGCGGGTCGACGCCCTGCGCCTCGAGCTCGTCGAGGATCGAGAGCATGTAGGACGGCGTCACCATGATGATGTCCGGCTCGAAGTCCCGGATCAGCTGCACCTGGCGCTGCGTCATGCCGCCCGAGACCGGCACGACCGTGCAGCCGAGGCGCTCCGCCCCGGCGTGCGCACCGAGACCGCCGGTGAAGAGCCCGTAGCCGTACGCGTTGTGCAGCACCATCCCGCGCCGGCCGCCCGCGGCCCGGATCGACCTCGCCACGACGTCGGCCCACATGTCGAGGTCGTCGCGCGTGTAGCCGACGACGGTCGGCTTGCCCGTCGTCCCGCTGGAGGCGTGCAGGCGTACGACGTCCTCACGCGGGACCGCGAACATGCCGAAGGGGTAGTTGTCACGCAGCGTGGCCTTGGTGGTGAACGGCAGCCTCGCCAGGTCCTCCAGCGACCGTACGTCGGCGGGCGCCGCGCCGGCCTCGTCGAAGGCGGCGCGGTAGTGCGCGACGTGGTCGTAGGCGTGCCGCACCGACCACTGGAGCCGGTCGAGCTGCACCGCGCGCAGCTCCTCGATCGGCGCGGTCTCGATCGGGTCGAGGTCGCCGGGCTGGGGAGTCAGGTCGATCACGGTGTGGTCCTCCGGTCGCGCGTGGTGGGTCGTGAGAACGTTCATCCATGTCAGAGCCCGTACGACGGGGCCGGCCCGGCCACGACCAGCAGACGGTCCTGCGCGTCGCGATCGAGCTCTTCAACCGGCAAGGCTACGACGCCTCGAGCATGGGCGACCTGGCTCGCGAGCTGGGTCTGACGAAGTCGGCGATCTACCACCACGTGCCGAGCAAGGAGCACCTGCTCGAGCGGGCGCTGGACGAGGCGCTCGACGAGCTCACGGCCGCGCTCGACGCCGTGCACGCCGACCGGTCCCACACTCCCGAGGAGCGGCTGCGGGCCGCCGTGCGCGGCAGCGTCGTCGTGCTGGCCGAGCACCTGCCCGCCGTCACCCTGCTGCTGCGGGTGCGCGGCAACACCCCCGCGGAGCAGAACGCGCTCGCCCGTCGCCGCGACATCGACCACCGGCTCGCCGAGATGGTGCGGGAGGCGGCCGAAACCGGCGCCATCCGCGCCGACATCGACCCGCTGCTCGCCAGCCGGCTGCTGTTCGGGATGGTCAACTCGATGACGGAGTGGCTCCGCGACGGCAGCGACGTCGACGCGCTGGCCGACACCATCACGACGCTCGCCTTCGACGGCCTGGTGCGGCACCGGGCCTGACCGACGGACTCAAGGGACGTGCCAGCCGGGGCCGTCCCGTTCGATCTGAATTGACGTCAATTCAGACGGGACGGTTGCCTCTCGATCGAGCGGTCGCGTCGTCAGGCTCGAGGAGCCAGTGACCGGCTCCTGCCCCGGAACTCCGCCACCACGGTGCCGGCGACCCGCACGGTGACGTCGTACAGGCCGCTGCGACCGCGCAGCGCCACCTCGCGTGCGTGGGCGTCGAGCACCTGGCCGAGCCGGGCGGGCTCGAGGAAGTCGACCTCGAAGCCCGCGGCGACGGTCACGGGTCCGCGGGAGTTGCAGGCGAGCGCGAACGCCGAGTCGGCGAGGCTGGCGATGAGGCCGCCGTGGCACAGCTCGTGGCCGTTGACCATGTCGGGCCGCACCGCCATCGACACCCGCGCCTCCCCCGGGCCGAGCTCGACGAGCCGCATCCCGAGCGCGGCGCTGGCGGCGTCGGCGTCCCACATCTCGCGGGCCTGCTCCAGCCTCGGGTCGGACGGTGCGGCGTCAGGCATCGAAGTCGACGGTGACCGCGTCGCTGACCGGATAGGTCTGGCAGGTCAGCACGAACTGCTGCTCGACCTCCTCGGGCTCGAGGGCGTAGTTGCGCACCATCTCGACCTCGCCGTCGACGATCCTGGCCCGGCAGGTGCCGCAGACGCCGCCCTTGCAGGCGAACGGCAGGTCGCTGCGCACCGCCTGGGCAGAGTCGAGCACGGTCGCGTCGCGCGGCATCGGCGTGGTCGTCGTACGCCCGTCGAGCACGACCGTCACGTCGCTGGTCACGCCCTCGACCACCCGGTCGGCGTGACGCAGCTCCGGCGGCGGCTCGTCGACGTAGAACAGCTCGAAGTGCACCTTCTCCTTCGGCACGCCGAGCTCGGCGAGGACGGTGCGCGCGTCCTCGATGAGGCCGTGGGGACCGCAGAGCCAGACGTGGTCGACCGAGGCGAGGTGCACCTTCAGCGGCAGCAGCCGCCGGAGCCGGTCGGCGTCGAGGCGGCCGGAGAACAGCTCGACGTCACGCGGCTCGCGGGACAGCACGTGGACGAGGTCGAACCGGGGCCCGTGGAGATTCTTGAGGTCGTTCAGCTCCTCGGCGAACATCACCGAGGTGGTCTCGCGGTTGCCGTCGAGCAGCGTGACGGTGCTGGCCGGGTTGGCCAGCACGGAGGCCGCGATCGAGACCATCGGCGTGATGCCCGAGCCCGCGGCGATGCACAGGTGGCGTCCCGGGCTCGCCGGGTCGGCCCGGAAGCTGCCGATCGGCGGGGCCACCTCGACGGGCTCCCCCGGGCCGACGTCGCGGATCAGCCACGACGAGAACATCCCGCCGGGGATCTCGCGGACGCCGATCCGCGGCGCGCCGCCGGCCGGAGCACAGATGGAGTAGGAGCGACGGTGCTCGACGCCGTCGACGACGCGGCGCAGGGTCAGCGACTCCCCCGGCTCGAAGGTGAACAGCTCGCGAAGGTCGTCGGGCACGTCGAAGGTGACGGCGGCGGAGTCGTCGGTCAGGGGCTCGACGTCGCGCACCGTCAGCCGGTGGAAGGTCGGGCTGACAGCCATGCCTCAGATCTCCTTCACGTGGTCGAAGGGCTCACGACAGGCGGTGCAGCGGTACTGCGCCTTGCAGGCCGTCGAGCCGAACTCCGAGACCAGCTCCGTGGCGGGCGAGTCGCACTGCGGGCAGCGGACCTGCCGCGCGGTCGGCTGGAGCGTCAACGGGATCGGGCCGGACGTCGAGGGAGCCGGGCCGGGCGGGGAGATGCCGGCGTCCGCGAGGGCGGCGCGGCCCCGCGGGGTGATCCAGTCGGTCGTCCAGGCGGGGTCGAGGCTCACGCGCACCTCGACGCGGTCGAAGCCCGCTCCCTGCAGCTCCCGCACCAGGTCGTCGCGCATCGCCGCCATCGCCGGGCAGCCGGAGTAGGTCGGGGTGATGTCGACGACCACGTGGGAGTCGCCAACCACGTCGACGTCACGCAGCACGCCGAGGTCGACCAGGGTGAGCATGGGCAGCTCGGGGTCGGTGACCCGCTCCGCGACGCGACGCGCGCGCTCCGTCGTACGGCTCATCAGCCTCACCCCACTCACCACTGACCCATCGGGTGCGCGCGGGCCACGGACTGCATCTCGGCGAGCATCCGCCCGAGCGCCTCGCCGTGCATCCCGTCGCGTCCGGTGCGGCCCAGCACCCCGGCGCGTCGGGGCGCGTCGGGCCGCGGCACGTCGGCCGCGTCGAGCACCTGGTCGAGCACGCCCTCGGCGGCCTCGCGGACCTCGGCCGGGTCGACGCCGACGCCGGACCCGGCGGCCGACGCCTCGAACGGGTGGGTGTCGAACAGCTCGGGCCACAGCGGCCACAGCGCGTCGAGCGCGGCCAGCAGACGGCGGCGCGACTCGTCGGTGCCCTGGGCGAGCGTGACGAACCACCGCGCCGAGTAGTCACGGTGGTAGGCCAGCTCCTTGACGCCCTTGGCGGCGACGGCCGCGAGCACGTGGTCGCGGCTGGCGCGGAGCCGCTCGAAGGTGGCGAGCCGCCAGACCGAGAACAGCAGCACCCGCACGACCGCGTCGGCGAAGTCGCCGTTGACGAGCTCGGTGAGGCGGACGTTGCGGAACTGGTGGGCCTCGCGGAAGAACGCGATCGCGTCCTCCGGCGGCACGGGCGAGCCCTCGGGAAGCGCCGGCACGACCGACTCGTCCGCCTTCGCGGCGCGCGCGAGCAGCAGTCGCGCCTGGCCGAGCAGGTCGAGCGCGATGTTGGACAGCGCGATGTCGTCCTCGAGGTCGGGCGCGTTGCTCGTCCACTCCGAGATCCGGTGCGACATCACGAGCGCGTCGTCGCCCAGCATCAGGGCGTACGCCGCCAGGGTCGGCGCGTCGACGCCCTCCGGGATCGTCGTGTCGACGCCGGCGAGCGGGTCCTCGAAGTCGGTGCCGAAGGCCCAGTGGGCGTCGTTGACGAGCAGGCCGGCGTAGGCGTTGTCGTGCTCGTCCTCGGGAGAGGTGTGGATGTGTTCGTTCATCACATATGCGGAACGTTGTCGGGGATGTCGTAGAAGGTCGGGTGGCGGTAGACCTTGTCGCCGCTCGGGGCGAACATCGGGTCCTTCTCGTCCGGGCTCGAGGCGGTGATCGCGTCGGCGCGCACCACCCAGATGCTGACGCCCTCGTTGCGACGGGTGTAGACGTCGCGTGCGTGGAGCAGGGCCATCCGGTCGTCGGCCGCGTGGAGCGACCCGACGTGGACGTGGTTGAGCCCGCGCTTGCCCCGGACGAAGACCTCGTAGAGCGGCCACTCCGGCTCGGGCGGCGTGACGCCCTGTCCCGTCGGCACGTCCTTCAGCGGTACGGCGCCGTGGCCGCCCTCGGCGCTGAGCTCGCTCATGCGGTCGCCTGCTTCCGGGCGTGGGCCGTCGCGGCCTCGCGCACCCAGGCGCCCTCCTCGTGGGCGCGGCGGCGGTGGGCCATCCGCTGGGCGTTGCAGGGGCCGTTGCCCTTCACGCCCTCCATGAACTCCTGCCAGTCGGGCTGGCCGAAGTCGTGGTGGCCGCGCTCGTCGTTCCAGCGCAGCTCAGGGTCGGGGAGGGTGACGCCGAGCGCCTCGGCCTGCGGCACGGACATGTCGACGAACTTCTGCCGCAGCTCGTCGTTGGTGTGGCGCTTGATGCCCCACGCCATCGACTGCGCGGTGTTGGGCGAGGCGTCGTCGGGCGGGCCGAACATCATCAGCGCCGGCCACCAGAACCGGTCGACCGACTCCTGGACCATCGCGCGCTGCTCCTCGGTGCCGCGCATCATCGTCGCGAGCAGCTCGTAGCCCTGGCGCTGGTGGAAGGACTCTTCCTTGCAGACGCGGATCATCGCGCGGCCGTAGGGCCCGTAGGAGGTGCGGCACAGCGGCACCTGGTTGCAGATCGCGGCGCCGTCGACGAGCCAGCCGATCGTGCCGACGTCGGCGTAGGACAGCGTCGGGTAGTTGAAGATCGAGGAGTACTTCTGCTTGCCCGCGATCAGCAGCTCGGTCAGCTCGAGGCGGGAGACGCCGAGGGTCTCGGCGGCGGAGTAGAGGTAGAGCCCGTGACCGGCCTCGTCCTGCACCTTGGCGAGCAGGATCGCCTTGCGCCGCAGGCTGGGCGCGCGGCCGATCCAGTTGCCCTCGGGCTGCATGCCGATGATCTCGCTGTGGGCGTGCTGGGCGATCTGGCGCACGAGGGTCTTGCGATAGCCCTCCGGCATCCAGTCGCGCGGCTCGATCCGCTCGTTGCGCGCGACCGTGGCCTCGAACCCGGCCTCGAGGTCACGCTCGGTGGGCGTCTCGGTGAGTGTCATCCGTCCTCCGGCACAGGGGCGACGTGGGGGTTCCGACCGTATTTACTGACCGATCGGTCTGCTATTAGTGTGTCACCAGTCACTCCGGCGCGCAAACACCGGCTGCCCTGACGAACCGCACCCCGATCCCCGAGGGAGACCCCCGTGAGCCGACTGCTCGAGAGCTATGCCGCCGGACGGTGGTACGCCGCGTCCGCGGAGGGCCACCCGCTCCTCGACGCGGCCACCGGCGAGGAGGTCGCGCGGATCTCCAGCGCAGGCCTCGACCTCGGCGCGATGGCCCACCACGCGCGCACGGTCGGCGGGCCGGCGATCCGCGAGCTGACCTTCCACGAGCGAGCGCTGCTCCTCAAGGAGCTCGCCACGCACCTGACCGGGCTCAAGGACGAGCTCTACGAGCTGTCGCTGGCCACCGGCGCGACCCGACGCGACTCGATGATCGACATCGACGGCGGCTTCGGCACCGTGTTCAGCTATTCCTCCAAGGGCCGTCGCGAGCTCCCCAACGCCCACGTGGTGTGCGACGGCGACCTCGAGCAGCTCGGCCGCACCGGCGTCTTCCTCGGCCAGCACGTCTACACCTCGCGCCCCGGCGTCGCCGTGCAGATCAACGCCTTCAACTTCCCCGTCTGGGGGATGCTCGAGAAGCTCGCGCCGGCCTTCATCGCCGGCCTGCCGACGATCGTGAAGCCCGCCAGCCAGACGGCCTACCTGACCGAGCTCGTGGTGCGCCGCATCATCGAGTCGCGGATCCTGCCCGAGGGCTCGCTCCAGCTGCTCGCCGGATCGGCCGGCGACCTGCTCGACCACCTCGGCGTCCAGGACTCGGTGGCCTTCACCGGCTCGGCGCACACCGCCGGGATCCTGCGCCAGCACCCCTCGGTGCTCCACGGCGGCGTCCAGCTCCAGGTCGAGGCCGACTCGCTCAACTGCTCGGTGCTCGGGCCCGACATCACGTCGAGCGACCCGGAGTGGGACCTCTTCGTCAAGGGCGTCGTCACCGAGATGACCGCCAAGGCGGGGCAGAAGTGCACGGCCATCCGTCGCGTCATCGTGCCGTCTGCGGTGGCCGACGAGATGACCGACGCGATCTCTGCGAAGCTCGCCACGATCACGGTCGGCGACCCCGGCGACGAGTCCGTCCGGATGGGCCCGCTCGCCTCCCTCGGCCAGCGCGACGAGGTCCGCAAGGCCGTCGAGGCCCTGCGCTCCTCGGCCGACGTCGTCCTCGGCGACCCCGCCGCCACCACGGGGTTCGCCGGCGACGGTGAGCGCGGCGCCTTCATGGCGCCCGTCCTGCTCAGGGCCCGCGCCGGCGCCGTCGAGCCCCACGACGTGGAGCCGTTCGGGCCGGTGTCGACCGTGATGTCGTACGACTCCCTCAACGAGGCGGTCACGCTGGCCGCGCGCGGCAAGGGCTCGCTCGTCGGCTCCGTCGTCACCCACGACCCGGACGTCGCCCGCACCCTGGTGCTCGGTCTTGCGCCGTGGCACGGCCGGATCCTCGTCCTCGACCGCGACGACGCCCCGGAGAGCACCGGTCACGGCTCTCCCCTGCCCATGCTCGTGCACGGCGGGCCGGGTCGCGCCGGCGGCGGCGAGGAGCTCGGCGGCGTGCGCGGCGTGCTCCACCACATGCAGCGCTCGGCCATCCAGGCCTCCCCCGACATGCTCACTGCGATCACCGGCCGCTGGACGCGCGGCTCGCGGCGCCACGAGACGCCCGAGCACCCCTTCCGCCACTCGCTCGCGACACTGCAGGTCGGCGACACGATCGCCTCCGGGTCGCGGGTGATCTCACGCGAGGACATCGACCACTTCTCCGACTTCACCGGTGACACCTTCTACGCCCACACCGACCCCGAGGCGGCGGCGCAGAACCCGCTCTTCGGCGGGATCGTCGCCCACGGCTACCTCATCGTGTCGATGGCCGCCGGGCTGTTCGTCGATCCCGCGCCCGGCCCGGTGCTCGCCAACTTCGGCGTGGACAGCCTCCGCTTCCTGACCCCGGTCAAGGCCGGCGACTCGATCCGCGTGACGCTGACCGTCAAGCAGATCACCCCGCGCTCCTCGGCCGACTACGGCGAGGTCCGCTGGGACGCGCTGGTGACCAACCAGGACGACGAGCCGGTCGCGACGTACGACGTGCTGACGCTGGTCGCCAAGGAGGCCTGAGGCTGGTCCCGTGGAGCGGTGCGTGACGCAGGTTCTGCGGCACCAGAACATGGCTTACGCACCGCTCCGGCCAGCCGCTAGGTTCTCCTCGTGAGCCGGTCAGCGCAGCGCGTCGTCGGGATCGTCGTCCTGCTCGTCCTCGGCGTGCTCAGCCTGCCGGCGGCGGCGTCCGTCCTCGAGGAGGGCACGGAGAACTGGATCGTGCCGGCGCAGCTCGTCGTGATGGCGGCCGTCGGAGCGGCGGTCACGGTCTTGCTCCCCGGTCTGGCCCGCGAGGGCGCGACCACCGGGCGCCGGGCGATGACCGGGGCGTGGTGGGGCCTGCTGGCCGCGGCCGTGGGCGTGGTCGTCTTCTGGCTGCTGATCAGCGGCATCGGTGGTGCGTGAGGAGTCTCGTGCCCTCCCGGTAGGTTGCGTCCATGGCACAGAAGAAGTCCTGGGGCGACATGACGCCCACGCAGAAGAAGATCGTCGCCGTGGCCGGGATCGTGGAGGTCGCCCTCACCGCGTGGTGCGCCAGGGACCTCAAGCAGCGCCCCGCCGAGCTCGTGCGAGGACCCAAGCTGCTGTGGGCACCGGCGCTGTCGGTGCAGCCGGTCGGCCCGCTCGCCTACCTGCTCCTGGGCCGCAAGCGCTGACCCACCCGTGACCCTCGGCCCCCACCTCCGGGACCTCGGGCCCTGACGTACGCCGATCGTGCGTCGCACGCTGGTGTCGAGGAGGCGAGCGACATGAGGCGCACGATCGTCGCGGCCGTGGTCGCGGGTGCACTGGTGGGCGCGGGAGCGAGCGCCGCGGTGACGGCGCACGACGACGACGGCTGGTCCCACCCGATGCCAGCCGGTCAACGTGGCGGGCACCTGGGCCACCGGATGAGCGGGCTCGGTGGCCACCTGGCCGGCTTCAGGACCGGGCACCACCTCTCCGCTGCGAGCGAGAAGGAGTACCTCGCCGAGATGGTGGCCCACCACCAGGAGGCGATCGAGGCGGCGCGCGAGCTGCGCCGGTCGGACCGCGCGACCATGCGCCGCTTCGGCGCGAGGATCGTCGAGGCGCAGACGGTCCAGGTCGAGCAGATGGAGTCCTGGCTGGCGGAGTGGCATCCCGATGACTCCACCGACGTGGACTACGAGCCGATGATGCGCGACCTCACCAGGCTCTCCGGCGATCGCCTCGACCAGACCTTCCTGGAGGACATGGTCGCGCACCACATGACGGCGGTGATGATGTCGCAGCACGGGCTGGCGTCGGGGCTGTTCGAGCACGACGAGGTCGCCGTCCTGGCCGCTGACATCCGCGACGACCAGCGTCTCGAGATCGTTCGGATGCGCGGGTGGTTGCACGACTGGTTCGGCACCCGCTGGATGCACTGACCGCCGCCCTCCAGAAGCCGACGTCGGCCTGAGCCCGCCGATCACCCGCTGTAGGGGACCTCGCTGCGCCAGTGGGCGTCGTCCGTCGCGACCGCGTCCCAGATCGCGTCGGCGACCCGGTCGGGGGTGAACGCACCCTCGCGCGCCAGTGCCCCGCGCACGGTGACGGAGACGGCGCGGATCCCGTCGCCGGCCAGGGTCTTGTCGATGCTGTGCACGAGGTTGCGCACGCCCGCCTTCTGCACCCCCAGCGACGCGGCGCGCTCCGACGGCTCGTCGGCCGCCATGCTGCCGGTCACGCTGATCCGCCCGCCGGCGGACATGAAGGGGCGCGCCGCTTGCACCGCGGTCAGCAGGGCGCCCACCCCGAGCGCGACGTCCTCGACCAGCTCGGCGACCGTGAGGGCGAGCGGGTCCTTCTCGCGGAAGGCGCTGGGGTTGAAGTGCAGGACGTCGATGTGCCCGGTGTGCTCGCCGAAGCGTCGTACGGCGTCGCGCGCCGCCTGCTCGTCGGTGACGTCGACGCACGCATGGCCGACGGTCGCACCCCGGGCGCCGAGATCGGTCACCAGCTGGTCGAGCACCTGCTGTTCCTGGCCGAGGAGCCCCACGTCGTAGCCCTCGTCGGCGAAGCGGCGCGCGACGGACCCGCTCACGCCCGGCCCGGCACCCACGACCACGATCACTGGTCTGCTCATGGGGTCGTTTCTACCGGAGCCGGGTGGGTCCCGCGCGCCTCAGGGCTTGTGGGGGTGCTCGCCGGTGGGGTCGTCGGGGATGGCGTCGGGTCCCTGGGCTCCCTCGTCGACCTCGCCGGGGTGCGGGTCGGGCTGCCCGGCGACCGAGTCGCCCGAGCTGATCGGCTCTCCGAACTCGGATGCCGTCTCGGAGACCTGGCCCTCGTTGCCGTCCCGGTCGGTCTTGTCCTCGTTGGGCGATGCGCTCATCGTGCTCCTCCTGGTGGGCGTGTGCCTCCACACAATCACCGGGCACCCGAGGAGGGCTCACCTGAGCGGGTGGTGGGAGGTCGGGCGTGGCTGGCTAACGTCGACGCATGACGCGCTTCGGATACACCCTGATGACCGAGCAGAGCGGCCCGCGCGAGCTGGTGTCGTACGCCGTCGCCGCCGAGAAGGCCGGCTTCGACTTCGAGGTGATGAGCGACCACTTCTCCCCGTGGCTCACCGAGCAGGGGCACGCGCCGTACGCCTGGACGACGCTCGGCGCGGTCGCGCAGGCCACCGAGCGCGTGGGGCTGATGACGTACGTGACGTGCCCGACGCTGCGCTACCACCCGGCCGTCGTCGCCCAGAAGGCCGCGACGCTGCAGATCCTCGCCGAGGGCCGCTTCACCCTCGGCCTCGGCAGCGGCGAGAACCTCAACGAGCACGTCGTGGGCGAGGGCTGGCCCGCGATCGCCGAGCGGCAGGACATGCTCGCCGAGGCGATCGAGGTCATCCGGGCCCTGCACACCGGTGAGCTCGTCGACCACCGCGGCGACTTCTTCCAGGTCGACTCCGCCCGCATCTGGGACTTGCCCGACGAGGGCGTCGACATCGGCGTCGCGGTCGCCGGCGACCGGGCGATCGCGCGGTTCGCGCCGTTGGCCGACCACCTCGTGGCCGTGGAGCCCAAGGCCGACATCGTCGAGTCCTGGAACGGCGTCGACGGCGCCCCGCGCATCGGCGAGGACGCGCGCGCAGTCGGCCAGATCCCGATCTGCTGGGACCCTGACGAGGACGCCGCGATCACGCGCGCGCACGAGCAGTTCCGCTGGTTCGGCGGCGGCTGGTCGGTCAACGCCGACCTCCCCACCCCGGCCGGCTTCTCCGCCGCGACGACGTACGTCCGGCCCGAGGACGTCGCGGAGTCCATCCCCTGCGGACCCGACCTCGACAAGGTCGTCGAGGCCGTCTCGGCCTACTGGGAAGCGGGCTTCACCGACGTCGCCCTCGTCCAGATCGGCGACGAGGGACAGGACCGGTTCATCAGCGAGGCGGCCGGCCCGCTGCTGGAGAAGCTGCGGGCGGCCGCGCCCTGAGCCCTGCCCCGGCCTGTCAGCTGATCGCGGTGAACCGGCCCCGACGATGCGTCGGTGTCTCGATCTCGTCCAGGATCGCCAGCGCGAGGTCGTCGGCCGAGATCGTCGACGCACCGTCGGCGTCGCGCAGCAGCACGTCGCCGCCCAGGACGTAGGCACCCTTCGACTCCGTGCCGAGCCACGAGCCGAAGTCCGCGGGCGGGCTGACGTAGAACCAGTCGAGCGACTCCGGGCTCTGCTGGCAGAGCGCGAAGGTGTCGAGGCCGGTCTGCACCTCGGGCTTCACCTCGTCGGGCAGCTGGTCCTTCGTGACGTCCCACAGGCGCGGTCCGCCGTCCTCGGTGAGCAGGGAGGACGCGCCGCCGACGTAGCCGAGGCGCGTCGGGGTTCCGGCCAGGCGTGCGATGAGCTCCTCGACGACACCCTCGACCTTGCCGGCCATGTCGCCACGGGGTGACAGCGCGACGAGCACCACGTCCCGCCCGGCGGTGGTGTGCTCCAGGACGTCGCTGTCGAGCACGGAGCCTTCGACGTAGTCCGCTCCGGGGACCGGTGAGGACGGCGCCGTACGACTCACTGCCGTCACGTCGTGCCCGCGCTTGCGGGCCTCCGCGACCACCGCCGCGCCTACGTATCCAGTGCCGCCGAGGACGGTGATGCGTGCCATGAGGTCAGTTCCTTTGTCGAGTGGGTGAGGGTGAGCGGTCAGCGCCAGCCGAGGTCCGGCGCCACCTCGGTGAGCACCGTCTCCAGGATGTGGGCGTTGTAGTCCACGCCGAGCTGGTTGGGCACCGTGAGGAGCAGGGTGTCGGCCGCGGCGACGGCCTCGTCCTCGGCGAGCTCCTTGACCAGGACGTCGGGCTCGGCGGCGTACGTCTTGCCGAACACCGCGCGCAGGTTGGCCTCGATCTGGCCGAACTGGTCGGAGCTGGTGCCCTCGTGCCCGAAGTACATCCGGTCGAGGTCGGTCGTGATCGGCATGATCGAGCGGCTCACGGACACGCGGGGCTCGACCTCGTGGCCGGCCTCGCGCCAGGCCTCGCGGAAGACCTCGATCTGCTTGCGCTGCTGGACGTGGAACGGCTCGCCCGACTCGTCGGCCTTGAGCGTCGAGCTCATCAGGTGCATGCCCTTCTCCGCCGCCCACCGGGCGGTGGCGTCAGAGGCGGCGCCCCACCAGATGCGCTCGCGCAGGCCCTCGGAGTGCGGCTCGACACGCAGCAGGCCCGGCGGGTTGGGGAACATCGGGCGCGGGTTGGGCTGGGCGAACCCCTCCCCCTGCAGCACCTGCAGCAGCACCTCGGTGTGCCGCCGGGCCATGTCGGCCTGGTCCTCGCCCTCGACGGGGGCGTAGCCGAAGTAGCGCCAGCCCTCGATCACCTGCTCCGGTGATCCCCGGCTGATGCCGAGCTGCAGCCGCCCACCGGCGATGAGGTCGGCGGATCCCGCGTCCTCGGCCATGTAGAGCGGGTTCTCGTAGCGCATGTCGATCACGCCGGTGCCGATCTCGATGCGGCTCGTGCGCGCCCCGACGGCGGCGAGAAGCGGGAACGGCGAGGCGAGCTGCCGGGCGAAGTGGTGCACCCGGAAGTACGCACCGTCGGCACCAAGCTCCTCGGCCGCGACCGCGAGGTCGATCGACTGCAGGAGGGTGTCGGACGCCGTCCGGACCGCCGACTGAGGACTGTCGGTCCAGTGGCCGAAGTTCAGGAACCCGATCTTCTTCATGCCTGGTTCAACGCTCAACCACCGGCGTTGTTCCCGTAGACGCGACCGACGCTGGGCGGACGCCCCGGCGCGGCGAGCGAGAGGACGGCCCGCGCGATCTCGGGACGCTCCTCGAGGTGGTCCTCGAGGCGCTGCAGCTCGTCGGCGGCCTCGCTCTCGGCGTCGTCGCCCACCAGGTCGACCGAGCCCACGAGGAAGAGCCGCTCGGGGCCGACGTACTGCAGGTGCAGCGTGCTGACCGTCTGCACCTCGGGACGCTCGCGGAGCCAGCCCAGCACCGTGTCGTAGATGCGCGGGTCGGCGACCTGGCCGACGAGGAAGGCCATGTTGCGGCGCAGGAGGTAGACCGCCACCCAGCCGAGCAGCAGGCCGACGAGGATCGACCCGATCGCGTCCCACACGGGGTCGCCGGTGGCCTGGTGGAGCGCGAGGCCGCTCACCGCGATGACGATGCCGACGAGCGCGGCGGAGTCCTCGAGGAAGACCGCGCGCAACGTCGGGTCGGAGGTCTGGTCGAGGAACCTCGCGTGGCTGACGTCGGCGGACCGGGCACCGCGGCGCACCTGGCGCCACGCCTGCGTGAAGGAGATGCCCTCGAGCACGAACGCAGCACCCATGACGACGTACGCCCAGAAGTACTCGGCCTCCTCCTCCTCGGCGCCCAGCGACTGGACGCCGTGGATGACCGACACCGCCGCGCCGACCGCGAACAGGCCGAAGGCCGCGATCATCGACCACACGTAGGCCTCGCGGCCGTGGCCGAGCGGATGGCCCTCGTCGGCCGGCTTCTCCGACCTCCGCTCCGCGACCACGAGGAACACCTCGTTGCCCGCGTCGGCCCAGGAGTGGGCCGCCTCGGCGACCATCGACGCCGAACCGGTGACGGCGGCGACGATGCTCTTCAGGACCGCCAGGACCGTGTTGGCGGCCAGCGCCACGATGACGGTGAGCACAGGCTCAGACTGCCCGGTCCGAGGTGGTCTGCGCCTGCCCCGCACGGCTGCCGACGTACGCCCGCGCCCGCAGGGCGGCCACCCCACGCGGTGCCAGGCGCCACGGCAGCGGCGAGTGGAGCACCGGGTCGAAGTCCGGTCGCGAGAGGCTGGAGCGGCGGTCCACCCGGATCGTGCCGGACTGCACCTCGCCAGCCGGTCCCACCACCCGGATGGTGAAGGTCACCGGCAGCCGGTCGAGGAGCACGTCCGGCTCCGGTGAGTCGAGGCCCGCGTCAGGCGCCTGCACGATGACCTGCAGCCTTTCGCCCGCCGGGGACCGCCACCACATCAGCGAGGTCAGGGTGGCGCCGGACCAGGTCTGTCGCGGCACGAGCAGGTAGCGCCGCCACCCCTTGATGCCGGGTGCGGTCGTGCAGAGCACGTCGACAGGCAGGTGGTGGAGGAGACGGACGGCGATGCCCAGGAGGTCACCCACGCCGCGCGGCGTGCCGACGCCCTTGGAGAGCCGGACCAGGCAGTCGACCTCCCCGGGCGCCAGCGGCCCCAGTCCCCGGACCTCGGCGCGCCCCTCGTAGAGGACGCCGTCGGGATGGAAGGCGGGGGCGGAGCGCAGGACGGCGAGCAGCTCGAAGGCGCGGCGGAACGGGGCGGGCACGTCCGCTAGTACCCCTGCGCGGCGGCAGCAGTCGTCGCGCCGACCGCTGAGATCATCTTGCGCTTCTGGGGGACGTGATATCCAATATATTGCATGCCGGTCCCGGAGTCCCCCGTTCTTCTTCGCACCACCCTGCTGCGCGACTCGGTGCACGACCGGCTGCGCGACGCGATCGTCGACGGCACCCTCGCGCCGGGCGAGGTGGTGCGCGACACCGAGCTCGCGACCTGGCTCGGCGTGAGCCGTACGCCGGTGCGCGAGGCGCTGCTGCGGCTCGGCGAGACCGGGCTCGTCCGGTCGGCACCCGGCCGCTCGACCGTCGTCGCGGAGATCGACCTGGCCGAGGTGCGCGAGGCCCACGCCGTCGTGGTCGCCATGCACCGCCTCGCGGTCACGGAGGCCGTCGCCCGGCTCACCGACGACGACGTGGAGCTGATGCGAGCCGCCAACCGCCGCTTCGCTGCCGCGATCGAGGCCCACGACACCGATGCCGCGCTGACCGCGGACGACGACTTCCACTGGGTCGCGGTCGAGGTCTCCGGCAACCGGGCCCTCGCCACCGTGCTCGACCAGTTCGGACCCGTCGTACGCCGCCTCGAGCGCCGCCGCTTCGCCTCCCACGCCGGGGAGCAGTCGGTGCTGCTGCACGAGCGCCTCGTCGAGGCGTGCGTAGGCCGCGACGGGGACGCTGCCGCCGACGTCGCCTTCCGCACCTGGCAGAACCTCGCCGACCTCATCCCCGACCCCGACCAACCCGCCGAGCCCGTCCAGCCCACCCAGCCCGCCCAGCAGGAGACCTCATGATCCTCGAGCAGTTCGAGCGCCACCCGCTCACCTTCGGCCCCTCACCCGTCCACCACCTGAAGCGGCTCTCCGACCACCTCGCCGCGAAGGGCGGTGGCGCGCAGGTGTGGGCCAAGCGCGAGGACGTCAACAGCGGTCTCGCCTTCGGCGGCAACAAGGTCCGCAAGCTGGAGTACATCGTTCCCGACGTGCTGGCCAGCGGCGCCGACACCCTGGTCTCCATCGGTGGCTTCCAGTCCAACCATACCCGTCAGGTCGCCGCCGTCGCCGCCCACCTCGGCCTGAAGTGCCGGCTCGTGCAGGAGAAGTGGGTGCCGTGGGACGACCCGACCAACACCCAGGTCGGCAACATCCTGCTGAGCCGGATGATGGGCGCCGACTCCCGCCTCGACCCGCACGGCTTCGACATCGGCATCCGCGACTCGTGGAAGGACGCGATCCGCGAGGTCGAGGAGGCCGGCGGCACGCCGTACGCCATCCCGGCGGGCGCCAGCGAGCACCGGCTCGGCGGCCTCGGGTTCGCCAGCTGGGCCTTCGAGGTGGCCGAGCAGGAGAAGGCGCTCGGCATCACCTTCGACACGATCGTGGTCTGCACGGTCACCGGATCGACCCACGCCGGGATGATCGCCGGCTTCGCAGCGCTCGAGGACCTCACCGGCGTACGCCGCCGCGTGCTCGGCATCGACGCCAGCGCGACGCTCGAGAAGACCCGCGACCAGGTGGCGCGCATCGCCCGGCACACCGCGGAGCTGATCGAGCTCGGCCGCGACCTGCGCGACGACGAGATCACCGTGCTGGACGGGTGGGCCGGGGAGCTCTACGGCCTTCCGGTCGACTCGACCATGGAGGCGATGGCGCTCGGCGCGCAGCTCGAGGCGATGATCACCGACCCGGTCTACGAGGGGAAGTCGCTCGCCGGCCTCATCGACCTCGTCACCGGGGGCGAGATCCCGCGTGACTCGCACGTGCTCTACGCCCACCTCGGCGGGCAGCCGGCGATCAACGCCTACCACTCGCTCTGGCCCGGGCAGGGCTGACGCGGACCTCAGCTGAGGGCGAAGTCGACGGCCGCCAGCGCGTGCAGGCGGGTGGTGGCGAAGACGGGCACCTCGACGTCGTCGGGTCCGAGCAGCAGCTCGATCTCGGTGCAGCCGAGGACGACGCCCTCGGCGCCGTCGGCGACGAGCCGCTCCACCACGTCGACGTACGCCGCCCGCGACTCGTCGCGCACGACGCCGTGGACGAGCTCGCCGTAGATCACCTCGTGCACGAGCTCACGGTCCTCACTCGGCGGGACGAGCGCCTCGACGCCGTGGGTGGCGAGCCGGTCCCGCAGGAAGTCCTGCTCCATGGTGAATCTCGTGCCGAGCAGCGCGACCCGCGAGAGCCCGGCACCGCGGACGGCCGCGGCGGTCACGTCGGCGATGTGGATCAGCGGCACACCGGTCGCCGCCTCGATCGCGTCGGCGACCTTGTGCATCGTGTTGGTGCAGAGCACCACGCACTCCGCGCCGGCCGCCTCGAGCGCGGCAGCCTCGGCGGCGAGCAGGCGGCCGGCGGCGTCCCACTCCCCCGCCGCCTGCATGGCCTCGACCTCGGCGAAGTCGACGGAGGACATGAGCACGCGTGCCGAGTGGTAGCCGCCGAGGCGGTCGCGGACCGCCTCGTTGAGGATCGCGTAGTAGAGCGCCGAGCTCTCCCAGCTCATCCCGCCGAGCAGGCCGATCTTGCGCATCGTCGGTGCAGCAGCGTCCATGCCCCCATTGAACCGGCTGGGCCCAGCGCGCCGACCAGCGTCGGGACTACCGTGGCGGCATGGCCAGCACGCCCCTGGTGAGCTCCGGCGGGTTCGTCGTCCACCCGGCGACGCACGCGCGCTTCGACGACGTGCGCACGATGGTCGGCCCGAAGAACCCCACGTCCAGCGTCTGCTGGTGCCTGAGCCACCGCATCCCGGCGAAGGACAACCGCGAGCTTGCCGGGCCCGACCGCGGGGCGTACGTCGAGGCGCTGACGCGCAAGCGCACCAAGCCGGGCGTGCTGGCCTACGACGGCGACGAGGTCGTCGGCTGGGCGGCCGTCGCCCCGCGCGCGGAGCTGCCCTTCGCCCGCTCGACGAAGATCCCGCACGTCGACGACCAGCCCGCGTGGTCGGTGTGGTGCATCCGGGTCCGCCCCGGGCACCGGGGCCGCGGCATCTCGCACGTGCTCCTCCACGGTGCGGTCACGTACGCCGCCGAGCGCGGCGCCCCGGTCGTCGAGGGCTATCCGGTGGACAACCAGGGGCGGAAGGTCGACCTGACGATGGCCTACGTCGGCACCCGCAAGCTGTTCGAGGACGCCGGCTTCGAGATGGCCGCGACCACCGAGGCCACCTCGGCGGGGTTCCCGCGCGTGGTCATGCGGCGGGAGGCCTGACCGCCGTGCCACGACTCGCCCGCCGCTCCCCCGACTCGGTCCGGCAGCCCGTCACTGCTACCTTTTGTCAAGTAACTCAGTGGACTATGAGAGGTGTGCGTCGTGGGGACGAACGAGGGTGACTGTCGGGTCGTCGTGGTGGGAGCCGGTGCCGCCGGCACCCTGGTGGCCACCCACCTGGTGACGGCGCTCTCGTCGCGCTTCCGCGTCGAGCTGGTCGACCCGGCGCCGAGCACCGGCCGCGGCCAGGCCTACTCGACCACGGACGAGCGCCACCTCCTCAACGTCCCGGCCTCGGGGATGAGCGCGTTCCCCCGCGACCCCGAGCACTTCCTCCGCTGGCTGCGCAACCACCACGACGCCAAGTTCCAGCCCCACGACTTCGCGCCGCGCGCGGCGTTCGGTCGCTACATCGAGAGCCTGCTGACCACCGCGACCGAGTTCCCCGGCAACGCCCGGCTCGTACGCCGCCACGCCGAGGTCGCCGACATCAGCCGCTCCGGCGACGGGTTCGTCGTCGAGCTCGCCGACGGGGAGCAGCTCGAGGCGCGGGCAGTCGTGCTGGCCACCAGCAGCCGCCCGGGCACCGGGTGGGCCCCGCCCGAGCTGGCGGCCGACGCCCGCCTGGTCGCCGACCCGTGGACGCAGGCGATCCCCGAGGTCGGCGACGTGCTGATGCTGGGCTCGGGCCTGACCATGGTGGACCTCGCGATCAGCGCCGACCGGCCCGACCGCACCATCCACGTGGTCTCGCGCACCGATGCCGTGCCGCAGCCCCACGTGCTGCCCACGACTCCCCCGGTGCCGCCGCCGCCCGGCATCACCCGGACCCAGGACCTCGACACGCTCCGCTCGACCCTGACCGCGCACGTGGAGGAGACCGTCGCGAGCACCGGCGACTGGCGAGCCGCGGTCGACGGGCTCCGTCCCGTCACCTCCCAGCTGTGGCGAGGGCTGTCGGAGGCCGACAAGCGACGCTTCATCGCCGAGGACGCCCGCTCGTGGGACGTGCACCGGCACCGGATGGCCCCGGCCACCTCCCGGCGCCTCGACGCGATCGCGGCCGAGGGCAGGCTCGTGCGCCACCGCGGCACCCTCGCCGCCGTGCGCGCCGACCGGTCCGCCCTCCACGTCACCCTCGACGACGGGACGACCCTGCGCGTCGCGGCGGTGGTCAACTGCACCGGCCCGGTCGGCTCCATCGCCGCCGACCCGCTGCTCACCCGCCTGGCCCAGACGGGCCTGGTCCGGCCCGGCCCGGCCGGTCTGGGCATCGACACCGCCGACGACGGTCGCATCCTCGGCACCCTGCCCGACACGCTCCCCTTCCTCGCCGTCGGCTCGCTGCGCCGCGGCAACCTGTGGGAGTCCACGGCGATGCCCGAGATCCGCGAGCAGGCCTACGACGTGGCGCGCATCGTGAGCCGGTCGCTGCACGGCGAGGCCCGCCGCCGCCCGGTCGACCCCTACGGCCTGACGCTCTCCACCAGCCCGGACGCCGCCGAGCGCTACAACGCCGCGCTCGGCCGGTTGCTGCGCCTCCAGGACGGCGTCGAGGAGGGCCTCGCCGACGCGGTCGCCGCCGACGAGGGGTTCGTGCAGGCCCACGCCGCCCTCGCGCTGCTCGGGCACGAGTGGGGCGCCAACACCCACTGGCGCGCGTCGTTGCGCGCCGCCCACCGGGCCGCGTCCGACCGCCACCTCGACGACCGTGAGTCCTCGTTCCTCGACGCCGTCACCACCCGGCTGCGCACCGACGAGGCCACGGGCGCCGCGGCGCTTCTCCGGCACGTACGCCTCTTCCCGCGCGACGCCCTCGCCGTCAGCGTCGCGGTGCCGACCGTCGCCTTCGGCGGGCTCACCAGCGGCACCCAGACGGCCGAGCTCGTCGAGTCGCTGGGCCGCTCCTACGGCGACGACTGGTGGTACGCCGGCCAGCTGGCGTTCGTCCGCCAGGACCAGGAGCGCTGGGCCGAGGCCGAGGACCTCTCCTCCTACGCCCTCTCCGTCGAGCCCGCCTCCGGCCACGCCGTCCACGCGCGGGCCCACGTCTACTACGAGACCGGCGACCACACGACCGGCCTGGCGTGGCTCGACGAGTGGATCCGCACCCGCGGGCCCGAGGCGAACCACCGCTCCCACTTCTCCTGGCACGCCGCGCTCCACGAGCTGATGCGGGACGACGTCGAGGCCGTACGCCGCCGCTACGCCCGCGAGCTCGCCCCGTCGGTCGTCAGCGGCAGCAGGGTCGTGGTCGACAGCGGGTCGCTGCTCTGGCGCGGACGGGTGACGGGCGCGTGGACCGACGACCTGCCCGTGGCCGAGGTGCGGGCGCAGGCCCCGGCCGAGTGGCTGACCGCACCCCCGACGCCGTTCGCCGCGATGCACAGCGCCGTCCTCCTCGCCGCTGACGCCGATGCCGCCGCGCTGACCGAGCTGGGGGCCCACGCCGAGCGGAGCGACGACCGGGTCTTCCGCGACGTCGTGGCTCCCCTGTGCACCGGTCTCGTCCACGTCGTCGAGGAGCGCTGGAACGCCGCTGCCGCGACGCTGACCGGCGTGGTCGGCACGATGGCACCGCTGGGCGGCAGCCGGGCCCAGCGCGAGGTCGTCGAGGACACCCTCGTGCACGCCCTGGCGATGGCCGGGCGCACCACCGAGGCCGCGGAGCTGCTCGACCAGCGCCTCTCCCGGCGCTCCTCCGCGCTCGACGCGCGGCGTCGCGCCGCGGTGTCCGCGACGAGCGAGTCGGTCGGCAGCTGATGGCGCTCGACGGCTTCAGCGGGGTCGCGGTGACCACGATGATCAGCCTCGCGATCGTCGACCTGCACGTCGAGCTGGTCGCGGGCGCGGCCGCCTGGACCGCCGGCTGGTGGTTGCTGCGAGAGCCGGGTGGCAGCCCCCACTGAGCCGTCGGAGGCCCACGGGTCTGCCGGGACAGCCGTTACGGCACCGGGGCCGCGGGCGTACGGGCCACGACCGCGGCGGCGGCCACGAGGTCCCACCCGGGCGTGAAGCCGTTGCGTCGCAGCAGCCGGTCGCGGTGCTCCTCGTAGAGGTCGAGCAGGCGAAGCACCGACGCCAGGACCGGCGCGTCCGGGTCGTCGCCCGGCACCTCACAGGCATGGCGCGCGACGACGAGCGGCACCTCGGGGTCGAGGCCCCGCTGCATGGCCTCGAGGGCGGCGAGGAGGTTGGTCGACGCGGCCTCCGGGAACGGCCACACCTCGCAGGCCTCCTCGGCCGGCGGCGGCCCCAGGTCGAGCGGCTCGGCGCCGTCGAGGATGCGCGTGGCCTGTCCCCCGAGCACCGAGGCGACCTGCTCCGGGGTGAGCCCCGCCTGCAGGGCGCACCGGCCGGTGGCCGTCAGGTGGGAGACGGGCGTGCTGTAGGGCAGGTCGCTCCCGGCGAGGACCCGGCCGGGCGGGACGAGGCGGAAGAGCGCCATCAGGTGCGCGGGCGTCCACCAGGAGGTGTCGAAGAACAGGTTCGGCACGTCGGTGACATGGCGGTGCAGCCGGCCGAGGTCCGAGAGCCCGCAGTGGGCGAGCACGAGCCGGAGGTCGGGCCACCGCTCGCACAGGTCGAGGACCGCCGCGCCGGTCGAGCCGACCTCCGGACCGCCGTGCACCACCACCGGGTGCCGGCGCTCGTGCGCCAGCGCGAACGCCGGCTCCAGCCGCGGGTCGGCCAGGTCGAGCTCGTCGCTGGACAGGTGCAGCTTCAGGCCTCGAGAGCCGGCGTCGAGGAGCTTCTCCACCGCGTCGACCTCGTCGGGCACCACCCGCACCAAGGCGGTCAGTGCGCCGTCACTGCGGCCGGCCACGTCCAGGCAGGCCTCGTTGGCAGCGAGGTAGCTGCCGTCCGGCTCCGACAGCGGGAAGACCAGCGCCCGCGCGCGGGCGGACGCGACCGCTCCCATCAGCTCCTCAGCGGTCGCCGAGACGGAGTCCCGGTCCCCCAGGTGGGTGTGCACGTCGAGCGCAGGCCCGTCGGGCAGGTCCTCCACGAGCCGGTCGTACCACGGCTGCACCAGGTGGTCGGCGTACACGGCTCAGCCGTCCAGGTCGGTGGTGCGGGCGACGAGGTCGGCCAGGAGGGCCGGCATGCCACCGGCCGCGACGACCCGTCGTTGGCGGTTCGGCTCGGTCTCTCCGGCGACCGCGGCGTCGAGCACGTCGAGCGGGGCCTCCATCCGGTCCGTGGCCAGCACGGCCCGCGCCTCGGCGACCACACGGCCGGCGATCTCGCGCAGGGAGCGCAGCGACCGGTCGACGTCCACGACCCGCGTGTCGAGGCCGTAGCGGGCGGCGCGGTGGTCGTTGACCGCCAGCACGTCGTCCTCGAGGTCGACCTCGTCGGGCGACTCGACGGCGCGCCGGGCGATCCCCTGCACCAGGGCGGTCAGCGCGGCGACCGTCGACAGTGACGGCACGGCGTCCATCACCCGCACCTCGAGCGTCCCCAGCAGCGGTCGTGGCCGCATCTCCCACCACACGTAGGTGTGGTCGGACGCCTCGGCCGCGGCCATCAACGCCTCCGTGCGCTCGACGTAGTCGTCCCAGGACCGCAGCAGCGGCGGCATCGTGGTCCGGGGGTAGGAGCGGATGATGGCCGCCCGGGCCGTGGCCTGACCCGAGTCCAGACCGTGCCAGTACGGCGATCCCGCGGCGAGGGCGCGCAGGAGCGGCAGCCGGTTGCGCAGTCCGCGGTAGGCCAGCATCGCCGTGCGTTCGTCGGGCAGCCCGACGTGGACCTGCAGGGCCGCGGTGGGTGTGCGCAGCAGGCCGGCGTACTCGTCGATGATGCGGTCGTAGCGCGGCGACGTGGCGATGTCGGGGACACCGACGGCCGCGGTCGGGTGCACCCCCGCGGCCAGGACTCGCCCGCCCTGCTTCTCGACGAGCGCTCGGAGGTCGCGCAGCGAGCGCCACGCGTCCTCGGCGCTCCTGCACACCGGGGTGTTGAGCTCGACCTGGTCGACGTAGATCTCGCCGGTCACGACGCCGGCGTCGGGCAGGGTCTGCGACATCGCCTCCACGAGCGGGGCGGCCGCGGCGCCCATCAGCTCGTCGCGGTCGTCGACGAGCATGAGCTCCTCCTCCACCCCGACGGTGAACTCGCCGCCCGGCACGTGCGACGGCACCGCCGACATCCCGCTCGTCATGGCGCACAGGTGCCCCTCCGGGCATCGCGTCATGCGCTGTTGCTCACCGTCGCGGCGGCACCGACAGCCGGATGACCTTCTTCCACGCGCTGGCGACCTGCCGCCACAGCGGGGCGGTGTTGTACGCCAGCCCGTGGCGCTCGAAGAGCTCCCGAACGGGTCCCGCGATCTCGCGGTAGCGGTTGCTGGGCAGGTCGGGGAACAGGTGGTGCTCGATCTGGTGCGAGAGGTTGCCGCACAGCACGTGGAGCAGCGGCGGGCCCGAGACGTCGGCGGAGCCGAGCATCTGGCGGAGGTACCACCGCCCGCGCGTCTCGTGCTCGTCGAGCTCGGCCACCTCGAACGTCGCCACGCCCTCTGGGAAGTGGCCGCACATGATCACCGAGTGGCTCCACACGTTGCGCGCGAGGTTGGCGGCGAGGTTGGCGGTGAGGGTGGTGCGGGCCGACCCGGTGGGCACCGAGAGCAGGGGGTGCAGGACGTAGTCGCGCAGCGCGTTGCGCGCGGCCCGGCGCGCCGTCGTGCGCATCTCCACCTTCTGCTCTGACGAGAAGCCCTCACCGGAGCGGAGCGACTCGCCGAGGTCGAGGTCGTACATGGCGATGCCGTACTCGAAGATGCAGGCGTTGACGAGGTTCCACAGCGGCTGCGCCAGGTGGCGCGGCTCCCACTCCTGGGCCTCGTCGACGCGCATGATGCCGTAGCCGAGGTCGTTGTCCTTGCCCAGCACGTTGGTGTTGACGTGGTGCCGGTCGTTGTGGGCGCGCCGCCACTGCTCGGGCGCCGACGCG